>CBDBMS010000001.1:0-23509 GCA_965207545.1 Gammaproteobacteria bacterium
CCGATTCATGCCACCTCCCCGGAGGATTCGCCATGACCAACCGGTCCAAACCCCCGGCCTTCTCAGCCGCGGCCCTCAACGCGGCCACACGAGCCAAGCGTGAACGCCAGGCCAGGCACGACCAGGCAGTCGGCCCTCGGATCCATGAGCTCCGCGCTCAAGGTTTGAGTTGGAACCGGGTCGCCCAGGTCCTCGAAGGCGAGGGGGTACCCTCGCCCCAAGGTCGTCCGAACTGGCAACCGATCCAGGTCCAGCGGATTGCCGCGAGAACGCCGGCGACATCGACCGCACTCCCAGGACGTCTGAATCGCGTCCTGGCCTGGTTGCGGGGCCTCACACGATTTTTCCTGACGCCGACTTTCAGGGAGGGTAACCCGAACAGAAACGACCAAAATTGTTCCGTTACCATCGGATAACCTTGGCCGCCAACAGGACCCTCAATCGTTACGTAACAGGTAATCCCGATTTGCAGCAATACCGTCGTTTCTACCCGCGCTGCATTTCGTTTTTCTCCCTTGCCTTGCGAATCGGCCGACCGAAACGATGGGTTGGCTCAGGGTGTTGGCGCGAGTAGAAACGACGGCCCGCCTCCAGCGCCTCGACCTTGGCCCGGTAGTACTCAAGCTTTTCCCTCGCATCGGCCAGGTCAGCAGCCCAAACGCTCCTGTGTATCCGGACGCGATGTTTCCGCTCCTCGCACGTGTTGCAGTTGTCCTCGCCGAACCATCGCCCCAGCTGGCGTCCGCAGCGTTTGCAGCTCTTGAACTCGCCGAATGCCCGGCCGCAGGTAATCACCAAGCCCAGCCTCTTGCTGATCCGGAAGACCGCGGACGTCGACCAGTCCCCGCCGCGCGGTGCCGGGATCCCCGACTTGCGCATCCAGTCGGCCGCCTTTGTCAGGGATGGCTTCTGGTGATACTTCGCCAGGTGCTTGAGGAACTTCTCGAGCTCCGGCCTGCAGCGTTCATCATGCATAACCTGGTTGAACTGGCGCTTCTGCAAGCCCTGGACCTGAACGCCCACAGGAAATGCCATCTGTGCCAACCTCCCACTCGCTTGCGCGGCGGGCGAAACCAATCACCCGCCGCCTTCGTCTATGTCGAACCTTCGGCGGCTCATCCTGTCAGGTCACATCGCAAGTACCGCTAATGCGATAACCGCGCCATCACATCAGGCAGCCCTCGCGGGGTCGGCACGATTTTGCCACAAGACGCACAAAAGCCCTGGAGCCTAACAAAGACTCCAGGGCGACCAAATCGAAGAGTCGGTAAAAGGGCTATATTTGTGGCTGTATTATTGTTGACACAACATGAGACCGTTGGGCACAGTTAGTAGACAGTGGTTTTATACCACCAGTAGGACTTGTAGACTGCCTCTTGGCACCGTTTACAGCGGCCCTACCCCGCGCAGGGCATATTGTCATTGTCTAGGCCGCTTGGCTCCGACCAAGTCAAACGGCCGCTGTGAGTTCTAGAGCATACGGACTGTAGTCCCTACAGACTACAGTCTGTATTTTTTTGCGCGTCCTAAAAGAAGAATTTAAGTACGCGCAAGACAATAGAAATCAATTCTATCAGTTGATCCATCGGCGTCTCCTTTCGTATTTAAAGGGCGCCAAGAGGCAACTGTGTTTATAACCGCTATCGTGATTCTGTCAATCTAAACGTTATAAGTCGTGTCACCGTCGGGCAGGGTAGTAAATCGGAAATCCTCACGCCGCCCTGATTCCATCCGCTATTAACTTTGCGATCAATTCCTCCTGCGTCCCCATCCCCTTCGTCGAATTGCATGCCCCGCACAGCAGCTGCAAATTGTCCGGATGATCCGTGCCACCCTTCGCCTGCGGTACCACATGGTCAATCGTGAGGTTACGGAACGGGAAGTGTGTACGGCATCCGGTGCAGTTCCCTTCCTGTTTGCCGTATAGCGTGTGTTTGTGCGTGCGATAATTGGGTAGAGAGACAACGTCGGCACGATGAGGAATATCGGCTCGACAAGTAATATCAAAAAACAGGTCCATTTCGCGTCGCAAGCGCGTATCAACCAATGTTCCAGCTCGCGGTGACAAGTCAATTCCAACCCACTGGCGAAGCGCCTTCTCCGCTGCCACGCAAGCGGTGGCACAGCCACAAAACGGGTCGAGGATCATATCGCCCTCATTGGAGCTCGACCGGATAATGCGATCCAATAAGCCCAACGGCTTCTGTGTAGGATAGTTAACGTATTCCGGCGATTTGGCTGAAAGCGGGTCAATATCCAGGATCATGTCCTGGATTGGCGCGCCGCTACGCTCGGTAAGATACCGTTTGAAGCGCGGCATCCCGTTACTCTTGTTCGGCCAGTGGATCAGACCACGCGAATCCAGCGTATCTAATCGTTCTTGAAGGCTCATTTCCGAGTATCCGACAGGGGGGCGGAACCAATCAGGGAACGACCGGTTGGACGGCAAGGCCCAATGTCGACCCTGTAAGGTTGGATCAATTCCTTTCCAAGATAAGCCGCTTTCTCCGAATCGTTCTCCCGATCCTGTCAGGTCACCAACGGAATAGCGCCCACGATCGTCTTCGTAACGATAGAACTGCTCGACGTATCTTTCCTCTAACGGCTGTACAACGCGATTCCATGTGAATCGTGGACCTGCTGAATAGAACAAAATAGTGTCGTGAATAGGCCCCCAACGCTTTGCTGAATTGTGGCTTGATGTGCGTTTCCAAACGACTTCATTTTGGAAATTGTCGTGCCCCAGGACCGCATCCATTAGCATCTTGAGGTAATGGCTTGCCGTCGGATCGCAGTGCAGGTAAATGCTCCCCGTATCCTTGAGCAGCCGTCGCATTTCGAGTAGTCGCACGCCCATCATGATTAGGTACGACTTCATGCCGGTGCCGTGAGCCTGGCCCGCAGCATCAATGACGGCATAGAGGGGCGGCTCGCGTTCGGCAATCTCGCCATGCCACGCGAGGTCCACGTCGTCTAGCGTCCACGCATCCTTGAACGCCGCGCCCGCCGCTTCGCTGCCTATCGGGGCCGAGTACGTGCGGTTGGAGTTGAACGGCGGATCGAGGTAGATCAGGTCAACCGAGTCGGAGTTCATGCCGCGCATGATGTCCAGGTTGTCACCGGTCCACATGGTGCGGTTTTTCCAGTTGGGGGGCATGCTACAGTCCATCGCTACACCAGCTGAAACACTTCATCAAGCCACTCTCTATTGTCAGCATCATAGAAAGGGCCGTGGATAGTGCCATAGCACCCCTTACTTTCTACTTCCCGGTGTGGGTAGGTATTCTTCCAGTCGACATACACGCGGCGACCTTCTACTCTCGTAACGATGCCTATTGCTCTGATTCTTATGTATGACTGGCCTTGACCGAGTAGGGCTTTTATAGCTATGCCATCATCAGGCCGCATGTTCTGAACCCGCCGGTCATACACGGAATTGTCTCCCTCATACCAAGTCATCTCCCAATAGCCACACTGAATAAAGGTTTCAAACACTGTATCCCCTACTGCATCCCCTATCCCAAAATCTGCGCCAACCAACCAATATCGCAGCATGCCATGCCCTTTCCTTGCGGCGTTTCTTGCCCCTGCTCGTCCCTACCTACCTTCGGTCCGGCACCAGTCAGGCAACCACCGTCAATCAATCCCACGAACAACAACACCGCTAGGCCATCACCGACCGTCTGCGAAAGGCCACTCGCTGCAAGGCTTCATCGCAAGGTTTGTAGCTGAAATTACTTTAAGCCGTGCTGAGCACCGTATGGCGTGTTTCAGAAAGATCCCCATTCGTTACCAGTGTCATGATGTGGCTCCCCCGGTTCGCTCTATCAAGACCTCCAGGGCACGCATTGTCTCCACGTGCTGGTTGTCCAGTTGCTTGTCTCTGGATGTCGACGCCGCGCGCATTTGTCTCAAACCGTAGAGGATCAGTCCCGATTGCAGCAGACCTATCAGCACCGTAGCTCCTGCTTGAACCCACGCATCACCTGAAACACCCATCGGACCCCCTCCTTTTTTGCTACGTTGCGTCACTGCGCTAGCGCAGTGACGCAATTTCGATGCCTTGCCGCATCCCCTTGTGTAGAAGGGTGAAAACCGCGGTTCCCCGCATGATTCCTACCAGTGCCGCACCCGTTACGAGCGGCGTCAGCTACCCCTCACTTGAATGTGTAAGCCCTGCACGATAAGGCCCACAGTGGCCTCCAGAGCCGACAGGCGTTCCTTGATATCCGAAACGTCCGCGCGCAAGGTGCTGTACATAGTCCAACCAAGCCCCAAGATCGCCACGCCGACAGCAAGGACCGTCACACCGACACCAAGAATCGCTATCAATTCGTTGCTCATTCCGTACTCCCCGGTTCGCACTCACTCTCCGTTACTGCCGCCAAGTCGTCGCCCGGTAGAGGCTGTTGCCTACGCACCGGCCAGCCCAAAAATAGCCCCATCCCGGCTGCCTAACCGAGAGACGCGTCAGGCCTCTGAACAGCCTGGAGCAGTCTCTCCATCGCACTCGCCTTGGGCTCCGGGTTGGGGGTATGCCACGAGGCCAAGCTGCCAAAGTTGATCGCTCCACAATCGAGGCACTGGAAAGCATCGTCGAAGCCCTTGAGGGGCTCCTTGTCGACGTGAAGACAGGGGTCATTTGCCGGACGCCAAGACGTGTTGGCACTCATCTTTTTGGCACCACACTCGACACACTCCAAACACCCCCAATCACTGTCCTCGACCAGGCGTTTTTGCTCGTGGGTACAAGTCTCAGATGTTGGCATTTCGGCCGCCTGGTCCTCTGACACAGGTTGAGTGTATGGGACTAAGATAACGGGTTGCCCAACCCCCCCTATGCCATCATTTGGGCAACCCGGGGCAACCCGTGCATCGTCAGTGTTTATGCGGGTGTCAACGGGTTGCCCCGGGTTGCCCTTTTCAGGGGTAGGGCAACCCGTAGAACCCGGCAAATGCCATGCATGCGGCCACCTGTCACGCCTTACGCCAGGCTGCTCAAAAGGCTTGCTTTCGACCCTTAATGCCTCACGTGCGTTACGTAGGGTTTTGGGGGCTATTCCCTCCTTGCGACCGGCACTCAAAATCTCGCTTTTTAGAGCCGGTCCTTCGCTCAGGAAGTTCTCCAAGAATTGGATCGCTTCGGTGATCGCGCCTCGGTCTCCGTCGCTCTCCGGAAGGGGTCGGTTCACCACGTTCAAGGGGTCCACATTGGACACACCGTCCAGCTCCATTTTGACGGTCGATGCCCCGTTTCCGAGTTCATGTCGTTCAAGCCGGTAAGCAACGGGTTGCGCCGTCGCCTCCTCGCTCGCCTTCGCATGTACCATGACGTAGATGCCTTCGGAGTCGGGATGCTTGCCACAGAACAGGGCAGACCTCGCAGCGCCCATGATGCCGATCGAGCCGACGCCGGCGTGCATGAGGTCGGCCCGACGCGCCTTGCCTTCATGGTGAAGCAACACGACGGCGGTGCCGGTCTCGTCAGCGAGAGCTGCCAACGGGCGCAGGAGTCGCCGCATGTCGGACATGCTTTCCAACGAAGTCTTGCCGGTCAGGAACCCCCCCAGGGTGTCGAACACCACCAGCGCCGGGAGTGTAGGCATGGCGTTCAAGTCCGCTTTTATGGCGTCCACAGCGTCAAGTGTGGTGTCCGTGTCCGGGGAGGCGTATCGCACTAGGTCGAGGTCGGCCCCTGCCGCTTCCAGTCGTCTCCGGAAGGCACCCCCTGTACTTTCCGAGTCGTACCACGCCACAAACTCCGGCTCCTGACGTACCACTGGCCGCGGATGCCCGGAGTAGTTTGGCAAGGCGTCACCACGCGAAAGACGAGCAGCCAACCATGCCATCAGGGTTGTCTTGCCGGTCGCCGGTTGGCCGATTACCAGTGTCAGAGCGCCACGAGGTATCAGGGGATACCAGAGCCAGGCCGGAGGGGTTGTGTCCAAGCCGGTAACACTGACAAGACGGGGCAGGCCCTCGACGGCCGCCGCCAGTGCCTCAAGGCGGTTGGCAAAGTCGGCACGGCGATCCCTCGCCCAGAGTTCCTGCTGGCTCTGCATCCACGAGCGGCATGCCGAGTCCTGCCAAGCCAAGGCCAAGACGCCCATCACGTGCGAATCGTCGGGCGCGGCGAAATCGTGAGCTGAGAGCAGAATCCATGCGTGGATGGCAACCTGCAAGCGCGCGCCTTCATGTATATGAGGCCAGGCGCTTGGGCGATGCTGCAGGAGTTCGTAGAAAGTCTGACCGGGGGGCGGATTTTCGGGAGCTGCGGTGTTGCGGGTGGGGTCCGATATGTCTACCATAGATCACCCTTTCTATCTCGGCCAGCCAAAGCCAGAAAGGTTACGTTGCGCCCTGGTCATCATTGACCAGGGCGTTTCTGCATTCTGCGCCATTGTACCCGGAAAGCCATCGGTGAGACATTGCCGCCATCTGGTCTGCAATCACAGCCCCACCTCCCCCGTCTACCCCTTGCTTTTGACTTCGATATGCAAGCCCTGGACGATCAAACCCACGGTTGCCTCCAACGCTGATAGGCGGTCCTTGACTCCCGTCATGTCCACGTGGAGTACCCTTACATCCTCACGAAGAGCCGCATACATACGCCAATCCTATGACGACCATTGCGTACAACTCGGTTGTCACCGCTTCACCCCCTCGTAGGCAGCCACGAAGCGCTTGTACGAATTGCGGCCGCAGCCACAATCACAACGCAGCTGCACCTGGTTACGCTCACACCAACGCTTGATGATCCGCATCACCTGCATGGTCGACCAATTACCAGCCGTTGGTGACTCGATACCCAAAGCCCCGAGACGACGCACAACACCCGCCATCGACTCCCCGGCCTTGAGAAGCAGCACAATCGATGGCAACACGCGATCATCGTTGTGTGCCCGTTTCTCCATATTGGACCGTATACCCTGCAAACGAGCCCCCTCAGTCAATGGCATCAACTCCTCCTCATAGCTATACCATTATTGTGTTATATACTAACAACATATTGGTGCCGCGGGCGAGGGGCGGCACAGGCCATCTCGACAACCTGCAGTTGCTGGGCAACGCCTGAAATTCCACTAGAGACCCGCTATCTCAGGAGTAGTTCCTGGTTGAGCTCCACGAAAGCGGAATCCGGACGACGTAGGGAAAGCATCAGAGAAAAAGGAGTTCATCGTGACCAGACGACAATTTTTTGAGAATGGAAAATGGATAGGCTCCTTGCTTGTCATAGGGTTTGTCAGTGACATACCTTGGCGTGTCATTGACTCCTTCAAAAAGCGCCAGGCCACACCTAAACGCCAACGTGTTCGTCTAGCGGGAGTGGCAGTTGCCTTAGCTAGCAGCTCGGTGGGATCACTCACCATCAGAAAAAAGGTACCCGCCCGCTTCTTATAGAAATGCACTGTAAAGCGTCAGTTACCTTTCACAGGGGGAAGGCCAGCCGGAGTAGCAGTCGCGTCATCGCAAGGCTCGTACAAACGGATTGCCTTGCGGTTTCGCGAGTGTTACATTTCCGTTACATATCCGATTCATGCCACCTCCCCGGAGGATTCGCCATGACCAACCGGTCCAAACCCCCGGCCTTCTCAGCCGCGGCCCTCAACGCGGCCACACGAGCCAAGCGTGAACGCCAGGCCAGGCACGACCAGGCAGTCGGCCCTCGGATCCATGAGCTCCGCGCTCAAGGTTTGAGTTGGAACCGGGTCGCCCAGGTCCTCGAAGGCGAGGGGGTACCCTCGCCCCAAGGTCGTCCGAACTGGCAACCGATCCAGGTCCAGCGGATTGCCGCGAGAACGCCGGCGACATCGACCGCACTCCCAGGACGTCTGAATCGCGTCCTGGCCTGGTTGCGGGGCCTCACACGATTTTTCCTGACGCCGACTTTCAGGGAGGGGTAACCCGAACAGAAACGACCAAAATTGTTCCGTTACCATCGGATAACCTTGGCCGCCAACAGGACCCTCAATCGTTACGTAACAGGTAATCCCGATTTGCAGCAATACCGTCGTTTCTACCCGCGCTGCATTTCGTTTTTCTCCCTTGCCTTGCGAATCGGCCGACCGAAACGATGGGTTGGCTCAGGGTGTTGGCGCGAGTAGAAACGACGGCCCGCCTCCAGCGCCTCGACCTTGGCCCGGTAGTACTCAAGCTTTTCCCTCGCATCGGCCAGGTCAGCAGCCCAAACGCTCCTGTGTATCCGGACGCGATGTTTCCGCTCCTCGCACGTGTTGCAGTTGTCCTCGCCGAACCATCGCCCCAGCTGGCGTCCGCAGCGTTTGCAGCTCTTGAACTCGCCGAATGCCCGGCCGCAGGTAATCACCAAGCCCAGCCTCTTGCTGATCCGGAAGACCGCGGACGTCGACCAGTCCCCGCCGCGCGGTGCCGGGATCCCCGACTTGCGCATCCAGTCGGCCGCCTTTGTCAGGGATGGCTTCTGGTGATACTTCGCCAGGTGCTTGAGGAACTTCTCGAGCTCCGGCCTGCAGCGTTCATCATGCATAACCTGGTTGAACTGGCGCTTCTGCAAGCCCTGGACCTGAACGCCCACAGGAAATGCCATCTGTGCCAACCTCCCACTCGCTTGCGCGGCGGGCGAAACCAATCACCCGCCGCCTTCGTCTATGTCGAACCTTCGGCGGCTCATCCTGTCAGGTCACATCGCAAGTACCGCTAATGCGATAACCGCGCCATCACATCAGGCAGCCCTCGCGGGGTCGGCACGATTTTGCCACAAGACGCACAAAAGCCCTGGAGCCTAACAAAGACTCCAGGGCGACCAAATCGAAGAGTCGGTAAAAGGGCTATATTTGTGGCTGTATTATTGTTGACACAACATGAGACCGTTGGGCACAGTTAGTAGACAGTGGTTTTATACCACCAGTAGGACTTGTAGACTGCCTCTTGGCACCGTTTACAGCGGCCCTACCCCGCGCAGGGCATATTGTCATTGTCTAGGCCGCTTGGCTCCGACCAAGTCAAACGGCCGCTGTGAGTTCTAGAGCATACGGACTGTAGTCCCTACAGACTACAGTCTGTATTTTTTTGCGCGTCCTAAAAGAAGAATTTAAGTACGCGCAAGACAATAGAAATCAATTCTATCAGTTGATCCATCGGCGTCTCCTTTCGTATTTAAAGGGCGCCAAGAGGCAACTGTGTTTATAACCGCTATCGTGATTCTGTCAATCTAAACGTTATAAGTCGTGTCACCGTCGGGCAGGGTAGTAAATCGGAAATCCTCACGCCGCCCTGATTCCATCCGCTATTAACTTTGCGATCAATTCCTCCTGCGTCCCCATCCCCTTCGTCGAATTGCATGCCCCGCACAGCAGCTGCAAATTGTCCGGATGATCCGTGCCACCCTTCGCCTGCGGTACCACATGGTCAATCGTGAGGTTACGGAACGGGAAGTGTGTACGGCATCCGGTGCAGTTCCCTTCCTGTTTGCCGTATAGCGTGTGTTTGTGCGTGCGATAATTGGGTAGAGAGACAACGTCGGCACGATGAGGAATATCGGCTCGACAAGTAATATCAAAAAACAGGTCCATTTCGCGTCGCAAGCGCGTATCAACCAATGTTCCAGCTCGCGGTGACAAGTCAATTCCAACCCACTGGCGAAGCGCCTTCTCCGCTGCCACGCAAGCGGTGGCACAGCCACAAAACGGGTCGAGGATCATATCGCCCTCATTGGAGCTCGACCGGATAATGCGATCCAATAAGCCCAACGGCTTCTGTGTAGGATAGTTAACGTATTCCGGCGATTTGGCTGAAAGCGGGTCAATATCCAGGATCATGTCCTGGATTGGCGCGCCGCTACGCTCGGTAAGATACCGTTTGAAGCGCGGCATCCCGTTACTCTTGTTCGGCCAGTGGATCAGACCACGCGAATCCAGCGTATCTAATCGTTCTTGAAGGCTCATTTCCGAGTATCCGACAGGGGGGCGGAACCAATCAGGGAACGACCGGTTGGACGGCAAGGCCCAATGTCGACCCTGTAAGGTTGGATCAATTCCTTTCCAAGATAAGCCGCTTTCTCCGAATCGTTCTCCCGATCCTGTCAGGTCACCAACGGAATAGCGCCCACGATCGTCTTCGTAACGATAGAACTGCTCGACGTATCTTTCCTCTAACGGCTGTACAACGCGATTCCATGTGAATCGTGGACCTGCTGAATAGAACAAAATAGTGTCGTGAATAGGCCCCCAACGCTTTGCTGAATTGTGGCTTGATGTGCGTTTCCAAACGACTTCATTTTGGAAATTGTCGTGCCCCAGGACCGCATCCATTAGCATCTTGAGGTAATGGCTTGCCGTCGGATCGCAGTGCAGGTAAATGCTCCCCGTATCCTTGAGCAGCCGTCGCATTTCGAGTAGTCGCACGCCCATCATGATTAGGTACGACTTCATGCCGGTGCCGTGAGCCTGGCCCGCAGCATCAATGACGGCATAGAGGGGCGGCTCGCGTTCGGCAATCTCGCCATGCCACGCGAGGTCCACGTCGTCTAGCGTCCACGCATCCTTGAACGCCGCGCCCGCCGCTTCGCTGCCTATCGGGGCCGAGTACGTGCGGTTGGAGTTGAACGGCGGATCGAGGTAGATCAGGTCAACCGAGTCGGAGTTCATGCCGCGCATGATGTCCAGGTTGTCACCGGTCCACATGGTGCGGTTTTTCCAGTTGGGGGGCATGCTACAGTCCATCGCTACACCAGCTGAAACACTTCATCAAGCCACTCTCTATTGTCAGCATCATAGAAAGGGCCGTGGATAGTGCCATAGCACCCCTTACTTTCTACTTCCCGGTGTGGGTAGGTATTCTTCCAGTCGACATACACGCGGCGACCTTCTACTCTCGTAACGATGCCTATTGCTCTGATTCTTATGTATGACTGGCCTTGACCGAGTAGGGCTTTTATAGCTATGCCATCATCAGGCCGCATGTTCTGAACCCGCCGGTCATACACGGAATTGTCTCCCTCATACCAAGTCATCTCCCAATAGCCACACTGAATAAAGGTTTCAAACACTGTATCCCCTACTGCATCCCCTATCCCAAAATCTGCGCCAACCAACCAATATCGCAGCATGCCATGCCCTTTCCTTGCGGCGTTTCTTGCCCCTGCTCGTCCCTACCTACCTTCGGTCCGGCACCAGTCAGGCAACCACCGTCAATCAATCCCACGAACAACAACACCGCTAGGCCATCACCGACCGTCTGCGAAAGGCCACTCGCTGCAAGGCTTCATCGCAAGGTTTGTAGCTGAAATTACTTTAAGCCGTGCTGAGCACCGTATGGCGTGTTTCAGAAAGATCCCCATTCGTTACCAGTGTCATGATGTGGCTCCCCCGGTTCGCTCTATCAAGACCTCCAGGGCACGCATTGTCTCCACGTGCTGGTTGTCCAGTTGCTTGTCTCTGGATGTCGACGCCGCGCGCATTTGTCTCAAACCGTAGAGGATCAGTCCCGATTGCAGCAGACCTATCAGCACCGTAGCTCCTGCTTGAACCCACGCATCACCTGAAACACCCATCGGACCCCCTCCTTTTTTGCTACGTTGCGTCACTGCGCTAGCGCAGTGACGCAATTTCGATGCCTTGCCGCATCCCCTTGTGTAGAAGGGTGAAAACCGCGGTTCCCCGCATGATTCCTACCAGTGCCGCACCCGTTACGAGCGGCGTCAGCTACCCCTCACTTGAATGTGTAAGCCCTGCACGATAAGGCCCACAGTGGCCTCCAGAGCCGACAGGCGTTCCTTGATATCCGAAACGTCCGCGCGCAAGGTGCTGTACATAGTCCAACCAAGCCCCAAGATCGCCACGCCGACAGCAAGGACCGTCACACCGACACCAAGAATCGCTATCAATTCGTTGCTCATTCCGTACTCCCCGGTTCGCACTCACTCTCCGTTACTGCCGCCAAGTCGTCGCCCGGTAGAGGCTGTTGCCTACGCACCGGCCAGCCCAAAAATAGCCCCATCCCGGCTGCCTAACCGAGAGACGCGTCAGGCCTCTGAACAGCCTGGAGCAGTCTCTCCATCGCACTCGCCTTGGGCTCCGGGTTGGGGGTATGCCACGAGGCCAAGCTGCCAAAGTTGATCGCTCCACAATCGAGGCACTGGAAAGCATCGTCGAAGCCCTTGAGGGGCTCCTTGTCGACGTGAAGACAGGGGTCATTTGCCGGACGCCAAGACGTGTTGGCACTCATCTTTTTGGCACCACACTCGACACACTCCAAACACCCCCAATCACTGTCCTCGACCAGGCGTTTTTGCTCGTGGGTACAAGTCTCAGATGTTGGCATTTCGGCCGCCTGGTCCTCTGACACAGGTTGAGTGTATGGGACTAAGATAACGGGTTGCCCAACCCCCCCTATGCCATCATTTGGGCAACCCGGGGCAACCCGTGCATCGTCAGTGTTTATGCGGGTGTCAACGGGTTGCCCCGGGTTGCCCTTTTCAGGGGTAGGGCAACCCGTAGAACCCGGCAAATGCCATGCATGCGGCCACCTGTCACGCCTTACGCCAGGCTGCTCAAAAGGCTTGCTTTCGACCCTTAATGCCTCACGTGCGTTACGTAGGGTTTTGGGGGCTATTCCCTCCTTGCGACCGGCACTCAAAATCTCGCTTTTTAGAGCCGGTCCTTCGCTCAGGAAGTTCTCCAAGAATTGGATCGCTTCGGTGATCGCGCCTCGGTCTCCGTCGCTCTCCGGAAGGGGTCGGTTCACCACGTTCAAGGGGTCCACATTGGACACACCGTCCAGCTCCATTTTGACGGTCGATGCCCCGTTTCCGAGTTCATGTCGTTCAAGCCGGTAAGCAACGGGTTGCGCCGTCGCCTCCTCGCTCGCCTTCGCATGTACCATGACGTAGATGCCTTCGGAGTCGGGATGCTTGCCACAGAACAGGGCAGACCTCGCAGCGCCCATGATGCCGATCGAGCCGACGCCGGCGTGCATGAGGTCGGCCCGACGCGCCTTGCCTTCATGGTGAAGCAACACGACGGCGGTGCCGGTCTCGTCAGCGAGAGCTGCCAACGGGCGCAGGAGTCGCCGCATGTCGGACATGCTTTCCAACGAAGTCTTGCCGGTCAGGAACCCCCCCAGGGTGTCGAACACCACCAGCGCCGGGAGTGTAGGCATGGCGTTCAAGTCCGCTTTTATGGCGTCCACAGCGTCAAGTGTGGTGTCCGTGTCCGGGGAGGCGTATCGCACTAGGTCGAGGTCGGCCCCTGCCGCTTCCAGTCGTCTCCGGAAGGCACCCCCTGTACTTTCCGAGTCGTACCACGCCACAAACTCCGGCTCCTGACGTACCACTGGCCGCGGATGCCCGGAGTAGTTTGGCAAGGCGTCACCACGCGAAAGACGAGCAGCCAACCATGCCATCAGGGTTGTCTTGCCGGTCGCCGGTTGGCCGATTACCAGTGTCAGAGCGCCACGAGGTATCAGGGGATACCAGAGCCAGGCCGGAGGGGTTGTGTCCAAGCCGGTAACACTGACAAGACGGGGCAGGCCCTCGACGGCCGCCGCCAGTGCCTCAAGGCGGTTGGCAAAGTCGGCACGGCGATCCCTCGCCCAGAGTTCCTGCTGGCTCTGCATCCACGAGCGGCATGCCGAGTCCTGCCAAGCCAAGGCCAAGACGCCCATCACGTGCGAATCGTCGGGCGCGGCGAAATCGTGAGCTGAGAGCAGAATCCATGCGTGGATGGCAACCTGCAAGCGCGCGCCTTCATGTATATGAGGCCAGGCGCTTGGGCGATGCTGCAGGAGTTCGTAGAAAGTCTGACCGGGGGGCGGATTTTCGGGAGCTGCGGTGTTGCGGGTGGGGTCCGATATGTCTACCATAGATCACCCTTTCTATCTCGGCCAGCCAAAGCCAGAAAGGTTACGTTGCGCCCTGGTCATCATTGACCAGGGCGTTTCTGCATTCTGCGCCATTGTACCCGGAAAGCCATCGGTGAGACATTGCCGCCATCTGGTCTGCAATCACAGCCCCACCTCCCCCGTCTACCCCTTGCTTTTGACTTCGATATGCAAGCCCTGGACGATCAAACCCACGGTTGCCTCCAACGCTGATAGGCGGTCCTTGACTCCCGTCATGTCCACGTGGAGTACCCTTACATCCTCACGAAGAGCCGCATACATACGCCAATCCTATGACGACCATTGCGTACAACTCGGTTGTCACCGCTTCACCCCCTCGTAGGCAGCCACGAAGCGCTTGTACGAATTGCGGCCGCAGCCACAATCACAACGCAGCTGCACCTGGTTACGCTCACACCAACGCTTGATGATCCGCATCACCTGCATGGTCGACCAATTACCAGCCGTTGGTGACTCGATACCCAAAGCCCCGAGACGACGCACAACACCCGCCATCGACTCCCCGGCCTTGAGAAGCAGCACAATCGATGGCAACACGCGATCATCGTTGTGTGCCCGTTTCTCCATATTGGACCGTATACCCTGCAAACGAGCCCCCTCAGTCAATGGCATCAACTCCTCCTCATAGCTATACCATTATTGTGTTATATACTAACAACATATTGGTGCCGCGGGCGAGGGGCGGCACAGGCCATCTCGACAACCTGCAGTTGCTGGGCAACGCCTGAAATTCCACTAGAGACCCGCTATCTCAGGAGTAGTTCCTGGTTGAGCTCCACGAAAGCGGAATCCGGACGACGTAGGGAAAGCATCAGAGAAAAAGGAGTTCATCGTGACCAGACGACAATTTTTTGAGAATGGAAAATGGATAGGCTCCTTGCTTGTCATAGGGTTTGTCAGTGACATACCTTGGCGTGTCATTGACTCCTTCAAAAAGCGCCAGGCCACACCTAAACGCCAACGTGTTCGTCTAGCGGGAGTGGCAGTTGCCTTAGCTAGCAGCTCGGTGGGATCACTCACCATCAGAAAAAAGGTACCCGCCCGCTTCTTATAGAAATGCACTGTAAAGCGTCAGTTACCTTTCACAGGGGGAAGGCCAGCCGGAGTAGCAGTCGCGTCATCGCAAGGCTCGTACAAACGGATTGCCTTGCGGTTTCGCGAGTGTTACATTTCCGTTACATATCCGATTCATGCCACCTCCCCGGAGGATTCGCCATGACCAACCGGTCCAAACCCCCGGCCTTCTCAGCCGCGGCCCTCAACGCGGCCACACGAGCCAAGCGTGAACGCCAGGCCAGGCACGACCAGGCAGTCGGCCCTCGGATCCATGAGCTCCGCGCTCAAGGTTTGAGTTGGAACCGGGTCGCCCAGGTCCTCGAAGGCGAGGGGGTACCCTCGCCCCAAGGTCGTCCGAACTGGCAACCGATCCAGGTCCAGCGGATTGCCGCGAGAACGCCGGCGACATCGACCGCACTCCCAGGACGTCTGAATCGCGTCCTGGCCTGGTTGCGGGGCCTCACACGATTTTTCCTGACGCCGACTTTCAGGGAGGGGTAACCCGAACAGAAACGACCAAAATTGTTCCGTTACCATCGGATAACCTTGGCCGCCAACAGGACCCTCAATCGTTACGTAACAGGTAATCCCGATTTGCAGCAATACCGTCGTTTCTACCCGCGCTGCATTTCGTTTTTCTCCCTTGCCTTGCGAATCGGCCGACCGAAACGATGGGTTGGCTCAGGGTGTTGGCGCGAGTAGAAACGACGGCCCGCCTCCAGCGCCTCGACCTTGGCCCGGTAGTACTCAAGCTTTTCCCTCGCATCGGCCAGGTCAGCAGCCCAAACGCTCCTGTGTATCCGGACGCGATGTTTCCGCTCCTCGCACGTGTTGCAGTTGTCCTCGCCGAACCATCGCCCCAGCTGGCGTCCGCAGCGTTTGCAGCTCTTGAACTCGCCGAATGCCCGGCCGCAGGTAATCACCAAGCCCAGCCTCTTGCTGATCCGGAAGACCGCGGACGTCGACCAGTCCCCGCCGCGCGGTGCCGGGATCCCCGACTTGCGCATCCAGTCGGCCGCCTTTGTCAGGGATGGCTTCTGGTGATACTTCGCCAGGTGCTTGAGGAACTTCTCGAGCTCCGGCCTGCAGCGTTCATCATGCATAACCTGGTTGAACTGGCGCTTCTGCAAGCCCTGGACCTGAACGCCCACAGGAAATGCCATCTGTGCCAACCTCCCACTCGCTTGCGCGGCGGGCGAAACCAATCACCCGCCGCCTTCGTCTATGTCGAACCTTCGGCGGCTCATCCTGTCAGGTCACATCGCAAGTACCGCTAATGCGATAACCGCGCCATCACATCAGGCAGCCCTCGCGGGGTCGGCACGATTTTGCCACAAGACGCACAAAAGCCCTGGAGCCTAACAAAGACTCCAGGGCGACCAAATCGAAGAGTCGGTAAAAGGGCTATATTTGTGGCTGTATTATTGTTGACACAACATGAGACCGTTGGGCACAGTTAGTAGACAGTGGTTTTATACCACCAGTAGGACTTGTAGACTGCCTCTTGGCACCGTTTACAGCGGCCCTACCCCGCGCAGGGCATATTGTCATTGTCTAGGCCGCTTGGCTCCGACCAAGTCAAACGGCCGCTGTGAGTTCTAGAGCATACGGACTGTAGTCCCTACAGACTACAGTCTGTATTTTTTTGCGCGTCCTAAAAGAAGAATTTAAGTACGCGCAAGACAATAGAAATCAATTCTATCAGTTGATCCATCGGCGTCTCCTTTCGTATTTAAAGGGCGCCAAGAGGCAACTGTGTTTATAACCGCTATCGTGATTCTGTCAATCTAAACGTTATAAGTCGTGTCACCGTCGGGCAGGGTAGTAAATCGGAAATCCTCACGCCGCCCTGATTCCATCCGCTATTAACTTTGCGATCAATTCCTCCTGCGTCCCCATCCCCTTCGTCGAATTGCATGCCCCGCACAGCAGCTGCAAATTGTCCGGATGATCCGTGCCACCCTTCGCCTGCGGTACCACATGGTCAATCGTGAGGTTACGGAACGGGAAGTGTGTACGGCATCCGGTGCAGTTCCCTTCCTGTTTGCCGTATAGCGTGTGTTTGTGCGTGCGATAATTGGGTAGAGAGACAACGTCGGCACGATGAGGAATATCGGCTCGACAAGTAATATCAAAAAACAGGTCCATTTCGCGTCGCAAGCGCGTATCAACCAATGTTCCAGCTCGCGGTGACAAGTCAATTCCAACCCACTGGCGAAGCGCCTTCTCCGCTGCCACGCAAGCGGTGGCACAGCCACAAAACGGGTCGAGGATCATATCGCCCTCATTGGAGCTCGACCGGATAATGCGATCCAATAAGCCCAACGGCTTCTGTGTAGGATAGTTAACGTATTCCGGCGATTTGGCTGAAAGCGGGTCAATATCCAGGATCATGTCCTGGATTGGCGCGCCGCTACGCTCGGTAAGATACCGTTTGAAGCGCGGCATCCCGTTACTCTTGTTCGGCCAGTGGATCAGACCACGCGAATCCAGCGTATCTAATCGTTCTTGAAGGCTCATTTCCGAGTATCCGACAGGGGGGCGGAACCAATCAGGGAACGACCGGTTGGACGGCAAGGCCCAATGTCGACCCTGTAAGGTTGGATCAATTCCTTTCCAAGATAAGCCGCTTTCTCCGAATCGTTCTCCCGATCCTGTCAGGTCACCAACGGAATAGCGCCCACGATCGTCTTCGTAACGATAGAACTGCTCGACGTATCTTTCCTCTAACGGCTGTACAACGCGATTCCATGTGAATCGTGGACCTGCTGAATAGAACAAAATAGTGTCGTGAATAGGCCCCCAACGCTTTGCTGAATTGTGGCTTGATGTGCGTTTCCAAACGACTTCATTTTGGAAATTGTCGTGCCCCAGGACCGCATCCATTAGCATCTTGAGGTAATGGCTTGCCGTCGGATCGCAGTGCAGGTAAATGCTCCCCGTATCCTTGAGCAGCCGTCGCATTTCGAGTAGTCGCACGCCCATCATGATTAGGTACGACTTCATGCCGGTGCCGTGAGCCTGGCCCGCAGCATCAATGACGGCATAGAGGGGCGGCTCGCGTTCGGCAATCTCGCCATGCCACGCGAGGTCCACGTCGTCTAGCGTCCACGCATCCTTGAACGCCGCGCCCGCCGCTTCGCTGCCTATCGGGGCCGAGTACGTGCGGTTGGAGTTGAACGGCGGATCGAGGTAGATCAGGTCAACCGAGTCGGAGTTCATGCCGCGCATGATGTCCAGGTTGTCACCGGTCCACATGGTGCGGTTTTTCCAGTTGGGGGGCATGCTACAGTCCATCGCTACACCAGCTGAAACACTTCATCAAGCCACTCTCTATTGTCAGCATCATAGAAAGGGCCGTGGATAGTGCCATAGCACCCCTTACTTTCTACTTCCCGGTGTGGGTAGGTATTCTTCCAGTCGACATACACGCGGCGACCTTCTACTCTCGTAACGATGCCTATTGCTCTGATTCTTATGTATGACTGGCCTTGACCGAGTAGGGCTTTTATAGCTATGCCATCATCAGGCCGCATGTTCTGAACCCGCCGGTCATACACGGAATTGTCTCCCTCATACCAAGTCATCTCCCAATAGCCACACTGAATAAAGGTTTCAAACACTGTATCCCCTACTGCATCCCCTATCCCAAAATCTGCGCCAACCAACCAATATCGCAGCATGCCATGCCCTTTCCTTGCGGCGTTTCTTGCCCCTGCTCGTCCCTACCTACCTTCGGTCCGGCACCAGTCAGGCAACCACCGTCAATCAATCCCACGAACAACAACACCGCTAGGCCATCACCGACCGTCTGCGAAAGGCCACTCGCTGCAAGGCTTCATCGCAAGGTTTGTAGCTGAAATTACTTTAAGCCGTGCTGAGCACCGTATGGCGTGTTTCAGAAAGATCCCCATTCGTTACCAGTGTCATGATGTGGCTCCCCCGGTTCGCTCTATCAAGACCTCCAGGGCACGCATTGTCTCCACGTGCTGGTTGTCCAGTTGCTTGTCTCTGGATGTCGACGCCGCGCGCATTTGTCTCAAACCGTAGAGGATCAGTCCCGATTGCAGCAGACCTATCAGCACCGTAGCTCCTGCTTGAACCCACGCATCACCTGAAACACCCATCGGACCCCCTCCTTTTTTGCTACGTTGCGTCACTGCGCTAGCGCAGTGACGCAATTTCGATGCCTTGCCGCATCCCCTTGTGTAGAAGGGTGAAAACCGCGGTTCCCCGCATGATTCCTACCAGTGCCGCACCCGTTACGAGCGGCGTCAGCTACCCCTCACTTGAATGTGTAAGCCCTGCACGATAAGGCCCACAGTGGCCTCCAGAGCCGACAGGCGTTCCTTGATATCCGAAACGTCCGCGCGCAAGGTGCTGTACATAGTCCAACCAAGCCCCAAGATCGCCACGCCGACAGCAAGGACCGTCACACCGACACCAAGAATCGCTATCAATTCGTTGCTCATTCCGTACTCCCCGGTTCGCACTCACTCTCCGTTACTGCCGCCAAGTCGTCGCCCGGTAGAGGCTGTTGCCTACGCACCGGCCAGCCCAAAAATAGCCCCATCCCGGCTGCCTAACCGAGAGACGCGTCAGGCCTCTGAACAGCCTGGAGCAGTCTCTCCATCGCACTCGCCTTGGGCTCCGGGTTGGGGGTATGCCACGAGGCCAAGCTGCCAAAGTTGATCGCTCCACAATCGAGGCACTGGAAAGCATCGTCGAAGCCCTTGAGGGGCTCCTTGTCGACGTGAAGACAGGGGTCATTTGCCGGACGCCAAGACGTGTTGGCACTCATCTTTTTGGCACCACACTCGACACACTCCAAACACCCCCAATCACTGTCCTCGACCAGGCGTTTTTGCTCGTGGGTACAAGTCTCAGATGTTGGCATTTCGGCCGCCTGGTCCTCTGACACAGGTTGAGTGTATGGGACTAAGATAACGGGTTGCCCAACCCCCCCTATGCCATCATTTGGGCAACCCGGGGCAACCCGTGCATCGTCAGTGTTTATGCGGGTGTCAACGGGTTGCCCCGGGTTGCCCTTTTCAGGGGTAGGGCAACCCGTAGAACCCGGCAAATGCCATGCATGCGGCCACCTGTCACGCCTTACGCCAGGCTGCTCAAAAGGCTTGCTTTCGACCCTTAATGCCTCACGTGCGTTACGTAGGGTTTTGGGGGCTATTCCCTCCTTGCGACCGGCACTCAAAATCTCGCTTTTTAGAGCCGGTCCTTCGCTCAGGAAGTTCTCCAAGAATTGGATCGCTTCGGTGATCGCGCCTCGGTCTCCGTCGCTCTCCGGAAGGGGTCGGTTCACCACGTTCAAGGGGTCCACATTGGACACACCGTCCAGCTCCATTTTGACGGTCGATGCCCCGTTTCCGAGTTCATGTCGTTCAAGCCGGTAAGCAACGGGTTGCGCCGTCGCCTCCTCGCTCGCCTTCGCATGTACCATGACGTAGATGCCTTCGGAGTCGGGATGCTTGCCACAGAACAGGGCAGACCTCGCAGCGCCCATGATGCCGATCGAGCCGACGCCGGCGTGCATGAGGTCGGCCCGACGCGCCTTGCCTTCATGGTGAAGCAACACGACGGCGGTGCCGGTCTCGTCAGCGAGAGCTGCCAACGGGCGCAGGAGTCGCCGCATGTCGGACATGCTTTCCAACGAAGTCTTGCCGGTCAGGAACCCCCCCAGGGTGTCGAACACCACCAGCGCCGGGAGTGTAGGCATGGCGTTCAAGTCCGCTTTTATGGCGTCCACAGCGTCAAGTGTGGTGTCCGTGTCCGGGGAGGCGTATCGCACTAGGTCGAGGTCGGCCCCTGCCGCTTCCAGTCGTCTCCGGAAGGCACCCCCTGTACTTTCCGAGTCGTACCACGCCACAAACTCCGGCTCCTGACGTACCACTGGCCGCGGATGCCCGGAGTAGTTTGGCAAGGCGTCACCACGCGAAAGACGAGCAGCCAACCATGCCATCAGGGTTGTCTTGCCGGTCGCCGGTTGGCCGATTACCAGTGTCAGAGCGCCACGAGGTATCAGGGGATACCAGAGCCAGGCCGGAGGGGTTGTGTCCAAGCCGGTAACACTGACAAGACGGGGCAGGCCCTCGACGGCCGCCGCCAGTGCCTCAAGGCGGTTGGCAAAGTCGGCACGGCGATCCCTCGCCCAGAGTTCCTGCTGGCTCTGCATCCACGAGCGGCATGCCGAGTCCTGCCAAGCCAAGGCCAAGACGCCCATCACGTGCGAATCGTCGGGCGCGGCGAAATCGTGAGCTGAGAGCAGAATCCATGCGTGGATGGCAACCTGCAAGCGCGCGCCTTCATGTATATGAGGCCAGGCGCTTGGGCGATGCTGCAGGAGTTCGTAGAAAGTCTGACCGGGGGGCGGATTTTCGGGAGCTGCGGTGTTGCGGGTGGGGTCCGATATGTCTACCATAGATCACCCTTTCTATCTCGGCCAGCCAAAGCCAGAAAGGTTACGTTGCGCCCTGGTCATCATTGACCAGGGCGTTTCTGCATTCTGCGCCATTGTACCCGGAAAGCCATCGGTGAGACATTGCCGCCATCTGGTCTGCAATCACAGCCCCACCTCCCCCGTCTACCCCTTGCTTTTGACTTCGATATGCAAGCCCTGGACGATCAAACCCACGGTTGCCTCCAACGCTGATAGGCGGTCCTTGACTCCCGTCATGTCCACGTGGAGTACCCTTACATCCTCACGAAGAGCCGCATACATACGCCAATCCTATGACGACCATTGCGTACAACTCGGTTGTCACCGCTTCACCCCCTCGTAGGCAGCCACGAAGCGCTTGTACGAATTGCGGCCGCAGCCACAATCACAACGCAGCTGCACCTGGTTACGCTCACACCAACGCTTGATGATCCGCATCACCTGCATGGTCGACCAATTACCAGCCGTTGGTGACTCGATACCCAAAGCCCCGAGACGACGCACAACACCCGCCATCGACTCCCCGGCCTTGAGAAGCAGCACAATCGATGGCAACACGCGATCATCGTTGTGTGCCCGTTTCTCCATATTGGACCGTATACCCTGCAAACGAGCCCCCTCAGTCAATGGCATCAACTCCTCCTCATAGCTATACCATTATTGTGTTATATACTAACAACATATTGGTGCCGCGGGCGAGGGGCGGCACAGGCCATCTCGACAACCTGCAGTTGCTGGGCAACGCCTGAAATTCCACTAGAGACCCGCTATCTCAGGAGTAGTTCCTGGTTGAGCTCCACGAAAGCGGAATCCGGACGACGTAGGGAAAGCATCAGAGAAAAAGGAGTTCATCGTGACCAGACGACAATTTTTTGAGAATGGAAAATGGATAGGCTCCTTGCTTGTCATAGGGTTTGTCAGTGACATACCTTGGCGTGTCATTGACTCCTTCAAAAAGCGCCAGGCCACACCTAAACGCCAACGTGTTCGTCTAGCGGGAGTGGCAGTTGCCTTAGCTAGCAGCTCGGTGGGATCACTCACCATCAGAAAAAAGGTACCCGCCCGCTTCTTATAGAAATGCACTGTAAAGCGTCAGTTACCTTTCACAGGGGGAAGGCCAGCCGGAGTAGCAGTCGCGTCATCGCAAGGCTCGTACAAACGGATTGCCTTGCGGTTTCGCGAGTGTTACATTTCCGTTACATATCCGATTCATGCCACCTCCCCGGAGGATTCGCCATGACCAACCGGTCCAAACCCCCGGCCTTCTCAGCCGCGGCCCTCAACGCGGCCACACGAGCCAAGCGTGAACGCCAGGCCAGGCACGACCAGGCAGTCGGCCCTCGGATCCATGAGCTCCGCGCTCAAGGTTTGAGTTGGAACCGGGTCGCCCAGGTCCTCGAAGGCGAGGGGGTACCCTCGCCCCAAGGTCGTCCGAACTGGCAACCGATCCAGGTCCAGCGGATTGCCGCGAGAACGCCGGCGACATCGACCGCACTCCCAGGACGTCTGAATCGCGTCCTGGCCTGGTTGCGGGGCCTCACACGATTTTTCCTGACGCCGACTTTCAGGGAGGGGTAACCCGAACAGAAACGACCAAAATTGTTCCGTTACCATCGGATAACCTTGGCCGCCAACAGGACCCTCAATCGTTACGTAACAGGTAATCCCGATTTGCAGCAATACCGTCGTTTCTACCCGCGCTGCATTTCGTTTTTCTCCCTTGCCTTGCGAATCGGCCGACCGAAACGATGGGTTGGCTCAGGGTGTTGGCGCGAGTAGAAACGACGGCCCGCCTCCAGCGCCTCGACCTTGGCCCGGTAGTACTCAAGCTTTTCCCTCGCATCGGCCAGGTCAGCAGCCCAAACGCTCCTGTGTATCCGGACGCGATGTTTCCGCTCCTCGCACGTGTTGCAGTTGTCCTCGCCGAACCATCGCCCCAGCTGGCGTCCGCAGCGTTTGCAGCTCTTGAACTCGCCGAATGCCCGGCCGCAGGTAATCACCAAGCCCAGCCTCTTGCTGATCCGGAAGACCGCGGACGTCGACCAGTCCCCGCCGCGCGGTGCCGGGATCCCCGACTTGCGCATCCAGTCGGCCGCCTTTGTCAGGGATGGCTTCTGGTGA
>CBDBMS010000002.1:0-49794 GCA_965207545.1 Gammaproteobacteria bacterium
ACAAGCAATGACGATGGAAGAACTCGACCGACTCAGAGGAATCGCCAGAGAACACGGATTCGCACTATGCGAGTTGAGCGACAATTGGGTCACGCCAGAGGACAGCGAAAAGATCGAAACCATCTACGACCTATGGAACTACTGCATGGAGTGTGCAGGATGAGGGTAATAATTTGCGGAGGACGAGGAACACAACACACCATAGACCTAGCAAGAGCAGAAAACATCAAAATCACCCGAATAGGAGTGCAATCAAATACTCAACACCATACCAAGCATCCCTCCGAGGCGACCTATCACACCTAGAATCCGCTGGATACGAAACATGTCCAGAATGCCGCAGAGCAAGTCCACTCTACTACGACTTCTTCTTCGATGTCAGGTGGTGCGTACTATGCGCAACCAAGTATAAAAACGCCTACACCTACAATATGGCACATAGACTACCTTCTCGTAACTGAAATGTTAAACAAAACCTCCAAACCAGGCAAAAATATTTCAGCTTACTTGACAGGGGGGTATATCCCCCTGAATGCATTGAGATTGCATGTTAGTCTTCCATATTCAATGTATATATACTATATATATTGATATTGCATGTTCTATGTGCCAGATAAAGGATAGTCTATGTGCCACATTGTGGGTGGTCGAGTGTACATGACAGTGCTTGAGCACGGTCAACGTGGCCGATAGGTGACCAAATACATGAGAATAAGGTAGTAAGGACCCAAACTACCAAGTGGTAGAGACTCTCATAGCTTTCTGACCAGGGTAAATGACCCTATTGACTTTCGTGTAAATCTGTGCTAGACTCAAGGATCCCCTTATAAGTCACCAACCAACGAACACACACACCACAATTCACTACATTTCAATATATTACATACATATACAGTATATTGTATGAATATACATTCATATGCATGCATAACCTTGACTCATGTGTAACAATATGCATCTAGTTGGTGTTTGGTTGTTTGTGTGTGTTTCTCAGATTGGGATTGTTGGTACGTGTGTTCGTTTGTGTGTCGAGTTACCCAGTTGTTGACTGAGGGTATGTGGTTTGGGTTGAGATTGATTGAGAAATCTTTCATCATAGGGTTGTGTTCTCGGGTGCAAGGTGTATAATGCCATCAGCACCCCCGATAAAGGAGTAGGAGTTGCGGTACTCTCCGAACATCAACACGGACTATCCGATGCGTGACTACGGTGACAAGACTCACCGCAAATGTCCGGAATGCAGACTCGTAACAGTTTGGCGGATTTACCCGAACATGGTGAAGTGCTTAGACTGCGGAGAGTTTGTCCGGACCTAGTAGACAAACTACAACCTAGTACTGATCGTCGGGGATGCAGTAGGTTCGATTCCTACCAGTACACGATGAAACCGGAATGGCCGGTTTCTCAACACAAAGGAAAGAAAGAATGCCTAAAGGTGTGCACAGAACTATTGAGGAACGGTTGGCCGATCTGGAATCTCAGCGTGAGGAACTTCTGGCTGCTCAGGCTGCCGAGGAACAGTACGACCCGATCACTTCCGCTATCAACGGTCGAACAGTTCGGGCGAAGTTCGAGAATGTGGAAATGTATTACACGTTGAGCGTTCCCGGCTACCGCAAGTTCATTCGTGAAGCATGGAAGAATGACTGTGCAGTTGAAATCACGGACGTTCCCAATAAGTCCGGTTCTCATTGTGTGATTAGTGCGGTTCCGAACGGTATTGTTCAGAACTGACACAGTTCACAACATAAACCAGAGAAACACTAGGGTTGTAGTTTCCCCTAGTGTTTCTTTGGTTCTAGCGCAGACTTGAGAGATTCATAGGGTGCAAGTCCCTGCTGCGCTGCTGCTCACAATAGCCAACCTTAGGAGCGAGACCATGCACACACACAAAGAATCTTGGCAGCAGGACGCATTGATGCGCCAAGTTGATATGTGGTTTCACGATGCGAAGATCACGTGGATTGAGCATGGCGAACTGATATCTTTCATTGGTGAAAGTTGCAAGGCCAGTTGTGACTTCTAGTCAGCGATCATACAATGCCCGTATGCCCCGTGGTGTTGAGACTAGGTACAGGAATGGCAAGATTCCCAAGCATCTGCTGACCGTTGCCTTCAATGCTGTTTGTAGGGATTGGGATTTAGCCCAGACTTACTGCGATGCCTTGCTGTTGGAGATAGAGCTGGAATCATAAATGACTATGGAGTTCAGTATGCAACTGGATATTGCAAGGAAATTGAAGGAAATCATGACTGCGGATACAATCTACGTGTCTGTTTCTAGTCCTGTTGATGATCCGTGTTGTGTGGAAGTTTCGGTTGACGCCGCTCTTTCCTTTATCGATATGATTGACTATCATTTCACGATTGAATGTTTGGGTGGAACACCGCAGGACCCACAGAATTCGATTGTGATTATTCATAGGGATTAGTTCCTGTGGATAGCCTAGAATGGTTGCAGGGGAGTTCGATTCTTCCCCTAGGCTCGACCATGCCCACTAACAGAAAGACAGTTGTATGGCTTTGTCACTTGGCAGAACAGGGAACAACGAATACACTAGAGTGTATTCTGACTCTTGGTATAACGATGAGTTCGTCATTGTGCGATATCACAGGACTGATATTGTGATTGTGGATTGCACGAATGAGAAAGTTATCGTGCGCAACGGCGGTTACGCTACGATTTCGACCACCAATCATATCAATCGTTCTATTCGACGGTTGAGCGATGAGATTGGTTTCGTCAAGTACTTTAGGGTTGGACATACCAATGGACTCTTGCGGGTGATCGGTGAGTGTCCACCCAATGTGTTCGTGATGAACAATATGTTCTACAATAAGTACGTGATTCGTTAGGTGGAATTATGCCCGATCAAGCTCACTACAACGAACATTGTGACATTTGTGAAGAGACAACTCTTTGGGTGATGCAAATCGACATAGAGGATTTCACAACTGCTCATATGTGTCTGCCTTGCGGACAAACCAAGACAAAGGTTGTGTGAAATGCCTGTGACCTAACAACATATTTCCCCAGAACAACAGATATAGAATAGGTGCAAGTCCTATCTGGGGAACGTAGCAAGGGGATACTCTTAGTCCGGGGCTTAGTGAGTACTGAGTATATCTGCGGGCTAACCCTTGCGCCCTATGAGATGCGTACAACGTCAAGGTGATCTCTTGGCGATCTCATAGGGGATTTCTCTAATGTCCAACAATAGAAGGGAAACCTAATGACGGTTGACTACGACACAAGGGATGGACCAACTCGCAGGGCTGATCTGTTCAAAGAGATCAGGACAGAGTGTGCATACATAGAGAACCTACTACTGAATCAATACGACACCGTAGACGAAGTTCCATTCTCAGAATCGCTCCCGTTCGGTGTCTTGGCAGAACTGTTGAACCAATTGGAGGAATCGTACTAATGCGATACGAACCGGTCAGACGCCACAAGACTACCGAGTTGTTCTTGGACGATGTTTCACTTCAGGGCCACCCCGACTTTGATTGTGTAGCTCTAGTCGGCGGATTTGTGGCCCTAATAGACGGGGATCTCTGCGAGTTCCCAGAATACACCACTACTCTCAACTAAAGGAGAACACATCATGACCGAGAATGCACTCTACGTAAAGGCATCGAAGATGCGCTAGAGTCTATGCGGACCGAATTGGAGACCGAAGCCGATATGCAAGTAGATCGCGCGGTAGAGCGTATCCTTGCACAAAGAGATAGGAGCCGATAGACAATGTACGATTTCAATGAGCATGAGGATAATCTTCGGATTATCGGAGAGACTGACGACTATCGTGAGCGACGGCTTGCGATGCGGAACCATCCGTCTATGTTTCGACACCCTTCGGATGATCCCGAATTGACGGATGTCTACGACTTGGACGATGAGTATCGTGAGTTTCATTTATGGGAAGAGATAGGAGCGGTGTGAGGAACGAACTCAACCAACTCAGAGGCATAGCCAGAGAACACGGATACGTACAGTGTGAATTGTGCGAAGTTTGGGTTACACCAGAACAAATCAGACAAATCGGCTCAAGGGTTTGCGAGTATACTTGGGACTACTGTATGGAGTGTGCAGGATGAACAACGAAGATGATTGCGGATATTTCCGTTCGAGCAGTTATGATCCCCGCCGGGGCATTATGTTTGACTGTGGACATCATTTCTTCAAATATGTGGGGAAAGAGTTCTCTAATCCGGGTGAAGCTTGGGAGGAATACCGCAAGCTTCACTTTGAAGAGATAGGGACTTACCCCATGATTGATGGGGATGTGGTATAATAGTACTACAGGGGGTATAGCTCAACTAGGTAGAGCAGCGGACTTTTAATCCGTAGGTGTAGGTTCGATTCCTACTGCCCCACTAAACATATCGTGACCGAACAGACCCATACACTTGCGCCCGAACTTAGGGGTATTGTGACCAAGTGTTGTTCGGTTCACTGGGGAAGAGAGATTGTGCTTCTGCCGCAATCTCTCTTCCCCGACTATTTCTCTATCCACTACAAAGGGAGACAATGATGGAGACTGACAACAACCCATTCAAAGATGAGACCAGACTTACGGAATACATCTACTCGCAGTTTGAACAGAACCCAGACGGATTCTCTCTCATGTTTGACGGCGATGAGCCCACTAGCGGATTCATGGTCGGGCAGTTCGGTTCAGAACGTCGAATTGCAACTTATACCTACGGGAAGTATCCCAAGGTGGTAGAGTTTGCGGAGTGTGTGATGCGAGCTTTGGATACAATGATGATGAAAGACCGATTTGAGTTCTATTCAGATTGGGGAATCGGCGGGTTCCATGACCCTACCGACGACCAGTACGTCCTAGACATTGTTCATCGTTTCGACGATATCCAAGATGCCACCAACTACGGTGTCTTGAATCTTCAAGATTCGATTTATGATGTGGCGAATGATTCTGTGATCGAGTTGGACTACAATCCGATTGTTGTCCCTCTTGTTACCAATGTTCGTTTCGTATAACCACAATAAAGGTGAAATAGAATGGGGATAAACCGTGAATCCTCCCGTGAGGAAACCAAACTGTACCAATGGTACAATCTGGAACCCTACTTGATGGAATTGCTCCTAGACGGTATCGAATTGTCAGGTATCCGGGATGAGGATATTGATGCTGCGGTGGATTGCATGTCATTCTCGGAGCACAATTATGCGACTGTCACTGTTTGGGACAATGAGATCGCATCTATAGAGCACACTTGGGTTGACTGTCCACCAGGGTTTGAGCAGAAAGAGGGTTAGCATCATTCTGGCCTATATGTATAGTGGTATTACGCAAGACTTTGAATCTTGAGACGTAGGTTCGATTCCTACTGGGCCAACAACAGAAATAATCTTCGACAACTGGAGGACCAATGATAGGTCAATTGGAACGTGTGCATAATGTACTCGACAAACAACTAGCTGAGGCTATAGAGACAAATACTCCTATAGATCCACGGAGTCTGGCATGGGTAACGTGGAGATTGAGCGATCTGATTTCCGAATACCACGAAACAGGAGAAGACTGACATGAACGAAGATTCTCACCTGGACGATTACGGTGATCTCTACTGGCACGAAGACGTTCTTGAAGACTATGACCTCTATGAGATAGAGCAAATCCAACGAGATGTGGATTTGGAAGACATGTACGAGTACGAGCTTACAGAAGAAGACTGACATGCAAGATTCAATGAAAGTGAAAGACTTGATTCGAGACCTGGAAGAGCTTGATCCAGAACTAGAGGTTTTGTTCATCGACAAGGATGACGCTTGCCGTCTGAGAGAGTTCGGCGGTTTCGTGAAGACAACAGTGTGGCCAGATCCTTATAGGCACGAGACGTGGCGACTCTTCGGGGACTATCGGTGACCCCGAAGCGAAGACAGTGTTGACCAACGCATAATACGAAAGAGTCCTGACATGACCCCTGGCAACATCCCAAACCTGAGCCTTGAGAACATTGCTTGAGAACATTGCAAACATCCGGTTGGTGTTGAACACTATAAAGGAGAACCCCGAAAAGCACGACCAAAGGTATTGGTTTAAGATATCAGATGAAGACGAATGGGACGAGATTGATGCCTGGAATAGAGAACCCGAACCAGGTTGTACTGACCCCCAAGACGTTCATATTCATAGAGATGTAAGCAATTTTCATGAACCTGTTGAGGAATGGGAATGTGGCTCTACGGCTTGTGTCGCTGGGCTTGTTTGCATACTGAACGGTTATCTTCCCATTTCAGGGGAGACGGTATTCCACCCAGTCAGAAAAGAACTGGAGTATGTCAGTGTGATGGCTAGTGATCTGTTGGGCCTGGATGTAGAGGAAGCAAAACGTTTGTTTATGAGGACTCCCAGTGACAGTATTGTACCAATATTGGAGATGGCCCTAGAAGACGAGTCATGGAATTGCCTCTCTACGCTTGACTAGTTCAATGGTAGAACAACGGTCTTGTAAACCGTTAATCTCAGTTCGATTCTGGGGTCAAGCTCGTGGGGTGGAGGCACACATGAAGAACTCATTCATGGGATCTAGGACTACCTACATGTTACCTAACCAACCGTCTCCACCCCCACTATTCTCTCAACAACAAAGGAGTAATCATGACAACAAAGTTCTATGTCACGTTGGTTGACGACTATGGCATCCCGTCAACACAGAGACCAATTTGGAGTTCCCCTAGTGCGATGTTCCGGGGAGATGACTTCACTGTCCGGATCAATCAACTGCTCAGACTCAATGGTTACCGTGGTAGCAGCCAGAACCATCCTGAGGATATTGTTCACGGCAAGGTTCTCATAGCTGAGTGGGGAGAAGATGACTCTACCTACGATGAGGTGTATGATGACGGTCAGTTGTATTGGATCCAAAGAGTGCCCCTGCATGAAGAAGTCTCGAATGTAGTGTTGGTGCTAGAAAGCGCTGACTAGTAGTTCAATGGTAAGAACGCCAATCTTATACATTGGTAACGAGAGTTCGATTCTCTCCTAGTCTACCATCGCAAACAGAAAGAAGAGAAATGAGCAAGACGCCAACTATAGGGGACTACGATCCGTGGCCTAACTTCATGGTTGAAGTGGGCTACATTAGATTGAACAGAGGCAAAGAAGAGGTTAGAACACTGACACATTATGCTGTAGTAGACAACGAGAACGACTTCTACACTGTCGTTGCAAGAGGGATACGAACAGCTTGTTATGCCCATGACCAGACTTGCAACATCAAGACTTTGGAGGCTGATCAGGGCATCCGCAGAGTGGTCTGGGATCATCGAACGCCAACTTACGGACACAACTATACCTACAAGGGGACCTACAAAGAGATAAGACTGTTCGTGTGTGTTTCCAAGAACGTTATCTCATATGTTTCTGATGATGGTGAAGTGATCTCGTACCCTATGTCCGAAGAGGACACGGAAGACACACATGAAGACACAGCTTGAAGCCAAGAAGAAGCCCCCAAGCAGGGGAAAGAAGAAGACGATTGTGTTGACACAGAACCCTGTGTTAGTGCGTGTCTACATGTACCATCCTAGAATGGGTCTGTACGAGATGCCTGGCAGCAAGTTCTTGGCTGCATGTGACCAAGATATAACAGATCAGGTATGCAGGATCTACGAGACGAATCCGGTTACCTATCTGACCCATAAGTACGATCAGGTCGCTGACTACTATGAGCCGGAGTACACAGACTATGCCATTCATCCTTCGGGGCATATGTTCGCCACACCAGGTACTCTCTATACTACTAGGGAGATACGACCGGTGGTTGGGATCTTCGAGCCGAGCAACCCGTGCGTAGGTGAGGTCGAGCACTTTCCGATAGTGTACGTAGAGAAGAAGCCTGCTCTATGAAAGCAATATATGTGGAGCCGTTGAACAAGTTCATGTCCCCTAAAGACATCTCCGAGAACACACTGTTGTCGATGATTGCCTTGTGTGCCGAACGGTTGGACTATTACTGGTTCCATGAGTATGACAGTCGCCGCAGGAATGTGCCGTCACGGATCCCCAACGGTTTCCCCGATCTTGTGTTGGTCGGGGTTCATGACATTGTGTTCGCCGAGTTGAAGGCTCAAGGCAGGAGGAAGAATCTCAGTGACGCTCAGAAGAGGTGGAAGCAGAGGTTGACACGGTTGAACGACTCCACGTATTACTATGTGTGGGTACCGTCCGATTGGGAGGACATACAGGATGCGTTGGCCGAGCATTCTACATGACCTGCCGCAAATCACGCCTGTTTCCCCTGGTCACAGACCTGTAGGATTTGTCCGCTTGACAGCCCTGGTCAGAGGCTAGTAGCATGTCTACTAACAGCTTACCTATGTTAATACTATTGCAGACAACAGTTGTTGTTGTTGTTGGCAGCGTGTTCAGGAACATGACAGGTGTGTTGTGGATTGTGTGGATGACCATATTGATCCCATACATGATACGTATCATCCTCTCAGTGCGTAACAGTTAAGTACAACTCTGTTCAGAGTACTCTGAACCAACAGACACTAAAAGATACAAAAGAGAAAGAAGACAACTCATGATTGACATCAACGGGACTCAGACTATCATCAACGAAGGCGAACAGAACGAGCAGTTCAGGACGTTCATCAATTCGAGTGTGCTGCGGCTGTTGTGCTGTGACTGGGGTGACCTTACAGAAGCCGAAGCGGGGTTGAACAACGAAGTCGTTGACACCGAACAAGGCTACATTCATGCCGTCTACAATATCCCTGACTGGTGTGACGTGGACACACCAGAAGAGTGCGACAATAGCATTTGGATGTTCGTCAATGGGTATGAGATAGGAGAAGGAGTCCTGCTCATGTACCCCAGTGAATACGAAAGGTCAGAGATCAGGGAAAGAATCGAGGACAGCCAGTGAGTGCACACAATGTCCCGATAGTCGAACTCACGATAGTTGACCACCCTAACGCCGACAAACTTGAAGTCGCAATCGTTGGCGACTACAGAGTCGTCGTCGGGAAAGGGGAGTACTGTACCGGGGACTGGGCAGTGTACATTCCCAGCAACAGTGTGTTGTCTCCCGATTTCCTTGCGAGGGTACACCCAACGACCAGGAACTATCTCTCTGGAGCCGAGAAGAACCGTGTCAAAGCTCAAAGGATCCGAGGAATCCTTTCGGAAGGAATGCTCTGGTGTGGATACGATTTCCCCATCTATGAGTATGAGCTAGGTTTCGACTGTGCAGAACTGTTGGGGATAACCAAGCATGCCGAACAGCTACCCATGACTTTCCGAGGGAAGGCAACAGGGAATGCTCCGACCTTGAGATATGACATCGAGAACTTCAAGAAATACCCCGATGTATTCAAGGACGGAGAACCCGTGGTGTTCACAGAGAAGTTGCACGGCACTTGGTGTTGCCTAGGGCTTCATGTTGAAGCCGGTCCGATAGTGACGAGCAAAGGTCTCTCCAATCGTGGTATAGCACTGGACGTTCACGATGAGCAGAACAAGAAAGACAACATCTACGTGAAGATGTGGCATCAGCACAAGAAATCCGTTGACAGGCTGTTCTCCACATCAGTGTACGTGTTGGGTGAGATCGTTGGTCCTGGTATCCAGAAAGGCTTCGACTATGGATACGATCAGCCGACATTCAAGATGTTCGACTTGCATATCGACGGACGGTATGTCAACATACTCTCCGAAGAGTGGCTGTATGCGGCAGAACTGTTCGACACGGTTCCCATCTTGTTCGCAGGCCGTTTCAGCAAGGAACTGATGTTGCAGTACACTAACGGACAGTCTACTGTCAATGGTGTGGACCATATCCGTGAAGGGATCGTGGTCAAAGCTGTCCCGGAACGTTACGCTGACCGTGACGTGGCTCCTAATCTGGGTAGGGCTATCTTGAAGTCGGTGAACGAGGACTATCTGTTGAGAAAAGGAAAGAAGACAGAATATGATTGATCTAAGGGAAGAGATGCCCCTCACGGATAGGGACTGTTGGATATCATCACTTCCCAGATCTGGGCAGACGGAGCATGTACTCTTCCTCTGAGGAAGAGGCGAGACAATATATTCTATGGGTCAACAGCGAACTCCAAGAGTATATGGAATCCCCGAAGACCCCAGAGTTCGTGGCCCATAAACTGGGTACTTGTTCGGGGACTTGAATGAAGACTAACATCATCCTACTGTACGGGCAGTCAGGGGCAGGGAAGACAACCCTAGCACTGACAGCACCACAACCACACCTATTCCTAGACGTGGAAGGGACACGAAGCCTGCTCTCCGGGTACCAACTCTGGAACAACCCCAAACGGGTGCCGCTCCAGAAACTCGTAGACAAATACGGGCCAGAACAGAACTACTATGTCGATAAGGAGAACATAGAATACGCCCTGGCACAAGAAGCGGCACACCCAGGCATATTCAAGACCATCCAACTCGACACGTTCACACGGTGGCAAGAAGACATAATCGACACGACCAAAGGAGAAGGGTACGCATTCTGGGGAGAAGTGTTCAATCAAGGCAAACGGTTCCTGCACAAACTTGAAAGAGCGAAGACGAGGCAAGAGTCCCCGGTCAACATCGTCATCACCTGTCAACTCCACGAAGAGAAAGACGAGTTCGGCAAAGTCTTGACACGTAGCCCGAGGATAGCCGGGCAGACGAGGAACAGGCTCATAGAGACATCAGACATGATAGGGTACGTGAGCCTCGACCCCAACGGGAACCGGTACTTGTCCTCAGAGTTGCGGACCAACATGGTTGCAAAGCATCGGTCGAATTACCTGCAAACTGTCGGTTCACCGACCCTGTTGGACAACGAAGAGTTCCTGACGACCGTGTTGAACGAGTGGGATCATGGCATCTGACTTTGAAACGGTCAAGGTCTCACCCCTTGCATATGCCACAATGCTTGTGGACGAGCTACAGGAAAGCATAGACGACTACACGCTTGCATACAACGAGCGTAACTACGGCAACAAGAGCGACCCCATCAAAGACATGCTATACGTATGGGCCTACGAACTGGAAAGCATCCGATACCACCTGAAGAAAGAAAGAGAGAACAACCAATGACAGACGGATACATCTGGCAAGTAAACGACGCCGACGACATCAAGTACGGGGTCATCCCGCCGAAGAACTGGTACCTCGTCGAGATCTCGAAGAGGGAGACAGGGAAGAGCAAGAGAGACGGATCTCCGCTCGTCAAGTTCTACTTCCGAGTCGTCTCCAAATACCCGGACATCAACAACACAGAGATCAACATGTGGTTGACATACAGCGAACGTGCCATGCGGGTTGGGAAGAACCATATCCGTGGAGTTCTCGGGGATGAGTGCATTCAGCACGGACAGAACATTTCTTGGGAGAAGGTCCTTTCGTTGACCGAGGAAATGGAATGGGCGTCGTTCCCCATCACCGGTGACGACATCGGTGAGAAGCGTCTCATGTTGGCTCTCGTTGACACTCAAGACAATCCGCCTTACGACCCTCAGAACACCATCAAGAGGCTCAAGGCAGTGTCCGAGACTTGGGAAGAGCCAGACATCGAAGGGATGGAAGAGGAAGACACCGACGATGACGTTCCGTTGGGCCACGAGGAATACTGAATGTTCGTAGACAGAACGTACCCGACAGACAGGCCAAGCGGAATGGTCTGCGTACTGAACAGCAACGACGGATTGACCTTCGGTTCTCTGGCGGACGATTTCGAGGACGACGAAGAGTTCATCAGTGTCATGATGGAGATGTCCGAAGAATGTGCATGGGATTTGCACCTGCAATTGAAGAACGCACTTAGCGAGACACATTCAGGAACAAGTGGAGATGAATGAAGGTATTCGGGACAACCAAACAAGCTGACGGAAGTGAAAGGACCGTATTCTATGACGTGACGACCGGCGAAGCAGCAGGATATCAAACAAGAACTCCTGAAGGCAGTAAGAAGAACCAAACAGGGGCTTCTACAAAGACGGCTGTATTCGTTCCAACAGACGTTGCTTCGCTGACACACATCTTAGAGACAGCTAACCCGGTTGTCCTGTGTGAAGGTCTGAGTGACACGGAAACCCTATTAGATATAGGCGAGTACGTTAGCTCAGACCTCACCCCCTTGGGGGTTATAAGTGCCAGCACTTTCCCGACTGTAGTGGAGAGTTTGGACAGTACCCTCCCTCCGGAACGTGGGCTCATCCTGATTCCGGACACTGACCGTGCGGGGTACGACGGTGCTATAAGCGCATTTGTTCGCTGCAAGAACAGACGACCGAGGATAGTGCTCCCGGAAGACAAACCGAACAAAGACCTGAGAGACGTTTGGTCCGAGTTGAGTGAACCTGACAGGAAACGATACGCCAAGAGCTTTGAGTCGTTGTGTATCTTCCCGGTGGGCGACGTGAGTACCATAGTCTATGAGCAGTCGTATGACACTCACCTTGAGGGTGCTGTTGAGAACATGCTGAAAGCAGCGTTGTCAGCGAGTCACAAGCAGTCCCCGATCAAACGCCGTTCATACTATGACGGGAGGCGTACGAAGATACCGCCTGTGGTCATCGGAGCTTTCGGGATCAGGAAAGGTTTCGTGTGCGCTATGGTAGGGCCACCGGCGTCAGGGAAATCGGCTATCGCACTGGCAGCGTCATTGGAGATGACCACGACAGACCGAGACACCTATAAGACTTACGCCAACTCTCCGCTGTTGGGCGGTGACGTGTTGTGGTTGGCCGCCGAAGGTGAGTTCTCCATGCAGACCAGGGTTGCTGCTTGGAATGAGAGGTACAACCCTGCGGACAAGTGGCCGGACGGTTTCGGAGTGCTGACCCCAAACGATGTGGTCAGGTACGGTCCTAGCAATACGGAAGTCCAGGAAGCGCAGTTGTCTAAGCTCGCTGACATATGTGAGAAGGAACAGTTCTATCCTAAGCTCGTGGTGTTGGACACTCTTGCCGCTAGTCTGGCCAACAGCGACTTGGAAGAGAACAGTGCGAAGGGTATGAATGCTGCTACCAATTGGGCGAAGCAGTTGTCCACTAGTCTAGAGTTGGGGGACGAGTACGGTCCGGCGGTCTTGATGGTCCACCATACGGGCAAGGATACGGAGAAGGGTGCCAGGGGGCACAGTTCTTTCAATGCTGCGCTTGATGTTGAGCTTAGGATCAGCAATGACAAGTTGAACAACAGTGCTGCTGCGAATGAGCCTGTGTTGAGGTTCGCCAAGCATAGGTTCGAGTCTATGCAGGGTGTCCATAGGTTCAGGCTTGAGGGCGGTGGTCCTGTCGATCCTGGTACGAGGAAACCTCAGGGTGTTCGTGCCGTGTATATTTGGAGTGCAGAATGAGATACGAAACAAACCCCCATCGAAACATTGAGGCTTCTCAGAAGAGTAGTGTGAATTATAAGTTCATTGCTATTATCTTTCTTGTTTGTGATGTCCTTCTTGTTGGTGGGCTCTTGCTTGGGCTTGCCAACAAGGAGGATCATGGTCTCAAGGTGGATCATGGTCTTGAGGATTGAAGAGCGATGCTTCAAGAAAGAATCACTGCTTTGAGTGAAGTTGTTGGGCATCAAACTAGTACTATTGAGAGACTGATTGAGACTGAACGATAGAGGTTAGAGACCCTCTTCGTGTATGAGGAGACAAGACCAATCGAAGACCTGATAGAGGAAATACCTGTGGAGAGTTGCATTAGGACATGATACAAGCATGGGATGAGAGTCTATGAGTCAAATCACAGATCTGATAGTAGACTATCTGATGTACGAGGTGGACCCCGACGGGTTGGGCTACAAAGATATAGCCGCTGAGTATGCGTATGATATCTATGACCTTGTAGAGGAATACCTATGCATATTCTAGGAGTGAGCAGAGACAACCGTTGGCCCTCGGCGGCGAAGACGCCACCCGACTTCGGCGCTTACAGCGTCCTGGTGCAAGCCAACCAACCGTCAATAGTGAAACAAATAACAAAAGAAATGGTCACATACATTCCACCCGGAGTGAACTTGAAGATCTATGAATACGAGATGAACACCAACCCCGCCATGTCACATACCTTGTAGACAAACCAGCAGACACCACCGTGTTGGTCATAACAGGATTGACGAAGAACTCTGTCGGCGGTGCCATAGCAACACTGCGATGGATCATGGAGAACACAATTGAGTAACAGCCAGTCAACGCAACAACACCAGCCAACACAACAACGAAAGGAATATCAACATGTTTAATGTTGGAGGCAACGGGTACAAGACTACAAGATAGGCGAACTGGTCCTCGGAACCATCGGGGAACAGAGCGAAGCCATATCGAAGGCCAACAAAACCTATCGGTATCTCGCAATCATCATAGACGAAGATACACAGATTCGACTGTATGACATGGAAGTCAGAGTCATCAACTTCTTCCAGATGGCCACCGGTGATGCAATCACACTACTCTGCGTAGCCCAGCAGGACGGCTACCCCGTATGGAGAGTGCTAGGACCACCAAATAAAGATCATATCAGTGCATACCTCGGGGTGGATTTACGTAACCAACCTCGACAAACACATGAGTAACGTCATAGACATCAACACCGGACAACCAGCCTACCACACACACGACCTGAATGCATTGGACGAAATACACACAGCCATAGTGCATTTGCAGGCGACACTAGATTTCCTAGTGGAAAGGTTGAAGATTGCGAATCAACGTAGACTTCTTGACGAGGATCCCGAAAGGGACATGGATAGCGACGTTTGCTGACAGTCAAAGGTTGACGTTCACGAACACGGGGGATATCTACACTAGCATTTTCGCTGGGAAACAAGAACACGAACCCGAGTTCATCTACTACATGAACTACTTGAAACGGCTAGTGGACTACAATGTACCCGTTCGGTTGCGCAAACCTCGTGTAACCGAACGGGTACACGCCCCCATGCCGAGGACAGAAGGAGCCAACAGGGGGGACTACATGGACCCGTCTTATCATCATGGCAAACAATGTCTGATGTGTTGTAGGAAGCTGACCGTCCTGTCCAGGACACACAAATCCATGTCACGCCGATGCGATGAATGCATCAACCTGTACAACCGTTGGTACTACCTGAAAGACGAGACATCCAAAGACCTGCTGGAAGTGTGCGCCAAGGAAGGGATCGAAGGTGCGATCAAGTATGTCAACTCCATGTCTGCCGACAGGAAGATAGAGAATTGCCTCGGAGAGGAAGTCTTCTCGGACAACGGGGAGATAGGGCAACCTGATCGGGTCGGTTCGTTGTGCACTGTCTGCGTTCGCAGGATGCGTACCCTCGCAGACACAAGCCGGTCAGGGGCCAAATGCAGGACGTGTCAGGCTTCGTCAGAGTTTCTCAGACGGTTGAAACTCCCCGTCAAGATGTGGAAAGAATGGGTGGTTGAGCATGGGCTCGACTGGGCCAACGAGTATGTCGCCTTGCTGAGAAGGGAGAAGCAATTACGTCGCAAGCATGGTGTATTGTGGTCTCCGGGACATAGACGATGGTTGACCGATGTGACACCACCGGAAAGGGTATCATGAGTGGAGAAGCAGTACAGCCCACCACACGGGGCGTGTGGAAAGAGCCGACGGTACAGGCACAGTTCTGCGCCCTGATAGCTCAAGGCAAGACAGAGTACGAGGCGTTCGAGGACCTCCGGTCGTCCTATGAGGCTGCGGATGGGACTGTTATCACGTTCCGTCAGTACGCCGCCTATAAGAGACGGGACCACGATTTCGCCAGGGCTATCGCCGGTGCCATGCAGCAAGCCGCTGCGAGTGTCGAACGTTCCCTGTTGCAAGATCTGACCGACCCCGATACTCCCCCTAGAACGAAGTTGAGTTACCTGAACCTGATCGAGAACAGGGTCAGAAGGATTGAGGCTACCGCTACTAGGCACGAGGAACATGATGACACTATCTCTAACAGTGTTGACGATATGCTGTCTGCTTCTGATGCTGCTAGACAGCGAGCTTTGAAAGCCATCGAGGTGAGGGAGTTGGAAGAGTGATCGATGCATGTTGAAGAAACCGAAACATATCGAACACGGCACCAACCGAGGCTACCAGGCGGAGTACAAATACGGCTTGCCCATCTGCGACAAGTGTCGTAGGGCACACAACGAATACAGGATAGGCAGACATAAACCCAAACCGCTCCGACCGATTGAACACGGGACAGTCCGAGGGTATCAGATGGAGCGCAGGCGAATCAAGAAAGGACTATTGGACAGGACGTGCGACTCATGTCGGAACGCCGTAAACATAGAAGTATGGGGAAATAAATGACACACGAAACACACAACACAATATGTACACACAACACAATATGTGTCATATGTGTCGAATGTCTTGAAGAACTGAAACGGTGGTCCAACAACCCCGAGCCGCTCCAAGAGAATGAAGACCTAGATGCGATAAATGACATGCTCTGGGAGAAACTAGTCACTCTTGCAGAAGACCTAGCTCTAGAGAAAAAGTTCCACACATATTATGCGAACAAGTATTACTCCGAGTTCTTTACGGAAGGATCGTGATGTATAACATCCACAAAGGTATCGTCTATGCCGTCATGGACGACGGTATCGAAGTGCAGCTTCAAACAGCGCACCCAGACCTGAACGGGGACGACACGATCACCGTGAAACATAGTCTGGACTGCTGGCACGGAGTACAAGAATGCGACGAAGTGTTCGTGCTGATGCTCAACAGCCACAGATATCGTGAAGGGCACCAGCCAGTTCTACTGGGGATAGTCCACGACGCGCTGGGCAGGAGAGAGAAGGTCGTTAACTAGTACAACACCCGTTGTTGAGCCTTCACGAAAGCCAACAACTCACGATTGATGCCAGTGTCAACCGACACACGTCCTGATGGGAGGCTCGCACCGAACAGGGCCACCTGCTCCGAGCCTTTCATCAGGACGACCCGAGCTATGAACTCGGCGTCCCAATCGTTCACAGGGTACAGGAACTCTATCTCATCCGCCAGATCCCTCGCACGGGCAGCGAAATCCTCCAACTCGTCCACAGTATACGGGACGCCCGTGACCTGAACCTCCGGGACGAACCCAGGCTCCAAAAGATTCCTGGCCATAGGGTTCACCCCCTCCATCAACTCGTACCTCGCAAGATTGCGCTCCACCCCGTTCGCCAACAACTGCTGATACTTCAACACAGTATTGTTCAAATACGGGGACAACACCTGAGCCTGCTCCAAACTGAACCCGCCACGGCGAAGCTCTTCAAGAGCCTCGGCTTGCTGTTCTTCCGGGGACACGACGGCATTGTCCTGAGGCAGCGGCATAGGGGACACTCCCAAGGCTCTCTGGTTCTCACGATTACCGACGCCTATGCGAACAAGATAGTCAGCGAAATCCTCATCAGTGTACACGTCCAGGATATCTTTCGATATCGCCCTTTGAACGGCGACACGATAATCCTCGTTCGTCAGATTCAAAGACTCCGGGGGAACAGACTGCTGCAACCCCAGCTTCTCAGCATACGGAGCCGCCAAACGGTCAACCCATTCCTGCTCGGTGACCATGCGGCGCTGCAAGTGTCGAGACTTCTTAGGGTCGAAATCGGGATGGTCCTCTTCCAGGATCTCACCGTACAGCCGTAATCTTGTGACAGTCTGCGGTTCGACGACATCAGCCTCGACCAGATCAGCGATGGTAGCGACCTGAGTGTCCACGCCATTGTCATTCATCTCACTAATGGCTTCCTGAGCCTCGGCGTTCAACTCGCTCAAAGCCCAAGCGTCTACCTCTTCAGCACCACGCTCCCAAATAGATATGATAGCACTGAACAGTCTGATCTTAGCGGCACGATCACCATAGTCGTCGTCCTTGCTGACCTCGATGCCACGCCTCAGATTGTTGACACCCTGAGCGATGCCGGGCAACGGAATACCGGCAGCCCGCAGATACCAATCGGTCTGCTCGTCCGGGTCCAGACTCCTACCGCTGTAAGAATCCCTCCCAGTGGCGACCTCGATAGTGTGCTTGATGGCCTCGGGGACGAACCCGGAGATCTGCCCTAGAATCTGACGAGCGGCCTCACTGCTGTCAGTCAGGTACTTGGAACTCAACAACCCGGTGTCCTGGCTCGGTATGACAGCATGAGGCAGAGCGAAAACGCTTTGCATCATCTCGGCCCATTCAAACAGCGGCAGCCTCACGACACCGGCCACGCCGTTCACTTGGAACACTCCGGGCCTACGCTCCAACCAACCGGGCATCAAGAACTCCGCATACGCACCGTCGTCACTGATAGTCACATCGTGCAGATACTTGATACTGTCGAACATCGCACGTGTCGAACTGATGAGACGGCCAGTGTCAGCAGTCAACGACTCGGCCATAAGGCCCATAGCTTTCCTAGGGTAAGTGTAGAACCTCGACCAATTGGCCTTGAAGTTGGCTTCCTTCAACGTCAAGTCCTGGTAGTCGAACTGAGACTTGGCGACCAGTTCCCAAGCCTCATCCCAAGAAGCGCCCATGTCCCTGGCCGTCAGGAAACTCAACCCTCGCATCCAATCCTCGAACATCTGGGTAGGCACATGAGACCCTAAGGTCAACGTCTTCGTGATGGTCTCGAAGTCGCCTTTCAGCAACTTCTTCGCATACCCTTTCACTCCGCTGGCATTAGAATCTATGGTCCTCCACATCGGCGTACCGTCGCTGGTCACATCCTCACCGACGTTCAACACGTCACGGGTACGGGAACTGGACAGCAGACCGAACTCCCCCATCGCCAACAGATCGACCACCTCGTCGGAGCTAGCGCCTTCCTTCCCCAGCGCCCAAATGAAACTAGTCTCACGAAGGTCCTGTTCGTCCAAATGCTTTATCTGATTCCGAAGGACCATCATCGCTTCCTGCTTCGGCCCGGTGGCAACGCTGATCTTGTCGTTCAACAACTGCCTCAAAGAGTCAAGCTCGTCATCTTTCTTGATCTTGTGCCCGGTCAACTCTTCAAAATGCTGCTTCAAAGCCGTCGTCGCCTTGATCCTGGACTGAGCGCCACGCTGCAACTTCATCAAACGAGCAGTGCGCCCCATGTTCCGGGCCAACATGTGCGGTTGCAACCCGACCATCATGGCAGTGTTCAAAGCGCCTATGACGTTAGTGCCGATAGTGGTAGTGCCCTTTGTCAAGGCCAGAGCACTGGCAGACCACAAGAACTGCATCCCGGCCAACACCTGCTTGCTCCTACCCACGGCGGAACGCTGAACGTCCGCCACACGGGGCGACAACAACGTGGACTCTTCAACAGATTTCAACACAACATCGTCGGTCAGGAAAGTGATCTCACCGTCGTTCACGAGTTTGCGCAAGTCACCGGGAGAAGCCTTCTCCTTGAACCCTTGCACATACCTGGCCTTGTACTCCCCCCACGGCAACTCGGCTTCAAGGAAGTCCTCGTCGAAATACCTGAGATTGTCCTCATGCCTCCAAGTCTCCATCAGGTCGTCCATATAAGCGGAATGCTTCTCCACATCCCATGTGTCGGCAGGACCGTAGACCTCTTCCAAGCGGGCGACCTTCGTGTCGTCCAACGCCAACTCGCCCTTGCTGTACCTGACGATGGACTCAACGTCCTTGAAATCTTTGTAAGGAGAATCGGAGTCACCGGCGAACCTGCGCAACTTCTTGGCGACCAGTTCAGGTTTGTGCCCCTGGTTCACGAAACGAATAGCAGGCTGATTGTCAGGCGTCCGAATCTGAGTAGCCGCTTTGCGCGCAAGTTGGATACGTCTCGCCCCACCGATGCCGACCTCAAGGTTGCGACCGTTGAAGATCTGCCATTGGACATCCTGATAAGCCCTGCGGGAATACTCTTTGAAACGCCGGACAGCCTGCCCCGAATATGTTTGGGCCAGATAAGAACGAGGACGCCAATTAGGCAGGAAATGCATAGCCGCCTTATAGGCTGGACTGCTCTCCCCGCCCATTAGGCGCACAGTCTGAGGGTTGAAGAAATGCTTGGTGAAGCTGTTCCCCCCCAGAGTGGCCCCCTGCCTCCACAACGGTATGCTCTTACCGGCGAACCTCGGGCCGGACTTCGCTGACCGGTCCAAGCCTTTCAACTGTCTCGGCATCTTCTGCAAACCATAGGCGACCATGTTCTCCGGCAGATCACCGGCAGCCAACACGTCATCGACGGCTTTGCGCAGACTGGCCTGCATGTACTCGGGAGCCTCGGCTATGGCGTCATCAATGTTCTTCACGCTCAGATTCTCCAGACTGGCGGCGAACCTGGGTTTCTCGGCCAGCGAACCGTACTTGTCGATCAGACGCTTAGAGTCCTCCAAGTGGGAGGACAACCCGTATTTCACGGCATTGTCGAGATCGACTTTGTTCAAACCCTTCATACCGTTGGCGGCGATCTTGGAGCCTAGCTCCGCTATCTCGTCAGCAGGGATCTTAGCCAAGTTCATGCCTTTGCCTATAGCGCCGAGACCTGCCCGGCCAGTGGCACTCACGCCGAACGTCAGCCAAGACAACGGGTCGAACACGATCTCGCCACCGATATCGACAGCTTTCGCAGCCCAACCCTCAGCGGGTTTAGCAGCGCCGATAGCCTCGAAGAAACTAGCACGGCCATCACCGTCAGTGTCCAGTTCGCCAGTGGACTTGAACGACCAACCGGCACCGCTCAAACCTCTTTCCACAGTGCCCAAGGTGTTCCCGATCAGCGGAGCACCGACCTTCTCCCAGCCGATGTCCAAATAATCCGCCACGTTCACGACACCACCGAGGACCTGTTTCCAGAACCCCTTGTCCGGACGCCCGCCCTTACCGGCCTTCAACTCTCCGCTGATAGTCTGATTGTAGACATTCAAATGCGGATCAATGCGGTCACCCAATATGTCGTACAGGTTCTGAGCCAACTGCTGTGCCTGTACGTCATTCGTCCCGTCGGCGTTCGACGAATAGTACAGCCCCACGATGGCGTCAGCCAACCTGCCCTCACTCCAAGCGGACAGCTTGTTCTTGGAATTAGGCCTCGAAGTCAACTCTTCATAGATGACAGGGAAGTCTTCTTCCATCAGTTTGGTGTAATAGTTCTCGCCCTTCGCAGCGTAGGCCCCGTAGATCAAACGTCTCGTCGAGGCTGCTTGTGCGGCGGCGTCAGAAGTGACAGTCTCCCGCTCGGTCTCATCGAAGTACGCCGAAAGGTCGGGGCCAGTGTCAGTCATCAGCCAGCGACCTGATCCTTAATGCTCGCACCGGATTCCAACAATTGTGGATACGACAGAGGCACGCCAGGGACCTGATTGGTGAACCTCCCCCAGAAACGTTCAGGATTTGTCTTGAGTTCAGGGTCGTGCAGCCAGTTTCCGACAGCCTCCGGGGCGATCTTTCCGGCAGTCATCATCTCAAGGATGATCCCTTGAGCCACGATGACAGTGCCGATGTCCTGGTTCGTCAACTGTTCCGTGCTATAAGCGGAATCCGTGGTGACCCTACGGGCAGTGTTCTGATACTCTGCCAGGGCGTCACGCTCGAAAGGAGTCAACTCCCGCCCACCGGACTGCAAACGGTTAGTGTCGCTGACAGCACCACTTCCACCAGGACTGTTCTGACTCAACCAGTCTTGAAGCAACTGTTGCCCCTGGACCATCTGGCCTTGACGACCGGCGATATCGTACTGCTTCAACAGGTACTCTTGGAAAGCGTTTCGTTTAGCCTGCATGTTCTGGTCGAACTCTTCGGCGTTGCGCTGAATAGCCCTCTGCTGACGCCACATGTTGGCCTCAAAGATGACATCCTCGGACAACCGGTCCAACTCTGCTCTTCGAGCCTCGGCCTCCAACGGTGTCGGGCCACCGGACAGCATGTCTGCTTCCTGCCGCTGAGCGCCCAAAGCCATTCCAGCCAACTCGGCTTGCTTCTTCTGCTTCTGAGACACCATCTCAGCGTGGACCTCTTTACCGTCAGAGATCCCCAACTCTTTCGTCAACATCACTTGCGGAGGTATCACGGTCATATCATCCCCCTAGTCCCGATATCTCGGAAAGTGTCAACGTGTCGCCGGTCATGGCCACTCCTTGCGCCAACTTGAGTCTCTGTTCTTGTTCCCGCTGCTCGTTGTCCCAAGCGTCCAGGGTCAATGTCTGCCGGTCCTGTTCGGCTTTGGCGGCGTCACGCAACTCAACCATAGCGGCCTCACGTTGGAACTGCACTTGGGCGTCACGGATGGCTTGCTGTATCGCAGCGTGCCTAACGTCGGTGCCGAAACTCTCCAAGTCTTTCAAGATGACCTCAACGTCGTTGTCCACGGCTTGCTGATTCTCGGACACCCGGTCACGTACTTCCATCAGTTCACGGTCGCTGACACCTGCCGCCCTCATGTTCGCTTTGAAATAAGGGTCGTTGAAGTTGGCCGCCTCGTCTATCATCTTCCGGCCAGCACCTCCGAGGATTCGTTCGGACTGCTGTAGCAGTTGTTCGTGCTTGCCTCGCAGTTCCTCTATCGCACCCATGTCAATACCAGGCACAGACGCTGCATCGGGGACACGGTTCACGTACTCCCCTATCAGTTCTTCCTGTCTGCCTTCCAACAGTTCGACAGGATCGTGCACATTCCTCTGCTCAGGTCGAAAACGTGCGTTCTCGCCAGTGGTGAGTTCTTCCGGCCAACCATAAGAACTGTCATATTCCGGGAGTGCTGCCGGTACGGGGAGGCTAGGCTTGCCCCCGTACGTGGAAGGTGCGACCTGTTCTGTCGCTTGCAGGCTAGCGGGTACAGGGGGAGAAGGAGTCGGCGGTGCCGGGACGATGCTGAACGGGTCGAAGTTCTCACCCCCAGATTCTACGGGTGTCTGCCCACCCGACTCTTCTGCCGCCCGACGGAGCAACTCTTGTAGGAACTGCTCATGCTCTCCGCCGCCTCCGAATCCATAATTGAATACGTCGCTCATGTCCTACCTCCCGAACCGACGAAGGAAGGCAACCCGGAACCGTACGAATGCTTCGCCCTTCTCGGAACCGTGGGCTGTCTGGAAGTGACGACAGGTTCTGCGACAGGCTCAGGTTCTGCGACAGGAGTGCTCACTGGAGGCGCAGAGAACTGGCTTACAATGTTCTCCCTCGCCAACCGGGCCTGCTCGTCCTGCAAGGAATGCTCAACCCCGATAGCCTGAGACTCGATGTCATAATCTATGCTGCTGAAGTCACGGTCCAACTGGAACTTGCTGATGATGTTCTGATATGTCTGTGCGGCGTTCACAGCTTTGATGGCACGGCTTATGCTCTGCTCACGGGCACTCGACTCGTACACCCCACGTCCCTCGTAGTCGGCGTTGATGGCGTCACGGCTGGATTTGCGTTCGTCACTGTAATGCTCAGACCTCAACCCGAACAGGATGTCATATTGGTCCCCGAGTGTCTCCTTCACGCTCTCGGCACGGGACAATGCACGGTCAAGGGCGGCAGTGGCACGACTCGCAGCCAAAGACTGTTGAGCAGCGCCCAATACTTCCGACTGTTGAGAAGGAGTGAGATACTTCTTCATGTCCTCTTCTTCGCTAGGGGTGAACACGGTCCCGCCGACGGTGTTGCCGATGCCGCTGTTCCCGCCCATAGCGCCACTCCCCACGAAACCGGGCAGACCACTGCCATACGGGTTGGGACTGTTGGAGGCTTGGACGCTGGGATCGCCAGGATTAGTGTTGACGGAACCCTCTAAAGGAGTCGTGGCGTACTGTTGCCAACCCAACACATCAGTCATCGGACACCTCGCCTAACCATTCCGGGAGGCGCTGCCGGTGGCAGGAAAGTAGAATAGGGGACTTCTTCCTCTTCTTCTTCCTCTTCAATGTAGTACGCTTCATCCGGGGCCGTGGTGGTAGTGGTGGTCCCGTAGCTTTGTTGCGCCACATCGTACTGTGCGGCACCATAATCCTTAGTGGCGGCAGTGAATGCCTCCAAATCAGATATGGCCCCCAGCCTGTCAGAACTCTCATAGACGCCCCGACTCTCATAGTCGGCGTTCAGAGCATCACGGCCGACGCCTAGTTGTTGCTCAAGGTACTTGTAGAAAGCGTCGAGCAGTCCGCTGAAATCCGGAGGCGTGCCACCGCTGCTGGTGTTGGTAGTGGTGGTCGTGGTGGTTGTGGAACCTTCCCGTCCTGTAGGGTCGGAACCGTCAGCGCCGTCGATGTTCTGCTGAATAGCATTGTTGACTTTATTGTATGTCTCTTCCCCGCCAGGGTTGACGGGCCAGAAACCGGGGACTTCACTGTTCGGGATAGGACCAGTGCCAGCACCATTGCCAGGGTCGAACGGCCAAGTAGGCGTAGGTTGCGCCGGAGTCTGAATCCTCGGGTCAGTGGAGACGGGTTGCGTAGGGCTAGGGAAGTCGGTGCCAGTACCCGGAGGTGTTCCGCCACCGCCGAGGTAAGGTGTAGGTTGCGCATTGGAAGGGGGCCTTTGGTTGACAGTTATGACCGGAGCCTGATTCGCTTGAACACCCGGATCACCAGGATTGCTGTTCACTTGAGTGTCGATACCGGGAGCACCGTCAGGATGAATCCTTTGAGTAGTGATGATAGGTGCTTGCGCCGCTTGCACGGCAGGGTCACCGGCGTCGCTGTTCACGGTCGTTTGAGTGCCGTACCTAGTCCCTGGACGCTGAGTGTCAGATGTCGGTTGAACAAAAGTCTTGACAGGAGCCTGCTTCGCTTGAACCGACGGGTCACCGGGATTCGAGTTCACGACTACCTGGGTCTTAGGTTTGGGGACGAACTTAGTGGGCGTAGGCTTAGGGGTGTCCTTCAGAATGTTCCCTTGCCTAGAGTTCACCGTAGACCTTCTCGGTGTTTGTGTAACAGGTCTACGGGTAACTCCGACTCTAGGATCCTTGGGACCGGTCTCACGGGTCGTCTTGTAGGGAGACTTGTAGGGTGTCAATGCGGGGGGCAGACTAGGCCTCCGGGTAGTGACAGTAGGTGATGGTCTCTGGTTCATCACGGGCGGCACGCCAGACGGCGTTGTAGGCCTAGTAACAGGTGTTGGCCTACGATTGGTCACAGTGGGCTTAGGTTGCGCTCTAGGGGCTTGTGTGAACACACTGGGACGCCTGCTCGTAACAGTAGGCTTAGGCTTAGGGACCGGGACCGTAGGCCTACGAGACGTGACAGGAGACTTCTTCTTCTCGATCTCCGCCAAATAAGCGCCGCCCCAGAAACCCATAATCAACCCCTAACCGTCACTCAGTCAGAATCTTGCTGATCCTGTTCAGGACATCCTTGATCTCATCGACATTGAAATCACCGTTCGCAGTGTCCGACACGACCTTTGCGATCAACTCGCCGGTCTCAGAGTCGAACGGGAAATCCTTCTCCGCCTCTGCGATGTCCGCTTCCAACTGTTGAGGGTTCTTGCTCAAAGCGACACTCGCAGTGAGGATAGCCGGAGCGGCCCAAGTCCACAACTGATGAACCTCGCCAGTGTTCAGGTCGATGCCGAAAGCATGGAGGATACCGAACACGACGGCGGCCAACGGGGCACCATACAGGACGATACGATTCAACCAGACACTGAATTGTTGTTCAAACTTCTCCATGACTCTCCTTCTTTTTGCAGTCTATATGTTTCACGTCTTGGGCGGAGGTGTCGTCCCGGAACCGGGGATCAGCCCGGATTCCTTCGCAGCGGCATTGGCGGCTGCCCCCATCTGCGCACGGGCGATGTCTGCTTGCGCCCTGACGATATCGCTCCACAAGTCCAAAGCCACTTGGATGGGCTCAGGAGTGGGGATGCGTTTCATGTTCAGAGTGGCGTCAGTGGTGGAACGGTAATCGGATTGGCGTTTGTGTTCAGAAGCCACACTCATAGAGGCACTGATCTTCACGCCGACCTTCCACGGGCCGATCCCGAAGCTGGCGCTTCCACTCCCCTGGGCGGAACCTTTCTCGTTCGTGTCGTCCAAACTAGTGGAATGGACTGCCATGTGCATGTTCAGCGTGGCAGTGTCAGCAGCGAACTGGTCGCCCAACAGTGCGACGCCGACAGGGATCGTGACACCGACAGAACTGTCGGCTTTGGAACCGGCGAAATCCACTTTGCTGCTCAGATCGACAGTGGGGACCTTGCCGTCCTTGTCGGGAGTGAACAGTTTCTGGACTTCGACGAGCCAAGCGGACTGCCGGTCGATGTCGGCTTGGGAGAGGGAACTCATCCAGTTCCCCATGACGCTCCCCAGCGTACTGTTGAAATCTCGTTCCCGGTCAGCGTAGTCGTCCATGCTGTTCCCCTATCTTCCTATGCGTTTCCATACTGTCTGCTCGGCGTCAGTCCTCACTAGGCTGACAGCCTCAGGACTCTCTGTCGTGCACCATTCTATCTCAAATATCCCGTTGGCGCAAATAGGGTTGAGTTTGATGCTGGTGTCTTTCCTCATCCGTGCCGGGATTCTGAGTTTCACGTTGGAGGCTGCTAAGATTTCACGGGGAGCGAGGCTTTCCCGTGGCAGTTCCAACGGCCCTATCTGTATGTCTTCCCCGATTGTGGATTCGTTCAAAGATTCGATCATCGGGTTGTCTGCGGTGTGGTTGAGAGCCCCGACGGCATCGTCCAATGCCTGTAGGAAGTCTTTCAACAATGTTCTGCTCATGGGTATTCTTGTGCGACCGTGACGATCTTCTCTGACACGAGAGTGCCTAGTTCTGATGTCGTCCTCCAATACTTGTAGGGTTCGCTGTTCAACATTACCGTCCCTGATGCCGAGGTCAGCGGGAATTGTGTCTGAGGGGCCGAGTCCAACTGGTAGAACGTCACTTTCATGCCTTCATGAGTCCAATCGTCTACCACGAAACCGCCTCTGGGGGTCCGTTCAAGGGTCAAAGTCAAAGAGATCCGGAGAGGCAACGCCAACAGTTCCGGCGTGATGTCGATCATCGTGCCGGAAGGGTCGGTGTAACTTCCCGCCTGGATTTTCGTGACAGACGAGAACGAGGAAAGGGGCAGAGTCAAGACGGTGTTCCGGGCCAACCTCTCTTCGTGGGACTGAGTAGTCGAAATGGTCGTGCTGTCAGCGAAAGTGTGCTTGACAGTGAGAGTCACCGTGTATCTGCCGTTCGTGTTCACGTCGATGAAAGTGTTCCCCTCGAACACGGTGAAGAAGTTGGAGTCCGCTTGGATCCCGCCGGGGAATATCTCGTCTATGAGTTCTACGCTCTGGCTCGTCGCTTCGGGAGTGTTGCGAAGAGCCGTGAAATCGAGGGTACGCTGTTCGTCGTAGACATAGATGTTTCTGCCACGAGTGTCACCGCTGGTAGCCGAAACGATGTCCCCAGTGTTGTCGGGGACGGCGAACCCCACATATGTCGTGCCGCTCGCCAATGCGGGCAGTGTCACCTGATCGCTGGGCGCTGTACTGTTGACAGTGAAATCCGACGCCGTGAAAGTAGGGCTGTCGTTGAATCCGGCATAAATGGGGTAGTCTATGATTCGCTGGAATTGCGGGGAGATCAAACGGAACTCTCCGAACAGGAACAACAGCATCTCTGCCGCTCCGGGGGACAGGATCTTAGGCGTCACACTGTTGCCCAACTGGTCTTTCAAGTCTATGGCAGCAGTACGGTTCACGCTGATCTTCACAGGCATGTCGGTTCGTGTGAAGCTGGTCGGGAGTGTCCCGAACCACACTGTCCCCGGTCGAGGCGGCCCGGACAACTGGTCTATGCCGATGATGCTCATGACGCCTGTTGTGGGATCGTATGTCCCGCCTGTGAACCCGATGAGCCTATGGTCGTTCGGATACGCCACCCAAGTGAAACTGTCTTCGTCGTCTGTCCTAGAGGGGATCAGCCCGTTCGTCGGAGTGTTCGTAGAGTCGAAGCTACTGGGTATGACAGTGCCAGGATCAGGGGTGTGGGCTGCACCGACGGTTTCCCCGACCAGACTCCCCAGACCGGCGTCATGGTTCGGCATCCTGATCTCATCGTTCCTGCCCCGAACGCTTATGCTCCAAGTGAGCCCGCCTTCTATGACCTCGTTCCTGGTGAGTCTCAGTCTGGCGAGACCAGGAGTGGTGTCACCCTCGAATGGTTCACCGCTCACACCTGTGACCGTGTTCAACAGTACGGTCTTCCTGTACGATTCCCCTGCCCGCAGCCTGTAGAACCTCGTCTTCCTGCCGACAGGCACGGCAGTGACGACTACACCGTCTTCCGGTGCCTCGGCGTCGCCTTCTCGTGAGATGGGCACGTACAGTACGCTCGTGGTTGTCATAGCTCCCCTAGTATATCACAGATACGGTTGTCATTCCAATAGGTCTTCCCACGGGAAGCACCGTCCGGGGTCGTTCTTGTTGGACTGTATGTCACTGTGCCCTATCACCCCTACAGCGTCAGCGGGCACGAGAATGTACCCTGGCCGTGTGTTCGTCGGCGGGTGTACGGGCCAGTCCGCATCCACTTCGAGCCTGGTCCTCTCTATCCCATAGTAGTCGAGTGCGTTCTTCGCTCTCAGCAGGCTTTTGTAGAGCGGGTTGGAGTGGAGTCTCTGGTAGTGCGTGCACCAGTGGTCTGCATTGCATGCGAACCCTAGTTGTATGCCGTCGTTGCCGCCTATTGCACCGTATGCACGGCGTGTTGCAGGGTCTTGTGACACTAGAGTGTTGTCTTCGTCTATGATGATGTGGTATCCACCGTGTTCGTCTTCGAGGTTGTGGAAGTATTCTTCTATTCTTTGTGCGTTGCCGTCTGTGCATGGGATGTTGTTGTCTGCGGTGTGGAGTACGGCGAATGTTCTTGTGGTTGTGTGGTTGTGCCCGTTCCAGTCGGTTGTTGTGGTGTGACTGATTAGAGCTAGCAGTACGAGTAGTGCCATCATAGTTTCCTTAGTGTGCCATAGGTCAAGCGAGTAGTGTACTCCACGGGAAGTGAGGTCCTGGATCTGACCTATTTGATTGAATGTCACTGTGTGCTATCACCCCGGTACTAGATGCTGGCACTATAATGTAAGCAGGGTTGGTTGCACTTAGTGGCACTCTTGCCCATGTACTGTTAACAGTTAGTCTAGTTTTTGCAATGCTATAGGTGCTTAGAACAGTTTTCATTCTAGCCATAGCTTTAGTCATAGATGCTTGATCGACATGCGTACGCCAATGGTCAGCGTCACAGGCGAACGCCAGTTGGATACCGTCATTGCCGCCATAAGAACCGTATGCACGTCTAGTCGCAGGATCTTGGAACACAATAGTGTTGTCCTCATCCACGATAATGTGGTAGCCAGCATATAAACCCTCCACAGAGAGAAGATAGTTAGCAACCTTTTGAGCGTCACCGGTCTTACACGGACTACCGTTCTCAGCAGTGTTCATGCACACCGAACGTACGAGTACGAGTCTCAGCACGACCGTTCCACTTACCAGCAGTAGTACTAGGAGTAGTCAGAGTAGTAGTCACCGGTGGCTCAACATCAGTAGGAGTCGTAGCAGGAACATTCACAATCTCAAGAGGCTTGAAAGGAGGATCCAATTGGGGACTGATCACACTAGGTCATCCACATGAACCTTCACACGAACAGAACACTTCATCACCAGTAGCTCAACAGATTCAGAGTAGGACCAATATCAGTGCCGTTAGCCTCAGCGTCCAGGAAACCATCATAAATATGGTTCACACCACTAGTACGAGTCAGGACACAGTAATAACCACTATCAGGAACCGTAGCATTCAATATCCATGTCTAGCAGGCCACTCCCGTATTCTGACGACCAGAACTCTGAGTAGTCCCAGCGTTCCACAAGAAACGCCAAAACTTGAAATCACCACCAGAATACCTAGACACATCGAACTGGCATAACAACTGTTTCCCAACGAAACCATTCAGAATCTTCATCGAGGACCGACCTGAGTTTGATGCATATAAAACGTGTTAGAGCATTATAACTATGTCAACTTAATCCACTGACACAACGGAGTACCGTCCTGATTCGGAATCGTACTGTATGAACGTCGCTGAACTTCATTACTGGCTATCCGTACCGAAGAAACCAGAATTATTTAGCTGATAACGACCAAGTACGTAGGTCCAACTACCTTCTTTAACACGACCAGACCACTCGAAGAACTCTATCGGAACATCATGACCGACATCATCAGTGTTCTCACCAGGAGGACCATAGATGAAACCAGGAGAAAAAACAATAGGCCTCTCAACACTGACATTCACAGCCTCAGACCAATCAGACCATTCAGTGTTACCACAGAACAATACACGAACCTGTACAGCATATGTTCCTGTCTCCAGTTCGCTCACTGTCGCTGATTCTATAGTGTCAGAATATTCTGGTGAAAGAGTGTAAAAGGTAGGAGCGGTGAATCCTTGGCACACATAAGCAACCGCTTGTTGGTTGCCAAATACTTCCACAAGATCGGTCCAGCCATTGAAGCTTAGGAGATAGATTGGTCACCCTCCTTCTAGAACGGTCGATTCGCCAGCCGCTTTGGCACTGTTCCAGCGGACCCCAAGCGACTCTAATTGTATCGTTGTCATGACGTACCAACACAAGTATAGCATTCTGCGAAGAAAGCATATTCCAAGTAGCCACAACTTCGGGATGCTATTGTCCGTAGGACTCCTTGAGATTTCCCATCTAACTATATGTTATCCCACTAGAACCTAATGATAGAAACGTTAAACTACCAGCAGAACCTCTACGATGTACTGATACCAATTCTTGTAGGCGTACTTTGAAACATTCCAGTAGCACGATTCAATATCCTGTAGCTTGAGGAACATAACCATCTGCTACTTCTGCTGGATTCTCGACATCCGGTAACGAAGTGTCAATATACCTGAACTGCCACTTCTGCAAACAATCCACATCAGGTTGGAACACAGTGAAAGAATCAAGGCCGAACCTCACCTCAGGAGTGAACTCGGAACCCAGAATGAACACGACCACAGGACGAGACCAAAGACTAGCACCTACATCAGGCGCAGGGCCAGTAGTAGCCCTACGAAGATAACCGCCCCTATTGGTACCATCAGCAGAACTAGCCGGAGTGTTCTCGATCTTATCGACAGCAGCCTTAGCCACAGCATCAGCGACAGAGAAAACAGCCTCATAACGGTTATTGCTCAAAGACTCCGAAGAAGGAGAGCCCAAGATCAGCGAAAACAGGTATCACCAAAGGAGCAGTGTCCTTGCTGTCAGACACATACTCGATATCCAATGCGCCACGCCAATCATTGTAGAGGAACCTAGCAGCAGCAGTAGAAGCGATAACGTCCTGAGGGTCACCCTCGACAATGACAGTCACCCGAGAAGCAGAACCGACCTCCCACTGGACAGTCACCTCATAACCCGTAGCGCCAGGATTCTCGAAACCCACACGACCAGTGCGATCACTGCCAGTCTTGGAGTACTCTCTGAAAACCGTGCTCGTCTGGAAAGTGTCAGACCAATCGCCAGCAGCATAATCCCACCAATCGAAAACAGGCGGACCGGCTTTCACTGAACGTTCAGACCTGAAAAGGAAAGGACTGTCAACAGTCAGAGTAGGAGCACCGTCAGTCCAAGTCTTCCCGTTCACCGTACCAGGCATATCGAAAACCCAAGAATCCAAAGGGAACTGGTTGGCCGGAAGAAGGTCCGAAGAATGAGCAGTGAAGATGTACTCATACCCCATAGGGTCAGAACCATCGGCACCAGGAACACCGTCAGTGTCGAGAATAGCGACAACGACAGGGACAGACCACTGCCCCGCAACGACAGTAGCGCCACGAATACGGCGCTGAGACATGAACAGGAAACTGTTCGCAGCGTCCAAAGCAGGAGCACCGTCAGACCACACCTGACCGTTCACAGTGCCAGGATTGTCGAAAGCCCAGCCATTGCTAGGATACCTGTTCTCAGGCAACACCCCGGCAGAATACTTCGAGAAGATATACTCCAAACCGGAACCCGCAGGCACGACACTAGTCGTGACCTCAGTGATCTCATTGCGGATAGACTCAATCACAGGCAAATCGAGACGACCGTCGATATCGACAGTCACGCCACGAGTCCCCATGAACGTCTCGACAGTGTTGAACTGCTGCTTCAAACTGTCAATGAAAGCCTTACGGGCAAGCTCATGTTCCTGAGGCGTCACCCTCCCCGCCACAAGGTCCCGCAGAGTAGTGTCATACCGCTCGAAAGTCTCCTTAGACGGCTGGCCGACAATCAGGTCACTACCCACGACGACCACCCCAAGAAGGAGCAGCGCCCAAAGCCTTGATCTCATTGATGTACTGCAACCACTGCTGGACATTCACAGTAGGAATGATGCGGCGAACAGCAAGGTCACGGAACTTCAACGCCAACTGGAAACCGTTCCCCAACTGGATATTGCTCATACCCGGAACCAACACATACCAGCGTTGCTTCAAACCCTCAGGCAAGACGAACGAAGTCTCAGTGGTGCGCTTCTTCCTCGTCAACCACGGCGGCCTACCAGAAGACCACGGGGAAGCCAACAGATTAGGACCCCACTCGATGCCGAAAACGTCCTCGATAGGCTGCGAATCCGGGAGACTGCTCACATCGGTAGGAGTCAACATGCGAATATGAGAATGCAACTCCGGAGTATAAGTATCGTCGTTCCAGTAGTCCAACTCTATCACCAGGGACTCCATCTGCAACTCGGCAGCGCCGTGCAGTTTGAACTCTGGCAACACGACGATACTGCTCGTCAACTCATCCTCGGTGATCCCAGTGTTGTCCGGGAACACGTCCTCGCCCCGCAGACTCTGAGACCAAGAACCAGGCACAGGGCTGTTGTTCGTCTCATCACGGACATACACTTTCGTCGTAGCGCCATCGTGCACGGCCTTAGCGAGCTTCCCGCCGGGGACAGTGCAATAATCGACACGCTCCACGAACTGAACCTCACCCAAATGCCACACGCCGTTATTGAACTCAAGAGTAGTGTAAGGCTCCACGCCCGTAGTGAACGTGTGGTCCGAATCCTTCTCGGAGACGAACATGCAATACTGATTGTACCTGTTCCCGATAGCACGAGTCACGATACCGCCACGCTTCAGAACACCGGTGTGCTCCAAGAAACGCAGATGGTTGAAACTGCTGGAGTTCACCCCGTCCACACTGGCAATAGTCACGCCCCTCGAATCGATGGGGACGAAGAACACCTGGTCCGCCACGAGCACATAATTGCTCGGAAGATAAGGAGCGCCGACAGTTTGCAGCAGACGGAACACCCCGGCCTTAGGGGTAGCGCCACGGAGAGTCAGCAGACGGCCGTCCAAAGTTCCGAACAACAGACCCTCCCCCATCTCTTTCAACATCACAATGCCTGACAATGGACTATTGCTGATGCTAGTGTCAGCCGTGTTCACACTTTCCGGGTCCTCAGCGTCAGACAAAAGGTTGTCGAAATCGTTCGGCTCCGAATAGTAGTAAGAAGTCTCGGCACCCTGCACACCGGCATAGAACATCCTCACCCCGTAAGGTTCGGCTATGACAGGGTTCCCCCCACCGGCAGCGACACGAGTCCCGACATCATAGTCAGCGCCGTCCAACACTTCCTCGTACACAGTGCCGTTGACGGTTACGAGTTCCCCCTCGCCCGAAGATGCGACATGGTAGAACGGATGAGACGGGTTCCCGATTCGACTGCTCCAATAACCAGGGTCCACAGTGAAGCTAGGCACAATACTAGTAGGTATGCCAGGATCAATGGCACCAACAGTCCCGCCAGTAGGAGTAGCACCGGGATCGCTAATAGTAATTGGTATAATCCTAATTGTATGGTCATTGCCGACCACCCCTTCCAAATGTAGGTAACGGTTCTGCCCTTCACGCCTCCAGACGATAGCCTGAGGCTCCAAAGCGTCAGTGGTCGAGAGGGTTTTCAGCAACCTCCAACCGGGTCTAGGCCCCAGAGTCCCGTCCTCGTAGACCTGACAGTTTATGCCACGCCAATGCTGGCCGGTCAACTCGGGTCCGAAAGAACCCCAGTCGCCGTACTTCCAATCAGACCACTCGACAGGTGTCGGGATCCTGTCAGTTGTAGCCATAGCCGCCAGCCCAGAAACCGCCCGGAGAACCGGACAGAGGGTTGTTCGTGCTCTCAATCGAAGTCAACGGGACATCCACCTGAGTGGACTCTTCGCTCTTCAGGATATTCGACAACGACTGACGGTAAAGCGTGAGTATGAAACCAGCCTGTTCAATGTTGTTGAACGCCGCACAGGCATTGGCTGCGGCTCGGAGAACCACGACCCCGGCATACTGGTAGGGGACCTCACTCGAATCGGTGTCCTCTATCAACCGTGGGGGAGAGAACTGGTACAAGATGCGTATAGTGAACTCTGCGCTCGGCGTGGGGGCTATCCTGACGATCTGAGATTCGGAGATGTACCCCGTGGGCGAACCGCTGACACGTTGCAGACTGTCCATGTCCTCACTGGACACAGGGTCGAGGGTCACATATCCGGGGGAACAGTCCAGCGACACCCGTATGATCTTGCGAACGTCCCGGTCGAGTTCCGTGTACCGGATGTCCGGCTTGTCAGGGGAGATCTTGATGTTCTCGAAAGCTTGGAACCACCACCAGTTGGCACTCATGGCGTGTTCGCTCAAAGCGTTGTTTATGAACGTCGTAAGGTCAACCTCGTCGAACGTGCCTCCGGTGCCGACGGACAGGAACGACTGCACTTCGTCTTTCAGTTCGCCTAGAGTAGCAGCAGCCATCGTCATCTTCTCCCGTCGGGACGGATACCGTGCTCGTCCCAAGCTTGTCCTATTCTAGCAGCGTATTCCTCTCCGGTCAAATAAGCCGTCGGACTGTTGTCGTCTATCTCGGTAGGACGAATGTGCTGCTGGTCGGGGAATGCGGCACCGGCCGCCATAGTCACCAAATGTGCGGGCCAAGTGGCTTCCTCTATGGCCACATCACGAACCGCTCTGCCCCAATCAGCAGGGTTCCTCCAATCCTCTATCCTGCTGCCGACCTCGTATCCGGCCCAACCTGCCCCGGCGAAAGGCAAAGCTCTGACCGCTCCACGTCCGAGTTTTCCACCCGCTCTTTTAGCGTTGGACCACAAAGAGCCTTCGAGTCCAGATACCGCTTCTGATGCTGCTCTATTCGTCGGCGTATCATCAGGCACCCCACTCCCTGCATCGAATTGTTCCCCGATAGCGTCCACCATCTGATCCACGGTCACAGGCCTGCTGAACTCTTCACCGTATGCAGTGCGGACAGCTTCGTCTCTGAAATCTATCGGAGTGTACCCTTCCACCTGCGCAGGCGACCATTCGCTTCCAGGGGACTGGCGGGGCGGGACTGCTCTCTGCCTAGCCGTCAGTTCAGCCGCAGAAAGTGGGCGCAAGGGCTCCAGGTCCACTTCGTCCAAGATCTCGTCCAACTCAGGGTTGATCGTCTCGTATTGTTTCCCCGCTGCTTCCAGCCTCTTGTCGAGTTCGGCGTATGCGGCCGACCTGATCTCAGCCTGTTTGTCATACACCGTCTGCGCTACTTCATCCGGCACCAAGGCCGCACTAGGGTCGGGGTTGGGTATATCACCGATGAACTTTTGGAAATCGGGATGATGGATATAGCGTTGTCCGGGCCAATACTCCGACTCTATGTCCCTCCAAGCGGCAATCTCTTCTGCTCCGTCTCGGGCACGTTCCTTGAATTGGTCGGTCATCACTTCTATGGATGTTTCGTCCTGAAGGGTAACAGGAACCCATTCCCCGCCCTCAAATATCTGCTGGAACGGCTTGCCATCGGCACCGGTGAGCACCCGATGCTCCTTGCTGTACAGAAAATCAGCCAAACCCTCGACATCGGTGACGCCTCGCAAAGGTTTGTTGATCCCATGATAGTCGAACAAGTCGCCATAGTCCTGCGTGCGCAGACGCTCAGGGTTGAAAGGATCACCGAAACTGGTCGCCTGAGTATGGTATTGGAAATGTCTAGTGTCCTCCAACACGTCCTCGGGCAGGCCGTACGTGTCAGGGTCCCTGAGTTTGGTGTCCAACTCGGAGAAGAACTCCCTGGCGGCTTTGTCCCCCAAGAAGTGTCGGGCCTCCTTGAACCGCTCGTGGTCCCCGAGGTTGTAGGGCTCGATGTCGTCACGGAAAGGATTGGTGCCGAAAGCCCCCAACTTCCAATCCAACAGATAATTGGACACATCGTCCGTGGTCTTCAAGCCCAGATTCTCAAGACGTTCGCTCGGGATCTCGTATTCGAGGAAAGCCCTGGCGGCATCATCTCCGGCGATGGAGGCATGTTCCCGACCCTGGCCTCCATATCCACGATCTACGGGAACGTAAGTAGCAGAATATTCGGGGTCCAAACTGAAATGGTCCCCGACCTCAGGGGTCACCCCTACTTGAGGTTCAGCGGTGCCACGGTAAATGTGTGTGAACCCAGGCGCAGGTTTGACTATATGCGGGAACTCGAAGGTTTCATAATGAAGGTCAGCTATCCCTTCATTTGCGAGCCTCCCCACGAAATCTTCGTCTGTGAACACTGCTTCAAGAGCCGTGACTATTTGACTGTCAGGATCGTTGAAGTTAGGCACATAATCTATGGTGCCCTCTTCTATATAAGTGGCAAATGTCTCGCCCATCCTCTCAGCTTTAGTCACAGGGATGTTCGTGTTCTCCGCAATATGGGCTCCGAGTTCGTCCACGAGTTTATCGTAGTCAAAGACTTCTGCCTTGTATTCTAGAAAAGGTCTCGTAGGCTTCCGGTCGATCTGACTGTGCAATGTGTCACGGATGTTGCCTTGGCTCATATGCTTGGGGTACACCGTCTCCTGGACGGGGCGAACAACATCGGTGTCCAAGTTCCCCAAGGTCACGATAGGCCGCTCACCGGGGAAACTGGTCTGCCTCAACAACCCGAGGTCACTGTCTACGAGACCCAGTAGACCCATCTCGATTCCCCCTTTGGGGACATCGATCATCTCTTTGTACGGACGGATGCCGGAACCAGGGTACACCTCGTCGGGGGTCATCCCCTTCAGCCACACGTCGGGGTCTCTCTGCCACGACTCGTAGTTCTCCCAATCCGGGAAGGGATTGCGCCCCCTCTGGTGGGTGCTCTGCAAAGCATCGGACACGGCGGTGTCCAGCGTCCAATGGGGGACATCAGGGTTGGCTCTTTTGATCTCTTTGAGGGACCTTTCGATTTCCTTGTGGACATTCTCTGGGGTGGCGGGAAAGGCTAACTCTATGTCATTGCGGATCTTCCTCGAATATTCCGCAACCTTAATCGCCTGGCGTTGAGCGGCCACGACCTTCCGGTCAATCGGGTTCCCAGTGACATAGCCACGATACTCGTCATAAGAGATAAAATAGCTTTCCGCACCTGGAGCACTCTCCAACATCAAGAGAGCCTTGTCGATCCGGTCGTAAATTATTGAGTTGTCAAGATATTTTGACGTTTTCTCAATGAACTGGTCAATGATGTCGGCGGCGGCCTGCTTCGACTTCGCCTCTTTGAGGAGATCGAACAGAGCAGCGGTGCTCATCAGAAAATATACTCTCTGCGAAGCTGACGGGCGACCTCCCAATTCCCCTCGGTCACGACATCGGCCATATCGTCCAGAACACGTTCACGCTTCTTCGACTCAACCGCCTCAATCTTCTTGTGAGCGTCCGGGAACCGCTCCCGATCATTGCCAGCAATAACACCGGCGACTCTATCAACGTCAAAATAAGGCGCACTGATAGGGTACGCATACACGATGTAAGGTTTCCCATTGCGGTCCCTCGAACGGACCTGCCATTGGCTGGCGGACCCGTCATCACTCAGGCTCGTGTTCACCACACGGACACTGAGAGAAGAATCGGAGAGTTTATCCCTCAAAGCTACCTGGGCTTTCTGGGCGACCGTCCAAAGGTCAGCCGCACGGAAAGCGGACTTAGGATAGACAAGAGACATAAACCCTCCGATTCACGTATGGTCGTTCACACCGACATATAGTCGGTCCTTGCTCACTCGAAGCTTGTCAGCTTGGCGTGGCGGTTCCGGTGCTTCGTGCCCAGCGCCATAGAGACCCGCATCCACATCGAATACGAATCACGCCGAACCCCGCCACCTCCGATGTCCTGCTTCCAGACCCGGTTGTCGTCCGGGTTCTGAATGTACTGGATACCGGGATCGACACGGAAACTGATGATGTTCCCCTTGTCGATGATGTAACAGTTCGTCGTCTGGCAGTACACGTCCGTCTTGATGGGGACGGAGACGGCACCGGCTTGAGCCATCTGCACGTTCCGGCCACCGGTCATCTCAGTGGTGTTGTTGTAACGCCTCAGGCTCTTCATCGTGTCAGCGTAAGCGTCAGCACCGGCAGGGCTGGTGATAGCGCAAACATTGTCGAGGCTCCCAGAGTTCAACTGGACTTCCCGAATCGGGTTGTTGAAGACGTATTCGTCCATAGTACTAACGTCTTCGACGTACGACCGCCAACGAGGATACGAACTGGCGTCGATCCCGTGAAGGTCGAAGGCGTTGTCCACGACACCGTTCAGCCCGGCCCACATGCCAGTACGGTCACCGGCAGTACCAGCGGCAGTGTCGAAGCCGTCGGCCAGCACACACCAATCGTTGTCTGCGACGGCGTTCACCGAGCCGACCAACTGGAAGCTGGCCGTAGAGTCGCCGCCCACACTAATCAGTTTCCCGATAGTCGGAGTGACGGCACCCGCTTGGGTGAGTTCAGCGGGAGCGACGAAAGCGAAGTTCTCACCGATCATGTCGATGAGGAAGTTCTGGAAATCGACCTGCTGATTGTCGAAGGTCACAGCTACTCCGGCACCGGCGTTCGTCAACGTCTTGGAGGCGTTCGCCTGGCCGATGGTGCCGTTCGGGAAAGCGTAGCAGAGCCACGAAAGCTTCTGCATGAACGCCTGCATGCTGTTGCGGGTAGTGTTGCCCAAAGCACGAGTGTACGAACCCAGATCGTTCCGGGACAGACGAATGGCCGCACCGGTGATCGTGGCGGGCTGTTGAACCTCGCGCACGAACTCAGTGGCGATCTTCACGTCATACGGCTTGCCCGCATTCAGGGCACCACCGTCATGGAGCCGACCGAAACCGGCTTGCCGGGTCATCTCGACAGCGAACTTCGCCTGAGTACCCTGGAACTCGTTGTGCTCGATCTGGATACTCGGATCGGAACTGGAATCCATCACGTTGTTCCAGAACCAATATTCTTGATTGTAGAGCACGTTCATCCCCGGCATATGGTACCGGTGGAAGATCTCATTGATAGTGCTCGCATTGAAAGGGAAACTCATAATTCCTCCCCAACTCCTTAGGTTGTTCTTTTTCCTTTCTCGTGGACTTTCTAACCGCCAGGATTAGTGAACCCACCAGGAGTTCAAGGTCTTCGAGTTTTCATGTCAACACAAACCACCAGGATTTGTGGAAAGTATTATACCACACAAAATCGAGGGTGTCTACTCTGCGCCGACTTGGGTCTGCATCTGCGTCTCCCTGGCTATCTGGGCGTTCAGCCAAGTGTCATAGGTGGCCGAGTCTGCGATAGAAGGAACGTCCCCGCCGGAAGCGTCTTTGAATCCGCCGTCAGACTGCTTGTAGACCCCACCACCGATAGGCTTGCCCGTCTCAGTCGGGTTCCCCGAAGACGTAGGAGTCCCAGGGATAGTGCCCGAAAGGGTTCCCGCACCGGCAGCGGTGGGGACAGGAGGCGGAGGATCGGCAGCAGCAGGCTCAGCAGCAGGAGCCGTAGAAGCAGCACTGTTGGGATCAGGGAACCTCTGCCGCAGAACAGCGGCCGTGTCCTCCGCAGAATACCCATTGTGCATGAGCGCCAAACCGAGGTTCAGGGCAGGGATGTCGGTCTCGTTCTCAGGAGTGAAACCGAACGGCTTCAACTCGGCGGCCATAGAGTCACGCCGCATGTCGGCTTCGACCTCCGCACGAATCTGCGCCCTCATCTGTTCCTGCTGCTGCTGCAACTCCCGTTGCTGAACCGCTTGGGCGAAATCCTGATACCACCTCATGCCCTCAGCAGTAGTAGGGTCAGGGACCGAACCACGGGGAACGGCCACCCTCCCGTCCTGAGTGGTCTGAGGTTGAGTGAAGACAGGCTGGCCTGACTGCACGTTAGGGTCGGGGACATTCGGCCGGGGATCGGCGGAAGCCTGCTGTAGGTTGCCCTCTGGGTTGACGTTGGTCATTGTCTCTCCTTCAATGTTGTCCAATTGTGCCTCTATCGTCTCCCGAACGTCCACACTCGGGTCCAGACGTTGAGCTATCCCGTACAACTGGCGGGCCTTCTCTCCGTCCGGGACATCAGCGCCGACCATGTTGCTCAAGATGCTGACATCCTCGTCAGACAGGTCTTTGAACGGATCGTATCTGGTGTACTGCTTGATCTGGTCCTTCTGCGTTTCCTCACGTTTGGCGAGACGCCTTATCTCTGCACGCAACTGCTGTTCGCTCAACCCGTCATATTTGTCCGCCATCAAAAACCTCTTACGCTGCCTGCTGGACCGGTTCCTGCGCAGCAGCCTGCTGCCTCATAGCCATCATGTTCTCCATCTCCAACATCAACTCTTTCTGATGAGTCCCCAAGTGGGCGTCGAAAGCCTCCTTCGTCAAGTCGTGCAACCGCCTGTACGTACCGGACGACTTGAACACGTTGTGCTGCTCGATGTGCTTGCGGTGGTCGTCCGACTCTTCCGGCGGGAGGATGAGACCCATAGCCTGATTGACCGCATCCTGGTCACCGGACTCGGCGGCACGGCGAATCATGTCGTCCACAGTGGCCGTCCACTCGTTCTCCCGCATCGCATAATATGTGTGCGGATCCGTTTCCTCCAACAGTTGGTCGAACGACTCTATGTGCTCCAACTTCATCAGAGTCCCCAAATCGAAACCCGGAACGTTGCTGGTGAGACCTTGCATCACTATCTGTGTGATGAAGTTCTTATGACTGGGGTCGAGACTGGTCTCCGGGACTTGGACAGTGCTGACAAGCCGAAGATCGTTCCCGGACCACAAACGCTGAGCCCTCAACCCGGACGGCTTCGTCAACCATATCCGTGGCTCCAGGACTCTCTGGGCGTGCAACTGGACGGTCATCGTCGCCACATCGCCCAACACTGTGGACTCAGACCTCGACACGTTGTTCACGTCGCCCATAGCGGCGTTCTGCAAAGCCACTATCCCAGCGCCGGACTCCACATTCGGGGCATTCCTGCCACGTAGCACGTCCTGAATGCCGGTCATGTCGTCCAAAGCCTCCTTTGCGAGGTTCAGACTGTTGAAGACATCGGCCTGCCAAGCCGGGGGAGCCACGTATCGGAGACCCTCGTTCCCGGTCGAACCTGCCTGACGGAACACTTTGTTCCCAGGCGCACCGTCGAGGTTCTGCACTGCGCTCCGCATGTTCCCAGGGACCTCAAGGATGGGAGCGGCTATATCCCGCATCCCCATCAAGAAATAAGACCACAACTGATTGATGTAGGCTTGGATGCTCCGGCAGTCGTCTATCGCCGTGCCACCCCACCAGACTTCCTCATACGGAAGCTGCCGTAGTACTGCCACATTCAACCGGTCCGTCCACGGGAAAGGCCAAGCCCCCCCTTCCACGAGCTTGTTGCCCGCAGTGACGAAGAACCCGCCGGTGGGGTGAATGGAGGTAGGCCTCACATACAAGGTCTTCACGGAAGTAACGTCAGCGTCCGCACGGTACTGCCATTCCTCGGTGACACCGGCCGTATAGGGGGAACGGCTCCAATCTTTGGAAGGAGGCTCATCCGGGAAAGACCTCGGGTACATGGCACGCACGACGGCACTGGGCAGCAGTTGCTGCTTGATCCCCCACCTGGCCGTCTCGGCGTCCTTAGCGCCCGGCTCGAACGTCATGTCCGTCAACGTCGTCAACGTCTCGACGGTGGTCTGCTTCTCTTCGTCCCAATCAACCCAAATACCGCAGGCACCGCCAGCGTAAGCATACCACAACGCCCGCTGTCGGAGATTCTTCCAGACAGTAGCGTACTTGTCTTGCAGCAGTGCCTTCGCCAGCTTCCCCGCAGAGATACTGTAATCGTCGGCCTGGTGCTCTATCGGCATGAACTGCGGAGTCCTCGAAGTCAAGGAACTGACCAGGAGCCTCAGATTGTTGCCGAGAAGGTTTATGTAGATCCACAGTTCCCGCCTCGATTTCGCAGACAGACGGTACTGGGAGCCGTCCCGATAACGAACCAGTCCGCTGGGATGCTTGTTCGCCTGCAAATATTGCAAATTGAGGTAGAACGACTCAAGCCTGTCCCTAGATACGTCTGTCCCTTTCTTCCACAGGTTGTCCACGGTCGAAGGGTCTACTAGTTCTATGTTGTCGGGGAGCATGCGATCACGTTCCTAGAATGTCCGCCTCGGTTTGCGGCTCGGGGTTGTTGGACCACCGTTTCAGTTCTTCCGGCATCTCGGGGATGTCTATGAACACGGGGGAGCCTTCCTCAGGTTCGGCCGACGGGGGATCGCCTCGGGCGATGCTGTCGTTCCAGTCCTTCAATGTGAGCCTGTGCTGGTCGATCAGCCTGTCCACAGATTTGAAGTACTTGTACCGCTCCCAGAGTGAGAGCAGTGCGAAAATGCTGGCTACAACGATGATCTCCATCTTTCTCCTTACCATCCGAGCAGGCCGATCCGGATGCCGTCGTCGTCTACGCCAACCCCGATGCCCATAGTATAGTCCATTTCTTCCCGCTCCGCAAACTTCAACTGTTCACGGGAGTTGTACTTGTACCCGTAGTCGGGGTGGAGGTCTTCCTCGACCTCGGGCTCCCAGTTGTTGTCCATGATTCTCTTGACCTCGAACACTGCGTCGGAGGCGGCGTCCAACTGGTCGTCGTGTGTCACGTGGGGCCAAGTCTCGTGCTCTTCCTTGAAAGGTATCCACCATTCCAGGTCATAGGTCTCTTCCGGGACGACGATCAGGCCTTCCCTCACGGCGTCGGCATATCTGGTGATCCGCTGCACTTTCGACAACGCCCTGGCACCGACACTGCCACCAGGCCTGTTCGACTCCCAAATGTCGAAGCCGAAATAGTCGGGGTCACGTTGAGCGGACTGCAACAGGTTGAAGGACAGGGCGACAGACTCTGTGACGGCATAGCTGACCTTCATGTCGGACTCGAACTCTGAACAGGCCCTCTTGATCTCCTGGATATGGTCCGCAGCCTCTATGCGCATGCGCTTCACCCGGCGGACGAACAACAGGTTCTCTTTGAGGGAATAGTCCCAGATGATGACTACAGTGTAGTCCGACCTGTTCGTCGCCTTCCCGGACAGGTCAATGGTGGCGAACCGAACGTCTGGAAAAATCTTTCGTCCTCCCACGAACAAGGGTGCCGGGGACTCCAGGTTCTCCTGCTGGCCGACCGTGTAGCGGGGCCATTCGTCCATTCGTGGGAAGCCCAGGCCAACAATAGGTCTAGGATCATTCTGATATTGTGCCTGGAAAGCTTGGGGGCGCAGTTCACGGATTTCAAGCAGCGTGTCCTTTCGGACCATAGGCTCGCACAGGCTCCGCTCTTCCCCAGTGTCCTCATCCTTGACAAGAGCTTGCCGGTGTAGAACATAGTAGCGAGGCCGTGGTTCGGAAAGTGTGCCATTCTTGATGATATACTTTCCTGCAATGTCTTCGAGCCCGGCCCTTGAGAACACGATAACGTCAGCAGCAGGTGGAGTGCCAGGCACAGGGGTAACTCGTCCCAGCCACTCTCCGGAATAGAATGCGTTCTGGCGTTCACGGAACTTCTCTGAGGACAGGTCCGTGAGCCTCTTGATCGGATCATCCAAAACCCCTAACCTCTTTGCGTTGCCGAGGACGCCCACATCGACCCCGGTGAACATGATGAACGAAGACCCCTGCTCTATCCCCTGCCCGGACTCGAAGTTCATCATCTCACGCCCGAGCTTGGGGTCCATGCACTTCAACCCCAGTATCTTCGAGTACTTGTTCAGGAACGACTGGACTCTCCTGCCCAGCGCACCGTGTGCGAACTCTGCGGTGTGCCCTACGACGATGATGGAAGTGTACGGGTTCTGCAAAAGATACCAGACGGGCAGGAGCATCGAGCACATGAGGCTCTTCCCGTGCCGGATCGGCATGGCCACTCCCAGCCGGTACACCAACTCTTCGTCCGGCCTCGAAGGATTGTACGGTTTCGCCTCTTCCAATATCCACCGGGTCGGATCGATCTCTTCGCCGTTGAAGTCTTTGACATCATACCAGTCCTGGTGGATTGTCTCCAGTTTCTGATACTGTCCGTCCACGGGCATAAGAGAACGGTAGGTCGCACGGATCTTGGGAAGCCTCCCAGGACCGGATTCGTACAACCTACCGTCACAGAGAGCCGTGAGGCAAGAGTCTAGTTCTTGTATGTGCTCATATGGGATGAACCGCTGGCCCTCGAAACCTCGGAACCCGTAGTGTTCGCTCAGGATGAGCCCCAACATCATAGGACTCGTAGCGGCTTCACGCCACTCGGCTATCGAACCGGGTCTCGGTTTCGGGACGTTGGAGAACATCAGTCACCCATCGCATACTTCTATGAAGATGCACTCCCCAGGGCATTCCTCGGCGGACTCGATGACTTCCTCTTCTTGCCCCGCCGGTATGTCAGCCAGGGCATTGGGGCCACCATGTCCGACGACTGCGCCGAACGAGTCTATGACATAAGCCAAACCGTCCGGCTCCATGACGAACACGTCCGGGGCCAACTCGGCGCAGATACCGTCACCCGTGCACAGATCCTGGTCGATCCAGACCTTCAATCCCATGACACCATTATATCAGTGATTCTGCCCCGTGTCGATTATCCTCCGAACAGAACGTTCGGAGAGACCGGTCAGTTCGCACAAGTCTGCGACAGTGCGGTCCCCGTGGATACGGTCGAGTTCGACTCGGCTGATAAGGTCATCCCTCACCATCCTCAATTCCTCGATCTGTTCCCGACGGCGATTCATCTTCGACACCACCAACCTCAACAGGGTCTTCTCCGGCAGACAGCGGCACACATGCATCTTTCTCTCCTTCTTCTATTCTCGTTATCTCACTGGCGTAGAACATGGACATCACCCCGGAGCGACGGCCGGGGACCTTCACATCAGGCAACTCCACCCAATACTGAGGGTCCCTGTCCTCACCGTCCTCATGGTCTATCTCGTATACGTGCCCCTTCTGCTCTGCGAACAGGTAGTCCAAATCGTTCACGATGACACGATCACCGATCTTTATCTTTAACATCATACCGACCTTGGAATCCCACGAGATCATGGCCCCATGTAAATCTTCCTTGACGCAACTCCTTTGTACATTCATCGCAGAAGTCACCAGTCAAATTGGTCAACGCTTCATCTTTGATGACATGCTTTCTTCTCTTCAAGAGTAAATGGTCTGCTTTTCTTCAAGAGTCATCTTCTTTCCTTCCAAAGAGTGGGTACCCGGTGCGCAGATCGCCCGGTCCGTCGAGGTCGTGGAGGTCATCGTAATCGCCAAAGCAGTCCTCAGTGTGCACGGTCTTCCAGTACTCACGGGTCACCCTGTCATCGACAGTGGCCCCGTGAACGATCACATGCCCACAAGAAGAGCACTCGACCCAACGGCTAAGACCGTTTCTCATGACGACAAAAGCAGGTTCAGTATGATCTGCGTTCTCTCTCATATTTCAACCCTTCCTCGCAATCGTCCAGGTACGGGCAGTACCCGCACAGACCGGACGGCTTAGCCGGGAACTCGTCGTTCTCATACGCCTGAACGGTCGCATCGAAACTCTTCCTCAACCAAGAGGAAGTACGCTTCAAGTCTTTTGCAGTCGGCTTCTGCTCCAACCTGTCCTTCCCCAGATAATAGAGGGACAACAGGCCAACGTCCTCGTCGCCGTGAAGCTGCGAGTAGGCGAAATGGTACAACCGCAACTGCCGGAGCTTCTCCGACCGATAGGTCTTCGCCGGGAACTTGCCGGTCTTGTAGTCCACTATTTGCAGACTCCCGTCGGGCAGCCAGTTCAAACGGTCAACGAAGCCGAGGAACTTCACACCGTCCAAGACTTCACCGCTCAACCTGAACTCCCTCTTGAAGACATCCACCTTTCTCGGCTGCTCCAAATCCCACAGGCCCTCGACGGCGTGCCATATGTCCCACTTGTCCGGCAACGGCGACTGTCCCGACCTCTCCAGTGTCCCGTACAGCAGTTGCGCCACAGTCCTGGCGTTGCTCAGAGTCCGCTCAGAGTCGGGCAACTTGAATAACTCTTCCAGCACACTGTGGACGAAACTGCCCACAGCCCTGGAAGTGTCGTCCGTAGCGGTGACCGCAGGCCTCTTCTCGACGTAATGCCATTTCCACCGCTTCGGACACGACTTGAACAAATCCAGGTTGCTAGGACTCGTGTGCGCTGGAAAGCTCATCGTTCCCTTCGGCGTAATAGTCCAGCCACAAGCTCAGGTCCTCCCTCAGTTCTTCGATCCAACAATCGTCCGTGAGGGGGATGCGCCGGTCGTCGATCTCCTTCAACGTCTGGCACAGGGCAGACAGAAGGTCCTCCGCCCTGAGGATAAGCTTCTTACTCTGGTATCTCATATTGTCCCTCAACCCGTTCTATTCTCGTGTCCTTGATCCTATCGACCAAGACCGAGATCTCTTCACTCACTATACTGTGCCCCACCAGTATATCGTGGACATCGTGCAGATACAAACCGATGTACTCCAAGAGTTCACGGGTAGTGTCCAGCGACGTGATGTCCACGGCGTCGAGCAGAGCGTGCAGCGTCTCGACGATGACCTCGAAACAGTGCTCTTCGTCCATCACCTCTCCACTCCACGCCAGACATAATCCTTCCCGTCGCTGTCGGTGCCCTCAAAGAAAGGGCCGCTGACGAATCCGTCGGCGTAGACCAAATGTGTCAACCGAAGGCCACGGGGAAGTTCCCAGTGTTCATCAATTTGCTCTGCGACCAGGGCGGATGGGCTGATCGTGATCTTCGCCACGAGTGTGTTCGACGGGGTTCTCCCCGAGAGTGTTTTCTCATTCATGCCACCAGTATAGCACATCCGCTGGCACTGCGACTCTATTTGCGGACGGAAATCTGCGTCGCATCATGTAGAACCCTGAGGACCCCGTGTGCTAGTATGAGGGACGTAGACACGCAACACCCCTCTATATATAGTATATATATATTATATGCACATCTCTCTGTCCATACGTCGTATCATATAGAACACCAGCACTCCTGTGTGCTAGGATAGTCCCAACGAACTGCATCGAGAAGGAGAAGAATGATAGTAGCACAACTGAGAGACCTGCTCTCAGACCCCAAGATAGACGCCAATGCAGAAGTGCAAATCAAAACCTCCGACTCCGGACTACGAGGCGTAAGCACAATCACGTTCCAAACCGAGTATTACAGTCTGGGCAAGATAACAAACCCGCACAAAGAGCGTCTTGTACTGAGCACGGTATGAACATACTCGACCCAGGGTACGACCTCAACCTGAGACCGATGAGGTACCCCCAATTCTTCGACATGTACAAGAACGCCATCAAGAACACTTGGACAGTGGAAGAAATCAACTTCAGCAAAGACCTAGAACACCTCCACGACAGGATAACGCCAGCAGAACGACACCTCGTCCACCGACTCGTCGCATTCTTCGCCACAGGGGACACAATCGTCTCCAACAACCTCGTAATCAACTTCTACCAGCAGATAAACTCGCCAGAAGCGAGAATGTACCTGTCACGGCAGTTATTCGAGGAAGCACTCCACATACAATTCTACCTCAACCTGCTCGACAACTACATCCCAGACGAAGAAGAGCGGCAAAAAGCGTTCCAAGCCGTAGAAAACATCCCCAGCATACGGCAAAAAGCAGATTTCTGCCAGAAATGGATGGACCTCGGCGCAAATCCGACCGACAGACAGAAACTGCTCAACTTCATCTGCTTCGGACTCTGCGTAGAAGGGCTGTTCTTCTTCGCCGCCTTCGCCTACGTGTACTACCTGCGCTCAAAAGGACTCTTAGACGGCCTGGCGACAGGCACGAACTGGGTGTTCAGAGACGAATCATGCCACATCAACTTCATCATCGAAGTCATCAACACGATCAAACGGCAAGAACCCGAACTCTGGGACGAAGAACTCGAACGACATGTCTACGACATGGTAGAAGAAGCCATCCGATGCGAACACGCCTTCGCTGAAGACATAACACAACACAAGATCCCAGGACTCACACACCAAGACACACTCCAATACCTCCGATACACGGCAGACCAACGACTACAGCAGATCGGGATGCGGAAACGGTACAACACGACCAACCCGTTCCCGTTCATGGAACTGCAAGACGTGCAAGAACTGACGAACTTCTTCGAGAAGACCGTGACAGCCTACCAAATGGTGGGCAAAGAAGAAGTCGTCTTCGACGAAGACTTCTGAAAGGACCCGAACAGGAAATGCACCCCCTCATAGAGACAACCAACCACATCGCCAACATATCCTGCGAACTCGACGACCAAGACGAACAATGGGGACCACAAAACCACTCCATCCAAACATGGATGATCCTGCTCGTCGAAGAAATCGGAGAACTAGCACAAGAAATCAACAACATCACAGACTGCCCACCAAGCATCCTAGCGACACAAGCCTATCTATGAGACCCGCCTACCGACGAAGCCATGCAATCAGCGAGCCTCCTGATCAGAATCATGGACCATGCGACGTGATACAACAAAACATGAAGCATACGAAGACGAAATAGAAGCCATACGGGGACTAATATGGGACAAGATACTAGACCCACACTTTGAGCGTAGCTGAAAGAAGCAGAATGCTGATACCCATCGAAATCATCAGATGCGCAGACAATTGGCCACAAACCTCCAGCGGGATGGCGGGACCGGTCGCACCGTGCCCATACCCCGTCACACACGTGACAACAGGGATACGCCTCGGTACACGACACCTCAAGATCACGAACTTCTACTGCACACAACACTACGAGAAATCTCACAAACACGAATTGGACATAGAAGAAATCACCCCACAACTCATAGCAGACCTAGCGGTCAGGATTGAGGACAAACGAGAAAAAGAGCAAATGTACCTGCAACAACTAGACCCCTTTAGGACGGAGACCCAATGAAAGTCAAACAACTCAAAGAAGCCATCCACCACCTCGACGACGAACTCCCGATCTATATCGTCACAAAAGCTCCGAACACACGATATCAAGGCTGGGATATCCACGTGGTCACAAGAATGAACCCGCGAGAAGAAAAACGCAACCCCTACACATACGTGAACTTCGAGGTGTGACAGAATGGAACTCGGGGCACTCAAAGAAGCCATAGCAGACCTAGACGACGACATCCTGGTCTGTCTCAGAACGCAAGAATACGGAGTACACCACGACTGGGAAATCCAAGTGGTCACAACACTGAACCCCCTCTCGGGGAGAAAAGACCCTTCCACATACATTTACCTAGAAGCGTGAAACCCGATGAGTAAAACAGACACACAAATCTGGGTCCGTACAGTCAGAGACCTACTGAAAAAACTGGAAGAACTGGCACCAAACACACAAATCTGGATCTGTACAGAAAGTGAAGACAACGATGAAACTCGAAACACTCGTCCAACAACTGCAAACAACTGACACAAGCCAAGAAATAGAACTAATCCAACAAGCTCCGATGACAATCGTATACACCGACCAAATAAACACAACACTACCAATCAAAGAAATCTGGATC
>CBDBMS010000003.1:0-1583133 GCA_965207545.1 Gammaproteobacteria bacterium
GGGGCGGCACATACCGTTCCAGCCCCCTTGAGCGCGGCAAAGGTCCCGAAACGCCTGGCGAGTTCAAGCGCACTGCCCACACGGTCCTGCTGGATGTCGGAAACCGTGGCGCCGAGCAGGCGTGCGGCCTCGCCCGGATGGGGTGTCATGACCACAGGCCTCCGGGCCTCCGTGTCGACGGTGAGCATGTCGGATTGTGTTGCCACGATGTTCAGCGCATCGGCATCAAGAACGATGGGAGTGCAGGCATTTTCCAGAACAAGATTCAGAATGTCTGTGGAACGGCTGCCGCAGCCGAGACCCGGTCCGGCCGCAATGCAGCTGGCGTTCGGTCCGGGAGCGTCCGTCCACATCACTTCCGGCGCCACAGGATCGAAAGCCGGACAGGGACGGCACAGGGCAACGGCACGCACCTTGCCGGCCCCCATGGACACGGCCGCCCGTGTGGCCAAGGCCAGCGCGCCAACCATGCCGCTGTTCCCCCCCACCACCTCGACTGTTCCATGGCTGGACTTGTTGGAGGAGGGCTTGCGGCGGTAGCCTTCCGGCGCACCCACACCGCCCACGGCAGTTCCCCCACCCTGAGGAATGTCGCCTTCTGCGGCGCCCAGCGTTTCGACTGTGATGTCGCCGGCCAGGCTGGGTCCGTCATTCATGAGGAGGCCCGGCTTGTGGCCGAAAAAGGTTACGGTGGCCGTGGCGCGCACCGCGGATCCGGCGGCGTTGCCGGTGCGGGCGTCAAGCCCGCTCGGGATGTCGATTGACAGGACCGGCGCCTGTTGCGTCCGCAGCCGTTCCGCCCATTGCTTCGGCCGGCCTGTGAGAGCCCGGGCCAAGCCGATGCCGAACAGCCCGTCGATGACCAGTCCGTACAGCGATGAATCCGGGAACTCCTCAAGCGTTTTCCGGCCTGTGCCTTTCCAGTTCCGAAGCGCCTTGCGAGCGTCTTCGGAAAGGCCGGCCTCGTCGCCGCAGAAGGCGACGTCAACAGGGTGCCCTTTCCGAAACAGTTCCGCCGCCGCGATCAGCGCGTCCCCTCCGTTGTTGCCCGGTCCGGCGAGAACCAGCACGGAAGCGTTTCCGGCAGCCATGTGTCCCGCATGGTCCGCGACCTTTCTTCCTGCCGCCTCCATGACCGAGAACGAAGAGATGCTGCGGAACATGCGTTCCTCAATCGTCCTGATCTGCTCGACTGTGTAGATGTTTTCCATGACAGGCCGGGTTGTGCGCAAGTGGTTGTCTGTCGTCCCGTCCGCCCAGGCAAGTATAAGGGATGGCCCCGGGGTTCGAAGAGTCTTAGAATACCGTCATGAAGGAGTTTGAGAGCGTCGAGTTTCTGGTGGGCAACACTCCCTTGGCGCGCCTGCGCCGGCTTGTGCCTGCGGGAGCCGGAACGGTTCTTGCCAAGCTGGAAGGGAACAACCCCGCCGGATCGGTCAAGGACCGCGCCGCGCTGTCGATGATTTCCGAGGCGGAGCGCAGATGCGACATCCGGCCGGGCGACACGCTGGTGGAGGCGACGAGCGGCAACACCGGGATTGCGCTTGCGATGGTTGCGGCCATCAAGGGATATCGCATGGTACTGGTCATGCCGGACAACCAGACCGAGGAGCGCAAGAGGTCAATGCGCGCCTATGGCGCTGAACTCGTGCTGGTCTCCCGCGAGGATGGAATGGAGGGCGCGCGCGACCTGGCGGAGCGTATGGAGCGTGACGGCACGGGCTACCGGCTCGACCAGTTCTCGAACGAGGACAATCCGCAGGCACACTACCGCACCACGGCGCCGGAGATATGGCGCGACACCGAACACCGGCTTACCCATTTTGTCGCCACGCTAGGAACCACAGGCACCATCACAGGATGCGAACGCTTCTTCAGGGAGGTCAATCCGGACATCGAGGTGGTTGGCGTGCATCCTGCGGAAGGGGCGCAGATCCCCGGCATACGGAAATGGCCGGAAGCCTATCAGCCCTCGTTTTACGCACCGGAACTGCTGAGCCGGATCCTTGAGGTCACCCAGGAGGAGGCCGAGGATTGTGCGCGGCGGCTGGCGAGAGAGGAGGGCATCTTCTGCGGCATCTCCTCGGGAGGAAGCGTTGCAGTCGCAATTCGGCTGGCAAAGGAGAACCCCGAAGCGGTGATTGTGGCCATCGTTTGCGACCGGGGAGACCGCTATCTGTCGACCGGGGTGTTTGGGTCATGAGCGGCTTTGCGCCATTGCTTGCGTTCGACATCGAGACGGTTCCCGACATTGACGCGCTGCGCACCCTTCACGGGCTGCCGGCGGACATCGGCGAAGCCGAGGTGCATGACTTCGCATGCCGGCTGCGACGGCAACAGGGACAGCCGGACTTCCTGCCGCTGTCACTGCACCAGGTGGCCGTGATTTCCTGCGCGATACTTGACGACAGCGACACCGGTTTCCGCCTGCTGTCGCTCGAGGCCGCCAAGGACGGGGAAGCGAAGGCGGTTGAGAGGTTCTTCAACGGCATCGACCGGCTGACGCCGCGTTTGCTTTCCTGGAACGGCAAGGGATTCGACATGCCGGTACTGCACTATCGTGCGCTGATCCATGGCGTTGTTGCAGAGAGATACTGGGAATCCGGCGAGAAGGACAAGTCGTTCAAGTGGGACAACTACCTGTCGCGCTATCATCCGCGACATCTCGACCTGATGGATGAACTGTCCATGCGCCAGTTGCGCGGCGCAGCAAAGCTCGACGTTCTCGCCAGACAGTGCGGCCTGCCCGGAAAGATGGGAATGGATGGAGGCGGAGTGTGGAACGCCTGGAGGCGCAAGGAGTACGGCGATATCCGCTTCTACTGCGAGACCGATGCCGTCAACACGCTGCTGCTCGGAATCCGCCACGAACGCATGAGGGGATCGTTCACCGATGCGGTTGCCGAACGGAAGATGCGGATGGTTGTCCGGCAGCTTTCCAAACAGCCGGATCCAAGATGGAAGGACTATCTTGCCGCGCTTTCCGACCAGTTTCCGGAAGAGAGCCGTCCTCCACAAGGCGAAAGCCGGCAGCCTTCCGGAGTCCGCCCTGCCACTTGATTTTCCGGGTCGCTTCTCCATATAATACGACTTGGACAGACCTATTGGTCAGGAGAAAAACTGATGTCACCATTCCAGTCAGCGAAAACCATGAGATATGCGGCAACCCGGGGCTACGATCCCGATGTGGCGCGCGTGTTGCGCAACACCTACATGTTGCTTGCGTTCTCCCTAATCCCGGCAGTGATTGGAGCCGCGGCGGGTGTCAGCTACAGCCCCTACGCCCTGCTCGGTCCATGGATAACCCTGATCGTCTTCATGGGCGCCATGTTCGGGCTTCAGTTCGTCATTGTCCGCAATCGGAACAGCTTTGCGGGTGTCGGCTGGCTTCAGGTGTTCACGTTCACCATGGGCTACTTCTTTGGCCCGACGATCGGGGTTGCACTGAGTTTCAGCAACGGGTTTGACCTGATATTCCTTGCTGTCGGCGGAACGGCGGCGATCTTCTTCGGGATGGCGACCGTCGCATCGGTGGTGAAGAGGAATCTCGGAACGACCTCGATGGGCTCCGTGCTCACGATCGGCATCATGATGGCGTTCTTCCTCGCGATCGCCAACATCTTTCTGGCGATTCCGGCTCTTCATCTGGCGATATCCTCGATTTTTCTCGTGATATCGAGCGGGTTCATCCTTTACACGCTGAACAGCATCATCCACCGGGGCGAGCGTAACTACATTACCGCGACGATGACCTTGTTCATCATGCTCCTCAACGTGTTTGTCTCGCTTCTCCACCTGCTTATGGCCTTCGCCGGCAACAGGGACTAGGGAGAGCGCAGAACTTCCAGGAAGAGGGCGGCCAAGGGCCGCCCTCTTCTCTGTACGGTCCGCCAGCGGTTCGTGCCGCCCATGCCAAGCGGGGACGGGCCGGAGTCCAAACAGTCCTTCAGTACACCGATGCCGGGCTTCGGCCTGAGACCACTCGCAAATGCCTACACTTGCGCAGTGGCTGATGGGAGGATCCCCGCGGGACGGCGCCAGTCGCACACGCCGGATCACGGTGGCGGATCAGTCTTCAGCAATCGATGCGTTTTCAAGTTCCGGTCAAAAAGGGCGGAGCCGCCCCGGTCACAAACCGGCTTATTGCGTGGAAATCCTGTTTTTCCACAGCAAGGCCGGTGGAGCCTGCCGAATTCGGGAACCAACTGGCTGTACGAGTAGGGATAGTCTGCGGATCCGAATGCAGGCTTGGGGACTTCCGCTTCATCTCCCACAGTTCATGACCGTGTCGCCGCTCGCCACCGGATCGAAATCCTCCCTTGGGTTCGCTCCGGATCCCGTGTGCATATGAGTTCACCCAGCGGGAGAGTTGGATGGGGCCTTCCTGGTCTCCAATACAGTGCTCCGGCCGGAAAAGCGTGCCGGTGAGACTCCTGCCAGTCAGGGTCAATACTCCCCCTGAACCTCGTCGCTCTGGAAGCGAAGCTTGTAGTCCTCCGACATGTGCCTCTTGAGAAAGGGCAGGATGCTCAGCATCAGATGCAGGTCCGGTGCGTAGCGATAGCTTTTCAGCTTGTGGACCGGCATGTCCGGATCCGTTTTTCTGCGATACAGGACATAGGGCCCGATCTGGTGGACCGGCTCGTAGAGCGGATGCTTCATCAGATCGTCGGTGGCGGCCACAACATGCGACACAAAGTCAATGAAGCGGAAGTTCGTTGCGTTGCCTTTCTGGATCTCGTGAAATATGTTGGCCGGATAGAGGGGCACCTTCTGGTGGAGATAGTAGTAGCTTCCGGTGGATGATATGGCGCGCGTTGTCTCAACCACGCCCTTGACCTGGGGATCGTTTGCCAGGAAGAGGTACATTTTCAGGTGCGGATCAGGCTTGAGAAAGGAGATTTGAAGATCCTCCGCGAGTGAAAACGACATGTACAGCTCCTTCTGTTTTGGAAGTGCATTGGCGATGCCGAGGGTGCTGACGATGGCTACAAGCAATGCGGCGACGGCCTTGGCCGCCGTGCGGGACAGGTTTGCGCGTTCGGCCAGCCCGATGCCGCGGCCGATCAAGTCGGCCGCGGCCATGAGCCATAAGGGAAGCCAAGGATAGGCAAACCGGTATTCCTTGTGCAGCAGCAGCGAATGCGTTGCAAAGAACAGGGTGAGAAGCAAAAGACACATTCCGTAGCGCTTGAAGTTTTTCAGAGCAAAGGCCATCGCAACCCAGAACAGCCCGCTGCTGGCCACGGTGAACCATAGGAGAAACTGATGTGCCGGCGGCTGGTACGAGAGGTCAAGCAACTTGTTTGCCTCCAGGTTCGACTGTATGTTGAGCATCACTGAATGGAACAGTCCTCCCCAGGCGACATGGTCAAGAACGCCGACCACGGCAAGTCCGGCGATGCCAGTGACCACATACGTCATTCGCTGTCGGAAGTTCAGATCAATCAGGCAGAGCAGCGCGAACGGCACTGTAAGTATCACTGTCTGAAAGCGGATCCCGAACGACAGGGCCATCAGCGCAGCGCTGAGAGCGAGCATGGCCGGCCTTTTGTCTCTGTCGGAGGCGCAGGCCATGGCGGCGGCGATCAGGTAGCAGCTCGTCATGTCGGATAGCGGCTTGTGTGCGAAACCGACGAACTCGTACCAGAAGCATCCGAGAAGGAAGGCGATGACGCCCGCGCGCTCATTCCATGTGTTTCTGGCGAAGAAGTACATGGATGCAGGGAGCAACAGCGATATGGTGCAGAAAACGATCTTCACGCCCGGGATGTAGTAGTTGGGGGAGTCCAGACCGAGAATCTTGAACATGTAGAGAACCCCGGTGACGAACCCCGGAATCAGGTAGGAGCGCGCTCCGGCGGCGAACTCCCATGTATAGAGGCCGTTGCCGAAAACATTGGCATGGGCCGGCTCAAGATACTGGTAGATCTCGTCGGGATGCAGAATGAAGTCCCCGGTCAGGGCAACTGCGACCCTCGTGACCCATGCCGCCGCCAGAACCGGCCAGAAGAGACGGAATACGGCATGCCCCTCCGCGCCCGGTCCGGGGCGGAAAAGGGCGTTGGAAATCTGTGCAAGGTCGAGGCGCCTCTTGCCGACTACGGTTCTCTGTCTCTTCCGGTTGGCATGGGACCGTTTCCTTGTCTTTTTTGCCATGTGGATCAGCCGACTGTCACGTGACGTCAAGGTTGCCTAGGCTGGCGAGGAGTTTCCTTACCTTGGCAGGGAGCCCTATGCGGTCGAGACCGTCCAGAGGAAACCATTTTGCATCCTTGAGCCGGAAGCGCCGCGGCGAGCAGGCGAGCCTAGGATGGATGCGGACTTTGAGATGGGAGAGAACCGCGGTGGCCTGCCTGGGAAGGCTGTGGGCAATGGCGGCTTTCCGCAGCTGATGCCGCCTCATGAACTGTCGCCATTGCAGCGCGGTCTCAAAACTGGGCGGCATCCAGAGTCCCCCCCAGAAGGTGTTTTCCGGACGCCGTGCAAGAAGCGCATGCCAACGACAGAGGATGATTCCCACTATCATCGATCGGTCGGTTTTGTTCACGGATGACGGTTGTATGGGGATTTCACATTGAATGCCCCGGCTGAAAGCCATGCACCTGCGCTGTACCGGACAGTTTCCACATTGGGGCGATCTTGCGGTGCACACGGTGGCGCCCAGGTCCATCATGCCTTGTGCATAAGAAGTCGCCTTTTCCTGCGGGAGCAGGTCATGCGCTGTTTGCCACAGTTCGCTCTCCACGGCTGCACTGTGCGCGTTCCGGTCAATGGCCAGCAAACGGATAAGCACTCTTCTCACATTGCCATCGAGAACGGGATAGGGCCGGTTCGACGCCAGCGACAGTATTGCGCCCGCTGTCGAACGTCCAATGCCTGGCAGGGCCATCAGTCCCTCCAGCGTGTCCGGAAGTTTCCCCGAGTGCAGTTTGGCGACAATGTCGGCACATGCGTGGAGGTTGCGTGCACGCCGATAGTAGCCAAGTCCGCTCCAGGCTGCAAGCACATCATCCGAATCCGCCTTGGCGAGATCCGGCAGGCTGGGAAATCGTGCCATGAAGCGCTCGAAATAGGGGATCACCGTTGCCACCTGGGTCTGCTGCAGCATGGTTTCGGAGATCCAGACCCGGTAAGGGGTTCGTTCGCGTTGCCAAGGCAGTCCATGCCGCCCCCACGATTCCTGCCAGCGGACAATGTCTTCGGCGAAACCGTCCAGATGCGCATCGCATTTAGCAACCGGATTCAAGGCTGTCCCCTTTTGTCGTCTGCGTTCAGGGAGCGGGCGAGCGGAATCGAACCGCCACCATCAGAATGGGAATCTGAGGTTCTGCCATTGAACTACGCCCGCAACTGTGCATGAAAGATTCTATCCAAACGGTGATAGATTCACGGCATGAATTGCTGTGTGAATGGAAAGTGGCGACGGTTCAACGGAGAAATGAGCGTTGAGGTTCTGGTTTCGGAACTTGGGCTGGCAGACCGGAAGATCGCGGTCGAGTGCAACGGCGAGATAGTGTCGCGTTCCCGACACCCGGTCACCATACTGGCGGAAGGGGACTGCATTGAGATTGTTGTTGCGGTTGGAGGAGGCTAGTGGAGGACCGGCCCCTGTCTCTTGCCGGCCGCGTCTTCCGTTCCCGCCTGCTGGTTGGGACTGGCAAGTACAAAGACTTTGCACAGACCCGGGCGGCGATTGACGCCTCCGGAGCCGAGATCGTCACGGCTGCTGTGCGCCGTGTCAACATTGGCCAGGAGAAGGGCGAAGCGACTCTGCTGGACAGCCTGGACATGGAGCGGCATGTGCTTCTGCCGAACACGGCGGGATGCCATGACGCGTCAAGCGCAGTCCGTACCCTCAGACTTGCCCGGGAGCTTCTTGACGGGGCGTGCCTTGTGAAGCTTGAGGTGCTTGGCGACAAGGACACTCTCTATCCGGATGTCGTTGAAACTCTGGCGGCGGTTCGGACGCTGGTCGCGGAAGGTTTTGACGTAATGGCCTACACTTCGGACGACCCTGTTGTCGCCAGGGAACTCGAACAAATCGGATGTGCGGCCGTCATGCCGCTTGCCTCGCTGATCGGAAGCGGTCTTGGACTTGTCAACCCCCACAACCTCGCGGCCATCATTGCAAACGCAAAGGTTCCGGTCATTGTTGATGCCGGGGTTGGCGTTCCATCCGACGCCGCGGCCGCCATGGAGATGGGATGCGACGGTGTTCTGACCAACACCGCGATTGCACATGCACAGGATCCGGTTCTCATGGCGGAGGCAATGCGGCATGCCGTTGTCGCCGGCCGCCAGGCACACTTGGCGGGGCCAATGGAACGCCGGTCGACCGCACAGGCAAGTTCGCCACGGTCCGGACTGATCGGATAGGTGACCATGAACCGGTTTTCAAGACTGCCGATAGGACTGGACAGTGTCTGTCAATCGCCTGTGGGATATCCGGTGCGCTGCGGCAAGCTCTCTCCAGCCCAGAGAAGAGCCCTTGAGCAGGAACTGCCGCGCTACGAGGTGCCTTTCGGCGCCGATGTTGACTGGAATGCGGCATTCGGCCGTGAAGCGCCGATTGTCGTTGAAATCGGAGCCGGCTCGGGCGAACATGTTGTCGCCCATGCCCATGCGCATCCCGAAATGAACCATGTGGCAATAGAGTTCTACCGTCCCGGGGTGGCCAATCTTGTCAGAGGTGCGGGAAGTCTCGGGCTGGACAACATCCGCATAGTGAGGGCATGTGCACATGAATCCTTGCTTTCGATGTTCGCCGCCAATTCCGTGACGGCTGCCTATGCGCTATTCCCCGACCCTTGGCCGAAGCGCAGGCACCACAAGCGCAGGCTTATGAACAAGTCCTTTCTTGCCCTACTCGGAAGCAGGCTGGTGCCCGGCGGCGAGATTAGCATAGCGTCCGACTGGCCAGACTATGCCGAGGAAATTCGGAGCAGCCTGGCTTCACTCCCGCTGTTCAGCGAGGCGAAGAGTTGGCCGGAGCGTCTGGTCCGGACGCGATACGAAGACAAGGCCGAAAGAGAGTGCAGAAGCATTGAGGAGATATGTTTTGTGCACGCCGCGCCGGATGCGGCAGCCGTTCTTCGGCAAGGCTAGAGACGTGAGCTCAGGGTTCGAAGCTTCTGGCTGAGGTCCTTGACGACATCAGGCATGGAAGCCAGCTGAGGGTTGTCACGGAGATAGCTGTTCATGTCGTGCAACGCATTGGCCAAGTTGTTCATGGCCGCCGCCAGTTCGCCCACCTCGCTGCCCTTGGGGGCATCCACTTTCTTTGGCACATTGCCAGTCTCTACGGTTTTCATGGCTGGGCTGTCGGGTTTTGAAGATTATATACCTGTTGGGATCCTGCGCCCGGCATGCGACTGTGTTCGCGTGTGGCGGGGATCCAGTGGCAGCTGGCATCCGATGCTTTTCGGACACGTGCGTCCATTGCATGCACTGTTGCCGCAAATGCTTGTCGACAATCCTAGAATCCTGCCAAATGGCAGCCCTGTTGGTGCGAATCTGGGGGGGGGGGGATATAATAACAAGTGCCATATAGGAATGTTTTTGAATGAGCGGGCTAGGGGTCAAATGCTGAGGGGCTGTCTGTTGGCGTTGGCGTTTTTGCTGACCGGGCAGGTTTGGGGGCAAAACACAAACCAGTTTCAACTCTATGTCGAGGATGCTCCGGGAAGCGGCAATTTCGTCAAGGCTCCGAACGAGCTTTTGCTTTTGCCACGAGAGGTTTATCAGTTTCAGCTGCGCGTCAACGAGGTCAATGGGATACTGATCGCTCCCACTTCCGCTTTAACAGTGACAATGAGGTCACAACACGTAGGATGGATGAGGCTGGGGGTAAGTGCGAGTGTGGCCTCCTCCGTACCTACTGGCAGTTTAGCCGCGCTAAGGTTGTTAACGCTCACGTTCGCCGCTAGCAGCACTGCTGCGCAAACAGGCTTCTTCTACACGGCATTTCTCGGGAATCAGAGTTTGTTCGGTATACCGAGCCGTCGGGTCGGTTGGTACCACGGCCTAGTAGACTCAGGCGGCTACGCAAATGGTAACGTTGGACCTGTTTTTTCCAATTTGCCTACGGAAATAAGGTCGGTCAACAGGATCCTGATTCCTCCGACCGGGACTGAAGAGGTGACGGTGACGCTGACATCCATGCCGTCGGCTGCAGTGACGGTTGCGGCGACTTCGAGTTCCCCTGGGACAGTAAGCGTGTTGTCTACGGTGACGATTGCGGCGAATGCTTGGCAGACGGGAGGAGTGCTCACGTTGAGCAGCGTGGCGAGAGGGAGGGCAACGCTGACACTGAGGTCATCTTCAGCCGATAGGCACTACAATGGGGATGAGTTCACGTTGACAGCGATGTCGCCGGGCATTGATGTAACGCCGTCGTCGCCGAGGGTGAGGGAGGCGCGCAAGTTGAGACTGACGGTGACGCTGGTTGGCGCTCCTAGCGCAGGTCATGCGGTGACGGTTTCGGTGGAGAGTTCGGATTCCGACGAGGGGACGGTGCTGCCATCTTTGCTGACGCTGAGCGCGAACGGCGAGACGGCGCAGGTGACGTTGACGGGAGTGGACGACGCCCATGTCCGTGCGGACGAGTTTGACGTGGAGTTTTCCCTTTCGAGCGGCGACAGCAACTTTAACGGCTTTTCGGAGACGGTTTCGGTTTCGGTGAGGGAGGACGACCGCATAGGGCTGACGGTGTCGCCGACGCGGCTATACGATGGATTTTTCCGCCGGATAACATTGACGCTAGGCTCGGAGCCGGTGGATCCGGTGACGGTGTCGATGACGGCAGGAAGATCCCGGATAAATCCAGGACTGGTGACAATTGCTGCCGGCACGACGACAGTCACGACGAGGGTAAATCTTTTTTCGGATGGTTTCATGACGGTGTCGCTGTCCGGGGACGCCGCCTATGACGGTGAGACGTACACTTTTGAGTTGGAGAGTGCTCTGCTAATCAGTGTGACGCCGAGGAACGCAACGGTTGCGGAGGCGGGAGGCTTGGTGACATTGACGGTGACGCTGAACCATACGTCGGTCGGTGGCGGCAGTGTGACGATAAGCCCCGCCACCAGAACCGGCGAAGTGATGTTTTCGCCTGCCAGCCTGACGCTTGCAGGTCAAGGTTCCACGGGGATGTTTACGGTTTCCGGAGTGCCCGACCGCGAAGTTCACTCGGCCAGCATAATCTTTAGCTATCTTATCACAGGTGGCGATAGCGTTTTTGACAGATTTTCGGAAAGCATTGTAAATACGGTGACGGTGACGGACGACGATGTGGCATCGCTGGGGGTTCCGGATGCGGTTCTGCGGGTGGGGGAGGTGAACACGGTGACGGTGACGCTAGGCTCGGAGCCGCTGTTTCCGGTGACATTGACGGCGACGACTTCGATGGATGCAACGGTGAGTGTGTTGTCGCCGATGGTGACGGTGTCGGCGGGAGCCACGCTGGGTGAGATCCGTCTGAGCGGAGTTGCGAAAGGTTCGGAGAAGGTGACGCTGTCGTCGTCGGGAGATGCGACGTATGTCGGAATAATGCACACGGCGACGGTGACGGTGGCGGGCATTGATGTGACGCCGTCGTCGCCGACGGTGGGGGAAGACTCGGGCACGTCGACCCTGACGGTGACGCTGGTTGGCGATCCGAGCGCGGGTCATGCGGTGACGGTTTCGGTGGAGAGTACGGACTCCGACGAGGGGACGGTGTCGCCATCTGCGCTGACGCTGAGCGCGGCCGGCGGGACGGCGCAGGTGACGCTGACGGGAGTGGACGACGCCCATATCCGTGCGGACGAGTTTGACGTGGCGTTTTCCCTTTCGAGCGGCGACAGCAACTTTAACGGCCTTTCGGAGACGGTTTCGGTTTCAGTGACGGAGGACGACAGCATCGGGCTGACGGTGTCACCGATGCGGATATTCCAAGGCTTTCACCGCCGGATAACACTGACGCTAGGCTCGGAGCCGCTGTCACCGGTGACGGTATCGATGACGGAGGGAAACGACATCAATGCTGCCGAAAACATCGTGACAATTGCTGCCGGCATGACGACAGGCATCTTGCAGGTAAGGGCCTTCTCGGATAATGTCGCGACGACGATATCGCTGTCCGGGGACGCCGCCTATAACAGCGAGACGTACACTTTTCAGTTTGAGAGTTTTCCGATAATCAGTGTGACGCCGAGGAACGCAACGGTTGTGGAGGCGGCGGGAGGCTTGGTGACAATAACGGTGACGCTGAACCATACGTCGAACAACGGCAACAGTGTGACGGTAAGCCAATCACCCCCCTTCAGCGACGAAGTGATGCTTTCGCCTTCCCTCCTGACGCTTGCAGGTCAAGGTTCCACGGGGCAGTTTACGGTTTCCGCAGTGTCCGACAGACATGATCGCCCGAATGTCGTGGCACGCTTTAACTATCTTGTCAGAATCGATGGCAGCCTCTTTAGGTTCTCTAGTAGGAATACGGTGACGGTGACGGACGACGATGTGGCATCGCTGGGGGTTCCGGATGCGGTTCGGCTGCGGGTGGGAAGTGAACACACGGTGACGGTGACGCTAGGCTCGGAGCCGGTGGATCCGGTGACATTGACGGCGACGGCTGCGATGGATGCAACGGTGAGTGTGTTGTCGCCGTTGGTGACGTTGGCGGCGAGCGCCACGCTGGGTGAGGTCCGTCTGAGCGGAGTTGCGGAAGGTTCGGAGGAGGTGACGCTGTCGTCGTCGGGAGATGCGGCGTATGCCGGAATGACGCACACGCTGACGGCGACTGTGAGGAGTACGGGTATTGATGTGACGCCGTCGCCGTCGACGGTGGGGGAAGACTCGGGCACGTCGACCCTGACGGTGACGCTGGTGGGCGCTCTTGCCACTGGCCATGCAGTGACGGTTTCGGTGGAGAGTGCGGACTCCGGCGAGGGGACGGTGTCGCCATCTTTGCTGACGCTGAGCGCGGACGGCGAGACGGCGCAGGTGACGGTGACGGGAGTGGACGACGCCCATGTCCGTGCGGACGAGTTTGACGTGGAGTTTTCCCTTTCGAGCGGCGACAGCAACTTTAACGGCCTTTCGGAGACGGTTTCGGTTTCGGTGACGGAGGACGACAGCATTGGGCTGACGGTGTCGCCGATGCGGATATTCGAGTTCTTTAGACGCGATATAACATTGACGCTAGGCTCGGAACCGGTGGATCCGGTGACGGTGTCGATGACGGGAGGAAGCGGTTCCCAGATACGTCCAGGACTAGTGACAATTGCTGCCGGCACGACGACAGCCACGACGCAGGTAAGGCTTCCGGATGGTTTCGTGACGATGTCGCTGTCCGGGGACGCCGCCTATAACAGTGAGACGTACACTTTTGAGTTGGAGAGTGCTCCGCTAATCAATGTGACGCCGGAGAACGCAACGGTTGCGGAGGCGGGGGGCTTGGTGACGGTGACGGTGACGCTGAACCATACGTCGAGCAACGGCAACCGTATGACGATAAGCCCATCCACCTCCTCCGACGAAGTGATGTTTTCGCCTTCCCTCCTGACGCTTGCAGGTCAAGGTTCCACGGGGCAGTTTACGGTTTCCGGAGTGCCCGACAGACACGTTCTCCCGAATGCCTTTGCCCGCTTTAGCTATCTTGTCCATGGTATCGATGGTAGTAGTACAAGAAACTTGACGTTCAGATTTCCAAATACGGTGACGGTGACGGACGACGATGTGGCATCGCTGGGGGTTCCGGCTCCGGTTCGGCTGCGGGTGGGAGGTGAACACACGGTGACGGTGACGTTGGGCTCGGAGCCGCTGTCTCCGGTGACATTGACGGCGACGGCTTCGATGGATGCAACTGTGAGTGTGTTGTCGCCGTTGGTGACGGTGGCGGCGAGCGCCACGCTGGGTGAGGTCCGTCTGAGCGGAGTTGTGGAAGGTTCGGAGGAGGTGACGCTGTCGTCGTCGGGAGATGCGGCGTATGCCGGAATGGATGCCACGCTGACGGCGACTGTGAGGATTGCGGGCATTGATGTGATGCCGAGATCGCCGACGGTTTCCGAGTTCCGGGGTACGGAGGAGGTGACGGTGACGCTGGTGGGCGATCCGAGCGCGGGTCATGCGGTGACGGTTTCGGTGACGGGTGTGGACCGAAGGGAGGCTCGCGTGACGCCGTTGGCGTTGACGCTGAATGCGGACGGCGGGACGGGTGTGCTGACGCTGACGGGAGTGGATGACGATGCGTCGGGGATAGGCACCGGTGATACGCAACTGACGTTGAGTCTGGGCCTGTCGAGCGGTGACGGCGGATCGTCGGGCCATGCCGGTCAAACGGAGGAGTTGACGGTGACGTTGCTGAACGATGACGGGGGCTTGTCGCTGACGCCGGGATCGTTGCGGTTGACGGAGGGTGGCTCGGCCGTGGAGTTGACGGCGAGCCTTTCGGGTCCGCGTCCCGCGGAGTCGGTGACGGTGGCGCTGACTCCGGAACGAGGCCTGATGCTGACGCCTCAGTCGGTGGTGTTCAGCCCGCCGCAGTGGACGATGGAGCAGACGGTGGAGGTTTCGGCGGCGGTGGACGGCCTATTGGAGGGCGTTGAGATGTTGACTTTGCGTGCGCAGGCCCAGTCGGGCGGTTCTCCATATGTGGGCTTGCGTTCGGATCTGGATCTGGAGATTGTGGACGCGGATGTTGCGGGCTACACGGTTTCGAGCGGCGGTTCGGCGCTGTCTTCGGGTTCGGCGCTGACGGTTGCGGAGGGTTCGTCGGCGTTGCTGACGCTGCGTTTGCTTTCGGATCCTCGCGCCGGGATTGTGACGGTGAGCGGGATCGAGAGCGTTTCAGCGCTGACGGTGACGCCGGTGTCGGGGGTACTGTCGTCACGCAGTTCGGATGCGGTGTTGACGGTGACGGGCGTTGACGACGGGGTTCAGAATGCGGATGGTCACCGTTTCGGTGTTGTGACGCTGTCGGTTTCGGGCGGCGGGTTGCCTCCGGAGTATGGGGTGTCGTATGGACGCTCGGGTTTCACGCTGTCGGTCCGTGTGACGGACGACGACCGCGCGGGTTTGGATGCGGATCGTGGTGAGGTTTCGCTTCGGGAAGGGGGTTCGGAGGTGTTGCGTGTGCGTCTGGGCTCGCGTCCGCAGTATGCGGTGACGGTTTCGGTGGTGTCGCTGGAGCCGGATCTGGTGGCTTCGGAGCCGGGGGAGCTGGTGTTTTCGCCGCAGGACTGGAGCCGTCGTCAGGAGTTGCGTCTGACTGCGGCGGAGGATGCCAACGCGCAGGACGAGAGCGTTGTGGTCCGCTTGGCGCCGCGCTCGCGTGACGTGGTGTACAGCCGGGTGGCGCCGGTGGCGGTGGTGGCGCGGGTTCGCGACAACGACGTTGCAGGTCTGATGTTGACGCGGCAGGTTCTGTATACGGCCGAGAACGGGGCCGAGGACTTTCTTGGGGTTCGTCTGCTGTCGTCGCCGCCGGAGGCGGTGACGGTTTCGGCGGCGAGCTCGGACACGACGGAGGTAACGGTGTCGCCGTCGGCGCTGACGTTTGGTCCCTTGAACTGGTCGCAGGAGCAGACGCTGACTGCGACGGGAGCGGCGGCCGACGGCGACACCAGCGCGCAGACGGTGACGTTGACGCTGGCCTCCGCCAGCGGCGGCATGGCCTATGCGGCGGCGACGGAGGTTCGCGTGGTCAACACCGAGGCGGCGGTTCCGGCGCGTTTGCGGCTGTCGCGGGTTTCGGGGCTGTCGGTGCGTGAGAGCGGCACGGCGGCGACGCTTTCGGTGTCGCTGGCAACGGAGCCGACGGCTATGGTGACGGTTTCGGCGACGAGCTCGGATCCGACGGAGGCAACGGTGTCGCCGTTGGTGCTGACGTTTGCACCGTCCGCCTGGAATGTCGCGCAGGAGTTTGTCGTGACCGGAGTCGCGGACGACGTGGTCGACGGGGCGGTGGCGTTCACGCTGACGCTGGATGCATCGAGCGCCGACAGCGACTACAACGGCCTGAGCGGTGAGGCGGTCGGGGTCAACGGCGATGCGAATCGGGCCGGGCTTTCGGTGGAGCTGTCGCGCGTGGATACCGACGAGGGCGGCGGCAGCCGGAGCTTCGAGGTGCGCCTGTCGGCGCGTCCGTCGCAGGCGGTGACGGTTTCGGCGACGAGTTCGGATGCCGGCGAGGCGACGGTGTCGCCATCGGCGCTGATTTTTGCGCCGGCGGCGTGGAACGTTGCGCAAACGTTGACGGCGACCGGGCAGGATGACGACGAGGCGGACGGAGCCGCACAGTTCACGCTGACGCTGGATGCGTCGAGCGCCGACAGCGCCTATGCGCCGTTGACAGCGACGGTGGCCGGCGTCAACGGCGACAACGACCGTGTTGGCCTGTTGGCGTCGCCGGAGCGCATCGCCACCGGCGAGAGCGGAGACATGGCGGACATCCTGGTCCGCCTGGCGTCGCGGCCGGCGTCGGCGGTGATGGTTTTGGCGACGAGTTCTGATGTCGGCGAGGCGACGGTGTCGCCGTCGGCGCTGACGTTTGCGCCGGCCGCTTGGAACACCGTGCAGACGGTGACGGTGACCGGAGTAGATGATGCCGATGCGGACGGTCCGTCGTCCTACCAGGTGTTGCTGACGGCAACGTCGTCGGACGTGGCCTATGCCGCGCTGACCGCTGCGGTGCAAGGGCTCAACGTTGATGACGACAGTGGTGGCGTGGTTCTGTCGCCGCTGGCGCTTACGGTGCGCGAGGGTGATGAAGGAACCTTTGGCGTTCGACTGTCGCGTATGCCGTCCAGTTCGGCGATGGTGTCGGTGACCAGTTCGGATGCCGGCGAGGCGACGGTGTCGCCATCGGCGCTGACGTTTGCTCCGGGCATGTGGAACACGGAGCAGACGGTGACGGTGTCAGGCGTTGCCGACGGCGTTGCCGACGGCGATGTGGCGTTGACGGTGCGCGTGGCTGTGACGGGAGCCGGCGACGGAAACGTCTTGGTGACGGTGCCGAACGCCGACATGCTGGCCTTGCCGCGAATCTACGACGCGCAGGTCGGTAGCGGCGGCATCCTGCGCTGGCGCTTTGACTGTGCCAACTGTGCGCAACCTGAACTGTTGCAGTGGCGCTATGCGGCGTTGTCGTCGGGTGTCGCACTGGCCGCGGCCGAGAGTTGCCCGTCGCAGGAACGCCGCATAGCCGGTGTGCGCAGCCTTGGCGACGGCGCCTACTCCGGCACCGCGCAGAACCTAGGCGAAGGCGAGGAGATTGTGCGCATATACACCGTCGCCTCGCAGGGCTCCTCCGTTGCCGACTGCGTTGCCAACGCTGCCGTCAATGCGGCCGCCCTTGCCGTACCGCCCGCTGGCCTCGCCGATGCGAAGCGCCTGCGCACCGAAACGCGCACCATGCTGGCGATCCTTGACGGACAGGGCGCAGCACAGCTGGCCAGCGATCTGTTGCGCCGTCGCCTGGAAACGGCTGGTTCCGCCGAGGCTCAGCTGAGCCTCGGCGGAACCAGCCTGCTCGGCGGAAACGGAGCCGCCGACCCGTCCGCCGACCCTTGGGATCGCCAGGCCGATCGCGCCTCGCAGCGCGAACGGCTCCGCGGACTGATCCGCAGCGGCACGTTTGCGTTGCCGTTGCGCGACGGCGACCGGCGCCAGACCCAGCTCTGGGGCGCTGCCGGCTTCGCCGCCTTTGACGGCGATCCGCTCATCGACGGAACTCGCTTCGACTACGACGGCGACGCCACTGCGTTCCATGTCGGCATCGACACGCGCTTCGGCAGTCGTCTTCGCGGCGGCGTGGCGCTCGGAGCCACCGACGCCAGCATCGAACTGGCCGGCGACGCCCGGTTGCGCAGCCTTGACCGCAGCCTGGTAGCCCTGCACCCGTATCTCGGATGGCGCCAACGCAACAGCGACGCCTGGCTGGCCGCTGGCTTCGGCACTGGCGAATATACCGCACGCTCCGAAATGCACGGCAGTGCCTCCGGCGACGCCGACATGGCCATGGCCGCCTTCGGCTACCGGCACACCTGGGATCGCACCGATGTGCGCCTCGCAGCGCGCATCAGCGCCAACGCCGCACACAGCCGCCTTCGCCGCGCCGCCTTCGCCGACCGAACCACACTCCCGGCGGTTGACGCCGAAAGCTGGCGCATCCGGACGGCTTTCGACGCCGAACTTCCCTATCAGACCTCCTTCGGTTTGCTGACCCCTGGTGCCGGCATTGCCGCGCGGCTTGCCGGCGGCGATGCCGGCGACAGCTCCGCACTTGACGCCACCGCCTCCCTCAATGCACGCTCCGCCACCGGCATCGACGCCCAACTTGATGCCAGCGTCCAGATCACTGGCGGCAGCGGCCGCCTGCACAGTCTCCGCGGAAGCTTCGCCTTCGATCCCGGACGTGACCGGCGAGGCTTTTCCACCTCCCTTGACGGTGCCCGTGGCGTCCTCAGCGCCCGCTTCGCATACGCCTGGGGACGGATCCTGCTCCGCCGCGCCGGACGCCTCGAAACCCACCTTGGCGCCGGCTTGGGCAACGGCAGTCCCGGACCCGCCATCGGCTTCGGCTTTGCCGCCGAGAACTTCGCACTCTCACTGCAAACCGCCTCCCGACAGGCCGACGCCAGCCTACAGCTCAGGTTCTAGAAGGCTCTGCATTGCCGGGCAACTGTGAGACGCCCCCGGCTGGATGGGGTGGGACTGAAAGACTGGTTGGAGAAAGCTCTCAAGTTTGGAGGGAAAGGTCGCGTCAAGAAGATGGAATGAGCGCCGCTGGAATGATCTTGTGAACGGCAAGGCGAAAGACAAGTGGTTTGGCGGCTATCAGGAGATACTTGACTTCTGGTTTGATGACGATGTGGGCAACTGGCCCGGCGAAGCGGTGCTGGGACGCTGGTTTCGGTCCTCCCCGGACTTTGATGCGGAAATCGCCTTTAGGTTTGCTTCCGTCGTGCAGGCGCTTTCCAATGGGCTGTGCCGTGACTGGGCGGACACCCCCATGAGTGCACTGGCTGCAGTGATTGCGATGGACCAGTTTCCGAGAAACATGTACCGCGGCACGGTCGCAGCGTTTTCATGCGATCCATTGGCGCTTGAGACTGCATTGTACGCGATTGATGGCGGTTTCGAGGCGGATCTCAAGCCGGTTCACCGTCTTTTTCTCTATCTTCCGCTCGAGCATAGTGAGCTTCCTGAGATGCAGGATCTTTCGGTTGCCAAGTACTCCGAATTGGCTGACGAGGCGCCTGAGAAGCATAGGGAGGTTGCGATGGGCAATCTTCGCTATGCCAAGATACACCGAGATCTGATCATTCGCTTTGGCAGGTTTCCACACAGAAACGTCTTGCTAGGCAGACCGTCCACTAGAGAAGAGGCTGCTTATCTTGCCGAAGGTGGCGAGACTTTCGGACAAACCGTTCCGAAATCCCGGAAAAAAGACAAACGAATGTGAAGAGCACGTTACGATGGATTCGGATGTAGGCGGGATTTGGCGGGGCAATCGTTGGAATTTTTACGTAGCGGTTGCGGCGAGCCTGGCAAGTCCGAGACCGTAGCAATGACAGATGTATGTGTCCTGCCCTGCACTTAGGCGACATTTAGACTCTCTTCACAAGCTTACTTGAGTCTCGTCTCTCTGAGAGACGCAAAAACTGTGATTCTGTTCGCCCTATTCCAGATTTGGCGATAGGTTGGATTAGCCATTGATCGAATACATGCCCAAACATGTGGAAACCGCAGGTTGTTCCGGATGCGCTTGCATAAGGCAAAGTGAAATGCGAGCGGGTACGGGCCTGCGATAGGCTAGCCTTTCAGTTCAGGAAAGAAGAAGGCGATTTCGGTCTTTGCGTTTTCAGGTGAGTCCGAGCCATGAACGGCGTTTGACTCAATGCTGTCGCCGTGCTGTGCACGAATGGTTCCCGCTTCTGCCTCTGCCGGATTGGTTGCTCCCATTACCTTGCGGTTGAGGAGAACAGCATCCTCGCTTTCCAGGACCTGAACAACAACCCGGCCTGAAATCATGAATTCGACCAATTCCTCGTAGAAAGGCCGTTCCTTGTGCACGACATAGAACCTTTCAGCCTGCTCTTTCTCCAGATGGATCATTTTCGAGGCAATAATGACGAGGCCGCTTTCCTCAAGTTGCGTGCATATCCGGCCGATGATGTTCTTCCTCACAGCGTCCGGCTTGATGATTGACAGGGTGCGTTCGATTGCCATATGTTCTTTTGGTCGGTAAGAGGATTCTTAGGTTACGTTTAACTGATCGGGGTTGATTGTACCATGGAGCCCGTCTTTGCTGCCTTCATCGCAGAAGCAAGACTTTTCCGGTCAGCCGGAAATGATCTCCGTAACGACTGGAGCATGGTCTGACGGTGATTCATTTCCGCGCGGCCTGTCGTCAATAAGACATTCGGTTGTGTTCGCCACGGTTTTCGGTGTGGCAAGCGCAATGTCAATGCGCAAGCCCCGGTTGCGCGCAAAGCTGTTCTGTCGGTAGTCCCACCAGGAGAACATTTGCTCTTCGGGATGGAGTGTGCGGAACAGGTCGGCATAGCCGGTGGCAAGCAGTTTCCCGTAGGCCTCCCGTTCCGGCGGCGAGGCGGGGACTTCGTCGCCCCAGGCAGCCGGGTCGTGGACATCTATGTCTTCCGGGGCAATATTGTAGTCGCCGCCAACAAGAGCCATTTCATGTGTCTTGGCGATGTCGGCCAGATAGCGTTCGAACTTGCCGAGCCACTCCATCTTGTAGACGAATTTTTCCGCACCGACCTGCTGGCCGTTGGGAACATAGACGCTGAGTGTCCGGATCCTGCAGATGGATGCCGCGATGACGCGGCATTCCGGATCGTTGTAGCCTGGGATGCCGTATACGATGTTGGTCGCCTTTAGGCGGCTGATGATCGCCACTCCGTTGTAGGCCTTTTGTCCGTAGACATGGCATTCATAACCTATTTCGGTGAACGGATCAAGCGGGAACTGTTCGTTGACGCACTTGGTTTCCTGCAGGCAGAGCACGTCGATCCCGCTGTCGGACATCCATTGGACGATCTGTCCGACACGTTTGCGGACAGAGTTGACGTTCCAAGTGGCAAAACGGATAGCCGGCCTGCTGTTCATCTCATATTAGCCCGTAGCTGCGAAGCAGGGGATCAATCTTCGGCTTTCTCCCGGTTAGCTGATGGTAGGACTTCATCATCGGTCTTGAGCTTCCGGCCGCAAGGATGGAGCGCTTGAACGGAAGTCCGGCCGCCGAGTATCTTCCGGTTTTGGCAATGATCCGTTCTGCTTGCTCGAAAGCATCGGCGGCGAGCACTTCGGCCCAGAGATAGGAGTAGTAGCCGGCTGCATAGCCGCCGCCGAACAGGTGGCCGAACCCGCAGTGGAACCGGTCATAGCCGGGATGCCGGACCACGCACACCCTGCGGCGCACATCCCTGAGAATGGTTCGGACATCCTTGCGCACCCCGGAACGGTGATGCAGTTCCAAGTCGAACAGGGCAAGCTCGATTTGCCTGATGATTCTCATGGCGCCGAGAAACTTTCGGGATGCGACGATCTTGCCGTAGAGATCGTCCGGCAGCGCCTTTCCGGATTCACTGTGCCGGGACAGGCGGCGCATGACATCCTTGCGCCAGGCGTAGTTCTCAAGATACTGGCTTGGCAGCTCTACGGCATCCCATTCGACCCCGTTGATGCCGGATGCCGAATAGTCGTCGATTTCCGTGAGCAAGTGGTGAAGTGCGTGACCTGCCTCATGGAATAGCGTGACGACCTCGTCGAGTGATAGCAGCGATTCGCCGCCGGGAGCCGGCGGTGCGAAATTGCAGACCATGTGACATGTCGGAAGCAAGGTCTTTCCATTTTCCTTCCGCCTGCTGACGACATCGGCCATCCACGCTCCCGAGCGCTTGGCTTCGCGTGCATGCAGGTCAATGTAGAGTCCCCCGAGCCGTTTTCCCCTGGCGGATTCAACCTTCCAGAACGACACATCCTTGTGCCACAGCGGAGCCGTTCCCGGATTGAGATGGATACCGAACAGGCGCTTCAGCGCGTCCGCCAGCCCCTTGATTACCCGGCTTTTCGGAAAGTACTTCCTGACCGCATTGTCGCTGTAGACGTAAAGGTGCTGGCGCATTCGCTCCGCAACGTACGCATGATCCCAAGGCTCCAATCGTGCCATGCCGAAGTGGCTTTTCGCAAACCTGCCCAGCTCGTCGAGTTCGCGCTGTGCATGTGGGCGTGCCTTGGCGGCGAGGCTCAGCAGGAATGAGCGCACTTCCTCGTACGAACCCGCCATGCGTTTTTGCATTGCCATCTCGACAAAGTCGCTGAAGCCCAGGAGTCTCGCCTGCTCGTGCCGTAGCCTTCTGATTTCGCGGATGACCGGGCAGTTGTTTATGTCGTTCATGTCCAGGTCGCTGGCGCGCGTCATGTAGGCGCGATGCATCTTTGCGCGCAGGTCACGCATCCCGCAGTGCTTCATGAACGGAATGTACGACGACATCAGCAGCGTGAACCGCAGGCCTTTGCCGCCATGTCTTCGGGCATTCTCCCGTGCCTCGCGGATCACATCCGCAGGCAGGTCTTCCAGGCCGTGTTCGCTGTCGACCCACAGGGCAAAGTCGTTGGTGGCATCCAGCAGGTTCTTGCCGAACTGGGACGAGAGTTCGGCAAGCCTTGCGGAGCAGGCGCGGAACCGGTTCTGCTTGGACGGAGCGAGCGCCACGCCGGCAAGTTCGAAATCCCGCACCGTATCCTCAACAATCTTTCTTCTCGTACTCGTGAGATTGGCGAAGCTGGAACTGTTGCGCAAGGCATGGCAGCGTTCGTAGAGGCTTTGGTTCTGGCCAATGCGGTCAAAGAATTCCGCGAGCCGGACTGACCATTCCATATGCCGCTTCTGCCATTGCGGCGTAGCCATCACGGCGCACATGTGCTCGACCTGCCCCCATGTTTCCGAGACCTGTGCAACAAGCCTTTCCAGCGGAGCCATCGTGTTGTCCCATGTGGCGGGCTTGAGGTCTTTGGTGATGAGCCTGACGGCCTGATCGCCGTCCCGGATCATCCGCCGCATTGCGGCATTGACGTGGACAGGCCGGATCCTGTCATAGCGGGGAGGGATGTTCCGGCCAATCAGGGGGTTTTCCATGCGGCTTGCTAGTAGATGTGGCGCTTGAGACGCGTGTCCTGGAGAATCTTGGCCGAAATCTCCTCGACGGAACGGTGGGTGACATCGATCAGCGGTATGTGTGCATTGCGCATCATGCGTTCGGCTGTGCTGATTTCGCGCTCACAGTTGGACAGGCTCGCATATTCGCTTCCTGGGCGGCGTTTCTCCCTGATCTGGGTCAGTCTGGTGGCTTGGATGGTGAGGCCATAGATCTTGCCGACATGGGGTTGCAGCAGTTCCGGCAGGCTGTCACGCTCGAGATCCTCGGGGATGAGAGGGTAGTTGGCCGGAAAAATTCCGAAATGAATCGCCAGATACAGGCATGTTGGCGTCTTGCCGCAACGGGAGATCCCGACCAGAATCAGTTCGGACATCTCCATCTTCCTGACACTTGCTCCGTCGTCGTGTGCCATGGCGAAATTGATCGCATCTATGCGCCTCTGATAGTTCTCGAATCCGCTGATGCTGTGCGACGTGCCGGTTTGGCGGGACGCCTTCAGTCCGATCTCGTGCTCAAGCTTGCCAATGAAGGTGTCGAAATAGTTGATGAATACGCATGGCGTCTCACGTAGTATGTCGCTCAGCTCGCTGTTGACAAGCGTTCCGAAGACAAGCGGCAGCGAATCGCCGTCATCTGCCACCTTCCTGATCTGGCTTGCAACCTGTCCGGCTTTCTCGATTGTGTCGACAAACGGTATGGTGTGCTCTTCAATGGTCAGGTTCTCGAACTGGGTCAGCAGGCTGCGGCCGAACATTTCGGCCGTGATGCCAGTCCGGTCAGATATGTAGAATGCGGTGCGTTTCGTCATGGAAACGGGAATTGTCCTACTACCGCCCCTGTAAATCAACTTTTCGCACCTGTTTCGGCCAGCATGGCGCCGGCTCCGTCACCTGGGGGATGGCCGCCTGCTAGAATCAGGCTGGAGACTGCCTAGTGGAACAAATAAGGAACTTCTCGATCATCGCCCATGTCGATCACGGCAAGTCGACCTTGGCCGACTGCCTGATCCGGCTTTGTGGCGGCCTGTCCGACCGCGAGATGGCCGCCCAGGTGCTCGACAGCATGGATCTTGAGCGTGAGCGCGGGATCACGATCAAGGCGCAGACGGCAACTCTGGACTACCGTGCCGTAGACGGCAGGGACTATGTTCTCAACCTGATCGATACGCCCGGTCACGTCGACTTCTCCTACGAGGTGTCGCGTTCGCTGGCGGCTTGCGAAGGGGCGCTTCTGGTTGTCGACGCCTCGCAGGGTGTAGAGGCGCAGACGATAGCAAACTGCACGACCGCGGTTGCGCTGGACTTGGCCGTGATTCCCGTGCTGAACAAGATCGATCTTGACTCTGCCGAGCCGGAGCGGGTTGCCCGCGAGATCGAGGAGATCGTTGGCATCGGCACTTCTGATGCGCTTCGCGTCAGCGCCAAGGCGCGGACGGGAATCACTGGGCTGCTTGAACGCATCGTATCCGACGTGCCTCCCCCACAGGGGGACGAGTCGGCTTCGTTGCAGGCGTTGGTGTCGGATTCCTGGTTCGACCGCTATGCCGGCGTTATCATGCTGGTGCGCCTAATCAACGGCCGCATGGCGAAGCGTGACCGGATCCGGCTGATGGCATCGAAGGCCGAGTTCGAGGTCAACGAAATCGGCGTGTTCACGCCGAAGGCGACTTCGCGTGACGAACTGCTCGCCGGAGAGGTTGGATACGTTATCGCCGGGATCAAGGACATCCAGCATGCCCGCGTCGGCGATACGGTCACTCATGCCGGCATTGACCATGACCATGTGGCGCCGCTGCCGGGATTCACCGAGGCGCAGCCGCAGGTGTTTGCAAGCCTGTTTCCGACCGAGACCAACAGTTACGGTCTGTTGCGCGACGGGGTCGAGAAGTTGCGTCTCAACGATGCCGCATTCTCGTTCGAGCCCGAGGTGTCGCCTGCGTTCGGATCGGGGTTCCGATGCGGTTTTCTCGGCCTGTTGCACATGGAGATCGTTCAGGAGCGGCTCGAGCGCGAGTTCGATGTGCAGTCGATCCTCGCGTCGCCGTCGGTCGCGCATGAGGTGGTGAGGAAGGATGGCAAGGTCACGCTGATCACCAACCCGGCGGATCTTCCGCCGCCGGAGGATCTGGTCGAGATCCGCGAGCCGATTGCCCGCATGTCGGTGCTGTGCCCCCACGACCAGCTTGGCCGGGTGATGACGCTGTGTACCGACTCGCGCGCAAGCCAGATATCGCTTGATTATGCGGACCGACAGGTTCTGTCCACATGGGAAATACCGATGAGCGAGATTGTGTCGGGGTTTTTCGACGAGTTGAAGTCCGCCACGCGCGGCTATGCATCGATGGAGTACGACTTGATGGCATACCGACCCTCCAAGATTGTCCGTGTCGACATGCTGATCAACGGCGAGCGTGCCGATGCGCTGTCAACGCTGGTCCATGTCGCACGGGCCACAGGCGTTGGACGGGAGTTGGCCGGCCGCGTCACAAAGGCGATCCCGCGGCAGATGTTCGATGTGGCCGTGCAGGCGGCGATAGGCGGCAAGATCATAGCCCGCGAAACGGTTAAGGCGTTGCGCAAGAACGTGCTTGCCAAGTGCTATGGCGGCGACGTCACACGCAAGCGCAAGTTGATCGAGAAACAGAAGAAAGGCAAGAAGCGCATGCGCCGCCTTGGCAATGTCGAGCTGCCCCAGGAGGTTTTTCTCGCAGCAATGCGGGGCGATCCGAAAGGCGACTGATGGACACGTTCTTCTTTTCCGTCATGCTTGTTGCCGGCCTTGTGTGGACTTCGGCGCGGTCGTTGCGTCCCCAGTCCTTCATCGTGCCGATAGCGCGTGACTGCCTCTTCATATTTGCCGCGATGTTTCTCCTGCGCGGCTTTCTGTACGAATGGTACCGGATACCGTCGGCTTCGATGGAGCCGACTCTTCGTGCAGGCGACTTCGTTCTCGTCGACAAGAACGACTATGGCCTGTCAATGCCGTTCGTTGACGGAAAGGTGACGGATGGCCGGCTTCCGGTCCGCGGCGAGATCGCCGTGTTCCACTATCCCCCGGATCCCGACACGTTTTACATCAAGCGCGTGATGGCTCTTCCTGGCGACACGGTTACCTATCTGGCCGATCGCGTGGCGGTCAACGGCGTGGAGCTGAGCCACGTCTTTCCTGAAGCCGCAGAGAAGGATGCCACCCTATCTCCCGGATCCGGATGGGAGGAGATCCGCGGTGGGGGATGGCATCAGTTCCAGCTGGCGGGAGCAAGGAGGGTGAAGGCCAACTACAGGATCGCTGACCTGGAAGAGACATGTTCCACGACTGGACTTGGGATCGGGGACGAACTGCGCTGCACGGTTCCGGAAGGACACGTGTTCGTCATGGGCGACAACCGGCACCACAGTAGCGATAGCCGCACTTGGGGGTTCGTTCCTGTCCGGCTCCTGATCGGGCCTGCCTTCCGGATCCTGTTCAGCTTTGACTTCGGACGTAGCTGGACCAACCTTGCCCTTAGGGACGAGTTGCCGGAGAGAGCGGAACCGGAAGCGAAGGATGTCTTCTAGCGAGAGTCGCACAGCCGGAATGAGGTTTCCGCACAGGTTTTCCGATGTCCGGCTCCTTGACGAGGCGCTGACCCACCGGAGCCGTTCAATCACGCATAACGATCGTCTCGAATGGCTGGGCGACTGTGTGCTGAACCTGGCGCTGTCGCGCCAACTCTATTCTGCCTTTCCGGAGATGGACAGTGGGCGGCTTTCGCTGATCCGAAGCAGTCTTGTGCGGAACAGCGTGCTGGCGGAAATTGCCTGTGAACTGGGCATACCGGAGAGGCTGAACACGGATCCGGCCGGCCTGGCCGCCACTCCCTCTGTACAGGCGAACGCATTTGAGGCGTTGTTGGGGGCTGTGTCGATCGACAGCGGGTACGAGCATGCCGGCAAGGTTGTTGTCGAAGTGTTCGGTTCGCGTCTCGCACCCGATACGCTACTGGAAATCGCCAAGGATCCGAAGACCATGCTGAACGAAATGCTCAACCGCATGAAGTTTGCGCCTGCCGCCTACACGGTGCTTGATGAGGGGGATAGCGACGATAGCGACAGGCCTTGGCGGATCGCCTGCGTGGTTGACGGCAAGGAACTTGCCAGCGCATCCGGACCGAGCAAGGCGTTGGCTTCGCGTGCCGCCGCAGTTGCGGCGCTGGCCATCCTGTCGGATGAGTAGTTCCGGTTTCCGCTGCGGTCTTGCCGCGATCGTCGGCAGACCCAACGTAGGCAAGTCAACGCTGTTCAACGCGTTGCTGGGACACAGGGTGAGCATCGTCTCACGCAGGAAACAGACGACGCGTAACCGCATCAGGGGAGTTCTGAACTCACCGGACTGGCAGGCGGTGCTTGTCGACACTCCGGGATGGCAGACCAGCGAAGGTGGAGAGATGAACCGGCTTATGCGCCAGTCAGCAGAGCAGGCGCCGCCCGACTCCGATGTGGCAGTTGTGGTGGTCGACGCCCATGCCGGGGCATCCCGATGACGAGAGGATCATCCGGCTTGTTCCGGAAAACGTTCCGTCGATCGGGGTTGTCAACAAGATTGACCAGCTCGGGAACAGGAACGAGGCGCTTGTACGCATCGAGGAACTTGCCGGCTACAGGAAATTCGAGGCGTTGCTGCCTGTCTCCGCGCTCAAGGGGGACGGTCTCGGCACACTTTCCCAGGTGCTCGGGAGCCTGATGCCCGAATCTCCTCCGCTTTTCGGGACGGATGCAGTCCATGGCATGAGCGAGAGGTTCATAGTCGAGGAGTTTGTACGCGAAAAGCTTTACCGCTTTCTTGACGAAGAGCTGCCCTACACATGCGCAGTCGAACTGAAGAGCTCAGAGCGCAGCGGAAAGACGCTCAAGTTGCATGTGGTCATCCATGTGGACCGACAGAGCCGGAAGGCCATCCTGATCGGCCGCGGCGGCGAGATGGTCAAGCGGATCGGAACGTCGGCCCGCGCGGAATTGGAACGGCTGCTCAATGTTGGCATATATCTTGACCTGAAGATCCGGGTCACTCCGGACTGGAACCGCGATCCCGCCAGGATGCAGTCACTCGGGATTGGAACGGTTCGTTAGTCCGCGGCATGTAGATGAACGCCACTAAATGCCCCGTATATTATGATCCGCAGTTTGGGGATATGAATTTGCGCCAAATGAACATTCACCTTGCCAGCCTCCGTGTGCTCCTGAAACAAGTCGTTCGTTAATCCTTGTGCAAGCGCCCGGACTGTGCCGGAACATGAGCTTGCGGTATGCGCCGCATCGAATAGGGGGCGTCATGATCCACGGAATGCGGACTGGATGGGCAGTTGCCAGTACAATCCACCGTATTCACTGGAACGATACGATATCTGCGATGGACACGCTGATCATAGATGATGTCCGCATCAAGGCGACCAAGGAACTGGTGCGGCCGAGCGAACTGCTTGAAGAGATTCCGCACACCGGTGTGGAAAGTCATGTGTATGAATCGCGCCAGGCGGTGCATAGAATACTGACTGGCGGCGACGACCGGCTGCTGGTCGTGGTTGGTCCCTGTTCAATCCATGACGAGAAGGCGGCGCTCGAGTACGCACGGCGGCTGGCCGGATTTGCCGGAAAGGTGGGCAGCCTGATGCTGGTGATGAGGGTCTACTTCGAGAAACCCCGCACTACGGTGGGCTGGAAGGGGCTGATCAACGATCCCGACCTGGATGGCTCTTTCAACATCAACGTTGGCCTGCGGAAGGCGCGGCGCATACTGCTTGAGATCAACCGGCTGGGCATTCCGTGCGGCACCGAGTATCTTGACGTGATTTCGCCGCAGTACTACGCCGACCTTATATCCTGGGGAGCGATCGGCGCCCGGACGACGGAAAGCCAGGTACACCGCGAACTCGCTTCCGGGCTGTCCTGTCCGATTGGCTTCAAGAACGCGACCGACGGCAACATCAAGGTGGCGGCGGATGCGGTTTTTGCGGCCTCGCAGCCGCATCATTTCCTTTCGGTGACGAAAGAGGGGCGTTCGGCGATCTCTGCGACTTCAGGCAACGAGGATTGCCATGTGATACTCCGTGGCGGGAACGGCGTTCCGAACTATCACGCCGGCGACATAGATGGCGCCGCCGCCACGCTCTCGAAGCTTGGCCTGTCGGCACGGCTGATGGTCGACTGCAGCCACGCCAACAGCGGCAAGGATTTCGCGCGTCAGCCCGGCGTAGCCGAAGAGGTTGCCGGGCAGATTGGCGGCGGCGACACTAGAATCATTGGTCTGATGCTTGAGAGCCACCTGGTCGAGGGCCGCCAGGATCTCGGAGCGGACGGCGAAGGGCTTGTGTTTGGCCAGAGCATCACAGACGGCTGCATCGGATGGGAAGCCACCGAAACGGTGCTTGAACTGCTCGACCGCTCCGTCATGGAGCGCAGGAAAAGTCTGAGCGAGCGGAAAGACTAGCCGTCTACCAGGTTCCCGTGTTCTCCATGGAGAGCCAAGGCTCTTCCGGGGCAAGGGCTTCGCCTTTCTGCAGCAGTTCGATTGAGATGCCGTTCGGGCTTCGGACAAACGCCATGTACCCGTCGCGGGGCGGGCGGTTGATGGTGATGCCTCCTTCCATCAGCCTTTTGCAGGTTTCGTAGATGTTGTCAACCTGGTACGCAAGATGGCCGAAGTTGCGGCCGCCCGAATACTCTTCGGGATCCCAGTTGTAGGTCAGCTCAAGCAGCGGGGACTTGGTTTCCCTGCCACGCTGCTCGTCGCCGGGAGCCGCCAGGAAGATCAGGGTGAACCGTCCTTTTTCGCTCTCCACCCTTCGGGTCTCGACCATGCCCAGTTTGCCGCAGAAGAAGTCCAGTGACGTTTCCAGGTCAGTGACCCGGACCATGGTGTGCAGATATTCCATTGGTTAGGGGATTATATGCAATAGTCGCAATCAACTAATCAACCTGGCCAATCTCTGACTAGGTTCTTTGATTTTTAAGCGATTTCCTCTTCTACTCGCACTTGCCGTAGGACTGTCTTGGTGAGTTTCTCGGGGGTAGTGTCGCTCTTCACCTTTTCCCTCAGTTCAAAATGCAGTCAATAGATTGGGGTTATCTCGAAAACCGCAATCAACTTGCATGTGTAGGTCCATATAAGACAGAAACGGGTAAAGCTAGGGGATTATATAGATAGGTGCCGAAAACAGACGTCTGCGAGCCTTGATTTGAATTTGTAGTCACGCGTCAGAATTTGACTGATGCGAAAGAATGACGGAACCAGCACTCCCTTGATAAAGCATTGTTATGTTCCGAAGAAAAGTTCTTCCCAATAGCGCACTGTGAAGTTGTCTCCCGGCGCGTAGATGAACACCACTAAACGCCCCGTATATTGTGAATCGCAGTTCTGGGATATGAATTTGCGCCAAATGAACATTCACCTTGCCAACCCCGTGTGCTCCTGAAACAAATTGTTCGTTAATAACTGGCAAACGCAATTCAGCAGCAATAAATGAATCAATACAGCTTTCTCCCGCTCCAGTGTCGATCAACGCAGGGTATTCATTGATAGGCAAATTAGGGATGGGATCAGTCTTGGGACGATAGTTTTGATCAAATCCGATTTGTACCTTTAGAGTTGGGGTCCAGTATAAACCAATAGATTGGGTTTATCACTGAACCCACACTCAACCTTACGCATTCTAGAATGCTGGATGATACAGTACAGACGCAGGAAGAGTAGCTGGTGCAGCACCTACCTCCCGAATAAGGTATGGACCGGAACCAAATCTCTCAACAGCATCCTCAGCGGCCGATTCAAATGATCCGTAAACCTCTACTAGTTTTTCGTCATGAATAACCACCCATTCCCCCCAATGATCCGTCTCGAGCATACGTCGCATGCTTTCATAGGCGGTGATTTCTCTAGCCAGAGTTGTCATATGTTTCACCTGTAAAGTTGAATATTGCATTCTCTAATCAACGCACTTGGCGTTTGATTTCCACTGACTTGACCAATGCTTCTGCGGCTTGCTCGAATGTAGCAGGAACTCGTAGATCGGTTTTCAGTTCGGCTAACGTTGTCTGGGAACATCCTGAAAAGTTCCTTGATCGTTATGTCCTTACGGAAGTTTTTGCCTAGTGCTTTTGTCATCTGTAAGACTCCTATAACTATTTTTTACACGAAAGTGCCGGTAATGTCAAATTTATTTTCGGCACTTATCTATATAATTCCCAAACTTAGCTGGCCTTGCGTAAGATTATATAGTTCCCCTTGTGCTTGATTCCGCACTGGACACTGTGCGCCATCCGGTCAGATCTGTTTCTCGAACCAAAGACGGATTGCTTCGTTATCGGGAAATATTTTGAACAGGCCAATCAAACTGATGCTTTCTCTATCGCTTTTGCCAGGAGATGTATGCTTTTTCATTCTTTAGTCTCAGTGGACATTCTTCAAATCGTGACTAAAGTACAAACCATGATCCCCATTGGTTACTCCTTTTCAGGTGGTTGCATGTCCCTAGGCCGCGGCCTCGAACCGAGGCGCCGGCTTTTCGTCGATCACGTAGTGCAGCGCGGCGGCGGCGATGCCGAGCGCAATGGTGATCCACCAGATCGTGTCGTAGGATCCGGTCTGGACGTACAGGTGTCCGCCCAGCCATGCGCCGAAGAACGAGCCGATCTGGTGGCCAAGAAAGACGATGCCGAACATGGTGCCTAGATGCCGGGTTCCGAACATCATTGCCACCAGAGCGGAGGTCAACGGAACTGTCGAGAGCCAGAGAATGCCGGCGAACACGCCGAACATGATCGACACTGCCGGCGATGGAGGCAGCGTGATGAACAGCGTTATGATGGCAGAGCGGGCGAGGTAGATCCAGCAGAGCAGGATCTTGTTCGAGCGCCTTGCTCCAAGCAGACCGGCACCATAGGAGCCGATGATGTTGAAGAGGCCGATTGCAGCAACGGTCCAGCCGGCGATTTCGCCGATCTCGCGGTCTTTCAGGTACGCTGGAAGATGTGCCGTGATGAATGACAGCTGGAATCCACAGACGAAGAATCCGGTGAACAGGAGCACATAGCTCGGATGCTTCATTCCGGCGAGTACCGTTTCGCCGAGTTCCGCCTCCCGTGTCGCCGTTGCTCCGGCCATCGGCGGCTTCTCCAGCGAGATGCCGGAGAACGCCATTGCGTACAAGGGGACAAGCATTGCCAATCCGGCGATCGTGAGTGCGGCGGCTTTCCATCCGAAGTGGTCGATCAGTGTCGAACCGGTGGGCGCCAGCACGAACTGGCCAAACGATGCGGCGGCGGTCACCAGCCCCAGCGCCCACGAACGCTTTTCTTTCGTTACCAGCCGTCCGATGACGGCCATTACCGTCACGTTCGAGGCGGCCCCCATGGCAAGGCCGACCATCACTCCGGATGTGAGTACGATGAGCAGCGGTGTTGACGAGAACGGCATCAGGGCAATCCCGGCTGCAAACAGCACGCCGCCTCCCGCCAGCACCCGGAACGGACCGTAGAGGTTGACCAACGGTCCGGCCAGCGGCTGGCCGATCCCCCAGCATAGGTTCTGCACCGCGAAAGTGAATGCGAACACTTCCCTGGTCCATCCGAAGCCGGCTGAGATTGGAACCGTGAACAGGCCGTACGTGGCGCGCGTGCCAAACGAGGTCGCCGCAATTAGGCAGCCCATTACAAGCAGGGTCCTGGTTGCAGGCCCGTTCACGTTTACGGTCCCGGTTCGTTGAGGGACCAGTTGTAGCTGTCGCCGCTGATTTGTGTCACTCCCGCAAGGCTCTTGGCGAGTCCGTCGGCGGCGTGGTCTCGAAGATGCGCGATGATTTCCTCGTCATTGGCGCCGAAGTCGGCGCCAAACCAGACATAGATGCTTGACACTTCGAGCCGTCCATTATCGACGCGTGCCCCGCGAGGATGGTTTATGAAGGCGGCAGCCGCCCTTTCGAGCAGCTCTTCGGCGTTCTCCGCCGTATAGGCCTCGGCTGCCAGGTTCGGACACCCGATGGATGCGCAGTTGACGGCATAGTGGATCCTCGGATCCTTCCAGATTGGCCGCAGTATGCGGTGTTCAATGTCATTCAGCGTTAGCGTTTCGCTTTCGACGGTGACAGCTTCGCGATCCCACGGTCCACTGCTGAACAGCCCGTCGGATATGTCACGGATCGATTCAACCGGATACTCTGCAAGGATCGTTTCCACAGTCAGCGCATTGTAGAGGTTGATCCAGAAAGGCAGCTGCTCGCTGCGGCTTAACTGGCTGACCGGTGTTGCGGCGAGGCTGTCGATGTAGGCGCGCAGCTTTGCACGGTCGGTCTGGGTCACTTCAGCGTAGCGCAGCAGGTTGATTCCGTCGGCTTGCGTGATGTGCTGCCCGAGAAAGCTGCTCCAGGAGGAGTGGTCAACGGATGTTGCCGAGGCTTCGTCACTGGCAGTCCAGCGTTCCCAGAGCTCCGCGTCTGGTGCCGGGAGGACCGGACTGTGTGCCAGGGACGTGCAGAGGAACACTGTGACAAGCAGGGTACGCATTCTCCGCGAGGTTGCAGTCATGTGTTGCTCACCACGATCTTCGGAAAAGCCGCTGACCTGTCCTTCGACTTGAGAGCGATCCTTGCGGCAGCCCGGATCGCAATGTCCTGGTAGGCCGCCGCCAGCGGTCCGTCGGGTTCAGCTGCTGCCGTGGGAACGCCTTCGTCGACATGTCGCCGTATTGCCATGTCGAGTGGCAGCGAACCGAGCAGCTCAAGGCTGCGCGCCTCGCAGAGCGCCTGTGCCCCTCCGGAGCCGAAGATGTGCGATTCATGTCCGCAGTTCGGACAGGTGTGCATGGCCATGTTCTCGACAATGCCGATCACCGGTATGTTCACCTTGGCGAACATCTCGATGCCGCGCCGTGCGTCGGCGAGCGCGATCTCCTGTGGTGTGGTGACGATTATGGCGCCGGTGACCGGCATTTGCTGGGCGAGTGTCAACTGTATGTCGCCGGTTCCCGGCGGCATGTCAACCACTAGGTAGTCTATGTCCGGCCACCTGGTCTCACGTAGAAGCTGGAGCAACGCACGGTTGACCAGAGGTCCGCGCCAGACAACGGGAGCTTCATCCTCGATCATGAACCCGATCGACATCAGGCTGACGCCGTGGGCCTTGATGGGGAGCAGCGTGTCGCCTTCGGCTGTTTCCGGTCTCTTGGAGACACCCATGATGAGAGGTACGGACGGACCGTATATGTCGGCGTCAAGCAGCCCGGCGGATGCACCTTCGCGTGCCAGGCTGACTGCCAGGCTGGCCGCGGTGGTTGACTTGCCAACGCCGCCTTTGGCGGATGAGACTGCGATTACGTTCCGTACACCGGGAACGCGCTCGACGCCCCCCTGTACGGTGTGGCTGCTTATCCGGGTTTGGTGCGCCAGCCGGGGTGCCGGAGAAAAGGTTGCGTCGACATGTGCCTTGATGTCCTTGAAGACGCTTGCAGACGGGTAGGGGAACGTCAGCGTTGCATCGGCATCCCCTGCGGACAGGGAGACAATGCCGTGGTCGCTGAGCGTTCCGCCAAGAACAGGCTCGGGCAGGGCGGATAGCCTAGCCTCTAGATCCGGATCAGTCATGGTTGTCAGAAATATGATGCGGAGACGCACATGGAGGATACTCCACCTTCAAGCGCCAGGCCACATGGAAGAGAGAAGGGCGGGACGCTAGAACGGGATGTCCTCATCCAGGTCGTTGAACGGATCGTCGTCCGCAGGCGGAGCGGACGATTTTTTGCCCTTTGCGCTTTCGTTCCTGGATCCGTCTTCCCGGGAATGGCCGCCGTAGGAGGTCTGGTCGCCGCCACTGCGGCTGTCAAGCATCTGGAACTGGATGACCCGGATCTCCGTTGTGTAGCGCGTGCCTCCATCCTTGCCCTCCCACTTGCGTGTCCGGATTGATCCTTCGACATAGATCTTGCTGCCTTTGCGTAGGTACTCGCCAGCCACTTCCGCCTGGCGCCCGAAGAAGCTTAGCCGGTGCCATTCGGTGAACTCCTGCCTCTCGTCCGACTTGCTGCGCCGCATCTCGGTGGTTGCGAGTCGCGCATTCGCCATGACCGTTCCGTCAGGAAGATGCCGTATCTCGGGATCGGCTCCCAGATTGCCGATCAGTATCGCCTTGTTCACGCCTGATGCCATGGCTTATTTCTCCTCTTTTCGTATGAATGATACGACAATCCATGCCGCCAGCAACATGGCGGCTATGTAGCCGATCCCGTCTACGCCGGTTTTTTCGTAGAAGTATGCTCCGATCAAGGCGCCGACGAATGTGCCGCTGAACTGGCATGTTGCGTAGATGCCCATTGCGGAGCCGCGGAACGCGGTTGGCGCCGTGCGTGACACTTCCGCCGGAAGTATCGTTTCGAGCGCATTGAACCCGGCGAAGAAAATCAGCAGGAAGACGCCCAGCCCCCACGTGCCGTTTTCGGATAAAAGCCCGAGCGTTGCGCAGGCCATGGCCATCAGGAGGTAGCCGATGCCGCGGGTTGCATCCCTGTGTGGCTTGTGGTCGTTCCTGATGATCAAGGGGATCGACGCCGCCAGCGCGAGCAGGAATGCCGGCGTATACACCGCCCATTGGTGCTGCAGATTGATCGTGGCGGCCAGTTCAAGCGGGACGACGACGAACATGGCGGCGAGCGCAAAATGTACGATGAAGATGCCGGAGTTGAGTTTCCACAGTTCGATTGAGATCAGTGCGCGTCGGAACGACGGGAATCTCACTCCGGTTTGCACCTTGGGCAGCATGAACACCGGCACCAGTGCGAGTCCGCCGAGGATCGCAGTCACTGCAAACAGCGACTTGACGCCGATCACGGCAGCGAGTGGAGGACCAAGAAGCATGGCGGCGGCGAACGAGCCACCGATGCCGATGCCGATAATGGCCATTGACTTGGAGCGGTGATGTTCCGGAGCCAGATCGGCGGTCAGCGCCATGACACTGCTGGATATGGCCCCCGCCCCCTGCAGTGCGCGTCCGATGACAAGGTCGCCTATGTCGACCGCCTCGTATGCGATCACGCCTCCGCTGGCGAACAAGGCGAGTCCGAAGGCGATCACCATGCGCCGGTCGATCCGGTCGGAGAGAACTCCCATGGGGATTTGCAGGGCCGCCTGTGTGAGACCGTAGATCCCGACGGCCAAACCCAGCATGAACGGGTTGCGTCCCCCTGGAAGACTCTCCGCATGAGGGGCGATCACCGGCAGCAGGACGAAGAGGCCGAACATGCGCAACGACATCGCGACAGACAGCCCGATAACATGCTGGGCGCCGGCAAAGGAAAGAGAGGGGGGAAGCATTTTTTGGGGTAAAAGCGATTATATTATCAAGTTCGCTTGAAAAACATGCAGCATATCCGAGTCAGGGGCGCAAACGCCCATAATCTGAAGAACATCGACGTTGACATCCCGCGCGGACAACTCACGGTGATCACGGGTCTTTCGGGCTCCGGCAAGTCGTCCTTGGCGTTTGACACGATTTATGCCGAGGGTCAGCGCCGTTACGTTGAATCGCTTTCCTCGTATGCGCGGCAGTTTCTCGAGATGATGGACAAGCCCGATGTTGATCACATCGAAGGGCTGTCACCGGCGATCTCGATTGAGCAGAAGAGTTCCTCGCACAACCCCCGCTCGACGGTCGGAACGGTAACCGAGATCCATGACTATCTGCGCCTGCTGTATGCACGGACCGGCATTCCGCACTGTCCGGAGCACGGACAGCCTCTTGAGTCGCAGTCAGCTGGCCAGATCGCCGATGCACTGCTCCGTGCCCTTGACGGCGGCAAGGTAATGCTTCTTGCACCGGTGGTCATTGAGCGCAAAGGGGAATACCACGACCTGTTCCGCGAGTTGATGACGAAGGGATTTGTGCGTGCACGGATTGATGGAGCCGTACACGACCTTGAGCAGCCGCCGCGGCTGCAGAAGCGGCTCAAGCACACGGTGGAAGTGGTTGTTGACCGGGTGCGCGTTTCGGCCACATCTCGCCAACGCCTGGTTGAATCCATCGGCACCGCCACTGGGCTTGCCGAAGGGCGGCTGCATGTGCTGCAAGAGGGCGCTGAAACTCCGGAGGTGTTCTCGACCGAGCACTCGTGTCCGATGTGCGGCTACTCGCCGCCGGAGCTTGAGCCGAAGCTGTTCTCGTTCAACAATCCGCACAGCGCCTGCAGCCGGTGCGTGGGTCTCGGGGTTGAAACGTTCTTCGATCCGGCCCGCATCGTGCCTGATCCGCGACTGTCAATCGCCGAAGGCGCGGTCAAGGGCTGGGACCAGCGCAACCAGTACTCCTATTCCCTGCTCGAGGCTCTCGTCACTCACATGGGCGGCAAGCCGACCACCCCCTTTGGCCGGCTCCCCGCCGCCGTACGTGAAGCGGTGTTCCACGGCTTGGAGGAGCCGTTTCCGGTCAAGGTTTCCGGCCGCAAACGGCCTTCGATGCGTCATTTCGAAGGGATTGTCAACAACATAGAGCGCCGCTACCACGAGACGCCGTCCTCGTTCGTCCGCGAGGAGATCGGCAAGCTTCAAGTGGTCCGCGTTTGCCAAGACTGCGGCGGTGCCCGGCTTTCTGCGCCGGCGCGTTGGGTGCTGGTCGGCGGCCGGGGCATCCACCAGGTCAGCGGGCTTTCGCTGCGCGACTTGCAGGTTTTCTTTGACGGGCTTGGTCTCGACGACATGCGGATGCAGATCGCGGAGCGGATACTCAGGGAGATACGTTCCAGGGTGGGCTTTCTGGTCGACGTGGGGCTTGACTACCTGACGCTAAACCGTTCAGCGAACACGCTGTCGGGTGGCGAGGCGCAGCGCATTCGGCTAGCCAGCCAGATCGGATCCGGTCTGACTGGTGTGACCTATGTGCTGGACGAGCCGTCGATCGGCCTGCACGCACACGACAACGAGCGTCTGCTGCGCACGCTGTTCCGTCTGCGTGACCTCAACAACACCGTGATCGTGGTTGAACACGACGAGGAGGCGATCCGCAGCGCCGACCATGTGATCGACATGGGTCTTGAGGCCGGAGTGCATGGCGGCGAAGTGATTGCCGAAGGCACGCCGAAGGATGTTGCGCAGTCCAAACGCTCGCTGACCGGGCGCTATCTGCGCGGCGACCTTTCCATCGAGGTTCCGGCACGCCGTAGCAAGGGCTCGAAGAGCATCAAGGTCCGCAAGGCCACCGGCAACAACCTGCGCGGAGTCGATATCTCGTTTCCGCTTGGCGTGATGACTTGCGTGACAGGAGTGTCCGGCTCCGGAAAGTCAACATTGGTTAAGGACATCCTTTACCGTGCGCTTGCCAAGGAGATCTACCGCAGCCTTGACGAGCCACTCGGGCACGGCGGAATCGACGGTCTCGGCCACATCGACAAGGTGGTCAACGTGGATCAGAGCCCGATAGGCCGTACGCCGCGCTCCAACCCGGCAACCTATACGGGGGTGTTTACGGCGATCAGGGAGCTGTTCGCCGGAGTGAGCCTGTCGCGCGAGCGCGGCTACAAGCCGGGCCGCTTCTCGTTCAATGTGGAGGGTGGGCGCTGTGAGCGGTGCCAGGGGGATGGCTTGGTGCGCATTGAGATGCACTTTCTGCCGGACGTGTACGTCAAATGCGACACTTGCCAAGGCAAACGCTACAACCCCGAGACGCTGGACGTGCGATATAAGGGACGGACCATTGACGAAGTGCTGCAGATGACGGTGGAGGATGCGCTGGAGCATTTTGCCAACATTCCGCAGGTGCGGCGCAGGCTTCAGACACTGATGGACGTGGGACTCGGCTATGTGCGGCTCGGCCAGAGCGCACCGACATTCTCCGGTGGAGAGGCGCAACGTGTCAAGCTGTCGCTCGAACTGTCCAAACGGGAAACCGGAAGGACGGTGTACGTGCTGGACGAGCCGACGACGGGTCTGCATTTCCATGACATCAAGCTGCTGCTGGGTGTGCTTAGCCGCCTGGTCGACAGCGGCAACACCGTGATCGTCATTGAGCACAACATGGACGTGATCAAGACCGCCGACTGGCTGATCGACCTGGGTCCCGGCGGCGGAAGCGAAGGGGGCGCGGTTGTCGTTTGCGGAACGCCGGAAGAGGTGGCGGACCACTGCAGTTCGCTGACCGGAACTCATCTGCGCCCGATGCTTCCCGCCAAGCGTCCGCGCCAGCGTCGGGTGGCGAGAAACGCCTAGGGTGCGCCAGCGCCGGTGGTGATAGAATCGCTCTTTGCAAAGGAACAGGTGGAGCGATGGACTACCAGCACATCAAGGAACCGGCCGAAGGCGAGGCGATAAGGATCAACAAGGACGCCACCATATGCGTTCCGGACCATCCGGTCATCCCATTCATTGAAGGCGACGGAATTGGCGTTGACGTGACGCCGGTGATGATTGACATTGTCAATGCGGCCGTCCGCAAGGCCTATTCCGGCAAGCGGCATATTGAGTGGCTCGAGGTCTATGCCGGCGAGAAGGCGACGAAAACCTACGGGAAAAGCGAATGGCTGCCGGACGAGACGCTGCATGCGATGCGCAGGTATGTGGTTTCGATCAAGGGTCCGCTGACGACACCGGTTGGCGGAGGAATCCGTTCTCTTAACGTGTTGCTGCGCCGCACGCTTGACCTGTACGCCTGCATCCGTCCGATCCGCTACTTCGAGGGGATCGTGTCGCCGCTGCGGCATCCTGAGCGGACCGACATGGTCGTGTTCCGTGAGAACACCGAGGATATCTATGCCGGCATAGAGTTCCCGAAAGGTTCGGACGAGGTGAACCGCCTTATCAACTTCCTGGTGCACGAGCTGTGCGTCGACTCAATCCGGTTTCCCGACACGACCGCGCTTGGCGTCAAGCCGGTGTCGGAGGAAGGGTCGAAGCGTCTGATCCGCCGTGCAATCCAGTATGCAGTGAACAACAACCGCACTTCGGTTACGCTGGTGCACAAGGGCAACATCATGAAGTACACCGAAGGTGCGTTCCGGCAATGGGGCTACCAGGTGGCGAAGGAGGAGTTCGGCGCCGAGCTGCTCGAGGGAGGTCCATGGTGCTCGTTCAGCAGCCCGAACGACGGCTGCGAGATCGTGGTCAAGGACGTGATAGCGGACAATTTCCTGCAGCAGTGCCTGATCAAGCCGCAGGACTTCGACGTGATCGCCACACTGAACCTGAACGGCGACTACATTTCCGACGCGCTCGCCGCTCAGGTCGGTGGCATCGGCATTGCGCCCGGAGGCAACGTGTCCGACAATGTGGCGGTCTTCGAGGCGACCCACGGCACTGCGCCCAAACATGCCGGACTCGACAAGGCGGATCCCGGATCAGTGATCCTGTCGGCGGAGATGATGTTGCGCTATCTCGACTGGCTCGAGGCGGCGGATCTGGTGATCATGGGCATGGAACGGACAATCCGTAGCGGCCGCGTCACCTACGATCTGGCGCGCGATGCCGAGCATGAGGTGACTGTGGTGTCCTCGTCGCAGTTCGGCAAGGACATTGTCGGGCACATAGAGGCGGCCTGAGACCCGCCCGCGCCGCAAGGCGCCTTGAAACAAGCCAGTCACAATGGACTACAAGGATACGCTGAACCTGCTTGACACCCCTTTCCCAATGAAGGGGAACCTGCCGAAACGGGAGCCCGAGATGGTTCGCCGCTGGCAGGAGGACGGACTCTACCGTCAAATCCGCGAGCGTTCGAAAGGGCGTCAGCAGTTCATCCTCCATGACGGGCCGCCATACGCGAACGGCAGCATCCACATAGGCCATGTGGTGAACAAGACATTGAAGGACATGGTCGTGCGCAGCAAGAATCTCGCCGGCTACGATGCGCCATACCGGCCCGGCTGGGACTGCCACGGACTGCCAATAGAGCACCAGGTTGAAAAGAGCGGGCTTTCCAGACGCGACGCTCCGGATTTTCTCGAGAAGTGTCGCGAGTTTGCACACACCCAGATCGACCGCCAGCGCGAGGAGTTCATTCGACTGGGGGTTCTCGGCGAATGGGAGACTCCGTATCTCACGTTGGCTCCGGAGACCGAAGCCGGGATCGTCAGGTCGTTCAAGGAGTTGTTCGCCGGCGGCAGGGTGTTCCAGGATTTCAAGCCGGTGATGTGGTGTACCGAGTGCACTTCAGCGCTTGCCGAGGCGGAGATCGAATACCACGAGACAGTCTCGCCGGCAATTGACGTCATGTTTCCAGCGGCGGATTCGGGTGCAGTTGCGCAACTGTTCGGCGCTCCGGCAGATGATCCGGTGAGCGCTGTGATCTGGACGACGACGCCGTGGACCATACCGGCGAACCGGGCGATCTGCCTGCATCCGGACGTTGACTACGCACTGGTCGTGACAGCCCGAGGCCGTCTGGTGCTTGCGTGCAGTCTGGCCGAGGTGTGTCTGCAGCGCTACGGCCTGGAGAGGGAGCACTGCATCGAAGGGATTGCCAAGGGTGCAGCGCTTGAAGGCGCCGGATTCCTTCATCCCTATCTGGAACGCAGTTCGCCTGTGCTTCTGGGTGACCACGTGACAACCGATTCAGGCACCGGCTTGGTGCACACGGCTCCCGGCCACGGTCTTGAGGATTTCGTCGTTGGCCAGCGCTATGGCCTTGAAGTGGATGTTCCGGTTGACGACATGGGCAGTTTCAGCGAGGAGACGCCGGAGTTTGCCGGCCTGAACGTCTGGAAGGCGAATCCGAGGATCGTGGAGGTGCTCGGCGCCAAGGGTCGGCTTCTCGCCAGCGAAGAGTACCGGCACAGCTATCCCAAGTGCTGGCGACACAAGACGCCGGTACTGTTCCGTGCAACCCGGCAGTGGTTTGTCTCGATGGATCGCGAGGTTGACGGGGTTTCGCTGCGCGAGAGCGCCTTGAAGGCGGTCGCAGACACCGAGTTCTTTCCATCCTGGGGTCAGGCTCGGCTTGACGCGATGATCCGTAACCGTCCCGACTGGTGTCTTTCCAGACAGCGGCGCTGGAATGTGCCGATTGCACTGTTCCTGCATCGCAAGACCGACGAGCCGCATCCCCGGACGCAGGAGCTGCTCGAGGAGGTTGCCTGCAGGATCGAGCGGGAAGGAATTGGCGCCTGGGAGGCGCTGACAGTTGAGGAGATGCTGGGCTCCGGCGCAAAGGACTACCGCAAGTCGGGCGACACTCTTGACGTCTGGTTTGATTCCGGAACCACCCACCGGACGGTTCTGTGTGCCGATCCCGGACAGCGCTATCCTGCCGACATGTACCTTGAAGGTTCCGACCAGCACCGGGGATGGTTCCATTCGTCACTGCTGACCGGCTGCGCACTTGACGGTCGCGCTCCCTACCGTCAACTGCTGACGCACGGCTTCGTCGTCGATCAGGGCGGCCGCAAGATGAGCAAGTCAATGCAGAATGCGGTGTCTCCTGACAAGATGATCAGGCAATACGGTGCGGACATACTGCGGCTATGGGTGGGTGCCACCGACTGCTCGACCGATCTCAACCTGTCGCCCGAGATCATTTCGCGCACCGTCGAGATGTACAGGCGCATCCGCAACACGGTTCGGTTCCTGTTGGCCAACCTTGCCGACTTTGATCCCGGAAGCGATTCGATTCCGCCGGACAGGTTGCTGGAGATCGATCGCTTCATGCTTGCTGACGCGGAGAGGTGGAGGGCGCATGTCGCCGACGGTCTCTACCCGGTATACGGGTTCCATCACGCGGTTCAGGAGATCCATTCGATGTGTTCACAGCGGCTCGGCGCGTTCTATCTCGACATCCTGAAAGACCGTCTCTATACGTGTCCGACGCAGTCGCATGCCCGGCGTTCTGCACAGACCGCCCTGCATGCGATCACCGCCGAACTTCTCAAGTTGGCTGCGCCGGTCGTTCCGTTTACGGCGGAAGAGGCTTGGAAGGCCTATGCCGGAAACGAAGGGGAGAGCGTGATGTTCCATGTGTGGCAGCCGCTGGCGCAGCCGTCGGACGGTGCCGCTCTGATGAGGAAGTGGGAGCACGTAATCAAGTGGCGCAGGAATGTCCAGAAGACGCTGGAGGAGATGCGCGCTGCGGGAGATATCGGCTCATCGCTCATGGCGGAGGTGGAGTTGGAGGCCGACGGCGAGGATCACCAGGCGCTTGCATCTCTAGGTGGCGATCTGCGCTACGTCCTGATGGTTTCGTCGGTCTTGCTGCGCCGGGGCGGCGGGGGCGTCAAGGCGGTTCCGAGCACGCAGCCGAAATGTGTACGATGCTGGCATCACTGCGCCACTGTCGGCTCCTCCGCTGGCCATCCCGAAATCTGTTCACGGTGTGTCGATGCCGTTGACAACCAGTCCGCAGGAGACAGGCAGTTCGCCTGAGCGACACGTGCTGGGTTGGTTTTCAGAGCGTACCTCCGGCACCGAATACGCCTGTGCCAATATGGCTGTCATTTCCGTCGTGGGCGTACTTGACATAGCGAGCAAGGCAGCGGCTTCCGCATACGTCGAGCTTGGCACACGCATCGAGGTGCTGCCGTTCCTGAACATCGTTCACTTTCGCAATACGGGTGCCGCCTTCGGAATGCTCGCGGATCAGGGCCTTGCAGGAAGATGGACGCTGGTTGCGGCGAGTCTGCTGCTAAGCGTGGCGCTGGCAGTCATGATTGCGTTGAGGAAAGGCACGCCGGCCGAGCTGTTTGCCTATGCACTGGTGCTCGGCGGAGCCATTGGCAACTTCTATGAGCGCATATACAAGGGGTTCGTGGTTGACTTCATCGACGTGCATGTGGGACGCTGGCACTGGCCTGCATTCAACGTGGCGGATTCGGCGATCTGCGTCGGCGTTGCCGTTGCGATGCTCGCCATGTTCCTTTCGCGCGGACGTTAGAATTCCGGCATGGACGAATCCAGGCGACAGATCATGCTGGCCAGTCCGCGCGGCTTCTGCGCCGGCGTTGACCGTGCGATTGAGATCGTGCAGCGTCTGGTGGACCGCTACGGTCCGCCGATCTACGTAAAGCACGAGGTCGTGCACAACCGGTCGGTGATCCGGCGTTTCGAGGAACAGGGCGTCCGGTTCATAGAGGAACCGGCGGAGGTTCCCGAAGGTGCGGTTCTTGTCTACTCGGCGCATGGGGTATCCTTGGCGGTGCGGGCCGCGGCGGAGAAGCGTGGCCTTGTGATCCACGATGCAACCTGTCCGTTGGTGTCGAAGGTGCATGCCGAGGTGCGCCGGCTGCATGCGGCTGGATACGAAATCATCATGATAGGGCACAACGGACACCCCGAGGTGGAGGGAACGCTCGGTCAGGCCGAGGACTGTGTGTACCTGGTGGAGAACGTGAGCGACGTCATGGAACTCAAGGTGGCCAATCCGGAACGGCTTGCCTTGGTGACACAGACAACCCTGTCGGTGGATCAGACCAGGGATATCGCCGAGGCGCTAAAGGCGCGGTTTCCGGGGGTCAGGTGTCCCAGGAAGGATGACATCTGCTATGCAACGCAGAACCGCCAGGATGCGGTCAAGGCCCTTGCCGGATCCTGCGAACTGCTGGTGGTGGTTGGTTCGACAACCAGCTCGAACTCGAACCGGCTTTGCGAGGTCGGAAGGGTCAATGGCATTGAGTCGCATCTGGTTGACGGACCGGAGGATGTCCGGAAGGAGTGGTTTGAAGGCCGGACGAAAATCGCGCTCACTGCCGGAGCATCGGCTCCCGAGGAGATCGTTAGGGCGGTTGCGGACCGCATCCGCGGCCTGTTTCCCGGATGCTCGGTCACCGAGAACGTCGGAGTCGAGGAGAACGTCCATTTCGGGGTTCCGAGAGCGTTGCTCTGAACGGAGAAACGCATGAGTAAAGTCGAGTCAGGCACGAAGAGGGAGCAACGAGTATGATATGGGTCACCCTCTCAACTTCTTTCTCTCTTTCTTCTGGAGGAAATCACGGAGATCTTCCACTGAAAATCCCTCATCTTTCGCTAATTATAACACAATTTTCGGGAATATAGGATCAACAGGTATATCATTGCCTAAAAAATTTACATAACTGATACGAACTGACAACAGGGGATTTAATGCTCATTCTGAATATGTCCTAGTCCTGGATTGCAAACGCCAAATGGAAGCTCCAGAGGAAATTTAATAATCCTCTCTTCTTTTCCTGTGGCTTTCAATGGTTTAGTTTTTCTGAGTTTTTGAGCCTTATTAAGTTCTGTAACAAAACCTCTCTTCTTCAAGGATTTATTCAAAACCCCACGCTCCAAGCACGATTCGATAAACAAATAAACGGCCTCAATAATATTGCTTTTCGCCTCTGTAATGTTTTTGCCTTGACTACATATCTTAAGAACAGGACAATAAGATACATAACTGCCATCATCCCCTTCTTCACTCTTTGTCAGGATAGCGGATAACTGGACAACAACAACCAATTCATCTTTACTAATGCTTATTTTGACAAATTGGTCTTTTCTCATCTCCGGCGCCTCAACATGCAATCATACACGAACTAATCCGGGAGCGGGAGTGAGGCCTAGTTGCCGAACTGAGACACTGTCGAAACGGGCCTGACTTTTGTCTCGATACGAACATCAACAAGAAAGTCTTTGTCAAGATGGTTCGCGATGCGAGTGGTGACGGGGACAAGGTGGTGTCCCTCATGGGAGAAGTGCGCTGGGTAGGTAGTCCTTCGTGTGTTCTCCAGCATCTGCCGCCACCTATTCGTCGGCCGGCAGCGCCTTGTCTTCGTGCACTGCCGGCGCTTGTTGGTCGCCGCTGGACAGCCGGCCGATCTTTTTCTGCATGTTCTTCGAGCTCTTCTCCATGCTTTCGACAGCGTTTCTGGCCTCGTCGAGCTTCTTCGCCGTTTTGCCGACCGCATCGCTGAACTTGCGGAACTCGGCGTTGACCTCCTGAAGGAGTTCCCACACTTCGGCGCTGCGTTCGCTGATCGCAATCGACTTGAACCCGATCAGGAGGCTTTGCAGAAGCGCATAGAGGGTGGTCGGACCGACGATGATCACGTTGCACTCGTTGCGGATCTGCCCCCACGTTTCCGAAGTGCGCAGCGCTTCGGCATACATCCCGTCGACAGGAAGATACATGAGCGCGAAATTCGTGGTTACGGGCGGCGAGATGTACTTGGTGATCTCCTTGGCCTGTTTTTTCAATCCGGCATGAAAGGCCTTGCGGGCCTTTTCGGCCTCCTCTCTTGATTCCTCCGCCGTGTCCTGCAGTCTCTCGTAGAGCTGCACCGGGAACTTGGCGTCCAGTGGCAGCAGCAGGGATCCGCTTTCCGTTTCCGCCCCTGGCAGGCAGATTGCGAACTCGACGACCTGGCCGACCCCGCCCAGACTGACGTTCTTCACGAACTGCCCGGGTGAAAGCGATTCCTCAAGCAACATTTCGAGCTGAAACTCGCCGAACATGCCGCGCGTGCGCACGCCGGACAAAACCGACTTTAGCCCGCCGACATCCTGCGCAAGCTCTCTCATCTCGCCAAGACCCTCGTAGACCTTCTGAAGGTTGTCAGTGACCGCCTTGAACGATGAGACCATGCGCTTCTCCAAGGTCTCCTGCAGCTTTTCATCGACCATCACGCGGATGCGCTCGATCCGCTCGTCGGTCGACTTGCGCATCGCCTCCAGCTGGGAGTTCATGCCCTCCCCTATGGTGACCTGTGCGCCGGCAAGTTCCTGCATTCTTGCCGTGAGGTTGTCGCGCAGCTCGGTACGCGCTGTTCTGGATTCCTGTTCCAGCTTTTGCACTAGGCGGTCGGCAGTCTCGCGGTGCTCCTTGCGGATATGGTCCATGTCGGCATTGGTGCCGGCCCCCTGCGTCCGTCTGGCGATCAGGAAACCACAGGCCGCCGCAACGACAGCTAGCAGAAGGAACCAGGGCAGGATCCCGTTCATGGCGTCCTCCCGGACACGCTTCTCTGCAGACGGGACTGGTTCATGTCCGCCATTATGACTTCCTGCAAAGGACGGCGCCAAATCCGGCCGGCATTACCGGATCATCCTTCAAGTGCCCGGTCAATGTCCCAGAGTATGTCGTCAAGCGTCTCAAGCCCGATCGACAGGCGGACCATCCCGGGCTCGATTCCAGCCGTCTTCTGCTGCTCCTCGCTCATCTGGCGGTGCGTGGTTGATGCAGGATGGACGATCAGGCTGCGGGCGTCGCCGATGTTGGCAAGATGGCTGATGATCTGGATGCGCTCAATCAGCCGCATGCCTGCCTCGAATCCCCCCTTGATCCCAAACGTCAGCGTTGCGCTGCATCCGCGTGGCAGATACTTTCCCGCAAGCTCATGGTACGGGCTGCTCTTGAGGCCCGGATACCGAACCCATTCGATCTTTCGGTGATCCTGCAGGAATTCCGCCACCGCCTGTGCGTTGCTGCAGTGCCTCTCCATACGGACATGCAGCGTTTCGACTCCCTGAATCAGCAGGAACGCATTCATCGGACTCATGCACGCCCCGGTTGTACGTAGCGCCTCGCATCTGGCCCGCATGGTGAAGCCGAAGTCGCCGAACGTCTCGTGGAACCTGATCCCGTGGTAGCCTGCCGACGGCTCCGTCATGCCCGGAAACTTTCCGTTGTCCCACGGGAACGTGCCTGCCTCGACCATGACGCCGCCCATGGTGGTTCCATGTCCGCCAAGGTACTTGGTGGCCGAATGGACGACGATGTCGGCTCCCCATTCGAAGGGACGGCAGAGATAGGGGGTGGGGAGGGTGTTGTCAATGATCAGGGGAATGCCGGCTTCGTGGGCGATCTTCGCCACGGCCTCAATGTCGAGTACGCTGATCTGCGGGTTGCCGATGGACTCGGCGAATATGGCGCGTGTGCGAGGCGTGACCGCCTTGCGGAAGTTCTCCGGATCGTCCGGGTCGACAAAGGACGCCGAGATGCCGAGCTTGCGGAAATTGAAGTCGAGCAGGGAATAGGTTCCCCCGTAGAGGTTTCGTGAGGCGACGATCTCGTCGCCGCTCTGCAACAGGGTGAGCAGGGCGACTGTCTCGGCGGCCATGCCGGATGCGGTCGCCACCGCCGCCCGGCCGCCCTCAAGGGCGGCTATGCGCTCCTCAAGAACAGCCAACGTCGGATTTGATATGCGCGAATAGATGTTGCCGAACGTCTGCAGGTTGAACAGGCTGGCCGCATGGTCGGGGTTGTCGAAAACGAATGACGTGGTCTGGTAGATCGGAGGAGCCCGTGATCCGGTCTCCTCGTCAGGGATGTGGCCTGCGTGCAGGCAAAGCGTCTCGATTCCGTACTTGCGGTCAGCCATGGCGCTGTGCATCCTGGCGGCGGCGTGCAGAGATGATTCCGGTGTTGACGCCTACCCAGTTGAGGCCGCCGAAGAGCCGGCCGTGCTCGATCTTCATGCAACGGTCCATGACGACCTTCAGTCCGCCTTCATCGGCGATTCGCGCCGCCTCAGGGCTGATGATCCCGATCTGCAGCCAAAGGGTTTTCGCTCCTGCCGTGACTGCCTGCCGTGCAATGTCGGGGGCATGCTTGGGTTTCCGGAAGCAGTTGACCACGCTGACCGGATCCGGGATGTCCTCAATCTTCGGATAGCATTTCTCGCCGAGGATCCGCTCCTCGCCAGGATTGACCGGATAGATCCGGTAGCCATGGTCTTGCAGGTACTTCGCGGCGAAATGGCTGGGGCGGTGCCAGGCGGCCGAAAGTCCCACTATGGCAATGCTGTCGCTTTCACGGAGAATTCTGCGCAGATCTGCGACATCATCGATTATCTTGTTCATGAATTGATTATAGGTTAACCTGAACTGTGGATATTCGAGGCAATGCGGCCGGCAATCACTCCGGTGCCAGGCTTCGTCCACGTGTCCTTGAAAGCTGCGCCTGCTCCGCCTTGCGGCGGATGCCAATGGGATCGACGGCATCCGGCAAAAGAGGGGACGCCTATCGGTTTTCTTCCGTTTTTCTGCTGTTTGGCTTACCATATGCGTTGACTGTCGAATTTGACCATGGAAAACCCCCCTCCGTTCCAAAGATTGCCCAAGATAGCGTCAGGGCAGTCGCTCTCCCAGGAAACGATCGAGAGAATCCGCACCCTGAACATGCACCAGCTTGGCCCTGGCAGCCAGGCTCTGGCTGAGTGGCATGAACTCGGGCTTGAGATTCCCGACATGCAGGCGATCCGCGAGTACAGATTGGAGCGTGTGCGGAGTGAACTGCGTCGACAGGGCTTTGGGGCGGCAATCCTGATGGATCCGCTCAACATCCGCTACGCAACCGACGTGACGAACATGCAGATCTGGATGGCGCACAATCCGGCCCGCTATGCCGTGGTGTTTGTCGATGGCCCGCTCATCGTCTACGACTACACCGGCACTGAGCATCTGAGTTTCCACAATCCGCTGATTGACGAGGTGAGGGTTGCGGTCGGATGGGACTATTTCGGCAGCGGTTCCCAGGCTCCGGAGCATGCGGCCGCCTGGGCTGACGACTTGGCCGACCTGCTCAGGATCCACTGTGGCGAGAAGCCAAGGGTGTCGATGGACCGCTGCGGATCGCTGGGCCTTGAGGCTCTCAAGATCAAGGGGGTGAGTGTTGTTGACGGCATGGGTCTAATGGAGCTGGCGCGCGTGATCAAGTGTCCCTCCGAGATTACGGCAATGGGCTGCGCGATCGCCGCATGCAACCGGGCGATGGACTCGATGTACGCCGCGTTCCAGCCGGGAGCTACCGAAAGCGGCTTGTGGGCCGTTTTCCAAATGGAAAATATTGTCCGCGGTGGAGAATGGATCGAGACCCGTCTCGTTGCAGCCGGTCCGCGGACCAACCCGTGGTTCCAAGAATGCTCCAGCTACGAGCTTCAGCCAGGCGATTGGCTGGCGTTTGACTCTGACATGGTCGGTCCCTACGGCATCTGCGTTGACATCTCGCGTACCTGGTTGCCGGCGGATGCAAAGCCGACCGCTGAACAGAGGCAGGTGTACGCAATGGCACGCGCCCAGGTTGAGCACAACATCGGGATGGTCCGTCCCGGGATCTCATTCCGGGAGTTTGCGGAGAAGGCGATCAAGTATCCTGCCGAGGACTACGGACACTACAGCCTGTTGCTTCACGGAGTCGGCCTGTGCGACGAGTATCCGGCGATTCCTGTTCCTGAGGGAGATGGCTTCAACGGCTACGACGGCATGTTCGAGGAGGGCATGACCGTGTGTGTGGAATCCTATGTTGGACGTCACAACGGCAATGCCGGCGCAAAGATCGAGCAGCAGGTACTGGTCACAGGAAGCGGATGCAGGCTGTTGTCGGAATACAGCATGGATCTGCAATGAACGTTGTGGCGCAGGTGGCGGCTCCGGAAATGAAAGCGGCAGGAGCTTCGCAATGATCAAGGAGGATGTTGCCGGATGGCTGCAAGAGCATGGCATCGTCGAAGTGGAGGCCATGTTTCCCGACCTGTCCGGGATATGCAGGGGCAAGATAGTTCCGACCGAAAAGTTCGTTCTCGACCTGGTCAAGCTTCCGGAGAGTGTTGCTGTACAGAGCCTGACGGGAGACTGGGGCCATCAGGTTGACTACATAAACGAACAGGACAACGACATGCAGCTGGTTCCCGACATCAGCAGCTGCTTTGTCATACCCTGGGCGCCTGCGGACGAGCCGGCGGCGCAGCTGATCTGCGACTGCTACAGCATACGCAACCGCCCGGTCCAGCACATACCGCGCTACATCCTGAAGAAAGTCATGGGCATGTACCGAAGGTCCGGATGGACGCCGGTGGTCGCGCCGGAGATTGAGTTCTACTTCGTCAAGCACGACACCAATCCGGACAATCCCATCAAGCCGCCGGTCGGACACACTGGCTGGCCTGCGGGCGGCCAGCAGCCCTACAGCATCGACGGGGTCAACGAGTACGAGAAGATCGTCAACGACATCTACATGTTCGCCGAGGAGGCAGGACTTGACATTGACACTCTCAACAGCGAGGAGGGCATTGCCCAGATGGAGATCAACTTCAAGCACGGCTGTCCGCTCGCAATGGCGGATCAGGTGCTGATCTTCAAGCGCTGCGTGCGCGAGGCGGCGTTGCGCCACGGGGTGCGTGCAACCTTCATGGCCAAGCCGATCGGAGATCAGCCCGGAAGTTCGCTCCACATCCACCAGAGCGTGGTTGACCGCAACGGAGCCAGCCTGTTCTCCACAGCGTCGGGGGGAAACAGCCCGCTCATGATGGCCTATCTCGGCGGGCTTCAGGCGCACGCCGGCGAATGCCAGCTGATCTATATGCCGACCATCAACTCCTACCGCCGGGGAAATATCGAGCACTCGACCATCAACAACCAGTGGGGCGTTAACAACAGGACTGTCGGGTTCCGCATTCCAGAGACCGATTCGCCGGATGCGAAGCGCATCGAGAACCGGATACCTGGAGCCGACGTCAACCCTTATCTTGCGATCGCCGCCTCGCTGCTGAGTGGCTACCATGGCATGACGAACAGGATCAAGCCTGGCACGGAGTGTCGAGGTCTTGGCTGGGACATGCCAAGCGGCCTGCATTCGGGGCTGGAGGGCTGCATATCGTCGATGCAGAAGTCCTCGATGCTACGCACCATGCTTGGCTCTGCGTTTGTGAACCTGTTCACATCGGTCAAGCAGACCGAGTTCGAGAATTATCGGCGTGTGGTTAGCTCCTGGGAGCGGATGTATCTTCTTCAGACCGCCTGAGGCGGCCTGTTGCGGCATTGGCCGCGGCGGCCATGAGGCCAAACGTGATGAACCCTCCTGCCGGACTCAGGAAGAGGCCGACGTTCCATGCGCCCGATGCGGATTCCGCCATGCCGACTGTTCCTGAGGCAAGCAGCGACCGCACCACCGCAAGCGCAACAATGGCCACGGTCAGGCCCAGACCGCACGACAACGCATCGACAATGGCATGGGCGGCATGGGACCTGTAGGCAACCGATTCCAGGCGGGCAAGCACGGCGCAGTTGGTGATGACTAGGGGAAGAAATATCCCCAGCTGGCTTCTGATCCCCGGGAAATGCCGTGCAAACAGAAGTTCGGCGAAGATCACGGTCGTTGAGATGACCAGCATGAAGAACGGAAGCCGCACCGATTCCGGCACGGCGTTGCGGCCGGCGGATGCGGCCAGTGCCGCAATGCCCATGGTTGCTGTCGTGATGAGTCCAAGACTCAGCGCTGGCGTGACCGATGTGCTTACGGCAAGCATCGGGCACAGGCCTAGCATGCCGTAGGTTGCCGGGTTGCGCGCCAGCACGTTGTCGCAGATGCATCGTCCGGGACTGTATGTGGAGTCACAGAACCGGTTCACTGGTCCTGTTCCCCGAAGTGGTCCGCAACCCAGCGATCCAGCTTCCCCTCCGCAATCGCCTTGCGCATCTGGCCAAGCATGCTGTGGTAGTGGTGCAGGTTGTGCAGCGTCATCAGCCGCGCTCCCAGGATCTCCGCAGTTTTCGCCAGGTGGTGCAGATAGCCCAAGGTATGGTTGGAGCAGGTCTCGCAGGAACATTCCGGGTCTGGCGGCGATGGGGAATTCCGGTGGATGCTGTTGCGGATCCGGACTGTTCCCCGGGATGTGAACAGATGTCCGTTGCGCGCATTACGCGTCGGGATGACGCAGTCGAAGAGATCGATTCCGTCGCGCACCGCCAGTGCAATGTCGCCAACGGTTCCGACGCCCATCAGGTAGCGGGGGCGCTCCTCCGGCAACTCGCAGGCGGTGTGCCGGACGATGGAGCGCATCTCCTCCCTGGTCTCTCCCACGGCGAGGCCTCCTACGGCGTAGCCGTCGAACCCGATGTCAAGCAGCTGCTCCACCGATCTGCTGCGCAGGTCGCTGTAGATGCCGCCTTGCACGATGCCAAACAGCGCTCCGCCTTCCGGTCTGCCTTCCCTGGAGCACCGCTTTGCCCATCGCATGCTGAGTTCCATCGATTCGGCCGCCTTTCCGCAGGTCGATGGGTAGGGCGTACACTCGTCAAGAACCATCGCGATGTCACTGTCCAGCGAGTTCTGTATCTCCATAGCCTTCTCCGGAGTCAGCATCCGCTCGACGCCGTCGAGCGGTGAGTGGAACCGGATGCCTTCCTCGCTTGTTCTGCAAAACTTGCCGAGGCTCATCGCCTGGAACCCGCCTGAATCCGTGAGGATTGGCCGTTCCCATCCGATGAAGCCGTGCAGGCCTCCGTGTACGCGTACCGTGTCAAGCCCCGGCCGAACCCACAGATGATAGGCATTGCCGAGAATGATTTGGCTGCCCGTGCACATGAGATCGCCGGGCGACATGGACTTCACGGCCCCATAGGTTCCGACCGGCATGAACGCCGGCGTCTCAACCGGTCCGTGTGGCAGCCGGAGCAGGCCGCAACGGGCCTTGCCGTCCCGTGCGGTGATGTCGAACCTCATGCGGGCGACAGCAGCATGGCATCGCCATAGCTGTAGAAGCGATAGTCTTGCGCAATGGCTTCCCGGTAGGCGTCAAGAACACGCTCACGTTCGCCGAACGCGCAGGCCAGAACGAAGAGGGAGGTTCTGGGCAGATGGAAGTTGGTTAGCAGCAGATCCGTCCATCGGAAGCTAAAGCCGGGTCGGATATAAAGAGTGGTCTCTCCGCTGGTCTTGCCGTTGCGCAAGGCGCATGTTTCCAGAGCCCGCAGCGCAGTTGTGCCGCAGGCGACAACGCGCCCGCCCCTCTCCCGTGCGGACTTGATCCGTTCCGCAAGATCCTTTGGAACAGAGTAGGGCTCGGGATGCAGTTCGGTTGCATCTCCGCTCACAGGCAGGAATGTTCCGAACCCCACATGCAGCGTGAGAGTGGCGATGTCGATCCCGCCCATGCGCAACTCGTCAAGCAGCTGTCGCGTGAAGTGCAGACCTGCGGTTGGGGCGGCACAGGAGCCGGATTCGTTTGCATACACGGTTTGATAGCGTCTTTCGTCATTCCGGTCGGGCGTTCTGGATATGTAGGGAGGCAACGGCACTTCGCCATGCGCATCCATGATCTGTTCGAAATCGGAACCGGCGGCAATTCTGATGCGGTGCAGCTTGCCGTTTCTTTCCACGAGTTCAAGCCTGGCATCTCCGACCGTAACCGCAGTCCCGGGCGATAGGTTGCGGTTTGCATTTGCCAGTGCGATCGCCTCCCTGCCGCCGGGGAGTATGCGCTCGACAAGAATCTCGACCACGCCGCCTGTTTCCTTGACGCCTCTTAGGCGCGCCTTGCGCACCTTGGTGTCGTTGAGCACGAGCAGGTCGCCAGCCGACAGCAGCGAAGGGATGTCCAGGATTTTGTGATGGCTTATCCCTTTTCCGTCAACGCGCATGAGCCGGGCCGCGGTGCGTTCGGGAGCGGGACTCTGCGCCACCAGCCTCTTCGGAAGGTTGAAGTCGTAGTCGTTGAGATTCATGTTCCGCCTATCGTTCGTTGTCCAGCACATGTGCGGGATCAGCGCCGCCCCAAGGACGTATTATATTGGGAGCCTTGGTTTCGTGGGTTGCGCGATCAAACTAGATTGGATTCCGGGATATAGTGGGATATACGGGGATATAGCGGGACAAAACAGGGGCTTGCGGCGGGAAAAGCGCGTGGGGCCGATGATTGGAAAAATGAACGGATTGATGTCCGTTTAAGAGATGCACATGCCGCCAGCTTGACGCGCACCTCCCTCGCCGTGGGCGGAGCCAGCGTCAGCATCTCAATGTGTAGGGGTTCGCCGAACTTGCGGCAGACAGCGGCCTGGATGGCTATGCCGGTCACTGCGTGCCTGGGCTCGGATGTGGTCGAAGCAAGCCGGACATGGGGAAGGGATGCCCGTCAATCCGGTGGAGATCTCCGATGCCTCATTGCTAGCCTTCCTGTCCCCCCAACTCTGCGTTTCTTTTCTCCAGATATCTCCTGATCTGGCTACGCTCGGTTCTGGCTGCGAAATGCGCCATACGGTGATGATGTGCGCAGACCACCGACAGGTTCCATAAGCCGTCAGTGCCTCCTTCAAAGAGCGGCTTGATGTGATGAACCTCCACGTAGTGACTTCCATCCTCTTTGCGGAAGTTGTTGCTGCATCCCACCAGCATGCAGGATTGACCGAACTTTTTCTTGGCCATGAGCACCCAGCCTTGGTTGCGGGCAAACGTTTCGTGGATGTACTCGCGCTGTTCCGGCTCCGGAATGGCACGCAGATGTTCAAATGTTGGATCATCGACCTCGTTTTCCAGCGGATCCGTATCTCTTAGCGTGTAGTGGCCGTGGTTGTCTTCGAAAACAAGGAAATTGTCATCGCGCATAGACTGGAGTTGCTGGCGAATCTTCGCTTCAGGGTGGTTGTTATCCGGAAAGCGTCGCTTGAGTTCCTCCAGATGCTGCCCAGTAAACTCGCATAGGGAGAAAGTCCGTGAACCTGTGCTGTTGCAATGCTTGCGGACAAGATCGCGAACGGTTTCCTTCCATGGTTTCATGTTTTTCGGGATCATGAACCAGTATAGCGGAAAGCCTGGTTATGCGTTCCTGTCACGCAGCTTGGAAAGGGCGCTTAGCATGCCGACGACCATTTCATCCCGTCTGGCCGACAAGGTTTCGACGCTGCGGCTTCCGGCGGCATCCTTGATCCCCTCGCTCAGTTGCTGCGCGATTTCGTCCGTCAGCCGGGCATTGCCCAGGTCGTCCCACCAGCAGTGGAAACTGTCCCGGTAGCGGCGGCAGAACTCCTCCATGCCCCCTTCGCCTGCGCCCAAATGGAACAGCATGTTCGGACCCATGGCTGCCCATCTCAGACCAGGCCCTGCCCAGACGGCCTTGTCGATGTCTTCGACAGAAGCCACTCCGCTTGCGACAAGGTGGATCGCCTCGCGCCACAGCGCGGCCTGAAGGCGGTTCGAAACATGTGCGGGAACCTCCCTGCGGATCCGTATGGTCACCTTGCCCACGTCGGCATAGAACCGCTCCGCCCGTTCCAGCACACCGTCGCCGGTTCTGCCGTTGGCGACCAGTTCGACAAGCGGGATAAGGTGTGGCGGGTTGAACGGGTGTCCCAGGATGAATCCGGAAGGATCATTCCATCCCTTTTGCATTTCGCTGAGCATGAGGCCGGAGGCCGAGGATGCGGTCACCGCACCGGGCTTCAGGTGCGGTTCGATCCGGGAGAACATCTCGCTCTTGATCCCAATCCGTTCAGGAACGTTTTCCTGGACAAACCCGGCCTCTGCGACAGCGGCTTCGGGCGATCCGTGGAACACAATCCGGCTCCGGTCTCCGCGGGAGGTCATTTCCAGTCTGCTGAGCGCATCCCAGGCATGGCTGACATGGTTGCGCACCTTGGTCTCGGCTTCGGCGTCAGGGTCGTAGACGTGGACTTCAAGGCCCGCCGCCAGGAACAGTGCGGTCCAGCCTGACCCGATGACGCCGGCTCCGAGCACGGCCGCCGTTTCGATTCTGTCCTCGCCGGTGTTCACTAGGACAGGTTCGGATGGATGGGTGAGCCGGCGGTGAGGCCGCCGTCAACGGTGAAGCACTGGCCGGTGACGAATTCCGATTCGTCACCGGCCAGCCACAGGGCGGTATTCGCTATGTCGCCGGGAGTCCCGAATCTGCCGGCCGGATGCCGGGTCAGTGCGCTGCGCCTTGCAGCCTTTGGATCTTTGGCTAGACCGAAGGCGGCCTCCGCCATTTCGGTCATGATCCAGCCTGGGCTGATGGCGTTGCAGCGTATGCCCGGATGGTCCACTGCAATTGAGCGCGTGAGTCCGTGCACGAACGCCTTCGAGGCGTTGTAGAGAGCCATGCCATGGTCGGAGACATCGCCTGCGATCGAGCCGATGTTGATGATGGAGCCCTTGCCGCCCATGAGCGGGATGAACGCACGGCAGACGTGGAATACCCCTTTCGCATTGACGCCCATGACTGCGTCCCAATCCTCGTCCGTGCTGTCGACGACGGTCTTCTCAATCTGGACGCCTGCATTGTTGACCAGAATGTCGAGCCTGTCGGCCAGCGAGGACGCGACGAATTCCCTGAGGCCGGCAACCTCCTGCGCCACCGACACGTCGGTCCTGTGCCAGAGGACATCCTCTCGCAGGCCGTCCGGCCTTTCGCCGCGCCCGCATGTGACGACAGTTGCGCCGCTGTCGGCAAGCAGCTCGACAATCCCGCGCCCGATGCCCTTGCGCCCGCCGGTGACGAGGCCAGTCTTGCCTTCGAGTCTTCCCATCAGTGTGCGATCATCACATGCCTGACCGCCGTGTATGCGTCAAGGGTGTAGATGGACATGTCGCACCCGTTTCCCGAACCTTTCATCGCCGCCCACGGCATTTCGGGACTGGATGCGCCGTAGGTGTTGATCCAGGTGATCCCGTAGCGCAGTCTGCTTGCCATCTCCATTGCGCGCCCGACGTCACGTGTCCAGATCGAGGAGGCAAGTCCGTAGGGGCTGTTGTTGGCGATGGAAAGCGCCTCTTCAGCGGAACCGAACCGCGACACCGTCACGACAGGGCCAAACACCTCCTGGTTGGCGATTTCGGCTGAGTTGTCGACGTTTGCGACGACGGTCGGCTCGTAGAAGAATCCCGAACCCTTGATCTCCTTGCCTCCAACGGCAATCTCGGCGCTTTCCCGCGCCCGCTCGACAAATCCTGCGACGCGTGTGCGCTGCCCTTCGGAAATCAGCGGTCCCATCTCGACCCCTTCCTCCTTTTGCCGGCCGCACTTGATTGTTCCGGCCGCATTGCCGATGTCGGCAACCAGCCTGTCGTAGATGCCGCCGGATGCCAGCAGCCGTGCGGGCTGCGCGCAGTCCTGGCCGGCGTTGAAGTAGGCGACTCCCCGCACTGTCTCGACAAGCGCATCAAGGTCGGCATCGTCGAACACGATGACGGGAGCTTTTCCGCCAAGCTCAAGGTGGACGTGACGGATCTTCTGCGATGCGGCCACCATGGCGGCCTTGCCTGTTGCCGGAGATCCGGTGATGCTGATCGCCTCGATCTGCGGTGCGTTGATCAGCCGTGAGCCAACCGATTCGCCTCTGCCGAACACGACGTTGAGAACGCCTTTCGGAAGCGTTTCGTTCATGATTTCAGCGAGCCTAAGCGTTGACAGCGGCGTCATCTCCGAGGGCTTGAGAGTCACTGTGCATCCGGCGGCAAGCGGCGCCGCAAGTTTCCAGGAAGCCATCATCAGCGGGTAGTTCCAGGGCGCGATGGCGGCAACCGGTCCCACGGGATCCTTCCGGATCATTGATGTGTGGCCGGCAACATACTCGGCCGTGGCCGAGCCGTTCATTGTCCTCGCCGCACCGGCCAGGAAGCGGAACACGTCAATCGACAGCGGCATCTCGTCATTCAGTGCGCTTGCAAGCGGCTTGCCGCAGTCAAGGCTCTCCAGCCCGGCCAGTTCGCTGGCGGAGTTCTCGATTGCATTGGCGATGGCGAGCAGCATGCCGGCCCGTTCCGCCGGCGTGGTCCGCGACCAGTTTTCGAAGGCCTCCTTGCCGGCCTGCGCTGCGGCGTCAACCTGTTCCGGCGTTGATTCCGGCAGGCTAAGGATCGTTTCGCCGGTGGCAGGGTCAAGTATGGGGATGGCCTCTCCGAGACCCTCGACCAGTTTTCCGTTGATCAGCTGCTTGGTTTGCATATTGTTCTCCATTCTAGAAAGCGACATTGTTCCTGCCTTTCAGGCCCAGCCGCTGGCGCGCCTCTTCGGGCGGCGCCGCCTGGAGCCCCAGATTCCCGATGATCGCGCGTATTCTGCGCACCTGTTCCGCGTTTGACTTCGCAAGTTCGCTCTTGCCGATGTAGAGGCTGTCTTCGAGTCCGACCCGGAGGTTCCCGCCAAGCATTGCCGACTGCGTGCAGAACGGCATCTGGTGCCGCCCTGCGGCGAGCACCGACCATTCGTAGCTTTTCCCGAACAGGCGGTCGGCGATGGTGTGCATGTGCATCAGGTTGTCGAGGTCGGCGCCGACGCCGCCGAGCACGCCGAACACCATCTGGACGAAGAACGGTTCGCTGACCATGCCTTTGTCCACAAGCCAGGCGAGGTTGTAGAGATGTCCGAGATCGTAGCACTCGAACTCGAACCTGGTTCCGTGTCCCTCGCCGAGCTCCTTCAGGATGTACTCGATGTCCGTGAATGTGTTGCGGAAGATGAGGTCCCTTGTCATGCCGAGAAACTCCGGCTCCCAGTCGTGCTTCCATTCGCTGTGCTTCTCCAGCAGCGGGAACAGCCCGAAGTTCATGGAGCCGACATTCAGGGAGGCCATCTCCGGACTTGCAGTTGTGGCGGCGCGAAGGCGTTCCTCGCGCGTCATGCCGAGGCCTCCGCCGGTGGAGATGTTGATGACCGCATCGGTGTGCTCCCTGATCGCCGGGAGAAACTGCATGAACGTCTCAGGCTTGGAATCGGGCTTGCCGGTCTCCGGATCGCGGGCGTGGAGATGCACGATCGCCGCACCGGCTTCCGCCGCCTCAACGGCCGCAGCGGCGATTTCGTCCGGAGTGACGGGCAGGTGCGGCGACATGGTTGGAGTGTGGATTCCTCCGGTGACCGCACAGGTGATGATGACCGGCCTGGACATCTAGCCGTCCATCCCCGGAAGTCTCATTTGCTGGGCTTGAGCGGTAAGCCCCCCGTCCAGCACCCACAGCTGGCCGGAGGCGTAGCGCGCCTCGTCCGACGCAAGCCAGGCGACCAGATTGGCGATGTCGTCCGGCGTTCCGTAGGTTCCTGTTGGATGCACGTCGCATACAGCCTGCTTCAGCGATTCGATGTCGCCGGTCTGTCGGAAGAAGCTCTGCAGCATCGGAGTGTCGATGTATCCCGGGCATATGGCGTTCACCCTGATCCCCTCGCTTCCATGGTCGCACGCCATGGCCCGCGTTAGGGCATGGACTGCGCCCTTCGTGGCGCAGTAGGCCGCCAGCCCGGGATCCGCAATGAAGCCGTCATAGGATCCGAAGTTGATCACGCTGGCCTGCTTCGAACTGCGAAGCAACGGCAGTGCACGCTTCGACACGAGGAACATTCCGGTGACGTTGACGGCGAAGATTCTGTTCCATTCGTCAAGAGTGGTGTTCTCGATGGTGTTCTCGATCTCAATGCCGGCGGCGTTGACCAGGACGTCAAGCCGGTCCCAGCCGTCACCGGCCAGCCTGTCGAACAGAGCGTCAACCTGCTCCTCGACGGTTATGTCGACGACATGGCTTCTGATTCGGTCGTCATCCGCCTTGCCTTCGACAAGGTCGACGGAGTTCACTTCCGCCCCCTCGCGGGCAAGCCGCCGGCAGACTGCGGTTCCGATTCCGCCGGCGCCGCCCGTCACCAGCGCTTTCCTGCCTTCGAGCAGGTTCGCCACTACAGTCCGGCCGCAGCGGCGTACGACTTGAGGATGAGCGAGTGGAAATGGTGCACGGCATGCTCCGACTTGCCTGAACCGTTCGGGTCGTGGACGATCCTGCCCTGCGAGAAGGCCGGTGTTGACATGCCCCTTTGCACGCTCTCGACGAGCGCAATGTCCTCGACCTGCAGCACCTCGTCGAGGTAGCGGATCGTTTCGCGCTCCGCCTCGATCGGCTCCCTTGATTCCAGGAAGAAGTCGTAGGTCTCCAGTGTCCGGTCATGTCCTGCAGGCGTGATGTGCAGCACGATGAGGTTGCCGCGGCCGGGATAGCGCATCAGGCAGGTGTTCGGCCACAGCCACCAGACTGCGTGGTTCCTGACCGTTGCGTGCTCAACCGAATAGGCCGTGTTGGAGTTCCTGCCGGCTTCCGCCATGTGGCTCGAGTAGATCCCGTATGTTGTCACCTTGTAGGTGTCCATGTCGACCAGCGTGCAGAAGTCCTTGTGCGCCCTCGGACAGTGGTAGCACTCAAGAAAGTTGTCGACCACGTTCTTCCAGTTCGACCTTATGTCGTAGGTCAGCCTGTGCGCGAATGTCAGCCTGCCCAGGTCTGGCGCCCAATGTTCGATCTCGTCCTTCAGTCCTCCGCTCAGTCCGGAAAGTGACGGGGCTTCGGCATCCAGGTTGACGAACACGAAGCTGCAGAACTCCTCGACCTGCACCTGGTCAAGGCAGATGTCGTCGGTGTTGAAGTCAACCATGCTTTTTGTGTGCGGTGCGCCCTTGAGCTGTCCGTTGAGTTCGTAGGTCCAGGCATGGTAAGGGCACACGATTGCGCGGACGCTGCCTGAACCGGTGAGCAGCTGGTGCGCACGGTGCTTGCAGACGTTGTAGAACGCGCGAAGCCGGCGATCGGCCGCGCGCACGACGAAGACAGGGTGGCCTGCCACTTCGACAGCGACATAGGATCCAGGTTCGCGAAGCTGTTCGACATGGCATACCCACTGCCATGTCCGTGCGAAGATGACCTGGCGTTCAGTGCGCGCCCAGTTCCCGTCCGTGTAGGCCTCCGCCTGCAGCGAATGGGATCTCGCCGGATCGGGATTGAACCCCTGCGATATCCGTGCGTAATCCTCCCTGTCGATCACTGTATGCATCTTCTTCTCCCACCAATGCCGTTTTAGGAATTCTGAACCTGGACGTCGCAAAAGAATTGACTTTTGTCGACATATCAAAGCCTATAATCGACATTATGGCGATTTCCTTCGATGAGAGGGCTCTCCGATATGAGGGGCGGGGAAGCATCGGCATGCTGTTGCTGCCTAACTTCAACGGCATGGCGGTTCATGCATTCATTGATCCGTTCCGTGCGGCAAACTACCTGAGCAGGCGTCACGCCTATAGCTGGCAGTTCCTGTCTCTTGACGGCGGCACGGTTCACGCGAGCAACGGGTTCTGCGTCAGCGGCACCACCGCGTTTGAGGATGCGGATCCCGGGCATGACCTGATTGCCGTCAACGCCAGTTGGACGCCGGAGGCGTTCAGCCAGAGAAGGATTCTTGACTGGCTTTGCCGCAGGGCAGGGCAGGGGCGCACCCTGTGCGGGATTGACACCGGCGCGTTTGTGCTGGCATATGCCGGCCTGCTTGACGGCTACCGTACCACGGTGCACTACGAGCACCTGGCTGCGTTCCGCGAGCTGTTTCCGGACATTGAGGCGGAGGAGACATTGTTTGTTGTCGACCGCGACCGGCTTTCCTGTGCGGGCGGGATTGCCGCCGCCGACATGGCTCTGGAGATGGTGCGTCTTCAGCTCGGAACCGATCTTGCCAATGCGTCCGCCCGCTACATCTTCCAGGAGCGCCTTCGCTCGTCCTCGGAGCGGCAGTTGTCGCCGAAGCATGAGCCCATTGGCTACACGGTTCCGGAAAAGCTGCGCGATGCGATACTGATGATGGAGGGCAACATTGAGCGGCCGCTCAGGCTTGGCGAAATGTCGAGCCGGCTCGGACTGTCGCAGCGGCAGATTGAGCGGCTGTTTCGCCGGCATGCCGGAATGACTGCGGTAAGCTACTACCTCAATGTCCGTCTTGACCAGGCACGAGGGCTCGTTACGCAGACACAGATGCCGGTGGCTCAGATCGCCTATGCGTGCGGGTTTGGCAATGCCGCACACTTCAGCCGCGTGTACCGCAGGCGGTTCCGGCTGGCGCCGGTTCATGACCGGATCCAAGGCCGCATTCCGTTCCAGTTCCGGTCGTTTCCGGGATACGCCCTTGTCTAGGGTCCTAAAGGCTTTTCAGTGCAGCGAAGCGGATCTCGCTCCAAGTCTGCATTATGCGGTCAATGACGATTGCAAGCAGGGCCATGGACAGGCCGGCGATCAGCCCGGATCCCGTATCGGCGTTGCCTAGCGCGAGGAAGATCTGCTGGCCGAGGCCGGTGGTTCCGACCAATGCGGCGATGACCAGCATGACAAACGCATACATGACGGTTTGATTGAGGCCGACCATGATGGACGGCATTGCGAGCGGGAGCTTCACGTGGGCCAGTATCTGGCGCGGAGTGCAGCCCTGTTCGACCGCCACTTCGATCAGATGTTGCGGCACCTGACGGAGTCCGTTCTCGGTGTAGCGCGCCGCCGGAACGAAGGCATAGGCGATGATGGCAAGCAGGGCGGTGAACTCGCCGATCTGGAAAAACATCAGCACCGGAATGAGGAACACGAACAGCGGAATCGTCTGGAACGTGTCAAGCACCGGACGGACTACGGCCGATACGCGGTCGCTTGCCGCAGCCCAGATTCCGATCGAGGCGCCGAGCAGGAATGACAGTGCCACTGCGGCGACGCAAAGATACAGCGACAGCATCGCACGCTCCCACATGCCGGTGAGCAGGATGAACGATAGCGAGAGAAACGCCAGTGCCATGGTGCGGGTGCCGCCGATCTGCCATGCAAGCAGAGTCACGGCGGCCATGAACACGACCCATGAAATGCCGACGAGACCGAAGTAGAGAATGTAGAAGCCAGCCGCCAGGGCCAGGCCGGTACGCCAGCCGATGCGCCAGCCGGCGCCCAGGCTGGCGGCTGCGCCCAGCGCCGCATACCCCCAGCGCATGCCTTCGGTGAAGTCGAAGCCCCAGGTCACTGGCAGAATCGACTTGGACAGGCCTATGCGCATTGGGAGAAGATAGTAGAAGAAGAACCCGTTTTTCAGGGCAGTCAGCTGATCTCCGAGCGCTGCCACCGTCGCATTGAGCCGGTCGTCAAGCCAGGTGGTGACCGTCTTCATCCAGGCCGGGTCGTTGACCGTGATGTCAACGCCGGACCCCTTGATGACTGCGGCCGCAACGGCCAGTCCGGCAAACGCGTACAGCCAGACGTTGCGTCCCGCCCGGTTCCTGCGGCTCCTCTCCTTGCTTGCGTAGGCGGCGCTGATCCGGTCGACAACGATCGCAATCAGGACGATGATCAGTCCGACCATCAGGCTTTCGCCGAACCGCGCCTTGCGCATGGTGCTGAGCACTTCCCAGCCAATGTCGTTGAACCCGCCGATGACCGAGGCGATGATGACCATGCTCAGTGCCGCCATCACCGTCTGGTTGATGCCGACCTTGATCTGTCCCATGGCGGCCGGGAGTTCGACCCAGAAGAGCTGTTGCAGCGGCGAGGCGCCTGATATCCGCGAGGCTTCGGTGATCTCGCTTGACACCTGTCTCAGGCCGAGATGCACATTGCGCACCATCGGCGGACTTGCATAGATGGCGCTGGCGATCAGTCCGACCACTGGGCCGAATCCGAAAAGGACCAGCAGAGGTATCAGATAGGCGAATGTCGGCATCGTCTGCATGACGTCAAGCGCGGGCGGGATGATGCGCGCACCGAGGCGTGTTCGATGCGCGGCGATGCCGACGGCGAGACCGGCCAGCAGCGATAGCGGCACGGCGATGCCGACCAGCGCAAGGGTGTTGAGCGACTGCTCCCAGTAGCCGGAGAGCGCAATGTACAGAAGCATCGCCAGACATGTGAGGCCCATTTTCCTTCCGGAGGCGTGGACAGCCAACAGCGATACGGCAAGAACGGTGACCGGCCAGGGAATCCACTGAAGCGTGTCGCGTAGAACGAGCATGGGCCACTCGAGTGTTGCGCTGATGATGCGTGTCACCGGCACCAGGGTTTCAACCAGGACCTCCATGAAGGAGTTCACCCAGTCGACGAGCGGGATGATCCTGCCCTGAGGGTAGGCCAGCAGCCAGGGCAGGCGATGTGACAGAAGCGGCGCAACCGCAGCGACAACCGCAACCAGCACCCAGGGAAAAGCGCTGCGTGGAATCGTCAACGGGACCGGCAGCCGTGGAGAGGGCATTAGCCCGCCAAGGCTTCGCCTTTGAGAGCCGACATGATGCGTGCGGCAGTGACGCCGCCGATGGTTTTCCCTTCGCTGTCCTGCACCGGCAGAACACCCGTGCGGTCGGCACACCAGATCAACGCATCCTCCAGGACCATGTCGCCGGACAGCGCCCCGTCCTCCTCCGACGGTGTGCCGACATCGGCGTTGCGGTCGACCAGTTGCGACAGCCTGATGATCCTGGCGCGCGGAACCTCGCGGACGAATTCCGCCACGTAACTGTCCGCCGGCTCGCAGACAATCTCCTGCGGCGTTCCTATCTGGATCACCTTCCCATCCTTGAGTATGGCGATCCGGTCCGCAAGACGAACCGCCTCCATGAAGTCGTGGGTCACGAACAGGATCGTCTTCTGGAACATTTTCTGCAGGCGCAGAAGTTCGGACTGCATCTGCCAGCGGATCAGGGGATCCAGCGCGCTGAACGGCTCGTCAAGAAACCACAGTTCCGGATCGACCGACAGTGAGCGCGCTATGCCGACGCGCTGCTTCATTCCGCCCGACAGCTCGTGTGGGTAGGCATCTTCGCGTCCCCCCAGTCCGACGAGCTTGATCATCTCGTCGGCCTTGGCATTGCGTTCCTCCGGCGGGATCTCCTGTACCCTAAGAGGGAACGCGACATTATTGCGAACCGTCATGTGCGGAAACAGGCCAAAGTGCTGGAACACCATTCCCATCTTTTTGCGCCTGATGTCGATGAGGTCCTGCTCGCTTGTTGCAAGGAAGTCGCTTCCGTCGATGTCAAGCCCGCCGGCGGAAGGCTCGGTCAGTCTGGAGATGCAACGGATCAGGGTTGACTTGCCGGACCCCGACAGGCCCATTAGGACGAAGAACTCGCCTTTCCTGACCTTGATGCTGATGTCGCTACAGGCGACAATGCCGCCGTTCTCCCTGATTTCGTTGGCAACCTGGTCTGCCTCTTCGCTGCCGGGAGGAGGCTCTCCGCGAAGACGGGCTAGCGCATCATCGCCGTAGACCTTCCATAGACTGTGGCATTCGACTGTACAGTCGGAAGATGTGCTCAAGACTCAGGACTCACAGGGTCAGAGGAGCAAGCGACAGAACCGGCTTGTCGCCGGTTCTGTCGCGGAGCGGATCATGAGCCTTACTTGGCGGAAGCAATCCAGCCGTCAACGGCTGACTGGTTTTCGGAAATCCACGAAGCCACGACCTCCTCGACCTTTTCGCCGTTCTGGTCAACGGAAGCCATCAAGGCCTGCTGGTCGGCGGTTTTGATGGTGATCTGCTTGAGGATTTCGTGTGCTGCCGGCCATTTCCCGCTGAATCCGGACCAGACCACCTTGAACAGTTCCGAGGCCGAGAAGTCGCAGTCCGAAGTTGCGTTCGGGTTGACACCCCAGGAGGGGTCGTCGAAGCAGGCATCTTCCGCCTTGGGCAAGTCGACCCACTCGACATCGTACTCGGAGAGAGCCCAGTGAGGTTGCCAGAACACCATCAGAAGAGGGCTTTTCTTGCTGACCGAGGACTTGAGTTCAGAGATCAGCGCACCTTCGCTGCCGGCCGGTATCGCCTTGTACGGCAGTTCCATTCCGGCAACCCGGTCTGCTCCCGGAGTTCCCCAGTCAGCCGGATAGTCAAGCAATCTTCCATCCGGCAAGGTCTCGGCGGTGGCAAACAGGCTTGAGCATCCTTTCAAGGCTTCCCAGGCGGGCAGCCCCGGACAGTCCTTCTTGACATGCACCGGATAGATGAATCCCTCTCTGGCGTCAATGCCGAGCGAGCCAAGGTATTCGATCTTGCCGGATTCCAGAAGCTTTCCGTAGAGATCGGACACGTTGCTGGACCACACTTCCATGGTGGCGTGCAGATCCCCATCTCCGAGGCCGGTAAACTGCGAGTTCATGCCGGCAGTGACATATTCGACCTTGTAGCCTGCCTTCTCCAGGGTTTGGCCGGCAATCTGCGTGCTGATGTGCTGACCGGTCCATTCGTTGACCGCAAGCTTGATGGGCTCGTCTTTCGCTCCCATGTCGGCTGACTGGGCAACCGGAATGCCGAGACACAGCGCAGTGATTGTCGTTGCAATGGCTGTCTTGTTCATTCTCATTTTCCTCCCACGGATATTTTTCGGATTATACCAAATATTGAAAATGCAATGGTATGGATCATTGCCGGATTTTTTCCGGCGGATTTTCCCGCTGGCGGACCTGCCACTGGGGATCGGTCCAGTAGCCGGCATCCGAGGTGAGCATTTCCCTGCCGGCGACCAGGTCTGCGGCACGCTCTGCAAGCATGATGGTGGGCGCGTTGAGGTTTCCGTTGGTGATGGTCGGGAAGGCCGACGAGTCGATGATCCGGAGATTCTCGATTCCGCGAACGCGGCACTGCGGATCGAGGACTGCACCCGCATCACCGTCGGCCCCGATCGGACAGGTGCACGAGGGATGGTATGCGCTTTCCGCGTTGTTCTTCACCCATTCGATGATTTGGCTGTCCGACTGCACTGATTCTCCAGGCTGCAGTTCGCCTCCGTTGAACGGGTCGAGTGCAGGCTGAGCCATCACTTCGCGGATGAGGCGGACGGCGACAGCCCAGTCGCGGCGATCATCCTCGTGCTCCATGTAGTTGAACAGTATCTCCGGCTTCGAGCGCGGATCCGCCGAACGGATCCGAACGTGTCCGCGGCTTTTGGGCTTGTTCACGCCGAGATGCACTTGGTATCCGTGTCCATCGTGTGCGCCGGTGCCGTCGTAGCGGATGGCGCCGGGGAGAAAATGGCCCTGTATGTCCGGCCATTTCAATCCCGCCCGGGAACGGAAGAAGCAGCCTGATTCAAAGTGGTTGGTGCAGCCGAGGCCGCTCTTGAACAGGATCCACTGTACGCCGATCAGTCCCTTGCTTACCAGATCAAGCTTGCCGTTGAGCGTGACTGGTTGCGGACAGCGGTGTTGGAAGTAGATCTCAAGATGGTCCTGCAGGTTTCTGCCCACGCCTGCAAGATCGTGGACAACCTTGATCCCGGCTTCCTCGAGCACCTTGGCCGGACCGATGCCGGAACGTTGCAGAATCTCCGGTGATCCGATGGATCCTGCCGAGAGGAGCACCTCCCGTTCGGCACGGATGGTTTCCGTTCCGGCGGAACCGGAGCTGGAACACTCGATGCCGACGGTCTTGCCGTTCTCGATCACGATCCGGTGAACCAGCGTGTTCCGGACCAGATGCAGGTTCGGATGCTGAAGGGCGGGTCGCAGGTAGGCGTTGGCGGTTGACCAGCGCACGCCCCCCTTGACCGTCATGTGATAGGATCCGAACCCCTCTTGGCGGTATCCGTTGCAGTCGTTGTTGGCGCCGTAGCCGGCCTCGATCCCGGCCTGGATGAACGCCTCGTACAGCGGATTCAGTTTCATCCCGTTGCCTCTGCAGACGGCGAGCGGCCCTTCGCCGCCGCGGTACTCGTCGGCGCCGCCGATCCAGTTTTCCGCGCGCTTGAAGTAGGGCAGGCAGTTCCGGTAGTTCCAGCCTTCCGCTCCACGCTCGGCCCACTCTTCGAAATCGCACGGATGGCCGCGCACGTAGACCATGCCGTTGATCGACGATGATCCGCCCAGCACCCGTCCACGCGGACAGTCCATGACACGGCCGTTCATGAACGGCTCCTGTTCCGACTTGAACATCCAGTTGAACTGCGGCTGGCGCATGCCTAGGGCGAGCGCAGTCGGCATCTGCAGAAGTATGTTGCGGTCCGAACCGCCGGCTTCGACGAGGGCAACCCGGCATCCTTTCTCCTCAGTCAGCCGGTGGGCGAGGACACAGCCGGCCGATCCGGCGCCAACGATGACGTAATCGAACGAATCCACGGATGCCGAACCTATTCCCCGCCCTGGTGCGGCAGGTGCCGGTTCGTCATGGCCAGCAGCCTGTCCGGCCTTCTGTTCACCTCTCTCCCCTTGGTGCGGGAAGACAGCTTTGACCGTGCCTTCGTCGCTGTTCCAATCCCAAAGGAATGCCGACGACGTCTCTGCCGTTCGTTTCCGCACACCGATCCGGCATCTTGTCGGCATTGCAGGCGAAGCGACGCTTGCCCATGGACTATGCGTTGCCCTTGCGCTCGCCGAGCACCTTTCCGATCCGCCCATAGGTGCCGAGCGCGGTGTTGCAGAACACGTCCTCAGCCCAGCCTTCCGGCAGCTTGATTGACTCAATGGCGTCCTGGTCCCAGTGCGGGTAGTCGGAGGCGAACATCAGGGTGCGCCGTCCGTCCATGCCCTCGAGACATGCCCACAGGTGTTCGACCCGTTCCGGGCGCTCAAGCGGCTGCGAGGTGAACCTGACATGGTCGGAAAAGTATTCCGAGGGCGGCCGCTTGACCCACGGGGTTTCATTGCGCAGCGCATGCCAGTTGGCGTCGAGCCGCCAGAGCATCGGGCCGGCCCACGAGACTCCGCATTCGATCACGACGAACTTGAGCGAAGGGAACTTCTCGAACACGCCGTTCATGATCATGCTTACGACATGTGTCTGTGCCGGCTGCGCCTGCAGGGTGTGATGTTCGCAGAAGTAGCGTGGCGAGCCGTTCGCGTGGGGCGATGTGTTGATCCCGCCGTTGCCTCCGACATGGATGGCAAACGGCAGTCCCGCCTTCTCGCACGCCTCGTAGATCGGATGGTAGTACGGGTCGCCGTACGGCTGGGTGCTGCAGCTCGAGGCAAGAGCCTGGACCATGCGCGGATTCGAGCCCATCCGTAGGATTTCCTCCGCCGCAGCGACCGGCTCCTGCGGCGCGATTATGATCGATCCGAACAGCCGGTCGTCCTTCGAAATCCATTCCGCTTCCTGCCAGTCGTTGTACGCCGCGGCCAAGGCCTGGGCGTAGATGCCGTTCCCCAGCGTCGAGACCTCGAGTGGTTCGTCGCTCGTCAGTATGGCGGCGTCAATGTTGTTCGGATCCAGATGGCGGTCCCGCATCAGCGTGTAGTTCTCCTCCTCGCACTGCGGATTGATGTCGGCGCGCTTGAAGCCCTCCGGATGGAACCATGCACGGTGGCCGTGCGGAAAGGAGCCGGTTGGCCCTGTCCTCTCTCCGCGGACGAACTGGTCCCTGGCCCAGTCTTTCAGGTACGGCAGAAGAACCTCCGCCGAACTCCAGAAATTGTGACAGTCACAGTCCACTATGGCCATTGCACCTCCGTTCTTGCTGTCTGACACTATTGCCAATTCTAGTCTGGAACCTGCATGAATTGAGAAGTGTGCCGATCATCGGCACATCATCCGGGTCTCTTTGCGTCAACAGCCTGTTGATGGCGGCAATGCGCCGGATGTTCGGGGTTTCATGCAACGCAGAAAGGCTGTGCCGCTTTCCCCATTTCAGCGCTGGCAGGCGCTTGCGCCGCGCTTCCGTCAATCCTGTTCCGGGAGAGATTTCCCACGGCACCGGGGTGTCATACGATGACGAACACCTTTCCATCCTCCACCTCGACAGCGTAGGTTTTGGCCTTCAGTTTCGGATCGACCAGGCAACGGCCGGTCGCTATCTCAAATTCCCAGCCATGCCATGCGCAGCGCAGAATCTCACCCTTGCGGACCTGTTGGTAACGGTAGCCGTCCTTGTTGAGATCGACCGGAAGGTTGATTCCGCCGACCGGCCCTTCGCATAGGGTGCCTCCGGTGTGTGGACACAGATTGAGGAGCGCATGGTAGTTGCCGTTGACGTTGAACAGGCCGATCGAACGGGTTCCAATGCGGATCAGTTTTCTGTTGCCGTGTGCCAGTTCGTCGGTGTTGCAGGCGAAGTGACGCTTGCCCATGGACTATGCGTTGCCCTTGCGTTCGCCGAGCACCTTTCCGATCCGCCCATAGGTGTCGAGCGCGGTGTTGCCGAACACGTCCTCAGCCCAGCCTTCCGGCAGCTTGATTGACTCAATGGCGTCCTGGTCCCAGTGCGGGTAGTCGGAGGCGAACATCAGGGTGCGCCGTCCGTCCATGCCTTCGAGACATGCCCACAGGTGTTCGACCCGTTCCGGGCGCTCAAGCGGCTGCGAGGTGAATCTGACATGGTCGGAAAAGTATTCCGAGGGCGGCCGCTTGACCCACGGGGTTTCATTGCGCAGCGCATGCCAGTTGGCGTCGAGCCGCCAGAGCATCGGGCCGGCCCACGAGACTCCGCACTCGGTCACGACGAACTTGAGCGAAGGGAACTTCTCGAACACGCCGTTCATGATCATGCTTACGACATGTGTCTGTGCCGGCTGCGCCTGCAGGGTGTGATGTTCGGAGTAGTAGCGTGGTGCGCCGTTGGCGTGGACTCCCGTGTTGATCCCGCCGCAACCGCCGAGATGGATGGCAAACGGCAGTCCCGTCTCCTCGCATGCCTCGTAGATCGGGTGGTAGTACGGGTCGCCGTACGGCTGGATGCTGCAGCTTGAGGCCATGACCTGAACCATGCGCGGATTCGAGCCCATCCGTAGGATCTCCTCTTTCGCCGAGGTCGGATCCTGTGGCGCGATTATGATCGATCCGAACAGCCGGTCGTCCTTCGAAAGCCATTCCGCTTCCTGCCAGTCGTTGTACGCCGCGGCCAAGGCCTGGGCGTAGAGACCGTTCCCCAGCGTCGAGACCTCGAGCGGCTCGTCGCTCGTCAGTATGGCGGCGTCAATGTTGTTCGGATCCAGATGGCGGTCCCGCATCAGCGTGTAGTTCTCCTCCTCGCACTGCGGATTGATGTCGGAACGATTGAAGTCCTCCGGATGAAACCATGCACGGTGGCCGTGCGGAAAGGAGCCGATTGGCCCTGTCCTCTCTCCGCGAACGAACTGGTCCCTGGCCCAGTCTTTCAGGTACGGCAGAAGAACCTCTGCCGAGTTCCAAGAATTGTGACAGTCACAGTCTACTACGGTCATTGCTTTCTCTCCCCATAGATTGAAGTGTACATTCTAGTTTCAAATTTGAAGTGAAAAGGCAGGTATGTGCGTTATTTACGTCCCGCTCGTATCACAAAAAAAACGGGCGCTTTCGGGGGCGGCATGCGGACCGTGCCGCTTTTTGCCGCAGAGTGCCTATCATAGCCGTTTGCTGGAATGATTTCTCCACGAACCGACATGCGGGTTTTGGCTGGATGGTGACGCTTGACACCCGGCGGATCATGTGGCTGGTGCTCGCCGCGCTTCTTCCTGGTGCGGCCGCCACGGCATGCGCCTGGTCTATTGGCGTGGGCGCACAGATGGCAGTTGGAATGGTCACAGCGATGGCGGCGGATCATGCCATGATCCGGCTGCGCGGACTGCGCGACGGATCCCATGCGCTTGACGGCAGTGCGGCGGTTACAGGTGCCATCATTGGCCTTGCCCTGCCTCCGCTTGCACCGTTCTGGGTGGCGGCGGCGGCGGCCTTGTTTGCCGTATGCATCGCCAAGCACTGCTACGGCGGATTGGGCGCCAACATCTTCAACCCCGCGATGGCCGGATACGTGTTCGCCTTTCTTGCCTTTCCCCGGGAGTTCGCCGTTTGGCCGGATGCAGGCGCCGGCCTGCCGGCGTTGGAGAGTCTCCGTGCAGTTCTTGTCGGTGAGACCGTCGACGTGTCGCTTGCTCCGACGGTCATCCAGACAGGGGACAGCCTCTCCTGGCGGGAGACGGTTCCGGCAGCGTTCTATGCCTTGGGTGGAGCCGCCCTGGTGGCGTCCAGGATCGCCGACTGGCGCCTAGCCTTTCCGTACATCCTCGGCGTTGCGCTTACGGCATGGATAGCCGATGACGTGGCCAGCGTCACTGTGCACTTGGCCGCCGGCGGAACCGTCATGGCCGCCTTCTTCGTTCTCACCGATCCGGTCAGCGCGCCGAAGCGTTCCGGCAATCGGATCGTCCTCGCGCTGGCCGCCGGAGCGCTCACGGTTGCGGTGCGCAAGTGGGGATCGCATCCCGACGGGATTGCCTTTGCGGTCCTGATCTTCAACATGCTTGCCCCTGCCGCTGACCGGTTGGCGGAGGAGCTTGAAGGCATGCGCCGCCGTGGCTAGATTCGCCCGGGAGCCGCTTCGTGCAGCGTTGGTCATCGGCCTGTCGGTGCTTGCGGCGCTGACCCTGCTGAAACTGGTCGACGGCGCCTGGCGCGCCGAGATCCTGCGCTTGGAGCGGGAGCGCGCATTTGCCGAGGTTGCCTCGGTGCTTGATGTGGCCGGCAAGGGCGGGGAAGGCCGGATCGTCAGGCTCGACGATCCGGCAAGGATGTCCGCGTTTCTTGATCTTGACCCCCTTGCACAGGTCTATGCCCTCTCTGCGGGAACGCAAACCCTTGCGGTTGCGGTGGTGTTCACCGCCCGGGAAGGCTATGGCGGTCCGTTCAGGTTGGTGGTTGGAGTTGATTCAGGCCTTAGAATAACGGGGGTGCGTGTACTGGAGCATGTGGAGACGCCGGGGATCGGCAGCTTCATCGGAAAGCCTGCTGACGCTTGGATGAGGAGTCTTGCCGGAGCCGGTCCGGCCGAAGTTCCGGTTGATGCGGTGGCGGGTGCCACCGTGACTTCCGAGGCGCTCGTATCCGCCGTCGAGGCGGTCTTGGCGGCGGCATCCGTGCATGCCGGACCCTGGAAAACGGAATGAAAACGGAAATGCATTGCAGATGAGCGGAGACGGCAGCCTGGTTGACAGCTACTACGAGGCGAGCGCCGGCCGCAAGCCGGTTGGATCTGCTCTCGACGGTGGCGCCGACGTCGACGTGTGCGTTATCGGCGGCGGATTCACAGGAGTTTCGGCGGCGCTCAACCTGGTGGAGCGCGGACACAGCGTGGCCGTGCTTGAGGCGCGAAAGATCGGCTGGGGCGCTTCGGGACGAAGCGGAGGGCAGGTTCTGCCGGGCTATTCGTGCCACGACGTCAAAGGTCCGGCCCGAAAGATACCCAAGGCGACAGCCCGTGGACTCTGGGATCTTTCGGTGGAAGCAACCGGGATCGTCAGGGAACGGATCGCCAGGCACGGGATCGACTGCGACTTGCAGGATGGGTGCATGCTTGCCGCATGCAAGGATCGCCAGGCCGCCGAACTTCGGTCATACCAGAAGGAGCTGGCGGAAGACTACGGCTACGACATTGAGTTTCTTGACCGTGACCGGTTCCGCGGCTTGCTGGCGAGCGACTGCTACGTCTGCGGAGCGCACGATCCTCAAGGAGCGCACATCCATCCTCTCAAGTACGTGCTTGGTCTGGCGCAGGCGGCGGTCAAGGCGGGCGTGGCGATCCATGAGGACACCAGGGCCGTCAGCTATTCCGGCGGCGCCGATCCGCGTGTCGTCACCGCAAAAGGCGAGGTGCGCTGCAAAAGGGTGGTGCTGGCGTGCAATGCCTACATTGACGGGCTGGAACCCAGGATCAGTCCCAAGGTGATGCCGGTCGGCACCTACATCTGCGCAACGCGCCAGCTCGGGAAGGAGCGTGCCGAATCGCTGATTGCCAACCGTGCTTCCGTATGCGACATGAACTTTGTTCTCGACTATTACCGGCTCTCCCGTGACGACCGTATGCTGTTCGGCGGCCGCGTCAGCTACTCGACGATCGAACCTGCCAACATCGCCGCCGCCATGCGCCGGAGGATGGTCCGGGTGTTCCCACAGCTGGCGTCCGAGGACATCGACTACGTCTGGGGCGGCTATGTCGCGATCACCGCAAGCAGGTTCCCGGACTTCGGATGGATTGACGGGAACGTGATCTATGCACAGGGCTTCTCCGGTCACGGGATGGCGCTGACCGGACTGGCCGGCAAGCTGATCGCCGAGGCGATTGACGGCGATGCCGAACGGTTCGACAGCATTGCGGGCTACAGGCACAAGGCTTTCCCTGGTGGCCCTTTGATGCGCACGCCGCTTCTCGTCCTGGGCATGCTGTGGCACCGCATGCGTGACTGGCTGTGAAGGAAGGTGCGCGCAAGGTGCAAGCCGCTGTCCGTCTTGCCTTCGTGATCCGGAAGGCTGCGCCATGAGCGCGAATTCCGGCAGCTGTCACAGCCTGTTCCGGACCAGCCGGCTGTTTCTCCACACGACGCGCGAAGTGGGAGCCGACGCCGAACTGGTGAGTCACCGTCTCATGTTGCGTGCCGGCATGATCCGTCAGCAGGCGAGCGGGATCTATTCCTGGCTGCCCGCAGGCTGGCGGGTTGTGCGCAAGGTTGAGCAGATTGTACGTGAGGAGATGAACGCCGCAGGGGCTGTCGAATGCTTCATGCCGGCGGTTCAGCCTGCCAACCTGTGGGAGGAGTCGGGGCGCTGGCACGAATACGGACCTGAACTGCTCAGGCTGCAGGACCGCCATGGCCGCGAATTCTGCATCGGACCGACCCACGAGGAGGTGATTACCGAGATCGTGGGCGGGCTTGTCACCAGCGGCAAACAGCTGCCGGTCAACCTCTACCAGATCCAGACGAAGTTCCGCGACGAGATTCGTCCGCGGTTCGGAGTCATGCGTTCGCGCGAATTCATCATGAAGGATGCCTACTCGTTCGACGTTGACGAGGATGGCATGAAGGCGAGCTACCGCCTGATGTACGATGCCTACCGCCGCATTTTCGACCGGTTCAGCCTGCGCTACCGGATCGTCGAGGCGGAGTCGGGCGCCATCGGCGGCGACCGTTCACATGAGTTCGTGGTGCTCGCCGATTCCGGCGAGGAGCTGATCGCCTACTGCGACGATACCGGCTACGCCGCCAACGTCGAGAATGTCTCCCTGTCCGCCTCCGGAAGCCGTCCAGCCCCCGCAGAGGCGATGGACAAGGTTCGCACGCCCGGGATCAGGACCATTGCGGATCTCGACAGGTTCCTGGGCGGCATTCCGTCGGAGCGTTCGCTGAAGACGATGATTGTCGAGGGCGATGCCGGCGCCGCCGCGCTGCTGCTGTGCGGACACCACACGCTGAATCTTTACAAGGCCGCGCGCCGCCCGGAGATCGGGGCGAATCCTTCGCTTGTATCCCCTGACCGTGCGCGTGAACTGATCGGAGCCGATTTCGGTTCGCTTGGTCCGGTCGGCATGCCGCTGAAGGTGCTTGCGGACCATGCGGCGGCAAGGGCTCATGACTTCGTCTGCGGCGCCAACGAGAACGATTTCCACTACACCGGTGTGAACTTTGGCCGCGACTGCCCCGAGCCCGAGGCCTGCGACTTGCGCAATGCCGTTGAAGGGGATCCCACGCCCGACGGCAGTGGCCGCCTGGCGATGTGCCGCGGCATCGAGATTGGCCATGTGTTCCAGCTGGGCGACAAGTATTCCAAGGCGATGAACGCAACCATAGATTCTGATGGTGGCCAGCGGCCGATCCTGATGGGCTGCTACGGCATAGGCATCACGCGTATAGTGGCTGCCGCCATTGAACAGGGGCATGACGACAGCGGGATCATCTTTCCGGACGCTATCGCGCCGTTCACCGTCGCCGTGATTCCGATCAACGGGCGACGCGTGCCGGCGACCATGGAGGCGGCAGAGCGCCTGGCGCTTGAACTCGCTGAGGCAGGATTCGACGTGATGCTTGACGATCGCGATGCGCGTCCGGGCTTTATGTTTGCCGAGACCGAACTGATTGGAATTCCCCACCGCTTTGCCGTTGGCGAGCGCGATCTTGCGAACGGGGTCGTCGAGTACAAGAACCGTACATCCGCCGATGCAGAGCGTGTGGCGACAGGCGAGGCGGTGCCGTTCCTGAAAGGGAGGACCGGCTTCGCGGCGTGAAGTGCATGTGATGGCGATCCGTTCCGACTACCTGGCGCCGCTTGCGCTGACAGTTGCGTTTGCCACGGTTCCGTATGCCGCATTCGCAGGCACACAGCAGTACGAGGAGCTGTCCGCCTCGACACGGACCATGTTGCGTAGTGCGGTCAGCGACTATCCGCCAACCAAGCTGGTGTTCAACAGCAAGGAGGAGGCGCAGCGCTGGCTTGACGAGATGGCCGACAGGCTCAACCGCATCATGCCGCGCAACGTGCACCTCCGGCAGGATCCGCGCCTGGTCTACGATTTCCTCAGGGCCGTTCACTACGAGTCCTCCCGCCAAGGCCTTGACCCGCAGCTGGTTCTGGCAATCATTCACATCGAGAGCGCATTCAACAAGTACGCCGTCTCGAGCGCAAGCGCCAGAGGCTACATGCAGGTCATGCCTTTCTGGGTCGATCTGCTCGGAAAGGGTGGCGAGAGCCTGTTTCACATGCGCCGCAACCTGCGCTACGGCACCGTCATCTTCCGCCACTACCTTGACATAGAGAAGGGCGACTATTTCCGCGCTCTCGGGCGCTACAACGGCTCGCTTGGCAAGTCGACGTATGTTGACAAGGTCATGAACAGGTTGGAGTACTGGAAGTACAGCCCCTAGTTCGGCTGGTGTAGAATCCGCTTTTGCGCAAGCAGTGCATGCCCTCCGAGACTCTTGAAACCGCGCTGACGTTCGACGACGTTCTTATTGTTCCGGCGAAGTCTGGGATTGTTCCTTCGGAAGCGAGCCTGAAGACCCGGTTGGCCAGAGGGTTTCCGCTCAACGTTCCGCTTCTGTCCGCAGCCATGGACACTGTCACCGACGCCAGGATGTCAATTGCGATGGCGCAGCACGGAGGGATCGGCGTTGTCCACCGCAACATGACCCCCGAGGGTCAGGCGCAGGAGGTGTCGCAGGTCAAACGCTACGAAAGCGGAACGGTCAGCGATCCGGTGAGCGTCTCTCCGGAGATGACAGTGGCCCAGGTTCTTGACGTCAAGGAGAAGTGGGGATTTTCCGGACTGCCGGTGATTGATGGAAACCGGGTGGTGGGCATCGTCACCAACCGTGATCTGCGTTTCGAGGCGAAGCGTGACCAGCCAATCAGCAGGATAATGACCCCCCGCGAACGCCTGGTGACGGTCCGGCCGGGGGTGGGCCTTGGGAAGGCTCTCAAGCTGATGCACGAGCACCGCATAGAGCGGGTCATCGTCGAGGATGCCAAGTGCAGGCTGCAGGGACTGATCACGATCAAGGACATACTCCGTTCCGAGCAGTTTCCGCATTCCAGCAAGGATGTCTCCGGCAGCCTGGTGGTTGCGGCGGCCGTGGGCACCGGAGATCCCCGCCGCATCGACATGCTGGTCGACGCGGGTGCCGACGTGATCGTGGTTGACTCCGCACACGGCCATAGCGCCAGCGTAATTGGCGCGGTCAGCGCCTTGAAACGCCGCCATCCGAAAGTGAAGGTGATCGGCGGCAACATTGCCACTGCCGAGGCGGCCAAGGCGATGCGCGATGCGAAGGCCGACGGCGTGAAGGTTGGCGTAGGTCCGGGCTCCATCTGCACAACTCGGATAGTCGCCGGAGTTGGCGTGCCCCAGTTGAGTGCCGTGATGAACGTCGCGCACGCATTGCGCGGCGGCAGCAATCCGCCGGCGGTGATCGCCGACGGCGGCATCCGCTATTCGGGCGATATCGCCAAGGCGGTTGTTGCCGGTGCGGACTGTGTCATGATCGGCGGCTTGCTGGCCGGCACCGACGAGGCGCCAGGCGAGACCGAACTGTATCAGGGCCGCGTCTACAAGAGCTACCGTGGCATGGGTTCGATCAGCGCGATGAGCGGAGGGTCCGGAGACAGGTACTTCCAGAGCGGTCAGCCGCGGGAAAAGCTGGTGCCCGAGGGCGTCGAAGGCCGCGTCCCCTACAAAGGCCTGGTCAGTGACGTGATCTACCAGATGCTGGGCGGCCTGAGAGCCGCAATGGGCTATGCCGGCTGCGGCACCATAGCCGACATGAAGCGCAAGGCGAAGTTCGTGCGCATCACTGCGGCCGGCGCACGCGAATCACATGCGCATGATGTGCACATCACCAAGGAAGCGCCCAACTACCAGGCTGACGGATCCTTTTGAACAAGATCGCCGTTCTTGACTTCGGGTCGCAGTACACCCAGCTGATCGCCCGCAGAGTCCGTGAACTCGGCGTCTATTGCGAGATCCACACGCATGATCTGTCGCTTGACGAGCTTCGCGCCATCGGTCCGAAAGGGCTGATACTCTCCGGAGGTCCAGGTGGCGCCCACGAAAATGACGCTCCCGGGATTTCATTCGATCTGGGCGATGTCGGGGTTCCTGTCCTTGGGCTGTGCTACGGCATGCAGATGATGGCCGTGGCGTACGGAGGCAGCGTGTCAAGCCAAGAGCAGCGCGAATACGGATTTGCGGAAATCCGGCGCACCATTCCGTCCAGGCTGCTTGATGCGGCGTTTGACGCATCCGGAGGATCCGGAATGACTGTGTGGATGAGTCATGGCGACACAGTGACAGCACCTCCCGATGGATTTGATGTGCTTGCGACAAGCGGCGGCGAGGCTGCCGCCATGGCCGACGAGAAGAAGAGCCTGTACGCGCTTCAGTTTCATCCCGAGGTGGGCCACACACTGCAGGGCATGGCGGTGCTGTCCGAGTTCATCCATGGGATCTGCGGCTGCGGATCGGACTGGGATATGCCACATTTCGTTGACGCAGAGGTGCAACGCATCAGCGAACAGGTTGGCAGTGACCGTGTGATTATCGCAATGTCAGGTGGTGTCGATTCAACGGTCGCCGCGGCGTTGCTGGGTCGTGCCGTCGGGTCGCAGCTGGTTGGCGTGTTCGTTGACCACGGCCTGTTGCGCATGGACGAGGCTGACGAGGTGGAAAGGAGCGTCTCGGAGCGCTTCGGTTTCGAATGGGTCCGCATAGATGCCCGGGAGCGCATGTTCAGGGAACTTGCCGGGATATCGGATCCGGAGAGCAAGCGCAAGACAATAGGCCGCGTGTTTGTCGAGATCTTCGAGGAGGAGGCGAAGCGTCGGCCGGACGTCAAGTGGCTTGCCCAAGGGACCATCTATCCCGATGTCATCGAATCGGCCGGTGCTGCGACAGGCAAGGCCAGGTCGATCAAGTCGCACCACAATGTGGGGGGACTTCCGGAACAGATGTCGCTCAAGGTGATCGAGCCCCTGCGTGAACTGTTCAAGGACGAGGTCCGCAAGGTTGGCGTCACGCTGGGTCTGCCGGAGAGTCTTGTGTACCGGCATCCGTTCCCGGGACCTGGTCTTGGCGTCCGCATTCTTGGCGAGGTGACGGAGGAGGCCGCAGACATGCTGAGGAAAGCTGATGCAGTGTTCCTGGAGGAACTTCGTGCCGCTAGCCTGTACGGCGAGGTTGCACAGGCGTTTGCGGTTTTGCTTCCGGTGCGCACGGTTGGCGTCATGGGGGACCGGAGGACCTACGAGAACGTAGTTGCGTTGCGCGCGGTGGAGACCGATGACTTCATGACGGCCGACTGGTCGCGGCTTCCAATGGAGTTCCTGGCACGTGTGTCAACCAGGATCATCAACGAGGTTCAGGGAGTCAACCGGGTGGTCTATGACATATCGTCCAAGCCACCTGCAACGGTTGAGTGGGAGTAGTTTTTATTGCTTAAGCCATTGTATTGAATTAATGGCTTACACAACACTGGCACATATCGTTAAACAACCGCAGCAAGCCACAACCCCCTTACCCAAAAGCGATACAGAAAAGCCTAACTTACAGCCTATCCGTCCTTAGCCTCCGTTACCCAATCAAAAAGACAGCTAACCAAACACGCTAAAACTACGCATAAGTGCACGGTTCTCTTGCATAGCAGATTGACAGAACGAGTGGCTGGCATAGTGAGACGTGGTTGCAACGCTTTATCACATATTCCCAACAAATCTGTCGACAGCAGAGAACCGTGCTGGACATTTTCGTTTGTGAAGTTTAGTATATGTGCTGAGACTGAGCTAACGCGTAGGGAGTTGTTGGCATGGAAAGTTATGATGAATTGAAAGCTGAAATGGAAAGTCTGCAAGAGCAGATGGTTGAGGCAAAAAACGTGAACGCGCTGAAGCACTTAAGAAAGTGAAAGAGCTATGCAAAGAGTTCGGCTTTACGACTGAGGCTCAAGGGTGCATTGGCTGAGGGGAGAAAAAGGAAATGAAAAACTACATTTACAAAGCGCTTAAGCCAATAGCGTTAGCTCTAAATATAGGATTCGATCCCAGAAATGATATCGTTAAAACATTACCTTAAGTTCCGAAAGCAGCGAAAAGAATGGCTGAAAAAGGGTGGGAAAATAACTCACAATTTTATGATCTTGTCAGACTACGCTGATCCTGCTGGAACTGCCAAAGGACACTACTTTCACCAAGATTTGCTGGTAGCCAAACTAATTTTCGAAAATAGTCCTGAGCGGCATATTGATATTGCTTCCAGGGTCGACGGATTTGTCGCACATGTAGCTAGCTTTAGAGAGGTTGAAGTTGTCGATGTGCGTCCATTGGATACATCGGTTCATGAAAACATCAGATTTGTACAAGCTGATTTAATGGGTCCGCAAAATTTAGGTAAAACGGATTCATTGTCATGTTTGCATGCAATAGAGCATTTTGGCCTGGGGCGTTATACAGATCCTATTGATGTAGATGGGCACAAAAAAGGCATAGAAAATCTTGTTGACATCCTTTCCAGCGGTGGACGTTTGTACATCAGCTTTCCCATAGGTAAAGAGGATGAAGTTCATTTTAATGCTCACCGTGTTTTCCATCCAAAATCGATATTTAAATATCCTGCTATTGCGGAAAAGATGATATTGAAACGATTCGATTTTGTGGATGACAATGGTGCCTTACATCTCGATGTGAGTGTTGATGATGTTGACAGTGAAATTAGGTATGGGTGTGGTATATACACCTTCGAAAAACACTAATTCCGGCATATTTGCAAAAAAGTGATTGGTAGGCTTCTTAGGTTATATCGTCTTTACATCCAAAAAGACGAGTTTACTGTTGAGGTAACACGATGGTTTGGCGATAAGGGAGATGAGACTCTAAGATTAGATTATCCATCCCTTACTGATGAATCAGTTGTTTTCGATTTGGGTGGATATGTGGGTGACTTCGCTGCGAATATCCATAAGAAATATGGTTGTACAGTATATTTGTTTGAACCGCATCCTTCCTTCTACCGAGATTGTGTGGAACGATTTAAGGACAACGATAAAATTATTCCACTAAATTATGGTGTGTCAGATATGAACGGGAGTTTTGAGCTTTCGGATAGTGTCGATGGCTCCTCCTTTCTTAATAAGAACCATAGAGATAAGGATACCGTCACTTGTGAGGTAAGGGAGTTTTTTGACGTAATAAAAGATTTAGGTGTTGAACACATCAACTTAATTAAGATCAATATTGAGGGTGGGGAATACCCTTTGTTAGAACATATTGCAAAAAAGAATATGTTCAGAATTGCTGATGAGTACCAAATCCAATTCCACAACTTTATCGATGGTGCAGAGCATATGCGTGAATCTATTACTGACGCGTTGGCTAAAACACACAATAGAACTTGGTGTTACACCTTTGTGTGGGAAAACTGGCAAATCAAATAGTTTTGGGAATCATATACTTGCTTCCGCATTCTGCCATCTCCCGAATCTTCGTTTCGCCTTCCCGTAGACAAATGTGCGAATAGGCAAATATTGTTCCAGTCTTTACGTTGAATTCTTTGCGGCAGTCTCGACACTGATAGAAGTGGGGACGACGCTTGCGAACCGTACTGTTGTCAATCGTGCCGCAATGTGGGCATGTCCGACCATTTGCCCATAGGACTTTTTTGACAACAGTACGGTTCGCAATAACGGTCGCGGTCGCTACCTATCGGCTTTCCTTGAAGAGACTGAACTCCTCGGGACAGGGTTGCTGCTCGTCACCATTGGATCCGACCCCTCAAGGCTTCTTTCATGCGCTTTTATTTCGTAGGTGTGTTCGAGCGCCGTCTTTCGCAGAAGACCATTTCCCGCTGTTTGGTTACCGGCTTAGCATGTGCCAGCTTCTGTTGTTGTAAGCGTGGTTGTTGTGCCGCACATCTCTTAGGAAAATTTCCCAACTATCCGCACTATCTTTCCCAGACGAGATTCTGATTCATCATGAGTGATGAGTACACTTACATCATCGCCGACAGCCGGCGCTAGCGACACATCTTCACGACCATGAAGAGGTTCGGGGAGTGGTTTTAACTTCGGTATTCCAATGCCATTTTTCGCACCGCCGCGCCCAACTAGAACACGGTTGCAGGAAACTCATCAAAGCGGGCGAAGACTGCGTGTTGGTGATCGATATCGAACCACCGGACAAGGATCACTCGAAAATGACTGGACTTTGCATTACATTAGCAGAAAAATTGTGGAATAGGAGTGGGGTTACACATCCAGTGTATGAGACTTTTCCCACTCCGTAAAATGCGATAGGCTGCTGAGAACTCTTTTCCCATTCCGTCCCTGAAGGTTTTGTTCCGTTCGAAGGCGCGCAATGCATCAAGAAGGTTAAGCGGAAGCTGTTTCGCCCCCTTGGCGAGATGCGGTTCGGTATACATGTTGTTGTCGCGGCGCTTCCCTGGATCGGCTTTGCTGGACAGGCCATCCAGGCCTGCGACAATGATTGCAGCCTGCAGCAAATAGGGGTTAGCCGCCCCGTCAGCCAGCCGCAATTCAAAGCGTCCTGGTTCCGGTATTCGCACCATGTGGGTACGGTTGTTGCCGCTCCATGTGACGGTGTTGGGTGACTAGGTGGCGCCGGACGAGGTGACAGGGGCATTGATGCGCTTATAGGAATTGACCGTGGGGTTCGTTATCGCTGTTACCGAAATATGCACATGACAGCCGTTTCCCGTGAAACCTTCGAAAGGTTTGGGCATGAAGTTCGCTCTAAGCCCGTGCTTTTCGGCGATTGACTTGACTTGACTCGGGGGGGGGGGGGGGGGGGGGGGGGGGGGGGGGGGGGGGGGGTAGTAATGGTAAATTTTGACCAGAGGAGGTTATGATCATGCAATTACCTGTTTTCTCCGTTGACTTACATGAGGCTGCTCGCCGGTCCGAATCAGAGACCAGCGAGTGGACTGCCGAGAAGTTGGACGAGTCAATCGAACGTTATCGTCAGTTCTTCGCTCTTGCGCGTCAAGCCAAGAGGATTGCTCCGACACGGGCAATAGACATGATCTGGCATCTACACATGATGGCTCCTGTTGCTTATTACAACGATTGCATGTCGTATCTGGGGCGCATCTTGGATCACGACGGTGGATTCGGAAAACTCCCCGAAGAAGCTGTGGCTCTTGCCGAGACGTTCGCTGAAACTTCTCGACGTTGGGAGGAAGCCTTCGGAAAGCCGTATGTTGCGGAAGCGGGTGGAGAAACCAATTGCTGGCATGACTGCGAGGGGCGGTGCTGGCACGCTTGTTCTGGATACGCGCCGGAGGTCGTCATCGCCGACAAAGACAAACCCCAGTTCCACAAGTGCTGGCACACTTGTTCTTCTTACGCTCCGGAGGAGCCGGAAGTTCCCAGCACTGCGTGAATCGGCGCTGACCGATTGTCAATCTGCATCCGTGTCGGAAGTCCCCGGCCTGCGCATTTCCACGTGATGGTGTCTTCGATCGAAATCAAGACTGCGCTGGTCCGCGAAGGGCTTGTTACGTGCAACGTTGAAAAGAGTGCTACCCGTGAACTCTTGCGGCAACTCGGCGATATTGTCGAGGAAACAAAGGTACGGCAACGCAGTGGGGTTAACACTTATCTGGCTGGCCGCGATGTTGTCCCTTTGCACACCGATCACCCCGAAGCCGATCTCGTCGCGTGGCGATGTGAAGTCCAGGATCTACAGGATGGCGCGAGCTTACTCGCGGACGGTCACTCCATCATTCGAGCAATGGGAGCGAACGCAGAATCCTTGCGCGGGGTTGAGCTACATGTCCCTCCGCAGCTGCCACGGCAGACGCTCGACCGTGGCGCTGTGTGGGATGGGAAACGACTCTACTATGCGCCATGGTATCCTGTGGTACGGGCTAGCAACGATGGCCGCCAAGCACTCGAATTGTTCACAAACCTACTGGCCATGGGCTACGGCCATCGCCGAATCCGACTCAGGGCTGGCGAATTGTTGGTTATCGAAAACGGTCGGTGGCTTCACGGACGCGACAAGCTTCCGGAAAAAAGCAACCGCTTCCTGCAACGGTATTGGTTACGCCGTCAGGGTTGAGCAAAGGGTGTCAGCCAAGGGTATTGAGGCGGCATCCAGGCTAGTATCGTGCCCTGAAGGCGTTACAGGCTTGGGCTTGGGGAAAGGAAGGGGATCTCGGGAGTTCCGTATTTGCAAAAAAGAATATGTTCAGAATTGCTGATGAGTACCAAATCCAATTCTCCAACTTTATCGACAGTGCAGAGTGGTGGATGAGTTAGTTATAATGCTATTGATCTTAATAGATGGAGGCGGTTATGGCAAACGAGATCAATTCATTTTCACCTGGGGTAAGCGACGAAATTAAGCATTACGTCTATCGACTCATCGATCCAAGAAACGGCCAGACTTTTTATGTTGGTAAAGGGCAGGGTAACCGCCTGTTCCAGCATGTCGCTGCCGAAAAAATTGGTGACAAAGAGCCCACTCGCAACGATAAATTGAAGACTATTCACGCCATAAGGGGTGCCGGGCTTGAAGTGATCCATGTTGTGCATCGCCATGGTATGACTGAGTGTATAGCGAAAGAGGTTGAGGCGGCATTGATTGACGCATTTCTGAATTTAACCAATATCGCATCGGGTTTGGGCGCTGATCGAGGTCCAGCAAACGTTCGACAGCTTGAAGAGCATTATGCTATGCCGACCATGAAACTTAACACAAAAGATAAACTTCTATTCATCAAAACATCTGCTGAAGAATGCTCGGACAAAGGCAGTTTATATGAAGCAGTTCGTGGCGCTTGGAAGATAAATCGTGATAGGGCAGAACAGGTTGATTATATTCTTGCGGTGATAGATCAAGTGTGTAAGGGAGTGTTTAAAGCACGCGACTGGAAGCCGGCCCAAACTCCAAAGAGATGGGTTTTCACTGGCTATCAAATAGATGACAAAGAGATTGTGGGTAGATATGTACGGAAACGAATTCCTGATGACTTGTATGCCAAGGGAGCTCAAAACCCCATACAATACAGGGGTTGAGCACCTCGGAATCCTTTTTAGATTTTACTTACGGGATGTTACTTTTTAGGGCGCGCACGAACGAATCGTTCCGGATACGAAATTGCCATACGAATCGAAAACAATAGAAAGAGTTAGATGTTTTTAGAAAAGATCAGATTGACGGGTAACTGGCGGCGCGAACACGCCAATAATAATAAAAGGGTTCTGCCCCCATCCATCGTATGCTAGGGTTGTGCCTAAGAAAAGATGGATATCCTTAGTGCAAGCAAAATCATCCATGTACTTTTTTCTGACATCAGATATCGCCTTTTCCTCGTTGCGAGGATATCTTTTTAGGCAGTTCCAAAACAACATGCCGATTTCCCAGTCCACAATCATCATTGTGCTTTCTTTGTTGTTATTGTCGAGCAGGTGGTATGAAAATTTGTAAGGGAGCTTTCTGACGACATTGAAATCGGGAGTATCAAAAAACAGATTGCCTTGTTTAGCCTGCTGTTTGAGAGCTTCAATCTTTTTCTTATCCCACTCTCGATTAGCTTTCTCCTCGACTATCAAATTCAGAATTTTCGCAGGTTTGAAAGTGGCCAGTGAGAGTTTGCCTGATTTGTTGAGTTGGATCAAGTTATCCAGATCGTCATAAACTTTCCCTTTTTCTAGTACATGGGACTTGCGCTCCTGCCAGTTGTTTTTGGTGTCTATTTTGTCTTGAAGTGTTATTGAATCAGGGTTTGATAGACAATAACTTTCGTGGCGTCTGTCTTTCCTGTTTCTAATAACATCCATTTCCACCCATTGAAATTTTTCATATTTATCAAATAGTTTTCGAAAAGGGACAGGATGGATTCTTATCCAAGATCCATCTTCTCGGATCCCTGCTGTGCAGACGAGTTCGTGATGGGCTTGGGATATGGTGGGGTATGTTTTGACCGTTATTAAGATGCGTTCTTTTTTCATTGGCATTCGTGTAGTCAACTTGTCTATAGGTGAACAATTTTGAAATCGCTATGTGCAATGCCTGCAACGGCTTCTGCAACTTTATGACGATGACACATGGCATGGCATTTTTCGAAGCAGGTGATAGCAATACGATTAGATTCCAGATAGTAACCGTAAAGCTGAGCGATGGAGTCGTTCTCTTCGCGGATCACTGTTTTCTGGTAATTCGAAAAAAGATTTTTATAATCCTGGACTGTCTCTAGGTTTCTTCTCTTGTCGGAGACAATGCCAAGTTTAGGCAAGTGCTTGTAACCGATAGAAACCTTACTCAGCAGACTAGAAAGTTTAGTTTTCGAGAAGCCATACTTCCGGCTCAAGGGGTTTTTTCTAACATCAACAAGAAGTTGAATATCGTTTTCAATTAACTTATTGGTGTATTCCTCAACGGTAATGCCTTCATATCCAATGGTGGCGAATAGCTTTCCTTTCTTTGGGGTCTTGAACTTCTTTACTGCGTTATATTCATCTTCGGTCAATATGTCGTTGGCAACCAAACTATTGATCGCATAGTAGGGGTAACCAAGATAGACATGCTTCCGCAACTTCTTGCCCTTGAGCGACACGTAATTCTCCATAAATAGGTTGATCTTTTTCGCATCGTCCTTCTTTAATTTTGCAGTATGATTTTTGAACGAATCGGATAGTCTCCAATCCTTCGCTTCCTCCAGATAGCCGGAAGAGACGAGCTTGGATTTGTCAGCATAGGCTTGAAATGAAAAGCACCCATATTTGTAAGGTACGAACTCGTAGCTTCGGTTTTTCTCGTAGCGAGTGTATAGAAAGAGATATTTCTGAAAATCAGTGCCAGTCAGTTTCCCGCCAAATGCCTCAAGCAAGGCAAGTAGCACTTTTTGCCTGTAATACATATATGCACCCTTTCTCTGGATAATGTCTAAATTCCAAACGCTGTTAGTTTATCAGTTATCATCCTCGTACCAAACAAACAGCTACCGATAAGCCGAAGCATATCACCTTGGATAATCCTTATGATACAACCTGCTGAAATTCAAGATAAACTAGGCACATTTTCGAGAGCTTCCGAAAACCGGACCGTAGAAAAATGAAGATGGCACTCCTGATGCACTGCTAACTTCAAAGAATTGATAAGAATCAACAGTGCGAGGAATTTCGAGCAATCCCTGCCAATGTCGCATTACCGTGCCGCTCGACTCCATTCGGCGATATGGGCGTACAGAATTTCTAAGCCTGTCATCAACGGACAATCATGTTACGATTGCTTGGTGCTCAATCTTGGAAAACGTCTTGCCGATACTCATTACAGCCACATTGGTCTTGTTTGCCGATCCTATATCAATTACCAGTATATGATCTTCTTCCATCTTAATCAATTCGCGTAGCCGCATCTCAAGTTCTGCCCGTCGTTTCCGGGATAGACGGCACTGAAACTGAGAGTTGGAGCCATTCACCGAAGCCGTTTATCGTCTTGAATATGCGTCGCCACCGACGGTCGTTGGCGATGTCGTATGTGACAATATAAGTGCGTTCGTCACTCATGATGAATCAGTTCTCATCTTGGAAGATAGTGCGGATAATTAGGAAGTTCGCCCAAGAGGCACTGGCACAAGAGGCGCGCCTGCAACAGCAGCAGTTGGCGCATGCTGAGCTGGTAACCGTTTGGTTTCTGGCGATGCCGACATGCGGTGCTCTTGACTCGGGGGAAGGTATAGGTATAGACGAGGCATGGCTTCGTCCGGAGAACTTTGACAGTAGCGGCTGCCAGGTTCGTTCGCTGGGCGCTCTTACCAGGGACATTCTGAAGTCGGCGGATCCGTCGCTCGGACAGCCGCTGTAGCGGCCTATCTTCTCTCTCTCGTGCGCAATATTGCGAGCACCCCGCCAAACCAGGCCAGTGGAGGCGCTGCGGCGACGAGGGGCACCGGGATCCAGACGGCTGACACCGAAAGCTGGTGGACGATCTGCACGATCAGGTAGTAGGCGAGAGCCAACAGCAGTGCCACGCCGATTGATCCGCCGACCGAGATGCTCCTCTGGTAGGTGACGAAGCACAGGCCGGTCAGCATCAGGAGCGGTATCGAGAGCGACGTGGCCAGTTTGTGCCACAGTGCGATTCGGAAGTCTCTGCTCCACTGGCCGTTTGCCTCCAGAAAGCCGATGAGGGTCCACATCTCGCGCGCTGACATCTGATGGGGCTTGGTTGTGTACGACTCAATCAGGTCAGGCGTGATGTCGGCATCCCATTGGGCGTTTGCCGTGGCGGTTCCGGCCCATGAGGAATCCCTCTTGGTTGTCCATACGTCGTCAAGCTTCCAGCCGTCCCCGTCCCTTTCTGCCGAACCGGCCTCGCGGATGGAGACCAGATCTCCTGAGGGATCAATGGTGAATATGGTGACGTCCCGCAGTTCGAGGCCGTTGGCGGAAATCGAGTCAATGCGTATGTAGCTGGAACCGTCGATAATCCAGACGGCATCCTCGCTCGACAGGAACGATGAGCCGGATTCAAGCTTGAGCTGCTTCTCAAGCTTCGCGCTGGGCGAGATCAGCGCCTCGCTTGCCGTCAGATGGACGGCGCTCCAAAGCAGGCCGGCCTGCAGAACCATCGCGGCCATGTTGCGGAGCGTGAGACCGGAGGTCCGGAGCACGGTCATCTCCCGGGTCTTGTCCATGGCGACAAACGCCGCCGCCGAACCGATGATCACTGCATAGGGCAGGCTTTGGTGAAGTGTCTGCGGCATGCGCACGAGCGGGATCGCTATGGCCCGCCACCAGCCCTGCGCTCCGAGATCTCCGAGTTCCTCGCTGATGCCGAGCGTCGTGATGAAGCCGATGACAGTTAGCGTGAGCAGTCCCACCGCCAAGGTTAGATGGACGAGAAAGTAGCGGCGGACCACGTTCATCTCGAAGCCCTCCGTTCCCGCCTTAGCATGAGCACGGCCAGGAGTGCGGCGAGCGCAAGCAGCGGCAGCGGCGCGAACCCCCATCCCGGCAGCGTCTCGGACTGGGCGCCCAGCTCCTTCATCAGGCCGGCGATGCTGTAGAGAAGCCAGTAGGTCAGGGTGGCGATCAGGATGCTGGCGATCCGCGAACTTCCGGCGGCGCGCATGCCTTGGTTCCGGCAGGCGGCAAACGGCATCAGTGCGGCTGACAGGAGAAGGATCACCGGAAGAGAGATGCGCCAAGCCAGTTCGGCCTGGGCTCTTCGGTTGTCGAGGTTCAGGTCGGACAGCGCGGTTGACTTGATTCGGGGGTTGACCGCCTTTTCGGGCGTTGCCATTGCCAGGTAGCCCCCGTCGAAGCCGATTTTGTAGAACCGCTGGCCGAAACGTTCCGAGGAATACATTCTGCCCCTGGTTAGATCCAGTGCCCGGGTTTCCCGTCCGGAAGCCAGACCTCCATCGGCGATGACAATGTTGTTGAAGTTGTCGCGCTGCTGTAGCAGCACGGTGCGGTTGTCGGTGATGTGATAGACGATCCCGAGGCGGCTGATCTCGCCGAAGGATCCGGTGTGTCCGACGATCTGTGCGTTGTCGATTTCCCTACGCTTGATGTCGTCGAGTGTGCGGGTTGACCACGGCGCCCCTTCGAGCGCCATGAACGTGCAGAGCAGGGCCGCCGGCCCTGCGATCCTGAACACGGGACCCATCCAGTCCACAGGGCTCACGCCGGCAACGGTCCAGAACAGCATTTCCCGTTCGCCGCGCATGCGGTCGAATGTTGCCAGCAGACCCGCCAGGATGCAGACCGAGATGAGCAGTGGCAGGTAGCGGAGCACGCCAAGCACCACGAGAAGCGCGAGGCTTCCGAATCCGACGCCGACTTCGGCGAGATCGGCAAGGGCGCGTGTTGCGGAGAACAGAAGAAGAATGACGCCCAGAAGACTCAGCACCAGAAGCGACTGGGAAAACGTTTCGCTGACAAATGCCCTGCGGTAGATCATTACCGGCGATTATCCGTCATGTGAAGTAAAATCGTCCGTCCAGATAGCGAGGTTCCGCGATATGAAAATAAGGACATTGTCCGGAAAGGAGGTTGCAGCCGCCGGTTTTGACTGTCTGCTGCTCGGAGCGGGCGAAGCAAAAGGGAAATGGAAGCTTGTTCCTGAAGCCGAAAGCCTGGTCTCCAAGGGCGGCCTGGGTTCCAAGGCGCTGACAGGCCTTGATGGGCTTCTGGCCGGGGGCGGCGTTGCGACGGTCCAGCTGCCGTCCGGAACGCCTGCGGTCGTGATCGGACTGGGCAGTTTGCCGGTTGTCCCTCACAAGTTCGTTTCCGCTCTCGGAAAGGCGTTTGCGGCAGCCGTCAAGCTGGGAGCGAAGCGCGTGGCATGTGCTCCCGGGTTCGGCCACGTGGATGGACGCTCTTCCGAATGGGCCCTGCTGAAGGCTGCGGCCTTGGCGGTCGGAGCCACGTACCGGTTCCGGCAAGGAACGGTTCCCGGACTGGAAGGTCCCAGGGAGGTTGTGTTCGCTGTTCCGGATGCGCGGAAGGGCGCAGGCAAGGCGGTCCGGAACGGGATCGCCGAAGGCAAAGGTGTCATCCTGGCTCGCCATCTCGGCGAGCAGCCTCCCAATGTCTGCGACCCGGCATATCTTGTGGCGCAGGCGCGCCGCCTTGGCAAGGAGCTGGGCCTCAAGGTTGGTGTTCTTGACAAGCGCAAGCTCAAGGCGCTCAAGATGGGGGCCCTGCTTGGTGTCGCCCAAGGCAGCCACAAGGATCCCTACCTGATTGAGATGCGCTACGAGGGTGCAAAGGGGGCCAAGCCGGTTGTTCTCGTGGGCAAGGGCGTCACGTTCGACACCGGAGGGATCTCGATCAAGCCATCGGCTGCGATGGACGAGATGAAATTCGACATGTGCGGCGCCGCCACCGTGTTCGGCGTCATGTCGGCTGTGGCGAGGATGAAGCTTCCGGTCCATCTCGTCGGCATCGTTCCCACGGTCGAGAACATGCCTTCGGGCCAGGCCCAGCGTCCCGGCGACGTGGTTCGCTCCATGTCCGGCAAGACCATCGAGGTGCTCAACACGGATGCCGAGGGCCGGCTGATACTAGCGGACGCGCTCACCTATGCGCAGCGGCACAAGCCTTCGGCGATCATTGACATCGCGACTCTGACCGGCGCCTGCGTCATTGCGCTCGGCCATCACGCCACGGGCCTCATGGGCAACGATCCCGGCCTGGTCGCCAGGATTCTCGAGGCGGGTGTCCGCTCCACCGACCGCGCCTGGGAGCTTCCCCTGTGGGAGGAGTTCGACGATCAGCTCAAGAGCGACTACGCCGACATGGCCAACATAGGCGGGAGAAGCGGCGGGACCATCACCGCAGGCTGTTTCCTGGGCCGGTTTGCCGAAAGGCGCAAGTGGGCCCATCTCGACATAGCAGGCACCGCCTGGGACCGGAACAAGCGCAGCACGGGCCGGCCGGTTCCGCTGCTGTGCGAACTGCTCAGAAGCGGAACCTGACCCCGCAGCTGGTACGGTTTTGTGACCGAAGTCGTCTTCTACCGTGTGGACAGCCGGCTAGGCTTTTTGATCCGCTTTTTCGCCAAACACTTCGTTGGCAAGCCGCGCCGCGCCGTCGTGCTGTTTGACGATCCCGACCAGTCTCAGGAAATCCACCGACACCTGTGGGAGGGTCCTCACGAGCTGTTCATGCCCTGCTGCTTTGCCGGCGACCTGGAGGCCGAACACACCCCCGTCATACTTGCGCTGACCGAGCAGGGGCGGTTCACGCCGGACCAGGCGGACGTGCTGGTCAACTGCACTTCCGGAATTCCGGATGGATTTGCAAGTTTCCAGCGCCTGGTCGAGGTTGTCGACACCGGTCCGGATGCGGAGAGCCGGGCCAGGGAGCGTGAGAACCACTACCGTGAACGCGGCTACAAGGTCGAGCATCACGACCTCAGGGGCCGTCACTAGGGCCTAGTCCCAGACGCCTCCGGCGCGCAGGGCGCGCAGGGCAAGCTGCTGATAGTCACCATTTGCCGCGGGGTTGGCGGGGCTGGGATGCGGCATGTCGACCACCCGGACACTGTCTTGCAGAGATGCCCTGAGCCGTGCCGCCGCAAACTTCCCAACGCCAACCGCCGTTTCAATGCCGAGGATGCCTGCCACGCCAGTCAGATAGGAATCGCAGAGTTCCACAAGCGGGGCGAGTTCGTTCTTCGCAAGCTTGTCCGGAGTCAGGTTGCGGCAGTTCCTGCCGGAACTGGACAGGAAAAGAAGGGGACAGTAGTTCAGCACCAGGTTGTGCTCGAAGAACCGGTCTGCGGTTCCAAAGCGGTCCCTGAACGTGCTCCAGAGCCGCCGCCCGCTCACTTCCGACCGCGGACAGTCGAACCCTTGGACGGGCCTGTTTCCGCACTCGCTTTCGGGCCGTCCGATGCGCCCTTTCAGCCCAAGCCAGTCGCGGACCGCGGCCACTTCGCCGAACGGTATGCCGGTCTGCGCCATGCCGAACGGTCCCGGGTTCATTCCTAGGAAGAGCACTTTCCTTGGTCCGGTCGCATAGCGTTGCAGATAGTTGCGGAACACGCTGCGCGCGTAGATCAGCGGGCTGTAGACGTGCGTGACGGGTGCGGAGAAGGAAAGTTCCCTGCAATCGGCTGCCAGACTGTCACTCAGCTCCACAAGCCGCCTAGGGACATCTAGCGGCATGTTATCCTGCCGGCATGTCTGCCGTTATGCGCGGCGCCTTTCATGTTGGCGGATTATAAGATCGGGCTTCCGTTAAAATACCTTTTTCCTGTGGGGCCGTAGCTCAGTTGGTAGAGCGCAGCAATCGCACTGCTGAGGTCAGGGGTTCGACTCCCCTCGGCTCCATTTGCGTCCTCCCGCCTCTACGGCCTTTTCCGTCATCACCGGAGATGCCGTGGCATGCCGTTCCCTCTGCAGGCTTTGGTGTTCCTCGGTGTTCCGCTTCCTGACGATGGACAGCCATCCCTCGATGTTGTCCCGGACCAGCCGTTCGAGAAAGCCGATGTGTGCCGGGCAGTCGTTGAGCGCAGGCACATAGCCGAACCGCTTGCCTCCAGCCTTCATGAAGATCTCCCGGTTCTCGACGTCGATCTCCTCAAGCGTCTCAAGGCAGTCGGCCGAGAAGGCGGGACAGACGACATGTACGCTTTCGACTCCTTCTGCAGGAAGCTTTCGCATCGTTGCGTCGGTGTACGGCTGCAGCCACTCCTTTCTTCCGAACCGCGACTGGAACGTGGCAAGCCATTCGCTCTCGGCAAGGCCGAGCCGCTCTGCGGCAAGACGGGCGGTCTTGAGGCACTGGCAGTGGTAGGGGTCGCCTGCCGCCAGATAGTCGACCGGGGTTCCGTGGAACGAGAATACAAGCCGGTCGGGCCTGCCTTCCCCGGCTTTCCAGAATTCGGAGATCGATTCGGCAAGCGCCTTGATGTATCCCGGCTCGTCGAAGTACTGGCTCACGAACTTCAGGCTGGGCACCCACCTCCAGGTGCCCAGTTCGGCGGTGACGTCGTTGAACACCGATCCGGTGGTGCATCCGGAGTACTGCGGATAGAGTGGGATGACCAGCAGATGCCGGCACTGCGCCTGCTTCAGGCTGCGCAGTGCGCTGCTGATCGACGGCCTGCCGTAGCTCATGCCGAGCTCGACCGAGACCGGCTCCCCGGCCAGCCTGTCTGCCAAGGCTGTCTGCTGGGCGCGGCTGATCGTCATCAGGGGTGAGCCTTCCGGCGTCCAGACCTTCCGGTAGCTTTTGGCCGATCTCGGTGACCTGAACGGAACAATGCCCAGGTTGAGAATTGCAGCCCACAGCCACCTCGGCGCTTCGATGACCCTGGGGTCGCTCAGGAACTGACGCAGGTACGGTCTCAGCGCGGCCGCAGTGGGCGCCTCGGGCGTGCCGAGGTTGACCAGAAGCACGCCGATGCGGTCCGCTGAGCCGTGCCGGTAGCCGTGCTCGCCGAGAAACTTCATGCGCTGTGCGCCTTTTCAGCTTCGCCGGTCTTCCTGTCGTTGCACATGTCGCACCATTCACGTGCGGTTCTGGCGCTGAGCGGCCGGTCCCGTTCGATTGCGTAGCGGTCCATGCCGCGGAACAGTTCGAGCAGCGAGCCGAAGTCGCGCGTTTGGCGCATGAGCAGGTAGTCGATGACGTCCTCCGGCGCCGGGCGCCCTATGCGCCGGGCATAGGTGAGAAGGGCCCGGCGCATGGCGTCGTCGTCCAGCCGGCGCATGGCGATCACGATGCACGCGCCGAGCCGGGTGCGAAGGTCTTCGCGCATGTCGAGATCAACCGGGGGATGAGAGGCCGACAGCAGCAGTGCAGGACCGTCACCGGTCCTGTTGCGGTCCAGCAGCCGGAACAGGCCGGTCTGACCGTCGCTGTCGAGCAGATGGACGTCGTCAGTCACCACAAGATCCGCCATCGCCACACGTTCGTAGTCTGCCCCGGTCTCCGTTTCGAGTCCGCATTCCGCGGCGAGCGCCTGGGTCGCCGAGAGCAGATGGGACTTGCCGCATCCCCTTGGTCCCCACACCAGGACGGCACGGCGGTCGCCGCCGGCCAGGCTTTGCGCCAGCGCCAGCAGCTCCTCGTTGCCGTCGGCGACGAAGTCCGCCATGGTGGGCTCCGATGGCGAGCTGATGTCGAAGAGAGCCGGCCGTGCGCTCATGGCTGGTAGGCCTTGCTCTTCAGGTAGGAATCCCTGGCGTGCCGCAGGAGAACCATTACGACGGCGCCAACCGGAACGGCGAGCAGGATGCCGACGAATCCGAACAGTCCGCCGCTTGCGGCGAGAACCAGGAGAATAACGGCCGGGTGCAGGCCGATGCGCTTGCCCACGATCAGCGGAGTGACGCCGAAGCTTTCGATGGCGGTTCCCACTGTCATGGCGGCGGCAACCGCCCCGGCAAGCCCAAGGCCTCCGCCCTGGGTCCAGGCAACCAGTAGCCCGAGTCCCAGCCCCAGAAGAAAGCCGAAATAGGGAACGAACGTGAACACGCCCGCCAGCGTTGCAATGGCGAATGCGAACTTGATTCCGACCAGCGACAGGAGAGTTGAATAGACCGCGACCATGATGATGATGACGAGAAGCTGTGCCCTGAGGAACTCTCCCAGGACGGCATCGCAGTCGCGCACGATGCCGCGTATCCGCTCGGCGTTGGCGCGCGGGAACAGCTGGTCGATGCTCGCGAGAATCCGGTTCCAGTCGCGCAGCACGTAGAACAGGATGAGCGGAACGAGCGCGCCGTTCATCACGATCAGCAGAAAGACGTCAAGGCCGCCGCCGATGTAGGAGATCGCCGCCTTGAGTATGTCCTTGTCAATCAGTTCAGGCCGTTCGGCCACCAGCGAGCGCAGCGTCGCCAGGTCGACCTCCGCGAGGCCCGGGGCAAGGGACTGCAAGGCGCCTTGTATGTGTGCGATCATCGCCGGCGCGCTCTTTGCCAGCTGTGCCGCCTGTTGGGTGACGATCGGGACAAGCAGGGCCAGAGACGCGGTGACCAGGCTGGTGATCAGAAGCAGAACCAGCGATGCGCCGAGGCCGCGGGGTGCGCCGAGCCGCTCAAGCCTGCCGACGAGCGGCGCGCCGATGTATCCCAGTATCGCTGCGGTGACGAACGGAGCCAGATAGGGCGACAGAAGATGGACAACCCATCCGGACACCACCGCCACGGCGAGCCAGAAAATCGGCAGACTGTAGTTGGAGGGCTTCAATGGCTTTGCAGTTACAATCGAAGTCTAACACCTGATGATGAAAGGCAGAGGCAATACAGGCCAGTATGCGGCCGCCGGGGTCAATGTCACACCTGATCGTGTACAATGAAACCGTCCGCCGTGCCAATTCCTTTGTAATGAATGCCTGGGAACGTTGCGTAACAGAGGCGCTAAACTCAATATTGACGGATTCCGGGGCCGTCCGCGGCGGGCTTCACTTCCTGTTTTCCTTCCGTTTCCTTTGGCGGTTTTCCCAGTTTTTCGAGTCTTCCGGATTGCCATCGCCGTCGCCGGGAATGAAGTAGGACACAAGCACATTGCGGCCATTCATTGCATCCCACGCTTCAATGGCTTTGCAGTTACAATCGAAGTCTAACACCTGATGATGAAAGGCAGAGGCAATACAGGCCAGTATGCGGCCGCCGGGGTCAATGTCACTGCCGCAGACCTGCTATCCCGGCGCATTGGACGCCATGCTGCAGCCACCTGTGATGACCGTGTGCTCAAGGGTGTGGGCGGGTTCGGCGCGCTCTACAGGATGCCGTCCGGATACAGCGAGCCGGTTCTGGTGTCAGGTGCGGACGGAGTTGGGACCAAGTTGGCGCTTGCACTTGAGCATGGCGGGGAGTCCCGCATCGGGATCGACCTGGTGGCCATGTGCGTCAATGACATCCTCACGCACGGCGCCGAGCCGCTCTATTTTCTCGACTACTACGCATGCGGCCGGCTGGATCCGGAAGCGGCGGAGACCGTGGTTGCCGGCATCGCCGAAGGGTGCTTGCTCGCCGGATGCGCACTCGTCGGCGGCGAGACCGCCGAGATGCCCGGCATGTACCCCGATGGCGGCATGGACCTTGCCGGATTTGCGGTCGGCATCTGCGAGCAGTCCGCGTTGCTGCCTAGAGATGACATGTGCGCAGGCGACGTGATCATCGGTCTTGAATCGAGCGGCGCCCACAGCAACGGCTATTCCTTGGTGCGCAAATGGCTCGCGGAAGGCGTTCTTGACCCGAAGGCCGAGATTGACGGGCGCCGGCTGGTCTCCGCGCTTCTGGAGCCGACCAGGATCTACTCGCGCGCCATGCTTGCCGCGCGCGACCGCCTCAAAGGCGCTGCGCACATCACCGGTGGCGGGTTCCTGTCGAATCTCATGCGGGTGGTCCCGGACGGGCTCGCGCCCCGGCTTGACCCTGCGGGCTGGCCGTGCAGCGCGCTGTTCGAATACCTGCGCATGCAGGGTGGGATCGGCATGGACGAGATGATGAAGGTGTTTAACTGCGGGATCGGCATGGCTCTTGTCGTTGCACAGGCCGACGAGGACTGCGTCCTGGAGGCGCTGAAGGTTGCCGGGGAGAAACCCTGTCGCCTTGGCGTTCTTGCATGAAGACCGGCCGTGATGTCGTCGTGTTCCTGTCCGGCCGCGGTAGCAACCTTCATGCGCTTCTCAGTTCACGGATCGGCAAGCGGGTATCCCTCGTGGTGTCCGACAATCCCCGCGCGCCGGGTCTGGCGGTGGCGGGGGATTTCGGCGTGCCCGCCTCGTCGATCGAGTACACCACGTGTGCCGAGTTTGAGCGGCTGGCCCTCGCCCAGGTGCTGCTGCACGAACCGTGCCTGGTTGCGCTTGCGGGGTTCATGCGCATACTGAGCGGCGACTTCATCCGCCGTCTCAACGGCTGGATCGTGAACATCCATCCGTCGCTGCTGCCGGCACTGCCGGGACTGGACACGCATCGGCGCGCACTTGAGGGCGCGATGAAGCGGCACGGATGTACAGTTCACTGGGTTGCCGAAGAGGTCGATGCCGGTCCGGTGATCGACCAGCGAAGCATACCTGTGACGCCGGACGACACTCCGGAGAGTCTTGCCGAGCGGATTCTCGCCGTTGAGCATGTCCTCTATCCGGAAACGGTCGCCAGAATCCTAGAGGAGGGGCTGAGCCCCGGCATGCCGGCCGCGGCATGCTAGTGCGCCTAATGGCGGCCCTGGCCGCAGCGCTGACGTGGCTTCCGGCGCCGTATGCGGATACCTACACCTTCGTCTACCGCATGGAGTACGGAGGCCTGTTCGTCGGCAATGTCACGGATACGCTGGTGATCGGCGACGACGTCTACAGCATCACAAGTGTTGCCGAGGCGGAGGGGCTTGCCGCTCTCGTGTTCGGCAGCGGGTTCACGCGCGTCAGCGAAGGGGCTGTCACCGACGGCAAGTTCCGGCCGGTCCGCTACAGCCAGTCCTACGACGGCGACAAGTCGCGCACGGCGCAGTTCGACTGGGATGCCGGCATGGTCAGGCTCAACTGGCCGGAAGGGGAGCGGGAGGTTCCGATGGAGGACGGTGGCGCACGCTATCATGACCGTCTCAGCTTTCTTTACCAGCCTTTCATTTCATGCACCGCAGAAGCCGGAACCTACCGGGTGACCGACGGCAAGAGGATCTCCTCGTACCGGTACGAGGTCGCTGTGGAGGAGAGGGATTCCAGTGTGCTCGGCAAAACCGGAATCCTGCGGCTGAGCCGGATTTCCGATTCGAAGCCCAGTGTCATGAGGCTTGCGTCCAGGTACGGTCTTGCCCCGCTCAGTTTCGAGACCGCGAGCGGCGGAGGCTATCGTTTTGACCTCACTGGAGCGGAGGGGGTCGATGTCAGGGAGTGTGGCTGACGATGGCGGGAAACGTTCCGATCGGCACCCACAAAGGGCGGGTTCAGGTTTTCTACAGATTCTGTGGATAACCCTGTCGGAAAACTTTCCTTCCGTTCGCTAAACAAGCACTCCGCCGCAACTGTATGAAAATTTACCAGCATGACAAGTTGTTGAAATTGATACAACTGTATGTTGCGCCAGGTACGGCTGTCCGGGTCGGCTCCATCCAAGGTCTTTGCGGCGTTTCCGACCGTCTTTTTTCCCTTGGCGGAGGCGTTGCCATGGCATTCATGGTCCTCAGGCCGGCTTCGGCGCAGGTTTGCCCCTTTTTCTGTTGATTGTTCTGTTGATAAGTTTTGGTAATGGCTGATTTTGCAGATGTTTATAGGCCGCTAGTGAAAAAGGCAGTTAGAATTTGATTCTGAAAAAACAATGATTTATCCAAACATGACGCGAAATCAAGCCGATGGGGTCATTGGCTCCACACAACCTTGGCGAGGATGTTGGAAACAGTGCGTACCGGCTGTTCCGCAAATTGTCGGGACGGGCTGCAGGGATTGCCGGACAGGAGGGATTCATGGGTGACAAATTGTTTTCAGCACAGCGTTCGGACGAGGGGCATGAGAGCCAGGCGGTCACGGTCAGCGAGTTTCTGAGCCAGGCGCGCCGGATGGTCGAATCGAGGCTTTCAGGCTATGCGATCGAGGGCGAGATTGGCCGCTTCGGCCGCCATGCATCCGGTCACTGCTACTTTTCCGTCAAGGACGCCTCGGCGCAGCTGGATTGCGTCATGTTTCGCCGTCATGCGTCGGCCCTGAACTGCGATCCGGCGGTGGGCGATCATGTCCGCATCGAAGGTTCGGCCTCGATCTACGAGCAGCGCGGACAGTTTCAGTTCGTCGTCCACTCGCTCAAGCCGGCCGGCAAGGGAGGGCTGTACGAGCAGTTCGTCCTGCTCAAGGGACGGCTTGAGAAGGAGGGACTGTTCGACAGGAGCCGCAAGCGTCCGCCGCCCAAATGGCCTCGTTGCGTCGGCGTCCTGGCTTCGCCTGATGGCGCTGCGGTTCGGGATGTTCTGCGCACCCTGCGCAAGCGCATGCCGAAGATACCGGTTGTCATCTATCCGGCGCTCACTCAGGGAAAGGCGGCTCCGGAACAGATCGCCGCGGCGCTTGGAACCGCCTCGGACGAGATGCGTTGTGACACGCTGATCCTTTGCCGCGGTGGCGGAAGCATGGAGGATCTGTGGGCGTACAACGATGAGGGCGTCGCCCGTGCCATTGCCGCCTGCAGCGTGCCGGTGGTGACCGGGATCGGCCATGAGATTGACGAGACCATTGCGGACTATGTCGCGGATGTTCGGATGCCGACTCCGACAGCGGCGGCGGTCAGGGCGGTGCCGGACCGAATGGCGGAGCTGAGACACTTGGAGACGCTGGTTGGCAGGCTGCGGGAGCGGACGTCCTCAGGATACGATCGCATGGCGCAGCACCTTGACTACATGGTCCGAAGTCTCCGGCAGCCGAGCGAGATGCTGGCAAGTGCAGGTCAACGGCTTGATCTTCTCGCCACCCGCCTTGCGCGCGAACCGAATGGCGCGGTGAAGACGGCGCGAAGCTGTCTTCAGGCTCTGGCGAGGCGACTCTGCCCCGGCGACGCCGTTCTCGAACGGGAGGGCGGCAGGCTGGAGGAGTCTGTGCGCCGTCTGCAAAGGGAGACCGTGCTGGCGCTAGGCGAGCTTCGCGACAGAACCGACAAGGCCGCCTTCAGACTGTCCTCGTTCGACAGCAGGAAGACGCTGGCGAGAGGATACAGTCTGGTTTGGGCGCCGGATGGGAGACTGCTTTGCTCCGCCAATGGACTCGCCGAGGGCGACCGGCTGACGATTCAGTTTGCGGAAGGCAAAACTGTCGCCAAGGTCGATGCGCCGGTCAAGAAGGGCTAGCGCCGTCGCATCGCTGCAGTGACGCCTATCGGTTGACGCGGTGCTTATAATCGGGGAATCATGGAAATCAGCCCCAAACACGCTTTCGTCAATGTCGGAGGCAAGGAAATCCATGTCCGCATATGGGGGCACAGCGGAGCTCCGCAGACGGTGTTTGCCGTTCACGGAATGAGCCGCAACGGATCCGATTTCGATGCAATCGCCTCCAAGTTGTCGGCCAAGGGCCGCTACCGCGTGATCTGTCCGGATCTGCCGGGCCGCGGCATGTCACAGTGGGCAAGGTTTCCGGCAGTGGAGTACCGGATGGAGGCGCTGGCGTTTCTTGCCAGTGGTCTTCTGGCCGCACTGGGGGTGCACAGGTGCCTGTGGCTTGGAGCCTCGCTAGGCGGGGTCATCGGCATGGCGGTCGCCGCGGGTCCGTTCGGCGGCGTGATCCAGAGGCTTGTGATGAACGACGTAGGCCCTGAAGTCGAAGAGGACGCGTTGCAGCGGATCCGCGAATACGTTCCGATTGCCCGCTCATTTGCGACGCTGCTTGAGGCGGAGACTTGCTTCCGGGATCTGTACGCGTCTTTCGGTCCGCTTAGCGACGACGAATGGAGGAGCTTTGCCGCCAATTCCGTCCGTCGCCGGACCGACGGTTCCTGGACGACCTCGCATGATCCCAGGATCGAGGCCATATTCGACAATCCTCCCAGCCCGGACGCGGTCTGGGAGATGTTCCTCTCCGTCAGGTGTCCGGTGTTGACGCTGAGAGGCGCTGAATCCGAACTTCTCAGCGAACAGATCGCCGTAAGAATGACAGAGAGGCATTCCAACTGCCGGCTGGTGACCATCGACGGCTGCGGCCATGCGCCGTTCCTCAACACGCCGGACCAGATCCGAACGGTCAAGCGGTTTTTCCGGGAGGCCGAGGTTTGAACAGTTCGGAAATCAGAAGCCTGTTCCTGCGCTTCTTCGCCGAGCGCGGACACAAGCTGGTCGCATCGAGTTCGCTGGTTCCGTCGAATGACAGGACCCTGCTGTTCACCAATTCCGGCATGGCGCAGTTCAAGGACGTGCTCCTCGGCTTCGAGAAGCGGGACTACAGCCGCGCAGTCACTGCGCAGAAGTGCCTGCGCGCCGGCGGCAAGCACAACGATCTCGACAACGTCGGCTATACGGCGCGGCACCATACATTCTTCGAGATGCTTGGGAACTTCAGTTTCGGCGACTATTTCAAGGAACAGGCGATCCCGTATGCATGGGAGTTCCTGACGTCTCCGGAGTGGCTGGGGCTTGACCGTCGGCACCTGTGGATCACCGTGTTTGGGGGGGGACGGCTGTTCGGTCCCGATTCCCCGGAAATACCTTGGGACGGCGACGCCTACGACAGGTGGACCGAGGCGCTGACGGGTGCTGGCTTCTCGAAGGGGGAGGCCGAGTTGAGGATCACCCGCATTCCGACCACGGACAACTTCTGGATGATGGGGGATGTCGGTCCCTGTGGCCCTTGCAGCGAAATCTTCTACAACCGTGACCGTGACGCGGAGCGGTTCGAGGGTGGGATTGAGGCGAAGGCTGACGTCTGCGTTGAAATATGGAACCTGGTGTTCATGCAGTACAACCGCAGCGAAAAAGGGGAACTCAAGGAGCTGCCTGCACCCTGTGTCGACACGGGCATGGGCCTGGAGCGGATCAGTTCGGTAATGCAGGGCGTCGCAGGCAACTTCGAGATTGATCTGTTTGAGGACCTGATTGCCGGGGTGCGCAGGGCGGTTGGTCTCAAGGACGGCGCCGGCGACGGGAATGTCAGCCCGCTTCGCGTGATTGCGGATCATGTGCGTGCCGCATCGTTTCTGATTGCGGACGGCGTTCGGCCGGGCAACGACGGAAGAGGCTACGTGCTCAGGCGCATCATCCGCCGTGCCATACGGCACGGGCACCAGATGGGTGCGCCGGAACTGTTCTTCCACCGCCTTGCCGGCCCGCTTGCTGAACTGATGAAGGACGCCTATCCGCAGCTGCATGGCAGCCTTGCCACAATCGAGAAGACGCTCAGGCTGGAGGAGGAGAGCTTCTTGAAGACGCTTGCAACCGGAATGGCGATACTTGAGCGGGAAATCGCCCGCATTGAGAGCGCCGGCGACGCCGGCGCCCGCATTGATGGAAGCGTGGCGTTTGAACTGTACGACACCTACGGATTTCCATTCGATCTCACGGTTGACATCGCCCGCAGCCGAGGGCGTACAGTTGACGAGACAGGGTTTGGCGAACACATGGAGCGGCAGCGCGCCCGTTCGCGTGCTGCATCCCACTTTGCGGCCGAGTCGGTGGTCGAGTACAGCGGCGTGGCCACGCAGTTCACCGGGCATTCCGCGACGGATGGGGAGGCGGAAGTGCAGGCGATCTTTCTTGACTGTGTTCCCGTTGAGCAGGTTGCCAAGGGGAGCGAGGCTCTGGCGGTTCTCGCACCGACGCCGTTTTATGCGCGTGCCGGCGGACAGGTGGGTGACGCCGGCCTGATCACCGGTTCCAACGTGTTGGCCGAGGTTCTTGACACCTATCGGATCCGTGCCGATGCGTCAGGTTCGGTCGTCAAGGTTGTCGATGGCGTTTTGAGAAAGGGTGACCGGGTGGCCTGCAGGATTGATTCCGAACGCCGGATGCAGACGGCGGCAAACCACTCGGCGACACACCTGGTTCATGCTGCGCTTCGCCAGGTGCTCGGCACACATGTTGAGCAGCGCGGTTCGCTGGTCGCTCCGGATCACCTGCGCTTTGACTTCTCGCATTCGGCGCCGATGAGGCGTGAAGAGATGACGGAGGTGGAGCGGATCGTCAATGGGCACGTTCGTGACAACCATCAGGTCGAGACGGAAGTGATGCCGTACAGGGATGCGATTGCCGCGGGCGCCATGGCGCTGTTTGGCGAGAAGTACGGAAGCGAAGTGCGTGTTGTGTCGATGAGTCCGTTCTCGGTTGAGCTGTGCGGCGGCACGCACGTGAGCCGAACGGGTGACATCGGCCTGTTCAAGCTTTCTTCGGAGACGGCGATTGCCGCCGGCATACGGCGCATAGAGGCGTTCTCAGGTGCGCGTGCAGTTGAGGCGGTGCAGCAAAGCGAGCAGCTTGCGCTGAACATCGCCGAACGGATCAAGGCGCCTGTCGACAGGATTGACTCCCGTGTGGCGCAGTTGCAGGACTCTGTACAGTCGCTTGAGCGCGAACTTGCCAAGGCAAGGGAAAGCGGCGTTCAGGGGACGGCTGAACGCCTCGTCGGCGAGGCGCGCAGAATCGGCAATGCCCGAGTGGTTGTTGCCGCTGTGGAAGGGATCGAGCCGAAGGAGCTTCGGGCCGTGGCGGAACATGTGATCCGGAAAGACGACAGCACTGTGCTTCTGCTTGCCAGCAGCGTCGACGGCGCAGTGCCGATGATCGCCAGCGTGGGGAAATCCCTTGCCGGAAGGCTCGACGCCCGCGAGATCGTCAAGACGGCGGCCGAGATGGTCGGCGGCAAGGGGGGGGGCAGGCCGGACATGGCGCAGGCAGGTGGCGGGAACCCCGGCCGGATCAACGAGGCGGTCAAGGCTGCCGGACAGCTGGTTGAACGTCAGCTGCTGCAAACCCCTTGAAGAAGACAGGCGTGGAGCCAACTCCTTTGCAAGGCGTCAGCATGGTCCGGCTGTTTAGCCTGTCCCTTTCCCATGCCTTCAGCCAGTTCTGGATTCTGTTGCGCTGGGCCTATCTTGTGCCGGTTGCAGGACTGGTGATTCTGCTCCTCTTCGACGTGTCGATGTTGCCTTCGGAAGACGGGGCGACGAACGATCCCCTGCTTCCCCTGGACGGTGGCGCCACCCCGGATGTGTCGCTGCCAAACCTGGAGCGGATGGCGGAGAGATTCACGTTTGGAACGCTGCTTGGCCTGGTTTTCGTGGTTGTCTCGGCGCCGTTGCAGTTCCGGGTGCAGCGGCAGCTGCTTGTTGCCGAGCCGCCGCTGGCGGCCAGCTATCAGATGATGTACACGAGCCAGCTGGTCTGGAAATACATTTTTCTGGCGTTGATGATCGCAGCGCTTCCCGCGGTGGCTCCCGCCACGCTGTTCATGTTGCTCTCCGCACTGGAACCTTCCGCATCTCCGGACAGCCTGCCTGAGGGCCTGGGTCGCAGTCTGCTGGTTGTGACCGTTCTGGCCGCAGCCTGTCTCTACATCCTGTTCAGGATCATGCCTGCTCCTGCGCTGCTGGCGATCGGATGCCCCGATCCGCTCAAGCTTTCATGGGAGGTGGTCAAGGGAAACGTGTTCAAGCTGTTTCTGGTGTCAATGGCAGGGCTGATGGCCATTGGCATTATCGAGGCCGTTGTGTTCGGCTTCCTGGGCCTTCTGGCCATAGGTGCCGTCACCGGCTGGATTGAAATGGTTTTCCACCAGGCATTCAGGTTCCTGACCGTGATCTTCCTGGCGGCCGTGCCTGCATATTTCCTTAAGTCGGTCGAGGACCTGTGGAACGAGGACGAGACTCCTGATGCGGACACCCAAACTGCTGTATGAGGAAGCCTTGCAACACAGGTTTGGCGGCGAATGAAAAGGGTGTCGCTAGGTTTTGCCGAGCAGGTTGAGTGCCAGGCGCACTGCATTGGCAGGCGTGATGCCGTAGTGCTCGTACAGCTTGCCGCCCGGACCTGAAGCGCCAAACCGCTCCATGCACAGGAATGCCGCCCGGGTGCCGCGGTACTTGTGCCAGATGTCCGGCACGGCCGCCTCTATGAACAGGATGGGCTGTTCCGGATCGATGATGCTGTCACGGTAGCTCTTCTCCTGCTCGTCGAAAAGTTCCATGCACGGCATGGAGATCACGCGCGCCCGGACATCGTGGCCGGCAAGTCCGCTGGCGGCCTTCATGGCGATCGAAACTTCGGATCCCGATGCGCAAATGGCGAGGTCATGCCCGCTTCCCTCGGGTTCCGACAGGACGTAGCCGCCTTTGGCGCACGGATTTCCGTTGCCATCGTCTCTCAGCAGGGGCACTTCCTGCCGGGTCAGCGCGAGTACCGAGGGACGTTGGCGCGCTTCGACGGCCAGTTCCCAGCATTCGGCGGTCTCGACCGGATCGCAGGGACGGAACACAAGCAGGTTCGGGATCATCCGCAGGGAGCCCAGATGCTCGATCGGCTGGTGGGTGGGACCGTCCTCGCCGAGCCCGATCGAATCGTGCGACATCACATGGACCGCTCCGGTTCCCATCAGTGCTGCAAGCCGGATCGAGGGACGCGAATAGTCGGAGAACACCAGAAAGGTTCCGCCGTAGGGAACCACCCCCCTGTGCAGAGCCATGCCGTTCATTGCGGCGGCCATCCCATGCTCCCGGACGCCGTAATGCATGTAGCGCCCGGAAAAATCGTCGGCCGTGACCGGCTTCATCCCCGATGTCCGGGTCAGATTGGATCCGGTCAGATCGGCGGAGCCGCCCACAAGTTCGGGCACGCTCTCGACGAGCCGTTCAAGCACCTGCTGGCTCGCCTTGCGTGTCGCGATGGAGGGCTGATCCTTCAGGAAAGATGCCTTGGCCGCAGTGATGGCGTCGCGCCAGCCGTCAGGCAGCTCGTTTCGCATCAGGCGCTCGAACTCCTTGCGTTCCGGATGGCCGGCAAGCCTCGCACTCCATTCGCCGCGCATGGCTTCGCCGCGCGAGCCGATTTCCCGCCAGGCGCTGAGGATTTCGGCAGGGATGTCGAACGGCGGATGGGGCCAGCCAATCTCTTTTCGTGCTGCTGCAACTTCCTCCTCGCCCAGCGGGGATCCGTGTGTCTTCTCGGTTCCCTGTTTTCCCGGGGAGCCTTTGCCGATGACGGTTCTACAGCGCACCAGCGAAGGCCGGTCTGCCGCCGCCGCTTCGCTGAGGGCGCACTCTATTTCCTTCTCGTCATGTCCGTCGCATGCTGTGACGTGCCATCCGCTCGCCTCGAACCGCCTGGACATGTCGTCGCTGACCGAAAGGCCGGTGCTGCCGTCGATGGAGATGTGGTTGTCGTCGAACAGCACGTTCAGCCTCGACAGGCGAAGATGTCCCGCCAGCGAGATCGCCTCGTGGCTGATGCCTTCCATGAGGCAGCCGTCACCCACCACGACGAAAGTGCGGTGGTCAACAAGACCGTCGCCGAAACGTGCGTTCAGCAGCCGCTCTGCAACAGCCATGCCGACGGCGTTGGCAAGCCCCTGCCCGAGAGGGCCGGTGGTTGTCTCAATGCCCCGCCCATGGCCGTATTCAGGATGTCCTGCGGTTCGTGCGCCCAACTGACGGAACCGCATGAGTTCCTGGATCGGGAAGTCTTCGTAACCGGTCAGGTGCAGGAGCGAGTAGAGCAGCATGGAGCCGTGTCCCGCAGACAGGACGAACCGGTCACGGTCCGGCCAGTCCGGATGCGCTGCACAGAACCGCAAGTGGCGGCTGTATAGCACGTAGGCGACATCAGCCATCCCCATTGGCATGCCGGGATGTCCCGAATTGGCCTTCTGGACCGCATCCATCGAAAGTGCGCGCAATGCGCCTGCCATTTCACTCATGGCCCGGCCGTTTTCGGTTTTGGGTGGTGTCATTGCGCTGTTCCAATGTCAAGGCTCGGATTATATGGCGGAGCGGTTTCGTCCCGGCTCTGCCGGAAGGGATTTGCGGGTCTGTACCGCCAATCGACGACCAGTGGCAGCCAGGTGCGTTTGCGGCCATGGTTCGGTGAGAGGCGGTCACATCGGAAGTCGAATGATTGAGTTGATGTTGTGTTCGGAATGTTTCGTGACTGGGTGGCATCCTGTTGTTGGCGGTGCCGATCATGAAAACGATGACCTTTGACGAACTGGCACTGTGGTTTAGCGTGGTGTACATGGTCAACATGCAGATGCCGTTTTCTGGTCCCACCGTTCGGATACGCGCTGCTCCACCTCAAGAGCGTGGCGCCGCCGAATATGACGATAGCCCAGATCTACAGGTCGCCGCCGCGGTTTCTGGGACTGCAGGCTCCAGGTCTGGCGCTTTGCATCATCTTCCCCGAACTGGTGCTCTGGCTGCCAGGTCAAGTCTACGGCTAGGGAGCGGAATCCGACAGAAAAGGGCGGAGTGACAGGGAGAGACTCTCCCGCTGCAAATCCGCTCTCAGGCTACTGCTTGCGCTGGCTTAGTATGCCCCGCACGGCCTCCTGCAGGTCAGCGGGCAACAGAACAAACTTGCCGTTCTTGGATGATGCGAGCATCTTTATCGCATCCACATAGCGCTGCCCAAGGAGATAGGCAAGAGGTGTCTCCGCATTGTCAGTCGTTTCGCGCACGAGCAGGATCGCCTTCTTGGAGGCATCCGCAAGAGTGACTTCCGCTTCCGCATCGCGCTTGGCAGATTCAAGCCGCCCCTCAGCCTCCAGAATGGCGGACTGCTTTGCCCCTTCGGCGCGTGTGATCATCGCCTTGCGGTCGCGTTCGGCCGATGCCTGCTGTTCCATTGCCTTCTGCATCGATTCCGAAGGCTGAACGTCCTGGATCTCAACGGTTTTCAGAGTGATGCCCCAGCTTGTCATGTCCTCGGCAACCATGCCGCGCAACCGGGCCTTGATCTGCTCGCGTGAGGACAGAGCATCATCAAGCGTCATCTCTCCGATGATTGAACGCAGCGCCGTCTGAACAAGGTTGCGCACTGCAACCCGATAGTCAACTACCCCGTAGACGGTTGCAACGGGGTCTGAAACCTTGATGAAGGCGACCGCATTGGTCATGATCACGGCATTGTCGGAAGTGATCACCTCCTGCCTGTCGATGTCCAGAACGATATCCTTGGTGACCACCTTGTAGGCAACACGGTCGAAGAAAGGGATGATGATCGACAGCCCTGGAAGCAAGGTGCGCAAGTAGCGCCCGAAGCGCTCAATAACCCATTCCTCTCCCTGGGGAACAGCCCTGACCCCCTGTGCAATCAGAGTGACTGCAACTGCCAGGAGGGCTACACTAACAATGATACCAGTCGCCATTTTTTTGCCTATTGCTGCTTTTCGAGTAAGGGAGGGGAATGCGGTTTGCCTTCCAAGGCTACGGAGACGACGCCCTCGCTGCTGACCGAAACCACGGACAGCCGGTCTCCCGGGCGTACATTCCCTTGGAAGGCAAACTCCCATACGTCACGTCCGCCGATCGGCCGCTGCAGACGCATTTTGCCGGTTCCATTGCTAAAGCGCACCACCACTGCAGACTGTCCCGGCATGTCGCTCTGCGCCTTTTGGATGTCCTGAGTCCGTTTGCGGGGCTTAAGGAGGAACAGCCATATTCCGAGCAGTCCGGCGCCAAAAGCCGTGAAGGCTGTGATCTGCAGCCACTGTGGCAACTCGGGAACCAGCGCCAGAAGAAGCCCAACGAGCAGGCCGCTGAGACCAAACCAAATCAGGAAGTAAACGTTGATGAGCACAACATCGACCACGAGGAGAAATGCTCCCAAAACCATCCAATGCCACCATAGAAGCATGCTGTGATTATAACGGGAACATGGCTACGTACTAGGTTGCATGGTTACGTCGGAAGTAAAGGGGCTGTGGGAGGGTAGTGCAGGTTTTGGGTGTGGCAACAGCCCAAGGCTGCTTGATTGCTTCAGGACATTGAATACTCCGACTCAGAGAGCAGGCTACACGCTTCTGTCCCAAGCCCCAAGCTTTCTGAGCATCTAAAAACCATGTAATTTAAGGGAATTATATACTTAACTTTCCCTCTTGGCCACGCCTGAAACATCATCAGAGAGTGCCGCTGGGGTAAAATGGTGAAGGGGCTTAGTCGTATGAAGAAATTAAAGGATTGGGTAGAATCGGTGATAGGTGAATGGGGTTTCTGGGGGTATTCCGTTGGTCTCTTTGGGACATTGGGGTTCCTAACCTTTTTCGACGGAGTCATCTACAACTGGTGGAATTGGATATTCATACTTCCCGCAAACGTGCTCTTGAGTCAGATGTGGCCCATCTATTGGTTAATACTGCGTCCGCTTTTTAATTCAGGTTGAGCGGCATACCCTTGTGCGCCTGTACAACGACAAGGACTGCGGATAATCCCTAATTCGGTTTTCGATAGAAAAGAGTTCCATTCTCCCATTGGAGGGGATACGCCTTGTCAATGTTCTCTTTGAGGTTGTTCCAGCTGTCCGATGTTTTCATTACAGCAACCACACCCGCTATATGCTCTTTCAGCTTCGGGTGTCCTTGATCCGGGTTAAACCATTGGTGGTGCCGATGGCGCCTGTCTCCGGGAAGTTAAGTATATGATCCCCAAAGAATTCAATGAAACATTCTCAAAAGGGAACTCGGGATTGAAAGAATACATGGACGATGATGATGAACCTGATGAGCTATGGTGAAGGTCGGGGACGATTGTAAGTGTTCAGCCTAAATTGGAAAAGTCTTGGTGATTCTGGAAAAAACTGATTTTGCGTTTCCTCGTTTTCAGTTTTCTGGAATTTGGAGACATTGGTTAATCATCACAACGGTGAGGTAGGTGTGTATCTAGGAATATACGAACATCGCTAATCATCCTCCGTGCGGCTTCATGGTCAATTTTATTCAACTTACCGTGGGCAGCCAAGTTCCGAAAATCCTTGTGTGCCTTGAACTGGGTTAGTCTTGCCTTGCTTAGACCCAGTGGTTTCTTAAGAACGTTCAGCATGCTGTCGACTGTCGGGTGGTCATTTCCTGGATTGACTCCGTGCTTCTCGCACAGTTTTCGGAGGGCATTCTCAAGGACGCCACCTGCCAAAATACACGCCAATCCCGGTCCCATTTTGGTATCATCGCTTTTGAGGAGACACTCCGCCTCCTCAAGCGAGTTGTCAGATACTTTGGACAATGACTGGTTCTTGAGGTCGGAAAGATGACCTTTCTCGTAATCTTCCTTGGCGGCGCACAGAACACCGAGTTTGTTGTTGCGATTCGCCTGCCGGAAGTTTTCCAAGTACGTATTATTATTACTGCCAAACGTAGTCTTCAGCAGGTTTTCGCACTGGGTTTTCCATTTTGTCAGTTGTTGATCCTGATCAACTTTTACAAATAACTTCCCTATTTCGAGTGGAGGGATACCTTGTAAAAGCGGTGTAATTGCCTCTATTATCGCCATTCTCGATACTATTTGATTTCCTTCACTAACTAGTTCCTCAAACCGTTGCCTGATTTGATCTACGTTCATTTCATCGCCCCCTGAAGTTTCTAGGATTATATTTCCGGAAACTGCTGAACATTCTCTTATCATCCTTACACGCGTATCAGCAGGCTGTTTGAGGAAAGGTTAAGGGGTATTTAAAGTCTGTTATGGCATTCGCCCAGTTTCGGTGTTTCAATGGTGTTTCAAAACTACTAAAAATTCTTATAAAGAATACTTAATTACTGTTGGTTGTTGATTTTGCGGCGGTTTTAGGTAGGCCGGCAGGGGCTCGAACCCTGGACCAACGGATTAAAAGTCCGCTGCTCTACCAACTGAGCTACCGACCCGAAGCGGGCATTGTACCATCTACTTCCGCATGGCATGCCCGTCAGGAGGTCAGGTGTGATGTTTGGATGGCGGCAGGAAGCACACAGGATGGGAGATGAGTGTTGTGTCGGAACCGATAATGCCGGACTGACTGTTCCGGTGGATGACGCAAGGCCGATCCGGCTGAAATCAGTGCGATGTTGTGGCAAATGTGCCGAACTGCCGACGTTACACCCCAATCTATTGGAAAATCAGCCTGCATTGGTAGAATAGGCGAATGCGCATAATCGTTATCTGCGCTGTGATGCTGGCAGCCTCTTCGCAGGCGCAAGAGGGTGTGTCGCCCTTGACACAGGGGGGTGGCTTGGGTGCTTCCCCTAATGTCTACACCCAGACCGAGATGGATGCCAAGCTGGAGCAGTTTAGTGCGGAACTGATCAACCTGAGGGAGGTTGTCGGTCTGCAGATGGAATCTGCGGCCAATGAGGCGAGGGAGGCGCGTACGTACATAGATCGCATTCTGCTGATCCTGCTCACAGCGCTGGGAATCATTTCCTACCTGTTCGTCAACAACTTCCGGCATCAGCAGAACAGTCACATCCAGCGGATGCGCCGCATGATCAAGGAGGGAGAAACCCTCCTTGCCGATGTTGACAAGTTGCTGTCCCGGCCGGACGTTGAGCATTACAGGGCGAGCCGCCGGCTTTCCGAAGTCAAGTCCCAGTTGAAGGAATCCTCCGGCCGGGTACTTTCTCAGAACTATGTTCGCGACGTCTACGAGGTTGCCGCCGACCCTCATTTGCCTGCCCTCCTGTTTGTCCAGGCGAAGGCGATAAAGGCCGAGCAGGCCGGACGTTGGAACGAGGCCGTCGAGCACTGGAAGGAGGTGCTGTCGCTTGATTCGAGCGATCCGGACAACTATCTCCATCTTGCACATACCTACAAGAACCTGTCCAGCATGACCACCGGCGACAAGCACGACGAGTATCTGGAGGAGTCGGTGAAGTACTATCAGGAATACGCAACCAGGACCAAGGGATTGCACGATGCGTTCGAGAAGGGCCCGCCTCCGGCGATGATGCAGGAGACGCCTGCGATTGAGGCGCACAGTGCTGTTGGCATTCCCGATCATTCAAACCAGGCCGGCCACAGCCGGGTTGTACCGAAGGGCATCACTTCCGTTAGGCCTGCCCAGACGTTCCCTGCGGCGCAGGCGCAGCAGCGTCCTGCACAGAAATTGCCTCCAGGTGGAAATGGAATCCTTGCGCGCCGTCCAACAGCCGAGATTCTTGGCGAGGTGAAGCGCACTGCAAGTACGATCAGCAACCATGCCGAGCGGAAGATTGGCAGAAGCTGGGACAGGCTCAAAGGCGTTACCGGCAACCTGTTGCGTTCGCGCGAAAATGACACTTTCAAGGTGTTCTCGGCTGGCGACGATTTGGCAAGCCAGCCTGGTCCTGACGGTGCGATCGCAGATCAGGAGGTGGCTCAGAGCGAGGCACAGGTGCGCCAGGCGCCTCCGCCGCCGCCCGCCCGCCCGATCCGACCTGGCATGCCACAGCGCCACCCGGCTTTGAGACCTGTTCCGGCCGCTCCTGCAAAGGTGCAGTCGCTTCCTGCAGCCACATCTCCCCGGAAAGCTGTTCAGTCGCAGCCTGCTCCGGCTGCCAGTGAAGATGCCCGTGGGGTTTCGCAGCCAGAAGGCGCTGCTGTGTCGGCAAAAGCCAATGGCCATGACAGGTCTGCGAACGGTGCCGCGTCGCCGGCAGGCGGCACACAAGCCGTCAAAGGCAGCAATGGCAGCGTGAGGCCGTCGCTTGACGAGGCGAAGAGGCTGTTTCAGGAGTCGATAGCGCTGAGCGATTCCGATCCCGGCGCTTCCGGCAAACTGCTTGCGCAGTCGATCAGTCTTCACGAACAGTGCCGGAAGAACCATGCCGATGACGCCGACTTCTACAGGTCCTGGGGCTTGGCTCTCATAGCCACCGCCGTCGGTTCGGACAGCAAGAGCCGAAAAGGGATCTTCACTGAGGCGGCGGACAAGCTCAAGGAGGGCAACCTGCGCGAGCCCAACCAGAATGACTTTCTTCTTGCATCGCTCTACGCGCTGGCGAACGACGAGAAGAACTGCAGGAAGTGGCTTGATGAGGCCGAACTTTCCGGTTCGCTAGATGCTGATGCGCTCCGGAGCATTCCCGAATTCGAAAAGATGCGTAAAAAGCCCTGGTTTAACCGGTATCTCTCGGCCGCCCTCTCTGACTGAGCGGACTGAGCCTGCTATAGGCGTTAGGCGGTACTTGCATGGCTGACCTCAGGATCGGAATTTCCCAGCTCAATCCTGTGATGGGCGACATTGACGCCAACGTGCGCAGCATACTTGAAGCCTGCCGGTCTGCCCGGCGTCAGGGTGTGCGCCTTCTGGTCACCCCCGAGTTTTCGGTGTGCGGCTATCCTCCCGACGATCTCGTCTACTACGATGACTTTCTGCTGGCCTGCCGCCGGGGAGTGGAGAAGATTGCGCGCCTTTTGCCGCCGGGTCTGGTCGCACTGGTCGGTACTGCGTGGCGCGACGGGGGGCGCACCTACAATGCGGCCTGCGTCCTGGCCAGAGGGTCCGTTGAACATGTGTATTTCAAGTGTCGGCTTCCGAACTACGGGGTGTTTGACGAGAAGCGCTACTTCTCGCCAGGCTTGGAGCCATGCGCTTGGGACATGGATAGTTTCCGGATTGGCGTGCTCATCTGCGAGGATCTTCAGGACAGCGGCAGGGCTATGCAGAGGCTGGCGGACGAAAAACCGGATGTGACGGTGGTTCTCAACGCTTCACCCTACTATGTAGGGAAGGAGAGCAGCCGCTTTCACTGGGGTGTCGGCGCCGCCGGCCGGCTGGACAGCTACCTGGTTTACGTCAACATGGTTGGCGGTCAGGACGAGCACGTCTACGACGGAAGTTCGTTTGTGGTTGATCCGCACTGTCGCATCGTCAAGGTTCTGCCTTCGTTCGAGGAGACGCTCGAGGCTGTCGCTCTCAGTTTCGACAGCGAAATGGAGGATGTTGCGTTGCCGGCTGAGGAGGAGTTGGTTAGGCTCCGCAAGGCTCTTGTGCTCGGTCTGCGGGACTATGTTGACAAGAGCGGCTTCAAGGGGGCCTTGCTGGGTGTTTCGGGAGGGATTGATTCCGCCGTTGTCCTGGCGTTGGCCGTCGAAGCGCTGGGCAGCGACCGGGTGGTCGGTGTCATGATGCCTTCAAGACACACTTCCGGCATGAGCGTTGAGGATGCCGAGGCGTTGGCCAAGGCTCTTGGCGTCAGGCTGCTCAAGCTTCCGATAGAGGGTGTGCATTCCTCGATGGTGGAGACGCTTGCTGACGCCTTCGCCGGCGCAGGCGAGGACGTCACCGAGGAGAACATTCAGGCGCGCATACGAGGCGGTCTCCTAATGGCGCTTTCGAACAAGTGGGGACACATCGTTCTCGCCACAGGGAACAAGAGCGAGCTTGCCTGCGGCTACTGCACCTTGTACGGCGATATGGCGGGTGGCTTCGCCGTGCTCAAGGACGTGGTCAAGCGGACGGTCTACCGGCTTGCGGAGAGTTACAACGCGCAGGCCGAAATGATTCCCCGCAGGATCCTTGAACGTGCGCCGAGTGCCGAGCTGCGGCCGGGCCAGACCGACCAGGACACGCTGCCGCCGTACGATCTGATTGACGACGTGGTCGAGGCCTACATGGAGCGGATGGAGGATGCGGCGAAAATCATGCGCAGGCACGGCGCGCGCAGCCGGGAGGTGCTCGACATGATCGGCCGTAACGAGTACAAGCGTAGGCAGGCGCCTCCCGGGATCACCGTCACACGTCGGGCGTTTGGCAAGGATTGGCGTATGCCAATTTGCCATCGCTGGAGACCCTCTGCCTGACATGGGTGGCGGCATGCCGGCGCAGAGAGGTGAGGCGCTTCTGAGAGCGCTTGACGAGAGTGCCCTCAGGGATGTTGCGGCCCGCATAGGAAAGAGGGTTGCGGGACAGCGCTCCATTCATCTCAAGGGGCGCATGGGTGCCGGCAAGACGGTGTTCGCAGGTACGTTGCTGCGGGTCATGGGCGTCGAGGGCGCATGCCCAAGCCCGTCGTACTCGCTGGCGGAGCTCTATCAGGTGGGCGACTGCAAAATCGGGCACTTCGACTTTTTCCGATGCACTGACCGCAGTGAGTGGGTGTCGGCCGGAATTGCGGAGCAGGCCGTCGGACTTGACGTGGTCATTGTCGAATGGCCCTGCAATGCCGAAGGTCTGCCTTGCCCGGACCTGCTGGTTGATTTCGCCGTCGGTGACGGCGATGACCTGCGTGACCTAAGGGTTGTTGCCTGGACACAGTGGGGAGAGGAATGCTGCGCGGCGCTGTCCTCGCACTGAGTGCGGCACTTGCCTTCCTGGCGGCCGCTGACGAGACGGTCTTCTCGGTGCGCGTGTATCCCGGTCCCGAAAATACGCGCCTGATTCTCGAATCGGGCAATCCGATATCGCACAGCAAGTTCCGCTTGGAGGAGCCGTCGAGGCTGGTTTTCGACATCCACTCGGAGACCGGTGACAGGATTGTTTCCGTTGTCAACGCTTCAGACACCTCGCAGGCTCCGTACATCAGTTCGCTGCGCGCCGCCCGGAACAGTCCGAAGCGTCTGCGGGTCGTCTTCGATCTGGCTGCCGAGGTGGACAGCAACGTCTTCCTGCAGGATCCGGTAGGCCAGTATCAGCACCGGCTGATCATTGACGTGATTCCCAAGGTCAAGCCTGATCCGTTGCGTGTGCTTCTGGAGCGGCTCAGTCTGCCGGACGGCGAGGTTGCGCTTCCGCCGGAAATGCCGCGGGATGACTACATCCGGGAACTTCTTGTCTCTTTGGATCCGTTCATCGTTGTGATTGATCCCGGGCATGGTGGCGACGATCCTGGGGCGGTCGCAGTGAACAAGGCGCGGGAGAAGGACATCGTTCTCGACATCGCCGTCCGTATCGGACGGCAGCTTGAAGGATATTCCGGTATCAATGCGTTTCTGACGCGGGAGGGAGACTACTTTGTTCCGCTGAGCGAGCGGGTGCGCAAGGCACACCGCCTTGGCGCGGATCTGTTCGTGTCGATCCATGCCGATGCGTTTCATAGCCCGCAGCCGAAAGGCACCTCGGTTTACATGCTCTCCAAAGGCGGCGCGTCAAGCCGCCTGGCCCGGCAGTTGGCCCGGCAGGAGAACCTGTCGGATCTGATTGGAGGGGTTGACACGGAGTTTGTCGTGCGGGACGGGGTTGAGAAGGATGTTTTCAAGGCGATGAGTTTCGACGGCAAGCAGCATGCCAGCCGGCTGCTCGGTGACAAGATGCGGATGCGGCTTGCCGATGTTGCGGTTCCACATGGCAACAGCATTGAGGCGGCAGGTTTTGCCGTGCTCAAGTCGCCGTCGATTCCCTCGATTTTGGTGGAGACCGGCTTTCTGAGCAATCCCGACGAGGCCAATCTTCTGACGGGCGAGGACTATCGCCAGCGTATGGCGGAAAGCATTGCCTCGGCGATTGCCGACTACCATACAGAGTATCATCGGCGCAATGCGCTTGTACTGCAATGAGTGAAGAGACGGCGAGGATCAGAAGACTCTCTGACACGATCGTCAACCAGATCGCGGCGGGCGAGGTCATAGAGAGACCGGCCTCGGCGCTCAAGGAACTGCTTGAGAACGCCTTGGACGCTGGCGCATCCTCGGTGAAGGTCGACTACGGCGAAGGGGGAGTCAAGATGGTGTCCGTCTGCGATGACGGCAGGGGCATTCCGGGAACTGACATTCCGCTGGCTGCGGAGCGCCATGCGACCAGCAAGATCGAGACTGCCGAGGATCTCGGGAGGATCAAAAGCATGGGATTCCGCGGGGAGGCGCTGTCAAGCATCAGTGCCGTCAGCCGGCTCAGCATTGCAAGCCGCACGGCCGGCGAGGATCATGGCTGGGCGCTGGAGTTCGGAACTGGCGAGGCTTCCGGCGATCCGGTTCCAAGGCCGATGGCTCCTGGAACCGAGATTGTCGCGCGTGACTTCTTTGGCGATGTTCCGGTCCGGCGCAAGCATCTGCGTTCGGCCTCGACCGAAGGGGGACACTGTCGCCAGGCGTTTCTGCGCATCAGCGCCGGCAATCCCGGTGTTGAGTTCCGGCTGTCGGTCAACGGCAAGCCGAAGGAGCATCATCCGGCGGAGGATATGGCGGTCCGTGCGGGGCGAATCATGGGCGATTCGTTTGCCGGCCAGTCGCGCGCCGTCAATGTCGATGGCGGACGGTTCGCCCTCCGCGGCATGGTCAACGTCATCGAGCACGCCTCGGGAGGATCGCTTGCCAACCGGCAGTTCATGTACCTGAACTGCCGGTTTGTGAGGGATAAGCTGCTCATGCGTGCCGTCCGCGAAGGGATCAGGGACATTGCGCCGCGAGGTGACGCCGAGTACATCCTGTTTCTGGAGATGCCCGTCGAAATCGTTGACGTCAATGCGCATCCGTCGAAGATGGAGGTGCGGTTCAGGTCTCCCGGCGAGACATTCGGTTTCATGACGAGGGCGGTGCGTGAGGCGTTTCAGGCGCCGCTTGCGTCGACACCTTCCAGCCGCACCTTGGCTGACGGACTCGTTGCCCCGCCGTTGATGCGCCGCCGCCAGGCGCCGGTCCCTTCCCGTCCATATCAGCCTTCTCCTCAGAGGCTGTTTCCTGAATCCGGATCCGCCTTCGGCATCGAAACTTCTCCGGCCTACCCTGGCGGTTCCGGTCATGTGCCGGAGAGTTCTCCGAAGACCAGCCCTTCGGTCTCGCCGCCGTCCCCCCCATCTTCCGAGGTTGAGGAGGGGGACTATCTGGGTCTCCCGCTTGCCCTGCTTGGCGGCATATACATTCTTTCCGAGAACAGCAAGGGTCTGGTCATTGTTGACATGCATGCCGCCCACGAGCGGATCGTCTACGAACGGATGAAGAGCGATGTCGATTCGGATGAAATCCGCTCGCAACAGCTTCTTGCACCGGTGAGGATCGATCTCGCTCCTCCCGAGATGGACGCCTTGCGTCGCAATGCGGAAACGATTGCCTGCACAGGGTTGCAGATCGAGCCAAGAGGGGAAAGTTCCGCTGAAGTGGTGTCGGTTCCGCTGTCGATAGGCGAGAACGATCCTGCACTGCTTGCGATCGAGGTGCTTAGCGACATCGCGCAGTACGGAGTTTCCGGCGCCACTGAGACCATGCGCAATGCGGCGCTGTCGACCATGTCCTGCCATGCTGCCGTCCGTGCCAACAGAAAACTCACTCTTGAGGACATGGATGCGCTGCTCAGGCAGATGGAGAGTACCGAGCGGTCTGGCCGCTGCAACCACGGAAGGCCCTGTTGGCATCAGATAGGCATTGACCAGCTGGACAGGATATTCCTGAGAGGACAGTGAGCGGGCAGTCGCCGGTCATCCTGCTGATGGGACCGACCGCCGCGGGCAAGACGCAGATTGCCGGAGCGCTTGCGCAGATGATCGGAGGCGAGGTGGTCAGCGTTGATTCATGTGCGGTTTACAGAGGCCTTGACATTGGAACCGCCAAGCCGACGGCAACCGAGTGCAAGTCGGTTCCCCATCATCTTGTCGACGTGGCGGAGCCGTCGGAGCGCTACTCGGTCGGCCGGTTCTTTGATGACGCCTGTGCCGCTCTTGACGGCATAGCCGCACGTGGCCGGACCGCCATCATGGCTGGCGGCACGATGATGTACTTCAACGCCCTGATGCGTGGTCTGTCGGATCTTCCTTCAGCCTCTGCGGACATGCGCGCCGAGGTTGCCCGCAGGATTGACGAAGAGGGTGTCGCGGCTGTCCATGACTGGCTTGTGCGTCACGATCCGCGTTCCGCTGCCCGCATACATCCGAATGACCGGCAACGCATATCGCGGGCCGTGGAGGTGCTGCTCGACACCGGAAGGACGTTGTCCGAATGGCTTGCCGGTTCGCGCCGGCGGCATATCCCCATGCCGTCCGTTGCGGTCAGCCTGGTGCCGCAGGATATCGCGTCGCTCCGCATCCGCATCAGAAGCAGACTCGACGGATTCATTGCGCAAGGCTGGGTGGGCGAGGTGTCGAACCTGCTCGCAAGGGACGGCATCGATCCGGAAAGTCCGTCCATGCGGTCGGTGGGCTACAGACAGATTGTGCGGCATGTGCTGGGGGAGATCAGCCTCGACGCAGCCATCGAGCAGGCGAACATCGCCAGCCGCCGCCTGGCGAAGCGACAGTCCGTGTGGCTGCGCTCGATGAGGGACTTTGCATTCGAGATCGATCCCGACAGCAGGGATTGCGCAGGCGCCATTCTCCGCCATGCCGGCCACAAGGGCTGTTGTGTTTAGGGATGGCGAACGCCGAATCATCTGCTGTGCGGCACCGCCGTTGAATTGGGCAGGACACATTCCCCTAAAATCCCTGTCCATCACCGGCGAGAGCAGACAGGAGGAGTTTCCAAGATGAGCAAGCACAGCATTCTGACGACAGCGTTCAGAACCGCCTTCCTTTGGGGGGCGTTGACCGGAAGCGTAAACACCATGTCTGCCGAGGTGACCCTCAGGGTTCACCATTTTCTCCCGGCAGGCTCCACCGTGGAGTCACGGGTGCTGATGCCTTGGGCCGAAGCGCTGAGCGAGAAGTCCGAAGGACGTATCGAGGTGAGGCTCTATCCGTCGATGCAGCTGGGCGGCAAGCCGCCTCAGCTGATAGATCAGGTTCGGGAGGGAATTGCTGACATTATATGGACTCTTCCAGCCTACACGCCAGGCAGGTTTCCGGTGATGTCGGCGTTCGAACTTCCGTTCATGGTCACTGATGCCGGATCGACGAGCCGTGCGATCCACGAGTTCTACGAGCTTTATGGCGTTGAGGAGTTCAGCGGCATCAAGCCGCTGGTGTTCAGTTGCCACGAGCGTGGCCTTTTGCACACCCGCGAACCGGTCTCCAATGGCCGGGCCGGCTTCGAAGGGCTCAAGCTCAGGGTTCCTTCGCGAGGAATGGGCGACCTGCTTGGCAAGCTGGGTGCGTCGCCGGTGTTCATGCCGGTGCCGGAAGTTCCGGAATCGCTTCTGCGCGGTGTCATCGACGGGGCTGTGCTTCCGTTCGACGTGACGCATCCGCTCCGGATCCACGAGGTCGCACGGCACCACACTGACATATCGCTGGAAGGTCGCGGATTCTATACGGCGGTGTTCCTTCTTGCCATGAACAGGGAGAAATACGACAGCCTGCCTCCAGACCTGCAGGCGGCCATTGACGGGGTTTCCGGAACCGAATGGGCGGGCCGGGCGGGAGATGCCTGGGAAACAGCGGGCGAGATCGGCCGCAAGGTGGCAATCGACAACGGCAACAGTTTCCAGACCATGCCGCGGAGCGAGGTTGAATCCATCCGCACCTTCTCCAACGAGGTTCATGCCGAGTGGGTGGAGGCGCGCGATGCCGACGGTCTGCCGGGCGACATGCTGCTGTCGGAGGCAAAGCGTCTGCTCAGGGAGCACAGCCGGTGACCGCTTCCGGCTCCCGGCGGTAGCGGCATGGAGGCGGTCTCCGGTCACACACGCCTGGAGAGGGGCTTTGACGCTCTTTGCACCGTTGCGGCGCTCGCCGGGGGACTTCTGCTTGTTGCAATTGCGCTGATGACTGTCTTCAGCGTCACTGCCAGGACCCTGTTTGGAGCGCCTCTTGCAGGCGAATATGAACTGGTCGAGATGGGAACTGCGGTTGCAGTGTCACTGTTGCTGCCGTACGGACAGCTGAGGCGTGGAAATCCGGCAGTCGGTTTCGCCACCGGCTGGCTGTCTCCATCCCGGCGTGCCGTATTTGACGCCTTCGGCGACATGTTGCTTGGCGTCCTGGCGGTCGTCATCGCCTGGCGGCTATGTGCTGGCCTGGAGGAGTTCCGCCGTTTCGGGAGCGAATCCATGGTCCTCGGCATACCGACCTGGTGGAGCATGGTTCCAATGGTCTTCGGCATGGCGCTTCTCGGTCTGGCCTGTGCCGTAACCGCCTGCATGCGCCTGCGCGAACGGCCGCCCGAAGACGCGTGATGTCGCCGGAAACTGTCGGCTGTGTTGTTCTGCTTGCGCTGCTTGCGCTGCTATGCCTGCGTGTTCCGGTGGCGGCGGCCATGCTTCTTGCCGCTTCGGCCGGCCACATCTGGCTGAACGGGTCGGATACGTTGCTCAACATCTTTAAGACGGGTCCCTACTATCTTTTTTCGGGATACACCTTGTCGGTGGTTCCGCTGTTTCTCCTGATGGGCTCGCTTGCGGCAAGGTCGGGGATAAGTCGCACACTGTTTGACTCCGCCAATGCGTTTTTCGGCCGCCGCAGAGGCGGGCTTTCCATGGCGGCGATAGGAGCCTGCACGCTGTTTGGCTCGGTTTCCGGATCGTCGCTGGCGACGGCGGCCACCATGGGCAGGATCGCCTATCCGGAAATGCGGCGCCTAGCCTATCCGGATTCGCTCGCCACCGGCTCGCTCGCCGCAGGAGGAACCTTGGGGATACTGATCCCGCCGTCGATCGTCATAGTGATCTACGCCTTTCTCGCCGAGCAGAGCGTTGTACGAATGTTCATTGCGGCGAGCGTTCCGGCGGTGCTTGCGGTGGCCGGCTATCTGGTTGCCGCCTCGCTGGCCGCCAGGCTGCATCCGCAGCTGGACAGGCCGGTGGCGCAACAGAATCCGGATCGTCGTAGCCTGTTGCACAGGACTCTCGACGTTCTTCCGACCTTGGGCCTCTTTGCCGCCGTGATCGGCGGCATCTATGCTGGAGTGTTCACCCCGACGGAAGGGGCTTCGGTCGGGGTCGCAGGTGCGGGACTGATCGCGCTAGCCATGGGCATGCGCCTGGACGGGCTGCTTGCCAGCGTTAGGGACGCCGCCTCGGTGACGGCCATGGTTTATCTGATTCTGCTTGGAGCCGACCTGTTCAGCTCGTTTCTTGCCCTGTCGGGGCTGGGCCATGCCCTTGCCGGCCTGGCCGGCTCCGCGAACACTTCGCCCTACGTGACGCTCGCCCTGATCCTATTCGTCTATGTCGTGCTTGGCTGCTTCATGGAGTCGCTCAGCATGGTCGTCATGACCATGCCGATATTCCTACCGGTGGTGTTGTCCCTTGACTTCGGCATGACTCCCGAGCATACGTCGATATGGTTTGGAATATTGGCCCTAACTGTTGTTGAGATGGGACTCATCACTCCGCCTGTGGGCCTCAATCTGCTCGTGATCGGACGCCTTGCGCCGGGCGTTCGCACCGGGGATCTTTACAGGGGTGTTGTACCCTACATAGCATGGGATGTTTTTCGTCTTGCCGTTCTGGTTGCGTTCCCGTTCCTGGTGGTCGGCTGGTTCGAGTGACAGCGCTTGCAGGAGGCCTGGTCAGAAACTGTAGTTCAAGCTGACGGATACGCCGTGTTCGGCCTGGCTTGGCTCAATCGCGAACCTGTTTCCCGCAACGCTGACACTGCCTCCGTGGAACCGGGAGATCCAGGCGTAGGTGCCGATGTCAAGAGCGCCCACGCCGTGTCTGTGTGTGAGCGCCAGCCCTGTTTCCCATCCCTTCAATGAATCAAGAAGGGCATCGCCTTTGGTGGACGCCTGTCTGACCCAGCCGGTCATGGTCAGACCGCTTTCCGGATCGTGGTCGCTGACAGCATGTCCCTGTACGAGTAGCCGGAGATTTCGGACAGGCCCGAACGCGAACTGTCCCGATCCGTATCCGCCGAAGAAGTCGCTGGTGCGCCGGTGCGAAATGCCGGCCACCAGCGTTTCGTTGCCGAGAAAGAATCCGAATTCCCTGTGTCCAATCCTCGAAACGCCCAGCATCCGGCTGGTTTTCCAGAGACGGAGGGAAAGGGGAAGCCCGGGGTGGTACCTGCGTGGCGTGTGTGCCGTAGGCCGGTAGTGGGATCGAAGGCTGTCGCCCTCAAAGCCGATCCGGAACTGTGCTCCGGTTTTTCCGGGAAGCGTGAGATGTCCCAGCTGCGGCGCAAACAGGCTTTGCGCAAAATCGTCCGTGAACTGCTGCAGATCCGTATGCTGTGCGCCTCTCAACAGGCGCACCCTTTTGCGATAGGTTTCTGCTGCCATGCATCCGATATCCAGCCTTCCGAGGCCTGTGTCGGCATCGGGACCCGCCATGCCCATGTCCTGGGTGCATTTGTCCCCCATGTCGAAGACAATCGAGATGCCGACGCTTTGTGGGAGCCGTTCCCAGGCCATCAGGTAGGTTGCAAAGCCGTAGGGAGTTGAAAAGGATGTTCCCCTGATTGAGTTGCCGTCCACACTGTACTGGTACGGTGTCCCAATGCAGATCGTCTCAATGTCCCAGCATCCGTTCGAACGGCTGTGTCGCGCCGTCTGGTCTGCGTTGAGTCCGTAGAACATTCGCAGTTTTCCGGTGGCGGCAGCCAGAAGTGTTCCCTGCCGTCGTGCGGTTACCCGCGCCTGGATCGCCCGGTCCGACGGGATCGACAGGTCCAACATTCTCATCAAACCCAAAGCTCTGTCGGTCAACGGTCCCGCTTCGCCTTCGTTGCCGGTAGGGACGAGAAGCCAGGAATGGCTCTCGATGTTGTTCTGATTCAGACCCTGTACAACCGTTTGGTCGCTAGTGAACAGGGAGCTGTACGAATAGCTGGCCATGCCATCCGCAGGGGTGCGCTGGTATGCTGCGACGAACGGTGTGAGATAGATGAATGTTCCATCCATGTTTGTAAATCCGTCCAAGGTGACGTAGCTGTAGTTGACGCCGGCATCAAGGCCATTTCCGGCCAGCAGGTTCCTGATGTCGGTGCCATGCTGGTCTCGGTCGCCCACAAAGGCTTTTGCGCTCCGGTCAACTCTTGCGGCATCGAGACCGACGTCTTTGAAGGCCTGCTGAAGCGGACTTGTCACTGTGGAAGAGTAGTCGAAGTTGGTCTGTGCTGTCCAGTAGCGCCGCACTTCGGGAAACTGGTCTGCAACTGCTGCGCCTCCCCCGCCGCCGCCGCCGCACGCCGTTACCAGGGAAACAGGCAGCAGCCAGAACAGTGCGTTGTAAGGAAACCCCCGGTAATCGAAATGATTTATCCCTTTTCGCTTATCCGGGATCATGGTGTCGATTCTAACATTGGCGGCAACCCGGAGCGACAAGGTTCCGGCTGCCATCTCCGAGGCAGGCGATATAATCCTGTCATGAGTTCATGGCTGGTCAGGCTGTTAGTGAAGATGGCGGTTCGTACCGTACAGCGCAAGGCGGTGCGCAGTGCTGCGCGCAAGCTGGGAGCCCGCGGCGCTCTGGCGGGGTCCGCCGCCTCATACGTTGCCGGCAAGGCTATTGAAAAGGCGGTTCGGCGCCGTAAATAGGCTGGCGTTGCCATGCGAAAGTGCCGTTTCTAATGGCTGACATGCCGATGGAGGAGTTTCTTGAGGAGGTGGCCTTTGGACCGGACGGTCTCGTTCCGGCAGTGGCGCAGGATGCCTTTAGCGGAGAGGTGCTGATGCTTGCCTGGATGAACCGCGATGCGGTTCGGCTGACGCTGGAGAGTGGACGCGTCCACTACTACTCACGCTCGCGCCGCGAGATGTGGCGTAAGGGCGACACTTCCGGCAACATCCAGAACCTTGTTGAAATGCGCATCGACTGCGACAGTGATGCGGTTCTGGTACGTGTCGACCAGACCGGTCCGGCATGCCACAAAGGAGCCAGAAGCTGTTTTCACTGTGTGGTGGAGAGGAAGGGCTCCAGCGTTTCCGTCAGGAAGGACAAGGACCGGCCCGGATCGTGACGCTGGTTGTTCACAATTCGCTGACCAACCGGATGGAGGAATTCAAGCCTCTGAATCCGGACAAGGTCACCATGTACGTCTGCGGTCCCACCGTCTACGGGCTGATACACGTAGGCAATGCCCGGTCTGTCGTAGTCTTCGATGTTCTGTATCGCGTGCTTCGCAACCTGTATTCCGGGGTGTGCTATGTCCGCAACATCACTGACATTGACGACAAGATCATTGGCGTAGCCGCTGACGAGGGCGAGAATGCCGCGGATCTCGCCGTGCGCTACGCCCAGGCGTTCAGCGAGGACGTGGCCCGGCTCAACGTTCTTCCTCCGACGGTGGAGCCCCGTGCCACGGAGCACATTCAGGACATGTTGGAGATGGTGCAAACCTTGATCGACAAGGGTCACGCCTACTCGGTCGAAGAGCATGTCCTGTTCGATGTGGCTTCGCATGCGCCGTACGGCGAACTGTCCAACAGGCGCACCAGCGAACTCGTCGAAGGGATCCGCATAGAGGTTGCCCCGTTCAAGAGGAATCCAGGCGACTTCGTCCTCTGGAAACCGTCCAGGCAGGGGGAGCCCGCCTGGGACAGCCCGTGGGGCAGGGGTCGGCCAGGGTGGCATATCGAATGCTCGGCGATGGCCGGAACCCATCTTGGCGAGACGATTGACATCCATGGCGGCGGGCAGGACCTGGTGTTTCCGCATCACGAGAACGAGATTGCGCAGAGTCGGTGCGCCCACGGCACCGGGCGCTTTGCGAACTATTGGCTGCATAACGGGTTTCTCACGATGAAGGGAAGCAAGATGGCGAAGTCGGTCGGCAACATGGTGCTGCTGCGCAACGCACTCGGCCAGTACCATGGCGAGGTGGTGCGCTATGCACTGCTCAACGGACACTACCGCAAGCCTCTCGACTGGTCGGAGAAACTGCTTTCCGAAGCGAAGCTGTCGCTTGACCGCCTGTATCTTGCGGTGTCGAAGGCCGGATCCGTACCTGCCGGCACGCCTCCGGAGGAGTTCATGAACTGTCTCTACGACGACCTGAACACGCCGATGGCTGTGGCGCTTCTGCACAAGTACGCAACTGCCCTGAACAAGGAAGGCGACGTGGCGCAGTGCAACGGAATGTGCGGCAGCCTGGTGGCGTCGGCGAACACGATCGGACTGCTCACGGTCGAGCCGGAGCAGTGGTTCCGGCATAAGCGCCTCAGGGGCGAATCGGATCTCGGCAAGGACGACATTGCGGCGCTGATCGCCGAGCGCAGCGAGGCCAAGCGAAGCCGCAACTTCGAGCGTGCCGATGGGATACGCAGCCGGCTTGCGGAGGCCGGCGTGCTGATCGAGGATGGCCGTGACGGAACCACCTGGAGATGGAAGTGACCCGGCTTCCGAACCGGATCGCACTCGTGCTGCTGTCCTGCTACCGGAAATCGCTCGGAGCGCTGTTCCGGGGGAATTGCCGGTTCACTCCGTCCTGTTCCGAATATGCCGTCGAGGCGTTCACGCGCCATTCCTTTCTGCGCGCCCTGCGCCTGACTGTCTGGAGGCTTCTGCGCTGCCATCCGTACTGTGCCGGAGGCAGTGATCCGGTTCCCTGACTTGCGTGTCAGTTCCCGGATGCCGCGCTGTTGCGCGCAGCAAGTCCCCTGCCGATTCCCTTGATGATCTGCCGTGCGCTTTCGGCGGGATCCGCGGCATCCCTGATGGGCCTTCCCACCACGATGTAGTCGGCTCCGTCGCGCACTGCCTGTTCCGGGGTTGAGATGCGCTTCTGATCCTCATCCTCCACATTGAGTACAGGGCGTACGCCAGGCGTGACGACAGCAAGGTGTTCGCCGAACCGCTTGCGCAACTGTGCCACCTCAAGCCCGGACGAGACGACTCCGCGACATCCGATGTCAAGGGCGCGCGATGCGCGCGACAGCGCCAGTTCCGCCGGATCGCAGGAGAAGCCGAGACTCTCCAGGTCGCTCCGGTCGAGGCTGGTCAGCGACGTGACGGAGAGGATCCCGGTGTCGCCCGCTTCGCGCACGGCGGCTTCCAGGATCGCATCGTTGCCATGCACCGTCAGGAATGTGGCGCCAAGTTCGGCTACGCGGGCCGTTGCACGGGCCACGGTGGCCGGAACGTCGAACAGCTTGATGTCGACGAACACCTTCTTGCCGGCGGCAACCAGTTCGCGACAAAGAGGCGCACCGTCCCCGCCGGAGAACAGCTCCAGACCGATCTTGAAGAAGGACATTTCAGCCTCAAGCTTCGCAACCAGGGATGCCGCATCCGCACGGGTGGGCACATCAAGCGCGAAGATCAGCCGCTGTGCGGGATTTGGCTCCGTTCCGGAGCGGGTCATTGGCCGTTGGCCAGCTCGAAGTGGTCTCCGACCTCGTAGAGATCAAGCAGAAGCCTGAACCGCTCCGGCAGGTTCAGGAACATGGCCTTGCGGTTGTTGAACTGCATCCTCCTGATCACCTCGATGAAGATCGCAACGGCTATCGAATCGATGTTTTGGAGGCCTCCCAGGTCAATGGTCAGGTCGTCGTTCCCCGCAATGTGCTTTCGGATCTCGGCGAAGACCTCCTCATGGTCGTCGATGGTCAGGTTGCCCTTGGGGGCAACGGTGTTCACCGTGGATCCTAGATGCGCTGGCGAAGCAGGTTCGCCAGGCCATCCACGCCGGATTTCCTGATCACTTGGGAGAACTGGTTGCGGTAGCTTGCGATGAGGCTGATGCCCTCGACCTTGACGTCGTAGATGAGCCAGTTCTCCTTTTCGTCGTGCACCAGGTAGTCGATGACAATTTCCTTGCCCTCATGCAGGACATTGAGTCGAACCGAGTACAGGTTGCTGTTGCGCTTCTCCGCGCCTTCAACCGAAATGCGCTGGTCGCTGAACTTGGCCAAGGTGTTTGAGTAGGTCTTCTCGAGAAGCTGTCCGAACAGGCTGGTCAGCAGCTTGCGTTGCTCTTCGCTTGCCTTTTTCCAGTACTTGCCGACGGCGGTGCGCGTGATCCGCTCGAAGTCAAAGCGGGCGCTTGCGTGTTCACGGATGATCTCCAAGGCTACGTCGCTGTTGAGTTTCCCGTTGATTCTGCCGGCGACCAGTTTGCTGATGACGGTTTGGTTCATCTCGTCGACTTCGCTCATGAGCGTCTTGATGTCAACGGCGGCATAAGCCGCCGTCACGAGCATCGAGAACGCCGCAAATGCCGTCCCGAGTTGTCGTGCAATGCCGCTAGCCTTGTTCATCATTCCTTCTCCGCCGTGTCAACCAGGAAATTTCCGATCAGGTCCTCCAGTATGAGGGCTGAGTTGCCCAGCACCGAATCGCCGTTCTCCAGCATCTCGTCGGCCCCGCCCGCAACGATGTTGACATACTGGTCGCCCAACAGGTTGGTCGACACGATGGAGAATATGGAGTCCGCCGGGAATCTGTAGGTTTCCTCTATGGAAAGCGAGGCGACCGCCTCGTAGATGTCCGAATCCAGCAGGACGCTGTCGACCCGGCCGACGAGAATCCCGGAACTTCTGACCGCGGAGCGTTGCTTGATGCCGCCGAGATTCTCGAAACGCACCTTGATCTGGTAGGTCTTGGCGGCGTCAATTGCTCCGATGTTGGCGGCTTGAAGCGCCACGAACACCAGCGCACCCACTCCGAAGATGACAAGCAGCCCCGCCATCAAGTCCAGATTCTTCCTCTGTATCATGGCGGGGGATTTTATCACCTCAGGCGGCATTCGCTAAATTGGCGCATTCCCGCACGTGACGTGCGCAAACGGGAGAGCATCCCTTTTGACTGGACTCGGCAGGAGCGGTTCGCGCTATGGCGGAAGGGGAGGGATTCGAACCCTCGGAAACCGTGAGGCTTCGCTGGTTTTCAAGACCAGTGCATTCGACCGCTCTGCCACCCTTCCTTGGCGGTTGGCGGCATGGCAGCACCAGGCGCCGCGTATATGTGACTGCCTATTCTAATCGTTTCTGGCCACCGCCTTGTCCAGGCTGGCCGGTTTGGCATGCGACAGGACGGTGTCGCGGGCGACACGGGAGGTTTCGGGACAGTTCGAGTTGTGGTGCAGGCCGCGGGACTCCCTTCTGAGCATGGCGGAGTCGACCATGATCTCAGCGCAGTCGACCAGGTTGCGCAGCTCGAGGAAGTCCTGGCGCAGGATGTAGTTGCCGTAGTAGTCGCCGACTTCCTGCCGCAGCGTCTTCAGCCGCCGGCGTGCCCGGTCAAGCCTCTCGTCGGTGCGCGCGATGCCCACGTAGTTCCACATCAGCCGCCGCAGCTCGTCCCAGTTGTGGGACACCATCACCTCTTCGGGCGACGGCTTCACTTGACTATTGTCCCAGGGCTCGGGAGGCGGCTTTCCTTTCGGAAGTGAATCCTTCAGCCGCTCGGCGGCGTTCATTGCCAGAGCAACACACTCCAGCAGCGAGTTGCTGGCCAGCCGGTTGGCGCCGTGAAGCCCGGTGCAGGCGCATTCGCCGATGGCGGTCAACCCGTCGATGTCGGTGCTTCCGCGGATGTCGGTGACGATGCCTCCGCAGGAGTAGTGGGCGGCTGGCACCACCGGTATCGGGCGCCTTGAGATGTCGATTCCGTACTCGCCGCAGCGGCGCAGTATGTTCGGAAAGTGCTTCTGCAGGAATTCCAGTCCCATGCCAGACACGTCCAGTTCCAGATGGTCGGCGCCGCTGCGCTTCATCTCCTCGTCCATGGCTCGCGCGACGATGTCGCGCGGAGCGAGTTCGGCCTGGGAATGGTAGTCCGGCATGAAACGTCTGCCGTCGGCAAGCAGAATTCCGCCTTCGCCGCGGACGGCCTCGCTGATCAGGAACGATTTCGCTTCCGGGTGGTACAGGCAGGTGGGGTGGAACTGGACGAATTCCATGTTGGCTATGCGGCATCCGGCGCGCCACGCCATGGCGATCCCGTCGCCGGTGCTGGCGTCGGGGTTGGTCGTGTAGAGATAGACCTTTCCGATTCCGCCGCTGGCGAGTGCGGTCTCCTGGGCGCCGACGGCGATGATCCTGCCGTTGCCGGTGTCGAGGGCGTGGAATCCGGTGCAGACCTTGCCTTCGGTCCTGAGGTCGATCGCCACGTGGCGGTTGTGAACGGTGATGTTCGGCCGTTTGCCGATGTGCCGGCGGAGGGTGTCGAGCACTGCCTTGCCGGTGGCGTCAAGGACGTGTGCGATCCGACGGGCGCTGTGGCCGCCCTCCCGGCCGAGATGGAACAGCCCGGAGTTGTCCCTGGTGAACGGAACACCCAGTTCTGCAAGCCAGCCGACGCACAAGGGGCCGGCGCGGACCACCGCCTGGACCACATCGTCATTGCATAGGCCTGCCCCCGCCTTAAGAGTGTCATTGGCGTGCCGCTCGAACGAATCGCTCCCGTCCAGAACTGCGGCGATTCCGCCTTGAGCCCATTCGCTGGCTCCGGAGCTTGTGGCAGGCTTCGAGAAGATCCCGATCTTCAGGTCCGTTTCGAGTCTCAGCGCCAACGACATGCCGGCAAGCCCGCTGCCGATGATGGCGATGTCGTAGGTGAGCGTGGAACCGGAATGCGTTTCTGCCGAATCCGTTTGCGGCATGTAATACAATGCTGGAACCATTTCAAATCATTATTGCACAACAAGGGTCATGGCTGAATCGAAGAAGACAGGGGAAGATAACAAGCGCAAGGCGCTGGCGGCCGCCTTGGCGCAGTTGGAAAAGCAGCATGGCAAGGGGTCGGTCATGCTCATGAGTGACTACATAGAGCAGGAGCGGTCCGCGGAGCTGCAGGTGATATCGACCGGCTCGCTGGCTCTTGACATCGCTCTTGGCGTTGGCGGCATGCCTCGTGGCCGGGTCGTCGAGATCTTCGGCCCCGAATCCTCGGGAAAGACAACCATTGCGCTGCAGGTGATCGCGCAGGCGCAGAAAACCGGAGGCGTGGCGGCGTTCGTCGACGCCGAGCATGCGCTTGATCCGACCTACGCCGAGAAGCTCGGCGTCAACATCGGAGATCTGGTGATTTCACAGCCGGACAGTGGCGAGCAGGCGCTTGAGATCGTGGACACTCTGGTGCGATCCGCTTCGGTCGACGTGGTCGTGATCGATTCGGTGGCCGCTCTGGTCCCGAAGGCCGAGATCGCCGGAGAGATGGGCGATTCCCATGTCGGACTGCAGGCCCGGCTCATGTCGCAGGCGTTGCGCAAGCTGACCAGCAACATCAAGACGTCGAACACGCTCGTGGTGTTCATCAACCAGATCCGCCTCAAGATCGGCGTCATCTACGGAAGCCCCGAGACGACGACCGGCGGCAACGCCCTGAAGTTCTACGCAACCATGCGGCTCGACATCCGCCGCGGTTCGCCGGTCAAGCGGGGCGACGAGATCATCGGCAACGAGACCCGTGTCAAGGTGATCAAGAACAAGGTTGCCGCTCCGTACCGTACCGCCGGGTTCGAGATTCTCTACGGCGAGGGGACATCCCTTGAGAGCGAACTGTTGGATCTTGGCGTGACCCACGGCATGGTTGACAAGTCCGGCTCCTGGTTCGCCTACGGTGGCACCAGGATCGGCCAGGGCAAGGAGAATTCCCGCCTGTTTCTCAAGGAGAATCCGAAGATCTCCGAGGAGCTGCACAAGCGCATACTGAAGGAACTCGATATCGGTCAGCCGAAGAGCAGGGCATCCGCGTCCAAGCGGCAGGAAGCCTCCGCCAAGGATGGAGACGAGTGACCGCATAGCGCGTTGCGCCGCTGGCCTTCTCGCGCGCCGGGAACACTCGAGGGCCGAACTGGCCGGAAAACTCAGGTCCAGGTTCGGAGACACGCTGGAAGTTGTGGCAGTGCTTGACCGCTTTGAGGGAGAGCAGCTGCTTTCGGATCGCCGTTATGCGGAGGAGTTCGTCAGGGTCAAGAGCCCGAAGATGGGTCCGTTGCGTATCAGGAGCGAACTCAGGGCCAAGGGGGTTTCGGCGGAACTGGTCGAAGAGGCCATGGAGATCTTGGGTGGGGACGACGACGCCATCAAGCGGGCCGTCGAATGCCTTAGAAGGAAATGCATGGCCGGCCGGCCGGACGCGAAAGAGCGCGCAAGGCGCCACCGTTTCCTGCTTGGCAGGGGGTTTCCGGGGCATGTGGTCCGCCGCGCCGTGGATGCGTATGCCGCCGAAGGGGAATCCTGAGGCCCATTCAGGCGTTGTGCTCCCGGGGCAGGAAAAAGCGTGACGGCTTGTGCAAAAAACCGCTTCCGTTACCTCCGATTTAGTCTATAATTGCGGACTCTGCTTGGTGCCGGATGTGTGGCTTGCCGCACATTTGCCGGATTGCCGGACAGGCAACATGGAACAACTGAAATTATGCCGACCATCAATCAGCTGGTAAGGAAGCCACGCCGCCCGAAGCGGTACAAGTCGACCACGCCGGCGCTCGAAAGATGTCCCCAGAAACGGGGCGTATGTCTGCGTGTCTACACAACCACGCCGAAGAAGCCGAACTCGGCTCTACGCAAGGCGGCACGCGTTCGTTTGACCAACGGGTACGAGGTGACCACCTACATCGGCGGTGAAGGCCACAACCTCCAGGAGCACTCGGTGATCCTGATTCGCGGCGGGCGCGTCAAGGACTTGCCGGGCGTTCGCTACCATACGGTTCGCGGCTCGCTTGACACTGCCGGCATCGAAAGCCGCCGCCAGGGCCGCTCCAAGTACGGCTCGAAAAGGCCAAAGCAGTAGAGGGAGGTTCCAGCCGTGCCGAGAAAGAGGGTTCCGCCGAAGCGAGAGGTGCTTCCTGATGCGAAATACCGTAGCGCGGTGGTTTCGAAGTTCATCAACATCGTCATGCGCAGCGGCAAGAAGTCGGTTGCCGAGCAGATCATCTACGGCGCGCTTGACCATATCGAAGCGAAGGCGAAGAAGGATCCGGTCGAGACCCTGACGACGGCGATCGAAAACGTGCGTCCGCTGATCGAGGTCAAGAGCCGTCGTGTCGGCGGCGCCAACTACCAGGTTCCCATCGAGGTGCGCGGTGAACGTTCGACGGCGCTGGCCATGCGGTGGATCCGGGATGCCATGCGCACGGGCTCCGAGAAGTCGACGGCCCTGCGTCTTGCCCACGAGCTGATTGAGGCCTGCGGAGGCCGGGGTGTCGCGATGAGGAAGCGCGAGGACGTACATCGCATGGCGGCGGCCAACAAGGCATTCTCACACTTCCGATTCTAGAGACTGCGCGCCATGGCAAGACAGACTGAGATCGGACAGTACCGCAACATCGGAATCATGGCGCACATAGATGCGGGCAAGACCACCACGACGGAGCGCATCCTCTTCTACACGGGCATCTCGCACAAGATTGGCGAGGTGCATGACGGAACCGCCGTCATGGACTGGATGGAGCAGGAGCAGGAGCGCGGCATTACGATCACGTCGGCGGCGACCACCTGCTTCTGGAAAGGCTCGGAAGATCAGTATCCGCTGCATCGCATCAACATCATCGACACTCCGGGCCACGTGGACTTCACCATCGAGGTCGAGCGTTCGCTGCGCGTTCTCGATGGCGCAGTGTGCGTTTTCTGCGCGGTTGCCGGTGTCCAGCCACAGTCGGAGACGGTGTGGCGCCAAGCCAACCGCTACAAGGTTCCACGTCTTGCCTTCGTCAACAAGATGGATCGCGTTGGCGCCGATTTCCCCAAGGTCTGCGAGCAGATCGGAAGCCGGCTGAAAGCCGTCGCCGTGCCGATCCAGATCCCTATAGGCGCCGAAGAGGACTTCAAGGGCGTGGTTGACCTGATCCGCATGAAGGCGCTTCTGTTTGATGCGGAATCAATGGGTTCCAAGATGGTTGAGGATGCCGTTCCCGGCGATCTCCAGGACCGTGCGGCGGAGCTGCGGGAGAAGGTTGTCGAGGCGGCTGCCGAAGGCGACGAGATTCTGATGGAGAAGTACCTCGATTCGGGTGCGCTGGACGAGGACGAGATCCGCCGCGGGCTGCGGCTGCGCACGATAGCGAACGAGATCGTGCCGGTGCTGTGTGGAACCGCGTTCAAGAACAAGGGTGTCCAGCCTCTGCTTGACGGTGTCGTTGACTACCTCCCGAGTCCGGTCGAGGTGATAGAGATCACGGGTTCCGACGAGAAGGGCGAGAGCGTGACACGCAAGAGCGACGATTCCGAGAGCTTCTGTGCGCTCGGCTTCAAGATAGCGACGGATCCGTATGTCGGTCAGTTGGTTTTCTTCCGGGTCTATTCGGGGGTCCTTTCCTCGGGCGACACGGTCTACAATCCTCTCAAGCGCAAGCGCGAGCGGATCGGCAGGCTTCTGCAGATGCACGCCAACTCGCGGGACGAAATCAAGGAGGTGCGTGCAGGCGACATTGCCGCCGCCGTCGGTCTCAAGGACATCATCACGGGCGAGACCATTTGCGAAGAGAGCAAGCCGATCATCCTGGAGAAGATGGACTTTCCGGATCCGGTGATCCATGTGGCGGTTGAGCCCAAGACCAAGCAGGATCAGGAGAAGATGTCACTTGCCCTCGGCCGGCTGGCCAAGGAGGATCCGTCCTTCCACGTGCGTAGCGACAACGAATCCGGCCAGACCATCATTTCCGGCATGGGCGAGTTGCATCTGGAGGTTCTCGTTGACCGTGTCAAGCGCGAGTTCGGCGTCGAGGCGACCGTGGGCAATCCCCAGGTCTCCTATCGCGAGGCGATCCGCAAGAACGTCGAATCCGAAGGCAAGTTCATCAAGCAGACCGGTGGCCGCGGCCAATACGGACATGTCTGGCTGCGCATCGAGCCTCTGTCGAACGGCAAGAATTTCGAGTTCAAGGACGAGATCAAGGGTGGTGCGGTCCCGAAGGACTACATACCTGCGGTACAGAAAGGCGTCAGCGATGTGCTGCAGTCGGGCGTCATGGCCGGCTATCCGGTGGTCGGCATCAAGGTCACGCTGTACGACGGCTCCTATCACGAGGTGGATTCGAGCGAGCAGGCGTTCCGCATGGCCGCCTCGATGGCGTTCCGCGAGGGGTTGCGCAAGGCCGATCCGTTTCTGCTTGAGCCGCTGATGCAGGTCGAGGTCGAGACGCCGGAGGAGAAGATGGGCGACGTCATGGGCGACCTGAACTCGCGTCGCGGCACCATCCAGGGGATGGGTGACATTGTCGCCGGGATCAAGAGCATCAGGGCCGACGTTCCGCTGGCGCAGATGTTTGGCTACTCGACCACGCTGCGCTCGCTGACCCAGGGCCGCGCCACCTACACCATGGAGTTCGGCCGCTACTCGGAGGTTCCGAGAGGCATCGCCGACGAGGTTGCGACCAGACACTAGCCATATAGGCAGCAAGAGACAGGAGAAAGCACATAATGGCCAAGGAGAAGTTTGAGCGTACCAAGCCGCACTTGAACGTGGGTACGATCGGCCACGTGGATCACGGCAAGACGACGCTGACGGCGGCGCTGACGCAGGTGTTGTCGTCGCACGGCGGAGAAGGCAAGGGATATGATCAGATCGACAACGCACCGGAGGAGAAGGCGCGCGGGATCACGATCAACACGTCGCACGTGGAGTATGAGACGTCGGCGCGCCACTATGCGCACGTGGACTGTCCGGGCCACGCGGACTACGTGAAGAACATGATCACGGGAGCGGCGCAGATGGACGCGGCGATCCTGGTGGTGAGCGCGGCGGACGGTCCGATGCCGCAGACGCGCGAGCATCTGCTTCTGGCGCGCCAGGTGGGGGTTCCGAAGGTGGTGGTGTTCCTGAACAAGTCGGACCAGGTGGACGATGCGGAGTTGCTGGAGCTGGTCGAGGTGGAGGTTCGCGAGTTGCTGACGCAGTATGAGTTTCCGGCAGACGACACGCCGGTGGTGACCGGTTCGGCGCTGAAGGCGCTGGAGGGCGATGCGGAGCATCGCGGCAAGGTGGAGGAGCTGGCGCAGGCGCTGGACAGCTACCTGGAGGAGCCGGAGCGTGCGGTCGACGGGACGTTTCTGATGCCGGTGGAGGACGTGTTCTCGATTTCGGGCCGCGGCACGGTGGTGACCGGGCGCATTGAGCGCGGCGTGGTCAAGGTCGGCGAGGAGATCGAGATCGTGGGGATCCGCCAGACGCAGAAGACCACCTGCACCGGAGTGGAGATGTTCCGCAAGCTGCTCGACCAGGGCCAGGCCGGCGACAACGTCGGCGTGCTGCTGCGCGGCCTCAAGCGCGAGGAGGTCGAGCGCGGACAGGTGCTGGCCAAGCCGGGCTCGATCACCCCGCACACCGCCTTCAAGGCGGAGGTGTACATCCTGGCCAAGGAGGAGGGCGGACGCCACAAGCCGTTCTTCACCGGCTACCGGCCGCAGTTCTACTTCCGCACCACCGACGTCACCGGCTCGATCACCGTCCCGCAAGGCACCGAAATGGTCATGCCCGGCGACAACGTCGCCATGCAGGTCGAACTGATCTCTCCCATCGCCATGGAGAAGAACCTGCGCTTCGCCATCCGCGAAGGCGGCCGAACCGTCGGCGCCGGCGTCGTCACCGACATCGTCAAGTAGCGCTGAAGCGGCGGAACGGGGAAGGCAATGGCACCAAAGAAGCAGGGACAGCGCATCCGCATCCGCCTGAGAAGCTACGACTACAAGCTGATCGACGCTTCGACTTCCGACATCGTCAACACAGCCAAGCGCTCCGGAGCCTATGTACGCGGTCCGGTTCCACTGCCGGCGCGGCGCGAGAGGTTCGACCTGCTACGCTCGCCGCACGTCGACAAGAAGTCACGGGAGCAGATTGAGATCCGCACCTACTCGCGGCTGATCGACATTATCGATCCGACCGAAAAGACCACCGATTCCTTTCTCAAGCTCGATCTCCCTGCCGGGATTGATGCCGAGATCGACCTGACGTAGCGCCATGATGGGACTTCTTGGAAGAAAGGTCGGCATGACCCGCATATTTGAGGACAACGGGGACAGCATTCCGGTGACCGTTCTTGACGTCTCCGGCAACCGCATCGCCCAGGTCAAGCGCGTTGGCACCGACGGCTACGATGCCGTCCAGGTCGCCCAGGGTGAGCGCAAGCAGAGGAGAATACCGAAGCCCGAGATAGGGCATCTGGCCAAGCATCTTGCAGGTCCGGCACGCCGTTTGCGCGAGTTCCGCATGGACGCCGGCGAATCGATGGAAGATTGCAAGCCTGGCGAGCAGATTCCAGTCACGCTTTTCTCCGAGGGACAGCTGGTCGATGTGACCGGGGTTACCAAGGGCAAGGGGTTTGCGGGAGTGATCAAGCGGTACCATTTCCGCTCGAACCGGGAAACCCACGGCAATTCACGCTCAACGCGCAAGCCGGGTTCGATCGGCCAGCGCCAGGATCCTGGAAGAGTGTTTCCGGGCAAGAAGATGTCAGGGCATATGGGAGCCAAGCGACGCACCGTACAGAACGTCAGGGTTGTGCGCATCGACGAGGCGCGTGGCCTGCTTTTGGTCCGCGGTGCGGTTCCAGGCTCCTCCGACGGGGAGGTCATGGTGCGTCCGGCGGTCAAGGCCAAGGCGGCGGGGGCATGACGATGAGGCTCAGCGCAATCGGAAGCGAAACCGGACTGGACGCCAGCGACAAGCTGTTTGCCCACCCTCTCAAGGAAGGCGTGCTGCACCAGTTTGTCATGTCCTACCGTGCCAACGGCAGGCAGGGCACCCGCGCTCAGAAGACGCGGGCGGAAGTGGCCCACAGCACGAAGAAGCTGTTCCGGCAGAAAGGCACTGGCCGCGCCAGAGGCGGAATGTCGTCGAGCCCCGTGCGAGTCGGGGGCGGCCGTGCGTTTCCGAACCGGCCTGACGAGAATTTCACGCACAAGATCAACCGCAAGGTGTTCCGTTCCGGGATGGCGATGCTTCTTTCGCAGCTGGTTCGGGAAGACCGGCTGCGGGTGGCCGGATTGTTGGCTCTGCCCAATCCGAAGACCCGGGATCTTGCCGCCTGGATCAGGGACCACGGCGTTGCGGGCCGCGTGCTGTTTGTTGACACCGAGTTGGACGGCAACCTGGCTCTTGCGGCACGCAACCTGCCGACGGCGGCGGCGCTGCGTCTGGGCTGCGTTGGCCCGACCGACCTGATGTACTGCGATTCGGTTGTTGTGTCCGAGCGCGCGATCAGGGCGATGGAGGAGATGTGGACGTGAGCAGGCACGCCTACAAGTCCCTGATCGACGTGATTCGCCATCCGGTCGTGTCGGAGAAGAGTCTTGCAGCCGCTGAAGCGGGTGGCGTGCACGTGTTCGAGGTGGCGCCGAGCGCAGACAAGCTGAGCATTCGCAAGGCGGTCGAGAAGATGTTTTCGGTTGAAGTTGCGGATGTACGCGTGGCAAACATCCGCGGCAAGACTGTCAATTCACGCCAGACCCGCCGTGTCGTGGGGCGTCGCAACATGCGCCGGAAAGCCTACGTGCGTCTCGCGGAAGGCCATGACATCAACTATTCGGAGAACGCGTGATGCCGGTCAGGAAGATGAAGCCCGTCACGCCGGGACAGCGCAGCATGGTCCGCGTTGTCAGCCCGAATCTCCACAAGGGACGTCCCATGCCTTCGCTGATCGAGCCAAAGCGCCGAACCAGCGGCCGCAACAACAACGGCCGCATCACGGTCCGGCACCGCGGTGGAGGACACAAGCGCTTCCACCGAATGGTCGATTTTCGTCGTGCCGACAAGGACGGCATACCGGCCAAGGTTGAGCGCATCGAGTACGATCCGAACCGCAGCGCGCACATAGCGTTGCTGTGCTATGCGGACGGCGAGCGGCGCTACATTGTGGCGCCGGAAGGGATCAGGGCCGGTGACGAGCTCATGTCCGGCCCGGTCGCTCCGATCCGGAAAGGCAACTGCCTTCCGCTGTCAAACATACCGGTTGGCACCACCATCCACTGCATCGAACTCAGGCCCGGCAAGGGCGCCCAGCTGGCCCGTTCGGCCGGCTCGCAGGCCCAGCTTGTGGCAGTTGAGCCGACACATGCGCTGTTGCGCATGAAGTCCGGAGAGGTGCGCAAGGTTGCAATTGGCTGCCGTGCAACGGTTGGCGGCGTTGGCAACAGCGAGCATTTCCTGCGCAAGCTCGGCAAGGCCGGAGCCAAGGTGAACCGGGGCTGGAGGCCCACCGTGAGGGGCATGGCGATGAATCCGGTCGATCACCCGATGGGCGGAGGCGAAGGTCGCAGCAAGTCGAACAAGATACCGCGCAGTCCATGGGGCACTCCGTCGAAGGGCTTCCGGACACGCAACAACAAGCGCACGCAGAACATGATTGTCCGGCGCAGAAAGAAGTAGGGTCAGCATGCGTTCATCGAGAAAGGGCATGATGGTTGAGCACCATCTCTTGGACAAGGTGCTCAAGGCTCAGCAGAACAAGGACCGCCGGCCGATCCGCACGTGGTCGCGGCGTTCCATGGTCACTCCGGACTTTGTGGGGCTGACCATCAGCGTTCACAATGGGCGCCAGCATGTCCCCGTTTTCGTCACCGAGAACATGATTGGCCACCGTCTCGGCGAGTTCGCTCCGACGAGGACGTTCCGCGGTCATCCGACCGGCGACAAGTCGTCGCAGAGGAAGTAGAGGCATGCAGTATTCCGCACATTTGCGCAACGCCCCGGTCTCGGCACAGAAGTGCCGCCTGGTGGCGGATGTGATCCGCGGCCTGACGGTTCAGCGCGCGACCGACCTGCTTGACTTTCCGAACCGCAAGACGGAAGTGCTTTTCCGCAAGCTGCTCAACTCGGCGATTGCCAATGCGGAGAACAACTTTGGCGCGGACATAGACCGTCTCAAGGTTGAGACGGTCTATGTGAACGAGGGGCTCAGATTCAAGCGTTTCCGTCCGCGCGCGCGCGGACGCGGTGCCGGATACAAGAAGCATCACTGCAACATCAGCGTCATGCTGAGCGATGGCCGGGATTCGGCGCCGGGCCGGGCCGCTTCGCCGGCCGTGGCGGCTCCTGAAGCGGAGGCTGTGGCTGGCGATGGCCAGGAAGAAAGGAAGGATCAGGAATAGCCATGGGACAGAAGATCAATCCAATAGGCTACCGTTTGGCGATCCGCCGCAACTGGAGTTCAATGTGGTACGCACGCGGCACGAAGTTCAAGGAGCAGGTTCTGGCCGATTCGGAGGTGCGCACTTTCATCCGCAAGCGCTTTGGCCAGGCGATGATCTCGAGGATCGAGATCAAGCGTCATCCGGGCGTGGTGCGGGCGATCATTCACACTGCGCGGCCAGGCATGGTGATCGGCAAGAAAGGCGAGGACATCGAGAAGTTGCGTGGCGAGCTGAAGGCCGTGTTCGGGAGCGACAACGACATCCGGCTTGACATCGAGGAGATTCGCCAGCCGGAGGCGGACGCACAGCTGATTGCGATGAACATCTCATCTCAGCTTGAGAAGCGCGTGGCGTTCCGCCGCGCCGTGCGCCGTGCGGTGTCGTCTGCGCTCCGTCTTGGCGTCCAGGGCATCAAGATCATCTGTTCAGGCCGGCTCAACGGCGCGGAAATCGCCCGGACCGAGCGCTACAGCGAGGGACGGGTTCCGCTTCACACGTTGCGCGCCGACATCGATTACGGATTCTCAGCCGCTCACACCACCATGGGGACGGTCGGAGTCAAGGTGTGGATCTTCAAGGGAGAGGTGTACCAACGGACACGCAAGCAGCGCACTGCCGGCGAGATGGTCGATTTCGATGATTTGGCATCAACGGACAGCGCTGCCGGTCTCCCGGTGCCGGAGGACGCAGGCAAGGACGACAAGGCGATCCCCGCAAAGGCGAAGGTTTCCGGGTTGGATGCCGGCGAGAAGGCGGAGGAGGGCGTGAAGAGGAAATCAGCCGCCGGGAAGCCTGCTGCGAAGAAGGCGGTTGCCAAGAAGCCGGCCGCCAAGAAAGTTGCTGCGAAGAAGCCCGTTGTCAAGAAGGCGGTTGCCAAGAAGGCGGTTGCCAAGAAGCCCGCTGATCACAAGACGGAAGCGAAGGAGTAGCGGATCATGTTGCAGCCAAGCCAGATGAAGTACCGCAAGTGCCACAAGGGGCGCAACCGCGGTCCGTCGACGAGCGGGAACCTGGTCAGCTTCGGCGAGTTCGGTCTCAAGGCCGTTGGCCGCGGCCGGCTCACAGCCCGCCAGATCGAGGCGGCGAGGCGTGCGATGACACGCTCGATCAAGCGTGGCGGCCGCGTCTGGATCCGTATCTTCCCAGACAAGCCCGTATCCAAGAAGCCTGCGGAGGTCCGGATGGGAAGCGGCAAGGGCAATCCCGAGTACTACGTGGCCGAGATCCGGCCCGGCAAGGTTCTTTACGAGATGGAAGGGGTTAGCGAGACACTTGCCCGCGAGGCGTTCAGATTGGCGGATTCCAAGCTGCCACTGCCGACCATGTTTGTCAGCAGAAGGGACAACTAGGATGGTCAAGGCTTCGGAAATCAGGGCGAGAACCGGCGAGGAACTTCAGACGGAGTTGCAGGAGCTGCGCAAGGAGAGTTTCAGGCTGCGCATGCAAAAGGCGACGCAGCAACTGAACAGGACGAGCGAGCTTGGCCGCGTCCGCCGCGACATTGCGGTTGTGATGACGGTTCTGCGCGAGAAGCGAACAGCGGAGATGTCGAAATGAGCGGAACAGAAACAGGCACGGCCGAGAAGAGGGCGCATGGCCATCTGCGCGGCGTGGTGCAGGCGGATGCACGGCACAAGACGGTCAAGGTGCTCATTGAGCGCAGGGTCAAGCATCCCCTGTACGGCAAGGTGATGCGCCGGCGCCACAAGCTGCTAATCCATGATCCCGAAGAGATCTGTCGTGCTGGCGACACGGTGGTCGTGAAGGAGTCGCGGCCGGTTTCGAAGCGCAAGTCCTGGGTGTTGGTGCGCAAGGTGAGCGGCAGCCAGGAGACAGTGCAATGATCCAGATGCAGTCGGTTCTCGACATTGCCGACAACACGGGCGCAAAGAAGGTGATGTGCATCAAGGTGCTCGGCGGCTCGAAGCGCCGCTACGCCCGCATCGGCGACATCGTCAAGGTGAGTGTCAAGCAGGCGATCCCGCGCGGCCGGGTCAAGAAAGGCGAGATCCACAATGCGCTGGTCGTGCGCACAACCAAGGGCGTGCGTCGGCCGGACGGATCGTTGATCCGTTTTGACGGCAACGCCGCGGTGCTCCTGAACGCCAAGAACGAGCCGATCGGCACCCGCGTTTTCGGATCGGTTACGCGCGAACTCCGATCGGAGCGGTTCATGAAGATCGTGTCGCTCGCTCCAGAGGTCATCTAGCATGAGAAGAATCAGGAAAGGTGACGAGATAGTTGTGCTTGCCGGGCGTGACAAGGGCAAGCGCGGCACGGTCACGCGCGTCATCGCAAGTGCGGACCGCAGGCCGGAGTACGTCGTTGTCGAGAACATCAACATGCGCATCCGCCATGTCCGTCCCAATCCGCAAGCGAACAACCCTGGCGGCAGGGTTCCGTTCGAGGCGAAGATCCATGTTTCGAACGTAGCCGCCTACAACTCCGAGAGCAAGCGGAAAGACCGGATACGAATCGTCACGGACGAGCAGGGGGCCAGGCTCCGCGTGTTTGCGTCCGACGGAAGGAGTGTGGCATGAAGGGCACGCCGCGGCTGCTGGAACACTACCGCGCGAAGGTCGTTGGAGAGTGGATGAAAAGGTACGGCGCCAAGTCGCCGATGGCGGTTCCGCGCATCGAGAAGATCACTCTCAACATGGGTGTCGGCGAGGCGATCGGCGACCGGAAAGTGATTGAGAACGCCGCCACCGAGCTGACTGCTCTTGCCGGGCAGAAGGCGGTGATCACCCGTGCGCGCAAGTCCGTTGCAGGGTTCAAGATCCGTGAGGGATATCCAATCGGATGCAAGGTGACGCTGCGCCGCCGAATGATGTACGACTTCCTTGATCGCCTGATCACGATAGTCCTGCCGCGCACGCGGGACTTCCGCGGATTGTCCCTCCGTTCGTTCGATGGGCGCGGCAACTACAGTCTGGGAGTCAGGGAGCAGATCGCGTTCCCCGAGGTGGACTACGACAAGGCCGACGCCTTGAGGGGCCTGGACGTCACGATCACAACCAACGCAAGGAGCGATGACCGGGCCCGGGAGTTCCTGACCGAGATGGGCCTTCCCCTGAGAGGAAACTGATATGGCAAGAAAATCACTGATCAACCGCAACGCGAAGCGCCTGCACCTGATCGAGAAGTACAGTGCGCGCCGCGCCGAGCTGAAGAAGGTTCTGATGGATCCTTCGGCATCAATGGACGCCAAGGCGGCGGCGCTAAGGGCGTTCGCCAAGATGCCGCGCGATTCGGCAAAGGTGCGCTACCGCAACCGCTGCGCACTGACCGGCAGAAGCCGTGGCACGTTCCGCAAGTTCGGCCTCGGCCGGAACATTCTCCGCGAGATCGCCATGAACGGCGAGATCCCGGGCGTCACCAAGTCGAGCTGGTGAGGGTTCAGCCATGTCAATGAGCGATCCCATTGGAGACATGCTGACACGCATCCGCAATGCGCAGGCGGTCTACAAGCCGGCGGTGTCCTTCCGCAAGTCGAAGATCAAGAGTGCGGTGCTCCAGGTGATGAAGGAAGAAGGCTACATCTCCGATTTCCGGGAGGTTCCCGAGAGCCGGGACATCGAGGTGGACCTCAAGTACTATGCCGGCGAGCCGGTGATCGACATGATCAAGCGTGTGAGCCGCCCAGGCCTTAGCCAGTACCGCCATGCCAGCCAGATCGAACGTGTCCGCAACGGGCTTGGCATTGCGATACTCTCAACGTCGAAAGGCGTGGTCACCGACTTCAAGGCCCGTGAACTGGGCGTTGGCGGCGAAGTGATCTGTCACATAGCGTGATTTCCGAAGCATGTCGAAGATAGCGAACAAGCCGGTGAGCGTCCCGCAGGGAGCGGAGGTGACGGTGTCCGGCCGCAATGTTGCGGTCAAGGGTCCGCTCGGCTCGCTCAGCCTTGCTCTGGCTCCGTGCAACGTCCTGGTTGAGAGCGTTGAGAATGGCGTCCGGGTGTCGACCGGTTCGCGTGACAAGCTCGACCGCAGTTTGGTTGGAACCTACTGGCGCCTGATCAACAACATGATCATTGGCGTCACCGAGGGCTTCAAGGCGGAGCTTGAGCTGGTCGGCGTCGGATACAGGGCGAAGGCCGAAGGGGGGCAGTTGTCGCTCAGTCTTGGCTACTCCAATCCGATCACGTGCAAGTTGCCGGAAGGGATATCGGTGGAGATGCCGACGCAGACGGAGATCGTTGTCAAGGGCATCGACAAGCAGGTGGTTGGCCAGTTCGCCGAGGAGGTCAAGAGGCTGCGTCCGACCGAACCCTACAAGGGCAAGGGCGTCAAGACCAAAGGACAGCAGATCACGCTGAAGGAGACGAAGAAGAAATGAGGATCACTCCCGGGAACAGGCCTCATGGCCGCGGCCGCAGAGCAATGCGCACCCGTTGCAAGCAGCGCGAACTTGGTGTGCACCGTCTCGTTGTCTATCGCAGCAACAGCCACATCTATGCCCAGATCATCACGCCGGATGCGCGTGTGGTGGCTGCATCCTCCACCATGGACAAGTCGCTTGCCAAGGACATCAAGTCCGGCGGCAACGCTGCCGCTGCTGCCCGGGTGGGGAGCCTGATTGCCGAGCGCTCAAAGGAGAAGGGAATAGAAAAGGTTGCTTTCGACCGCGGCGGCTACCGCTATCACGGCCGCATCAAGGCTCTTGCCGAGGCGGCCCGCGAAGGCGGATTGAAGTTCTAGCAGGTACAGGATTCATGGAAGACAAGACGAACATCACCGAGAAAATGGTCAGCGTCAAGCGTGTCCACAAGGTTGTCAAGGGGGGCCGGGTTCAGAACTTCTCCGTGCTCATGGTTGCAGGCGACCAGCATGGCCGGGTCGGCATGGGCAAGGGCCGCGCACGCGAGGTTCCGGTGGCGGCGCAGAAAGGGATCAAACTGGCCCAGCGCAACATAGCGAAAGTCAACCTGACGAACGGCACGATCTTCCATTCGGTCATGGCCGACCACGGGGCGGCCAAGGTCTATCTGCAGCCAGCCTCGAAAGGAACCGGCATCATCGCCGGCGGCCCGATGCGTGCCGTTCTTGAGGCGGTTGGCGTCAGCGACGTGCTGGCGAAAAGCATCGGCTCGACCAATCCGTACAACCTGGTTCGCGCGACCATCAAGGCGCTTCTCTCGGTATCGTCCCCAGCGGACATAGCCGCCAAGCGCGGCAAGGACATCAAGGTGATACAGAAATGCCATCGGCTGATCAAGTAGGAAAAGGGCTGCGCCTCAACGGGCTTGCGCCGACCAAGGGTTCGCGGCAGGCGCCGAAGCGTCTTGGTCTCGGCTGCGGAAGCGGCACCGGAAAGACTGCCGGAAGAGGACACAAAGGCCAGCATTCGCGGGCCGGAGGCTATCACAAGGTGGGTTTCGAAGGCGGCCAGATGCCGCTGCAGCGGCGGGTGCCCAAGCGGGGCTTTGTCTCCCGGAAGCAGTTGCGCTCGGCCGAACTGACGCTGAGCGACATCGGCACCTTGGGCGAGGTTTCCGAGCCGGTTGACCTTGCGGCTCTGCGGAAGAAGGGGTTGGTGTCACACTATGTCCGGCATGTCAAGATAGTTCTTGCCGGCAAAATTGACTGTGCTGTGCGGCTCAAGGGAATGCGGGCAACCAAGGGGGCCCGGAAGGGAATCGAGGCGGCCGGCGGCAGCGTCGAAGAGTAGGGATCCATGTCTGCGTTGGCCAAGGGGCAGACCGGCGATCTACGTGCCCGGCTGTTTTTTCTGCTCGGGGCGCTCATTGTGTACCGAATTGGTTCGCACATCCCGATCTCAGGGATCGATTCGGGCCAGCTGAAGGCGATCTTCGAACAGGGTTCGGGCGGACTGCTCGACCTGCTGGTGGTCTTCTCGGGAGGTTCGATATCGCGCCTAAGCGTCCTGACGCTTGGGATTCTTCCCTACATCACCTCGTCGATCATCGTCAACCTGGCGACGGTATCGTTCCCGACGTTGCAGTCGCTGCGCAAGGAGGGCACCATGGGTCGACGGAAAATCACCCAGTACACGCGCTACGGCACGGTGCTGCTTGCAACATTCCAGAGCTATGTTGTCGCGGCGGGCCTGGAGTCCCAGCCCGAACTGGTGCTCGATCCGGGATCGTTCTTCCGCGCGACCACGATGGTCTCGTTTGTAACCGGAGCTGTGTTCCTGATGTGGCTGGGCGAACAGATCACGGAGCGTGGCATCGGCAACGGAATATCGCTGTTGATCTTCGCCAGCATCGTTTCCGGCCTGCCGAGCGCCATCGGCGGCACGCTTGAGTTCGTTCGTGTCGGCACGTTCAGCCCTCTGTTTGCGATGGTTCTGTTCATTGCGGTTCTACTGGTTCTCATGGGGATCGTTTTCGTTGAGCGCGGGCAAAGGCGGGTGCTGATCAACTATGCCAAGCGCCAGGTCGGGAACAAGCTATACGGCGGTCAGCGTTCGCATCTGCCATTCAAGCTGAACATGGCCGGCGTCATGCCGGCGATCTTCGCCTACGCGATCGTGTTGTTTCCGACGACGCTCGCCGGCTTCTCGGGCCAGGACTCGACGTTCATGAGCGAATTTGCGGCGCTTTTCACGCAAGGCGAGCCGCTGTATCTTCTTCTTCTTGCGCTGACGGTGATTTTCTTCTGCTTCTTCTACACGGCTCTTGTCTACAATCCGCGGGAGACGGCTGACGTCCTGCGCAAGAGCGGTGCGTTCATACCGGGGATCCGTCCTGGCGAGCAGACTGCCATACACATCGGCCGGATAGTCATGCGGCTGACGCTGGTGGCTTCGGTCTACATAACGACGGTCGCGCTGATGCCGGAGCTTCTGCAGAGTCGTTTTGGCATACCGTTCTATTTCGGCGGCACCTCGCTGCTGATCATCGTCGTGGTCTCCATGGATTTCATAGAGCAGGTCCAGCACTACCTGATGACCCAGCAGTACAGCAGTCTCCTGAAGAAGACGCCAGGCGGAATGGACGGGGTTCCGGGGAGGTAAATGACCAAGAGAGATGATAGAATAGAGGCCCGCGGCGAGGTGATCGAGAAGCTGCCGAACGCGATGTTCCGCGTGAAGCTTGACAACGGTCACGTGATACTCGCGCACAGTTCCGGAAAGATCCGCATGCGCTACATCAGGGTGCTGCCGGGCGACATGGTCACAGTTCACCTGACGCCGTACGATCTGACCAAGGGGCGGATAGTCTACAGAGAGAAATAGGAGCGGAAATGAAAGTCAAGCCATCAGTGAGGCGGATATGCAAGTCATGCCGCATTGTCCGCCGTTCGGGACGGGTGATCGTGGTGTGCAAGAACTCCAGGCACAAGCAGCGCCAAGGCTAGCTATGCGTGATACAATAGCCGGTTTTCCCGAAGACAGATGATACGAGTGGCTGGAATAGTACTGTCGGAGTACAAGCATGTCCAGATTGCCTTGACGAGCATCTACGGAATTGGCCGTACGACCGCCAAGCGCATATGCGATGAGGCACAGGTGGATCCGGCCAGGCGCATAGGCAAGCTTAGCGCCGACCAGCTTGAGCGCCTCCGGGTCCAGGTTTCGACGTTCAAGCGCAGCGAGGATGACATGCAGCCGATCCGGATCGAGGGGGATCTGCGGCGCGATGTCTCAATGAACATCAAGCGTCTCACCGACATGGGCGCCTACCGCGGCATAAGGCACCGCAGCGGACTCCCGGTCAGGGGACAGAGAACGAAGACCAATGCGCGCACCCGCAAGGGCCCCCGCAAGGTCAAGATCAAGAAGTAGGACTCCGGATGGCGACCAAGAAAGGCGGCAAGAAGAAGGCCAAGCGGCACGTCACTGAAGCTGTCGCCCATATACTGGCTACGTTCAACAACACGACGATCACGTTTACCGACCGGCGCGGCGACACACTCGCCTGGGCGACCACTGGCAGCTCCGGCTTCAAGGGCACCCGCAAGGGAACGCCATATGCGGCCCAGATGGCCGCGGAGAATGCCGGCAAGAAGGCAATGGAGATGGGCGTGCAGAACATAGAGGTTCGCATCAAGGGTCCGGGATCCGGCCGCGATTCCTCGGTGCGTGCGCTGAACGGACTGGGTCTGGTGATCTCGCGGATCGCCGATGTCACGCCGATTCCGCACAACGGCTGTCGCGCATCCAAGCGGAGGAGAGTCTAGGCCATGGCGAGATATCTGGGTCCCACATGCAAGTTGGCGCGCCGCGAGGGAACCGACCTGTTCCTCAAAAGCGGCCGGTTCAAGTCGCTCGAGTACAAGTGCAAGATGAAGACGCCGCCGGGCCACCAAGGCGCAATGCGCATGGGCAAACAGTCCGACTACGGTCTGCATCTGCGCGAGAAGCAGAAGCTGCGCCGCATGTACGGCTTGCTGGAGCGCCAGTTTGCCAACTACTACAAGACGGCATCGCGCATGAAAGGCAACACCGGCGAGCAGCTTCTCAGCCTGCTGGAATCGCGTCTCGACAGCGTGGTGTACCGCATGGGCTTCGCATCCACGCGCGCAGAGGCCAGGCAGATGATCAGCCACAAGCATGTTCTGGTTGACGGGGCTTGTGTCAACATCCCTTCGTGCCAGGTCCGTCCAGGACAGAAGATCGAGATGGCCGAAAAGGCCAAGGGCCATGTACGCATCAAGGATGCGATGACCTTGGCGGAAACCCGCGCCGTTTCGTGCGACTGGGTCCATGTTGATGTTGCCGGCATGTCCGGTGTGTTCGAGACGGTTCCAACCCGCGCCGACATCACCCTTGAAATAAATGAAAACCTGATCGTCGAGTACTACTCGCACTAGAAGTTCGGAGCAATTGGAAATGGATGAAGCCGTCAAGCCCAAAATAGAGGAAATAAGGGACATCAGCACCTACTACGCCAAGGTGATAATAGCCCCGCTTGAGCGTGGCTACGGTCACACGCTCGGCAACGCCCTGCGCCGTGTGATGCTGTCCTCGGTTCCCGGCTTTGCCGCCACCGAGGTCAAGATTGACGGGACGGTGCATGAGTACGACCGTATCGAGGGCATGCGTGAGGACATCATGGACCTTCTCCTCAACGTGCGGGGAATCGCGTTCAAGCTGGAGGACACTGACGAAGCCAAGGTCGAGCTCAGTGTCAAGGGTCCGGGCGTCATCACCGCCGGCCAGATATCGCTTCCCGCCCAGGTGTCCATTGTCAATTCCGATCACGAGCTTGCCCATCTTTCGGAGGGAGCCGAACTGAACATGGAGATTACGGTGAGGAGTGGGAAAGGCTTTGTTCCGGCGGTCATCGGCAGCGCAGACCGGAAATTCGGGATCATTGCCCTTGACGCCTCGTTCAGTCCGGTGCGCCAGGTCAGTTTTGAAGTTGAGAGCGCACGGGTCGAGAACCGAACCGATTTGGACAAGCTCATCCTGAGCGTCGAAACCAATGGCGTGTTTGATGTCGAGAAAGTGGTCCGTTATGCGGCCCGGCTGCTGATCGAGCAGTTGACCGTGTTTGCCGAGCTGGAGCGCGGCGACACCGAGATCGACCGCATCGGAAAGAGCAGATCCATTGAAGTCAGCCCGGTGATGCTTACGCCTATCGAAGAACTCAACCTTACGGTTCGTTCGCAGAACTGCCTCAAGCAGCAGAACATATTCTGGATCGGAGATCTGGTTCAGCAGAGCGAGAAGGATCTTATGCGGTTCCCGAATCTGGGCCGAAAGTCCTTGGTGGAGATCAAGACCTCTCTGGCGCAGATTGGACTGCAGCTTGGAACCGAGATTCCCAACTGGAACAGGAGCGCGCCGCACTAGCATGCGCCATCGTCACGGACTAGCCAAGCTGAACCGGATCTCGTCGCACCGCAAGGCGATGTTGGCGAACATGTCGAATTCCCTCATTCGGCACGAGCAAATCAGCACGACCCTGCCGAAAGCCAAGGCGTTGCGCCGCGTGGTCGAGCCGCTGATTACGCTCGGCAAGCGTCCCAGCGTGGCCAACCGGCGCCTGGCATTTTCCCGGTTGCGGGACCGTGATAACGTTGTCAAGATCTTCGACGAACTTGGGCCGCGCTATCAGTCACGGCCTGGAGGCTACGTTCGGATTCTCAAGAACGGGTTCCGCAAGGGTGACAACGCTCCGATGGCCTATGTCGAACTGATGGATCGCACGACCGAAAGCGCAATGAGCCAGGCGCTTCCTGCCAAGACCGCCTCTGATCCGGCTCCTCCGGTTGAGAACGTGATCGCTCCGCCGGCACCGCCCGCGGCCGATGCCGATGCCGCACAGGAGACGCCCTCCGCGGAACAGGACGCCGAAAAGCGGTAGAGCCGCCCCTTCAGGGGCTCCACTTTCCAAGTTTGCGTCGCACCTGTTAGATGCAATCCGCGGGAAATCTCTGCTATGAGATGAATCTTGGTATAATGTACAGGTCCGTAGTGCCAACTCCTCTGTAATTAATGCCTGATACCGATGCGTTTCAGAGGCGCCAACGCAATTAGATGGATTTTCGGGGCCATCCGCTACGGACAACTACCTCCTACTGTTCCTATCTCTTCTTTGGCAGCTTTCCCAATTCTCAAAGCTCTCCCAGCTATTAGGGCCATCACCGGGCTGGAAGACCTTCAGGGGCTCCACTTTCCAAGTTTGCGTCGCACCTTTCTCATTTCCAGCTTGGCGTGAACTGGCAGGCCGTCCCTGAACGGCGACGGAGCCTCTCCGTTGATCAGCGGCCTGAGATACCGGCGGCACGGTTCCGTGATGTGGTAGCCGTTTCTTGTCATGAAGTGCCGAGGCACCCGCTTCTCCCGGTTGGCCACCGATGCCGCCGCTATCTTGCCGACCTTCCACCGGTAGGGTTCGTCCGATACCCTGCATATCGCCGGCATTTGTCCGGCTTCTCCCGCAATGGCCATGTCGACCGCGATTTCACCCAGCTTTCTTGCGTGATCGTAGTCGGTCTGCGATGCGACGTGCCGTGCCGCCCGCTGCAGATAGTCGGCCACTGCCCAGTGGACCTTGTGCCCAAGGGTGTCGTTGATCCGCATTGACAGCTTGGGTGCAACGCCGCCGAGCTGCGCATGGCCGTAGGCGTCCCTTGTCTCTCCTGCGGCAAGCGGGGTTCCATCCGTATGACTGACTCCCTCCGACGCAATCACAACGCAGTGACCATGACGCTTGACCATTCGATCCAGCTCCACGAGAAACCTCTCCTGTTCGAATGGAATCTCAGGGAAAAGGATCATGTGAGGATCACCGGGCTTCGAGGCAAGTCCGCTTGCCGCTGCGATCCATCCGGCATGTCGCCCCATGACCTCGATGACCAGGATCCTGGTTGACGTCCTCGACATGGATTTCAGGTCAAGTGCGGTTTCCAGAACGGAGGTCGCCACGTACTTGGCGACGGATCCGAAGCCCGGGCAGCAGTCCATGTGCACCAGGTCGTTGTCGATTGTTTTCGGGATGCCGATGCAGGTGATCCCGTGGCCAAGCATCGCCGTGCCACGCGCAATCTTCTCCGTTGCATCCTGGGAGTCGTTGCCGCCGTTGTAGAGCAGGTAGCCAATGTCGTGTGCGGTAAAAACGTCAGCAAGCCTACGGTAGACCGACATGTCCTTTTCCGGATCGGGCAGCTTGTAGCGGCAGGATCCGAGCGCACCGCCTGGCGTGTGGGACAACTCCTCGATGGCTTCCCGCCGTTCCTTGCGGAAGTCGACCAGATTCTCCTCCAGAACGCCGAGGATGCCGTTACAGGCGCCATAAACACCTGGCAGGCGGTGCCTGACGGCAGCCTGCACCACACTGGCGGCGGTTGCGTTGATTACCGAGGTGACCCCTCCGGACTGTGCGTAGCAGAGCGCCCTTTTGCGCGGTTTTCTAGGCATCCGCCAGCTGCGAGACGATTCTTTCCGTGACCTCGTCAATGGTTCCGTCCGCATTGATGCTCACCATCTTCGGTGCGGATTCGGGATCCCGTTCGTATATCCCGGTGTAGTGGGCAATGATCGGTTCGGTATGGCTTTTATAGACATTCAGGCGTTCCCGGATGGTTTCCTCGCGGTCATCGTCGCGATGCACCAGCGGTTCGCCCGTGTCGTCATCCTTGTTTTCAACTTTCGGCGGATTGTGCACAACGTGGTATGTGCGTCCGGACGCAGGATGAACTCTGCGTCCGCTCAGACGCTCAATGACTATCTTGTCATCAAGATGAAGTGCCATGACAATGTCAACATAGATGCCTGAAATTGCCAAGGCCTCGGCTTGAGGGACCGTTCTCGGAAAGCCGTCCAGAAGGAATCCGCTGATGCAGTCGGACTGGACCAGTCTGTTCCTCACAATTCCGATCGTGACATCGTCCGGAACCAGCTTGCCTGCATCCATGTATTTCCTGGCCTGCATGCCGAAGGCGGTTTCCTGCTTAATGGCAGACCGGAACATGTCTCCCGTCGATATTTGCGGGATGTTGTGGCGTTGCTGGATTCTCTGTGCCTGAGTGCCCTTGCCGACCCCAGGTGGGCCTATGAAGATGATGCGCATGGATTTCCTCAAGCGTTTGCACTGATTTTATATTACGGAATGTTCAATCTGGGAAATATGCACCATAAAGGCCAAGGCGTTATGCAGGATAACCTTGCCGCCCATGTGGGCTATCCTTGCGGCAGCACCGGGAAATCTGAATTCGATAGGAGGTGGAAATGCTCTTGCAGAACATATGGTGGTGTCCAGCGATATCGCTTCTGTCCGGAAACTCGCTCAAGAATGCTTTTGACCGGAACCACAAGGACTGTTAGTTGTTCTTACGTGCCTACTATTCGATTCAAGGGAAAAGAAGCCCGCCGTATCCAACGCACCCTAAAGGCGAGTATCCCGTTATATTGTTTGGCTGTGCTGCTGGCTGACCGCCTCCGGACATGCCAACGCCAGCCTGCAACTCAGGTTCCGGGGCGGGTTTGCTCCTCAAGCGCGCTGCTGACAAGCAGCATGGATTTCTCAGTGGCGCCGCCGAGGGATTCCGTGTGTTTTTGGCCTAGACTGCCGACCTGGCCGGCAAGTTTCGGGTTGCCGGCCAGGTCAAGGGCGAACTTAACAGCCTGGACGGCTCCGTTAGCCACCTGAAGAGCTCCCTGGGCTCGGGCCTTGCGGACGAGTTCCGAGAAATTGTCGTAATGGGGGCCGATGACCACTGGCTTTCCAAGAGCCATCGGCTCGTGTGGATTCTGCCCGCCGTATGGCTTGAAGCTTCCACAGACGACAACCGCATCTGCAAGAGCGTAATAGAGGGACATCTCGCCGAGAGTGTCGCCGATCATTGCATTGACGTCGCTGTTGATGCTCCATTCGGATTTTCTTGCGGCGACTAGCCCTCTTTGCCTAAGGATTTCCGCCACCTCTCCGACTCTTTCGGGATGTCGAGGGACGACAACAGGAAAGAGGTGCTGCAGCTGTTTCTGGCCGAGATGGCTGAAAAGCATTTCCTCCTCGCCGGGGCGGGTGCTGGCGAACAGAAGCATGCGCCTGCCTGGATGCTGCTGGATGATCTGTCCGCGCAGTTCCAGGCCTTGTCGGACATGTTCCTGGTTCGGTCGATTGTCAAACTTCAGGTTTCCTGTAACTGTGACTGATGGTGCGCCCAGAAGGCGGTAGCGCTTCGCGTTGGCCCGCGACTGTGCTCCTACTTGGTGCAGCAATGCGAAGGCCGGCTTGAACAGGGCGCCGAGGCGGAGAAAGCGGCGCATCGACCGTTTCGACATGCGGCCGTTCAGCACGATCACGGGCACTTTGCGTTCCGCCAGCGTGCTGAACAGGTTGGGCCATATCTCGCTTTCGACGAAAATCGCCAGTACAGGATTGGCATGTTCAACGAACCTCCGCACGCTCCAAGGGGCGTCGTACGGCAGGAACGCAAGATGGACGCGGTCGCCGAAGTGTTGTCTGGCGTACTGGTGCCCGGTGCGGGTCACGTTGGTGATCAGGATGTCGTGGTCTTCGCCGTAGCGTTGAAGCAGGTTTTCGGCGAGATTTCTGATGGCACCGGTTTCGCCGACCGACACGGCATGGATCCAGATGTTCCTGCGTTTCGAAGCCGGTGTGCGGGAAGGCCATAGCGGAAGATCGGTTCCCCTTATGCGGCGGTGAAGCCAGACGGCGGGTGCCAGAACGGCAAGCGCCAAGCTGTAGGCGCTGCGTGCAAGCCTGCTGTTGATGCCGGCTATTCGCTGTTCCCGTCTAGGTTGAACACCAGGGGACCTTTCCTGCTCTTCGCTGGTTCGGGTTCATGGCCGTCAAGTCCCGTGTCTGTTTCCTGCGCGGCAGCCGGCGATGGCTGGTTGCGCATCTCGTCCCGGATCTTGAGTGCCTGGCCGACGAGTTCGTCCGCCTCCGGCGGATGAACTGCATCCGGGTAGGAATGCCAGGATGCCCCTTCGTAGCCTAGTAAGGGGGCGGAGCGCTTCTCTCCGATTGCCACGGTGGGAAGCCGTAGCCCTAGTGACAGATATGCTCCGGCACCGTCGGTGATGGCGACGCCTCCATCCTGGACCAGTTCGTCGCACAGCCGCTTTTTGATTCGGCGAACGGAGCCGCCGGCGGCTGTGACCTCGCTTTCCAGCTTTCCGGTTGCATTAGGATCGGAAAGGTCGCAGACCACCAGGCTGAATCCGATCTTGTTCCTGCCCAATCGCTGAACCAATTCGATCCAGTAGGCAGTCTTCAGTGGTCCGCATGGGATGAGCTGCACGGTTTCCGCCGGCGTTTCCGAAGTGGGCAGGCCCCAGCGAGGATATGGAGCCATTGCAGTGCCCATGCTTTGTGACACCAGAATGCCGAACTTTTCATGATCATTTCGCTTCGGAGGAACATAGGGCGTGTTGGCGTATGCCATGGCCGCCTTGCCGTCAGCGGCATTCTCCTCATGGAATCCGAACACGAGACCGGCTCCACAGTTGCGGGCAATGAGGGCGGAACCGATCGTCACATGCAGGTCAACTGCCACGTCGAGTTTCAGGCTCCTAAGCCTGCCATGAATTTCGGATGCCATTTGGGCGCTGGTGGCGACTTTCTGCGCAGACTGTTTTAGGAATGACAGGACGTTTTTGCCTATGCCGGCCGCATCGGCGCTGGCGCTCTTGTCTGGCAGCTCCTCCGTTTCTATCCTGTCCGGGATGATGACGACCTGTTCGACTGCGGAACAGCTGGCAGCTATGTCAGCCGTGGCTCCCTGGGAAGTTGCGTAGAAGATGGACGCTTCGGGACGGTCATCCTTGAACGCACACACTGCGGGCAGGGTGTTGATCACGTCGGTGGCGTCGCCCAGCCTGATGAAGAGCACGTTCAACCTGTATGCACCGCAGTTCCGGTGTCTTAGGGGCCAGGCCTCTGCACGATGGCCTCGACTTCGATCCGTGCCCCTTTCGGCAGTGCCGCCACCTGGAAGGCGGCACGGGCCGGATAGGGTTCGGAGAACAGTTCGCCCATCACCTCGTTGACCTTGGAGAAGTCGGCAAGATCGGCAAGGTAGACGGACAGGCGCACGATATCGTCAAGCGTGGCTCCGGCGGCGGCACACACTGCCGCCAAGTTCGAAAACACCTGGCGGATTTGAGGCTCAGGACCTTCGACGAGATCCATGGTCTTTGGGTCAAGCGGGATCTGGCCGGAAATGAACACAAACCCTCCGGCGTCGATGGCCTGTGAGTAGGTGCCGACTGCGGCCGGCGCTTGGTCTGTATGGATGGGTTTCTTTGGCATGGCTTTCCGCAGGGCGGCGTGTCGGGTTGGATTCCAATTCTATCACCAGGCTATCACTAGGCGGTTCTCCGCTCTCAGTCGGGAATCACGCCGTGGGTTTGCGCATAGGCGCGGATCAGTTTTGAGCGGCGCTCTTCCGTGTAGTCGACATGGTCGCTGTCTATGTTCCACGGCGCGACCCTGATTCTGATGACGGGTCGGCCTTCCATAAGGGTTTCAAGGTTCTTTCTGTCGTACCACTCGCAGTCGTCGCCAGGGTGGTTGTCGCAGATGTCGGGACGGCTTTGGTACACGGTGCACAGTCGGGTGCGCAGATCAAGGAATGTGCACACGGTTGCCTTGAACACCGGATCGGTCTTGTGCTTGAGTTTCCGGCCGCGCTTCCCTTCCTGATCCGTGTAGCGCTCCCGCGCCTCCTCCAAGGTGATGTCCTTCAGACGGGCAAGCCGCATGATGTCGCTGCGCTTGGCGGGTATGACCGGGTAGGAGCAGCAGTAGCTGGGACACTCGTTGCAATTGTAGTTCTCGGATGACATGTGCGTCAGGAAGCTTCCTAGTGAAACCCGCAATTGTATCAGCCGCCCTGTTTCCGGCGGTTAAAAGCAGACGGCGACCGACATTTGGGCTCCGAGCCGGATATTTTGTTGCATTCAGGGTGAAGTTGGTGTATTGTTTCATATATTGCGCTTAACGTGTGGCGGTCGTCCATACTTGGTCTCATACAGAACAAAACGGAAACTCCTGTGGATGGAGAGGTGTAGTCAATGAATAATGAGGTAGTGAAAAGCATCAGCGAACCTGAAGTGTTTGACGCCGAGGTCATCAGTTCCGACCGGCCTGTCCTGGTTGACTTCTGGGCGCCTTGGTGCGGTCCGTGCAAGCAGGTTGCTCCGATTGTCGAGGCGGTTGCCGGGGAGCTTTCCGGTCGCATTGGAGCCGTCAAGGCCAATGTTGATGAAATGCGCGACATTGCCGTCCGCTTTAACGTGCGTGCCATACCGACGCTGATGATATTCAAGGGCGGAGAGGTTGTCGCGCAGAAGGCCGGCGCTCTCAGCAAGGAACAGTTGACTGAATTCATTGAGGAAAACATCTAGCATGGCAGACGACAATCTAACTCCCCGCACAACTCCCCTTCCGCGTCGCAACAGGTCGTCCCAGTCGCCGCGCCGCAACGGCCACCGGCACCAGTCCCAGTCGCATTCCCGTCCTGAGAAGAACAGCCGCTTCTACGAGGATCCCGAGGATCTGAACGGCACTGAGGACATCATTGCTGCGGAGGCTTCAGGCACTTGCATCAACCTTTCGGACCTACGCTCGCAGAAGCTGGACGACCTGCTGGCCCAGGCTTCGGCCTGCGGCATTGAGCATGCCAACCGGATGAGAAAGCAGGACCTGGTATTCTCCATCGTCAAGCACAACGCCCGCAACGGCGGCGTGGTCAAGGGCGCCGGCACCCTTGAGATACTTCCCGACGGGTTCGGCTTCCTGCGCTATCCGGACAGTTCGTACCTGTCGGGTCCGGGTGACATCTACGTCAGTCACAACCAGATCCGCCGGTTCAGCCTGCGTACCGGCGACACCATTGAGGGTGATCTCCGGGTTCCGCGTGACAACGAGCGCTACTTCGCGCTGAACCGCGCCCTTCTGATCAACAGCAGTCCGGTCAACGAGTCGAAGCACAAGACGCTCTTCGAGAACCTGACGCCTGACTTTCCCAGCGAAATCCTCAAGCTGGAGCGTCCGATCAAGGCGGAGGAGAACATCACCGGTCGCATCATTGACCTGTTCTGCCCGATCGGCAAAGGCCAGCGCGGCCTTCTGGTTGCGTCCCCCAAGAGCGGCAAGACGGTGATCATGCAGCACATAGCGCACTCGATCGAGCACAACCATCCCGACATCACGTTGATGATCCTGCTGATCGATGAACGGCCGGAGGAAGTGACCGAGATGCGCCGCACGGTGCGCAGCGAGGTGATCTCGTCAACCTTTGACGAGGCGGCCTCGCGGCATGTACAGGTCGCCGACATGGTGATCGAGAAGGCCAAGCGCCTGGTCGAGCAACGCCGAGACGTTGTGATCCTGCTGGATTCGATCACCCGGCTGGCGCGCGCCTACAACACGATTGCGCCGACCTCGGGGCGCATATTGACCGGAGGCGTTGATTCGCAGGCGCTACAGCGCCCGAAGCGGTTCTTCGGCGCCGCACGCAACATCGAGGAGGGCGGCTCGCTCACCATCATAGCGACCGCTCTGGTGGACACCGGATCCAAGATGGACGATGTCATCTACGAGGAGTTCAAGGGCACCGGAAACATGGAGATGCACCTGAGCAGAAGGATCGCCGAAAAGCGGACCTATCCGGCGGTTCTGCTCAACAAGACCGGAACCCGGCGCGAGGAGCTCCTGCTGTCGGATCATGCCCTGCAGATGTCGTGGATACTCCGCAAGTTCATGCACGACATGGACGAGGTTGAGGCGATTGAGTTCGTGCTCGGAAAAATGAAGGACACCAAGTCAAACGAGGAGTTTTTTGGGCTGATGAAGCGAGACCTCAGAAGCAGATAGAACTGCCGTGGGGAAGAGGGGGTTCAAGGGCCGTGGTCGCGTCGCCGGCGAATTTGCGCTTGCAGAGGCAAGGGAGCTGCTGGCTGGCCTGACGCCTGGCCGCGAAAGCCTGATCGACTGTCTACACCGGATCAACGACCGTTGCGGCGGGATCCACAAGGAGCAGCTTGTCGCACTGGCTGCTCTGGCGCGGCTTTCGATGGCTGAGGTCTACGAGACGGCCACTTTCTACCATCGCTTTCATGTATACGACCGTGCTGAGGACATTCCGCAGCTTCCGGTGGTTCATGTGTGCGACTCGGTTAGCTGTTGCCTGAATGGCGCGGAGGAGCTCCGTGCCGGACTGGAGAGCAGGCTGAAGGGCAGGGCCGTGGTGAGGCCTGTCGCCTGTCTGGGCCGGTGTGCCGGGGCGCCAGCGGTTCTGGCCGGCCGCAAGGCCATGGAGCACGTCACGCCGGAGAGGGTTGTCGAACTGGTTGAGGCGGGCGATCTCGAGGCGGATCTTCCGGACTATGTGGACTACGAAGCCTACTGTGAAGGCGGAGGCTACAGTGTCTACCGGGACTGCCTGGAAGACCGCCGCCGTCGCGACGAAGTGATTGAGGCCATTGAGGCCGCAGACCTGCGCGGACTGGGCGGTGCGGGGTTTCCGGCGGCGCGCAAATGGCGCCTGGTTGCCGCAGAGCCCGGTCCGCGCCATCTCGCAGTCAACATCGACGAGAGCGAGCCGGGGACGTTCAAGGACCGGTTCTATCTCGAATCCGATCCGCACCGCATGCTCGAGGGTGCGCTGATTGCGGCATGGGCCGTTGGCCTGGATTCGGTGTACATCTATCTGCGCGACGAGTATCATGGATGCCGCCTGATGCTTGAGGCCGAGCTTGGCAAGCTGCGCTCGAAGCTTGGCGGACACATGCCGCCGGTGCATCTGCGCCGCGGCGCAGGCGCCTACATCTGCGGCGAGGAATCGGCGATGATTGAATCCATAGAGGGGAAGAAAGGCATGCCTCGGCTGCGGCCTCCGTACATAGCCCAGACCGGCCTGTTCGGCCGGCCCACGCTGGAGCACAACATGGAGACCCTGCACTGGATCCGCGACATCATCGAGGGAGGGCCGTCCGCACATGCCAAAGGCGGCATGAACGGACGCAAGGGCATGCGAAGCTTCTCAGTGAGTGGACGGGTCAACCTGCCGGGAGTGCATCGTGTTCCCGCGGGCATCACGCTGCGCGAGCTGGTCGACGACTACTGCGGAGGCATGCTGGACGGACATAAGCTCTACGGCTATCTCCCTGGCGGCGCTTCCGGCGGCATGCTGCCGGCCTCGATGGCGGACATACCGCTTGATTTCGACACGTTGCAGGAACGCGATCCCGACTGCTTTATCGGCTCTGCTGCGGTGATTGTGTTCTCCGACAAGGACAGTGCGCGTGAGATAGCGCGCGGGGTGATGCGGTTCTTCGAGGACGAATCCTGTGGCAAGTGTACGCCGTGCCGGGTCGGAACGGCCAAGGCCGTTCAACTGATGGAGAAGGATAGCTGGAACCTGGCGTTGCTGACCGAACTTTCCAGGACGATGGCGGATGCCTCGATCTGCGGGCTCGGCCAGGCGGCGCCGAACGTGACGAAGTGCCTGCTCAGGCATTTCCCGGACGAAGTCCGTTAGCGGGGTGGCCGTGTCCCTAGACCAGGTCGATTGCGTGCCGCTTGAGATCTTCGATGGAGGCGACTTCAAGCGTGCCGATGTGCGTGGCGGTAAGAACGATTTTCGGCGGCATGTCGGCGTCCAGCGCCTCCTTCCACCTTGCCGCACACAGGCACCAGCGATCGCCCGGCAGCAGTCCCTCGAAGTCGAACTCGGGATTCGGAGTGCTCAGGTCGTTGCCGCACGACTTGCTGAACTCAAGGAATTCCTCGGTCATCACGGCGCAGACCGTGTGCATGCCCGCATCCTCCGGTCCGGTGTTGCAGAGGCCGTCGCGGTAGAACCCGGTCAGCGGATCGAAGCAGCAGGGCTCCAGCCTTTCGCCCAGCACGTTGAGCATGTCCGTTTTGTCGTCTGAATCCATCGGGTTCCCTTTTGTACGGCGCAACCGGAACTGCCGGAACGCTATGGGAAAGTTTATCATAGGGGTTAACGTGCCGGCGGCGGCATTGAACCTCCAGGAGGATGAGCAGCATGGATGAACGAGGATCCGTTCCGGAGCCGGTCGAGTTCGAGATTGACGGCGCCAAGGTGGTGGGTTCGGCGTCAGAGACGATCATTGAGACAGCGTTGCGCTATGGCGTGGAGATCCCCCGCCTGTGCCACAAGCCGGGCTACAGGCCTGACGGCAACTGCCGTTCCTGCGTGGTCGAGATCGCCGGCGAGCGCGTCCTTGCGCCGTCATGCTGCCGCCACCCATCGGAGGGGATGCAGGTCAGCACATCGGGCGAACGGGTCCGCTCGTCTCAGAGAATGGTGCTCGAACTCCTGCTGTCGGACATGCCCGGACGCGCCTTCAGCACCGACTCGGAGCTGGACCTGTGGCGTGGACGGCTTGGCGTTGGCGAGCCGAGATTTGTCCGCCGTCCTGCGGTGAGTGACGACGTTTCGCATCCGTCAATAGCGGTGAACCTTGACGCCTGCATTCAGTGCGGACGCTGTGTGCGCGGCTGCCGCGAGGAGCAGGTGAACGACGTGATTGGCTATGCCTACCGGGGCCATGCATCGAAGATCGTCTTCGATCTTGACGATGACATGGGCGCCAGCACCTGCGTTGGCTGTGGCGAGTGCGTGCAGGCCTGTCCGACGGGGGCTCTTCAGCATAAGTCGGTTGTCGATCTGACGGAACCGGACCGTAGCGTTGACACGCTCTGTCCGTACTGCGGAGTCGGCTGCCAGATCACCACGCATATCCGGGAGGACCGCATTCTCCATGTCGAGGGCCGTGACGGTCCGTCCAACCATGGCCGGCTGTGTGTCAAGGGCCGCTACGGCTACGACTACGCGCACCATCCCGACCGGCTGCTTGAGCCGCTGATCAGGAAGGAGGGTGTTCCCAAGGATGCGGAATGCATGCTTGAGCCTGGCCGTTGGGAGGAGGTGTTCCGCAAGGCAACCTGGGAGGAGGCTCTGGACGTCGCGGCAGGGTCGTTTGCCCGCATCCGCGACAGGGACGGTCCCGGCGCTCTCGCCGGTTTCGGCTCGGCCAAGGGCAGCAACGAGGAGGCCTACCTGTTCCAGAAGCTTGTGCGCACCGGATTCGGAACCAACAACGTTGACCATTGCACGCGCCTGTGCCACGCATCGTCGGTTGCCGCACTCCTCGACGGGATTGGTTCGGGTGCCGTCTCCAACCAGGTGTCTGACGTCATGAAGGCGGAAGTGCTGTTTTTGATCGGAGCCAACCCGACGGTCAATCACCCGGTCGCCGCAACGTGGATCAAGAACGCGATCCGGAAGGGGCTCAGGCTGATCCTGGTCGATCCGCGTGCCGGCGACCTGTCGCGCCTTGCGCACCGCCATCTCCGCATCAGGCCGGACAGCGACCTGGCTCTCCTTAATGCGATGATTCACACGATCATTGAGGAGGATCTTGTCGACAGCGGGTTCATTGCCGCGCGGACTGTTGACTTCAAGGAGCTGGCGGAGTCAGTGCGCGAATTCAGTCCCGAGGCCATGGCCGGCCGCTGCGGCATCGACGCTGCGCTGATACGCGAGGCGGCGCGGCTCTACGCAGGCTCGCGCCGCTCGATGATTCTCTGGGGCATGGGCATCTCCCAGCACGTGCATGGCACCCAGAATGCACGCTGCCTGATTTCTCTTGCGCTGATGACCGGAAACATAGGCCGCGACGGCACGGGCCTTCATCCGCTGCGCGGACAGAACAACGTTCAGGGCGCCTCCGATGCCGGGCTGATACCGATGGTGTTTCCGGACTACGGACGGGTTGACAACGCCGCCGTGCGCACGGTCTTCGAGAGCGCCTGGGGTGCCGAGTTGGATCCGAACCCCGGACTTACGGTGGTCGAGATCATGAAGGCGGCTGCGGAGGGTCGGCTTCGCGGGCTGTATGTCATGGGTGAGAACCCTGCCATGTCGGATCCGGACCTGAACCATACGCGTGTGGCCATTGCGGGCCTTGAGACACTGGTGGTGCAGGACATATTCCTGACTGAGACGGCGGGCTTTGCTGACGTGGTGTTTCCTGCGAGCTCGTTCTTCGAGAAGACCGGAACGTTTACCAACACCGACCGCATGGTGCAGCTTGGCCGCCGCGCCTTTGATCCGCCGAAGGACGCCAGACAGGACCTGTGGATCATTCGGCAGTTGGCGGCCCGTCTAGGTCTTGACTGGCGCTACCAGGGGCCGGACAGCGGGGTTCGGGAGGTCTATGAGGAGATGCGCTCGGTGATGCCGAGCATCGGCGGAATCAACTGGGAGCGCCTTGAGCAGGAGCATGGCGTCACCTATCCGTGCGAAGCCCAGGGCGATCCCGGCCAGCCTGTGGTGTTCGTTGATGCGTTCCCGACGGAGGATGGCAAGGCGCGGTTCCGGAAAACCCATCTCCAGTTCTCCTCTGAGCAGCCCGACGACCGGTATCCGTTTGTCCTGATCACCGGACGTCTGCTTGAGCACTGGCATACCGGTTCAATGACGCGTCGGTCGGAGACGCTCGACAGCATCGAACCGACGGCCACGGTGGCGGTGCATCCCGAGGACCTTGGCCGAATGGGCGTCAGTCCGGGCGATCCCGTTGTCGTCAGTTCGCGCCGCGGTCGGATAACGCTCTCGGCTAGGGACAGCACGGAAGTGGAGCCGGGGTCGGTGTTCATCCCGTTCTGCTTCAACGAGGCTGCGGCCAACAAGCTGACCAATCCGGAGCTGGACCCCTACGGCAAGATCCCCCACTTCAAGTACTGCGCGGTTAGCGTCGCCCCCGAAGGGACGGGCGCTGCCGGCGACGAGGGCGGAATGATTTCCGACCGCCTCTAGCGGGTATTGCCCGGCACCGCAGTGGCGGACCGCAAGTCGAGAAGCCGGAGCTGGCACAGCGGACATGTCCGTGACAGCTACGTGAGAAGCGCGAAGCGGAACGGCTACCGTTCGCGTTCCGCCTACAAGTTGATCGAGATCGACGACCGGTTCCATGTGTTGCGCAAGGGGATGCGTGTTCTCGACCTGGGCGCCGCTCCCGGAGGCTGGAGCCAGGTTGCCGCCGACCGGGTCGGCCCATCGGGATCCGTGGTTGCGCTCGACCGCCTGAAGATGGAGCCGGTGCCGGAAACGGTGTTCGTCCAGACCGACTTCTTCGTCGAGGACGTTGCCGAACGGCTGTATGAACTGTCGGGAAACCGGCGGTTCGATCTTGTTATTTCCGACATGGCTCCCAATGTAACTGGAATCAGGGATGCCGACGATGGGAACTTTGCCAAGCTTGCGGACCGGATCGACCGGATTCACGGAACATTGCTGAAAGGCAACGGCTCCTCGCTATGCAAGATGTTTCAGGGCGAGGCTCTTGAACGGGCGCTCGAACTGCAACGCAGCCGCTTCCGCAAGGTCGCTGTTGCGCACCTCAAAGCGACGAAAAAGGCTAGCCGTGAAGTATACTTGATTGCTGAGGGGCATGTCGCTGACATGGAAAAAACGGAAAAACGGAGAAACTAAGTGGGCTTTACTAGGACATTGATCTTCTGGGCGCTGTTGGCGGCTGTTATCGTCATGATATTCAATCAGTTGCAGTCACCGAGAGATGCTCACCAGACTGTTCCCTACTCGGAGTTCATGGCCAAGGCGGAAAGCGGCATCATCGAATCGGTCCGCATAGACGAGCGGAACCTGTATGCACAGACCGAGGGGGGCGAGCAGATCATGACTCATGCGCCGCAGGACGTGTTCATGGTCACCGACCTGCGCAAGTCCGGCGTGTTGATCGTTTCGGAGCCGCAGGAGGAGCATTCGCTTCTTGCGACCATCTTCATTTCGTGGTTTCCCATGCTGCTTCTGATCGCGGTGTGGATATTCTTTGTCCGCCAGATGCAGGGCGGTGGCCGTGGCGGAGCCTTCTCGTTCGGCAAGAGCCGTGCCAAGATGATCGACGAGAACGCCAATGCAGTCACTTTCAAGGATGTCGCCGGTTGTGACGAGGCGAAGGAGGATGTGCACGAACTGGTGGACTTCCTCCGTGATCCCGGCAAGTTCCAGAAGCTCGGAGGCAAGATACCGCGCGGCATCATCATGGTCGGCAGCCCGGGGACCGGCAAGACCCTGCTGGCGAAGGCGATCGCCGGCGAGGCGCAGGTGCCGTTCTTCAGCATCTCCGGCTCCGACTTCGTTGAGATGTTCGTCGGCGTGGGCGCCGCCCGTGTGCGCGACATGTTCGAGCAGGCGAAAAAGAACGCCCCGTGCATCGTGTTTATCGACGAGATCGACGCGGTTGGCCGCCAGCGTGGCGCCGGCCTGGGCGGTGGCAACGACGAGCGCGAGCAGACGCTCAATCAGCTGCTGGTCGAAATGGACGGCTTTGACGAGAACATTGGCGTCATCGTGATCGCCGCATCGAACCGGCCGGACGTTCTGGATCCGGCGCTTATGCGTCCGGGCCGCTTCGACCGCCAGGTCGTGGTTCCGTTGCCGGACATCAAGGGGCGCACGGAGATCCTGATGGTTCACATGCGCAAGATTCCTGCCGGCAAGGACGTTGACCCGCATGTCCTGGCGCGCGGAACCCCGGGATTTTCCGGAGCCGACCTGGCCAACCTGGTGAACGAGGCGGCGTTGCGCGCCGCGCACGAGAGCAGGCGCGTGGTCGGCATGGCCGAGTTCGAGTTCGCCAAGGAGAAGATACTCATGGGCTCGGAACGGCGCTCCATGGTGATGCCGGAGCACGAGCGGCGCAACACGGCGTACCATGAATCAGGCCATGCGATCGTTGCCAAGCTGCTTGAGCACACCGATCCTGTGCACAAGGTGACGATCATACCGAGAGGCAGGGCGCTTGGCGTCACCCTGCAGCTTCCGAACGAGGACAGGTACTGCATGAGCAGAAGCCAGATCCTGGACAACATCTGCGTGCTCCTCGCCGGCCGCGCCGCCGAGGAACTGTTCATGAAGCAGATGACCACCGGGGCGAGCAACGACTTCGAGCGCGCAACTGACACCGCCAGGCGCATGGTCACCCAGTGGGGCATGAGCGAGGCGCTCGGCACCATGGTCTACGGCGACGAGGAGGGCGAGGTCTTTCTCGGCCGCTCGATCACGACACACCGCACGATGTCGGACGAGACCATGCAGAAGGTGGACCAGGAGATCAGGCGCATCATTGACGCCCAGTACACGCAGGCCAAGGACCTGCTCGAAAGGAACAGGGACAAGGTTGAGGCCATGGCCAAGGCCCTGCTCGAATGGGAGACGATCGACAGCGCGCAGATCGACGACATTCTTGCCGGTCGCCCTCCGCAGCCTCCCAGCAGTCCGGCGCAGGTGTCTGAGGAGCCGGCGGACAGCAGTCAGGACAAGGGCGGCGTGGCGCCGGACAAGCCTGTCGACGTTTCGAAAGGCGGACAGGCTCCCGGTCCCGCGTAGCGTCCCGCAGGGTTTCTGAACGCAAGGTTCGGAAAGGCTATGGAGGGTGTCAGCGTCAGCGGCCGGAGCGGCTGTTTTCTCCAGTGCGGTCCGGTCCGGCTTGGACTTGACAAGCCGGCGGTCATGGGCGTGCTCAACGTCACTCCGGATTCGTTTTCCGACGGCGGAACGCATCTCGCGGTCGGCGATGCGGTTGCGCATGCCTTGCGAATGGTCAAGGAGGGCGCCACAGTCATCGATGTGGGAGGCGAATCAACCCGGCCGGGAGCGGACCGGGTTGATGTCGCCGAGGAATGCCGCCGCGTCATCCCGGTGCTGAAGGCTCTCAAGGGGCTGGATGCGGTTCTTTCGGTTGACACGCGCCATGCGGCGGTGATGGAGCAGGCCTTGGACGCGGGGGCGAACATGGTGAACGACATCTGCGGACTGCAGGACGACGACATGTTCCGGCTGGCGCGTGACTCGGACTGTGGCCTGTGCGTCATGCACATGCAGGGCGAGCCCGGCACCATGCAGAACGATCCACGCTATGAGGACGTGGTTGGCGAGGTTGCGGGGTTCCTTAAAGGCCGGATTGACGCACTCACGGACACGGGAGTGTCCCGGGAGCGCATCTGCATTGATCCCGGCTTCGGCTTTGGCAAGACACTGGACCACAACTACATTCTTCTGGGGCGGCTTGAGCGTCTGGCCGGGATGGGCTGTCCGGTTCTCGTCGGGATCTCGCGCAAGAGCATGCTCGGAAAGGTCACTGGCAAGTCCGTTGGCGGTCGTGTGGGCGCCGGAGTGGCGGCGGCGCTGCTTGCCGTTGAGCGTGGCGCCCGGCTGATCAGGACCCATGATGTCGCGCAGACGGTCGACGCCCTCAGGATTCGCGAGGCGCTGTGCCAGGCCGCGGATGGCGGGAAGATCCTGTCTGCGGCATGAGAAGACATTTCGGCACGGATGGCATCAGGGCCAAGGTGGGCCGGGAGCCGATGACTCCGGACTACATTTTGCGGCTAGGCTATGCCATAGGCAAGGTGATCGCCGTGCACTCTCCGACCGGTACGCCAAACGTCCTGGTGAGCAAGGACACGCGCCTGTCGGGCTACATGGTCGAGTCCGCGCTTGAGGCGGGGATTTCGGCGGCGGGGGTTGACGTGACGCTGTCGGGCCCGTTGCCAACCTCGGGCGTGTCCTACCTGACGCGTGCGTTGCGGATGAGTGCCGGCATCATGATAAGCGCCTCGCACAACACCTACGAGGACAACGGCATCAAGATCTTCGGTCCTGACGGGCGCAAGCTTTCGGATTCGATCGAGGATTCGATCGAGGGGGCGGTGTCCGGTCTTGGCGCTCTCTCGTTCGACACCGATCCTGGCAAGGCGATGCGGATCAAGGAGTCGAGCGGGCGCTACATTGAGTTCTGCAAGGGAACGTTTCCGCAGGACCTGGACCTGTTCGGCCTGAAGCTGGTCGTCGATTGCGCCAACGGGGCCGCCTACCAGGTTGCGCCAGCAGTCTTTCACGAGCTTGGCGCGGATGTGGTGGCAATCAACGACCGGCCGGACGGCCGCAACATAAATGTCCGCAGCGGAGTGATGAATCCGGCCAGTGCCTGTGCAAAGGTCCGGGAGGTTTCCGCAGACCTGGGCGTGGTGCTTGACGGCGACGCTGACCGGCTTCATGTCGTCGACCGCAACGGACGGCTCCATGACGGTGACGCGCTGCTCTATGTGCTGGTTGACAACGGTCCCGAAGGGGTGGCCGGAGTGGCGGGGACGCTGATGACGAACCTCGCCCTTGAGACGCACATCAGGAAGCTCGGCATCGGTTTCGCCAGGGCGCCGGTGGGCGACCGCTATGTCAGTGACGAGCTGCAGCGCCGCGGCTGGCAGCTGGGAGGCGAGTCCTCGGGCCACATCCTCATGCTGGACCGTCATGTGACCGGAGACGGCATAGTGACTGCACTTCAGGCGCTTGCCATTATGCGCCGAACCGGCAAGCCGTTTGACGTCCTGGCGGCCCCGTACCAGCCGGTTCCGCAAATGCTCCGGAGCGTGCCGGTGGCGGACAAGAAGGCCGCAATGGCCCATGGCGCACTGCTGAGCCGGATCGGCGAGGTGGAGGCGGAACTGGGCGACAAGGGCCGCATCCTGGTCCGTCCGTCCGGCACTGAGGAGAAGATACGCATCCTGGTCGAGAGTGCCATGGAGCCGGCGCACATGGAGCGGATCGTCAGCAGCGTGGCGGACGTGATCCGGGAAGGTTGGCGTTGAATCCGCTGCATAGGCTAGAATCAGGATACGAAAGACTGTCGGTTCCGGCAAGGCAGGTCTGTGGCAGTTTGCGAAGACGGACCGGGATGGCGGATTGGAGAGAGGCACCTGATGCATAATGAGACGATTTTGGCTGCACACCGGCACCGATTGCCGCACCTGTGGCTGCAGAGGCGGATTGCCTGTGTCCGCCGTGAAGGGATTGGCTGGTGACCAACCGGATCATCAGCAACTTTGCACTGGTTGTTCTGATCGGATGCTTCCTGCTGCGTTTCGGCGGTGACCGTCTTGTCGAACTAAGTTTTCTTGATCGGACCGAGGAGTTGCTCTACGACCTGCGGCTCGGGTATCTCTCACAGCCCAGGAAGAATGATGAGATCGTTATTGTTGACATCGACAACGCCAGCCTAAAAGAGGTGGGCCGCTGGCCTTGGCGCCGGGATGTCGTGGGCGTCCTGGTTAGGCGGCTTCTCGACAAGCACCAGGCCGGCTTGGTGATATTTACGGTGCAGTTTCCGGAGTCGGACAACGTGGGTGTGCAGATCATGAGCGAGCTCAGGGAGGAGTTCCGCTTTGAGCCCGACACCCAGAACGCCATTGACAACATTGCATCGGAATACGACTTCGACATCAGCTTTGCCAAGGCGCTTGACGGGAGAAAGGTTCTTCTGAGCTATTACTTCACGCTTGGCGAAGGCATCGTGGGAGGAATACCCCAGGCGTCGATCCTGTTGAGCGAGAACGGCAGGGCTCTCAGCCGGGAGCGCATGTCGCGTGCCGTCTCGGAGGTGCTCTCCTATCAGGGCTATGTGGGGAATCTGCGCCAGATACAGACGGCCGCGCTGGGAGCCGGCCATCTTACGCCGATCATTGACCAGGACGGCTCGATACGCAAGACCCAGTTGATCGCCAATTTCCGCGGTGTTCCCTACGAATCGCTTGCGCTGAGCGCCTTGCGGTTCGGCAGCGAGAGCCGGAAGACGATCACGGCGATCAGGGAAGATTCCATCCTCCGCGGGTTCATAGTTGATTCCAAGCGCATCCCGATAAACGGCGACGGCACGATCTACGTCAACTACTACGGAACCGGCGGACCGGGATACGGCAACTTCGAATACATTTCCGCAGCTTCGCTGCTGAGGGAAACCGGCAGTACGAAAGACCTGTCCGGAAAGATCGTTGTCGTCGGCTCCTCGTCGCAACGTCTCAACGCCCTGCGCGCCACGCCGCTCAATCCCGAACTGCCGGGTGTTGAGGTGTTCGCGACATCGCTGGCCAACCTGATGGAGGGCGATTTGCTCTACCGGCCGACCAGCATCTGGCTGAACGAGATGATGCTGTTTTTTGCGCTGGGTCTGTGCCTGTCGGTGATCATGCCTTTCCTGGGTCCGTTGATTTCGCTGCCGGTGGTGGCTCTGGCGATGTACGGGGTGCTCTACATCAATCTCGGCTTCTGGACAGACGCCGGGCATGTCTATCTCCTGTTTCCGTTCATGGCGATGGTTGTTGCCCTGTTCATCTGGAACCTGTCGGTCGGCTTCATGATCGAGTACAGGGCGACCCGGCGGATCCAAGGGGTGCTTGGCCAGTACCTGCCACCGGCGCTGGCGAAGCGGATGAGCAAGAGCAAGCGCAGCATCGCACAGCTCAAGGGAGAGGAACGCGAACTGTCGATCCTGTTCTCTGATGTCCGCAACTTCACAACCATCTCGGAGCAGTTTGAGCCGCAGGACTTGTCGAAGTTCATGAACCAGATGCTCACTGTCCTGTCCGAACGGATCCATGCGCATAACGGCACCATCGACAAGTACATCGGCGACGCCGTCATGGCGTTCTGGGGAGCGCCGCTCGAGGATCCCGATCACGCGCGCAATTCGGTTCTGGCGGCCCTGGAGATGCAGATTGAGATGTCGCGTCTTTCCGTCAAGCTGGAGAAGATGAACTTTCCGTCGCTCAAGCTGGGCATCGGCATATGCACCGGTTTGGCCCGTGTCGGGAACATGGGTTCCAACATACGGCTCAACTACACCGCCATGGGTGATTCGGTCAACACCGCATCCAGGCTGGAAGGGATCACCAAGCACTACGATGTGCCGGTTCTGGTCTCCGAGAGAACGGCCGAGGCGATCGGTCTCGAAGGGAAGATGGTCTTCCGGGAGATTGACACGATCCGGGTCAAGGGCAAGGCCAAGCCGATCAAGATATACCAGCCGATGGGGCAGCGCCAGAAGCTTAACAGCTTCGACCTGACACGTCTTGACGAGTATCACGAGGCGCTTGAGATGTACAAGAACCGCGATTTCGGCAACAGCCTGCAAAGGATGAATCTGCTTTGCGAGCGCTTCCCGGAGGATGGACTCTACAGAGCCTATGCGGAGCGCCTGCATCAGCTTGCCACTGAAGGGGTGCCTGCAGACTGGGAACCCGTATACAGTTTCATGACCAAGTAGGTGTTCCGGGGCGTGCAATGAAAATCAGGATTCTTGGTTGCAGCGGGGGATATTCGAAAGGGTTTCACACCACGTCAGCGCTCATCGACAACGACCTCCTGCTGGATGCCGGAACCGGAGTCGGCGCACTCTCCTGCGACGAGCTGGCGGAAATAGACAGTGTACTGCTGTCGCACTCGCATCTCGACCATGTGGCCAGCTTATGCTTCCTGGTTGACCACAGGCTGAAGAACCTGAAGCGTCCTGCCAGCGTCCACTGCCTGTCCCACACCGCCAAGATGATCCGTGAGAACCTGATCGGCGGCACCCTGTGGCCGGACATCGAAGAGATCGAGATTGCCGGCGTCAAGATGATCGAGATAAGCGAGGTTGTTCCCTATGGCGGATTCGAGGCCTCCGGCAAGCATTTCACGCCGTTGCCTGTCGACCATGTTGTGCCTACTGTGGGGTACGCGCTGCATGGGAAGGACAGCATATTCGTATATGCGTCGGACATGGCTGATGCCGAAGACAGGTTCTGGGATTGGCTGAACACGCATGAAGGCATCAGCCACTTGGTCATGGACGTCTCCTTCCCTTCCCACATGGGGGAGATCGCCGTCATGTCCAAGCACATGACGCCTGTCATGCTCAAGGAGCGTTTGGAGCGCCTGGAGCGGGGCCAGGACATCCAGATACTGGCAGCGCACCTCAAGCCGACCTACCGGAAGGAGCTGTGCAGCGAACTGAAAAGGGAATTTCCCGGCGGTGGAGTGATCCCTCTCGAGGAGGGCATGGAGTTCAACTTCTAGCCGGACGAGGTTTCGACGATGACGTGCAGGCTCAAGGGGCCGTGCGCTCCCTGAACCAGGGTTTGCTCTATGTCCGCAGTCACGGACGGACCGGTCACGAGAGTCAGGTTGCGCGGAAGCGGATCCGGCGGCGTGACGGCAAGTGCGATCGCGTCGGCCATGTCGGCGACGATGCGTCCGGCGTCAACCATGCAGACATGATGCGTCGGCAGCAGGCTGAGTTCGATCTCGCCGGCCGCCGAACTGCCAATGAGGAGCGATCCGGTTTCCGCCACTGCACAGAGCGCACCCGTCACTCCGACATCCGCATCCTCCGGCCTGCCGTCCGACAGTTCCAGTCCGGCGCCCCTCCAGTCGAGCCGCCGGAGGCCGTCGGTGACGGCAACGGCTGTGCCTAGGCCGTTGCGCTCCACATGCCTTCTGACCAGTGCCGGCACATCCGTCGCCGAACCGGTTTCGAATGTTCCGTGCGCCTCCGTTAGACGTTGCCCGAACAGCCTGAGCATCTGTCCGGGATCCGGCTTCCGTTCCGGCATCGGGCGTTCCGGATCCCGGTCCGGACTGTCGCGGCCCGCAAGACCCTTGCGTATCCCTTCGAGTATGGTTTCGCGTCCTGTCACTGGGGTTCCACCGTGTTCTGCGGGTTGCCGGCCATGAACTGCTCGATGTTGGCGATCACCTGGCGGGTCAGCTTGTCAAGGGATGTTTCCGATATCCAAGCGACATGGGGCGTGACCAGCAGACCGGGATGGCTGAAGTTGATCATCGGGTGGTTTTCCGGCGGCGGCTCCGGATCCAGCACGTCGAGACCCGCACCGAACAGTTTCCCGGACTGGAGGGCGGCTTTCAGCGCCTCATGGTCGACCAGTCCCCCCCTTGCGGTGTTGAGCAGGATCGACCGGTCCTTCATGCGTCCCAGAAACGACTCATTGACCATGCCTGCATTGTCGGCAGTCACAGGGCAGTGCAGCGACACGACATCGCTCCATGCCAGCAGCGTGTCCCGGTCCATGCGTTCCAGTCCGTCCATCTCGCTGCGCAACAGATAGCGCACATTCATTCCCATCGCCTCTGCGAGCCGTCCGGTGGCGCGGCCGAGGCTTCCGGCGCCGAATATGCCCAGGTTGCGGCCGTGGAGATCCAAGGCCGGGTAGAGATTGAGCCAGAACGTCTCGGATTCCTGCCATTTCCCTTCGCGCACGCTCCGGTGATGATTGTGGATGTTCTTCAGGATGCATAGCAGCATTCCCATGGCATGCTCGGCGATTCCGCGGCCGGCGTAGTTGCGCACGTTGCTGACCACGATTCCGTTTCTGGCGCATGCTCCGATGTCAATGTGGTTGTAGCCTGTGGCCGCAATGGAGATCATTTTTAGCCGCGGCTTCAGCCCGATGGCATCCGTGCCGATCGGCGTCTTGTTCGACACGGCTATGTCGGCGTTCCGTATCCGATCGGCGACTTCGGCGTCGCTTGTCAGGTTGTACTCGATCCATTCGTGATCGAACCCCGGTCTTGGCAGGTCGCGTCCGTTGGTGGCTGCGTCAAGCACGACAATTCTGGGTCTGTTCACTTGCGTCTCCAGGAATGCATGAAGGTTTTCCCATCGCCTTCGACACGCAGGCTGCGGGTGCCGAACCAGCCTTTCATGCCCGGGAGGCCGGTCACGAAACCGCTTGGGCTACGGAGCATGGCCAGCGACTTGGCGGCCAGCCAAGTCGAAAGGGAGTAGAGATGCGGGTGCATGGCGATCCAGCCCCAGAGCGAGAGCATGAAGCGCTCGAACCTTCCCGCCGGCATGCGCTCACGGACTTGGTCCGTCCTCAGCTGCCGCATCAGGTCCGGCAGGGGGATTTTCACTGGACACACCACCTGGCAGGCGCCGCAGAAGGTCGCGGCATGAGGCAGTGCCGCGTTCTTCTCCATGCCGCCGAGCAGAGGTGTGAGCACCGAACCCATGGGACCCGGGTAGGGCGATCCATAGGGATGCCCTCCGATCTTTTGGTAGACGGGACAGTGGTTCATGCAGGCGCCGCACCTGATGCAGCGCAGCATCGGCTGATAGCCGGTTCCGAGCAGAGCGCTGCGACCCGCATCGATCAGCACGATGTGATGGCTTTCAGGGCCGGAGGCGTCGCCGTCGCGGCGATTGCCGCTGTTGACCGAGACGTAGGTCGACACACGCTGGCCGGTCGCCGAGGCGGTCAGCACCTTGAGCATGACAGGAAGATCCCGGATCGACGGGATGATCTTGTCAATGCCGGCCATCGCGATGGTGACACGCGGAAGCGATGTGACCATCCTGCCGTTCCCCTCGTTGGTGACGAGAACCGTGCTGCCGGTGTCGGCGACCAGGAAATTCGCTCCACTGATGCCCATGTCCGCGCTGAGGAAGTGCGGACGCAGCCGTTGCCGCGCCTCGCGAGTCAGCGCCTCGGGACCGCTCTTGTAGGGGGTGCCGTGCTTTTCCGCAAACAGCGTTGAGATCTCCTCGCGCGTCTTGTGCATCGCCGGCGCGATGATGTGCGATGGACGGTCCCGGTCAAGCTGGATGATGTATTCGCCAAGATCGGTCTCGACCACACTGATGCCGCCGCTCTCGAGAGACCGGTTCAGGAGGATCTCCTCGGTGGCCATTGACTTCGACTTGACCGCGCTGGTGCAGCCATGCTCCCTGGCGATGGCCAGCACAATCCCGCAGGCTTCCTCGGGTGTTGCGGCCCAGTGAATCTTCGATCCGTTTCTTGCGGCATTGACCTCGAACTCCGTGAGCATCCTGTCGAGATTGCCGATGGCGTGGTCGCGGATCCGTTTTGCCTGTTCGCGCAGCCCCTCGTAGCCGGGCATCTCCGCAACTCTTGCGGCACGTGCGCGTATGGCGTTCGTCTTGAACTTGCCCATGGCGCGCTGAAGGGGTTCCCTTCCAAGCGCTGTGGCGGCATCCCGGGCGAAATGGACCGACGAGACCTGCATGCTAGGCGTCGAGCGCCTCGACCAGATGCAACAGCCGGACGCCGTGTCCGTTTCTGGCCGCCAGCCGGCCCTCGATGTTCAGCATGCATCCGAGATCTCCCATGACCAGCGTGTCGGTTCCGGTTGCGAGCGCGCAGTCGCACCGGTCATCCGCCATGGAGGCGGAGATCTCCGGAAACTTCACTGAGAACGTCCCGCCGAATCCGCAGCAGACATCCGACTCGTCCATCTCGACGATGTCGTATCCTTTTTCCCGCAGCATTCTTCTCGGCTCCGACCCTATGCCGAGTTCGCGCAGACCTGCGCAACAGTCGTGATAGGTGATCGGCTTCAGGCCCTCTCTGCGCTCGAATGCAACGCCGGCGTCGCTCAGGAACTGTGACGCCTCCATGAACTTTTCCGAAGTCTCGATGATGGCGTTCCGGTCGTTGCCGGCGTCATCGGCGAGCTGACGGTAATGAAGGCGGACCATTGACGCACAAGAGCCGGAAGGAACAACCACGCGGCCACAGCCGCTGAAGTCGCGCGCCGTCTTCGCCGCCATCCGCACCGCAAGCCGGCGGTCGCCGGAATTGTAGGCGGGCTGGCCGCAACAGGTCTGGGCGGGCGGGACGACCGGCTCGACTCCGGTACGCCTGACCAGGTTGGCAAGTGCAACGCCTATGCCTGGGTGAAGCAGGTTGGCCAAGCAGGTGACGAACAGGCCCGTCTTGCCGGCCAGCGGACCTGTCCCTGTCATTGGAGTTTCCGCCGCAGCCTCCGCCGGATCGGTGACATTGCGCCAGACTGGTTCGGAAAACTCACTGCTACATGCTCCGATTCCATTCTACCCCCTTTGCAGGTGCATTCCGGGGGATATCCTTTCGCCTGCAGAAGGACGGTGTCCCGCCGGCCGACACCGGGAAAGCGCGACGGGCATGACGTGTTTAGATGCATCAGGGGCGCTTGGTATACTCGAAGGCAAAACCCCATACGCCATATGGCGGGAGGCGACATGAGAAAACGGCCCGGTGCCATGCGGTACAGAACCGAGAAGGATTCCATGGGCATGCTTCAGGTGCCTATGAATGCGCTCTATGCGGCACAGACACAGCGTGCCGTTCTCAACTTTCCCGTCAGCGGCCTGGCCATGCCGCCCGAATTCATCCGTGCGCTGGCGCTGGTAAAGGCCTCCGCGGCCGAGGCCAACATGGAGCTGGGGCTGCTTGCCAGGAATGCCGGCAGGGCCATAGTCAAGGCGGCCGAAGAGGTTTGCGGCGGAGCCCACCACGGCGACTTTCCGGTTGACGTGTTCCAGACCGGATCAGGGACCAGTACGAACATGAACATGAACGAGGTGCTGGCCACGCTGGCAAACCGGCGTCTCGGCAAGGGCAAGGTGTCGCCGAACGACCATGTCAACATGTCCCAGAGCAGCAACGATTCGATCCCGACCGCCGTCCACGTTTCGGCGGCCATCCAGATCAAGGACGATCTGCTGCCTGCGCTGGGTCACCTGTCGAAGACGCTGCGCCGCAAGGCATCGTCGTGTCGGCGCCTGGTCAAGACCGGCCGCACCCATCTCATGGATGCCATGCCCGTCAGGCTGAGCCAGGAACTGCTCGGCTGGGACGCACAGGTTGCAAAGGGGATCGTGCGGCTGAAGGAATCACAGTCACGGCTGCGCATGATTGCGCAGGGTGGCACCGCTGTCGGCACCGGGATCAATGCGCACCCGCGCTTTGCACGCCTGTTCGCACGGAAACTCAAGGCCCGCACCGGAATCGCATTCACGCCGAACGGATCCTTCTTCGAGAGTCTGGGATCCCAGGACACGGCCGTCGAGGTGTCCGGCCAGCTGCGGACGGTCGCAGTCAGCATGATGAAGATCGCCAACGACCTGCGCTGGATGAACAGCGGTCCGCTTGCAGGCCTCGGCGAGATCGAACTCGAACCCCTGCAGCCGGGGAGCAGCATCATGCCCGGCAAGGTCAATCCGGTGATCCCTGAGATGGCCGCCATGGTCGCCGCCCAGGTCATCGGCAACGACGCCACAATCGTCGTTGCCGGACAGTCGGGCAACTTTCAGTTGAACGTGATGCTGCCGGTGGTGGCCCACAACCTGCTGGAAAGCGTCCGGCTGTTGTCAAGCGCAAGCCGCCTGCTGGCTGACAAGGCGGTCGCAACGTTTCGGCCGAGAAAGGACAACATGGAAAAGGCGCTCGCGCTGAACCCCATTCTGGTGACTGCGCTCAATCCTGTGATCGGCTATCTGAAGGCGGCCGAAATCGCCAAGAAGGCCTATGCGGCGCGCCGGCCCATTATCGATGTGGCGGCTGAACAGACGGGCATATCGAGGGCGGAACTTGCCCGGCTGCTTGATCCGGCAAGGCTAACGGACGGCGGAATATCCTGAAAACAGAAAAATCCTGTTAAAATAAAGACCATGGCTACAATGGAAAAGCTGAGCAAAAAGGCTCACTACTGTGCCAGTTGCGAGTTTTGGGAAGGAGAGCGGCAGGCGGCTCCTGACATGGACAATGTCATCTACCATTCCTTCCAAAGATCCCTCTGCCGGGGCGGAGGCAAGAACGGGGAGAAGACCACGCCTCTAATGCGTTGCATCTCTTGGAGGATGTGGAAGAAGATGGCCAAGAAAAGACAGTCGGTGCTCGTTGCCCGAACCGAAGAGGAAGATGCCATACGGCAGCAGGAGGAGGAGGCACAAAGCCTTCTCAAGTCCCTGGACGATCTGGACAAGTCGAAAGTCTAGCTGGCCTTTCCTTGACAGGCTCTCTCGAGTCTGGCGACGGCATCAGCCATCATCTCAGGCGAGCAGCCGAAGTTCAATCTCATGTGACTGTTGTCGCCAAACTGTGCTCCTGGCGACATGCCAAGTCCGTGGCTCTCGAAGTGTGCAGGCGGATCCTTCAGGCCAAGGCCGCTCACATCGATCCAGGCAAGATACGTGGATGCCAGATGAGTCATCCCGATCCCGCTGATCTTTCCGACCGCAGTGTCGAGCATGTCGCGGTTGCTGCGCAGCAGGTCAAGGATGGACCGGAGCCAGCCGTCGCATGAGCCGCTCCAGGCGGCCTTTGCCGCTGCGATTCCCAGCGGATTGAGATTGCTCACCACCTGTCCGCGGGCGGCGTTCCGGTAGCGTTCGCGAAGCTTGCGGTCCGGGATGACTGCAACCGCGAAATTGAGCCCCGCAATGTTGTAGGCCTTGCTCGGACTGGCAAGGGTGACTGTTTGAGCTGCGATCTCAGGGGACAGCGACGCGATCGGGACATGCTTCAGTCCGGGATCGAGAATAAGATCGGAATGGACCTCGTCGGAACAGATCAGCAGCCTGTTCCTAAGACACTGCTCGGCGAGCGCCTCGAGCTCGGGCACTGAGAACACCTTGCCGTTGGGGTTGTGCGGGTTGCACAGCTGGAACACCCTTGAGCGTGGTCCCGAACGATCGGCGATCGCCTCCGGATCAAGCTCCCAGCGGCCTTCGGCCTGACGGAACGGGATGTCGATCCGCCTGGTGCCGGCAAGCTCGGGAGCCGCGCGGAACACATGGTAGATCGGACTGGGTGTCAGGATTTCGTCGCCAGTCTCGAAGAGACGGCATACCGTGTGGATGGCGACGCCAAGACCAGGCGAATAGACGATCCACTCCGGTTCGATGCTCCATCCGGAGGTGCGGCGGAAATAGTCGATGACGACGCCGTCAATTTCCTCGTCACAGTCCGTGTAGCCAAATATGCCGTGATTGACGCGCTCCCTGACGGCAGCCAGGATCGGGTCGGCAACGGTGAAATCCATGTCGGCGACCCAGAGAGGAAGAACATCCTGTCCGCGGTAGCGCCGCCACTTGCTACTGTCGGTGCAAGTCCGGTCCGGCTGACTGTACTGGGAAGCCTCCATGGTTCAAAGCATTATAGAATAGACCTGTTTTTGATGAACAAGACCCGCAGGAAACATCTCGAACTTGTCGTTCTCGCAGCAGGAGAGGGCAGGCGGATGCGGTCGGCCATCCCGAAGCCGCTGATCGAGGTGTGCGGCCGGCCGATGCTCGAATGGATAGTCGACAACGGCAGGGCGTTGCGGCCCAGGCTAATTCATGTGGTGACGGGCCCGAAAGAGAGCAAGGCCATAGCTGCCCGGGTGGCGGGCCGGAACATCCGCCATGCGGTGCAGAGACGACCCCTCGGAACGGCAGACGCCGTTGAATCGGCACTTGACGGGGCATCTCCCGATGGTACGCTGCTGATCCTTTGTGGCGATACGCCCCTGATGCAGGCTGCAACGCTGCGACGCCTGGCAGCGCAGGCGGGCGAGGGACTTGCTCTTCTCACCGCCGATCTTGATGCTCCCAAAGGGTACGGACGGATCATCGGGCATCGCCCCGGCATGGCTGTGCGGATCGTCGAGGAGCGTGACGCCACTCCGGCCGAGAGAGCCGTACGCAAGGTGTATGCCGGCGCCATGGCCGCTCCCGCCCAACTGTTCAGAGAGCTTCTCCCGCAAGTGCGTCGCAGCCCGAAGACCCGGGAGCGCTACCTGACCGAACTCGTGCGGCTGGCTGCCGAGCGGAGGATCCCGATCCGCTGTGTCACCGCTCCGGATGTCCGGGAATGTCTGGGCGTCAACTCGCCTGCAGACCTTGAGCGCGCAGCACGGGCCATGGAGATGCTTCAGGCGGAACGCCTGCTTGCCAAGGGCGTGCGTCTGCTTGACGCGTCGAGCCTGCGCATCCGGGGAACCCTGCGTTGCGGGCGCGACGTCGAGATCGATGCAAACGTGGTCTTCGAAGGCGGCGTGACCCTTGGCGCCAACGTGCGGATCAGGTCCAACTGCGTGCTCAGGAACGTCTCAATCGGCGCGAACACGGTGATTCATCCTTTCACCCATCTTGCCGACTGCCGCATCGGGAGCGGCTGCTCGATCGGTCCGTTTGCCAGAATGCGCGACGGTGCCGGCATAGATTCCGATGCGTTTATCGGCAATTTCGTCGAAGTCAAGAAGTCCAGGGTGCGTAAAAGGGCCAAGGCAAGCCACCTGAGCTACATCGGAGATGCCGATGTGGGTGCCGGGACAAACATAGGCGCCGGAGTGATCACGTGCAACTTCGACGGACGGCGCAAGCACAAGACCGTCATAGGCGACAGGGCGTTCGTCGGTTCGGGCGTTGAACTGGTTGCGCCCCTGCGCATCGGAAGTGACGCCCTGGTCGGTGCCGGTTCGACGCTGACCAGAGACGTTCCCAAGGGGGAACTGTCACTCGCCCGGGCCTGCCAGACGAACATGCCCAGGAAGCGCGGCAAGCGGTCGCCGGGCTGACGGCATGTGTGGCATCGTCGGCATGGTCGGTCAGGAAGGGATCGCCGGTTTTCTGTACGAGGGTCTTGAGCTTCTCGAGTACCGCGGATACGACTCGGCCGGGATCGTCACGTACGATCCGGAGCGGGACGTGCTGCTTCGTGAGCGTGTGGCCGGGCGGGTGTCGAACCTAAGGCCGACGCTTTCCTCGCTTGCCGGACCGGTCGGGATAGGGCATACCCGCTGGGCGACCCACGGCCGCCCAGTGGTCGAGAATGCACATCCGCTCATCAGCAAGGACATGGTGGCCGTGGTGCACAACGGGATCATCGAAAACCACGAGGCGCTTCGCGCCGAACTCGCCGGTCTCGGCTACGAGTTCGAGAGTGAGACGGACACCGAGGTGATTGCGCACCTGATCGAACACCAACTGCGCTCCGGCAGCGATCTCCTCGAGGTGATGAACGCGGCTGCAGAGCGCCTGGAAGGCGCATTCGCATTGGCGGCGGTGATTCGCACGAAGGAAGGGCCGAGACTGGTGTGCGCCAGGCGCGGCAGTCCCCTTCTGCTCGGGATCGGGGACGGCGAGAGCTTCGTCTCGTCCGATCCGGCTCCGATCTGCCGAAAGACAGGCAAGGTGGTCCATCTTGAAAACGGCGACGTGGCGGAACTCTCCATTTCCGGCATCCGCATCGCGGAAGCATCCGGTGCGTCGGCCAAACGTGCGATGCACACCTACGACCGTACGTCTGTTGCGGTCAATCTTGGGAACTACCGGCACTTCATGGAGAAGGAGATCTACGAGCAGCCGGAGGCAGTTTCGGCTACAGTCAAGCACTGCGTTGACACGGACAAGATACCGGTTGATGCGTTCGGCAGCGGAGCCGAGGAAATACTGGCTAACACAAACGATGTGACGCTGGTCGCTTGCGGCACGAGCTGGCATGCGGCCCTTGTGGCGCGCCATTGGATCGAGGAACTCGCCGGAATCCCGTGCCGCACCGATGTCGCGAGCGAACACCGCTACGGTGCGTCCCCGTGCCGCAACCATCTTCTGATATCGGTGTCACAGTCGGGAGAGACCGCGGACACGCTGGCTGCCGTGAGCGGCGCCATGGATCGAGGCGCCGCCGCGCACCTGGCCATCACAAACGTGCCGTCCAGTTCGCTCACGCGCAATGCGCAGCTCAGGTTCCAGACGCATGCAGGTCTGGAGATCGGCGTTGCCTCGACCAAGGCGTTCACGACCCAGCTTGCGGCCCTGTACATACTGGCGCTCGCACTTGCGAAAGCGCATGGCCGGCTGGACAGGAGCCAGGAGCGCAGGGCGATAGCCGAGCTTCGGCACCTGCCGTTCGTGATAGGCAAATGCCTGCTGCTCGACAGGCAGATGATGGAGTGGGCGAAACTCATATCCGAAGCGACCGCCACCTTCTTCGTCGGCAGAGGATTGCACCATCCAATCGCCCTCGAAGGCGCCCTCAAGCTCAAGGAGATCTCCTACATCCATGCCGAAGGCTATCCTGGCGGCGAACTGAAGCACGGGCCGCTTGCGCTGGTTGACAGGAACATGCCCGTGATCGCCCTTGCGCCTGACAATGCGCTGCTGCCGAAAATGACGTCAAATCTGAGCGAGATAGTGGCGAGAGAAGGTGCGCTGTTCGTCATCGCCGGCAAGGACTACTCGCCGGCGTCAAGCCACACCGCAGGACTCGCCAGGCTTGAAGAGGATGTCTCGCGACACCTGAGTCCGGTGGCGTATTCCGTTCCGATGCAGCTGCTCGCCTACTACACGGCGCGAGAGAAGGGGACTGACATCGACAAGCCGCGGAACTTGGCGAAATCGGTCACGGTGGAATAATTCTGTTAGGGGGTGCCCCCTAAATCATTGTTTCTAAGATCCAATCTTCCTGTAATGGTGACAAGTCTGGCATTGAGAGTAATACTGTCAGGTAAAATGTTGACTAATACAAAAGGGTTAAATGAAGGAAAAACTTACTCTTCAAAAACTTGAGTCTTTTCTCTGGGAAACGGCAGACATTCTCCGTGGAAACATGGATGCGTCTGAGTTCAAGGACTACATTTTCGGGATGATGTTCCTGAAGCGACTCTCGGACTCGTTCGAGGAAGAGGAAGAGAAGGTCATTCAGTACTACCGCTCCAAGGGTAGGTCACCGCAGCAAGCAGAAAAATTCGCATCTAACAGAGATGAGTATGTCAAGACGTTCTTTGTCCCCGAACGTGCACGATGGAATCAACTAAAGGATATCAAGCACGACATCGGGGCGGAACTGAACAAGGCAACCGCGACGATCGAGGAACTCCACCCTAGTCTCGAAGGGGTGTTGGTTTCCATCGACTTCAACATCAAAGACAAACTCTCAGACAAGAAGCTGCAGGATCTCCTGTCTCATTTTTCTCGTCATCGACTGAGGAACGAGGATTTCGAGAACCCTGATCTGATGGGTAGTGCATACGAGTACCTCATCAAGCAGTTCGCAGATTCTGCGGGTAAGAAGGGTGGAGAGTTCTATACCCCGAGTGAGGTGGTGAAACTTCTGGTGTCCCTCCTCAAACCTCGTGCGGGTATGAAGATATATGATCCCACGGTTGGTTCCGGTGGTATGTTGGTTGCCACACGCAACTACCTTATCAAGCACCGAGAGAACCCGTCCAATCTGTCTCTCTACGGTCAGGAGATGAACCTGAATACATGGGCGATCTGCAAGATGAACATGTTCCTGCACGGCGTGTTCAGCGCAGATATTCGTAAGGGTGACACACTGAGAAATCCGAAGCACATCTCAGATGGTGAGTTACAGGTCTTTGATCGGGTAATTGCAAATCCACCGTTCTCTTTGAAGAAGTGGGGAAAGGACGAAGCGGATAATGATCCGTATGGACGGTTCCCATATGGAACGCCACCCAAGGACGCAGGAGATCTCGCATTCATTCAGCACATGATTGCGTCTCTGAACGCAGAGGGAATGATGGGCGTCGTTGTTCCTCACGGTGTTCTGTTCCGTGGTTCCAGTGAAAAGGAAATCCGGAAAGGCATTCTGGAGGATGACCTCCTCGAGGGAGTAATTGGACTTCCCTCTGGACTGTTTTATGGAACAGGCATTCCTGCAGCACTCCTAATCATCAACAAGAAGAAGCCTCCCAAGCGTAAGAGGAAGGTGTTCTTCATCAACGGTGAACTGGAATTTGAGGAAGGTAAAAACCAGAACAGACTTCGTGAGCAGGATATTCAGCGAATTCTCACGACCTTCGATGCATACAAGGACGAGAAGCGATACGCGAAGGTCGTTTCCATCGAGGAGATTTGTGAGAACGACTACAACTTGAACATTCGCAGGTATGCAGGCACCTCACCACCACCAGAGAATCTTGATGTTTGTGCGATCCTAAACGGTGGAATTCCGATCAATGAGGTGGAGGACGAATATATCCAGGAAACTCTGCAGGGAACGAATGTCAGTTGTGTGCTCGTACGTAGGGACAACGAATACTACGATTTCAAACCCGAGATTAAGTCCAAGGAACGAATACGAGATTTCCTGAACACGGATGAACAGTCCGTCATCAGTCAGTTCGAACGGTGGTGGGACAAGTATGGTGTCCCCCTGCATGAACTGGACGCAGAGGTGAAACAGTCAGAAGAGGTGATGTGGGGTTATCTGAAGGAACTTGGGTATGAGTGAGATGATAAAAACATCTCTCCATGCGGTGATTCATGAACCTATAAGTGGTTCAAGGCCGAAGGGTGGGGTTACCTTAGAGGGTGAAATACCAAGTTTTGGCGGCGAAAACATTACGATGTCGGGAGGTATTAACTTTTACCCCGTCAAAAAAGTTTCTAGAGAATTCTTTGAGGGTATGAGCAGAGGTCATCTCAGAGACTTGGATGTTCTCATTAATAAAGATGGAGCAAATACGGGGAAGTCTGCAATCTATAGGAACTCCCCATATACAAATGCGTCAATTAACGAACATCTCTTTATTCTTAGAGGGTTGAAGGGTAAGCTAGACCAAGTGTTTTTGCACTTTTTATTGCAGTTACCTGCAGTCAAAAAAGTTTTAGATTCCAAAATAACAGGCTCGGCACAACCAGGATTAAACAGCACATTTCCCAATAATTTCCCGATTGAGTTAGTTTCATATCCAGAACAAAAGAAAATCGCATCCATTCTCACCTCTGTTGATGAGATGATTGAGAGAAGCCAATCGAAAATCGATAAGCTTCAAGATCTGAAGAAAGGAATGATAAACGAGTTGTTAACCAAAGGAATTGGTGACACAGAGTTCAAATTTTGATTTTTCCAAAATAAATTCTCTCAAAACTTCCCTAATGCAGGATCTCCTGACAGGACAAGTTAGAGCGTGTCAGGATCTTGATATGAAATATGGGATGAATAATCAGAAGAGACCTTTGGTAGAAAGGACACATTGAACCAAACTCTGGGTTGTAAATATCGCCTGATATCTGCTAAAATAATAGTGCTCCAAACGTGCGTGCGTTCGCGAAGATAATATTTTTCATTTACCTCCAAGATCATGGGCGAAGTTATTTCGAACATTGAAGGGCGTTGGGTGACATGTCCTCCGATGAATTCGATAAGGTAGAACTGCCCGCACTCGAACAACTCCAGTCACTGGGATGGACATACCTTGAGAGTTTCAAACTTTCCCCAGAAGAGGGTGAACGCACCTCCTACAAGGAGGTGATTCTCGAATGCCGTTTGGAGAAAGCAATCCAACGTATCAATCCTTGGATCAGTGAAGATAATCTGCGTAGAATAATCAGTAGGTTCACCAGAGCGCAGTTTCCGAACCTGATCGAAGCGAACCAGTCCGTCTGGAACACTCTCACGCAATACACCTCCATCAAGCAGGATGTGGGTAAAGGTAATCGAGGACAGACAGTCAAGATCATCGATTTCGACAACCTCGAGAACAACGAGTTTCTCTGTACCAACCAGTTCACGGTGTCAGGAGTGAACCAGAACATCGCTCCCGACATCATCCTGTTCGTGAATGGTTTTCCCCTTGCAGTGATCGAGTGCAAATCTCCCTACATCGCCAGTCCCATGGAAACTGGGATTGATCAGTTGATGCGGTATGCAAATCGCAGAGACCCGCAAGACGATGAGGGTGCGGAAAAACTCTTTCACTACAACCAACTGATGGTCTCTACCCATCGGGATAAGGCGAGAGTAGGAACGATCACCTCCCGTATGGAACACTTTCTGGAATGGAAGGATCCCTATCCTCTGAATGCCTATGAGGTTGGAGATAATTCCCAAGCACAGGATGTTCTAATTGCAGGAATGTTAAACAAGACGAACTTCCTAGATCTCATTCAGAATTTCACCGTGTTTGAACCTGTCGATGGACGTACAGTGAAGAAGATTGCGCGGTATCAGCAATTCCGTGCAGTCCACAAATCCATTGAACGTATCAAATCGGGAACAGACCGAAAGAGCAAAAGCGGTGTCATCTGGCATACGCAGGGTTCTGGCAAATCTCTGACGATGGTATTCCTTACACTAAAGATCAGACGAGACCCTGAACTTAGAGATTACAAGCTTGTCTTCATTACAGATCGCACGCAACTCGACACCCAACTCACCGCAACCTTCCAGAACACTCAGAACGAAACAGTGCATCATGCAGAATCAGTGCGGGATCTGAAGGATATTCTCCAGACCGACTCGTCCGACATCGTGACGGTAATGGTACAGAAGTTTCAGGAAAACGCAGACGAGAGCGAGTTTCCTGTCCTGAATGAGTCCGACAAGATCATCGTTCTCGTAGATGAGGCTCATAGAACCCAATACGGAATTCTGGGTGCAGCAATTAATGTCGCACTTCCGAATGCACCAAAAATTGCATTTACTGGCACTCCCCTCATCAAGGATGAAAGAACCACGAATGAGTTTGGTCCCTACATCGACACTTACACTATCGAGCAATCAGTGGAAGACGGCGCGACAGTTCAAATCCTTTATGAGGGACGCGAAGCACAGGTTAACGTTACGGGTGACTCCTTGGATAGTCTCTTTGACGAGTACTTTGGTGACAAGACAGACGAAGAGAAGGTAGCGATCAAGCATAGATATGGGAATGCCCGTGCAGTCCTCGAGGCACCACAGCGTATTCGGAGGGTCTGTATAGATATTCTCAAGCACTACCGCGAATTCATTCAACCGAATGGGTTCAAGGCGATGATCGTCACCTCATCGCGGCATGCGGCAATTACCTATAAAGAAATGATGGATGAGTTGGAGGCTCCTGAGTCTGCAGTCATTATCTCTGGAGATCACAATGACAATAAGCGTTACTGGGAATACACCGACGGGACCAAGCACAAGATCCAGATAGAGAATTACAAGAAACCAACCGGTTCAGGTGAGGGACAGTCCAATCTCTCCATTCTGATCGTCAAAGACATGTTACTGACGGGGTTTGACGCACCGATTGCACAGGTGATGTATCTGGATCGCAAACTGACCGACCACACTCTTCTCCAGGCGATAGCACGGGTTAACCGTACGAATAAGGAAAAGTATCGGGGGTACATAGTCGATTATTTTGGACTGAGCGATTATCTGACAGAAGCACTGGAGATGTTTTCGACAGAGGATATCAAAGGTGCATTAAGAGATCTTAAGGACGAAATACCAAAACTGGAACGCGTGCATACACGGGTGAAGCAACACTTCAGGGATATGGATCTTGATGACCTTGATACCTGTATTCTCTCTCTTAAGGATGAAACGAAACGGCTGCAGTTTCAGTTGGATTTTCAGAATTTCTCGCGGCAGATGGATGTTGTGTTTCCTGACCCTGTAGCGGTCCCATTTATCTCTGACCTACGCAAACTTGGTAAAATTTCCTACGGTGCAAGGAACCTCTTTCGAGACGAACAACTGTCCATTGCGGGAGCAGGTGCAAAGGTTCGCAAACTCATCGAGGATCACATCTACTCGACCGGCGTGGATCCCAAGATTCCTCCCGTAGATCTCCTGGCAGCAGACTTCAAAGAGAAACTCAACGATCATAAATCCGATCAGGCAAAGGCGTCCGAGATCGAGAATGCAATCAAGTACCATATCAAGATCAAACTCGAGGATGATCCTGAGTACTACAAGTCCCTCTCAGAGAAATTGGAATCCATCATTCGTCAACATGAAGAGAAGTGGGATGAGTTGGTTCAGTTATTACTTGACTTCCGTGACACCATCAAGGAAGAACGCGAAGCAAGGGCGGAGGAACTGGGACTGACGGAGACGGAGTTCGCATTCCACGGCATTCTAAGAGCAGAGATCGCCAAAGTCCGGGCAATTGATGAGGAGATGTGCCTCAAGATCAAGAGCATTGTCCAGAAACTGGTTGCGATGATGGACAAGGCAACTGAGATCGTTGGTTTCTTCGATAAGTGGGATGAGCGAAGACGGGTTCGGCGAAATATCAAACGCGTAATCATCGAAGAGTTTGATGACATGGACCTGGATCTTGTGAAAACGATTACAGACCGTTTTATGGAACTTGCAGAGGTGAGATTCCGGTGAACCTCATATTCGATAATGGTTTATCGATTGAGGTGGTTCGCACTAGGAGGAGGAAGACCGCTTCAATCAAAGTGATTGATGGGTTAGTACAAGCAATCGTTCCAGACCAACTCTCGAATGCTAGGGTCGAGGAACTCATTCAGAAACGAACATCTTGGATACGAAGAAAATTGCAAGAGCAATCACAAGTGGTTACTCCTAAACCCAAGGAGTATGTGAGTGGTGAGAGTTTCACCTATTTGGGACGAAACTATCGTCTCAAGATTCTGTCGGATGGCAATCGTGGAGTCAAACTCATCGGTGGATATCTTGAGGTGGGTGTCGCCAAGAAAACTAAAGAGGGTTATATCTGGAATTCGTTGATTGACTGGTATGAGAACCACGCACTCGAACGATTAACCGAGAAAACCACTCGATATGCAGGAATTATGGGTGTCTCACCAAACTCGATCTCTGTACGGAATTACAAATCCAGATGGGGATCATGTTCCTCTAGGGGTGACATCTCCTACAACTGGAGGATCATCATCGCACCGCATCGCATTGTGGATTATGTGGTGGTGCATGAACTCTGTCATCTCAAGCACCCCAACCACTCACCTGCGTACTGGAGGTCAGTGAAAAGAGAGATGCCTGACTATAATGAATGTCGGCAGTGGTTGAAGATGCATGCATGTGAGTTAGTGATTTAAGCGAATAATTTTGAATACAAACTTTTCAACTAGAGTTTATCAGTGTCACATTTACGAACCAGAGTCGAAATTGGATATGGTCATTTCACGCTCTCTTGGTATCTGTTTATTGTGGCTGATCGTTTGCACATTCCGACGGAATGTGCGCTACGTAAGGAAAAGGCTGTGGGTATGTGACCTGCTCTGCTTAACCTGGTTCACAATCAAAATAATGATTGTGAGTTTCCTTGCATGAGCAACTATATTTGTGGATGATGATGACACATCACAACGGCTTCGAGTTACCTTATACTATCCCTCATCATGGCGATGATATCCCTTAGGCAGCTGCTTGACCATGCCGCAGAGCATGGCTACGGAGTTCCTGCATTCAATGTGAACAACCTGGAACAGGTCAAGTCGATCATGGCGGCGGCGGAAAAGACCGACTCTCCTGTGATCATACAGGCAAGCCGCGGCGCGCGCAGCTACGCGGGCGACATCTACCTGCGCCACCTGCTGGTGGCGGCGACAGAGGCGCACCCCGGCATTCCGGTTTGCGTTCACCTTGACCACGGCAACAATCCCGGCACCTGCCTTTCGGCGATGGCGAACGGTTTCACCAGCGTGATGATGGACGGCTCGCTGAAGGAGGATGCGAAGACTCCTGCGGACTACGGTTACAACGTTGAGGTGACCCGCAAGGTGGCGGAAACGGTTCATCAGGTCGGAGTGTCGGTGGAAGGTGAACTCGGATGCCTGGGCTCGTTGGAGACCGGCGAGGGCGACAAGGAGGACGGTCACGGGTTCGAAGGCAAGCTGTCGAAGGAGATGCTTCTGACCGATCCGGAGCAGGCGGAGGACTTTGTCCGGAAAACCCAGGTGGATGCCTTGGCGGTCGCCATAGGGACATCCCATGGGGCGTACAAGTTCACCCGCAAGCCGGATGGCCAGATACTGGCGATCGACGTCGTTAGGGAGATCAACAGGAGGATGCCCACGCTTCATTTGGTGATGCACGGTTCGAGTTCCGTGCCGCAGGACCTGCAGGACATCATCAACGGGTTTGGAGGATCGATGTCGCAGACCTTTGGTGTTCCGGTTGAGGAAATCGTTGAGGGGATCCGCCATGGCGTGCGCAAGGTGAACATCGACACCGACTGCCGGATGGCGGTTACCGGCCAGTACCGTCGGATAGCCAGCGAGAAGCCGGAGGAGTTCGATCCGAGGAAGTTCAACATCCCGGGGATGGCCAAGATGCAGGAGGTGTGTGAAGCGCGCTTCGAGGCGTTCGGAACTGCCGGCAAGGCCTCAATGATCAAGCCGCAGCCGCTCGCCCAAATGGCCGAGCGCTACGCGCGCGGAGAGTTGAACCACTAGGTGGGTTCCGGCTCCGGTTCCGTAAGGATGCGCTCGTAGGCGGTTTTTCTCCGCCGGAACCAGGCAGGCTGGCTTGGCAGAACAAAAGCCGTCTTCATGGCGTTTTCCCCGTAGGTTTGTTCGTAGATGTTCCTGTCCGCTTCGGACATGAGCTCCGCAACGCCGGTCGGGGAGGGATACAGTCCGTGGCTGGCGAAGCACCTGGCTGCAATCTCGGGTTTGAGGAAGTGCCTGACGAACTCGTGTGCCTCGTCCGTGTTGCGCGCGCCTAAAGGCATCGCGGCTCCGTTGACCGACACCATGGCGCCTTCCGCAGCAGCAGCGAACTTCAGGCCTGCTCCCTGCCTGTTGAGCGAGCGTATCACGCTGTCTGGCATGATTCCGGTTTGGTTTCCGGACGGAACGCAGTTGACGGAACTGTCGTTTCCGGCACAGACCTTTCCGAGCGCATCCTTTCTTCGCACGCACCATTCCAGCACTTGGTCCCACACGCTTCTCATCCTGAAGATGTCCTCGTGTGAGCGGAGAAGGGCGCCTTTTTCCAGTTCGCCTGAGTCCTCCATGTGGAGGGCCGCGGCCATGATCAGGGATGATGCATGGCCGACCCCTCTCTGCTTGTACTTCCAAAGGGAGCCGTATCCGATTCCGGAGCCGTCGTCTTCCGGTCCTTTGTCATGCCAGCAGAGGAGTTCTCCGGTCCAGAGGAAGGGCACCCACAGAAGGCCGGTGCTGAAGTTCCAGTCGCGCTTCGCCGCCTCCATTAGCGTGGGATGGAGGTCGTCGATCGGAAGCTCGCTGGCGTGGAACGGCTTGAGCAGTCCGAGTTTGTCCCATTCGGCGGCGTAGCTGTTTGACGGAAAGATCAGGTCGAATTCGCGTCCGCTTGTTGCGCGCATGAGGCGCAGGAAGTCGTTGTCGGAACTGACTTCCAGGAGATGGACATCTATGGATGTTGCCTCGGTGAACTTGCGCAGCTCTTCGGGAGGAAACTGGCCTTTCCAGGCGACGATGTCCAGCACGCTCGCCGCAGAGGGTCTGCGCATCGGAAGCGCACCGAAGCAGCCGAGTGCAAGGAGTGCCTGGAGCGCCCTGCGCCTGCCGCCTGCCGTATGCCGAAGGCTCATGCGACAGGCTCCCGGTAGGGCTTAGAATGCCCTTTTGGATGATTGGATGTTTCACCTGCGTTCCAGGCGGATTGACATGAGGCTGTGCGGCGGCGTTCGCCGCGCCTCAGGTGTTTGTCGCCTGAAGGTTGTGCCGGTGTGAGCGTCAAGCTCGTTCTGGCCTCGGCCTCGGCCGAGAGGAAAAGGCTGCTTGAGGCGCTGGGCATCAGGTTCGAGGTGCGGCCTGCAGACATCGATGAAGCTGTTGTCAGTGGCGAGGATGCCGACCGCTATGCCGCCAGAATGGCGGAAGCGAAGTGCAGGGCCGTCGCACAGGAAACGGGCTCCGGGGTGGTGCTCGCAGCCGACACCTGTGCTGTCGCCTCCGGCCGGATGCTCGGCAAGCCTGCCGGCCGGGATGACGCGGTCCGGATGCTGCTGTCGGTTTCCGGCAGGAAAGTGGCTGTGAGGACGGCTGTTGCCATGATGGGATCCGTATCCGGGGATGATGAGGCTTTCGATACGGCGATAGTATACGGAGAAATGGAGATGTGCACGCTTGACCGCAAATCGGTTGAACGCTATCTTGCCCTTGAGCCCGTTGCGGAAAAGGTGGAGGCGGCGTTTGTTGCCGACGGCATGGGACCGGCCATCTGCCGGAACATCAGGGAGGAGGAGCCTGGAACCGTCTCGGGACTGCCGATGATAACGGTCTGCCACATGTTGCGCAATGCAGGTGTCGACCTTCCGTGACCGGGATGCACCGCATGGACCGGCTCATCGGTCATCGGGGCCTTGCTGCGGAGGCGCCGGAGAACACCCTTGAAGGGGTCCGCTTGGCGGCGGGAAAGGGGTTCACCTGGATAGAGATTGACACGCTTCCGACCGCCGACGGCATTCCGGTGGTGTCGCATGACGACACGCTGAAGAGATGTTTCGGAGTTGACCTGTCGATACCGCACACCTCCCATTCGAAGCTGACGGAACAGGCGTCCGCCTTGCCGCAACTGGCGGACCTGCTTGACTTGGCAATGGAGCTGGATCTCGGCGTGAACATCGAGCTCAAGCAGTACAGGGATGTGGGAACGCGCGGGGTTTCCGAAGTGATGAAGGTGGCTTCCAGGCACAGCAGGGAGCGGATCGTGGTGTCGAGCTTCAGCATCGACCTGTTGCGCTCGGCACGCCGGGAGGATTGCAATGCACAGCTCGCTCTTGTCACAGACCGCCTTTTTGCGGGATGGGACAGGGCGGCGCACGACCTGCAGGTCGGGAACATCCATCTGTCACACAACGGTGCGGAGAAGGAGGAGCGTTGCAGGGCGGTCAAGAACCAAGGCTACGGCCTGTATGTGTTCACCGTCAACGATGCCGCGGCATTCGACATGCTGTGCGGGCAGGGAGTGGACGGCGTGTTCACTGACACTTCGCTGTTGGCCGGAAGCATGCGGAAAGCACCATAGAGGACCGCCTGGCGCCGGCGGGCTAGCTGTCGAACGGCCTTGACTTTTCCGGCCGGCGCCACGTGGCCGGCGCGAGCGACTCTTCGACCTTGTCCTCTATCCCGAGAACCGTTGCGAACAGTGCCATTCTGACCTGAACTCCGGAATCGGACTGGCGGAAGATCGCCAGCCTGTGGTCATCGTCAAGGTCGACGCTCAGGTCGTTTGCTCCGGGCCTGCTGTCGCGTGGGAGGGGATGCAGGATAACGACGTCCTTGAGGCACACTTCGTTGACCAGGCGCTTGTCTATGGCAAACCCGGTGTCGTATCCGCCGCTGTCGCCATCCTGTACGCGCTCACGTTGCGCTCGCGTGGCGTAGATGATGTCACACTCCGGCAGTCCGCTGCGCAGGCTGCCATGTTCCTCGATGGCGCATCCAAGTCCGCGTATCTCCTCGACGATCTCGCCAGGCATTTGAAGGCCCGAGGGCGCCACCAGGGAGAATCTCATGCCGGAATGGAGCGAAAGCAGCCTGATCAGGGAGTGGACGGTGCGTCCGTGCAGAAGATCGCCCACCAGCGCCACCTTGGCGTGATTCACGCTCCGGCCGCGGGCTTTGAGCTCCTTTCTTACGGTGTAGAGATCAAGCAGCGCCTGGGTCGGGTGCTCGCCTGATCCGTCGCCGGCATTGATTACCGGAACCGAGATGGCGGATGCGAACCGGTGCACTGAGCCCTTGTCGGGATGACGGACCGCCAGAACATCGACATATCCGGCAATGACGCGGGCAGTGTCCTCAAGCGATTCACCTTTGCTGATCGATGAGAACGTTACGCCGGTCGTGTGCGAGACCGATCCGCCCAGTCTCTGGAACGCCGCGTCAAAGCTGAGCCGTGTGCGCGTGCTGGCCTCGAAGAACAGGCTGCCGAGAACGGCTCCGTTGAGGATCCGGGTGTGCATTTTCCCGCGGGCCACCGGTTCGAGGACGTCAGCGAGCCGGTAGAGCCGGTCCAGCATCTCCAGGTCGAACTGGGAACTCGACAGGATGTGGCTACCTTTCATGCATGTCCCGGTCCGGAGCCTGCTGCGCAGGTGAGGCGTGATCAGGAATCGGCACGTTCCAGAACGCCGTTGACAAAACTGGCGCTGATGCCGCGCCGCTCGAAGTTGTGCTGGCCCTCGGGTATCGTCCAGACCCCGCTTACGCCCTCGGTGCTGCACCCGACCTTCCAGCAGAAACGCTGGCTGATGATCCGGTAGCTGTCGATGCCGAGCGCGAAGAACCGTTGCTCGAGCAGCGTTTTCCTACGGATTCCAGGACTCTCGTAGCGGACGACAAGATTGGCTTCGGAGTCGACGATCCACGGCATCTCGATGATGTGGACGTTGTTCATGCCCAGCACCGATATGTCGGTGCCGCCCGAGATGTTGCGCTCCTCGTTGATGATGCTCAGGGCATGCAGCCTGAACAGGCCCGGTGTGTGTGCCCGCACCTTGAGCACAAAATCCCGGTTGCCTGCGGCAAACACCAGCGGCGGCAGAGCAGGGATTTCGCTTTCGGCCCGGCTCTTGGCGATGTCGCGCAGCCTGTTGTGCAACGTGACGAGATTGTCAGGGGCGGAAACGAGGATGTTTTGCGGCGGATGGCCGGTGAGTCGCTCCCATTCGCTGGCGAAATTGGCGGCGATGCGCCCGCCAAACGGATTGTTTTCCTCGACAACGATTACACCGCCAAAGGAGCCTTCGGTCAGAACGGATCTGGCGAGCATGCGCGCCTCTTCCTCGTAGCCGATGCTGATGCCGTAGATCGAGGCCTTGTCAAAGTGGAAGACGTCGACCGGCTGCGTCACCAGGGTGGTGGCCTTGGCGTCGCGCCGCTTCTGTAAAACCTCCTGGACGCTGCTCTTGAGCATGGGCCCGACGATGATGTCGAAGCCCTGCTCTGTCGCATGATCATGCGACAAAAGCGCCTCTTCGGGCGTCCCGTCGGTTGAGTAGATGAACAGTTCGACCAGTTCTCCGCCTGTCTCCACGGCATGCTGGAATCCCTCCTGAAAGGCGAGTGCGGCGCTTTGGATCATGCCCTTGCGCTTGCTGGGGACGATCATTGCGATCCTGCTCTGCCGATAGAACGAATCGTCGTCGGACGGTTCGGGTGAGTAGAAAGTGTCGTCGCCGGCCTCTCCGGAAGATTCCTGTATCAGCTTGTCGGGATTGTATTGCTGTCTGTCCAGCATCAGTTCCAGTTCGGAAGCGTCATTCTGCTGGGCATGGGGCTGTTCGGCGACCAACAACAGCGGAAGCAGTAGTAATATCCGCCTATGGAAAGCCCTGTGCATGGCAATAGTCTATTATATTTGGTGGCCACCCCGATTGGAAACCTTGCGGATCTTGGCGGGCGTGCCCGCCAAGTGCTGTCGGAGGCGGCCGTTCTGGCCGCCGAGGATACAAGGGTGGCACGCAAGCTGTTCCATGCTCTCGGCATCCGTCCGTGCCGGATGGTGTCGGTTCGGTCGGAGAACGAGGAGAGAGCCTCCGAGAGGCTGGCGGACGCCATAATCGCCGCCGGTCCCGGCGTCTACATCTCCGATGCCGGCACGCCCGGGATAAGCGATCCAGGCTCCGCCCTGGTCCGTGTCATGAGGAGACGCGGCGTACACGTGGAGGTGGTTCCTGGTCCATCCGCAGCGCTGGCGGCGGCTAGCGTTTCAGGCATGTGCGACACCGGATTCCTGTTCATGGGATTCCTGCCGCGCAAGGGGACCGGAAGAAGAAGGGCGCTCGAGAGGATCTCAAACTCACATGAGCCGGCAGTGATCTTTGAGGCTCCACCGCGCATCAAGTCAACCTTGGCTTCGCTCTCGGAGATTCTGGGCGAAGGCGCCCGTGCATGCCTTTGCAGGGAACTGACGAAGATGCACGAACAGGTCTGTTGCGCCACGCTGGGAGAGCTGGCCATAATGGCGGAAAGGGACGAGATCCCGATGCGGGGAGAGTTCACGCTGGTTGTGTCTCCTGGACCGAAGAGGGAGGATGGCGATCCGGCGGTTGATGACGCGGTCCGGCTCTGCGAACTTCTGAACGGACATCTGCCTGCAGGCACAAGCACGGCCATTGCCTCCAAGTACACCGGAATCGCAAGGTCACGGATATATGAAGCATTCATCCGAAGCCGGCCGGCTGATAGCCGAGGCTGACCGTTGCGTGGCCTGTGGCCTGTGTGTTCCCCAGTGTCCCAGCTATCAGGTGACGCGGTCGGAAACCGACTCGCCAAGAGGGCGCATCCATGTGATGCGTGCGATGCTTGAGGAAACACTCCCTGCAAGAGATGGGGCGGAGACTCTGGATCGCTGCCTGGGATGCGGGCGTTGCGAAGCGGTGTGTCCCAGCCTGGTGCGGTTCGGATGGCTGAAGAGCCAGGTCGAGGAGACGCTTTCGCTCTCCGGTACAAGCCGGACCGCAAGACTGCTGTCGTGGCTTGCTGTCCGGCCTGCACTCATTGATGTGGCCGGCCGGCTGCTCGCACCTCTGCGCTTCGCTCCGGCAAGGAGGCTCGCAGGGAAAATGCTCGCTCCGGCCGGCATGCGAACCATCCCGGAGCCGGACAGAATCCAGCGGATATGGGGACGGCACCGCATCGACAATCCGACGGGAGAAACCCACCTGTTTGTGGGCTGCTTCTCCCGCCTTCTTGACGGCACCGCCTTGGCAAGTGCCATCCGGCTGATCAACGCCTGCGGTCACGATGCCGTGGTTCCACAGGCGCAGACCTGCTGCGGTTCGCTTGCGCACCAGATCGGGGATCACCGCACTGGACGGAGTGCAGAGGAGAGGAACGCAAAGACGTTCGAAAGGGCCGAGCGGATTGTCACCACCGCCACCGGGTGCGCCCATGCCTTGGGCGAGCGGAGCATGGACATATGCTCGTTCGTTGAAGTCCATGGCGGAGATCTTGAATACCGCCCGTCCGCCGCCACCGTTCTGCTGCACGAACCATGCAGTGCGCGCAACTCAAGGCTCGGAAAGCCGCCGGTGGCAAGCGTCCTCAGTAGGATAGAGGGGCTCAGAGTCATACCGATATGCAACTCGAAGGAATGCTGCGGAGCGGCAGGCAGCTATCATCTGCGTCAGCCTGGCATCGCTGACGCCTTGAGGCACACGCTGCTTGATGACATCGAAGAAAAGGCGAAGGAGATTGATCCGGCAAAGCCGCTGCACCTGGTTACCGGCAACTACGGTTGCGGCATGCACATTGCCGCAGGCCTGGTCGAACGGGGGATCAAGGCGAAGATTCAGCATCCCGCAACATTGCTGGCAAGCCATTTGTGACCGGATGAGCGTGTTCTTTCCGCCTGTGGCAGAGAGGCTAGCTCTCTGCAGTTTCGCCTGATGCATTCCGAAGCATCTGGACGAGTGCAGCATTGATGTAGTAGTTGTCGCGTCCGAACCGATGCTTGGTGACAAGCCCGTGCCGTGCCAGCGTATCCAGATATCTTGTCGCTGTTGGACGCGTAACTTTCAGATTCTCCATCACGAATTTGATACGCGTGTAAGGACGATGAAACAGAATGTTCAGCAGTTCCCGGGAATATATCTTGGGGACCTGAGTGCGCATGCGCGTCTTCATGTCTTCCATTTGCCTGCGAATCCCCTCGACGATTTCAAGTGAGGTTTGAGCGGTTTCAGCCACAGCTTGCAACATATAAAGCACCCAGTTTTCCCATGCAGATTGAGTTCCACCAGAGACTTGAACATCCTGTAGCAATCGGTAGTAATGATCCTTGCTGTGTGTAATGGCACGGCTGAGGTAAAGGATGGGGATTTTCAGTAATTCCGTTCGCACTAGGTAAAGCACGTTCAGGATGCGCCCGATCCTGCCGTTTCCATCGGAAAACGGGTGAATGCTTTCAAACTGATGATGGATCACCGCCATCTTGATCAGAGGATCAAGGCTGCTGGCGTCATCGTCGTTGATGAACCGTTCCAGATCATTCATCAGATCTTTAATTTTGTGGGCATTCTGGGGGGGTACGTAGATTGTTTCTGGTCCGCGCGTGATTTTGGTGCCGGGAATGACGCGATAGCCTTCGTTTTCCCGCCCCATTAGCAGATGGAACATTTCAATGAGTGTGTTTTGCGGGATGCTACCACCGGTCCTATGGAGGTTTTCATATCCTAAATGAAGAGCTCTACGATACTGGGAAACCTCCTTGAGTTCCGGAGACATTGGCCTTTCAGGGAATGATTCTGCGTGAAACAGTTTGTCCTGCGTAGTGACTATGTTCTCAATCTCGGACGACGCCTTTGCCTCTTGCAGACCGAGAGTGTTGATTAAAATACCTTGGTTAGGAAGCGTGGCTGCACCGCCTTTCAAGTCGCCAAGTGCCCGGTGGGCTTTGGCAAGTTGCTTGAGTACCTGAGTCGTCTCAAGTTCGACAGGTGGTGGCAAGCAGGGCAATACATAGGTCTCTTTCAGCATGACATGTTTCATTCTAATAGTCCATATATTTTAACAATTTGCAACTAACGTGTAAAAAACAAGACAAATATTTATCATATTATGGATGATATGTAAAAAAACAGCAAATATTTATCATTTCGGCATATCAACATATTCATTAACTTGTTAACAGCTTGTTATTCCGCTGGAACTTCCGCCGGATGCGCTTTGATCCTACTTGTTCTGTCCTCTACTCCAAGGTGGTGATTCGAAGGTGATCATGCCGTTGCCATATAATCAATTTGCGGTGACAGGAGACTGATGTGAGCACTGGAAAAAGCGAAAAGCTGTTCGGCATCCTTGAGAATGCGGTCAAGACGGTCTTCACGCCTTCCGTGGCGTCGCGTCCCAGCCCGGCCGAAGAGGTCGACGAGACCCAAATGAGTGAGCCTGAACGCAGACATGCGGTTGCGCTGATGCGCGTCAACCATTGCGGGGAAGTGTGTGCACAGGCGCTCTACCAGGCGCAGGCGCTGTTCGCAAGGGATCCCGGACTGGTGGCGGAACTTCAGGAAGCCTCCGACGAGGAGGTTGACCATTTGGCTTGGACAGCCGGACGCATACGCGAACTGGGCGGCCGGGAAAGCCGGCTTAATCCGTTCTGGTACGCAGGTTCCTTCCTAATTGGCGCCTCGGCAGCAGTCATAGGCGACAAGGTGAGCCTCGGTTTCGTGGCCGAGACTGAGAGGCAGGTGTCGGATCATCTTAAAAGCCATCTCGACAGGCTTCCGGAACAGGATGGGAAGAGTCGTGCCATTGTGTGCCAAATGAATGTCGACGAAACGGAACATGCCGAAAAGGCCGAGCGCATGGGGGGAGCGGAACTGCCGGCTCCAGTCAAAGGGCTGATGCGGTTGACTGGCCGCATGATGACAAAAACCAGCTACTGGATCTAGCCAAAATCAACCTTGACTTGGCTTCCGGCTCCGGTCGCGGCGAGAGTCGGTCAAGTTTCGATGGGGACTGTTCCGTTTTCTCGGCGGAGCGCTAGGCTGGAACGGTTTGGGAGAATCACACCGTGCGGGCAGACTTCAATTCTTAAGGCATGCAAAACAGGCAGCATCACACTCATTTTCCAATCATCGCGGCGATGCCTTTTTCTACCCCCGACCCCTGTTTTGTATCCCATATCCCGGAAGCCAATCCAGTCTGATGCTGATCGCGCATGCCGAAAGAATCTACCCTTGCTTCCAAGGAAGTCCGCGGAATTTCCAGCCGTTGACGGCGCCGCGCTGCGACTTGTCGTCAAGATCGCCCTCGAACCCTTCCAGAACGTTGTAGGCTTGGGTCCAGCCGGCCTTGGAGGCTACACTGGCTGCATGATGCGACCGCACCCCGCTGCGGCATAGGAACATCACTGGAATGTCCTTCGAAACCTGCTTTTCCAGTTCCTCCAGAAACCTTTCGTTCACCTGCATGTCAGGGAAGATCTGCCATTCGATTCTGACAGCGTCAGGCACGCATCCGACATAGGCCCATTCGGCTGTTGTACGTACATCGACGACCTTTGCGTCCGGATTCTCCTGCATCACCTTGAAAGCCTCGTCAGGCGTTACAGCACCCGCATAGTCGAGCCCCATGTCCATTGCACGCTGTGTCGCGGCATCAAGCGTTTTGCTGTCACTCATTTCCTGTTTCTCGTCAGTGCCATCAGCGATTATAGCGGCTTGTCCTCCCGGTCCTGTTTGAGCCATGCCCTCACACGGGATATTCGGGGTGTTCCCAGCTGGTGTGGTCCACTGGATGGCTTCTCAAGGCGTTTCATCGCGTACAGGGGAGTTTCGTGAATGATTTGAAAAGCCAACTAGGCGATAGAATAAGGATAAATTCAGGTGCCGGAACAGAACATGACAAGACCGATTCCACTGTTTCTTGCTGCCTTTCTCATGTACGGATGTGCGGCTCCAACAATGAGGACGCCCGTTCTGAGCGACGAACTGGTCGAAGGAGAGCAGTTCAAGCAGCGCCAGATGGTTCTGCAGCAGCAAAGGGACGCTTTCTATCGCTTGGCGCGTGTCGGCTACGAGATCAGAAGGGCGGGGGTTGCCTTTTGCGGGGAGGAGACGCGGATGGCGGCCGGGTTCGTCTTTGAAACCGTTCATTCGTATGACGAGAAGCTGAGGGATGTCGCCACTGATGCCGGTTTGACGGAGTCTCCTCAGGTGACAGGGATTCACTCCGGAACTCCGGCCGAACGTGCCGGGCTCATGGTGGGGGACGTTCTGCTGGAACTGGAAGGCTACATCTTTCCGAAGGATGAGGGTCAGTCCAGCCCTTGGTCGGGCAAGGCATGGAAAGATGCACATGCCGATGGCGAGTTGGAATTGGTTGTGAGTAGGAACGGGGAGAGTGTTCCTCTCAACATCAGGCTAGACAAGATCTGCATGCATCCTGTGCGCCTGGTGTCTGACACCAGGGTCAACGCATACACGGACGGGGATACGATATTCGTCACGGGCGGCATGATGAAGTTTTCCGATACCGACCAGGAGCTTGCTTTGGTGCTGGCGCATGAGTTGGCACACATCGTGCAGGGTCATGTGGAATCCAGTCAGCAGAACGCTTGGGGTGGGCTTATGATAGACATTCTCATTTCGGCGGCAACTCGAGGGGCGTATGGCGGAACCGTTGCGTCCGGGGTCCTGGGAAGGGCATACTCCCAGGAGTTTGAGGCGGAAGCCGACTATGTCGGTCTGTACATAATGGCCCGCTCAGACTATTCCATAGAGGGAACCGCCAACATCTGGCGGCGCCTGGCGCTGGAAAACCCTGCCGGGATCGACCGCAACCATGCCTCGACCCATCCTTCGACGCCGGAAAGATTTCTTGCTCTGGAAAAGACCATTGAGGAGATCAAGGGCAAACAGGAGAGGGGCGATCCGGTCCTGCCTGACAGGAGGGATTGAGCCGGCCGGGCGTCGTCCTTGTGCGGCGTTTTCAGCGGCTTTGGCCAGTGGTGTGGCATTTGACCGTTATTTGGATAGAATCGGCGCAACATGCCCAGAATGAAAGTGCTTTCACACGACGAGATCTGCCCTGGCGGATCCGAGTTCGACGCAGAAGTCGGAATGTCTGTGCTCGACAACCTGTTGCGTCAACACATAGACGTTGAACACGCATGCGAGAAGTCGTGTGCGTGTACAACCTGCCACGTTGTGGTCCGCGAAGGCTTTGAGTCAATGGGCGAAGCGTCGGAGGAGGAGGAGGACCTGCTGGACAAGGCTTGGGGGCTGGAGCCTGAATCAAGGCTGGGGTGCCAGGCGATCGTTTCGGACAGCGAATTGACCATTGAAATACCGCGCTACACGATCAACCACGCAAAGGAGGAGCACTGATGCAGTGGAGCGACACCTACGACATAGCAGTCTCGTTGCTTGAGGCTCATCCGGACGTTGACCCGCAGTACGTGAGGTTCACTGATCTCCACCAGTGGATCTGTGCGCTGGAGGACTTCGACGGCGAACCGGAGGCCTCGACCGAATCGGTCTTGGAAGCGATCCAGATGGCCTGGATCGAAGAGGCGCAGGACTGAAGCGAACCCGCTGATCCGGACCGAAGCCTGATCCTCCCGGAAGAACCCGCATGGGTATCGATATCGCGTTGTCGGCCGTTTTCGGCTTGGTGCTGGGCAGTTTCCTGAACGTGTTCATCTATCGGTGGCCACAGACCGCCCATGCTGATCTGTCTGACACGGCCGACAAGAGTTTTGTCTTCCTCGGGTTGCCGTTGTCGTTTTGTCCCAGCTGCCGGGCTCCGATCAAGCCGTGGCACAACATCCCGATACTGAGCTACCTGGTTTTGCGCGGTCGTTGCGCATCCTGCAGCGTTGCGATATCTGTCCAGTATCCGGTGGTCGAGGCTTTGGGCGGACTGCTCGTTGTCATGGCAGTGATGCAGTACGGGTGGAGTCTCACTGCGCTGGCCGCAGTGATCCTGATGAGCTCTCTGCTGGCGGTTTCCGTGATCGATCTCAAGAGCTTCCTGATCGCCGACCAGATGATCATTCCATTGACATGGGCGGGCCTGCTGGTCAACGTCGATGCGCATTTCGCCACGCTCCAGGAGGCGGTCCTGGGCGCCGCGACCGGCTATCTTCTAATAGCCGGGCTGCGGCTGGCCGGCTTTTGGGTTGCGAAGAAGGAGACCATCGGCCTCGGCGACGCCAAGCTGCTGGCCGCGCTTGGCGCATGGCTGGGCTATCAGACGTTGCCGTTCATCCTTTTTATGGCTGCGCTTGGCGGACTCGCCTATGCCATGGTCCGCTTTGCCGTCAAAGGGAACAGAAAGCGTTATCATTTCCTGCCGTTTGGACTGTTCCTGTCCTTGGCCGGGGTGGTGATGCTTTTCTGGGGCGACGACATTCGGTATAGTTACTTCCGGCTTATGGGCATATAGAGATGATTCCGTTTGTGGCAATGACAGGAGGACTGGCCTGCGGCAAGTCTACGGCAATGGCAGCGTTCCAGCGGCTGGACGTGCATGTCATCGACACCGACGATGTGTCGAGATGGCTGACCGGTGTGAACGGCCGCGCCAACGAGCGCGTCCGCAAGGTGTTTGGTGATTCCATGATGAATCCCGATGGCAGCCTGGCACGGGACAAGATGCGCCAGCTGGTGTTCACCGACCCGTCATCGCTGACCAAGCTTGAGGATATTCTGCATCCGATGGTCAAGGAGGTGGCGTTCGAGCGGATGGAGTCCGCTGAAGGGGACTACGGTGTGCTTGTGGTGCCGCTTCTGTTTGAGACGGGCTATTATCTCGAATACACATTCAACACGCTCACGATCGAGGCTCCGAGCGAAATGCAGATTGGCAGAATCATGGCCAAGGGATGGAGCCGCGAGGAAGCGGAAGGCGCCATAGCGCGCCAGTTCGACTCCGACACCCGGCGGCGTCAGGCGGACACCGTGATCGACAACGATGCAGCCATAGAGGACCTCAACAGGAAGATCAGGGATCTTGACGGCCGGTACAGGGAACTGGTCCGAGTGCCGGAATGAAAGGCCGGGGCGATGAAGGATGACGACGAAAGGCGGCAGACAGGACCGGTGCGGTTCGAGATCAGGAAGATGAAGGGCTATTCGGTGCCGGACAGCGAGGGGCTGGTCAAGCTTGACGCAATGGAGAACCCCTATCCGCTGTCCAAGGATGCCATGAGAAGGATATCAGAGATGGCCTCCGACCTGCCTCTGAACCGGTATCCGGACATGTTTGCCCAGGGACTGAAGAGGCTGATCCGCCTGCAGGCGTCGATCCCCGATACGCATCAGATCATCCTTGGCAATGGTTCGGATGAACTGATCCAGATGCTGATCACTGCCTGCTGTGGCGGCATGTCGGAAGGTGCCGTGATGGGATTGGCGCCGAGTTTCGTGATGTACGAGCAGCTAGCGCTCGTAGTCGGCGCGCAATGGCACGAATCGGAACTGGATGAGAACTTCAGAATCGATGTGGAGAGAACCGTTGGAATGGTCGAAAAGGTGCGGCCCCGGCTGCTCTTCGTTGCGTCGCCGAACAACCCTACAGGGAACCTGTTCCACCCCGCAGACATGGAGAAGCTTGCCAAGGCAACGGCACCCTCAGGCTGGCTGGTGCTCGACGAGGCGTATCTTCCGTACTCCGACCCCAAAGTCCACGGAGAATACTGGAAGCGGCTAAGCGGACTGAGTAACGTAATGTTCATGAGAACCTTCTCGAAACTGGGCTTGGCCGGCATTCGGCTTGGCTATTTGGTTGGCCACGCCGACGAGGCCGCCCAGATTGAAAAGGTGCGGCTTCCGTACAACATAAACGTTTTCACTCAGGCGGCCGCACACCAGATACTCCAGGACGCGGACATGCTCAACGAACATGCCCGGATGGTGATCAAGGGGCGGGAGGAACTCACGAAGGGCTTGCAGTCGATGCCGGGACTGAAAGTTCATCCGTCGCACGCAAATTTTCTGCTGGTCGAGGTGCCGTCGGCCGACTCCCTGTGGACCTGGCTCAGGGAGAAAGGGATACTCGTCAAGGTCATGAAAAGAACCGCCTCGGGACGGCTTGGCAGCCATCTGCGGATCACGGTTGGCACCGACCGGGAGAACGAAGCCCTGATGTCGGCACTTGCTGACGTGATGCGGGAGACGCAATGAGAACGGCGGATGTGGAGAGAAAGACCAAGGAGACCCTGATCCGGGTCTCGCTTAACCTGGATGGAACCGGTGACTGTGCCATCTCCACCGGAATTCCCTTCCTTGACCATATGGTCGACCAGATCGGCCGGCATGGCCGGATTGACCTGGCGGTCGACGCCCAGGGCGACATCGAGATAGACCATCACCACACGGTTGAAGACTGCGGGATCGCAGTCGGCGAGGCTCTCGTTATCGCGCTAGGTGACAAGAAAGGCATACGCCGCTTCGGTTACGCCTATGCGCCACTTGACGAATCGCTGTCGCGGGCTGTAATCGACCTGTCCGGCCGGCCGGCTCTCGTCCATAACGCCGAATTTGCGCGAGAGCAGATCGGAGGCATCGACTCCGATCTGTTTCGGGAATTTTTCCAAGGGATCGTCAACGGCGCGAAAATGACTCTGCATGCCGATCTTCTGCGCGGCATCAATGCGCACCACCAGATCGAATCCATGTTCAAGGCGTTCGGTATCGCGCTTGGAATGGCCGTGTCGCCCGACAGTCGCCTCGCCGGCAAGGTGCCCTCGACGAAAGGCAGGATTTGAGCGGTACGCCTGAAATCGCCATTGTCGAGTGTGGCACCGGCAATCTCCATTCCATAGAAAAGGCGGTGCGCAGGCTCGCCAATGGCGCCGCAGTCAACCTGACCAGCGATCCGACAGAAATCGGACGTGCCGACATGGTGGTATTTCCTGGTGACGGCTCGTTCAGCCACTGCATCCGCCAGATCGACCACATGGGACTTAGAGACGTTCTCACCAGGGCGGCGGAGACCAAGCCGTTCCTGGGGATATGCATCGGCATGCAGCTACTCTTCGAACGCAGCGAGGAGGGTGGCGCAGAAGGGCTTGGCGTGTTGCCGGGGGAAGTGCTCCGGTTCAAAAGCGACAAGGGACTGAAAGTCCCCCACATGGGCTGGAACCGGCTGTCCCAGCAGGCTGGATCTTCCCTGTTTGAGGGGATCAACGAAGGGATCCGGTTCTACTTCATACACAGCTATCATGTGTCCACCAATCCCGATCTGGTCCTTGCCTCATGCGAATACGGGGTGTCGTTTCCAGCAGTCATCGGCAAGGGCAATCTCACGGCCGTCCAGTTCCATCCAGAGAAAAGCCACCATCAAGGGCTCAGATTGCTGGAAAACTTCATCAGGATCCACACCTAGAACAGTCAAACCGGCTGTCTCTCCAAGTTTCCTCGGCCGTTTTTGCCTCGTCTTCCGCCTTGCCAATGTTGTATTTGAGATATGAATCCGCTTCCCTGAGAGCGAAGATTAGCAGTCTTCGGTTATGCCATAAAAGATTGTTAGTTGAAAAACAGTGGCTTAATGACGGAACCGGCATATGTCAACGGTTGGTCAGTTAGCCAGAATGTAGCATTTAAACAACAATTTCTTGCTCCGGCTGAATATCAACGGACAATTCCATAACGGTTTGATAATCCGTTTGGAATGCATTTAAATATTATTTATCAACAACTTATTCAAGCTACGTCCAAACGGGTCCACTTGAAAGCCAGTGGATAAAAAAACAACGCCACCCACGGAATGTGACGCCAAGGGTCACCGAGTCATGGCTTCCTTGGCAACCCCGTCATATACTAACGGTAAATTACAAACCTACATTAGGAGTAAAAATGAATAGAAATATTCTTATCACAGCGGTTGCTGCCGGTCTTTTGGCGGTTCCCGCATCTTATGCCGCCATTGATGATGCCGGCATGCAATACACTTCCGCTGCCGAAGGTTTCTACGGTTCGCTACGGACTGGTTTCTTCTCCACGGAAACGGAAACAAACGGTGTTGACAGCGAAACGGTTAATATTGATGCCGTAGCTTCACGTCTAGGCATTAGAGGTTCGGTTGATCTTGGCGGGGGTCTTTCGGCCAGCTACCGCTATGAGTTTGGCGTGAATGGCGACGAGGGCTCCAACGTAGGTAATACCCGCCTCCACAATGTGGGGCTGTCGGGCGGCTTTGGTTCGTTGGTGTTCGGAACACAGTGGGCTCTTGACTACAACACGGTTTGGGTCACCACTGACGTGATGAACCAGTATAGTGGCTGGTATGTCTACAACGCCAATCGTGCTGGCAGACAGAGCAATGCGGCTACCTACTACAGTCCTGACTTCAACGGCTTCAATTTTGGCATTGGCGTTGTTGCTGATGCTGAGAGTGAAAGAGCTGCAACGAGTGGCGGTGGCGCGTTGACGGCGGCGACAGCCACCGGGACGAAGTCCGATACTACTAGATCTACAACTGTCTTTAATGGTGTTGACGGTGTTAACTGTGCACAGGTCGGTACGTATGAAGCCGATGAAACATGCTACAGCGTTACGCACACTGATGCAGTCACTGCAAAGAATGAAGAGGCTGACGGTCTTGACAAGATTGTTCTTGCTGCCAGCTACTCCTTGAAAGGCTTCAATATCGGCGGGACCTACGTGAAGCGTAGCGTGACTACGGTTGATGCAGCTGATGTGAAGACTAGCCGTGATCCGAAGACCTATGGTGTTGCGCTTGGTTATGGCCAGGACAACTGGTCCCTTGGCTACTACTATGCCTCCACCGACCTTGATGTGGATACCTCTGGTGACAAGAGCGATGAAAAGGTTCATTCGCTTGCCGGTCAGGTCTCAATTGGAAAGACCACTCTGAGGGCTCTCTACGAGACGAGAACGGACGAGATCAAAGGTAGTAATACTGATCTGGACAACGAGTTCTGGACCTTGGAAGCCCAGTACGATCTGGGGAGCAAATCCCGCGTCTACGTCGAGTACAGCAAGGAAGAGAATGATGCTAACGATTACGAAGCATCGAGGTTCCTCCTTGGACATCGCGTCGATTTCTAACTTTCCAGTTATCTAATCAAATCGGCGGCATTTCGGTGCCGCCGATTTTTTTGTGCGCCTCCCTTTCTGACTGCAGGCAGGCTAATGGAACTGAAAGCGCCTGCGCGTTTCGCTCCAAGATAATCAAGTTTCTTCCGAAGCCTCCTCTGTGCAGGCTTCTTCCCAAGTTAAAGATCAGCGATGCCTTGGTGGCGGTATCGCTGACGCCGAGGCAGCCAGGATTCTTCTAGCTTGGCGTGAAGTCCAGGTCGATCTTGACCGCTGAATTGGTCTGGGGAAGCGTTTCCGTCTCAAGGCTGGCATACCGCCCCCGCCGCTGCTTTTGGGTTCCGTTCTGTTTATAGACAGTCATTTCCTGGTCGCGGTACAGCTGAAACCTGATCTTCTCGCCTTTGATCACGATTACGGCAAAAGCCGGCTCGCTCTCAAGCAGCTTTCGCTCAAACCTGATCCCGTCGTCTTTCGATTCACCGGAGCTTGAAACTGTCCTCCGGAGAAGAACTTGCGTAGCCGCAGGAGTGTTGTAGGTTATGGCGCTCGACGTAAGCTGGTAAATGACACTTTTTTCGCGTTGCAACTTGAATAACGCGGACATGTGGACATCGCCACTGAGAATGCAGACATTTACCTTCTTGCCGGTCGCCCTCCGCAGCCTCCCAGCAGTCCATGTGGACATCGCCACTGAGAATGCAGACATTTACCCCCTTCCCCGCGACCCGGAAGAGAATGTCCGTTAAGGCATTTTTTTCCTCGCTGTGAGCCGGATGCTCCCAGGCATCGCGCAGATCATCAGTGACATCTATTCCGTCGGCGAACCATCCCTCGGCACGGTTAACCAGCCAAGCCGCAGCATGCACCAGCGGAACCGCAGAGACAACAAACAGGTGCTTGACAGATCCCGTGTCCAGACCGTCCATCTCTTTACGGAAGCGCTCAAGCTGTTCCCTGCCGAGAATCTTGTGGCTTTCCCGGTCAAAGTCCCGGTGGCCTCTTCCGTCAAGTACATAGAACATGCTGTTCTTATGGGTGAAACCGTAGTCATAGATGCCTTCTTTTGTTTTCGGATTCCGGCTATGCTCGTACTCGAAATACGCTGTTCGAGCGGCTGCGAACATGTCTGATAAAACTTGACGCGCCTCCGGGTAGGACAGGTGCTCCTTCCAGTCATCAAACAGGATTTCATCCAGTTCGTTTTCGTCGGGATCATCAAGCTTGTAGGAACCCCATCCGTCCCGTATCTCATGGTCGTCCCAGATCATGTAGGTGGGATAGCTGCCGAAAACCGCCTTCACCGACTGGAAGCCCCAGTAGCCTCTGTACATGTCGCGGTACCAGCTGAGCATGTCATCCTGGCTAGGCAGCAATCCCTCACCAGGCTTGCGTCCGCGCAGTGTTTTCTCCAGATAGCTCCAGATGTCAAGTGCCGGAGAGCCGTCACAGTAGGCCTGGTCTCCGCCGGCAATCACAAGATCAACCGATGCACCGTCATGTCGATTTTGAAATGACATGCGTGCAATGTCCCACAGTCTCATGTTGTGCAGCCTTGGCATGCTTTTGACGCCAATCTTTGTGTCGATTTTCTTAGGTTTCCCGAACGGGTTGTGGCATGAAAACAGGCCAAAGGCAAAGTCGTCTCCGGCAGCCGTTGGTGTGCGGAACCGGCGCCTCTTGTCGTGGCCTAGAACGAGCGCCTTGTGCTTGCTTGCCCACAGCGCATATGAGTAGTCCACTCCTCCTCGAACAGGAACGTCCAGCACTGCCGTGGTGTCCTGCTCCGGGGATGCAGGAACCTTGTGCGGATTGAATGGCTCAAGATCGGCCTCTTCAATACGGTCCTTGTTCCGGAGCTCCGTAAAACTTTCGGATAGTGTCTTGCCGTCATGCTCCTCTTTCCTGTTGAACACGAGGAGGCGATAGTCTGCGTTGGGGTCGTCATCGTTTGTGCGAACCCAGATTCGTGCGGTTGAGGCGTCTGTATGACCGATGATTACGGCAATCCCCAGCCTCTCATTAGGCCAAGGGCGATCGTTCTTGTGTTCAAATGAGTATCTTGACATGTCAGACCATTATATGCACTACTCTCGGCGCCTTGTCAAGCAAGGCTCTACGGCGGGTGAGGCGATGGTATACTGATCAAGCTATTTCCCGTCCATTCTTAGTATATTTTATCTTATTGAAAATATAATCAAGATCCAAATAAATATACCAAGTATAGAAAGTTATGGTATGTTTTCTTCATGAGTCATTCGTTTACAAGTAAGTATTTGGAGAGCATCCAGCTGAACCGCACCACTTTGGCTACGGTAGCCAAAGTGTATGAACATAAAGGCAAGCAGGTGCTTTATCAGAAAGCTGTACCTGAGATTCTGAAAGAGTTACATCAAAGCGCCATCATTCAAAGTGCGGATTATTCAAACCGGATTGAGGGCGTCGTTATTACTGCCGACCGGGTGGAACCAGTTCTGGTCGATGGCGCCCAGCCTGCCAGCCGTGATGAGCAAGAAGTTCTTGGTTACAAGTTGATCCTGGACCAAATCCATCAGCATCACCAGGACATCCAGCTTACGCCTAACCTTATTCTCCAGTTTCATCGCGACTTGATGAAGTTTTCTCCTGAGGCTGGAGGTGAGTGGAAACGTTCACCTAACTCTATCATTGCCACCCATCCGGACGGCAGGCAAGAAGTCCGTTTTGAGACAGTGCCACCTTACATGGTTCAGAAAGAAATGGATGAGCTGACCGTAGGCTTCAATGCAGCCTGGAAAGATAGCATGAACGACCGACTGTTGCTCACTGCCGCCTATGTTCTGGATTTCTTATGTATCCACCCGTTCCATGATGGTAATGGCCGTACGGCTCGCCTGCTCACGCTTCTACCGCTTTACGAGGCAGATTTTCAGGTGGGGCAGTTCATCAGTTTGGAGCGTATTATTGAGCACACCAAGGAGGACTACTACAACGCGCTTGGAGCGGCTAACCAAGGCTGGCATGAAGGCAAGCATAACCTGAACCCATGGCTACGCTACCTGGCTCAAGTACTGCTGGCTGCCTACCGTGAACTGGAAGACAAAACTGGCCAAGTGGTGCTCCCCACTCGTACTGAGTTAATCATGGATGCCATCCGCCAGCTGCCGCCAACATTCAAAACAGCCGATGTGATTGCCCTGTGCCTTGATGTGCCGGAGCAGACTGTCCGCAATACCCTGTCTGACTTGGGCAAAGAAGGCCATATCAACTCCACCGGCAAGGGGCGTGGTGCTGGCTGGGTTAAGACTGAAAATGTGACGTTGCCGTTTTCAAGGAAATGAGGTGGTTGCCTGTTCTTCCTGCGTCAGGAGACTGATGTAAGAGGGCGATGGCAAGCAGAAGAAGGCGTTAGTAGGGAACTTGCTTCAATCCATTAAATTTACGGGTAAGGAAATGAATATTTTCATCCGCATTCCAAGGCAGAAAGAGGATGTTTTGCTGGTATCAAGGTACGTCCCCAATTGAAGAGGCGACTTCAGCAAAGGGAAAACTTGATATTGTGAATTAGTGCATTCATGTCCTGTCGCAATGCAGCCTGTTTATGGGTAAATGTCGGGAATGCCCTCACTTGCCTTTGGCTTTGAAGTCAAAGTGCTTCAAAGGTATGTGTAGAAGCCTAGGATCCCAAGGCGGATCAACTTCCCTCTCCGTGGGAAGTGTGATATCAATTCCTAGAGCCTTAAGCTCTTCGACTTGGTGCAGAAACTCGGCCACCTGCGGAGCCTGCTTCGTCAACTCCGCCTTGGGGTTCAGTCTCGCCGGAATCTTTTGATCGTTGGCAACTTTTCTGTTCTGTTTCATAGAAACGTCCTACTAGTGCAAAGGGGGGTACCAACTATGAACATAACTTCGATTGTAGGGCCTTGTGCATGAAACGGAACTAGTGAGATCAACTTACTGACCGATCCACTCGGCTCCAGCTGCAATAAGTATATGTCTGATCTTATGGATATCGGGATGATTTTCTTGGGGGTACCAAACTGGATATTGATGTCCAGGCCAAGCTAGGTCCGAACTATTTTCCAGAGGCGAGTAAGATTTGTCAAATTTTACCTTCCATCGCGTCTGATCTCCGTATGGAATACGTTGTACCCCGTCTGTTGCGATTTTGCCAACCATAAACACTCTTCCGTGATGAGCTAGATCATCTCTTCCCCTTGGGTTATTTTGATAAAGGATTACAAACTGGCATTCCTGAGCCCTCTGTGGATTAAGGCGCCAAGATTTGCTTCCGCGTTGTTCTGTCACTTCTTTCGATGATTCTCTAGTAAACAGTGCAATCACCCCCATGACCTTCTCTCCTTATGTGTAGTTTTTCACTGGATCGGTACAGCTGCACCACAAGGAGAACTGGCGGAGCGGCTCCCTGTTGGTGCTGGAAAAAGTCCAATCCCTCTGGGAGGAGGAAGAGGGTGACCTTTGAAATAGCAAACTATGGGTCATTGACAATTTTTTCCGTGCTACTTGATGACCTTACAATCTCTATGATTCTAGCATCTTCTTTATTGCTGTGATCTTTGCCCGAACTTAAATAACCGGTTGGAGCATGAGAAAATATTGTTTTAGTTGCCTCTAACAGCACAGCATCCTTGATATTCTGATTGCTGGTGGCGGAAGTAAATGCTTGGAATGTTTGAAGACTTAGGGCGCGATGTCGATTTACTGTCGACTGATGTCTAAGCGCCCGGTAAATTTGCCCACACCATAGTGTTGCAGTTAGTGTTATAGCTATGATTGCTATCCTTCCTCCAAGCGAGATAATTAGTTGCCCTATATGTTGGTCAGTTTCTGTAGCATAGGTCAGCAGAAAGCATGCCGCAACTAATGTTGCCACACCAAGTGAAGCGGTTACCCACAGCCATTTTTGGGCAGTAGTAGATAGCTTTTGAGCTTCCTCACGAAAATCCTTTGTGAAGGGAATTGCCCCACTTGCCGCCGCCGCCTTTTCCACATTACTGACTGTTTGATTGAGTCCTTCATATAGTCTTTTTCCATCTTCCAGCAGTTTTTTTAAAGTGGAAACACTTTCATTCTGTTCGGATATTTGCTTTCTAAAGTCTTTGTTTTCATCGTAGAGAAATGGAACCCAAGGCCCAATGTTTTGACAAAAATCATCAATGTACTGCTTGATACCGTGCTCTATCTTTTGGTGCTCGGTTTTCGAAGAATCCAAGTTTAGAGTAAACTTATCAAGCCTATCAAGCCATGTCAATACATGATTAATTTTTCCGTCTGCTTGCTGGATTATTCCTCCAGGAAGTTTTTCAATCGGTCGATTTAGCAACTTTTCGCAAATAGAAAATAGTTGTTCTAATTCGCTAGAAACATGATCAAAATTCAAGGCTCCCCACTCGGAGCGTTTGGCCATGTCAAGTTTCGAGTATTCCTCGCACTTGAGTATTTTGTCCCTAAAGATTGTAGCTGATTCAATTTTATCCATTTTCAATCCTTGTATTATAGCAATGAGTTGGACATCAACCTTTCGCTGGTTTCAGTGGTCGATGGCCCAGTCGGCGGACAATATCTCCGCCTGTTCGAGCACGGTGCTTGTCGCCTTCTCCTGCTTGTCGGGAGGATAGCCGTGCTGACGAAGGATGCGCCGAACCAACCGGCGGAGATCGGCGCGGACGTTTTCCCGTAGCGTCCAGTCGATCTTGACGTTGCTACGCACCGTCTTGACCAGCTCTTGGGCGATGCCGCGGAGCGCTTCATCGCCAAGTACTTGGACTGCGCTGTCATTGGTCTCGAGTGCGTCGTAGAAGGCGAGTTCGTCTTCCGACAGCCCCAGTGCTTCGCCGCGGGCGTCCGCCTTCCGCATCTCCCGGGCGAGTTGTATGAGCTCTTCGATCACCTGGGCGGCTTCGACAGCGCGGTTCTGGTAGCGGCGTAGAGTTTGTTCCAGCATCTCGGAAAAGGAACGCGCTTGGACGATGTTCTTCTTCCGGCGGATGCTTAACTCGCTTTTGAGCAATTTCTGCAGTAGCTCGACCGCAAGGTTGCACTGCTTCATTCCCCGCACCTCCGCGAGAAACTCGTCCGACAGGATAGAGATGTCTGGCTTCTCTAGGCCGGCAGCGGCGAAAATGTCGATTACCCCTTCCGATGCTACCGCCCGTGAGACGATCTGGCGAATGGCGTGGTCGAGATCTTCTTCCGGGCGCGCTTCGGTGGCCGCACGCTTCGCAAGAACCGACCGCACTGCTTGGAAGAACCCTACCTCGTCACGGATGCGGATCGCGTCCTCGTGCGGGACGGCGAGCGCGAAGGCCTGCGAGAGTTCGCGCACTGCCTGCATGCAACGATCCTTGCCGTTCTCTTGGGCCAGGATATGCTCCTGCGCGGCCGGTAGTAAGCCGAGCCTCTCTTGGGGTGTGCCGTTGATCCACTGGGTGCGGTCGAAGCCATGGAATAGGCCACAGCAGATCTCGTACTTCTCCAGCATCACTGCCACCGCTTTTGCCTGATCGATCGCAGTTTGCCCTTTCCCGCCGCTTTCGGTGTAGGTTTCGAGTGCTCGTTTGAGTTCGTAGGAGATTCCAAGATAATCGACGACAAGACCACCCGGCTTGTCTTTGAATACCCGATTGACACGGGCAATTGCCTGCATCAGTGCGTGTCCCCGCATCGGCTTGTCGACATACATGGTGTGCAGGCTCGGTGCGTCGAACCCGGTCAGCCACATGTCGCGCACCAGCACGATCCGAAATGGATCATCGGCATTGCGGAATCGTTTTGCAAGTGCCTCGCGGCGGGGCTTGTTGCGAATATGAAGTTGCCAGTCGGGCGGGTCGGATGCGGCGCCGGTCATGACCACTTTAATCCATCCCTTGTCGTCGTCCTCGTGATGCCAGTCGGGGTGCAGATGCACCAGTTTCTGGTAGAGGTCAACGCAGATACGCCGGCTCATACAGACGATCATCGCCTTGCCGTCCATGGCCTCGACGCGGTGCTCAAAATGGTTGACGATATCTTGGGCGACGAGACCCAAGCGATTTTCGGCTCCGATAATCGCTTCGAGCTGCGCCCATTTGGTCTTAAGTTTCTCCTTACGGTCGATTTCCTCACCCTCGGTTACCTCCTCAAAACCGGGGTCGATGGTCGGTTTCTCACGTTCGTCGAGCGACAGTTTGGCGAGCCGGCTCTCGTAGTAGATCGGAACTGTTGCCCGATCTTCGACCGCACGCTGGATGTCGTAAACGCTGATATAGTTGCCGAACACGGCGCGGGTGTTGGCATCTTGAAGTTCGATCGGAGTGCCAGTGAAACCGACAAAAGACGCGTTGGGCAACGCATCGCGCATATGGCCGGCATAACCGTCGATGAAGTCGTACTGACTGCGATGCGCCTCGTCCGCGATGACCACAATGTTGCTGCGCTCCGAGAGTAGGGGGTGTCGATCACCCTTCTCCTCGGGGAAGAACTTCTGGATGGTAGTGAACACCACACCGCCCGCGTTGACCGTGAGCTTGGCACACAGATCTGCTCGGCTCTTGGCTTGTGTGGGTGGCTGGCGCAGCAGTTTGTGGCAACGGGCGAAAGTACCAAAGAGTTGGTCATCGAGATCGTTGCGGTCGGTTAGCACGACCAATGTCGGGTTCTCCATCGCGGACTCACGGATGACGCGCCCGGCATAGAAGGCCATAGTCAGGCTCTTGCCCGAGCCTTGGGTGTGCCATACCACACCGATGCGCCGGTCGCCTGCCGCACCGTTAACTTTAAGGCTGGATTTATGGCGGCTCGACCCGTCGCCAAGACTGTCGTCATGTCGCAGTTTGGCCGCGCGCAGTGTTTCGGTGACCGCCGTTTCAACGGCATGGAACTGATGGTAACCTGCCATCTTCTTGGCGAACGCACCGCTACCGTCTTCCTCGAACACGATGAAGTCGCGGATGAGTGCTAGGAACCGGCTCCGCTCAAAGACCCCTTCGAGCATTACCTGCAATTGAGGCATGTTCGGATCAGCCAAGGTTTCGCCAGAAATGGTTCGCCAAGGCTTGAACCATTCCTGTCCAGCGGTCAGCGTCCCGATTCGCGCCTCGACCCCGTCGGAGATCACTAGGGCGGCGTTCATGACGAACAGAGACGGTATTTCGGTCTTGTAGGTCTGGAGCTGTTGCCACGCACTCCAGATGGTTGCATCCTCGTCCGCCGGATTTTTTAGTTCGATCACCCCGAGCGGCAACCCGTTGACGAATAGCACCACATCAGGTCGACGCTCGTGCCTATTCTCGACGACGGTGAACTGGTTGACTGCAAGCCAGTCGTTGTTGTCTAAGTCGTCGAAATCAATGATTCGGACTTGCGCTCCTCGGATCGGGCTATTATCGGTGCGATACTCCACCGTTACTCCATTCACAACCATGTGATGGAAGGCGGAGTTGAGTGCCTCCAGTGTTGCCCCCTCTGGCCGAATCAACCTGCGGAATGCGTCGTCGAGTGCCGAAGAAGGAAGGTCGGGATTGAGCCGCTCGAGTGCATCGCGGAGCCGCCGTCCCAACGCGACTTCTCCGTAATCGTCGCGTTCCGCGAGCGGCGCATCGGGGGCAATGTCGGGACCGCGGGCAATATTCCAGTTGAGACCTTTAAGCCAAGCGAGTGTAGCGTTCTCGACGATGGATTCGCTGAAAGCCGCCATCAGGCAGATTCTACTGTGGGTGCCAGCATGAACCTTGCCCGCTCCCACCGCAGCATCTCGTACGGTGTCATGCATCGCAGATTCAGACCGATGCAAGCATTCGGAATCTTGATTTTTTGGATGCTGGTGGTAGGAACTTCGTGTGTCACAACGACGTAGCCGCGAGCCAAAGCGTGAGCGACAAGCCAGTAGTCCGTGCGTTCCGGTGTCTCTCCATCAACAACCGCAATGCCATAACCACAAAGATATTGGTAACGAGTCTCTTTGAACCAATCGATGGTTTGCAGTTCCACTTGATCCTCGGCTATCAGTACCATCAGATGCCTACCTTCTCAAGGAAAATCTCGGCATCTGGTATCTGCAATTCACCAGATATGAGTTTTGGAAGTAGGGTGTCTCGGAGTTCTGTCAGAACCAGATTCTCATTTTCCAATAGGAGATGCTTTTCCAATAACGGACGAATATTTGATTGAAATAGTTCGAGCAAGTCCTGATTGGGTTTTACAAAGGGTATGCTTTTTAGATTCTTTTGTGAAATCTTTAATTGGACGGCACCTGTAATAAAAGGTGCCACCTTGATGTATTGGAATGCTAGATACAGATATTCGGTCGATACTTTGTTCTTTCCGATTAGGACATGAACGTGGTTGTTGATCCATACTTTTCCAGAGATGTATTGAGAAAAAGCAGTGCCGTCCTTTTTTTCTACAGAACCGTCTTCTCCGATTAACAAATAAGTTCCATCAAAAATGAAACCGTCTATGTGATCAATTATTCCGGTTGCTCCATAATAAGGTATGTTTCCTTGTCTTCTTTCTCTCTCGTTGCCTGATAGTGGGACGCGCTTACTATCCAAGCAATCAAAGTAATTTCCTATGGAATCCAGAATCCATCCTTTCGGTATTTCGCCAATTTCTGAATTGACCAATTCATCCGGGAAAAGGTCACTAATTTCGGATGAGAGTCCGATTGGGTACCCTTCCATCTTGGCACGGACGGGATCGAAATCGACGAACCACGATTTGAACAGCACTTGAGCCATAGCCTCAAGCGTTTCGTTCATGCGCCGGTTCAGCTCAATCTTGTCATCTAAGGCACTCAGAATGCGGGCGATCGCACCTTGTTCAGGGACAGGAGGTAGTGCAATGATTAAATGATTAAAACATTCAGTAGGCACTCTCTGGCGTCCCGAAGTTCCGGTCATCTGGTCAATTGCATAAGCGTGTACCTTATCCCATTTGGTTAAGTAATAGACAAAATCATTATCAGTGACATTAGGTTTACCCCGGAGAACGATGAATTCGGTTGATCCATGGGCTGGTGTCGACGGATCTGAATTGAGTGGGTCAAAACGAGCTATCTTCCCATTTTCCAAGCACGGTGTGATGCGGGCCATCAGGGTATCACCACCCCTGAATCGGGATCCTCCGCCAGAGTACTTGCGGTGGCTACTTGCTGAAGCCATCCTAAGGTTTGGGGTTAAGGAGGCCATGCCGACAAACGGGTACATGGTTCCGCGCTCAAGATGAACAGCGGGATTCAACAGCACAGCGTCGCTAAATGGCATGTTACGCCACTCATTGCAAAGCAGCTCAACCCCGTTTTTTGCAATATGCTCAAGCAGAGCATCGCTATCAAGATCCTTATACAGAAGTAGATCGACCCGTTGGGGGATCGATAGGTTCTCCATGGCATCGGCAAGCATGGCCTGATCCGTTAAGGTCAGGCGGTCGCCGAACAACGCCAAATCAACATCTGAAGTGGTAGTGAATGTCTCCATAGCCCGGGAACCAAACAGAACCGCCCCATCCACCCGGTTGTTTTCGGCGAGAACGCAGATAATGGCGTCCCAGTGTTTCTTTTTAAGGCCGTAGGTCAGAGCTTCTTCTCCAGAGTTTGATGAAGCCTGCGCAACATGGGGTGGTACTGTTCCTTGATCAGGGCTTCTACTTTCCTCGCCTTTTCTTCCTGATAGATATGGCTCATCTTGTTGCGGTTTTCAAGTGCGTTAAGAAAATATTCGCAGTCATCCTCATCAAGATACTCCGACTCGAAACCCTGGCGAATCACGGCGCGCGGACTTTTCATGTCATACCCTTCTATGAAAAGAAAAGCCTTTAGCGTTAACCATGCAAGTTCGTAAGTGAATATGAACGTTTGGATCAGTCCGGTCCGTTCGAGACTGGTGTATGAAGCCATGTTGCAGGCGTCGTCCAAATGGGAAAGTGCCTTGCTGAAGCTGTCAAAGCGTTGCTTCCAGCGCTGTTCGTCGGTATTACTCACGATTTTTCGTCCCAGAATTCGAGAATCTTCATGTTTTCCCTGATTTCCGCATCCAGCCGCGCTCCTTCAGCTTGCTGTTCGCGGAGTTTGGAAACAAGCCTTTGCATCTTCTCCGTGAACGGCTCACCGTCATCCTCCTGCGCTTCCGCGCCCACATAGCGTCCGGGGGTGAGTACGTGGTCGTGCCTGCGCACCTCATCCAGCGGAGCGCTCCTGCAAAAACCGGGAATGTCAGCATATCCGCTCGTATCCTTTCCGCCCCGCCACGAATGGTAGGTTCTGACGATGCGGGCGATGTCGCCGTCAGTCAGTTCGCGGTGAGTGCGATCGATCATGTGACCGAACTTGCGGGCGTCAATGAAAAGCATTTCGCCGCGACGGTCACGGAACTTGCCTTTCCGCCGGTTCCGGGAGAGGAACCACAGGCAGGCTGGTATCTGGGTCGAATAGAAGAGCTGGCCGGGAAGGGCGACCATGCAGTCAACAAGATCCGCTTCGACTAGGTTTTTTCTGATCTCACCTTCGCCTGACTGATTCGACGACATTGAGCCATTGGCGAGCACAAAGCCCGCTGATCCGGTGGGGGAGAGGTGATGGACGATATGCTGTACCCAGGCAAAGTTGGCATTTCCCTTGGGCGGGATGCCGTACTTCCAGCGCTTGTCATCGGTGAGCCGTTCGCTGCCCCAGTCGGAGATGTTAAACGGCGGATTGGCGAGGATGAAATTGGCTTTGAGGTCGGGATGGCGGTCGTTGTGGAAGCTGTCGCCATGGGCAATTTGCCCTTCGATGCCGCGGATGGCGAGATTCATCTTCGCGAGCCGCCAAGTTGTGTAGTTTGACTCTTGACCGTAGATTGAGATATCCCCTTTGGTTCCTCTTGGGACTTTTTTGCTGTTGCCGTTGCCAGTGGCGTGCGCGCGGATAAATTCGACCGACTGTACGAACATGCCGGAGGAGCCGCAACAGGGATCGTAAACCCGACCCTCGTAGGGCTTCAGCATCTCGACCAAGAGCTTGACAACGCAGCGGGGGGTATAGAATTCGCCGCCCTTCTTTCCCTCGGCACTGGCAAACTGGGAGAGGAAGTATTCATAGACGCGGCCAATCACGTCCTTGGAGCGGGAATCCTCATCGCCCACCTTGATGTTGCTGATCATGTCGATGAGTTGGCCGAGCCGTTGCTTGTCGAGAGCGGGGCGTGCATAGTCCTGGGGTAGCACATTCTTGAGAGTTGGATTGTCGCGCTCGATGCCCGCCATCGCATCGTCGATGAGCTGGCCGACGGTGGGTTGACGCGCTTGAGTCTTGAGGTGTGGCCAGCGAGCCTCGGGCGGCACCCAGAAGATGTTCTTGGCGCGGTATTCGTCCGGATCCTCCGGGTCGGCGCCTTGATCTTGTTCAGCTTCGAGGCGGTCGTGCATCTCCCCGAAAGCATCGGAGATGTACTTCAGGAAGATGAGGCCGAGGACGACGTGCTTGTATTCGGATGCGTCCATCGAGCCACGCAGGGCGTCAGCCATGCGCCATAGCTCGGTTTCGTAGCCTGTTGTGGCGCCTGAACTCCTAGATTCGACATGAGAGATCCGAGTGGGCTTGCTTGGATGGCCTCGTGTCATATGCGATTTTGCTCCATGCTAAAGTATAAAGTCCCCCTGAAAATTGTCAGATCGGGAGCCGGTTTGGTTGGTGCCAACAAAGCCTCCATTGGCAGGATTCTTTGACTCGCTACCAGAACCCGATTTCCTTTGACCGTCCATTTTCAGAGGTGTCTTATATTCTAGCCCTTGTTGGGGGTTCAAATCCTTATCAAATACGTCCCCAAGGGGATTCGAACCCCTGTTACCGCCGTGAAAGGGCGATGTCCTAGGCCTCTAGACGATGGGGACACCGTTGTGGAGATAAGCGGGTTCGAACCGCTGACCTCTTGCATGCCATGCAAGCGCTCTACCAACTGAGCTATATCCCCCGCGAGAGGGTAATTATAGGTTATTTGCCCTGCCACTGGGGATTCATTCTCTCTTCAAATGGCGTTGTAAGTAGAATGGCGACGACTGTATCTCTCCTGTTCTGAGCGTGTCTGCATGAACCTTCAACCCTACGTTGAGCTTTGGCTGTTCGCCGCCTTCATGACGGGCACACCGGGACCGGCAAACCTGCTCATGATGTCGGCTGGCGCGAGCCATGGACTGCGGCGTTGTGTTGGCTTCCTGCTTGGGCTGCTGGTGAGCAAGGCGCTTCTTAACGTGGCCGTTGGAACGGGTTTTGCGGTACTGTTCGACAGATATCCGTTCATTGTCTACGCCATGAAAATCGGTAGTGCCGGAGTGATGATTTGGCTTTCGGTGCTGACACTCGGAGGCCGTGATTCCGGAGCAAACCGGCCTCGGATGACATTTGCGAAGGGAAGCATTGTTCATCTCGTCAATCCCAAGGCCTACGCGATGTCGATACTGGCCTGGAGCAATTTTGCGGTCGACATACCTGGGCAGGAGATGCGTTTCGCTGCCGTGGTTCTGGCGTTTGCCAGCACTCAGCTGATTGCACATGCGGGATGGGGGTTTGCCGGACAGTTGATGCGCAGGGCTCTAGGTGAGGGAGAAACCCTTCAGAGAGTGCTGGTCGGCCTCACCATTTTCGTGGTGATTGCCTCGCTTTTCATCTAAGTGAGGATTCATACGAAGGTGCCGTTCCGGGCAAAGCCGTGCTCTTGCAGTTAGAATTCTGCCCATGTCCCCGGATTCCAGAAAGATATTGGTGACGAACGCCTTACCCTATGCGAACGGCGACATTCACATAGGGCATCTTCTCGAACACATCCAGAGCGACACCTGGGTGCGCTTTCAGCGACTGATGGGCAACGAGGTTTACTATGTCTGCGCCGATGACACGCACGGAACTCCGGTGATGCTGCGGGCATCGGAGAAGGGAATCAGTCCGGAGGAGCTGATTGGGCAGATGCATGCCGAACATGTACGCGACTTCGAGGCGTTCGGCATTTCCTATGACAACTACCATACGACGCACAGCGAGGAGAACCGCATTCTCGCGGAGACCATCTACGGCAACCTGAAGAAGGCTGGTTTGATCGTCATCCGTGATGTTGAGCAGCTTTACGATCCAAAGGAGCGGATGTACCTGCCGGACCGCTATGTCCGCGGAGTATGTCCCCGTTGCGGCGCCAAGGATCAGTACGGCGATTCCTGCGAGTCCTGCGGAGCGGTCTATTCCCCGGCGGAACTGAAGGAGGCGTATTCGGTTGTGTCGGGCACAACGCCTGAGTGGAGGAAGACCGACCACCACTTCATCAAGCTTGGCGGGCAGGGTGACATGCTGCGCAGCTGGATCACGGAGGACATACCCGATCCGATGGGTGGCGAAGGCGCCGTCAAGCCGCGCATCCAGAAGGAGGCCCGCAACAAGCTGGACGAGTGGTTCAAGGATGGTCTCCGCGACTGGGACATCAGCCGCAACGGTCCCTATTTCGGTTTCCGGATCCCCGATACGGAGGACAAGTACTTTTATGTGTGGCTGGATGCGCCGATCGGCTACATGGCCAGCTTCCGGAACTACTGCGATCGGAACGGGGTCGACTTCGATCTTTACTGGAAGAGCGAGGAGAGTGAACTCTATCATTTCATCGGCAAGGACATTCTCTATTTCCATGCGCTGTTTTTTCCTGCGATGCTTCACAACAGCGGCTTCCGTCGTCCGACCCAGATATACGCACACGGCTTTCTCATGGTTGACGGCGAGAAGATGTCGAAGTCGCGCGGGACATTTATCACTGCGCGCAGCTACATCGAACAGGGCCTCAATCCGGAATGGCTCCGCTACTATCTGGCCTGCAAGTTGAGCGACCGCATTGAGGACGTCGATCTGAGCTTGGACGACTTCATCAGCCGGGTCAACAGCGATCTGGTGGGTAAGTTGGCGAACATACCCAGCCGCGTTTCGGGGTTTCTGATGAAGCACTTCAATGGAGAGCTTGTGCAGCCGAAGGATTCGTGGATCAAGCCTGATGCGCACCGTATCGCTTCGCTCTACGAGGCGCGCCGCTTCTCGGAAGTGGTTCCCGAGGTGATCAGGCTGGCCGAAGAGGTCAACCGCCGCTACGACCAGTGCAAGCCGTGGGAGATTGCCAAGGAGGGGATCCGGCTCTCCGAACTGCAGGAGATATGTTCCGCGGCGCTCGGGGCTTTCCGTCAGATCTGCATACTCCTCAAGCCGATCCTTCCCCAATTTGTCGCGGAGGCCGAGAGGTTCATGGGTGTTGAGCCGCTGTCATGGGATGATCTTGCAGTTCCGTTGCCGGCCGGGCACAAGGTCGGCAAGGCTCCCCATCTGATGAAGCGCATAGAGCGCAGGATGATCGATGCTCTTTTGGATGCGAACAGGATCGGCAGGCCTGCAGCGGATGGTGACAGTGGCGGAGATGTTCCGGAGCAGGTGGCGATCGACGACTTTGCCAGGATTGACCTGAGGATCGCTGATGTCAAGGAGGCGCATGATGTTCCCGAATCATCGAAGCTGGTCCGGTTGCTGCTTGATGTGGGCGGAACCGAAAGGACTGTGTTTGCAGGCATAAAGCGTGACTGGAAGCCCGAGGATCTGGTTGGCATGCAGGTTGTTTTGGTCAACAACCTTGCTCCGCGCAAGATGAAATTCGGCACTTCCGAAGGTATGGTGATCGCTGCCGAATCGGAATCCGGCGAGATACAGCTGCTGATTCCAGCCGGCAGGTGCCGGAGCGGATCCCGCGTGAGTTGATGTCGGCAGCCGACTGGGAGAAGGTTAGAATCGGAGCATGAAGGTTTGCGTATTTGGAGGAACCGGCTTCATCGGTTCAGCGTTGACTGCGATGCTGGTCCGGCAGGGTCATGACGTGGTCGTGCCAACCAGAAACCGCGAACAGTGCAAGCAGGACCTCATTGTGTTGCCCACACTTGACTTGGTTCAGTGTGACGTGCTCTCACCCAAGTCGATGGACCGGATTGTCGAAGGCTGTGACGTTGTGGTTAACTTGATCGGCATCCTGAACGAGGGAGGCCGCAACACATTCGAATCGATCCATATTGAGTTCAACCGCAAGTTGGTTGACATACTGCCACGGCACAATGTGAAGCAGATCATCTACGTAAGTGCGATCAATGCCGCTTCCGGTGCGCCGAGCAAGTACCTGCGTAGCAAGGGTAAGGGCGAGGTGACTGTCAAGTCGGTCGGTGGGAAGGTTGACTGGACCATCATACGTCCGTCGGTCGTGTTTGGCAGCGGTGATTCGTTCACGACGCTGTTCGCTAGGCTAGTGAGCCTGTTCCCTGTCATGTTGCTGCCCTGTCCGAACGCCAAGTTCCAGCCCATATGGGTGCAGGATCTTGTACGGCTGATTTGTCTGTCGATCGGCAACCGCGAGTTCTGTGGCACCCCTCTGTCGGCTGGCGGACCGGAGGCGCTTGACCTGGAGATGATAACCGTAATGATAGCCAAGGCGCTCGGAAAAAGCCCGCTGGTCATTCCGCTTGGCACAGGATCCTCATACCTGCTTGCAAAGATGGCGGAAATGATGCCTTTCGTCGACATGCTGAGCACGGACAACTGCGATTCGATGTCTGTGCCGAACGTTTGTACCGATGGCAACGCTGCCGCGTGGCTTGATGGCTCTCTCATGTCGCTTGAATCCGAACTCCGGTTGAGACTTGGGCGAACGTCGACCTCGCAGGAGCATCTGAGCGAGATCCGACACACGGCGCGGCGCTAGTCGGGTCCATGTTGCCGGCGGAACCCGGACAGGCAACGGTGGCAGGTCGCCAGACATGACTTCCAGAAGAGAGTCACAGGATCCCGCGGCAGGTCTGCAGTCCTATCTTGTCGGCGGTGCCGTTCGGGATCGCGTGCTTAACCTTGAGATCAAGGACCGGGACTATGTTGTTGTCGGACAGACACCTGATGCGATGGTGGCGCGAGGGTTCCTTCAGGTCGGTCAGGATTTTCCGGTGTTCATCCATCCGCTGACGGGGGACGAGTATGCATTGGCACGTACAGAGCGCAAGTGGGGCAAGGGTTACAAGGGGTTTGTGTTCCACTACTCGCCTGACGTCACGCTTGAAGAGGACTTGGCACGGCGTGACCTGACCATCAACGCCATTGCCCAGGATGCTGCCGGCAAGTTGATCGATCCCTACGGTGGCTGCAACGACATAAGGGAAGGCGTGCTTAGGCATGTCTCGGATGCGTTCGCCGAGGATCCTCTGAGAGTGCTGCGCGCTGCGCGCTTTCATGCGCGTTTCGGCTTCAGGATTGCGGACAGCACCATGTCGCTAATGCGGCGCATAGTGAAGGAGGGTGAACTTGGCCATTTGGCGACCGAGCGCATCTGGGCGGAGATATCGAGGGGCATCCGGGAGCGGAAGCCTTCGCGCATGTTTGTGGCGCTCGAAAAGTGTGGTGCACTGTGTCACATCACGCCGGAGCTTTCCGCTGCCTGGAACTGTACTGTGGATTACGGCCTCATGAAAGGGATGCGGTTTGGCTTGCGCGCAATGGCGTCGGCTGACAAGTGCAGCGAGAGCGGGCTTCCTCTGGGATGCAGGTTTGCCGCCCTGCTGTGCGCAGCACCTGATTCTGCTGGAGATGCGGCTATCCTTGTTGCGAATGTTTGCAAGTCGCTCAAGGTTCCGCGCAGAGTGACCAGGCATGCCGAGGCGGCCATCAGGGCCAGGGTTCTGATTTGCCGACAGCTTGACGGTGATGGGCTGGACTGCGACGGGCTTCTCGACCTGTTGCATTCGCTTAACTGGCCCCGCGACAGGAAAATGATGGACAATGTTCTGCAGTTGCTTGAAGCCGATCTGTCGATTGACGGAGTTGCCGGAGTGAACGAGTTGGCCGAACGTTTACGGCAGGCGAGAGAGGTCTTGCAGACACCCGAAGTGAGTGGCAGGATCAGGGATATGGGTGCAACGCTTACTCCAGGCAAGGTTCGTGGAATCAGACTCGACGCGCTTCGCAAGGCAGGCCTTGGCAGCTAGTCTCCGGTCTTCTCCTGCTCCCTCAGGAAATCGTTGCAGAAGTTCTCCGGATCGGTCCGCGCCTTGCTATCGGGATGCGTCGACAGGATGTTGAGAACCGCTTCCAGCACCAGTTGACCACCGTTCTCCGCCTCATCGTCAGCGTTGTCTGACGCCTCGTTCCTCTCCTCCTCCCCGGTTTCATTTTCTTGGCCGCTGGTGTTTTTGCCATTCCCCTCGATTTTGGACATCAGGCTGCCGATTGCTTTCGTATCCAGTCCGTTGTCCTTCAGATACAGATAGGATAGACAGTCCGCCTCGCGCTCATGCTCGCGCGAGTAGTTCATCTGCGTGAGAATGATCGGAACCGACACCAGCCCCGATATGTCCCCGGTGATCAGGCCGAAGGCGAAGCCAATAGCTGCAGCTTGTACAAGGCTGCGCAGCGAATGACGTTTCCGTACGTGCTCGATCTCATGGGCGAGAACGGCGACCAGTTCGTCGCCCTCGGCCAGCCTGTTGATTCCGTCCAGAACGATGATCTTTCCGTTTGGCAGTGCGAAGGCGTTTGCAACGCTTTGACCGTTGGCATCCATGTTCCTCAGAAGAAGTTCGAAGTCTCGCTCCCACGGCAGGTCATTGGCGATCCTGTCGAAAGTTGTGTGTATTTCCCGCTGATCTTCATCGGAAAGCTGGCTGGACTCAAGAAATTTGGCGTCAAACTCCTCAAGCACCCGGTTTGAGGCATCATCCAGAAGATCAATCGGCAGTTTCCAGGCGATTGTGTCTGCAACCAGGGGCACTCCCTTGATTAGGAGCGTCGCGCCGACGGCCAGTCCTAGCGTCACGGAAACCGCCAGGATGGCAAGGTTCCGTTCGAGGCAGTGCAGCAGGCCGCCTTGGCGGTTGCCTGTCTTGGCGAGGATCCCGGCAAACCCGTCGTTGTCGTTGATGATCAGTTGGGTTCCATCGGGAAAGCATACCGTTCTCGGCGTATCGCCCAGCCGCGACGAGATTTCGACGCGACGCAATGGTGCCGACACTGTGCGGCCGTCCTTGTTTCTGGCATGGATGGTCGAATCATCGGTTCTTATCCACACTGTAGCCTCGGTCCTTTTGCTCTTTAGCCGGTCGAACCAGAACGCATTGACGATGTTGGTGTCCATGGCGTTCGTCAAACAAGGCCGACATCGAAGTCGAAGGCATCTGAAGCGGCATCTCCTATGGCGCTTTCCCTCTTGCCTTCGCTTCCGAGTATCTCCTCAAGGTTCTGTGAACCCTCCAGGTGGATGGCTATGCCTTTCGTAAGGCTGCGGGAGCGGCGGATCACGCTCCAAGGCCTCAAAAGACCTGCCGATAGCAAGGTCAGAATGGTGGTGATGAACAGCAGCAAGCCGTAGCGGCCGACACCTAGGTTGCATACAAGATGCCCTCCGTCGAATCTGATCGAGTTCAGCAGTGTTTTTGTCAGGCCGGCTCTGACAATGGAGAACATGTGGAGAAGCAGCAGAATGACTACTGTGCTCAGCACGGCGATGTTTTCGGAAAGTTTCCAGACGGCGAAGAGAACCGCCGCCGCCGCAGCTACGTAGGCCACCGGAACGAGGACCATGTAGCCGGCATAGGGCCGAAGCCCCTGTTCGAAGCGAATCTGTAGCGATCCTAGGGAATGATTGCCCGCCAGATAGCGGTGGTACTTGCGCATGAAATAGGGTGCCATCGCCAGAATTGAAGCCAGATAGGCCAGTTCGCAAATCTCCGTCCAAGTCAGTTTCAGGGATCTTGTGCTGATGAGTTCAAGTTCGAAACTGGGGGGCAGGTGAAGAAGAAAATGGACAAGTGGCCAGGCCAGAATCATGAAGACTGGAATGAAGATCACGTAGATCGTGAGGAACGCCTTGTCAAAGAGGAAACGCACGGTGCGATAGGAGGTGTTGCGCGCATTGAAGGCCAGTCCGCGAGCCAGTAGCGGCGGCACGAGGAATGCCAGAATGAGCGAGTAGTAGGAATCAAGCGGCAGATCGCTCGAATCGAACTGATAGTTGATCAGCAGCAGGGCGCTCACGAAGGCGATCCGCGAGACGAGAATCGACAGGGGGTTTGCATGGTAGTCGAAGCGGGAGCCACACGCCTGGGTGTTGCCAAGCAGATAGCGCTTTCTGCGCACCTTGCTCCAAGCCGAATAGATGCCGAAAGTCACTACTGAAAGCGCCGCCGTCGACATCCACAGCTTGGTGTATTCCCAGGCGTCGCCGCTGAAGCTGAATGGGTTCGCCTGCGGTTCGGGTGAGCCGCTGTGCAAGCCTTCGTTCAAGCCGCTCTCCTGCGGTTCAGGTACCTACCCATCAGGTTCAAGTTTATCCGATTGGAATGTTTAGCCGTAGAATTGTCCCTAATGGACAGTCGCAAGCTCGCAATCATTGGTGACAATTTCATCACCACGACGTCGTTGAAGAGTCATCTGCAGGCGCTGGGTGCCGACCTCGACATGCGGGAGAAGCAGTTTCCTTGGCCGGACCAGCCGATGAACTTGGTGGCACAGCACAGCGGTCTCAAGGGCCTGCGCGAGTACATGGGCGATCCGGAGGAGGTGACCGAGTTCCTTCAGGGCGTTGAGATGCTGGTCAATCACTTGGCGCCGGTTTCGGAGAGCATGCTCTCAAGCCTGCCGGACCTGAGGATGATCGTTGTCACGCGTGGCGGACCGGTCAACATCGATGCCGCTGCAGTGTCGGCCCGGGGCATACGCCTGGTCAACACGCCGGGCCGGAACGCGTCCGCGGTGGCGGAGTTCACGGTCGGCATGATGCTTGCGGAGACGCGCCTGATCCGGATCGGCCACGAGAGCCTGCGTTCCGGCAAGTGGCGTGGCGATCTCTACCGCGAGGACAACGCCGGCCGCGAACTGGGTGAACTGGCTGTCGGAATAGTCGGCTATGGACACGTCGGCACCCGTGTCGTCTCGCTTCTGCTCGCTTTCGGTGCAACGGTTCTGGTTCACGATCCGTTCAAGAGTCTCACGGACAGCCATGAGGCGGCCGGCGTTAGGATGGTTGGGCTGGACGAGCTGCTTGGCGCTTCCGACATTGTCAGCATGCATTCCAGGCTGCAGTCGGACGGCGGCAACGTGTTCGACCGCACGATCTTCGGCAGGATGAAGCACGGCGCCATCTTCGTCAACACCGCACGGGGCGTGATGGTTGACTACGATGACCTGCATTTGGCGCTTACAGGCGGGATATTGATGTCTGCCGCACTTGACACTTACGACAATGAGCCGCCGGAGGGCTCGCCGATACTGGACCTTCCCAACGTCACGCTGACTCCGCATCTTGCCGGTTCGTCGAAGCACACGGTCCAGGAGACTGCTCGCCGTGCCGCTGAGGAGGTGCGCCGTTATCTTGCCGGCGAGGATCCGCTCAACCCGATTCGCTGACTGCGTTCAATGTGTGCGATCAAACCAGATTGAATGCCGGGATATGGCGGAACAAAACAGAGGTTTGTGATGAGGAAAGCATGTTGCGCCGATCAAAGCCACAGAGCAAACTATTGACACTTAACGCTAGCATGAAAATGTTTTCTCGATATGTTGGGTGGCTGAGTTTGAAACGTCACTGCGCAAAGAGTGCCAAATGGAGGGAATAGCCAAGGCTAGGGAGAAGGGCGTTTGTAAAGGATGTAAGGTTTCTGTTGATGCGGCGAAGGTGCGAGAACTATATGGGATGCTGAGACATACTTTGTTTCAGTTGCTGGGTAGTTGGTTATACTGTTGAACCCCAGTCATTCGTACAGTCCGAACACAGCAAATGGGGTTTCAGTTGCTGGGTAGTTGGTTATACTGTTGAACCTCAGTACACACATGACTTGACAGTTGACGAGGGTTTCAGTTGCTGGGTAGTTGGTTATACTGTTGAACCGATGGATCAAATGCCGACAATTTCAATGATTGGACTGTTTCAGTTGCTGGGTAGTTGGTTATACTGTTGAACCAGCCGCCATCGCGGCGTATGAACAGACATCCATGTGTTTCAGTTGCTGGGTAGTTGGTTATACTGTTGAACCGATTGCAATGATCGAAAACAATGAGAAGCTCCCAGGTTTCAGTTGCTGGGTAGTTGGTTATACTGTTGAACCTGAAAAATGCGATGTTGAAACGTCGCAAGGGAGTTTCAGTTGCTGGGTAGTTGGTTATACTGTTGAACCCGTCATCGACAAAGACGACTTCCACGACCACTTTGTGTTTCAGTTGCTGGGTAGTTGGTTATACTGTTGAACCTTCCACACGCGCCGCCACCCATTTTCAATCCCAGGTTTCAGTTGCTGGGTAGTTGGTTATACTGTTGAACCGGCCACGGAACCGGCACCTGAAAAACCGGACAGGCGTTTCAGTTGCTGGGTAGTTGGTTATACTGTTGAACCATCGACGACCGCGAAAGCTTCCGCAAGCCGTGGGGTTTCAGTTGCTGGGTAGTTGGTTATACTGTTGAACCCCAGCGCACTTTTCCGGGACGGCACCAGACGCGAAGTTTCAGTTGCTGGGTAGTTGGTTATACTGTTGAACCTTGTATGCTGCAGCGATGTTTTTCAGGATGTGTCTTGGTTTCAGTTGCTGGGTAGTTGGTTATACTGTTGAACCACTGCCAACGGGCGGCCGTCAACCTCGATCTCCAGTTTCAGTTGCTGGGTAGTTGGTTATACTGTTGAACCCTAACGCACTCCAAAGTCCCTCAGAAGTAACCATCGTTTCAGTTGCTGGGTAGTTGGTTATACTGTTGAACCCGCACGCAGCCCGCCGGGAGCAACATACGAGGTCAGCGTTTCAGTTGCTGGGTAGTTGGTTATACTGTTGAACCTTAATTGCGCTCCAGTTGCTGTACTCGGCCATGTGTTTCAGTTGCTGGGTAGTTGGTTATACTGTTGAACCTTGGCGACCCGTGCTACGTCGTCCAAAGGGATGACGTTTCAGTTGCTGGGTAGTTGGTTATACTGTTGAACCACAACATGAAAACACAATGCGTAACGCTCGAACCGTTTCAGTTGCTGGGTAGTTGGTTATACTGTTGAACCGGGCGGCCCCAAACGACTGAACACTTTTGCGGCTGGGTTTCAGTTGCTGGGTAGTTGGTTATACTGTTGAACCCTGCGTTCTTCCGCGGCGTTCCATTTGAGCGTCCCGTTTCAGTTGCTGGGTAGTTGGTTATACTGTTGAACCATCGCCTTGACACTAGGATACCTACGGATTTTCGGAAGTTTCAGTTGCTGGGTAGTTGGTTATACTGTTGAACCAAAGAAAATCCGCCCGCGCCTCAGAAACAATCTGTCGTTTCAGTTGCTGGGTAGTTGGTTATACTGTTGAACCAACAGTGTCTCGGCCGCGAACAGAAGAAAGTGGTGTTTCAGTTGCTGGGTAGTTGGTTATACTGTTGAACCCCGTGCAACAAAATCGCGATTATTGCGAAGCGGATGTTTCAGTTGCTGGGTAGTTGGTTATACTGTTGAACCTCTTCCTCCGGATCAGGAATAACAACAACTACAAAAGTTTCAGTTGCTGGGTAGTTGGTTATACTGTTGAACCGTTGACGCTGGGCTGATTGCCGCCATACCCATGGGTTTCAGTTGCTGGGTAGTTGGTTATACTGTTGAACCCCCGCTCCCTGCCCCTTGTTATACAAGGAGCGGGAGGGGGGCAGGATGAAGGAATCTTCGCAAAGGATTGTTTTGCCTGAAAGGCAATTGTTTTGCGATGAAATTTTTTTCGTGTTATACTTATGCACAGTATAACCAATTGCTGATGCACTGTAATCAGTAAAACGTATCTTGAACGGACCTCTGCATTGTGCACGTCTGCTCTTGCAGGACAAGGGACAGAAAAGCCACTTTCAAGTGGCTTTTTTGTTGGCCAATTACAGGCGGTCATTGCAAAAGTTGACATATTCACAGGCACAACATTGAACAACTGTGGCGCTGGATTCCGGTTTAAATCCGCGATGTAGCATCTGTCTTATTTCGTGAACAGTTGTCATGACTTCTTGCTGTCTGTCACCAGTCATGTTGATGACGTGCAAAATGTTGCCTTTACCCACCAGAAAGCCAACCGGGCTTGATTTGGAAAAATGTTTTTCCAACAACATAGCATAGGCCGTCAGTTGCAGGCTATCTCCACGCTTTTTGTTATTTGCCGACAGTTTGAATTCAACGGCATAAACCGACTCGCCAGTTTCAATGGCCATATCAACGATGCCATGAATCCCAAGTTCATGGTTCTGCATCGACAAGTTGTGGTATGTCTGCCCCGATTTCAGTTTGAATCTGGATAGATTACGACGTTGCCACAGTTTTTCTTCCAGTCGATGAAAATTTTCACCCTGTTTAACCCATGAGGGCCGATGGATTGGGGTTTCCATCAATTCCATGTAGTACACGACCCTTGGACAGTAACACCATTGGCGAATGAGGTTGACCGGTATGCTAGATAACAAGATTTTCCTCCCAGTCCCTGAAATCTTCTTCTCTGTGGCCAATAAAGTAGCTTTGTCCCCTGCCGTTGAAATTGGTGTGCGTGATGAGGATCTTATCCGTTTTTTCCAGATCGGCATTCAGATAGCGTTTAATGGATTCCAGTTCAGCCAGAGTTAAGTAACCCCAGAATACGGATTTTTGCACGGGTTTAAGCCCATGTTTTCCCAACTCTTTGAAAATTCGTGTGCGTAGCTTGTTATCTTCCACATCATAGCTAATGAGATATTCCTGACGTAGCGGATAGTTCATGATTTCATCCCGTCACCATTTGAACAAATATGGCTTGTATGCCTTATCGCCATAAAAATGTCCGCATAGGCAGTAAACCTGCCGTTGCATGATGTGTTCAAGTCTGTGTTTCTTTTTGCGGTAGAGATATTTTCTGGCACAGGTGCGTTGGACTTCGGCAATCAGTGCTTTTTTCAATTCAGTGCCAAGAATTTTTTTGTCTTCGCTACGAGCGCGCAACTTGATAACAGCACGATCCACGACCCAGGCGCGGTATTCTTCCATCAGGTCCAGCACCAAGGCCATCTTGCCTGGGCGTTGCCCGTGCATGATGCCAAGATAGGGTTCCAGACCCGCATTGATGATGGCATTGAGAATATAGTTGCTCAATACCGCATAACCCAGATTGAGCATGGCATTGTTGATCTCCTGGCTGCCTCTGCCTTCGCGCTTGCTGAAAGAGGAGGAAAACAGTCTTGCTGCCCGAAGTGCCTGGAAATAGGCATTGGCGCTGGCGCCTTCAAAACCCAGCACGGTCTCAATATCCTTGGCCTGTTTTGCCTTGTCGGTGTTTAACAGTAATTCCCCGGCGGCGGTTTGTAACGCCGGGTGTCGGTGATATTTGTCAAGGTGATTCAAGACTGCGCGCTGATTTTTGATTTTTGCGATGACAATTTGTTTGGCAAGAGGCAAGGTGCCCCGTTGATAGTATGCCATTTGCGTCATACGCACTGCCACAACGCCATGTTGTGACTGGCCTAGGATGGCCGAATACGTAACACCGCGAAAATCCAGAAAAAACAGCTTAATGCCACGGCTGCTGAACGCTTCAATCAAGTCACTGGAGACGCTGACACCACGTTTGGCAATGGCAACGGTACAGAGGCGATTAAGCGGGTAATATTGGGTTTTGCCATCCTGCCTGACTGCTAGGCGGTGACTATCCAGCCCCAGAAAGGCGCCGTAGTCACCGATGACAAGATGTTTCACTATATGACTTTGGTTGCAAGTGGAAACCTATCCGGATTTTTAATGATGTCTGCGGATAAATCCACATCAATTTCCAGTCAGTAATAATGCTCCAAGGATGGTTCTCTACGAGGATCGCCTCAATGGGTTGCTTTTTGAACCAGGTAGAAATCTTGATAGGATAGAAACAATTCTTCATCACGCGTGAGCAACCATATTCCGTGCGGATACATGGGTGACTTCAATTTCCGAAGTGTTGTTCCCAGGCACTAGTGATCTCATGGTAGCGTTCCCTATGAGGCTTCTCGACATTTCAAGCAGATTCTATCTTGAGAGGAACGCTTCTTTTATATGTTAGTGTTCTCCCATTGAGACCTTTAAGGCAGTTAAGCCAACATGTTATGAAATGCAATTGACCCTTGTCTTCAGTGGTTTTTTTGTATTGCTTATTCTTCTTATATTTTTTGTTTATGGTTTCCTGACATTTTTTGAGTTTCTCTTCCGATTCCTTAATATGCATAAAGCCAGACTTATTCTGGAAATATTTTTTACGGTCCTCTTTAATTTTATCTTTTTCATCCTTCTTACCAACTTTCAAACCATCAATATGACAACCGTCATACATGAGGTAAAATAAATCTTCCATGGAAGGTGGTTTTTTGAAAGTGATGCGCCATTTCGAATCGTCTTTGGACATATATTTGTTTTCAATAGATTCAACATTCTTAAATTTATTACAAGGCACTTTTAATGGATACCATTTATCCTCATCAATAAAAGCACCCTGTTCCAGAAGAACGGTTTTGATTTTGTCCAGTTCTTTCAACAAAACAATATTTCGTGAGCGAAAATAAGGCGTGAGGCTGGGACAGAGTTTTCCCTGCTTATTGCGTATTTTATATAAACCTGTACCGGCATTCCCGCTCTTTTCAGATTGGCACTGATAAATGAACTTGTTATTCCATGTTCTTCTCGCAATAAGCATAAAACTCTGTCCCTCCGATCTTATTGGCAATGAAAATTCTTTTCGTACTCTTTGGTGAGTTTGGTGAGGAAGATGTTTGTTTGCAAGAAAATGTTTTTCCAAGAAGTCAGAACAGTCACTTCCAGTACGATCCCATTCCTTATTTAATTTTTTCCATGCTCTGGACAAGGAGGGATTCGGAAAGATCGTCTTCAAGTTTTCTTCCTTATAATTAAAGTCAGGCTTACCTTCTTTAATTAAGTTCTTGCGTTTGGTGAAATACCAAAGTTTTTGGAGCTTTTTATAGGTATCTCTGTCCTTATCCTTCCAGTTATTCGGTGTGTTCTTCGTATTAAAGTGTTCAAGCAAGAATTGCGCTACTTTTGTTTTATCAATCTCGTACAGCCGAATAGTAAAATATTTATTCCCCAACTTTTGGTTTTCAATAATAATCTTTGGCCACTGTTGCTTTTCGTTTTGGTAACCAAACTGATATTTACCTTCGTTTGGACTATAAAGGCTAACCAGAGATCCTTCTTCTTCTGGAGATAATTTGCTGCCATAGAGATAATGTTTTTTATTTTCATTTCCAGGCTCTTCTATGTCATGCTCCAAACATGATTTGAGTGTCTTCAACTCTAAGAAGCCCTTCCAATAATGCTTCTTGTCACCTGAATCTATTTCGATCAATTTGAGAAAATGCCAGGCACGGGGATTTGAATCAAACAGAGTTCTGTGTTCAAAAAAGCCTTCTTTCGCTTTTTTTCGTTTCAATTCCTCCCGATTCATCTTCTCTGGTTTAATTTGAATTGAATCGAAGATAGTAGTTTTTTGAGATATCTCACCCGTATCTTTATCCACAGGCCAGAGATTGTATGAATCATTAATTTTAAGTTTGAGGCCGCCATCATTTCTGTGAGAATCGGCCATTATGGCAAAGGCGAGTTGCGCATCAATCAGATGTGAGTAATGTAGTTGCGTTTTACCTTCTTGTTTGGTGTATTTTAATATCTCATGGCCGATTTTTTCATATTTTTTACGTAAATCATGGATGCCGTCGCCTCGCGTATTGGATTGTGCCTCCACACCCAAATAGTCAAACGACAGCAAATGCTGCTTGTCGATCTTTTTGGCCCTTTTATACAGATTATTGGCCAGCACCTCGGCAAAATGGCGTTGCGTGCCGTTGACCAACGTTCGGTTGCGATTATCAATAGCGCTAATGACTTTCTCGCGTAAGTCATGACCCACCAGAAACAAGGCATGACGGAAGGCTTTTTGCTGTTTTGGAGTTAGGTTGATGAAGCTGTGGTACTTCCCGAATTTGAAATTTTCTCCTTTTTCGTCATCGATTTCTTTAATGATCCACTGTTCGATTTCCGAGTCGTCTTTGCTTGTCTCGAACTGTTTCTGTTTATATTCAGGCTTGAGATTTGCCAGTGAAAATATGTCATGTTTTTTGACTTTCTCATTGCCTTCGTCACTTGCCCAGATTAAATTTGCCTCGTCATTCAAAGTACCCCACTCGGAAGAACGAGGAATAATGTGATCCCAATCACCGTCCTTCCCTAAAGGTTTATCTGTATATGGGCATATACCCAAACTGGCCTCTCTAATGCGTTTATCCTTGCTGTCGGCAAGATTGTTCTGTCCTTTTTTTTCCGTACCCTTTGGTTTTTTACCCTTAATCTCTTTCAGGCTCGGTTCAAACTCAAAGCGATTCGATTCGGTGATAATGGGAACTCGAACTTTTCTGTCCGCTTTCAGATTTTTTTCGATCTTTTCCCATTTGTCCTTAGCTATGGCACCACCAACAATCCGTGCCATGCGCATGACAGCACCATCAATCAGGCGAGTGGGAATAGCGGGAAGGCGTTGGGCTTTGGCATGGCTTTCTGCGATGTTTTTGCTTGTAATCCTCTGCATACGCTGCGCGTTATCCACACTGCATACGGCACAGGTTTTGGCGTTGCCGCTACGCTCCTTGAATGCCAGATTGTTGATCTGGGCAAGCAGATAAACAGCAGTGGCTGGATTTATATCCCAATGTTTGTCATTGTCATACAAAGGCTCAGTAACTTCCTGGCACAGTTTCTTCGCTCTTTTACAAAACTTATAGAGTTTAAATGCCTTATCTACTTTCGATTTGTTCACGATTTCCTTGATTTCCTTTTCGGATGGCGAATCGCTTTTCCTTTGATGATAAATGAGACCAAATAGCGTTTGGATATCCAGCTTCAAGCGTCCTCGACGGTTCTTCTGTTCTTTTGCAGCTTGGTCACAATTTGTCTTTAAAGTATCAATGCCCTTAAGCCAGTTGAATAGTTTTTCATCTACTGTTTTTCCATCACGTTGCTGGACAAATTTTTCTAACTGCTTTGGAGCAATCTGCAACAAGTTTGCCAAATCCCCCAGCATCTGGTAGTGTTTCTGTCTTGGCTTGTGGTTGCAGTAGGTAAGCAAGTGATCTTTATCATCAAAGCGACCTGTATTTTCATAGCCTCGTCCGTTGATGTAACGGTATTCAGGGTGAATGAACATCCTGCCAGCTTTGGCGCGTTGTCTCTGTTTGTAGTATTTGCAGACCAAGTGTAAAAAACTACCTTTTGCGAATATGGCACCGTTCTGGTAGTTTGTAGAAGTTTTCAAATCATCAGGCAGCTTGCTGATGGCTTCTTTCAACCTGTTTTTTGCCTTTTCTTTCTCTTCGATGGATGATTGTGATTGTCGACATTTCTTGGCATAGCTGTATATTTCATTCAGTTTAAGAGGATCTTTGACGCGATCAAAAATGAACTGGAGGATCCGGCCATCCAGTTCCTTGAGTGACCTGCGCCCTGAATCTCTTTTTAGTTCTCCTGTCTTTTCATTGCTGAAGTAGGGTAAGCCTTTGCCGCTTTCTAAGTTCTTCAGTTCTTTCTCGAAATCTTCCAAATGAACTTTGCTTTTGAGTTCTCTCAGCCACTTTTGCCACTCGGAGTAGTGATTATCCAAATATGTCGGATTGAGTATCAGGGTTTGACAACGCGGTGGACGGCGGTTGTTGTTGTCTTGATAGGGGGGAATAGTGCTTTCGGGGTTTTTGTCTAGCCAGAACTTTATTACTGCAATCGGTATTTTTTTGTCTTTTGTTTTAATGTGGCACTCCTTGTCAGAAACGAATTTTTTCCAACATTCTTTTAAATCCTCATAATTCTGCGCATGACCTTTTGATTTCTTATTTTTGTCTTTTTCACTTACGCGCCATGCATGTAAAATCCAGTGGTCGAAGATTTGGCTCAGGCGGGCTTCTTTCCAATCATCAGATTTTTGGTGGTTTTTATCATTGAAGTATTTACGTAGCGGTTTGAGCTCTAGATTGCTGAGGTGGCCGATCAGCTTGGAGAGTGAATCAATGGTTAAATCAGGATATTCTCCATTGTGTAATTTCTTGCAAAATCGATCTATGTAGTCGTCACCGGTGGGTGTTCCGTCTTTTTTTCTTCCCTTTGTTCTCTCGTTCTGTAAAACATCTTTTATCTCAACATAATATTTGCTGCGATGACGACCACCTGATTCCAATTCATCGAGAATCTTTTGCAGGGCAAAGGCAAGATGATGCAGGTGGTTTTTTTGCCACTTTTTTTCTGATCCAGCATCAGGAGGATCAGCATCCAATTGAGTTTTTTCTATCGAAAACGACTTCCGAAAATTCCAGATATCATCGTTTAATTCTTTTTCCTTCACCTTCAAAGCGCAGTCCTTCGGGAGGTTGTCCAAAATTTTCTGTCCTGTCGCCTCTCCTGCAAGCATGGACACAAGAGATTTCTGGGAGTTCTCGGACCCCGCTAATGCGGCTTGACCAGCTGATTTTCCTGCAAGCATGGACACAAGAGATTTCTGGCAGTCCTGGCAGCTGTCCAAGATTTTCTGTACTTCCGCTCCGTTTGACGCTTCGCCCCCTTTCGCGCATTGCAAGTTCTGGCAACTGTCCAAAATTTTCTGTACTTCCGCTGTCTTATTTTTACTCAAATAGTTGTCCAAGTTAACTTTGTCACCCGAAGGAGTAGGAAGTAAATTTTGTACAGGCTGACCCCACTCCTTTAGAAGCCATTTGGGAAAATCAAGATTTATCTTTTTACCGACAAATTTACTCCATGGTTCTACACAATATTTCTTGAGCTTCTTTGTCTCCTTGATGACAAAAAGCTCCTTACGGATTCGTTTAGGTTCTTCATAAATGGCATCGAACATGCGCTTTATTTCTTCTTTATCTTTATTAGCCCATTCGGTTAAAGCACTGGCAAAGTCATATTCACCATTGTCGTTTGATTTAATTTTCAATTTATCGGGTAAGCATTTATACGCTTTTTCAGGGAATCGGCTCAACACCTCAGCATCATATTCTTCAGTTAAAAAGGTGAACCCCCGGCGATTGAGCAGAAAGCTGATGGTCTGCTGAATGTCTTTATCCCAATCCAGACCGAAGTGATTTTCCCAGATTAGCTTGAACAGACGTTTGACCATCTGACGACGGTCATAGCCGCGTCGCTGGTGGCGTGCTGCGGTTCTTTTCTCCATTAACAGTGTATATTTGTCTTCATCAAGTTGGTAGACCTTGCCTTCGCCAGTTTTCCCGACATCTTCAATAGAAGCGCCTTCCTCGTAGTGGGCAAAGTAAACCCCGGTATTTTTGGCGCCGAGGTCTATAGAGACAGGGCTGATAATAGTATTTTTGGGCATCAGGTTGACCTCCTGGAAATTTTATTCTTTACATCTTGACAGTATAGCACTCCTGTCTTCCTGTTTCGGATTGTTCTTTCCTATTGTTCCAGCAATTAGAACAGTCTGAACCTCTCCCCGGCCTTTCCGCCGACCTTGATGTCGTTGTTGTCCCTAACGGCCAGATGGGCCACGGAACCGAACCGTTCCGCGATGCCTGCCGCCTCTTCCGGGGACGCTATTGCCAGTGCTGTCGACAACGCATCGGCAGCGGCTGACGAATTCGTTCCGCAGGCTTGGCTGCAGATCACTGCCGCGAGGCGTGCCTGCTTGGATGGGCGTCCTGTTTCCGGATCAAGTATGTGGTGGACGGTCTCGCCGTCTGCGCCGGTGTAGTTTCGTTCAGTGGTTCCCGAAATGCTGAGCGTTTCGCCCGGCATGAGCGTGACGGTGCCGATGATTTCCGAATCCGCGGCGAGCCTGATGCCCACGCGCCACGGCTGGCTATCTTCCGCATGGCCGAAGGCGGCGACGACACTTCCGTAGCTGAGCAGGGCGTTTTCAATTCCGGCCTCCGCCAGGATGCCTCGCGCAACATCCAGTGAGTATCCCTTCAGCATGCCGCTGAAGTCGAACTGCACGTTTTCATGCGCTGCAGTGACGCTTCCGTTCCTGATCTTGACGGAGTCCATTGTCGGGAGGTTGGCAAGATAGGCTTCAAGCCCCTGTGTCTGCGCACTGGACGCATCCGGCCTGTTGCTGTGGAACCCCCACATCGCAAACAGTCTGCCGAGTGCGGGATTGAAGAGCCTGTTCGAGGCCTCCTGGAATCCCGTGCACATTGCGATCACGTTCTCCATGGCTCTGCTGACCTTGAAGGGCAGGGCTTTCTGCCTGATCGCCGTATTGAGGTGTTGCAGTTCGCCCGTCTTCCATGGATGAAAGGTTTCGTGCATTTGCCGTGCGCTCTCGAGGATCCGGTCGATTGCGGCGTTTGCCAGCCTGGTGTCGGCATGGCGAACGGTGACATCGAGACGTGTTGCGAACACGAAGGCGCTGCGCATAACGGTTGTGTCACGGGAGGACTGGCAGGCCTGCAGCAGCAGGCCTGCCAGTAGGATCAGGCCTGCCGCGCGCGGCAGGCAATGCATTCGATGAAGCGCTCGGCGCAGTTGTGACCTGTCTGGTCCAGGATTTCCCGCATGCAGGTTGGGCTTGTGATGTTGATCTCGGTCAGGCGGTCTCCGAGGATGTCGAGACCGGCGAGCAGAATCCCCTGGGCGGCAATGTCCTGTCCGACCGTCTCGGCGATCTTGCGCTCGGTTGCGCCGAGCGGTTCGGCGATTGCCTTGGCGCCGGCGGCGAGGTTCCCCCTGAAGTCCCCCTCCTGCGGAACACGGCGAAGCATGTACGGTTCGGGAGTTCCGTCGATAACGAGAACACGCTTGTCGCCGTCCTTGGCGGCAGCGACTGTTTGCTGTGCCATGACCATGGAAATGCCATCTTCCGTCAGTTCGGCAACGGTCGAATCAAGATCGGGGTCGCCGGCTGGCGAGATGTGCACTCCGCTTCCGCCCATGCGCCCGAGCGGCTTGACCACGCATCCCCTGTGCTCTCGGTGGAATGCGCGTATCCGCTCCGCATCAGACGTTACCAGGGTTTGCGGTGCGAACTGCGTATACCGCAATGTGGCCAGTTTCTCATCGAACATGGCCAGCGCATCCGGCCTGTTGAACACCAACGTGCCTTCGCGCTCGGCGAGCCCCAGAAGCTGCACACACCTGAGATAGGCCATGTCGAACGGAGGATCCTTGCGCATGACGATGGCGTCCATGTCGCCGGCTTTTGCATTGCTGCAGCTTTCGATGACGGTGTGCCACCGTTCTCCGTTACCGGTATCCAGCCTAAGGCTTTCGAATCGTGTTTCACGCCCGGAGGCGCATATCGAACCGTAAGGGATGGCGTGGACTTCGTGACCAGCGGAGACCGCCGTTCTCATCATCAGGATGGAGGTGTCCTTCCATTCCTTGAGGGAGTCAAGCGGGTCGAGAACGAACCCGATTTTCGTCATGGCCCGTCGAACGGCGCACGCCGCGGGGATCCTGCGCAGGTTTACTCGATGACCGCCACGTCGACGGCGATTTTGACCTCGCTTCCGGGATCGTGATCAAGCACATCGGTGAAGATATTGCCGCCGTAGGAGTACTTGACCGTGTAACCGGTGATGATCTTCTTTTCACGTTCATGGGTCTTGCAGACACTGACGCGCTTGTAGCCATCCTTGGATGTGGCTGTCTCTGGATTCTCGATGTTCCCTCCGACGATCTTGCCGATAAGGGCTCCGGTGGCCGTTGCCGCAGTCTTTCCGGATCCCTTGCCGACATTGTTGCCGACCAGTCCGCCGACTACTGCGCCGACGATCTCGCCCTGCCCCAGCCCTTCGTTGTCGGGATTGAGCACTTCGGAACCGATCACCGCTCCCACCGCTGCCGCCGCGTCACGTCCCGAACCCTTGCCTGCGGCGGATCCTGCAGCTCCGCCAACCAGTCCGCCGACCACCTGGTTGATGGTGTCATTGCGCTTCGCATACGGATCCGCTTTTCGCAGTTGCGTAGTGCATGTCTCGTAGGGCTCGTATGCCGTTTCGACGACTGGCGTGGAGGAGATGACCCTGGCAGTCTTCACCACCGTGCCGGCGGTGGCAGACATGGCTCCAGTGACTGCAATTGAAGTGGCCAGCATGGCCGTTGCGGTTCTTTTCATTGCCTTCCCTTTTCTGTGATTCCTATTGTATATCGGTTTTGTCGTTTCACACTCCACGCCCCGTGCAAATTCCTATCATCCTAAACCTAACAGGACTTGTTAGAAGTGTGGCTTGTCTGTAATCATAGTCCTAAACATATCAGTCAGTTATATGAATGTAGTGAAAAGTGGTAAAAAGGGGGATATTGTGGTAAAATTTTCTAGGAAAGGAGATTCAAGGTGTTCCGGGGAGCGGCAAAATCCAAACTAGACAGCAAAGGCAGAATGATGGTGCCCAACAAGTACCGTCAGGCGCTTGGCAATTCAGGCGAGGAGATCATTCTGACCGGTCATCCTGCAGGATGCCTGATGCTCTTCAGGATCGACGCCTTTCTGGAGCTTGAGAGCAAGATACTGAAGCTTCCTGATTCAAGCGAGCGGGCTCTGTACAACAAGCAGGTGGTGGTTGGCTACGCAGACCAGATGAAGCTCGATTCGTACGGCAGGATTCTGATCAACTCCGAACTGCGCGACCATGCCGGTCTTGCCAGGGAGGTTTTGCTGACCGGCATGAACGTACATGTCCGACTGTGGGACGAAGCCTATTGGAGGAACTTCTGCCAGCGCATGAAAGGGCAGGACAGTCCCGAGCCCCCTCCCGGCTGGGACGATTTCTCCTATCTCTGATGGCGGAGCGGTGCATGTTCCGGTACTGCTTCATGAAGCTGCAGAGCGTCTGGTTCACCGCCCTGACGGGGTTTATGTCGACTGTACCTTTGGCGGTGGCGGACACTCAAGGGCGGTTCTTGGGCTTCTCGGTGCGGAAGGGCGGTTGCTCGCCCTCGACTGGGATGCCGAGGCGCAGGAACGGACAGAGGCTCTCTCCGACCGTCGGTTCCGCTTCGTCAGGGCCAGTTTCGCGACCCTCGGCGAGGTGCTTGATGCCGAGGGGATCGGCACGGTCGACGGTGTGCTTCTTGATCTCGGTCTTTCGTCCTTTCAGCTTGCACATGCCGCCCGCGGCTTCTCTTTCGCCAGCGACGGTCCGCTTGACATGAGAATGGATTCGCGACTCAGCCGCACCGCCGCCAACGTGGTCAACAGCATTCCGGAGAAGGAGTTCGCCGACCTGCTGGCGAGTCTCGGCGAGGTAAGGCAATCTCGGCGGCTGGCGCGCAAGCTGGTTGCCAGGCGCAAGGACCGGAAGTTTTCCTCGACGCTGGATCTGGCGGATGCGGTCTGCTCGGTTGTTCCCCGCACAGGACGCCTGCATCCGGCGACAAAGGTGTTTCAGGCGCTGCGGATCTTCGTCAACGACGAGCTCGGAAATCTTCGTGCCGGACTGGCGGTTGCCGCAGAGCGGGTTGCCGGCGGCGGCCGGCTTGTGGTGATCAGCTTCCATTCGCTTGAAGACCGCGTGGTCAAGAATTTCATGCGTGGCGGAGGCGGTCAGAGCGCGCCGTTCAGGAGGGAAGGCGACCTGATACGTCCGTCCGGCGAGGAGACGCGGCGCAATCCCCGTGCGCGCAGCGCGCGCATGAGAGTGGGCGTCCGGGTTGCGGCAGCGTCATGAGAAGCCGCGTCGTTCTTTATGTGTTGCTGCTTCTCATATTCTCAAGCTCTATCGCTCTCGTGGACGTCAGGTTCAAGGGGCGCGCGCTGAACGCCGCTCTTGCCGAGCTGGGCGCTGAAGGAAGGAACCTTCGGCGGGAGAATCGCCGGCTGCAGATCGAACTGACGACGTTCAGCGACCTGCGCGAAGTTCACGGCCGCAGCGTCAAGGAACTTGGCATGGTGTTTCCCCGGATAGTCGACGGCACCATGATGCTTGTTTCGCCAAGACGATGATCATTGATCTCAAGGAGAAGCCTCGCGTCCGGCTGTGGAGATCATGGCGGGTGGCGTTGCTGGTTAATGCGATTCTGCTTTCGTTCGGATGTCTGCTTGCCGGTGCGGTCGCATTGCAGCTGTATCAGGAGCAGTTTCTTGAGAAGGAGCGGAACAAGCGCTATGAAAGGGTGATCAGGACCCAGGGCGAGCGTGGCGTCATTTGGGACCGGACCGGCCGCCCGCTGGCTGCAAGCGCACCGGTCTTTTCGATTCATGTCAACCCCGTAGCGTTCCGCGAGTGGGCGGAGAAGCGTACCGCTGACGGCGGCGAGACGGCGATCGCCGAACTGGCCCGCGAACTCGGCAAGCCGGCTGGCGAGCTGCTCCGCGTGCTTTCGCAGGACCGCCGTTTCGCCTATCTCAGGCATCATCTGTCGCCGGAGGAGGCGGAGAGTGTCCGTGAACTTCGGATTGGCGGGATTGGCATGGAGCAGAAGTTCACCCGCTTCTATCCAAGCGACTACCTGGCCGCCCAAGTGGTCGGGTTCACCAACTACAAGAACGAGGGCGCCGAAGGCATCGAGCGGTCGCGGGACCGGGTGCTGCGCCAGGCGAGCGGCCAGAGAAGGGTTTTGCGCACGGCAAGACAGGAAGTGCTTGAGGAGTTCGACCATTCGCCCCCGATCGATGGAAACGACATTGACCTGACCATGGACTTGCGTTTGCAGTTCCTCGCCTATCTTGCCTTGGAGAAGGCGGTGAGTCATCATCAGGCCAAGTCGGGAAGCGTTGTCCTGCTTGACGCGCTCGACGGCAGCATCATTGCGATGGCGAGCTATCCGACCTACAACCCAAACACGCGGACAGGCGATCCGTCATCCCGCCGCAGCCGGGCGCTGCAGGACGTTTTCGAGCCCGGTTCGACCATGAAGCCCCTGGTTGCCGCGATGGCGATTGAGCATGGGCTGGTGACCCCATCGACGGTTCTTCCGACATCCAAGCCGTTGCGCTACGGCAAGTACGTCATTGATGACGAGAAGATCCGAGAGGACCTTACGGTGGCGGACACGATCATGCGCTCCAGCAACGTTGGCGCGGTCTCGATGGTCGAGATGCTTCCATCCGACCTTTTCTGGCAGACGCTGCACGACGATTTCGGTTTCGGGCGCAAGGTCGGCATTGACTTTCCCGGTGCGGCGGCGGGTCTGCTCCGACATCACGAGGACTGGTATCCGGTGGACAAGGCGACCCATGCCTATGGCTACGGCCTGTCGATCTCGCTGTTGCATCTGGCGCGCGCTTATCTGGTGTTTGCCAACGACGGATTCATACCGGCGCTTCAGCTGATCGAGGGCGAGGACATCGGAAAGGAGCGCCGCGTGTTCAGCCGGCAAACGATGGATCAGGTCGTTGCGATGATGGAGCGCGTGGTCACCGGTGAGCGGGGCACTGCGCCGAGGGCTGCCGTCCCCGGCTACTTGGTGGCGGGAAAGACCGGCACCACCTACAAGAACCGCAACGGCCAGTACAGCGACAAGGGCTATCAGTCGCTTTTCGTCGGCCTTGCTCCGGCAAGCGATCCGCGGTTTGTTGCCGCGGTTTTCATTGATGAGCCGACCAGGAACGGTTACTACGGCGGCACGGTGGCGGCTCCTGTATTTAGCGAGCTGATGGAGCATGCTCTCCGCCTCTATGCAGTCGACAGCGATGCGCCACTCGCCGAAGTCGAGGTGGCTTCGGCCAAGGGAAACTGACGTGACATGCCTGGAACCGAAGATGGAATCGAGCTTGCGCGGATCGAGAGTGAACTCGGCATGCAGATAGTCTCACTCTCGTGCGACTCGCGCCTGACACAGCCGGGTGACGTGTTTCTCGCCTACCCGGGTGCGGACTCGGACGGCCGCAGGCACGCCGGAGAGGCGGTCCGGGCAGGTGCAGCAGCTGTTCTGTGGGATCCTGACGGTGCAGACGGAAATCCGGACTGGGGCGTGCCCAGCCTGCCGCTACCCGGCCTCAGGAAAAACTCAGGGCATCTGGCCGCCGCAGTCTGTGGCGACCCAACCCGGGACATGCGCATCATTGCGGTCACCGGAACCAACGGCAAGACCACCACCGCCTGGTTCACCGCCATGCTTCTGGCCAATCTTACGGACAGCGACGTTGGATACTTCGGCACGGCCGGGCAGGGGGTGATGGGTGCGCTGGAGCCGTCGTCGCTAACGACACCGGATGCCATCTCGCTGCAGAAAGGCTTCCGGCGTTTGGCAGACCGGGGAATCCGGCATGCTGTCATCGAGGCGTCTTCGCACGGCATATGCCAGCACCGGTTGGAGGGAACCGCCTACGACGTGGCCGTGTTCACCAATCTTAGCCGTGACCATTTGGACTATCACGGAACACAGGAGGAATACGCCCGTTCCAAGGAGATGTTGTTTGAGCGTGATGGGCTTGAGGCGGCCATTGTCAATGCCGATGACCAGTTCGGCAGGGCGCTTGCTGAACGTCTTGACGGCAAGGTCATTCTTGGAACCTATGGGTGCGAAGGGTCGAGAGTCCGCCTGCTTCGGATTGGATACGGTCAGGGCCGGATGTGTGTTGGCGCCGAGCTTGACGGAAGGGAACACGAATGGAGCATGGGGATCTGTGGTGCGCACAATGCGCACAATGCGGCTGCAGCCATGCTCGCTGTGCGGCTGTGCGGCTTTCGCTGGGGGGAAGTGCTTCCAGCCATGGAACGGCTGGAGCTGCCCCCTGGGCGTCTCCAACGTGTCACTTCCAAGGCGGCGGGACCGGCGGTCTATGTCGACTATGCCCATACGCCATATGCGTTGGAACAGGCGCTTTCGGGTCTGCGCAGCATGCACCCTTCCGCACGGATCATGTGCGTGTTTGGATGCGGAGGCGACCGGGACCAAGGCAAGCGATCCGAAATGGGCCGTGTTGCACGGGATTGTGCGGACCGGGTCTGCATAACCTCCGACAATCCCAGAACGGAGGATCCCGCTTCGATCATGCGTTCGGTCCGGGAAGGGGCCGGAGACGGCGCACTCATGGTTGAGGACCGGGCGCAGGCGATCTTTGCCGCGGTTAGGGAGTCCGCTTCGGGGGACGTGGTGCTTGTGGCCGGCAAGGGACACGAGAGGTTCCAGCTGGTCGGTGACCGGAGACTGCCGTTCGACGACGTTGCGGTTGCCGAAGCGGCTCTTGCGGAGGCGGGAACGTGATGCCGCTTGATTTCGTCATTGACAGCACCGGCGGATGTCTGGCGCCTGGCGTGCCGCCGCCTGCGGAGGTGTCTGGCGTGTCGATCGACACGCGCCGGCTGAAAGCCGGCGAACTGTTTGTTGCGCTTCCAGGGACGCGTTCCGACGGACACGCCCATCTTGCTGATGCCGCCGGCCGCGGAGCCGGAGCCGCGGTGGTTGAGCGCCTGGATGGCGATCACGGAGGACTGCCTCTTGTACAGGTTGCGGACTGCGCAACGGCGCTCGCGGCGATGGGCGCGGCATGGCGGCGCAGGTTCGACCTGAAGGTGGCTGCCGTCACCGGATCGAACGGGAAGACGACCGTCAAGGGGATGATACTCTCGGTGATGCGCGCCGAACTCGGCGCAGATGCGGTTTGCGGAACCGAGGGCAACCTGAACAACCATCTGGGCGTTCCGCTGACCCTTCTTGGCATTGGGCCGCATCATTTGTGCGCAGTGGTTGAGATGGGCATGAGCGGACCCGGAGAGATCGCCTCGCTGTGCTCGATGGCGGCGCCCAGCGTGGCGATCGTCAACAACGCGCAGCGCGGACATGTCGGTTCCGTCGTTGGCGGACTCGAGGGCGTTGCATGCTGCAAGGGGGAGATCGTGCAGGGAGTCTCTTCCGATGGCGCCGTTGTGCTCAACATGGACGATCCGTTCTTCGGGATGTGGAGCGACATGGCCGCCGGCCGCCGCATCCTGGGTTTTTCGGCCAGTCGCACTGACGCATTTGCCAGGCTGGAGGCGAAGGGTGGACGGACACTGATCGCTGTTGGCGATCTCCAGCCGTTCGAGGTCGAGTTGAAGGTGTGGGGACAGCACAACCGCATGAATGCGCTTGCCGCTTGCTGCGCGGGGTACGCTCTTGGCGCTTCGGGCGAGGCGATTGCCAAGGGGCTGTCGTCCTTCGAGGGCGTGCCTCGGCGCATGCAGGTGCTCCGGGGAGCCGGAGGGATGACCGTCATCGACGACACCTACAATGCAAATCCTGACTCCGCAATTGCGGCAGTCCGTGCGCTTGCGGAACGGCCGGAGCGCCGCAAGCTGCTGGTCCTTGGCGACATGCTTGAACTCGGCGCCGAGGCTGAGGCTCTTCATGCGGAGGTGGGCCGCGCAGCGGCCGGACTCGACGGGCTGTTCACTGTCGGCGAGTTCAGCCGTGCGGCTTCTGCCGAATGCGGAGGCATGCACTTTGCGGACAAGCCGAGCCTTGCGGAACATGTCGTTTCGCTGGCGTCATCCGACACGGTTGCGCTGGTGAAGGGATCGAGAGGCGCGGCGATGGAGGACGTGGCGGATGTTCTGGCGGCGCGGGATGAAGGCTGATGTTGTACCACTTGGCGCTTGAACTCAGGGAGCACTACGGCGTGTTCAATCTGTTCAGCTACGTGACTACCCGGGCGATGATGGCGACCGTGTTCGCGCTGGCGTTCGGCCTGCTGCTTGGCTCGCGGTTCATCCGTGTGGTGCAGAACTCCGGCAAGGGCCAGCAGGTGCGTGAAGACGGGCCGCCGAGCCATCTCGTCAAGCGCAACACTCCGACCATGGGCGGTATCGTAATCATCGCCTCGATGCTGCTTTCGTCGCTGCTGTGGAGCAATCTTGGCAACATCTACTTCTGGATCTGCTTTGCGGTTGTTCTTCTGTTCGGCTTCATTGGCTTCATTGACGACTACAGCAAGATGTCGCGTGGTTCGTCCAAGGGCCTCTCGATGCGCAAGAAGCTGGCTCTGCAGAGCATGTTCGCTGTCGGCGTGCTGTCGGTTGCCGCGTTCATGACGCCGCTTAGGGAGCACTATCTGCTGTTCATACCCTACTGGAAGGACCTGCTTCTGCCGATCGGCGCGGCCGGGTTCATGGTGCTCGGCTACTTCACTCTTGTCGGCAGTTCGAACGCGGTCAACCTGACCGACGGTCTGGACGGCTTGGCCATCATGCCGTGCGTGATGATCAGCGGCGGTCTCGGCGTGTTTGCCTACGTGACCGGACATGCGGTTTTTTCCGAATATCTTGGCATTCCGTTCATAGCCGGTGTCAGCGAACTGGTCATATTCTGCGCCGCGCTCTCCGGAGCGGGCCTCGCTTTCCTCTGGTTCAACGCCTATCCGGCCGAGGTGTTCATGGGTGACACCGGCTCGCTGGCGCTCGGCGCCGCTCTTGGCATGGTCGCCGTCATAGTGCGCCAGGAGGTGGTGTTCCTGATCATGTCGTTCGTCTTCGTCGTCGAGGCCGTATCGGTCATGGTCCAGGTGTTTTCGTTCAAGTTGACCGGCAAGCGTGTGTTCCGCATGGCGCCCCTGCATCATCACTACGAACTCAAAGGATGGCGGGAAAACCAGGTGGTGGTGCGTTTCTGGATCATCACGTTCGTTCTGCTGCTCGTCGGGCTGTCGGCCCTCAAGGTGCGATGAGCGGGCTTCCGGACGTGCTCGTCGTCGGCCTCGGCATGACCGGCCTGTCGCTTGCGCGTCACTGGGGCGGAAAGGCCGGCACGCTGAAAGTCATGGATACGCGCGAGGCTCCCCCCTGTCTCGGAACGCTGCTTGACGAGATGCCCGGGGTTGCGTTTGAGCAGGCGCCAATGGAACGGATTGTTGAGACTGCGGCGCGGCATGATGTGGTCGCCTTGAGCCCGGGTGTCGCCGCGGTCTCCTTTGCCAACTGTGGAGCCGACGTGGTCGGCGATGTCTCGTGCTTTTTCGAGGCGCTCCGGCAGTCCGGCCGCGGCTCGCTGCCGCTTCTCGTCGCCGTGACCGGAACCAACGGGAAGAGCACTCTGGTCGGCCTGGCCAACCACATTCTCCGCAGCGCCGGCCGCGACAGCGTTGCGATCGGCAACATAGGCGTGCCTGTGCTTGACGCCCTTGCCGGGTGGAAGCGCAGCGACGAGTGGCCCGAGATTGCAGTCGTCGAGGTGTCGAGCTTCCAGCTGGAAACCGCAAGAGAGCTCGACACCATGGTCGCCGTGACGCTCAATGTCAGCGAGGATCATCTCGACCGGCACGGTTCGCTAGCGGAATACGCGATGCTCAAGGAGCGGATCTATGGAGGCGCCCGCGTGGCCGCCATCAACCGGAGCGACATCTTTTGCGCCGCCATGAAGCACAGCTGCCCTTCGGAGATCGGCTTTGCCGAACGGGCGGCTGACGCGAAGCACGGTGACTGGCTTGCCGAGGATGCAATGCCCGGTGTGCCGCCGGTTCTGAGAAGGAACGGTGACCGCTATGAGTTGGCGGAGATCGACAGGGTCTCCTTTCCGCTCGTCAACGTTCTTGCGGCATTGGCGGTGACCGAACCGTTCGGTCTTGACACCGCTGGCCGGATCCGGGCGATCGGAACCTTCCGGCCGCTTCCGCACCGGATGAGTCATGTCGGCACGGTGGGCGCCGTCACGTTCTACGATGATTCAAAGGCGACCAACGTTGACGCCGCCATTGCGGCAATGCGCCGTTTCGATGACGGCCTTTCCGTGATCATCGCCGGTGGCGACGCCAAGTCGCAGCAATTCAGCCGCCTCGCGCACGCCGCGCACGGACGGACCGCACACTTCGTGCTGCTTGGCGCCGATGCGGACCTGATTGCGCAGGCGCTTGACGAGGAGGGCGTTCCGAGCGTCCGTGCGCAGGGCATGGAGGAGGCGGTCGCCCGGGCGTTCAGCCTGGCTCCGGATTCCGGCCGTGTGATTCTGACTCCGGCCTGCTCCAGCCTCGACATGTATTCCGGCTTCGCCGCGCGGGGCGAGGACTTCGCCGGCTCGGTCCGGTCATTGCGCGAAAGCCATGGAGAGTCCAATGCCTAGGATCTTTCGGTTCAAGGACTGGGTCCGCCCCGATCTTGCGATGACGGCTTCGGCGGTGATCCTGTTTGCTTTCGGTCTGGTCATGATCCAGTCGTCAACGGTGACGATGGTTGACGGGGCGTTCCTGACGAGCTATTTCGTGAAGCAGATGGCGATCGGCATCGCCAGCTTCGCGCTTGCCGCGCTTTCCTACCACTATGTCGGCATGTCGTTCTGGCGGCGGCACTCGCCTCATCTTCTGGTTTTTGGTCTCGCGCTTCTGGCGCTGGTCCATGTGCCCGGCGTCGGCGTTTCGACCAAGGAAGGGGTGAACCGGTGGCTTGACCTTGGGCTGATGACCTTCCAGCCGGTTGAGGCGGTCAAGCTGTTTCTGATACTTTATCTTTCGGCGTACTGTGCGCGCCACAACAGCGGCATGCGCCGCCTGAACATCCTGCTGCCTGTTGCGGCCGTGTGCGTGCTTCTCGTGTTTCTTCTGCTGTCGCAGCCGGACTACGGGTCATCAGTGATCCTGGTGACGATCGCCATGGTGATCGTCTTCATAGCCGGCGCCAGGCTGGCGCACTTCATGCTCGCCGGCACCTTGGCGTGTGTTGTCGCGGCATTCCTCCTGCTATCGAGCCCCTACCGGCTGGCCCGCCTAGCCGCGTTTCTCAAGCCGTTTGACGATCCGCTCGGAGCCGGCTACCACCAGACGCACTCGCTGATGGCGTTCGGCAGCGGAGGCTGGACCGGAACCGGCCTCGGGCTGAGCGTCGAGAAATGGCATCATCTTCCTGAGGCGCACAACGACTTCATCATCTCGGTGATCGCCGAGGAGTTCGGTTTCGTTGGCTTTACAGTGGTGCTGTTGCTCTACGTCGTCTATGTTGTGCGCAGCGTGGTGGCCGCCGAGGATGCGCTTGCCCGCGGCGACCGGTTTTCGCACTACGTCCTGATTGGCATAGCGACCCTGTTCTCGCTACAGGTGTTCATCAACATCGGCGGCAACCTGGCAATACTGCCGGCCAAGGGCCTGACCCTGCCGCTTGTCTCCTACGGCGGCAGCAGCCTGCTGGTGAGCATGATCATGGTCAGCATCGCGCTGAGGGCGGTGCGCGAGCAGACCGTCCCGGAGGAGCTCGGAATCCGCGGGAAGTTCAAGAGGCCGGAGGTGATGCCGTGGATGCGATGACATTCGTCGTCATGGCCGGCGGAACCGGCGGCCATGTTTTCCCCGGTCTTGCGGTTGCGGACGAGTTGTGCCTGAGAGGACACAAGGTTGCCTGGATGGGCTCGTCTTCCGGCATCGAGGGGCGCGTAGCCCCCAAGGCGGGATACGACATCTGTGAAATCACCTATTGTTCGCCGCGTGGCCGCGGCCGGATCCGGGCCCTGCTTGACCTGTGGCGTGCAGTCCGCGAGGCGACCCGTTCGATCCGCCGGCTCCGTCCTTCGCTGCTGATCGGCATGGGCGGCTACATGTCCGTTCCCGGCGGTCTTGCGGGCCGGCGAGCCGGTGTGCCGCTGGTCATACATGAACAGAACGCGCTTGCCGGCAAGGCCAACCGGCTGCTGGCGCGATTCGCCAAGCGGTCTCTCGTTGGCTATCCGGGATCTTTCGGAGGCTCCGTCAAGGACGGGACAACGGTGCATGTCGGCAATCCCGTGCGCAAGGGGTTCAGCGAGGCGCCGGAACCGGACGTGCGCATTAAAGGGCGCAGCGGTCCGCTCAGAATCCTGGTCGTCGGCGGCAGCCAAGGCTCACAGTTCCTTAACGAGCGCATCCCGGAGGTGGTTGCAGAAATGGACGCGGGTGCCCGGCCCGAAGTGGTCCACCAGTGTGGCGCAGGCAATCGCGGCACGGTGGAGAACGCCTATCTTGAGCGCAGCGTCCAGGCTACGGTCCACGAGTTCATCGACGACATGGCTCGTGCAATGGCCGAGGCGGATCTCATGGTGAGCCGCTGTGGAGCAGCGACCTTGGCAGAGATGTCGGCAGTTGGCCTCGGCTCGGTTCTTGTTCCTTATCCGCATGCGACCGAGCAGCACCAGTTGATGAATGCCCGGCACTTTGAAAACGAAGGTGCCGGCATCGTCGTTGAGCAGAGCGGGTTCGACGCCGCAGGCCTGGCTCGTCGCCTGGCCGGGATTGGCCGTGGCGAGACGCTCAGGATGGCGCAGGCAGCCCGCCGCGTCAACCCCGCTGATTCGGCACGGCGCATCGTGGATCTCTGCGAGGAGGTGGCGCGTGCGGTATAGGATCAGGAAAATCCACTTTGTCGGCATCGGCGGCGCAGGGATGTCCGGCATCGCCGAGGTGCTTCGCAACCTCGGCTACAAGATCAGCGGATCCGACGTGACCGAAAGCGTCACCTGCGATCGGCTGCGTAAGCGCGACATTGACGTGCGCATCGGCCATGCCGCCGCCAATGTCGACGGAGCCGATGCCGTGGTGTTCTCCAGCGCCGTGCCATCCGGCAATGTGGAGCTGGCCGCCGCACGCCGCCAAGGCATACCGGTGGTTCCGCGCGTGACGATGCTTGCGGAACTGCTGCGGCTGAGGCAGGGGATCGCGGTCGCCGGCACACACGGCAAGACCACGATCACAAGCATGATCTCGCACATCCTCAACGAGGCCGGCCTTGACCCCACATTCATCATCGGCGGGCTGCTGCGCCGTATCGGCCGCAACGCCAAGCTGGGCGCCGGCGAGTTCATCGTGGTCGAAGCTGACGAGTCGGACGCGTCGTTCCTGAACCTGCACCCGGTGATATCGGTCGTGTCGAACGTCGACAGCGATCACCTGCAGACCTATGGCCAGGACTTCCAGTGCCTAAAGCGGGCGTTCGTGCGGTTCATGGAGAACCTTCCGTTCTACGGTCTCGCCGTGGTGTGCTTCGATGACGAGCATGCGCGCAGCTGCGCCTCGATGTGCAGCCGGCGCATCGTCTCCTACGGCATCAGGAGCAGGGATGCTGACTTCCGTGCAACCGACCTGCGTTTCCACAACGGCCACAGCACCTTTACGATGCACGGTCCGGTGTCAGGCAGGTTCAAGGTGCAGGCTCGCGGCATGCACAATGTGCTCAACACGCTGGCCGCCGTTGCAGTCGCGCACGAGATCGGCATTTCCAAGACGCACATAGCGCGGGCGCTGAAGAGCTTCGAGGGCATCGCACGGCGGATCGAGGACCACGGTGAACTGGTTCTTGACGGAAAGCGGTTTGAACTGGTCGACGACTACGGCCACCATCCGACCGAGATGGAGGCCACCATTGATGCCGTGCGGCGTTCGTGGCCGAAGAAAAGGCTGGTCGTGGTGTTCCAGCCTCACCGCTACTCCCGCACGCGCGACGTGTTCGAGGGACTCGCCGGAGCGCTGTCGCGCCCGGATGCGCTGGTGCTGATGGAGGTCTATCCGGCGGGCGAGGAGCCGATACCCGCCGCCAGCAGCGAAGCGCTCGCAAGGGCGATCCGCATGCGCGGACAGGTCGAGCCGGTCTATGCGAAGACACTCGACAAGGTGGTTTGCCATCTTCAGGGCGTACTGCACGATGACGACGTCGTGCTGACCTTGGGTGCCGGATCGGTTGGGCAGATACCGGAAATGATCAAACAGGCATGTACATGATGGCGCCGGCAGATGCAGGCGGTCCGCTAGCAGGCTGCGGACTCGCAGGACGTTGGACCGAAGACTATCCGATGTCAACGATCAGCAGCTGGCATGCAGGCGGCGGCGCCGAATGGCTCTACGAGCCGGCCGGAGTCGGGGATCTCGAGAGGATGCTCGGCGCCGTGTACAGCGTGATGCCGGTTCTTGCAATAGGCCGCGGGACCAACCTGCTTGTCCGCGACGGTGGAGTCAAGGGGACGGTGGTCAAGGCGGATTCCGTGCTGAATCGGCTTGAGACCGATGCCGACTCCGGCGAGGTTGTTGCGGGTGCAGGCGTACCCTGTCCCAAAGTTGCAAAGGAGTCGGTCAATGCCTCGCTGCGGGGAGGCGAATTCCTCTGCGGCATACCCGGAACGGTTGGCGGAGCGCTTGCGATGAATGCCGGATGTCACGGCTCCGAGATCTGGGACGTGGTGTATCGTGTCGGCATTGTTGACATGCAGGGCCGGAGCCTGGAACTGGAGCCGTCGGCGTTCGACATTGGCTACCGCAGCGTCAGGTGGACCGGAGGCGAAGGCTTTCTGTTCAAGTCGGCGCAGCTCGCCTTGGAACGCGGTGAACGCGCCGAGGGCAGGACGGCCATGAGCCGGTTCATGAACCTTCGCAGGCGGACGCAGCCGCTGACGCTTCCGAATTCCGGATCGGTTTTCCGCAATCCTCCCGGCGACAGTGCAGGCAGGCTGGTCGAGGAGTGCGGCCTCAAGGGATTGCGTATCGGCGATGCGCAGATATCGGAGAAGCACGCCAACTTCATCGTCAATCTTGGCGCTGCCACTGCCGCCGACATCGAGGCGCTTGCGCTGCGTGCGAGGGAGCAGGTGCTTGAGCAGACCGGCACGGCCTTGGAGTTGGAGGTCAGAATTGTGGGAGAGCCGCAGTGAGCCGCTTCGGCAAAGTGGCGCTGCTGCTTGGCGGCAAGTCGCCGGAGCGCGAAGTGTCGCTGATGAGCGGCCGCGAAGTGGGCGCCGCCCTGCGCCGGATCGGCTACGACGTGGTCGAGTTCGACACCGGAGAGCGGCCGGTGTGCGATATCCGCGGCGAAGGGATCGACGCCGCGTTCATCATTCTGCACGGAGGCAGCGGCGAGAACGGCGTGATACAGGGTGTGCTCGGGGAGTGCGGCATTCCGTACACCGGCAGTGGCCACTGCGCCTGCGCGCTGGCCATGGACAAGCACTATTCCAAGATGATTTGGCGCTCGTCGGGCATTCCGACGCCGCCCCATTGCCTGCTGAAAGCCGCTGATGCAAAGGGGCTTGAAGAGGCGGCGGACACGCTCGGGTTCCCCATGTTCATCAAGCCGAGGAAAGGTGGATCCAGCGTGGCGACAGCCCGGATTGACGCCGTCAGCGGCTTTGCCGACGCCGTCCGGAACATCCTTGCGCTTGGTGATGATGCGATGGCGGAGCCTTGCATTTCCGGCAGCGAGATCACGTTTTCGATCCTGGGGGAAAGGGTGCTGCCGTCGATCAGGATCGCCACGGACAACGCCTTCTATGACTACGAGGCGAAATACCTCTCCGACAAGACATCCTATGTATGCCCCAGCGGTCTTGACGACGGGACCGAGAAGAAGCTGGGCGCCATGTCGCTTGAGGCGTACCGTCTGCTGGAATGTGCAGGATGGGGCCGAACCGACCTCATGCTTGAGGAGGATGGAACCGTACATGTGCTCGAGGTGAACACCGTGCCGGGAATGACCACGCATTCGCTGGTGCCGATGGCGGCCAAGGCGGTCGGCATCGGGTTCGACGAGCTGGTCGGGACGATTATGGAAGACGCGCAGGTGACGAGATGAGAAAGGGGATTGCAGGCTTCGTGGCCGCCACCGTGCTGGCCGTCACCGCTGTGGCGGGCGTCGAAGCCTGGAACGGGTTCAAGGTGCGGGAGATCGTGCTCGGCAGCAACGTGGACAGCGAACTGCGCGAGCAGGTCAGGGCCGTTGTCGAAGAGGGGGGCGACTCGCTGCTCTCGCTGGATCTCGACAAGGTGCGCACTCGTCTCAACGGGCTGAAGAACGTGCGCTCCAGCAGCGTGCGCCGCGTGTTGCCGGACCGGATCGCAGTTGACATGGAGGAGCATCAGCCGCTCGCAAGATGGGAGCCTGGCGGGCTTGTCAACGTGCAGGGCGAGATGTACTCCGGCACCACGGACCGCTGGCTGCCGATATTTCGCGGACCGGGGTCGCGTCTTCCGGAAATGGCTGAATACTACTTCTATGCGCGACACCTGCTCGGCTCGGCCGGAAACGGCCTGCAGGTCGTACAGTTGCATTTGAGTGATCTTGGCGAGTGGAGCATGTTCCTCGACAACGGCTGGATCCTCAATCTGGGATCCCACGACGCCTATGCCAGGCTCAAGCGGTTTGTGGAGACCCGTACGGAAATCGTGCGGCGCTTTGGCGAGGTCTCCTACATCGACCTCCGCTATCCGAACGGAATGGCGGTGCGCGGATCAATTGCAACAATTCAACAGGAAAAGGAGAATGTCAGATGAAAACGGGTTTTGCCGGCAGGGAAATGCTTTCGGTGGTGGACTTGGGCCAGTCGAAGTTCGTGGTTCTGGTTGCCGAGATGGTGTCGGACCACAACTACAGCGTGGTTGGCTACGGAGAGAGCGTTGCGGCGGGCATTCAGAAGGGAAAGGTCATCAACATCGACGAGATGGTCGAGGCGCTGGGACGCGCTGTCAAGAAGGCCGAGGTAATGTCGCACTCGAAGATCGAGAGCATGTATGTGGGGATATCGGGCCACTTCGTGCGCGGCTGTACACACGGGGCGGCGACCTACATATCCGGCGACACCGTTGTGCAGCGCGATGTCGACCAGGTGATGCAGACTGCGCAGGCTCACGAACTGGTCGACGGCGAGGAGCGCATACTTCATGTGCTTGAGCAGTGCTTCGCGATCAACCATCGGAACGGAATACGCAAGCCGCTTGGCATGGAAGGGGTTCTGCTTGAGGGCAACGCCCACGTGATCTCGGTCGACGCAAACGTGGTGGCCAACATCGAGCGTTGCTTCCATAGCGCGGGGTTTCCGCCGCTGCGGATCATGTCCAACCATTTGGCGTCGGCCTCTGCGGTGCTGACGCAGGCGGAAAAGGATCTCGGAACCATACTGATCGACTTCGGCGCCGGCGTGTGCGACATCGCGGTGTTCCAGTCCGGGGTGCTCAGCCACATTCACGCGGTTGACCATGCCGGCGACGAGATCGACAGTGACATCGCCAAGACGTACCGCATATCGGTTGCGGAAGCTGAACGTAGGAAGCGTGAAAAGGGATCCGCGACCGAGGCGGGTGCGGAATCCGGCGCGGGCCATGGCGAGGAGGCGCGTGAGGCGAACATACTGTCGATGGTTATCCAGAGCAGGGCCGAGGACATCATGGGGCGGATCAACAAGTACATCAAGGAGTGTGACTTCGGAGCAAACATTTCCGGCGGCGTCGTTCTCACCGGCGGAGGGGGCCGGCTGGCGAACATCGAGAGGCTTGCGAGCGAGGTGATCGCTCTTCCGGTGCGGATCGGATTTCCCACCTACGCCGGCGAACATGCGGACATGCTCAATGGTCCCGAGTACGCTTCGGCTCTTGGTCTTGTGGAGATGTGCAAGGGCATGGCGTCGCCCGTGCCGCGCCGCGGAAACGGTCTTGTTTCACGCGCCAAGACCGTGATGAACAACATGTTTCAAATCGACTAACCAGAAAAAAAAGGAGAAACAATGGATTTCATAGAAGAGCAGCGCGACGGCGCAGTCATCAAGGTCTTCGGTGTCGGCGGTTGCGGCGGGAACGTTATCAACACCATGGTGGCGCAAGGCCTGGAGGGCGTCGACTTCGTGGCGTTGAACACGGACCTTCAGGCGCTCAACAACGTGCGCAACTCCGAATGCGTGCAGCTGGGAGCACAGATCACGCGCGGACTGGGTGCCGGCGCCAAGGTCGAGCTGGCAGAGCAGGCGGCGCGCCAGGATGCCGACCGGATCCGCGGACTGATCGAGGGAACCGACATGCTGTTCATAACGGCTGGCATGGGCGGAGGAACCGGAACCGGCGCAGCACCGGTGATAGCGGAATTGGCTTCCGAACTGGGCGTGCTCACCATTGCGGTGGTGACGCGCCCGTTCAAGTTCGAGAGCCGGGAGAAAAAGGCCTCGATGGGGATCCGGAACCTGGCACAGCATGTGGATTCCCTGATCGTCATTCCGAACGACCAGCTTACAAAGGTGCTCGGCGGCGAATTCAAGGCGAAAAAGGCGTTCGAGGAGTCGGACAAGGTGCTCTACGGAGCGGTGTCCGGCATTTGCGAGGTGATCTACAAGCCGGGCTGGATCAACGTCGACTTTGCCGATGTGCGGTCGGTCATGTCCCAGACCGGCATGGCGATCATGGGTTCCGGCTCTGACCGCGGCGTGGAACGCGCTTCACGTGCGGCGCAGGATGCCATCGAATGTCCGCTGCTTGAGGACTACAGCCTTGAGGGGGCCAAGTCACTGCTGATCAACATCGCGGCATCCGAGGAAACGCTTAGCATGGCCGAAGTTCAGGAGGTTCAGGAGGTGATCAAGCGTGACGTCAGCGCCGAGGCCGAAATGTTCTTTGGAACCGTGTTCGACTCCGAATTGGGGGACGAGCTTCGCGTCACGGTCATTGCCACAGGACTCAAGAATCCTCACATTGAGGAGGTCAGGAAGCCGGAGAAGGCGGTTGCCGTCGGAGGCGCGAGACTGTTGGGTTCCGGCGTAGGCGGCGTGTTTGGCAGCGGAAGGCGCGAGAACCAGCAGAAGAACCTGGAGCTTGACTATGGCGAGGGAGGGAAGGACAAGATCCCATCCTTCCTGCGCAAGCAGATCAGCTGAAACTCACTATAATCCGCAGCCATGTCAGAAAGACAGCAGACCATCGGCGAGCGCACGGACGTCTACGAAGGGCTTGCTCTCCACACGGGCCGGCTGACCAGGATGTCGCTGGCGCCTGCGCCGGTCGACACCGGGATCGTGTTCAGACGCACCGATCTTGGTTCGCAGACCGATGTTCGCATCGGCGCCGACAAGGTGAGCGAAACCCGCCTGGCGACGACGGTGGCGTTTGGCAAAGCCAGTGTCCAGACGGTGGAGCATCTGCTGTCGGCGCTGTCGGTTCTGGAGATTGACAACGTCCTGGTCGAGGTCGACGGCCCCGAGATGCCTTGCATGGACGGCAGCGCCATTCCGTTCGTGCTGATGCTCAAGGATGTGGGCGCTGTCGAGCAGGAGCGGTACAGGCGCATGATACGGATCGCCCGAACCGTTGAGTTCAGTGAAAGCGACGGCAGCGGACCGCCCAAGTGGGCGCGTTTCAGTCCCTACGAAGGCACGCGCTACAAGGTGCGGATCGACTTCAGCCATCCGTATATCAGATCGACGGACCAGACCGCGGTGTTCGAGTTCGGGGAGGACTACGAAAGGAAGATCGCCAAGGCGCGGACGTTTGGTTTTGTCAGCGAGCTTGAGACATTGCTCGACAGCGGACTCGCTCGCGGCGGCTCAAGCGAGAACTGCATCGTGCTCAACGGCAGCAGGCTGCTTGACGGTGCGGTGCTACGCTATCCTAACGAGTTCGCCAGGCACAAGCTGCTTGACGCCATAGGCGACTGCTACGCCTGCGGCCATCGCATCATTGGCGAGTACGAATCCTACAAGCCCGGCCACCGGGTCAACAACATGCTTTTGCGCAAACTTCTGCTTGAGGAGAGCGACGCCTGGAGCTGGATCACGGCCGATGGGCCGCAGCCTGTCATTCGGCAACAGTAGCAGCAAGTTCCGCGCATGCCTTGGCATAGCCTTCCGGCGCTCCGCAGTCGAAGCATCGGGCATGTTCCAGAGCCACAGGCGTCACGCGGGTCCGTCCCGCGAGCATTCCGACCGCATCGGTAAGCTGCATTTCGCCCTCCTTTTTCGGCAATTCGCCAAGCAGGCCGAAGATCTCCGAGTCAAGAACGTATCTTCCCAGAACGGCCCAGTTCGACGGTGCGTCCCCGGGGCCGGGCTTCTCAACCAGCCGGGTGATGCGCTGAACGCCCTCCGCTCCCGATATCCCGGCTATGCCGTACCTGTGAGTCCTCTCCGGCGGAACCTTCATGAGCATGACGCTGTTTTCGCTGTTGGCAGTCATTGCCGCCATCCCTTTGGCGGCAGGGTCAATCAGCATGTCCGGCAGCATGACGGCGAACATCCGGTTGCCGACCGGATTCTGCGCCTGCAGCACCGCATGTCCGAGCCCCCTGGGCTCCTGCTGCACTATCGCCCTGAAACAGGCGTTTCTGATCAGGGTCGACGCGTATGCGCAACGTTCGGGGCTGCCGGGCGCAAGCGCCCTCTCCAGAGAGTCTGAGGACGAGAAATAGTCCATGAGCCGCTGATCGCCGGGTCGCACGACAAATACGAACTCCTCTATGCCGGCGGCCAGCCCTTCCTCGACAACATGGTGGATGACGGGCTTCATTCCAACGGGAAGCAGTTCCTTTGGGACGCACTTGGTCAGCGGCATCATCCTCGTGCCGAGACCGGCCGCCGGTATGACGGCAACCTTGACGGAGCCGGTCATCCGTTTTGCGGAGAGGCCCCGTCCGCTGCGCAGACCCGTCCCACCCAGCCGTTGAGCGCCTGCGTTTCCTCAAGCGATATGGTGTGGTCGATCGGATATTCGCGGTATTCCGGGTCGAGGCCAAGTTCGCGCAGCAGTTCGCAGGAATCCTGCGCCGCCTGGACAGGAACGATCGGATCACGCGTGCCGTGCGCCATGAACACCGGAACCTGTCCGGCATGAGGGGACATCTCTCCCTTGAGAGTGTCGGCGAGTGGAACGTAGCCTGAAAGGCAGGCGATCCCGCCTATCCTGAACGGCAGCCGAAGCCCGGTGTGGAGCGCCATTGCGCCGCCTTGGGAGAAACCGGCGAGGACGATTCGCTCCGGTGCGATCCCGTTGTCGACTTCGCGCCGGATCAGGAGGGTGATCGCTTTGCACGAGGCGCGTATGCCTTCGGCATCCTGGTCCGCCTGCAGGTCGATGCCCACGATGTTGTACCAGGCCCGCATGACCATGCCTCCGTTGACGCCGATCGGCCGCTTGGGCGCATTCGGCAGCACCGCGTCGACTCTTTTCATCGCCGGCAACTGGTGCACGAGCGGCGCAAGGTCGTTGCCATCCGCACCCAGTCCGTGCAGGACCACGGCGCGGAATGCCTGTCCGGCGGAATCCTCGCGCTCGATGCGGATTGTTTCCAGAGCGTCTTCAGTCTCTTCCGTCATACCTCTCTCCAATGGATGCGAACAGGCGGTCCCAGTCGAATGCGTCGCCAGGATCCGTCTTTCTTTGTGGCGCAACATGGCAGTGACCTGCAAAGCAGGTGATCGGATAGCGTGCGGCAAGCAACCGTCCGAGTTCGGCCAGCGTGTCGTACTGGGCGTTCTCGAACGGCGTGGAATCGGTGCCTTCGAGCTCTATCCCGATTGAGAAGTCGTTGCAGTCGTCGCGGTTCCGGTGGCTGGATTCTCCCGCGTGCCAGGCGCGCCGGCCACAAGGCACGAACTGGACGGTTTCGCCAGTGCGGCTGATCAGGAAGTGGGACGAGACCTTCATTCCCGCAATTTCCTGGAAGGACGGATGCGCCTGCGGATCAAGACGGTTTGTGAACAGAAGCTCGATGTCGCCGGTTCCGAACTTTCCCGGCGGCAGCGAGATGCAGTGAATGACGGCCAGCGATATGTCTATCCCGTCCGTCCGCCTGTTGAAGTTGGGTGACGGAACCTGCCGTGCGCCCTTGAGCAGTCCGTCCGCCGTGATGGGTTCCAGTCCGGTCATGACTGCCTCTTGAACCGTGTTCGTGCGCGCTCAAGATCCGCCATGGTGTCGATCCCGAAGGACTGGTCCTGTGTCACCGCTACCGCCATTGACCTGCCGTGCCAGAGGATGCGTAGCTGTTCGAGCTTTTCGATCTCCTCGTCCGGCGCCGGCTGCAGACCGGTGTACTCGTGCAGAAAGGAGACACGGTAGGCGTAGATGCCGTGATGGATCAGCGTTCCCGGCGGAACCGCACCAGGCTTGTCGCGGTTATGGGGTATCGGCGCACGGCTGAAGTGACGTGCCATTGAACGGGAGTCGACGACCACCTTGACCGCATTGGGATCGACATACTCGTGCTCGCCGGCGGGTCTTGCCGCAGTGGCGCAGTGTACGTCGGGACTGTCGGCGAGGGTATGTGCAACGGCGTCTATGGTGTCCGGATCGATGAACGGCTCGTCCGCCTGTACAACCACGACCATGGCCTCGTCGTCAAGACGGCACAAGCTGGCTGTCTCCGCGGCCCTTGAGGTTCCCGAAGTGTGGGTTTCGGTCATCAGGTGTTCGGCGCCGGCCTGTTCAGCGATCGGCGCAAGAGACGGATCGGACAGTGCCGCCACGACCCGGACCGCCGTCGATTTCATGGCCTGCTCAAGGGTGCGCTGCATGACGGGCTTGCCGCCGACATCCAGCGAAAGCTTCTCCGGAAGCCGCCGCGAATGCCGATGGCAGGGCACGATGACCGTGAAACCGACGCTCACTTCTCCCGTTTCCCGACCTCTTCCCCGGACACTGTCCGCGCCTCGTCAGGGAGCATCACCGGAACACCGTTGATGACCGGATAGGCAAGCCGGTCCGCTGCGCACACCACCTCGCTGTCCTGTCTCTTGTAGGCCAAGGGTCCCTTGCAGATGGGACAGACCAGGATTTCAAGTATCTTTCGGTTCATAAGCCAGCGAAGCGACCGTTGCGACCACGGTGCTGTCGACAGTGTGGACAACATTCCACTCGAGGCATCGACGGTCGGCGAAGCTGCGGCATTTTACCGCATCCTTTGCGGTCATGACGATGTGGTCGGCGGTGATGCGGAGCAGATCTTTGTCTTGGTACGGGTGATGGTCAGGGAACGCGATGCGGCTGTCCAGAATGAGGCCTGCGGCCTCGAGTGTGTCAAAGAACCGTTCGGGGTTGGCTATGCCGGCGATGGCGACGATTTTCCCCTTGAGTTCGTCGGCGCCGATCTCGGTCCGGTCGCTGTCGAGGCGCAGAAGGCGGGACGACATGACCTTGATTGCCGCAGCGTCGTCCGGTCGTCCGGTTACGAGGTTGACGCTGTTGAGCCGCGAGCGTGGCTCGCGCAGCGGTCCTGCCGGCATCGGCCAGCCGTTGCCCAAGCCGTAGTTCGGGTCGATCACGGCTATTTCCCAGTCCCGGCCGAGAGCCATGTGCTGAAGTCCGTCGTCACTGATGATGATGTTGGTTGCAGGATGCCTTTCAAGGAGCATTCTGGCAGCCAGCGCGCGGTTCGCGCCGACGCAGACCGGAGCCTTCGTCTCACATCGTACCAAAAGAGGTTCATCTCCGCACGTGGCGGCTGCCATGTCCGGCTCGACCATCGTTGGCCGGGTTGCGTCGCCGCAGTATCCGCGGCACACCACGCCGGGATGAAGGCCGGCAACCGCCAGTTGACGGGTCAGGGCAATTGTGAAAGGGGTCTTGCCGCCGCCGCCAGCCGTTATTCCGCCAACAACCACGACCGGAACCGGCATGCGATGCACACGCAGAACACCGGTCCTATAGCATAGCCTCCGAATTGCTGTGGCGAGTGCGAAGAGGGCGGAAATCGGCAGCAACAGCAGGTTGACGGGACCTTTGGATCTCCAGAAGGTTCTCAGCGACACGGGCTCGGTCCGGATATTGGCAAGTGATGCCTGCGGTTTTGCAAAGTCAGGGGGCATTATCGCACCTTGGCAAACGGAATGCACCGCTGTCCGTCCGGAATGTTGGAATGGCATATGCGTGAACAAGGAGAGCATCAGCGTTGTGGAAATGCCGGTTGTGCAGTCGGCGGGGTCTGTCCCGGACCGGTTTACGGTTTACGGTGCGCACTTCAACTTGGTTTATCGGTCGCAAGACTGGACGGGTGTCCCTGTGCGCCGGAGCCTCTGTCAACATGGCGACTGGGGAGACCGTGCATTTTCTGCATGATGAAGGGCTCGGAACAGGGATTGGCCTTGATGTCCGTGGGTGGCGGCGGGTGTGCGCCGGCCTTCCGGGTATGCCGTACAACTCCAAGGGTGTAAAATGCTGTTGCGTGTTGCATGGCAAGTTTGATGCGCATCAAGTGGCGTGGAGGTGCGTGTTGCGTTCTCTCCATGCGGCGGACAGGTGAAGATGCAAAAGAAAGGAGAAAGGAGCATGACGGAAAAAAGAGGCTTGAGCGAACGGCTGAACAGTGACGGCGTTTTGTGTGCCGAGGGGTTCCTGTTCGAAATGGAGCGGCGCGGCTATCTTGCATCAGGCGCATTTGTACCCGAAGTGGCGCTGGAGTTTCCCGAAGCGCTACGGAACCTGCACGTTGATTTCCAGCATGCGGGGAGCGATGTTGTTGAGGCGTTCACCTACAACGGTCATCGGGAGAAGATGCGCGTCCTCGGCAAGGAGGATATGCTGGAGCCGCTCAACCGAAGCGCCTTGAAGATTGCCCGGGAGGTTGCGGACAATGTTCCGGCAGGGACGGAGCCGAACCTGATGGCGGGCAACATCTCGAACACAAACCTGTGGGAGCCTGACAATGTGGATTCCCACAAGATGGTGCGCGCCATGTTTGACGAGATGGTCGGATGGGCTGCCGAGGAGGGGGCCGACTACGTCATAGGTGAAACGTTCTACTATGCGGGCGAGGCGCTGTGCGCCCTGGATGCAATCAAGGCGGGCGGACTCGAAGCCGTCGTCACACTTGCCCCGATGGCGGGTGAGGAGATGAGGGACGGCCGCGGCATAGTGGACACCTGCAAGGAACTTGAGCAGAAAGGTGCCGTGGTTGTCGGCATGAACTGTTTCCGCGGTCCGGAGACGATGATGCCTTGGGTGCGTGAGATCAGGAAAGCTGTCAAGTGCCATGTGGCCGCGCTTCCGGTGACGTTCCGCACTACGGAGGAGCACCAGACTTTCTTCAACCTTCCTGACAACAACGGCTGCAAGTGTCCGGCACCTCACGGGCGGCCGTTTCCGACGGCCTTGGATCCGGTGCGCACAAACCGCTACGAAATCAGGGCTTTCGCTGCCGAGGCGTGGAAGCTTGGCGTGAAGTACCTGGGCGTGTGTTGTGGAGCGGCGCCGACGGATATTCGCGAGGTGGCTGAGGCCATGGGCAGGATCCCTCCGGCCAGTCGGTTCAGCGAGGACATGTCGCGCCATTTCCTCTACGGCTCGCACGACCGGATACTCACAAGCATGAAGGAACTTGGCAAGACTGCCTAGCGTGCGTACCGTGACAGGAAAGGCGCCAGATTGCCGCACCGGGAGTTTTCCGCTCACCTTGGTGAGTTAAGTTGTGATTCGTCGTGGACATCCGGCTAGCTGAAGGCTTTGCCGGCAAGGCAGGAGCCGAGGCGGCCGCACAGGAGATCAGAAAGTGCGTTCATTGCGGAATGTGTCTTGCCAGCTGTCCCACCCACCAGTTGTGGGGAAACGAGCTGGACAGTCCCCGCGGCCGAATTTACCTGGTGAAGTCCGCCCTTGAGACGGGCGCCCCCAACGAGACCTTGCGGTTGCATCTGGACCGATGCCTGACCTGTCGTGCGTGTGAGACCGCCTGTCCCTCGAATGTCGGTTATGCGGCGATAGCGAACCAGGGCCGGGAGATTGCCTCCGGACTGGACAGGCCTCGCGGACTGGCGGAGCGCATCAAGCGTTTCATTCTTGTCGAGATTGTGAGCCGTCCCCGTGTATTCAGGTTGCTCCTGTCCGCAGTTCGTCCGTTCCTGCCGCTGAGTCCCGCACATGCGAGGATGTTCGGGCCGTCTGCCCGTTCCGCGAAGCTGGAACGCCCTCCGTCCGCCGGAAAGAGAAAGAAGTTTGCTCTGTTCCCCGGCTGTGTGCAGCAGGTAGCGGGGATGTCGACCAATCAGTCCCTGATCAACGTGTTTGCCGCCGCCGGCATTGATGTCGAGGTGATTGACAGTCCTTGTTGCGGGGCGTTGCATCACCACATTGGACTGCATGGTCGCGCCAAGCGTGTCATGCAGAGCAACATGGACAAGGTGTGCAAACGGCTTGAGAGCGGCGATTTCGCCGGCATTGTGATGGCCGCCAGCGGATGCGGCCTGATGCTGAAGGAGTATGCCAGCTGTTTCCGCGGCGACGAAAGGGAGAAGGAGGCTGAACTGTTCAGCAGACATGTCAAGGATCCTGTCGAAGTGGTGGACGCCGAGTGGAAGAGCCTGGAAGGCCGGCTCCGGAGGAAGGAGCCGGGCAGCAGGGTGGTCTTTCACTCTCCATGTACGTTGCAGCATGGGCAGTGTCTTGGCGGGCTCGTGGAGAGGATGCTGATCCGTGCCGGCTTTGATCTCCAAGAGGCCGAGGACGGAGAAACATGCTGCGGAGCGGCCGGAAGCTACTTTCTTCTCTATCCGAAAACGGCGGAAAGACTGAGAAGGCATAAAACCGGCGCTCTTCTGGCCAAGGCTCCGGAGACTGTGCTCTCGTCGAACATTGGGTGCATCATGCACATCAGGCAGGGAACGGACATTCCGGCAAGTCACTGGCTTGATGCGTTAGCCGATCGGATCCAGTGACGGCAGCGCCGGATGAAATGCTGTGGGTCCCGTCCCCTGAACAGGTTGAGGGTTCCCAGATGCGGAGTTTCATGAACCATGTGAACCGTCTGCATTCGTCCAGCCTCCGTCTGCATTCCGATCTGGAACAGTGGGCTCTTGCCAACAAGGAAATTTTTTGGCGCGAGCTTGTCAGCTGGAGCGGCATCATCTACGAAGGCGCAGCGGAGCCTGTCCTTGTCGACGGCGACGACTTCCTCAAGTCGAGATGGTTTCCGGAACTTCGGCTGAACTATGCCGAGAACATGCTGGCCGGCGATCCGGACGAAATAGCGGTCATCGACTGGAACGAGGACGGCACTGCGCGCCATGTTACCCGGGGGGAACTTGCCGCCGCAGTGTCCTGCATTGCCCTTCGGCTAAGGGAGTGGGGTGTGGAGCCCGGCGACAGAGTGGGAGCCGTGGTTTCCTGTTCCTGGGAGGCCATCGCCTGCCTGCTTGCGTGCGCATCCCTTGGAGCTGTCTGGAGCAGCTGTTCGCCTGACTTCGGGAGTTCGGCCATTCTGGACCGGCTTGGCCAGATATCGCCGAAACTGGTCTTCGCCGTTGACGGCTACCGGTACAACGGCCGAAGAATTGAGACCTTCAGCCGCACAGTCGACGCAGTCGGCGGCATCGGATCGGTGGAACGGATTGTCAGGCTGAACTATCTTGGTGACGTTCCGGACTACGGTTCGGCCGTCAGTTTCGAGAGTCTTCTTCAAGACGCGCCAAAGGGTGGTCATGAGCATGTGAGGGTTCCATTCGACCATCCGCTCTACATTCTGTTCACGTCCGGAACAACGGGCAAGCCGAAATGCATCGTCCACGGTCACGGCGGCTCGTTGGTTGAGCATGTGAAGGAGCATCGGCTACATGTGGATTTGCGACACGGAGAGCGGATGTTGTACTTCACCACATGTGGCTGGATGATGTGGAACTGGCTGGTTTCGGGTCTTGCATCCGGTGCGACCGTTTGCGTATTTGACGGTTGTCCGCTAGGCAGGAGCCCGGACATCCTGTGGCAGATGGCCGAAAGGGAAAGGATCGGCGTTTTCGGCACAAGCGCCAAGTATCTTGCCGCACTTGAGAAGTCTGGCATTAGTCCTAGGCGGAGTTTTGACCTCAAGCCGCTGAGGGCTGTTCTGTCGACTGGCTCACCTCTCGCTCCGGGCTTGTTTGACTATGTCCATCGCGAGATCAAGAGGGATGTGCACCTACAGTCGATATCGGGCGGGACAGACATTGTGGGCTGCCTTGTGCTTGGCTCTCCGATGCTGCCAGTCCGTAGGGGCGAGATCCAGTGCGCATCGCTTGGCTACGACATTCAGGTGTACGGCGACGACGGCAGTCCGCTGACAGGAAAACAGGGTGAACTGATATGCCGGAGTTCGATCCCCAACAAACCTCTCTGTTTCTGGGGCGACGACGGCACGAGATACCGTTCTTCCTATTTTGAGCGTTTTGACGGAATATGGACTCACGGCGATTATGCGACCAAAATTGCCCATAATTCTGAACAATTAGGCACTTATCATAGTATCATAATACATGGGCGTTCGGATGCAACGTTGAACCCTAGCGGGGTTCGGATAGGCACATCCGAAATCTATGGTTGTGTTGAACGGTTTGAGGAAATACAGGAGGCGTTGGCTGTATCAAAAAATGTTGGGGATGACGAGGAGATAATTCTGTTCATTGTGATGAAAGAAGGATTTGAGTTTACAGATCATTTGTGCAAAAAGATACGTACAGATATCTCTGGTAGCCTGAGTTTCAGGCACGTTCCTCGTTGGATATACAGCGCTCCTGACTTTCCAAGAACGCGGAGTGGCAAGATAGCTGAACTTGCGGTCAAGGCTGCCGTTGAGAACAGAATACAGAATCAAAGAGAGTTCGCTGGCTTGGAAAATCCTGAGGCGGTTGAATTCTTTATAAACAGGTCTAGAAATGGTTGACGAACAAAAACCAAAATCAAGAGTCTTCGGAAGATTCGCAAAGCAGAAGCCATCCCTACTGGATGAAATGAAGGGTTCGGATAAGGCGAAACAGCCGGCCGATGCTTCTTCGGTTGCGAAGCCTCCACCGCTTCCCACTCCCGTGGCAGATGACAGTTCAACACCTGCCGAACAGCCAGCCGCCGCTGCAGCCCCAGCCACTCCGCCCAGGCAGTTTGGAGGTGTGAAGCCGCGGACTCCCATGATGGGTGCTCCAGGAAACCCGGTTCCGAAAGAATTTCAAGCGACTCCGCCCAAGGCGACTATTCCCCCTAAGCCGCCTGCGGCGCCGGCTTCCGAGCCTGCAGCGCCTGCGGCCAAGATGACTCCCCCCAAGGCGCCGGTGCCGCCGGCTGCGGCGCCGGCTTCCAAGCCCGCGCCTGCGGCTCCTGCACCCACCCCGGCTGCCCCAGCTGCGGCTCCTGCACCCAAGCCTGCGCTCACTCCGCCGGCTGCGGCGCCGGCTTCCGAGCCCGCGCCTACGGCTCCTGCACCCACCCCGGCTACCCCAGCTGCGGCTCCTGCACCCAAGCTTGCGCTCGCTCCGTCGGCTCCTGCGGCGCCGGCTTCCGAGCCCGCGCCTACGGCTCCTGCACCCACCCCGGCTGCCCCAGCTGCGGCTCCTGCACCCAAGCCTGCGGCGGCACCTGCGCCCACACTCGCAGGGGGCTCTCTTGCCTTTGCCCAAAAGGGTTCTTCCGGCCAGAAGATGGGCCGTGCCGCGGTAGCTCCCCCGCCCATGCCTGATCGCCCGAAAGATACGTCGGCACCCAAGCTTGCCAAACGGTCTGCAGCTGCACCTTCCCCAGATGACCTCTCCTCTGATGTTGCAGAAGAGGCGGCTGTAGCATCCCCAGTCTTGGCACAGGCCGCTCCCCCCGTTGCAGAAGTTCCCGCGGCTGAAGAGGCCATCCAATTCCCGAAAGCGCCACCCGTGAAGGGAATCACAATACCGTCGCGCGGCACCATCTCGGGAGAAGGTGATTTAAAGGATTCACATACAAGTTCCGTTGACATGGATGAGGTGCTGAAACAGATCAAGGAGGATTCGATCGGCACCCGTGTGGTCCAGATTTCCCAGGCATACTCCCTCCTGTCGACACATTGGATCAAGGAGCACAAGGGCATGGTCATCGCCATCTTCCTGGTCGTGGTCGTGGTCGTGGGAGGCATTAACGCATTTAACACCTTTTATCCCCGGTATCTGGAGGAGAAGGCCCTGACGGCGTATGAGAACGACCTCTACCAGGAAGCAATCGATGCCGTTGAGGACTACCGGAAATACGACACCGATAATTTCGGCCTTGTCTATCTTTTGGCTCGTGCCAAGCTCAAACAGGGGGATTTTTCCGGCGCCCTTGACGAGTTCAACCTGTTGTCCAGTTTCAGCGATGTTCCCAACCAGGCTGATGTAGACTTCTACTTCTACCAGGGACTGATCGGACACGAGAGCGTTGAGGACGCACTCCGGAATCTGGCACGTGCACTCGAAGCTGATTCCAACCACCTACCATCAAGGCTTCTAAGGAGAATCTACGGCGCCATGGCATCGAGCAGCCTTAGCAGCGAGATTGTAGATCAGTATCTGGGCGAGGTAAAGCAGATTGACCGTCTTGATGGTGAGAAATACGTCGAGCAGCTTAATGTGATGCTTGTCTATCTATTGGAGCACTCAGAGAGAATATTCGGGACAATCAGGCCGATAAGTGCACGCCCTCTCCAAGTGAGAGATATCTCGGGCGTTGGGGTTGGATTCAAGAACGAATACACAGTTGACATGTCGGGCATTGTTGAGAAAGATGTCTACGATCCTGCGCACATCGTTGATGTGCTCAAGTTTCTTGCTATCCAGATGGGTGGAAACTACGAGGATAGCGAACTGGGCTATCTGGCCGGGATTTTTGCCGACCAGTACACAAAGCGGGCTGACTACCATCTGGGAGGGTTCCTTGCCGGCGTATATGCGGCGTCCCAGCTGGATTACAGCGATGCGTACAAGTTCTTCGACCAGGTTTCCCAGGCATATTCGGGGGATCCGAGCGTTCTGCTGAACAAGGCGACGGCACGCCTGTTCAGCACGCCTGATGCGTTCATCCTGTCCTTCGATGACTACAACAACGTGCTCACTGTCGAAACAGAAAACGTTCTTGGCCTCAACAACCGGGGCTTCATCAATCTCTGGTTCACCGACAACCTGAACAAGGCGAAGCAGGACCTCGCAAGGGCAATGAAAGTCGCCCCCGATGACATTTCCGTCATCTACAATCTCGCCCAGACCCACCATGTTGCCGGGGAGAACAGCGATGCGGTTCCGCTGTTCGACAAGGTGGTCGAGCAGAATCCCGTCTATGGAAACGTTTATCTTTACAGAGGCCTTAGCTATAAGGCCACAGGTCAGCTTGAAAAGGCAGTCAAGGACTTCAATGACTTCAAGATCCAAGACCCGCAGAGCGTTGAGCCCTATGTCCAGAACGCCATCTTGTTCGATGACAGCGCCGGCTACAAGCTGGCAATCAGGGAGTTGACCAAGGCTCTTACCATCAAGCCGAATGATGACAGGATTGAAACCATTCTGGCGGATTTCTATCTCAAGGCCGACCGCATATTTGATGCCGAGAGGTTGCTTGAGAGTATCGGCGATTCGGACAATCCCAGTATCAGGCTTCTGAGAGGCAGACTGCTTCTCAGCCAGGAGGATCCAAGTGCGGAGTCGGTGCTCAAGACCGTCTACGACGAGTATCTTGCCACCCCTGAGCGGGAAAGGCTGCAGAACGTGGAGGTGTTCATCTACTATCTGGATGCGCTGCTGTTGAACAACAAGGTCGACCTGATGGTTGATGTGGCATCAGCCGCTCCGGCAGACCTCCAGAATGACATTGAGATACTGAAGCGCCAAGCAACCGCACTTAACAAGAGAGGCAATGCGACCGAGGCTCTCGGCTTTGCTCGCCGTGCGCTTGAGATTGACTCGCTCGACTTCGGGGTGCAGGTCGTACTTGGAGACATCTATTCGGATACCGGACGCTTCCAGGAGGCGATCTCGACCTTCGAGACCGCACAGAGAATCAAGCCCGAATCGGTTGATGTGCTCTACAAGCTTGAGAGCCTTTACGACCTGTTGAACTCGAACGAAAAGCTGAGCTACATCAAGGATCAGATCGCGCGGGTGGAGAGCCAGCAGGTTCTGCAGGCTGAAAGCAAGGATGTCCTGAACGACATAGTCGCGTCAGGGTCAGTGGCAGGAGAGAATGTGCTGCAGAACGAGGCCCAGGTTCAGCGTCTGAGAGAATCAATAGAGCAGATCAACGAGAAGCTAGCTGACAATCCCGGGGAGGCAGTGCTTTACTACAACCGCGGCGTGGTTGAGCTTTCAATCGGAGACAACACTGCGGCGGTCAACAGCATGCAACAGGCCGTAGAGATTGATCCGGACAATGCTGACTATCAGATGGGTCTTGCGCAGTCGTACAGCAGGGCTGGCTTGTACTCCGATGCGGTTGGAACGCTGACTGACGTGATTACGGCCGATCCCAACCATTTCGAGGCTGTTTTCAACCGTGCTGTTGCCTATCATAACGCCAAGGATGTCGTGAACGCTGTCAAGGACTACACCACGGCGATCCGACTCAACCCGGGGTATGCCAATGCCTACTACAACCGGGGCGCCATTCTGGTTTCCGCCGGCGACTACTATCGGGCGATTGAGGAATTCACCCGCGTCATTGAATTGCGCAACAGCGACATCAAGTCGTATCTGGCGCGTTCGCAGGTGTATCGCCTGCTTGGCGACACCGAAAAGGCGGATCGGGATCTTGAAGCAGCCAGAATACTTCGTGCCTCCGCGAGCGGAGGCTCTTCACAGTAGAGGATTCCTAGAGAGCCACAGAGCCATGCCTTTCCTTGTGATGAGACTAGGGGGCATTGGCAAGTTCGACGCATATTCCTTTCAGGAACGGAAAGTGATATGCGCCTGCGAGGGCAAAGCGTTCCATTGCGGAACCCAGAGTTTTGCAGTCTCCGGTTATGTGTGTTGCAACGGAGCCGACAACACATGACAAACCTGCGGTTCTGATCCTGCGCTGGAGTTCGTAGCGGCTCAGTGCCGCACTGTCGCCAGGATCGCTGAGCCGAAGGCAGGTGCGCGCAAGCTGTCTGCAGTCCCCTAGACCCAGGTTGAGACCCATGCCGGCCAGTGGATGGAGGACATGGGAGCTGTCGCCTGCGAGAACGATCCGGTTCGATACCGTTCTGTAACGCCAAAGCCTGGATAGGGGGTGGATCTTGACGGGACTGGCCACCTCGAAATCACCTGCCATCCCGGACGTCCGCTCGCCAAGATCATGTGCGAGTTCCGCGGGCGACTGTCCATGCATTTTTCCGGCAAGATCCGTCGGAAGCGACCATACGACGGAATATTCGAAACTGGAAACGGGAAGGAGAGCTATGACATCGCACCGACCCAGCCACTGCCAAGCGGTTCTTTGGACGTCTCTCCGCATCATCACCCTGAAGGTTGCCGAAGAGTGTCCATAGCTTTCGGCCTTTCCGGCAAATCCGGCTTCACTGGCGGTTTTCGAGTTTGACCCGTCCGCCCCTATGGTCAGTTTCGCCTTGATCCGGGTTCCGTCGTCGGCCACTGCGACACATGTTTTCTCTCCGCACTCCAGGCTGTGAAGTCTCGCATTGAGACAGGTTATTCCGTGGCTCTCCGAAATCTTCCGGTTGACTTCATCGGACAACAGCCTGTGCGGAACGATGTGACACAGTTCACTTCTTCCGCTTGCCACCGCATGGAACGACATCTCTCTGCCGTCAAGGCCGAACACCCGCATCCTAGCTACGCGGCCGGCATCTTTCAGGTCAATTCCCAGTTGCTGAAGCCACTCCATGGAGGATGCGGCAAGCGCGTAGTCAGGTCCGCCAGAGTCTGTCTCCGGCCCTAGGAGTGCCACCTTTCGATCCGTGCCGGCGGCGGCCAGCGCAGCCGTGCATCCGACGAGACTGCGTCCGACGACGAGCACATCGTGGCTTTTCACGGGAACCGTGTCATGTCGCCGGCTTTTCGACCTTTGTTTTCGTGGTTTCGGCACGGTCGAGCCAGCATTCGGCGGGCGTACTTTCATGCAGATCATTATAGGCCTATCAGAAGCTGGCACCGTGTTGGAGCATGGTTTTGCAGCGGGCTTTGCATCAGGGTGTCAGGTACAATTAACGAATGCCAGTTGAACTGCCCAAGCACTTCGAGCCTTCTGAGATTGACCTGAAGTGGAACCGGCGCTGGGAGTCTGGCGGCGTGTTTTCCTCAGAGGTGCGTGAGGGTCGCGAGCCGTATTCGATTGTGCTTCCGCCTCCGAACGTTACCGGGACTCTGCACATGGGTCACGCGTTCCAGCACACGCTGATGGACGCCTTGATCCGCAAGGCCCGGATGGAAGGCAAGAACACGCTGTGGCAGCCTGGCATCGACCATGCGGGCATAGCAACCCAGATCGTCGTCACGCGCGAACTGGAGAGGGAAGGCATTGATCCTGCTTCGCTTTCGCGCGAGGAGTTCATGCGCCGCATATGGAAGTGGAAAGAGAACTCAGGTTCGACGATCTCCATCCAGATGCGTCGGCTGGGCGCCTCCTGCGCATGGAACCGGGAGCGTTTCACGATGGACGAAGGTCTTTCCAGGACCGTTACGGAGGTGTTCGTCAAACTCTATCGGGACGGCCTGATCTACCGCGGCAAGCGTCTGGTCAACTGGGATCCGGAACTTCTGACTGCCGTTTCCGATCTGGAGGTGGTTGCTGAGGAGGAGGATGCGACACTGTATCACGTCCGCTATCCGTTTGCCGACGGTGACGGACATGTGGTGATAGCGACGACTCGGCCGGAGACGATCCTGGCTGATGGAGCAATTGCGGTGCATCCGGATGATGAGCGCAACCGGCACCTGGTTGGAAGAACCGTGTTTGTGCCGTTGTGCAACCGCGAGATCCAGGTGATAGCCGACGGGTTCGTCGACCCTGATTTTGGCTCCGGCCGCGTCAAGATCACTGCGGCACACGACTTCAACGACTACGAGTGTAGCCGGCGCCATCCTGAAATACCGGTCATTGTGCTGATGACGCTTGACGGGCGCATGAACGAGAACGCGTTGCCGAAGTACCAGGGCAAGGACCGGTTCGAGGCGCGCAGGCTCATCATTGAAGACCTTGAGAAGGAGGGGCTGCTGGAGAGACAGGAGCCACACCGGCACAGTCCGCCGCGCGGCGACCGGTCAGGGGTCGTTCTCGAGCCGATGCTTACCGATCAGTGGTTTGTCAGCACCCGCGCACTGACTGATGCGGCGCTCAACCTGACCCGGTCAGGCAGGCTCAGGTTCGTTCCGGAGAGATGGCGCAATGTGTACGAACAGTGGCTTGAAAACATAGACGACTGGTGCATTTCGCGGCAGCTGATATGGGGACACCGCATACCGGCATGGCACGGCAAGGATGGTGAGATATTCGTTGCGCACAGCGAGGAAGAGGCATGCGAACTTGCCGGGAACCGGTCTCTCGTCCGCGATCCGGACGTTCTTGACACTTGGTTCTCATCCGCACTATGGCCGTTCTCGACGCTTGGCTGGCCGGATGTCGAGGATCCGCACTTCAAGACGTACTTTCCGACTTCGGTGCTGGTCACCGGATTTGACATCATATTCTTCTGGGTCGCACGCATGACCATGATGTCGTGCCACTTTCTGGACGAAACCCCTTTCCGGGAGGTCTATGTGACTGGACTGGTGCGTGACGCACGCGGCGAGAAGATGAGCAAGTCGAAAGGGAACACGCTCGACCCGCTTGATCTCATTGACGGCATCAGCCTGGACGGCTTGGTGGAAAAGCGGGTTCACGGGCTGATGAACTCGAAGCAAGCCTCGTCCATAGAGAGAAAGACGCGCGAGGAATATCCCGAAGGAATCCCTGCATTTGGCGTTGACGCGCTGCGCATGACATTTGCGTCATACGCTTCGTATGGACGCGACATAAAGTTCGACATGGGTCGCTGCCTAGGCTATCGCAACTTCTGCAACAAGCTGTGGAACGCATCACGGTTCGTTCTGTCCGAAGCCACCCGGTCCGGCGGGCTTGAGGGCGTGTGTGATCCCACTCTGGCGGACCGGTGGATTGCAAGCAGGCTTCAGAGAGCCGAAAGCGAGATTGTCAACGCGTTCGCCGTCTACCGCTTTGACACGGTGGTTCAGGAAATCTATCATCTGGTCTGGGATGAATACTGCGGTTGGTACCTTGAGATGGCCAAGTTGCAGATACGGCAGGGAACCGAGCCGCAGGCCCGTTCGGCGCGGCTGACGCTGATCGCCGTGCTTGAGGCGATTCTCCGGCTTGCCCACCCGCTCATGCCGTACATCACCGAGGAGTTGTGGGGGAAGGTTGTGCCACTCCGTGCCACAGGCGGAACCCCCGACACGATAATGGGTGCGCGCTATCCGGAACCGGATCCCGGGATGATCGACGAGGAGGCCGAATCCTGGATGGTCAGCCTGAAGGAGCTGGTTGAAGGTTGCAGAAGGATTTGCAGCGAGCGCGACATATCCCGCCATTCGAGGTTTGAGGTAGCAGTCCAAGGCGGCGAGGAGGACATTGGACGCTACGAGCCCTGGTTTAGCGGCCTCACCCACGTGGCATCCGTTCTCCACAAGGAATGGGATGACGAAGTGTTGCCGCGGTTCAACGCCGCGGGAATGCAGGTGACGGTGCGCATTGAGAGCGATCCTGCCGAGGATCTGCAGCGGCTTCGCAAGTCGCTTGCCCAGATGGAGAAGGAGATGGATGCCGTGAAGAACAAGCTGGGCAATCCGAAGTTTGTCGAACGGGCCCCCCAGGAAATTGTTGCGGCTCAGAAAGCGAAGCGTGAGGAACTGGAAGGGGACATGGCCATGACAAGAGAGCGGATTGCCGCATTGGAGGCACACTGATCTCCACAGCTTATGGGCGGCACTAGAGCCGCTCTCACCGGGGTTCCGGTAGCGATGGCAATTGGGATCTTGGGCTCGCTTGCAGCCACGCTGTTCATCGTTAGCATCGAATGGCTCAACGACAGGCTGCTCGGAGCCGACGGACCTGCTGGACCACTGACGGTCCTGCTTGCACCGGTGGCGGCAGGCCTGCTGGTTGGCTGCATTATCCGGCTGGTGAAAGGTCAGCCTTTCGTGACGCTTGTTGACGTGATCCAGTCGTCGCAGACGAGAAGCGACCGGTTCTCGTCGCTCCGCATGCACCTGTACTCGATATTGGCGTCACTGGTTTCGCTGGGAGGCGGGGCATCTGTTGGCCAGTATGGTCCGCTCGCGCACATCGGCTCCTGTCTGGGCTACCTTCAGTGGAGATGGACACGGCTGCTCAACCGTCGTCTTGCCTTGGCGAGCGGAGCGGCCGCGGCCATTGCCGCCGCCTTTCATGCACCTCTTGCCGGCATGGTCTTTGCACAGGAGGTCATCGTCAGGAACTACTCGTTCCGCTCCTTCTTCCTCATCGCCATCGCGTCACTGTCGAGTTATCTGTTCTCTACGCATGTCCTTGCCCGCGAGCCGTTCCTGCCGATCGCGCAGATGTCCGGGTTCGATCTTCAGGCGGCACTCTTCCTTGTCCTGATCGGAATCGGTTGCGGGATGTTTGCCGCACTGTTCATATATCTCACGCTCAGGCTGCAGGATCTGGCTGCGGCGTCCCGGCTGGCACCGCACTGGCGCCCCGCCGTGGGCGGTCTGGCGGCTGGGATTGTCGCCCTGCTGACGGTGCCGGACATCCTGGGGGTCAGCAAGATGATATTGGTGCGTTCGGTTTCGGATTTCAACTACGAAATGGGCTCCGCACTCTCGGCGCTTGCCGGCAAGCTGCTGGCAACAGTCGCCTGTCTGGGAATGGGGTTTGCCGGCAGCGTAGTCAGCCCATCTCTGGCGATGGGTGCGTTGCTCGGAGTGGCGTCGGGGATCGCCCTTGACACACTTCCTTTCCTGTCGGTTCCCATGCACGTGTGGGTTGTGTGCTGCATGTTTGCCGTGACATGTCCAGCGATTGGCGCGACACTTAGCGGAGTGCTCATCGTTCTTGAGCTGACACAGAACTACCAGCTTGCCCTGGCGGCGTTGCTGAGCATCGTTCCCGCCAACCAGGTGATGATCGCACTGCTTGGCGGATCTTTCTATGACCTTCAGCTAAGAAGGCGTGGCCATCGGACACGCCCGGCCTGAACAGGGGAAACCGGTCCGGCAATGGCGGTTCCGCCATGAGGTTCTTGAAGCCTGAAGGGAAAATTAGGTTAACATTGAACAGTGCCGCTAATGTGGCGGAAAGACATGTTGAATGATTCAAGGACAGTGCCCGGGGGCCATGCCCCCACGACGACCCGCGCCGACAGCCGGCACGCAGACGGAACGCTGATTGACCACTACGGCCGCAGAATCACTTATGTACGCCTTTCCGTGACCGATCGTTGCGATTTCCGGTGCCGCTACTGCATGCCGATGCATGTGGAGTTCCTGCCGAAAAGCGAGGTGATGCCGCTGGAGGACTGTCTGCGTGTGGTTCGCGCCTTTGCCGGCCTAGGGGTCGAGAAGGTGCGCATCACGGGAGGCGAGCCTCTGGTTCGCCGCAACGTGCTCTGGCTTCTGGAAAGGATTGCCTCGGTTGAGGGGATCCGCGAGCTGACGCTGACGACAAACGGCTCGCAGTTGGAAAGGATGGCGCAGGACATCGCCGCTGCCGGCGTTTCACGAATCAACATATCGCTCGACACGCTTGATGCCGGCCGGTTTCGCGAACTGACCCGGGTTGGGGACCTATCCAAGGTTCTGGCAGGCTTGGAGGCGGCAAGGAAGGCCGGTTTCAAGGGCATCAAGATCAACACGGTGATGATGCGCGGAGTCAACGATGACGAGATTGCCGGCCTTGCCCGCTTTGCCGTTAGCCGTGGTCTTGACATTTCGTACATTGAGGAGATGCCGCTAGGCGATGTCGGCCATGCGCGCAGCAAGAGCTATGTCAGTTCTGACGAGGCACTGGAGGCGCTGGCGGGGGAATTTCCACTCGAGAGAACCGATTTCACCACTGGCGGGCCAGCCCGCTACTGGAACGTGACGGGAACCGGTTCGCGGATCGGGTTCATATCCCCGCACTCGCACAATTTCTGTGATTCCTGCAATCGGGTTCGTGTCAGTTGCACCGGAGAGTTGTTTCCTTGTCTGGGCCAGAATGAATCGATTGATCTCAAGCCCGCCTTGCTGGCGGGCGCAGACGAAAGCGTGTTGCGTGACCGCATTGCAGGGGCGATGGATATCAAGCCGAAAGGGCATGACTTTGATCTGCAGGAGCCGGTTGCAAAGGTGGTCCGGTTCATGTCCCACACGGGCGGTTGACCATGACGTCAACCTCTAGGCGGCGGACTTCCCAACCCGTCTGTTCAGGCGTCGAGGCCACAGTCGGAGCACAGGCCGTTGACGAGCGGGGAGCGAGCCGGACAGTCAGGCTCCCATGTGAGCATTCGCTTGCGCTTTATGTTGACCGGCACGAGGTGGTCACGTTGATGACCATGGGCCAGGCTCCGAAGGAGCTTGTTGTGGGATACTTGCGCAACCAGCGCCTAGTCATCTCGGTTGACGAAATCGTCTCGGTTGACGTCGACTGGGAGGTTGGCGCCGCCGCAGTCAGAACCAGATCCGGGATCTCGGCAACGGCTCTTGAACGCCGCACGGTCACAAGCGGCTGCGGTCAGGGAACCATGTTTGGCGAGCTGCTTGACGGTCTCGGCAGCGGGGAGTTGAGGCGCAGCCGTCCATTGGGGAGGCAGGAGCTGCTTGATGTCCTGAGATGCATGCGGGAGCTTGACACCGTCTACAAGGTTGCCGGCGCCGTGCATGGCTGTGCGCTGTTCACAAGAAGAGGCGGCGATGTGGAGATGCTGATTCATGTCGAGGATATCGGCCGGCACAATGCCGTTGATGCGATTGCCGGCTGGATGTGGCTGAGCGGCATTTCCGGCGATGACTGCGTTTTCTACACGACAGGCCGTCTCACGTCGGAAATGGTCATCAAGTGTGTCCAGATGGGGATACCTTTCCTGGCGTCGCGTTCCGGCGCCACCGGAATGGGCTATGAAATCGCCCGCAGAACGGGTGTCACCATGATAGCGCGCGCAATCAATGCACGGCACCAGATACTTTCCGGCATCGAGCATTTCGACGTTGCAGAGCATGGTGAATTAGAATCAGTCAAAGATTGATGAAGAGGTAGTATGGACATCAAGAAAATGAACATGAGCGCGGTGGTTCTGACCGGAGGCAAGGGCCGGCGGTTCGGCAACAACGACAAGGGACTCCAGAAGATGAGCGGACGTCTTTTCGTCGAGTGGATGATCGACCGCGTCAGCCCGATGGTTGACGAGATTCTGATCAGCGCCAACCGGCATGCGGACCGCTATACCAAGCTGGGGCACGAGGCGTTCAAAGACGAATATCCGGATTTTCTCGGTCCGCTCGCCGGGCTGCATGCCGCCATGGGCAAGGCCAAGCATGACTGGATACTGACGGTGCCGTGTGACTCTCCGCTGTTTCCGCAGGAGATGGTTGAGCGCTTCATCGAGGAGTTGCGCAAGGAAGATGCCTGGATTGCGGTGGCCAAGTCAGGGCCGCGTCTTTATCCTGTTTTCATGATGTGTCCGAAGCAGTTGCGTGACGACTTGGGCTCCTACCTTGACAAGGGCGGCCGCAAGATCGAGACCTGGTATGAGCAGCACAAGCACGTGATCATTGACTTCGACCAGGACAAGGCGTTCACCAACATCAACGAGCCGTCCACCATACGCCAAATGGAGATACTCCTGCGCAGGTGAGCGGCTTCCGGAAGACGGCTTTTGCCGTTGCGGCACCGTTTCTGATGGCGCTTGCGGGCTGCCTGTCCCAGGATCCGGAGCCGCTTGCAAAAATAGGAAAGGAACAGGTGATTCTTGCCTTTGGCGACAGCCTGACTTCCGGCGTGGGCGGAAACGGCCAGTCCTATCCCGGCTTTCTTGAAGACATCGTGGGGTTCAGGGTGGTCAGTTCGGCCGTTCCGGGAGAGATGAGCACCCAGGCGCTAGCCCGTTTTCCGGCGGTCATGGAGGCGGTGAAGCCGGCACTGGTGATACTTTGCACAGGAGGAAACGACATCCTGCGCAAGACCGGCGACGAGACGATGGAGCGGAACATCCGCGAGATGATCCGTCTTGCCAAGGGGAAGGGCGTTGGCGTGGTGCTGCTCGGCATTCCAAAATTCTCGGTGTTCAGAAGCAACCATCCGGTCTACGAAAGGATTGCCAGCGCCGAGACCCTATGGCTAGAGGACGAGGTTCTGAAGAGGGTGTTGCACGACGACAGCCTCAAGTCGGATCTTGTCCATCCCAATGCCAAGGGTTACCGCGTGATGGCCGAGGCGGTTGCGGCGCTGTTGCGAGAGGCGGGTGCAATCTGATGAAGGCTTCGAGAAGCGTGTTCGAATGCGCAAGCTGCGGCAATGTCTCTCTCAAGTGGCAGGGTCAGTGTGTCTATTGCGGCGACTGGAACACGTTGGAAGAAAGGTCCGAGGACCAAGTCGAGCGCCGCGTGCCTTCGGTGACAGTCAAGCTGGGCGAGATCGATGCCGAATCGACACGGCGGTTACGTTCAGGCATGGACGAGTTCGATTCGGTTCTGGGCGGCGGCCTGGTTCCTGGCGGAGTGACTCTTCTTGGCGGCGATCCCGGTGTGGGCAAGTCCACCCTTCTTCTTCAGGTTTCCTCGGAGATGTCGAGGAAACATGGAGTTCTGTATGTCAGCGGCGAGGAATCAGTTCGCCAGATCGCCTTGCGCTCCGAAAGGCTCGACGTGGACGCCTCACAGGTCAGCCTGCTCAGCGCAACCTCCGTTGAAGACATCGTGGTCGTCATGCGGGAACAGAAGCCGGTCCTGGTTGTCATTGACTCAATCCAGACGATGCAGTCGCTGACCCTGACCGCCGCGGCAGGCAGTGTTGCGCAGGTGCGCACCTGCGCAAGCCTGTTGGCCCGGAGCGCAAAGGAGTGCGATGCCGCAATGGTTCTGGTTGGCCACGTGACCAAGGAGGGCTCTCTGGCGGGACCCAAGGTGCTTGAACACATGGTTGACACCGTGCTCTACTTCGAGGGCGACACCGGCTATCCGCACCGCGTGATCCGTTCGTTCAAGAACCGGTTCGGCGCCATCAACGAGATCGCTGTGTTCGCCATGCTGGACACCGGACTCAAGGGCATCACGAACCCGTCGCGTTTGTTCCTGTCGCGCCGCCGCAATCCGGTGTCGGGAACCAGCGTGCTCGCCGCACAGGAGGGAACCAGGCCGCTGATGGTTGAGATCCAGGCGCTGACCAACAGCAATCCTTCGGGAGGATCAAGAAGGGTCGCAGTCGGCCTGGAGACGGAACGTCTGACCATGCTGCTTGCGGTGCTCGACCGTCATGCGGGGATCGGCCTGGGAGGCCATGACGTGTTCGCCAGCGTGGTGGGCGGCATACGGGTCGCCGAGCCGGCATCGGACCTGGCAGTGGCGTTGGCCATTGTGTCCTCGCTCTATGGACAGCCCCTGCCTGCCGATATGGCGTGGTTCGGCGAGATCGGCCTGACAGGCGAAATCCGTCAGGTTGTCAGGGGAGAGGAGCGCATCCGCGAGGCGGCTAAACTCGGCTTTAAGAGACTGGCCATCCCTGCGCTCAATCTTCCACGGAAAAATCCGACCGATCTGGAACTGACAGGGTTTGACGGGGTGAGCGATGCGGTCGGCTGGATGGCCCGCCAGTCGGGCGGTACGGCTCGGTCAAGCTGAAGGCATTACACTGGGATTTCATGTACGACTTGCTCGACAGCATAGATTCACCGAGCGACCTGCGCAAGCTACGCAGGCACCGGTTGCCGCAGGTCTGCGCCGAACTGAGACAGTACATACTTGACACCATTAGCGAGGTTGGCGGACATCTGTCGTCCAATCTCGGCGTTGTCGAACTCACGGTTGCGCTTCACTACGCCTACGACACCCCTGACGACCTGATCGTCTGGGACGTCGGTCACCAGACCTATGGACACAAGGTGCTGACCGGCCGTCGCAGCCTGTTGCCGACCATCAGGAAGAAAGGCGGACTGTCCGGGTTTCCCAGGAGATCGGAAAGTCCCTATGACACGTTTGGAACCGCCCATTCGAGCACTGCCGTCTCGGCTGCGCTGGGCATGGCCCGCGCATTGGAAATGAAGGGGGAGAGACGACGCAAGGTGGTTGCCGTAGTCGGCGACGGCGCAATGTCGGGCGGCATGGCGCTGGAAGGCCTCAACAACGCTTCCGACAAGGATGGCGCTGACATCCTGGTGGTGCTCAATGACAACGCGATGTCGATCTCGCATCCAGTCGGAGCCATCCGGGATCATCTGTCCAGGATACTTGCAAGCCGCTTCTACGACGAATTCAAACGGCAGAGCGCCAGGATGCTGGATCCGCTTCCGCCCATGCGGAAGCTGGCGATCCGCGCGCATGAGCATCTCAAGGGCATGGTCTTTCCGGGAACGCTTTTCGAGGAGCTTGGCTTCAACTATATCGGTCCAGTCGACGGACACAACGTTGCCGCCCTGGTCAGTTCGCTTTCCGAGCTGCGCGAACAGAAAGGTCCCCGGCTTCTCCACGTGGTGACCCGGAAAGGGAAAGGCTTCATCCAGGCGGAGAGTGATCCGGTTCTGTATCATGGCGTCAGCAAGTTCGAGCCGGAGAAGGGCGTCGTTACGGACGGCAAGTCCAAGGTCCAGAGCTACAGCGGAGTCTTTGGCGACTGGCTGGTTGCCGCCGCCAGCAGTGACGATCGCCTGGTGGCCATCACGCCTGCAATGTGCGAAGGCTCGGGGATGACCGGATACGCCCGCAAGTTTCCCGCCCGGTACTTTGATGTCGGCATTGCCGAGCAGCATGCGGTGACCTTTGCGGCGGGCCTTGCTTGCGAGGGAATGCATCCCGTTGTGGCGATCTACTCGACATTCCTACAGCGTGGCTACGACCAGCTGATCCATGATGTGGCCATACAGAACCTGCCTGTCCTTTTTGCCATAGATCGGGCGGGACTGGTTGGTGCGGATGGCGCCACACACCACGGTGTGTTTGACATCAGCTACATGAGGTGTGTTCCCAACATGACGGTGATGGTTCCGTCGGACGAGGAAGAGATGTGGATGATGCTGAACACTGCAAGGACATGTGCAGGACCCGTTGCAGTCCGCTATCCGCGTGGCCCGTGTACCGGACTTGAGTTCGTGCGGTCAATGGATGCGAAGGTTGACATGGGCCGCGGCATTGTGCGCCGGGAAGGATCCAAGGTGTTGATTGCCTGCTTCGGTCCGCTGGCATCCGCCGCCCTTGAGATTGCAGAGGAGTTCGACGCGACCGTTGTCGACATGCGCTTCGTAAAGCCTTTGGACAGCGGGCTTGTCGTCAGGCTGGCCCAGGCACATGATGTCGTCGTGACCATTGAGGACGGCGTGATTGACGGAGGCGCTGGCAGTGCGGTCCTTGAGGCGCTGGCCCATGCCGGCGTTAGCAGGCCGGTGTTGCGGCTTGGCGTGCCGGACCGGTTTGTCGATCATGGCAAGCCGGAGGAGCTTGCAGCGGAATGTGGTCTTGATGCCGCAGGCATCAGGAGCCGTCTGTCGGCATGGATGGAAGGAGCCTCAAAGGCGAAGGGAAGAAAAAGCCGGAAGAGGGCCTAGGACTGCTTCTCCCGGTCGTCACCGTCGCCCTGTTCCGCATTGTCCGTCTCGGCCTCTTCGGAAGCCCGGTCGGCGCTGTTACCGCCATCAGGCTTCCGGGATACCGCCACAGTTGCCGGTCTCAGGACGCGGTCTGAAATGGTGTATCCGGTGATCATCACTCCAACCACGGTGTTGGGATCAACCTCGCTGGTCTCCTGGGTGCTGACCGCATAGTGGAGTTCAGGGTCGAACGGCTGGTTGATTGCCTTGATCTCCTTGATTTCCTCTCTCTCAAAGGCGTCGTCAAGTTTCTTAAGCGTCAGTGTGACCCCCTCGACCAGACTGTCCTTGTTGTCGGCATTGCCGCCTGAAACAGCCGCAGCCAAGGCATCGCGCACCTCGAGCATGGCGCCAGCGAAACCGGTGAAGGAGAACTTGGCCGCCTGCTTGACCTGCTCCTCCATTCTCTTCCTGGTGTTTTCAACTTCCGCCTTTGCACGCATGAATCTATCTTCCGCCTGCGTCACAAGCCCCTCCAGTTCGCTGATGCGCACTGACTGCACATTGGCCTCCGTCTCTTCTGCACAGGAACTTCCTTCCGGTGCATGATCTCCGGTCCGAACCTCTTCGGAGGAGGCTTGCCCCTTGGCGTCCCCGGACGCCTGGACATCCTTTGCGCCTTCGGTCTTCTTCGCCTCTTCGGCAAGTTTGGCTGTTCCGTTTGTGTTCTCTTTCTCCATGGTCGTCACGATGGTCTCAAAGTTGCCTTTTTCCGGCTAGACAACGGCAATGCAAACATGCCGCCGCCTTCCCGCCTGGGCGATGTATCTTTCCCCTTTGGCAAGGCGGCGGTTTTCGTCAAGCACCTTGATCCCGTCTATCCGGATTCCACCCTGCGCTATCTTGCGCCTTGCCTCGGAAGTTGACTTCGCCATGCCTGCGGATTTTAATGCATAGGCAAGAAGAATGTCCTGCTCTCCACCCGAATCAATGGTGAATTCCTCAATGCTCTCGGGCAACATTCCCTTGGAGAATCTCCGCTCAAAGTCCTGCCCGGCCTGATGTGCAGCCTGGTCTCCGCCAGCAAAGCGCCCTGCGAGTTCGCAGGCGAGAATCTTCTTGGCAGCCATCGGATTGTCCCCTGCGTCCACGTTGGCACGCAACTCCGCGATCTCCGCCTCGGACCGTTCCGAAAGGAGTTCGAAGTAGCGCCACATAAGCACGTCGGACACGGACATGGTCTTTCCGTAGATCTGCTCTGCGGATTCGTCAATCCCTATGTAGTTGCCAAGCGACTTGGACATTTTCCGCACTCCGTCCAGGCCCTCGAGAATCGGCATGGTCAGAACCGCCTGCGGTTGCTGGCCGGCCGCCTTCTGCAGTTCCCGGCCGACCAGGAGATTGAACTTCTGGTCGGTGCCGCCCAGTTCGATGTCCGCTTTCAGCATGATGGAGTCGTAGCCCTGCAGCAGAGGATAGAGGAACTCATGGATGGATATCGACCGGCCGCCGGCAAAGCGCCTGGAGAAGTCGTCGCGCTCCAGCATTCTTGCGACCGTTGACTGCGCTGACAGCCTGATCATGTCGATGGCCGGCATGTCGCCGAACCACTCGGAGTTGCGACGGATTTCAGTCGCATCGCGGTCGAGGATCTTGAATGCCTGATCGGCGAACCGCTCGGCGTTTGCGGCTATGGTCTTTTCGTCCAGCTGTGGCCGTGTCTTGTCCTGTCCCGACGGATCACCGATGCGTGCAGTGAAGTCCCCGATGAGAAAGACAACCTGATGGCCGAGTTCCTGAAAATGTCTGGCCTTGTTGATGAGAACCGCATGGCCGAGATGAATGTCCGGCGAGGTCGGGTCGAATCCGGCCTTGACGCGCAACTTCCCGCCTGCACCAAGCCGTTTCCTGATCTCGTCAAGCCCGATGATTTCGCTGACGCCTCTCTGGATCAGGTTCAGTGACTTGGCTAGGGGATCCTTTGCACTCTTGGACGTGGGCACTGGCGTGTAGCCGGTCTCTACAGCCAGATCAGTGAATGGTGACTTCGCCGGGCAGGCTGTTGCGCAGGGCGTTCTCCATGAACGAGCGCACAAGAACGGCGCGCCGGCCAACACTTGGCGCCTCAAGCAGGGCCTGCTTTTCATCGTCCGTGAAGGGACTTAGGATGGACAGGAGGTTGACCATCTCGTCCGGACTGCGGTCACTAAGCTCCTGTTCGGGGAAATGCAGGCTTTTGTCCTCGAAATAGTCTGTGGATACGGAGAGCAGGTTCTTCAGTTCGTCCGGCAGGATCGAATCGTTCCCCGGCCTGAGATCGTCGAGAAAGCCGTTCCATTCCGGAATGACTCTCCGGTATCCGTTGAAACTTCCCTCTTCCTTGGTGATTCGAAAGCGTGCCACGCCTCCGACCGCAATGACGTAGCGATCCTGCGACGCTTCGGTGTAGGAGATGATACGGGCCGCACAGCCGACCGGTGACAGTTCGGGACTGTCGTCGCTCTTGTTGCTCTGGGGGGTGGGCTGGATCATGCCGATCAACCTGTGTGGAGTGGCCAGAGCGTCGTTGACCAGGCTGATGTAGCGCGGCTCGAATATGTTCAGCGGCAGGTTAAGGCCGGGAAACACGAGGAACCCCCTTAACGGAAACACCGGCAACAGTTCCGGGAGATCGTTCTCCTTCAATGTCAATACGTGCTTCATGTCGCTAGCACCGTGTCAAGTGTTGCATGACATAACCTCATATACCTAATTATGTAGTGTGCCAGGCTATAAGATTCAACACTCGGCGGGATTTTACGGAAATAGTTCGGCCGTCATTCATATTTACCAATGAAAAGGGCGTTTCCTGCCTGGGATGCGGCTCTTCCGCATAAGGTATCATTGCAAGTCATGGAACTGAAAGGGAAACTGGCCGATGTCGGCGTCATCGCCTTTGACGTCTACGGCACACTGATTGATGTCCGTGGAGTGGTTGATCTACTGTCGACCGAGTTCGGGGCTGAAGCCGGTCCAAGGCTTGCGGCAAGATGGCGGGAAAAGCAACTTGAATACTCCTTCAGGCGCTCCCTGATGGAGCGCTACGCCGACTTTCCGACCTGTACGCGCCAGGCGCTCAGGTGGATCTGTAACGAAGCGTCTCTCGACTGCAGCCGCCAGACGGAGGATTCGCTGATGCAGGCCTATGCCAGACTTCCGGCGTTTGCGGATGTGGGCCTGGCCCTGAAAGAAATCCGGAAACTGGGCGGATCCATCAGGACCTACGCCTTTTCGAACGGTACGGCCACACAGGTTTTGGAGGTGCTCGGCAATGCCGGCATTGCCGGGGCGCTTGGCACCGTCGTGAGCGTTGACGACATCGGCTGCTTCAAGCCTTCGCCGAAGACCTACCGGCATTTCCTGGAGTGTGCCGGCATCCGTGATCCGGGCCAGGCTCTTCTGGTGTCCTCCAACATGTTCGATGTCATGGGTGCCGTCAGTTCGGGAATGAAGGCGGCGTGGATCAACAGGGCGGGGCAGCCGTGGGAGCCGTGGGAGTTCGAGCCGACCGTTGAACTTGCCACGCTTGAAGCCCTTCCTGATCTCATAAGCCACTGAACGCGACTGGTCAATTCCGGAAGCGGGATATTCCAGGACATGGCGGGATGAAACAAGAGCTTGGCGATCGCCTGGGATCCGGATTGCCAGCCATTTTCCCTATCCGGCGTGACCGCCCACAAGCGCTAGATGCCAGTCTTCCCGTCTGTATGTGCGCGAATGCGGGCGTGTATAATGGCTCTAACATCTCAAGACAGAGGAAGGGGTAGAGATGAAAGTCAAGGAAGTGCTTGCTGCCAAGAAGCGCAAGGGTGAAATCATCTCTGTGGGGGTGAGTGACGACGTCGGGAAAGCGATACAGATCATGGTGGAGCATGACACGGGTTCGACCGTTGTCATGGAAGGCAGGAAGATGGTGGGGATGCTGACCTTTCGGGAGCTGCTCAAGGCCCTGTCGGAAAAGGGAACCCTTGACAGCGTGATGATCGGGGACATCATGGATGAGGATCCCGGGGTCACCACGCCAGAAGATTCGGTGGATCAGATCAGAAACATGATGGTCAACCGGCACCTGCGCTACCTGCCGGTCATGACCGACGGCGAACTGACGGACGTCATATCGTTCTACGACGTGGCCCGTGCGCTTGCGAAGGAGGTCGACTTCGAGAACCGGCTTCTCAAGCAGTACATATCGAACTGGCCTGAATCAGGGGAAGAGGAGGATTAAGAGCCGGTCTGAACGGATTGCCCGGGTCGCCTCGGAGTTGGACCGCTTGGGACTGCAGTGCCGTTCCTTCCAGTTTGAGAGCAGCGCCGCAACGGCTGCAATGGCAGCGGAGGCGGTAGGTTGCCGGCTGTCACAGATCGTCAAGTCGCTGGTGTTCGCCTGCAACGGCGGCGGACTGGTGCTGGCGCTCATCGGAGGCGAACACCGGGTCTGCACCGGCCGGCTTGCGGCGGCGGCAGGCACAGGAATTGTCAAGGCAACTGCGTTCCAAGTGAAAGAGCGGACCGGATTTGAAATCGGAGGTGTTCCTCCGCTGGGGCATCCTGACGGACTCCCTGTGTTCATGGACCGGCGCCTGATGGACGAGGACATGCTGTGGGCCGCAATGGGTTCGGCTTATGCGGTGTTCTCCATTGCGCCGCAGGATCTTGCCAAGGCGGCCGGAGCCATGGTCACCGACCTGTCGTCCTGACGGGAAACAGTGGATAGAATAGGGAAAGAGTGTTCGTGTTCAGCTATGTCAGCCGAGAGTTTGCCGTCCATCCATCCTGTGGGCATCAAGGTGCACCGAAAATCCAGAAGACTGGAGATGGGGTTCAACGACGGAACGTCATTCCAGTACAGCTTTGAGTTCCTGAGGGTGTTCTCGCCTTCAGCGGAGACGCGCGGCCATGGGAATTCGGATGGCAAGCTGGAGCATGGCAAAAGGGATGTTGATGTCAGCGAAGTCGAACAGGTAGGGAACTATGCTCTTCGTCCACGCTTTTCGGACGGACATGAAAGCGGCATCTATTCTTGGCGGTACCTTCATGACTTGGGCAGCAGGCAACAGGAACTGTGGGACATGTATCTTGCGGAACTGAAAGATGCCGGACTTGGGAGGGAGCCATGAGCGCGACCGGAACCGGAAACGCCGCGGTTGACGGCGCCAGGTTCTCGGCCGGAACCCCTCCGGCTGACAAGAGGCGCCTGGTCGACCATGTGTTCTCAAGCGTGTCGGCAAGGTACGACCTGATGAATGACCTGATGTCCATGGGCACACACCGCCTGTGGAAGCGTCAGGCCGTGTTTCTCGGCAGCTACTGCCGCGGCCAGCATGTGCTGGACCTGGCAGGCGGCAGTGGAGACATGACGCGCCTGATCGCTCCCCGCGTCGGTCCTGAGGGTCGGGTATGGCTTGCCGATGCCAGTGCCGAGATGCTTGACATGGGCATGCAGCGGACATCGCATCTGGCTCAGGTGTCCTTCGTCAGGTGCCGGGCCGAGGATATGCCGTTCGAGGACGGCAGCTTCGACCAGGTGATGGTCGCCTTCGGTCTGCGCAACTTCTCTGACCAGCCGGCAGCGTTACGTGAGATATACCGGGTTTTGCGCCCCGGCGGATGCGTTCAGGTGCTTGAGTTTTCCCGGATCGCCCAGCCTCTACGGCAACCCTACCGCTGCTATCTGAACACGATCCTGCCACTGCTCGGCAGTCTTGTCGCCGGCGACGAGGGGAGCTATCGCTATCTGGCGGAATCAATCGAACTGCATCCGGATCAGGACCAGCTGTCATCCATCATGTTGGAAGCGGGTTTCCTATCCGTCGACTGGCTGAACTTCTCCGCCGGAATAGTCGCACTCCATCAGGGATTCCGGGGCCTGTGAACAAGTCGGCGTCCAGCCTGGCGATTTCGGCTTCGACCTTGGCCGACCCGTTGCGTTACCTGGAGGCCAGGGTGGTTGCGCGCTTTCCGGAAATCGAGAGCTGGCTTCACAGCGAGTTTCTGAAGACCCAGTCTCCTCTGTACTTCTCCGTTGATCTTCGCAACAACGGCCACAAGATCGTTCCAATAGACACCAACCTGTTTCCCGGCGGCTTTAACAATCTGGGTCCGTCAAGCTACGGACTGGCGATCGAGGCGTTCAAGAGACGGATCTACGAGCTTTGTCCCGGCGCGAAGAAGATTCTCCTGGTTCCGGAGCGCCATACGAGAAACGCGTTTTATCTGGACAACGTTGCCGTTCTGCAGTACCTGCTCGAAAGCGCCGGCATTGCGGTCAAGGTGGGATTGACCGGGATAGCCAAGCCGCTGTCCCTGAAGTCGGGCCGGGGCGCCGACCTAGTCATTGATCCGGTCGTTCGTTCGGGAAACCGGCTTGTTGTGGGGGATTTCGAGCCTTGCGCGATTGTTCTCAACAACGACCTCACTTCCGAGAATATGGAAGAGTTCCAGGGGCTGGCCATCCCGGTCATGCCTGATCCCAGCGCCGGCTGGCAGACGCGACGCAAGTCAAGCCACTTCTACCAGTACGAGCGGGTCGCGGCGCGTTTTGCCGAGGTGATCGACTTTGATCCCTGGTTCATAACGCCGTCGTTTTCCGTGTGCGGAAAAGTCAATGTTGGGATGAGCGAAGGTCTCGACTGCCTGGCGACCGCCAGCGACGAGACGCTCTGTGATCTGGCAGAGAACTACCGCAAGCACGGGATCAAAGAAGATCCGTTCGTAGTGGTCAAGGCGGATGCGGGAACCTATGGAATGGGCGTATTTACGGTCAGGTCCGTACAGGACATCTATGCGATGAACCGAAAATCCCGCAAGGAGCTGTCCGTGGCAAAGGGTGGAATGCCGATCCGCGACATGCTCATACAGGAAGGCATACACACGGTGGACCAGATGGGCGGGGTGACGGCGGAGCCGGTGGTCTACGGGGTGGACGGAACCGTTGTGGGCGGTTTTTACCGGATGAACGCCCGCCGCGCCCGGGATGAGAACCTCAACTCGCCTGGCATGGCGTTTACACCCCTGCCGTTCGACACGGCGTCGCGTCCTCCCGGACCTTTCGACAGCGAGGGCGAGCGGGAAGGGTTTTCGCGGCTGTACGTCTACGGAGTTGTCGCCAGAATGGCCGCCTTGGCGGCTGCGAAGGAGTTCCAAGGCTAGCGGGCGCCATCCGTACTATAATCAGCCCCTTATTGCACCAGCACAGAGAAGACTGACAATGGCAAAGATAAAGGCGACCGGGATCCGCATGGGAATGCTGATTGAACATGAAGGCAGGCTGTGGCGGGTCTCGAAATGCCAGCACGTGCATGTTGGCGGCCGCGGCGGCGCCTACATGCAGGTCGAGATGAAGAACATCGAGGAAGGCACCAAGATCAACAACCGCTTCCGCACCGATGACACAATCGAAAGGCCGTTCGTCGAATCGAGAGAGATGACCTATCTCTATCATGACGGCTCGGATCATGTGTTCATGGATTCGGAGAACTTCGAGCAGGTCCCGCTCAGCAAGGATTTTCTCGAAACCCAGGCCGGCTTCCTGATGGCGGACATGGCGGTCAACGTCAGTTTCCACGAAGGACGTCCCATTGGCATTGAACTGCCGGCGTCCGTCGCCTATCAGGTGGTCGAGACCGAACCGAACATCAAGGGGGCGACCGTTTCCGGAAGCTTCAAGCCGGCGAAACTGGAGAACGGCCTGACCGTGATGGTTCCACAGTTCGTGTCGGAAGGCGAAAGGATCAAGGTCAGCACCGACACCGGCGAATACCTGCAGCGGACGAACTGACCTGTTTTCCGGCTTTTCCGGAATCCATGCCAAAGCCAAGCATGAATTGCCGCCTCATGACTTCCTCGGACATGACTGTTTTCGTTGATTCTGTCCACGTGGGGATCCCTGCAGGGCCTTGCATCCTGTTTCCCTGAGACAGCGGCTGTATGTTTTTTCCCGTACATTTTCCTTGACTTCCCGGGGGGTGTTGGCCACTGTAGGTGGCCGAACGCTGTTGACATTGTCAAGATCCATGGCAGGAACTGACTTTCATGGCATCAAAGATGGAATTCATCCGAACGGATGAAGTCAGGCGCTATTTTCGCCCGGTTGTCCCCATGATTCCGTCATTCATCCAGCGCCTCCTGCATAGAATTTGACTACAATGATTCTCTTCTTCAGGAGTCTGAAAATGAAAAAGTCCATCCTCGGTCCGCTGGCCACATCGGCAGTGTCAGCCCTGCTGGCCTCGGCAGCGCTGGCTGAACGGGATCAGCTGATGATCGTCGGATCGTCGACCGTGTATCCGTTCTCAACGGTGGTTGCCGAACGCTTCGGCCGCAGCGGCTTTCGGAACCCGACAGTGGAGTCAACCGGAACCGGCGGCGGAATGAAGCTTTTCTGCAAGGGGATCGGCACCGACAGTCCGGACATCACCAACGCCTCGCGGCGGATGAAGAAGTCGGAGTTCGAAAGCTGCCGGGCGAACGGCGTTGACGAGGTCATCGAGGTGCTCGTCGGCTACGACGGGATTGTGATTGCCAACACCAGGAAAGCGCCCCGTCTCGATGTCAGTCTCAGGGACATCTATCTTGCCTTGGCCAAGGACATTCCCGACCCTTCGGGCAAGGAGGATTTCATCCCGAACCCGCACACCACCTGGAGCGACGTCAACCCGTCCCTCCCGAATGTCAATATCCGCGTCTACGGACCGCCTCCGACATCGGGCACGAGGGATGCGTTTGCCGAGCTTGCCCTTGAAGGAGGTTGCAAGACCTTCGGCTGGGTCAGGGATCTGAAGAAAGAGGACAAGAGTCTGTACAAGGTCCGTTGTCGGTCGGTCCGCGAGGACGGCCCCTACGTCGAGGCAGGCGAAAACGACAATCTGATCATCCAGAAGCTGGTTTCGGACAGGAATACGTTCGGGATCTTTGGCTACAGCTTTCTTGACCAGAACTCGGACAAGGTTCAAGGCGCTTATGTCGACAGCAATGCTCCGGAGTTCGAGCTGATTGCAAGCGGCGACTATCCGGTGAGCCGGCCACTCTACTTTTATGTCAAGAGGGCACACCTGGATGCGATGCCCGGTCTGGCCGAGTACGTCAACGAGTTCCTGGGCGACCGGGCCATCGGCGAGGACGGCTATCTGGTTGACCGCGGCCTGATTCCGCTCAGCAAAGGTCAGCGTGAGGAGTACTCGCTCGGCGTGAGCTCACTCGGCAACATCTCCCTGTAGTCCGGGGAGGGTTCGTCCATGTCCGGTCCCGAAGGAGCTAGGGATTAGCAGCTGGAGCCTGATGGGGCTAGTGGCGCTTGTAGCCGCCGGTTTCTTCTTTTTTGGCCGTGCCAGATCACTCGCCCTTGTACAAGGCGCGCATGCCGGAAAACTGAACTCGCTGCCGAACCACTACGGTGCGCTTTCGGCTCTGTGGGTTCTGGTTCCCGCAGTTGCGGTCATTCTTCTTTGGTCGGCCGCAGAGCCGGCGCTGGTCAAGGAGAGGATCATCGCTTCGGTTCCGACGGATCTGAAGGCAGGTCTGTCGTCCGTTGAAGTCGACCTTCTCGTTAACAAGATCCAGTCGTACCGGGAGATCGGCGCTCTGGATCCGCGCCTGCTGCCGGCGCTGGATGCGCTGAAGGGAGCCGAAGAGATGTCAGCCAGGCTCAGGATGGCGGTCGTGCTGCTCATGGCGGTTGCCACGGGCCTGGTGGTGACACTGCGTTTCCGACAGAAGACTCCGGCAAGAGGCCATGTCGAGCGCATAGTACACCTTTTTCTGGCCCTTTCGTCATGGCTGGCGGTTCTGACAACTGTGGGGATATTCCTTTCGGTGCTGGCTGAGTCGTGGAGGTTCTTCCAGATCGTCACGCCGTTCGAGTTCCTGTTCGGAACACAATGGAGTCCGCAGATTGCAATCCGCGAGGATCAGATCGGCGCTTCGGGCGCGTTCGGTTCGGTCCCTGTCTTCGGAGGAACTCTCCTGATCTCGCTTATTGCGCTTCTGATTGCCCTTCCGGTCGGACTGCTGTCGGCGATCTACATGACGGAGTACGCGACGAAGAGAGTGCGTAGCCTGGTGAAGCCGGTGCTTGAGATACTTGCGGGGATCCCGACGGTGGTCTACGGATTCCTAGCGATCGTCACGATCGCTCCGTGGCTCCGTGGCGTGGGTGAACTGATTGGACTGGAGATTGCGTCCGAAAGTGCGTTGGTGGCCGGGGTGGTCGTGGGCATCATGATCATACCGTTCGTATCGTCCCTTTCCGACGACGTGATCAACGCCGTTCCGAACAGCCTGCGCGATGGTTCCCTGGCGCTCGGCTCCACCCGTTCGGAAATGCTTTGCCGCGTGGTGCTGCCGGCCGCGTTGCCAGGGATAGTCGGCGCCACCTTGCTGGCCGCCTCACGGGCGATCGGCGAGACCATGATCGTCGTCATGGCTGCAGGACTGACCGCCAACCTGACGGTGAATCCGCTTGATGCCGTCACCACCGCGACCGTCCAGATTGTCACCTTGCTGGTGGGGGACCAGGAGTTCGGGAACGTCAAGACGCTGTCGGCATTCGCTTTGGGGCTGACGCTGTTCCTGGTGACGCTGCTGTTCAACGTGGTGGCGCTCAGAATCGTGAAGAAGTACCGTGAACGCTACTGACAGTCCGGCATCCCGCAACATCACGGATCGGGTGAAACATGGTCTTGGCCGCCGCTACGCGCTGGAGGCCGTCTTCCGTTATGCAGGCCTTGCGGCAATTGGCTTCGCCACCTTGTGCGTTGTGGTTCTGCTGTCGTCGATTGCGGTGAAGGCATCGGGAGCCTTCACCCAGTCCTACATCAATGTTGAGCTGGACCTGGATCGGGAGACTCTTCAGATAGGCGCCCCCTCTTCCGACGAGATTATGGGTGCGAACTACCGTTCCGTCATCCGGAAGGGCCTGCAGGCTGTTTTCCCCGAAGTTCGCGGTCGCAGGGAGGTGAGGGAACTGACCTCGCTTCTGAGTCCGCAAGCCGAACTTCAGGTGCGCGATCGGCTGCTGGCCGATCCGGACCTGCTCGGCCGCAAGGTGTCGCTGGACCTGCTTGCATCGGCGGATGCAGACATCCAGTACCGACAGTTCCACGGAACCGGTGAGGATTTCGGCCGCATGAAGGGGCGTCAGGTGGAGATGCTCAGTACATTGATCCGGGCAGGGCAGGTGTCGACCAGGTTCAACCACCACTTCTTCACCAGGGGGGATTCCCGCGATCCGGAAATCGCCGGCGTTCTGGGAGCCGTCATGGGCTCTTTTCTCACGCTGCTGGTTGTCGGGATGCTGTCGTTTCCGATCGGGGTCTGCGCCGCAATCTATCTGGAGGAGTTTGCGGCGCGGAACAGGTGGACCGACATCATTGAGGTGAACATCAACAATCTGGCGGCGGTTCCGTCGATCATATTCGGCCTGCTCGGGCTTGCCATCTTCATCAACCTGGCCGGCATGCCCCGGTCGGCGCCGCTGGTTGGCGGACTCGTTCTGACGTTGATGACCCTTCCGACGGTGATCATCGCGTCACGGGCCGCGATCAAGTCGGTTCCCATGGCGATCCGCGAAGCGTCTCTCGGCATGGGAGCGTCAAAGATGCAGATGGTGTTCCACCAGGTTGTGCCGGCGGCCATGCCCGGCATCCTGACAGGCACGATTATCGGCATGGCTCAGGCGCTTGGCGAGACTGCGCCGCTGCTGATGATCGGCATGGTGGCGTTCATAGTCGACGTTCCGACGGGCGTGTTTGATTCGGCGACAACTCTTCCGGTCCAGATATTCCTCTGGGCGGACAGTCCCGAACGTGCGTTTGTGGAACGCACCTCGGCAGCGATCATGGTGCTTCTCGGCTTCCTGTTCCTGATGAACCTGTCGGCCGTGCTCCTACGCAAAAAGTTTGAAATCAGATGGTGACCCTATGGATACAGCAATGACTCTGGACAAGGATGGCGACGCGGCCGGGATGGCTGCGGTTGGTCACGAGTGCATGTCGGATCCGACCGGCGAGACCGCAGGCCAGCCTTTTGTGGAGGATGCCCGGTTCAGCGCACGGAACGTGTGGGTTCGCTACAGCAGCCAGGTTGCGGTTTCCGACATTAGCCTGGATGTCGGAAAGAACGAGGTTCTCGCCCTGATCGGGCCTTCGGGCTGCGGCAAGTCGACTTTCCTCCGATGTCTGAACCGCATGAACGACATGATCGAAGACTGCAAGGTTTCAGGCGAGCTTGTCATGGACGGCCAAGACATCAACTCGCCACGGTGTGATGTCGTGCTTTTGAGATCCAGGGTCGGCATGGTCTTCCAGAAGCCAAACCCCTTTCCGAAGTCGATCTACGACAACGTTGCCTACGGCCCGAGGCTTCATGGACTCTGCAGCAACAGGGCGGAGCTTGACGAGAAAGTGGAGAAAAGCCTGGCCGCGGCGGGGCTGTGGAGCGAAGTGAAGGATTCGCTGCACAGCCGGCTCGGAATATCCCTTTCGGGCGGCCAGCAGCAGCGGCTGTGCTTGGCACGCACGATCGCTGTCGATCCCGAAGTCATTCTGATGGATGAGCCCTGTTCGTCGCTTGATCCGATCGCCACAGCGAGGGTGGAGGATCTGATCGAGGATCTGCGCAAGGCCTACACGATTGTTCTTGTCACCCACTCGATGCAGCAGGCGGCACGCGTGTCGAACCGGACCGCCTACTTCCACCTGGGGCGCGTGGTCGAGGTTGGCAACACCGGAGAGATGTTCAAGAACCCCCGGCATCCCCTGACAGAGGGCTACCTTACCGGACGGTTTGGCTGATGACATGCCGGCGACAGGGCTCTGGGAGGCTCCGGTGACGCTTTTCCCGGACAAGGCGCGGCACACCTCCCACACCTTTGACAGGGAATTGGAGGACATCCATGAGCGCATCATCATGATGGGTGATCTGGCGGTCCAGCACGTTACGGATCTTCTTGACGCGATCGGCGGTTTTGATCTCGCCAAGGCGAACCGGGTTGATGCAAGCGATGCGGACCTGAACCAGCTTGAACTCGGCATAGATTCCAGTTGTACCGACGTTTTGGCAAGAAGAAGCCCGAACGCGGTTGACTTGAGATTTGTGCTGGCTGCAATCCGGTTCGTGGCGGATTGCGAGCGGATCGGTGACGAGACGTCAAGGGTTGCACGTCACCTCGTCATGATCGAGTCGCAGAAGCAGATAGCCCCGTTTCTGGACCGCATCAACCTGATTGGCCAGGCAGCCATTGACCAGGTCCGGACTGCGATCAAGGGGTACCGCCTGGCGGACATCTCGGCGGCGTACGAGGTGTTCCGGATGGAGCGCGACCTGGACGCGGACTACCGCAATCACCTGACGTGGCTGATGAAGGATGTCAAGGACGAAGGGGACAACGCGAAACTTTTCATGTTCAACGTGCTCCATGCGTTCGAGCGGATTGGCGATCACAGCGTGAACATGGCGGAACAGGTCGTGTACATGGTCGAGGGTGTCGAACTGAGACATGACAAGGAGACTGAAGGCGGAGTGGCCAAGGAGGACGGCTAGGCAACGCCCGGGCACCGCCTCTGACACGCCGAGCCGTGCATCCGGCGCATCTTCCGGGGATGTGCACTGTTACGGTGCCTTATAATAGCGTGCATGGAGTTACGCCATGACTGATGTGGTTTCGCTTTCCAGCTTGCGGCTGTCGGACATTGACCGTGTAGGCGGAAAGAATGCATCCTTGGGAGAAATGATCACACAGCTGGGTTCGGCAGGTGTACGCGTTCCCGAGGGTTTTGCCACCACTGCGGACTATTTCCGGAGCTTTCTCGACAAGGCATGTCTGACCGGGGACATCAGCAAGACGCTGGATCCTCTTGACGGGCATGATCCCGAAAGGATGATCTCGGTCTCGGACGAGTTGCGCCGCCGGATCGTTGAGGCCGATCTTGACCGGGGCTTCGTCACCCAGGTTCAGGATGCCTACGCCAGAATGTGCGATGCTGCCGGAACAGAGGTCTCGGTGGCAATCCGGTCGTCGGCAACGGCCGAGGATCTTCCGGACGCCTCCTTTGCAGGCCAACAGGACACCTACCTGAACGTCAGGGGCGCGGACGAGATACTTGATTCGATCAAGCGGGTGTTTGCCTCGCTCTACACCGCCCGTGCGATCTCGTACCGTATCGACAAGGGGTTCGAGCACTCGAAAGTCGCTCTTTCCGTTGGCGTTCAGCGGATGGTGAGAAGCGACCTGGCCTCAAGCGGGGTCATGTTCACGCTCGACACCGAATCAGGCTTCGAAGGGGTGGTTTTCGTCACGGCGTCCCACGGACTGGGCGAAATGATCGTTCAGGGAAGCGTCAATCCGGACGAGTTCTACCTGGACAAGCGCGCACTTGACGGAGGGCGTTCCTGCATTGTCCGCCGCCGGCTCGGCTCAAAGGCGAAGAAGATGGTTTTAGCCGACGAGAGCCGGGGTGGTGGCGTCTGCATCGTCGATGTGCCGCTGCCGGACCGGCAGCGCTTCTCACTGAACGACGACGATCTGGTGGAGCTGGGCCGGCATGCACGCTCCATAGAGAAGTATTACGGCCGCCACATGGACATCGAATGGAGCAAGGACGGCCTGGACGGCATGATCTACATCGTCCAGGCGCGTCCGGAGACAGTCAAGTCGAGGGAAGTTCGAGGCCATGTGGTGCAGCGCCACTCCCTGATCTCGAAAGGGGATCTCATCGTGGAGGGTCGCGCGATTGGCCAGAAGATTGGGATCGGCGTTGCCCGGATACTGCAGAGCCCTGACGAAATGGCTCGCCTCAAGCAGGGTGAGACTCTGGTTGCGGACATGACCGATCCCGATTGGGAACCGGTGATGAAACGTGCGGCGGCGATTGTCACGAACCGCGGTGGACGGACATGCCATGCGGCGATTATTGCCAGGGAACTTGGCATACCGGCCATAGTTGGCTGCGCAACCGCGACCCAAAGCATCGCCGAAGGCCAGACGGTCAGCGTCAGCTGCGCCGAGGGCGACACCGGCTACGTCTACGAAGGCAAGGCCGACTACCGCATTGACAGCATGAACTTGGGCGAAATGCCCGAAATACCTGTGAAGATGATGATGAACGTCGCCAATCCCGACCTGGCATTCGAGTTCGCCAGCATGCCCAACAACGGGGTTGGCCTGGCCCGTCTCGAGTTCATCGCGAGCAGCATGGTCGGGGTGCATCCGCGCGCAGTTCTTGACTACGCAGGCTTGCCCGCGGAACTGCAGCGCGAAGTGCGCAAGGCGAGTTCCGGCTATGCCGATCCGCGGACTTTCTATGTCGAAAAGATCGTCGAGGGCATCGGAACCATAGCGACAGCGTTCCATCCGAAGCCGGTCATCCTCCGGCTTTCGGACTTCAAGTCCAACGAGTATTCCGGCATGCTTGGCGGCCGGCAGTACGAGCCGCAGGAGGAGAACCCGATGATTGGATACCGGGGTGCGGCCCGCTATCTCTCCGACGGATTCAGGGACTGCTTCGCGCTGGAGGTTGAGGCCATACGCAAGGTGCGCGATGAGATGGGTCTCGACAACGTTGAGGTCATGGTGCCGTTTGTGCGCACCGTCAGTGAGGCGTGCAGGGTGGTGGATCTGCTGAGAAGCCTGGGACTGGAACGCGGCAGGAACGGATTGCGGCTGATCATGATGTGCGAGGTGCCTTCGAACGCGATACTGGCCGAGGAGTTTCTCGAGCATTTTGACGGGTTCTCGATCGGCTCGAATGATCTGACGCAACTGACACTTGCGCTCGACAGGGATTCAGGCCTGATCGCGGGCCAGTTTGACGAACGCGATCCGGCGGTCAAGTTCCTGATCGCCCGGGCCATACAGACTTGCGTTGTACAGGACAAGTACATCGGCATTTGCGGTCAAGGGCCATCCGACCATGTCGACTTGGCCCATTGGCTGGTGGAACAGGGCATCGCCAGTCTTTCGCTCAATCCTGATTCGATTGTCGAGACTTGGATGTCAATTGCTAAAATCAAGGGACAATAGCCTGGTATCCGGACATGTTTCCGTATCAGCACACTGGTTAGGAAAAAAGGAGTTTCGATGAAGATTTTCAGACTGATCCTGTCTCTGCTGGTGCTCTTTGTAGGAGTAGCAGCCGCAGCATACACCGTCATAATGTTTCAGGATCCCAGGCTCTCGACGCTGGTCATCAACGTCAAGAGGCTTGTTCCCGCGGAGATCGCCAATTTTCTGCCCATGATGCTCATGGATGTTCAGGTTTCTGCCATGTGGCTGCTGGGAGGTGTGGCGGCGTTCCTCATAACGCTTGCAGGCCTGATTTGGCCTCCAAGGGTGTTCGGCGAGATGCAGCTGAAAAAGCGGGTGCGTGAACTCGAAAGGAAGAACCAGAAGACGGATCGGGGGCTCAAGCTCGATGCGGCTCCGACGGATGCTCCTGCTGCGCCAGCGACAGGAAAAAAGAAACTTCCGACCTTTAGAGCCAAGCAGCTTCAGAAGGGCATGGACGGACAGGAGGGTGTTGCCACTCCCGAGAGTGTCAGTACGGCGGTCATGCGTGAACTGATCAACAAGGAGCAACAGACGATCGACCGCCAGATCGCCACCGAAATCATAGAGAAGTCCTATCCGGGCTTGTCGCCCATCATCCCGAAGTTCTATGACGAGCAGAGTCTGGTGTCGTTCTCAAGACAGATCATCGCCATCCTGCGGATCAAGGCCAAGCTGGACGACACAAACCTTTCAAGCTACCAGTTTTCGCAGTTCCAGGAAAAGGTTTACCAGATGGAGGAGGAGAAGCTGCTCCATCAGCTTGAGCCGGTTGACTCCTCCGTCATTCCCGACGACTGCAAGTCAATGATCGGGCAGATATTCGACATCAAGAGCTACCGTCAGGTGCAGCAAGACCTTAGGGCCGGCCGTGACGACTGGACCGCAAGATCCGTCAAGGACCTTTTGCCGAAGTGATCAGGCTGAGGCGTCGGGTCTGACGGACTGGTGGCGTCCTCGTACGGCAGGCGCCTGGTCGGTTCGGTCGTCTTTCTCGTCTGGCTGACTCTGGTCACCGTCGCGTTCTCGCTGCTGGCCATACCGCTTTTTCCGCTTCCGGCGCGGATCAGGCACCGCATCATCGGACACTGGAACGCGTGCGTTTTGCACGGGGCCCGGATCCTGTGCGGCATTGACTGGAAGGCCATCGGTCTTGAGCGGCTTCCGAAGCCCCCTTTCGTGATCCTGTCCAATCATCAGTCCGCATGGGAGACCCTAGGCTTTCATCTGGTCTTTCCTTCGCCACTTGTCTACGTGATGAAGCGCCAGTTGCTGCTGATCCCCTTTTTCGGCTGGGGCGTGGCTGCGATGAGTCCGATCGCAATAGCGCGCTCACGGCAGCGCAAGGCGCTTGCCAAGCTTGCCAGGCAAGGGGAGGACCGCATTGCCAAAGGCTTCTCGATAGTGATTTTCCCCGAAGGGACGCGGATGCAGGTCGGGTGTCCCGGAGACTATGCGCCAGGAGGCGCCTGGCTCGCCAAGCGCCTTGGAATCGCGGTCGTTCCCGTGGCGGTGAACAGCGGCATGTGCTGGCCGCGCAACGCATGGGTCAAGAGCGCCGGGTGCGTAACCGTCAGCATCGGCGAGGCGATTGAGACCGGCGACAAGCCGGCCAAGGAGATCAACGAGACCGCCCGCACATGGATACAGGGCGAACAGGAGCGACTGGAGGGCGTCTCCGCCTAGTGACCCATTTCGGTGAACGTTTCCTTCGCCGCAGTGAGCGTTCTGTCCAGGATTCCCGCCTCGGCGTGGGCGATGCTGGCGAAGCCGGCCTCGAACATGGAAGGCGCAATGTAGACACCCCTTGACAGCATGCCGTGGAAGAACCGTCTGAAGGCTTCCTCATCCGCCTGTGCAGCCTCCTCAAGGTTCTCCGGTGTCCGTTTGCTGAAGTGCAGGCCAATCATGGCGCCGACGGACTGTGCACGGAAAGATATCCCTTCGGCCGTTGCCGTTTCTTCCAGGCCTGCACACAGCTGCCTGCAGAAAGATGCGATCCGTTCAATGAACCCGTCCTGCAGGACGATCCGCATTGTTGCCAGTCCGCATGCCATGGCAACCGGATTGCCCGATAGCGTTCCAGCCTGATAGACGGGACCTGTCGGCGCCAGTCTTTTCATGATCTCCCTTTTCCCGCCCACAGCGGCAACTGCCATTCCGCCACCGATCACCTTGCCGAGGCAGGTGAGGTCCGGCTCAGTGCCGAGCAGTCCCTGTGCGCATCTGCGATCCACCCTGAACCCGGTCATCACCTCGTCGAACACGAGCACGGATCCGTGGCGGTCGCAGGCTTCACGCAGGCACGACAGGAATCCGTCCCGCGGCATGACGAGGTTCATGTTGCCGGCGATGGGCTCGACGATGACACCGGCGATTCGGTCGCCCCTCCTCTTGAACAGGTCACGGACGGCATCAGCGTCGTTGTAGGGCAGCACAACCGTGTCGGCCGCAACTCCCTTGGTGACTCCGGCCGAGGACGGATTGCCCAAGGTCATTGCTCCCGATCCAGCCTTGACGAGCAGGCTGTCGGAATGTCCGTGATAGCAGCCATCGAACTTGACGATGACTTCACGTTGGGTGTGGCCACGGGCGGCACGTATGGCAGTCATTACGCTTTCCGTCCCGGAGCTTACGGTCCGCACCATGTCGATCGAGCCGACTGCTCCGGTGATCGTTTCGGCAAACTCGACTTCGGATGGCGTCGGCGCGCCGAAGCTGATTCCGTTACGCAGTGCACGTTCGGTCGCCTCGACAACCTCCTTGTTGGCATGCCCGACGATTGCCGGTCCCCAGGAGCCGATGTAGTCGATGTAGCTGTTCCCGTCGACATCGAAGAGCAGGCAGCCCTCAGCCTTTTCAACGAAGAAAGGCGTGCCGCCCACCGCCTTGAACGCCCTGACCGGGGAGTTGACGCCTCCCGGGATCAGCCTCTGCGCGTCGGCAAAGAGCCTAGACGATCGTTTCGTTTCCATTGAACATGCGGGTCAACTGTGCAGCCGCTATTCTAATGTCGGCGGCGCCGAATATTCCGTTGCATACGGCGATGGCATCGACGCCGGTCGCCAGCGTGCTTGCCGCATTGTGCGGTTCGATGCCTCCGATGGCGACTACCGTGGCGCCTGGAAACATCTCTCTGGCCTCGCGCAACTCCGTGTGTGTGCATTGCACGGCTTGGGGCTTCGTTTTCGTCGGGTGCACCGCCCCGAACGAGATGTAGTCGGCTCCCTGGCCGAGAGCGGCCGCCGCATGACTGACCGAATTGCGGCACGAGACGCCAACAAGGATTTCATGACCCACTCTCCGTCGCACCTGTGCAGGAGAGGCGTCGTCAGGTCCGACATGGATGCCGTCAGCCTGCGCTTCGAGTGCGATGTCCACATCGTCGTTGACGACGAGAACTGCGCCACGCGTTAGCGTCAGTTTCCTGAGCTGTTGCGCCTGGCATGCAAACACGCCGCGATCCGCGCCCTTGTAGCGCAGTTGCAGCGCCGACACCCCTCCGTCAAGTGCCTGGCGGCACAGATGCAGCAGTTCGTCGCCATCTTCCATGGACGGGGTAAGCGCATAGACGCCCCTAACATGCCGTCGCAGGTCAGACCTTGGCGGCAATGGCATCCATCAACCGTGTCGGAAGCGTGCGCTTGAGCCACCAGAACAGCGAGGTCGGTATCGTGATGCGGTACTGGGCGCGTGGACTGGATGCGTCGAGAGCCTTGACGAGAGCCTTGCAGACGGCTTCCGGTCCAAGCGTAAAGAGTCTCTCCGCCGGTGACCGGACGCCTTTGCGCCAGTTCGCGTCGGCTCTCTGGTAGGCCTCCTTGAAGCGGCTGCCTTCAATGTCGACATGCCTGTGATGCATCTTCATGGCAGTGTCTCTGAACCGGGACACGATCGGTCCGGGTTGAATCGACACGACATGGATGCCGGTGCCGGCGAGTTCCAGCCTCAATGTGCCCGCCATGCCCTCGACAGCGTGCTTGGATGCGTTGTACGCGCCGCGGTGACGCATGCAGACGAAGCCCAGAACCGAACTGTTGAACACGATTCGCCCTTCACCCTGGATACGCATGATTCTTATGGCATGACGCGTCATTTCATGGAAGCCGAGCACATTGGTTCTTAGCAGATCCTCGAACGCCTCGCGCTTGAGATCCTCCATGGCGCTCATGATGCCATAACCCGCATTGTTGAACAGGGCGTCGAGCCGCCCGTCGGTCTGTTCCAAAACATGCTCAAATCCCCGGGCGACACTGTCCGGATCGTCGACGTCAATGTGCATGGCGGCCAGCCCCATGTCGCGCAGCTCCTTGACATCCTCTTCTCTCCGGGCGCTTGCGAACACCTCCCAGTTTCCGCTGCGGGCGAGATGAAGCGCACAGTGGCGTCCAATGCCCGTCGAGCATCCGGATATCAGTATCGTTCTCTTCATCCTTGCAGTGCGTCTCCGAACCTCTTCGGCAGAACAGACCGGAAAGCGCGGGGCAGACCGGCGCACCGCCTTTCCGGCTGGCGCGGTGTCCAGCATGTGTCGAACCAATGCATCTGCGCGAAGTATATAATTCCGCTGATTATAAGCCCCGTGCCGTCGGCCGCCCGTCTGGGCGACGGCGGTGCTGATACGGGAAAAGGGAATCCAGACATGGTTCAGCCAATTACAGATCGTTGCCTATGTGACGCGACCGCTACGGGTTTGTCACCGAGCCGATATGGCCCTGCAACCGCCACTGCGAGACCTGCGGAAGGCTGAACGGTGAAATGATGTCCCACGAATACCTTGCAGGCAGTGGCGGCCGGCCGGCTTGCCGGCTCTGTGCGGTGTGCCCTTCGCCTGTTTGGAAAGAGAGCCCGGCTATGCCTGATGTCAGCGTTGTCGCTGCCGGCAGCCTGGACGATTCTGCCGTCTTCAAGCTCAGCATGGAGATGTGTGTCCGGTCTGCTGTGGCATGGAACTCCCCGAATCCGGACTTCAGGCAATCTCCGGGAATATCGGGGCCGAAATGAGGCGTTTGCCCAAGGATGGCGGTTTTGCGGACGGCTTTCTCCGTGGCTGTGCCGACTGCATTCCGACGGTTCCAGGCTATCTGAGCATCGGCTTCTCCGCTGGTGCGTTGGCCAAGGTGGCGGGGATGAGCGAAGCGGAGATCGTCCTGATGTCGCTTCTTCTTTACGCCGGATCGGCACAGTTCGTTGTTGCCGGCATGCTGCTGTCAGGCGCCTTGGGCGTAACCATTGTGCTTTCCGTCTTCTTCGTCAATCTGCGCCATCTGCTGATGTCTGCATATCTTGCCCCGTTCTTCCGGCAAGGGACGCCGACGGAAAAGGCTATGCCTTAGTTTGGGATGCAATGAACGGCCGCAATGTGCTTGTGACCTACTTCATTCCCGGCGCCGGAGAAGGCAATCCGGAAGACTTGAAAAACTGGGAAAACCGCCAAAGGAAACGGAAGGAAAACAGGAAGTGAAGTCCGCCGCGGATGGCCCCAGTACATCCATCTGATGAGTTTAGCGCCTCTGTTACGCAACGTCCCCAGGCATTCATTACAAAGGAATTGGCACGGCGGACGGTTTCATTGTACACGATCAGGTTCGTTTTGGGATAAGGATTTGCCTTGGGCTTTTGCAAGAATTCGGACATGGATCATGAACACGCACAGTTCGGCCCTGTGGAATTGTCGGACGAACATCAGCATCAGCTGGCCAGCGCCACTACGGACGGCGCGCCGAATGCGACGCTGACCGACGACAAGGGATCGTCCGTGCCGGTGACCAAGCCGTATCTGACGGTCGTTGCGGCGGCTATTCTCGGGCGCCCCAACGCGCAGGGCGAAATCGCGGGCCGTGACGGCCGGCGCTACATTGCGGTGTCGGTGATGACTGCGCTGGTGGCGCAGGAACTGGTCCCCGCAGATGGGAACTGGGATGAGATGCTGCCGTGGATTCTTGCCGGCATCGTCTGTCTGCTGTGCGCCGCCGGGACGCGAAGTCTTTTTCTGACGGTGGCTTTCGGCATGATGGCGGTCACGCTGCTGGGCAGCTGACCAGTGCAGCCTGAAGTTTTCTAGCTGGCTTTCCCCTCCCTTTTGAAGTTGCACAGGTCCGCGATGGGACACTTCCCGCACTTGGGTGTCCGCGCTGTGCAGATGTAGCGGCCATGAAGTATGAGCCAGTGGTGCGCATTCATTTTGTAACGTGCCGGCACCCGTTCGACGAGCAGGTCCTCGACCTCGCGCGGCGTCCGTCCCGGCGCCAGCCCGGTCCGGTTGCCCACCCGGAATATGTGCGTGTCGACCGCTATGGTTGGCTCGCCGAACGCCACATTGAGGACGACGTTGGCGGTTTTTCTGCCGACGCCAGGCAGACTCTCCAGCGATTCGCGGCTGTGTGGAATCTCGCCGGAATGCTTATCCAGAAGCGTTTCAGAGAGGCCGATGACGTTCTTCGCCTTGTTACGAAACAGGCCGATGGTGCGTATGTGCCGCATGAGTCCGGCTTCACCGAGCCGGATCATCTCCTCGGGGGTGTCCACCTCCCTGAACAGGAGCTGTGTTGCCGCATTGACGCCCTTGTCGGTGGCCTGGGCGGACAGGACCACGGCGACAAGAAGCTGATAGGGATTGCCGTGCCGGAGTTCCGTCTTCGGTTCGGGAGATATCCGGGAGAGTCTCCTGAAGACCTCTGCGTATTCCTTCCTGTCCATGCCTGTTCCGTCAGTTGCGCCAGAACATGGGGTGGAGCGCCACCATGAATGCCAGTATCTCAAGGCGGCCGAGAAGCATGGCGAATGTGCACAGCCAGGTCTGGACATCGGTCAGGCCACTGTAGTTGCCGGCTGGTCCGACATCGCCGAGACCCGGACCGGTGTTGCTGATCGAAGCGACTGCCGCGGAGAAGGCGGTGAGAAAGTCCATCCCGGTTGCGATCAGCAGCAGCATGAGAACTAGCGCACTGGCGAAGTAGGCGATGATGAAGAAGAGCACCGAGACGATGATCCGGTTCGGCAGCGCCGCCGAGCCGAACTTGGTGTCGTAGAAGGCTTTTGGATGGAGCAGTTTAAGCCGCTCGGTGCCGATCTGCCGGAACAGGATCAGGCTCCGGACCATCTTCACGCCGCCGCCGGTCGATCCGCCGCAGGCGGCGAAGTTCGCAAGCGCCAGCATGAGCATCGGTGCGAACAGCGGCCAGGCGTTGAAGTCCGTGTTCGAGTAGCCGGTGGTCGTCGCGATCGACACGGTGTTGAATGCGGCGTAGCGGAGGCTTTCGCCGAAAGTGTCGTAGCTGCCCTGTGCCCACAGGAACAGGGTGACGCAGGCAACTGCCGCGGCCATCACCGCCAGAAACGACTTGATCTCGATGTCGCCCAGATACGCTCTCGGGCTGCGGTTGAGGAACGCCGCAAAATGGGTTGCGAAGTTCATGCCGGCAATCAGCATGAATACGATGGCGACACACTCGATCACCACGGAGTCAAAGTGGCCGAAGCTTGCGTCGTGTGACGAGAAGCCGCCGAGCGCCAGCGTCGTCATGCTGTGGACCGCCGCATCGAACCAGGTCATTCCGGCCAGCCAGTAGGAAAACATGCACAGCAGGGTCAGGCCGAGGTAGATGAGCCACAGACCCTTGGCCGTCTTGGTGATCTGCGGCGTCAGGTTCTGCTCCTTGAGCGGTCCCGGAAGCTCCGTGGTGAGCAGCTGGCGCCCCCCCACGCCGAGGAACGGCAGGATCGCGATCGTTAGCACGATCAGTCCCATCCCGCCCAGCCAAATCATCTCGCCACGCCAGAAGTTCAGTGACGGCGGGAGTTCATCGATCCCGCTCAGGACGGTTCCGCCGGAAGCCGTCATTCCCGAAGCGGCCTCGAAGTAGGCCTCGGTCAGCGATATGTCGTCAACGATCATCATGATCGGCACGGCGCCGAACAGCGGCAGCAGAATCCAGACTTGGAGCACCAGGAAGAATCCGTGGCGCTGACGCAGGTCGCTGCGTGTGCGGACCGTGAGCGCCATGGCCGCCGCGCCGCAGGAGGCCGAAAGCGCGCTGGTCACCACGAACGCCTCCCATTGCCCGTCACCGACTGCGAGAGACACGGGCAGCGGCAACAGGGCAAGCAGGCCGAACAGGACCAGCACCTTTCCCGAAAGGTTGAAAGTGTGCAGCCAGCGTGACATGAATGCCTAGAAGAAGCCTGCTCCGGCAGAGAGGAACTTGACGGTCTTGCGCACTGAATCGCGCTGCGAGACGAAGACGATCACGTGATCGCCCTGTTGCAGGACGAGGTCGTTGTGGGCGATGCACACCTTGTCGTCGCGCACAATGGCTCCCGGCATCACGTTGGGCGGCCAGGCGATCGACTTGATTGGCCGCCCGACCAGGTTGGAATCCTGCTCGGTGCCGTGCAGGACCGCTTCGAGCGCCTCAGCGGCTCCGCGCCTGAGCAGGTGTACCGCTGTGACGTCCGCCTGGCGTATGTACGTCAGCAGCGGACCGGTGGTGACCTCAGCCGGCGGAATCGCGATGTCAATGTCGTTGTCCTGGAGCACGTCCACGTAGGAGGCGCGGTTGACCAGAACGACCAGTTTGGCGGCGCCCATCCGCTTGGCGAGCAGCGAGGACATCACATTGGTCTCGTCGTCGTTGGTGACGGCGCAGTAGACGTCGGATTCGCCGAACCCCTCCTCGCGCGCAAGGTTTTCGTCGGTTGCGTCGCCGCACAGGACGAGAGTCCTCTTGAGCGAGCGCGACAGGTACGCACAACGCTCCCGGCTGCGCTCGAGAATCTTGACCTTGTGGTCCCTCTCAAGCGCCTTGGCTAAGCTCAGGCCCACGTTTCCGCCGCCGGAGATGAAGATTGACCGGTGTTCCCGGTTGACGTCGCTGAACTCGTTGACCACCTTGTCGAAATTGTCGGTGTCGGACACGAAGAACACCTCGTCGCCGGCGACGATGTCGGTCTTGCCGTCCGGAAACACCGACAGGTTGCCCCTGTAAATCGCCACGATGCGGAAGTCAACGTCCGGTGTCCGCGCCTGGATCGTCTCGATGCTGGTCTCGGTTGGGATCTTGTCGCCGGTGACCTTGACGACGCCGAGCAGGACGCGCCCCTTGGCGAACTTGTGGACCTGGAGACAGTTCGGATGCTGGATCGAATCGAGAATATAGTTGGTCACCACCTGCTCGGGGAAAAACACGAAGTTGACGCCGAAGAGCTCTTCAGCGGTCTTTCCCAGCTCCTCGTCCCGGATGCGTGCGACCAGGTTCGGCGTATTGAACGTGTTCTTGCAGATACGGCATGCAACAAGGTTCACTGCGTCATTGGCGGTGACCGCAAGCACGAGTTCCGCGTCCTCGGCGCCGGCCTGGCGCAGGATGCCCGGATGTGCCGCATTGCCTATCACCGTCTTGATGTCGCACAGGTCCTGCAGCCTGCGCAGCTTGTCACCGTTGGTGTCGACGACCGTGATGTCAGTGTCGGCGTTGCTGTGCAGCCTTTCGGTGACCGACTGGCCAACGCGTCCGGCGCCAAGTATGACAATCTGCATTCCTACTCCCTGACCTGGCCTTCGCCAAGGACTATCCATTTCTCAACCGTCAGGGCGCGTACGCCGACGGGTCCCCGCACATGGATCCGATCCGTCGAAATGCCGATTTCGGCGCCAAGGCCGTAGATGCCGCCGTCGGCAAAACGCGTGGACGCATTGGCGATGACGGAACTGGAATCGATCTCCCTAAGGAACCGCCACAGGTTGCGCTGGCTTTCGGTAATGATGGCGTCGGTATGTCCGGAGCCGTGGCGCGCAATGTGCGCCACAGCCTCGTCAATCCCGTCGACGACCTTGACGGCGAGAATCAGGTCGAGGTACTCGGTGTCCCAGTCGGCGTCCGTTGCGGGGACACACGCGTCTCCGATAGCCGCCGCCGTTTCCGGGCAGCCTCTCAGTTCAACGCCGGCAAGGCATTCCTCCAGCCGAGGCAGAAGCCTGTCGGCGATATTCCTGTGCACGAGGAGTGTTTCCATGGCGTTGCACACTCCCGGCCGCTGCATTTTGGCATTGGCGAGGATCGGCAGCGCCGTTTCGACATCGGCGCTTTCGTCGACGAACACGTGGCAGTTGCCGTCAAGGTGCTTGATGACCGTGATCGAGGTCTGTTCGGAGACGGCCTTGATAAGGCCCTTGCCTCCACGCGGGATCACCACGTCGATGAGTCCGTTCAGCTTGAGCAGTTCGGAGACGACCGCGCGGTCGGTGCTTCCCATCACGTTGATTGCGGATGCAGGGAGGTTGGCCTTGCCGAGAGCCCGGTGAACACAGGCGGCTAACGCCGCGTTCGAGTGCTTGGCCTCCGAGCCTCCGCGCAACACGGCGCCGTTGCCTGACATCAGGCATAGCGCCGCGGCGTCGACAGTGACGCCCGGGCGTGATTCGTAGATGACCAGCACAACTCCGATTGGCGTGCGCATCCTGCCAATGCCAAGTCCCGCTTGTGTGCGGCGCAGTTCGCCAATCTCGCCGACAGGATCGTCAAGAGCGGCGATTTCCTCGACCGAGGCGGCGATTCCCTCGATGCGCGCCTCGTCAAGGAGCAGCCGGTCTAGCAGAGCCGCGCTGAGTCCGCTGCTCCCGCCGCTGTCCATGTCTTTCCGGTTCTGCGTGACAATGTCGCCGGAATTGGCGCGGATGTCGGCTGCCAGGGCGTGAAGCGCTTTGCGCTTCACCGATGTTGCCGCACATGCCAGGCTTTGCGCCCCTTGGCGAGCCGCCTCGGCCGCCGCTCTCGCCTGCTTTTGGGCCTTTCCGTCACTCATTCCAGCCTCCTGCGCATAGGTCGGACCTTCTGTCCGTCATTCATGATCAGTTGGAGGAAACCTGCTATCGACAGGAAATCGTCCCACGGATCCACTGCGGTGCCGCCCAGACCCTTGATATGCAGGTCGGCCTGTTGTGCGCGGTCAAGGACATCGATCATTCTGGCCCGATCCACACCTGCCGCCGCCCGATCGATCGCCGTTTTACGCTCTCCCCAGACTCCGGGATGTCTGCGGCCTTCGTAGGCGGCGAGCAGCGCCCGTGCCTGGTCGGCCAGCGCCCAGAGAACCAGAGGTTCCGGCGCGCCTTCGTTGCGGAGGCTGGTCAGGGCGTGTCCCACGCTCTTCGGTGACCGCGACTGGATGGCCTCATGGACGGAAAACACGTTATGCCGCGACAGGTTGACGAGTCCCGCCCTGAGCTGGTCGGCGTCAAGCCTGCTCTCCGGGAACAGGAGCGAGATCTTGAGCAGCTCCTGGCTCGCCGCAAGCAGGTTGCCCTCGGTCATCTCGACGAACAGCGCCATTGCATCGGAGGTCGTCGAATGTCCGGAGCGTGCGAGGCGATCCGAAACCCATTTGGGAAACCTGGCACGGTCAATCTTCGGCACCGCAACGCAGGTGCAGGCATCCTGGAGTTCGCGGAACCACTGGGTTTTGCGGATACGCCATTCGAGTTCATGCATGCAGATGACGATCCGGTCTCCGGTTCCGTCAAGTCGGCGGGCGATTTCCGCAAGCACCTTCCCGGCCTTGGCGTCAGGCGTTCCGCAGAACATCACCTCCAGGTGCCGTGATTCGCCGAACAGCGAAAGGTTTTCCGTTCCCGAACGTATGTCGTCGACATTTCCGCTCTTGTCCATCCGGACGGCAATGTGTTCGTCGGCCTTGCAGAAAGAGCGTATCATGCTGCGGCACTCGTCAACGATGAGTTCCTCGCCGCCGTGGACAAGATAGGCGCACGAGTGCCGGCCACCGGTCAGGTGCCGCTCCAGACTTTCGGGAGTGAGGCTCTTCACTGTTTGCCGATCTCGCGTTGGATGTGGAACCAGATGCGGTCAAGCGCTGTCCGGCGCATCGCGTCGAACAGGCTGCGCCTTTCCTCGCGCTTGGCGAGATGGCTTGATTCGTTGTGGGTGACCACTTCGCGCACGGAGAACGAGCCGTTATTGACGTTCTCGCCGTTTCTGCTGATGCCGAAGGTGATCCTGTACACAAGACGGTACTTGTTGACGGTGCCGATTTCCGTAAGCGAGACAATGTCCTCGCTTTCGGTTCCGTTGACGGTAACGCGCAGCGCGGCATCATCGGAGACAGCCAGTCCCTGTCTGCCGAGGAAACTCTCGAGATCGCCGCGCAGCCGGGCATCGTCGGACGTGACTGCGACACTGCCGGCGTGTGCGTGTTCCGTCCAGTCGTCAACCGCAAAGCCGCAACCGCCGAAGGACGCCAGAAACAGGGCGGACATTCCTAGCATTGCTGTGGCCGCGAAACTCACTGAAAGTTGCTGGCTTGCCGTTCGAGGCATGGATGGCTTGCCCGGCGTTGCGGATTTTCCATGAACAGCGCGGCCACTGTTCGGGCGCAGGAGTTGTTCGACAGCGTTGAGTGGGTTGAGTTCAGTCTGAAGTGCTGAACCCCCGGCATGCCTCCGATGGTGCTGTCGACGATGCTATCCGGGGTGATCGGATCGAGAGTGCCTGACAGTACGAGCATCGGATGGCCGTTGGATGCTATCTCCTCGGGCTTGATGGGATTGCCAACATTCCAGGTGCCTGTGCAGAAGTCCTTCATGTGACGGCTTGCCGTCTCCGCCCCCCACGCTGTCTCGAGCGGGGGGATTTCGTCGCTGATGAACGGAACCATCTCGCGGCAGGTGATCGAGTAGTAGAGCGCCTCCTCGATCATGTCAAGACGGTAGAACCAGGCCAGGTTGCTGGCATATTCGCTGGAGAGCTTGCTCTGCCCTGTGATGGCGAGATCGCGCAGGTAGCGGGGCAGGTTGCTGACAAGGCCCTGGCTGTAGAAGGCCAGCAGCACGGATGCCATCAGCCGGTGCCGGTTGAGCACCATTTCTCCCGCATCGGTTCCGGCGGCACGGTAGGCCACCTTGGCAGGGTTTGCGTCGAGGCGGCTGGCGGCCGCGCGGATGTTGCTTCTCATGTCTCCGTAGGTTCTGGAACAGGCGTTGAGCCCCAGACACTTTTCAGCGATCTGGCCGAACAGCCGGTCAAAATGGATTATGGGTGAAAGGGAACTCGCTTGCGGGATCGTCGGTGAATCCAGCAGGATCTGGCGGACTGACGCCGGATAGGATCTGGTCAGATCGAAGGCAATCCGCGCCCCGTAGGAGATGCCGATCAGGTCGAGCTGTGCGATGCCAAGTTCGCGCCTTAGGATCTCGAAGTCATGTGCGCTTGACATGGTGGTGTAATGTTCGAGCCCGATGCCGCTGTCTTGCAGACGACTGAGACAGGCGCCGGCCGATATTTTCTGGAAATCCATCTCTTCAGCCACCGAGAGGTCGTGTGACAGCAGCCAGGGGATCTCGTTGCGCATCTCCCGGCATTTGAGGCGGGGGGTTTCAACGGCTCCCCGCTGCTCCATGAGAATCAGGCCGCGGTCAGCACCGAGCACCTCAATCCTGAACTGCTCCCAGTAGCCGAGTTCTGCGAGCGAGGCAATCCCGACGCGTGCGCCCGGTCCGCCTCCGCCGAGTACGATCGCCATGTGGCGGCTGTCGTCCGGACCGAGCCGGATGACAGGTATTGACAGTCGCCTGGCATCCGGCTCGGCATGGTTTTCCGGAACGTCCAGGACGCCGCAGAGACTTTCCCGCGGAAGCTGGCGCTGATTGACCCAGCATTCGACTTCGGAGAATGTTCCGCCGGAATCTTCCGCCTGTGCAGCCGGCGATGCGGCAAGGAGAAGGGCGGCGAACAGAGGGGTTGTGCGCATGGCTAGACCACTAGGTTGACGATGCGGCCCTTGACGGCAATGATCCGCCTGATCTGGCGGTTGTCGATGTGTCTGGCGACATCAGGGTGCTCCAGCGCCAGGCGCCGGAGCGTGTCTTCGCCGTCGTCCGGACTGGCCGATATCTGCCCCCGGACCTTGCCGTTGACCTGTACGGCAAGCGTAAGGGTCGATTTCCGTGCCGGGTCGAAGCGGCTCTCTGGCCAGGCGGCGTCCATGACAAGCCCCTTGAAGCCGAACCGCTCCCAAAGTTCCTGCGTTATGTGCGGCACAATCGGAGCAAGCATCCGCAGCAGAACCGAGATCGCCTCGGCGAGAAGCGCCTGCCCCTGGGGATCGCCCATGAACACGCCGCGACAGGCCTCAATGTGGTTGATGATCTTCATCCCGGCCGACGGAATGTTGTTGAGGCGGTAGCGTGTCATGTCGTAATCCGCCTTGTGAAAGATCTCATCGACCATCTCCCTGAACGCCTTGCCTTCGGAACTCAACGATTCGGCCTGCACCTCGCCTGCGTTGCCGACTCCGTCTTCTCCGCCGGCAGCGCAGGAGAAATCCCAGAGCCGTTGCAGAAAGCGGTGGCATCCCTTGACGCCGTTGTCGGACCATTCGAGTCTCTGCTCGGGCGGAGCGGCGAACACGATGAACAGCCGCGCGGTGTCGGCGCCGTAGTTGTCGATAAGTTCCTGGGGATCGACGGTGTTGCCCGTGGATTTGGACATCTTCGAGCCGTCCTTGAGCACCATGCCTTGGCACAGCAGCCGCGTGAACGGCTCGGGGGCGTTAAGCCCTTCCGGCAACATCCCGGTGTCGCGCATCATCTTGTGGAAGAAACGAGCATAGAGCAGATGGAGCACCGCATGCTCTATGCCGCCGATGTACTGGTCGACCGGCAGCCAGTAGGCCGCTCGCCGGTCAACCATGCCGGTCGTGCAGTCCGGACTTGCGAAACGTGCGAAGTACCATGAGGATTCGACAAAGGTGTCCATGGTGTCGGTCTCCCTTTTCGCCTCTCCGCCGCAGCGCGGACAGCGGCACTTCGCAATGGCTGCCAGATCCTTCTGGGAACGGATGCTCCGTTCCGTCGGCAACTCGACCGGAAGGTCCTTCTCGGGCACGGCCATCTCGCCGCACTCCGGACAGTGGATCACCGGGATCAGGCAGCCCCAGTAGCGCTGCCGGGAGAAGCCCCAGTCCCGCAGACGGTACTGGATCTCCCGCTTTGCCATTCCGTTGGGTGCGAGTTTCGCCTCGATGCGGTCGAACGCCTGCCGGAATCCAAGGCCGTCGAGTTCACCGCTGTTGCAGGTGATTCCGTATCCGGTCGCCGCCGCCGTTCCGTCATGCGGCACGTCATCGGGATCGCGGACGACTGTGCGCACAGGAAGCCCGTGTTCTGCGGCAAACTCGAAGTCCCGCTGATCATGCGCCGGCACGCCCATGACGGCGCCTTCGCCGTAGTCCATGAGCACGTAACTGGCAACCCATACCGGTATGGACGATCCGTCGACCGGGTTCTCCGCCTCCACGCCGAGAGGCATGCCCAGCTTGGCATGCCGCACCTGCGCCGATTCCGAGGTGCCCGTCTTGCCGCACTCGGTGACAAAAGCGGCGATCTCCACGTTTCGGGCGGCGATTTCGTCGACAAGCGGATGCCGCGCGGCAAGGGCAATGTAGGTGGTTCCCATTAGGGTGTCCGGCCGTGTCGTGAACACGCGCAATGTCCGGCTGTTTCCCTTGATCCTGAATCCGATGTTCAGCCCCTCGCTACGTCCGATCCACTTGCGCTGCATGGTCTTGACGGATTCGGGCCATCCGTCAAGCCGGTCCAACTCCTCAAGCAGTTCGTCGGCATATGCGGTGATGCGCATGAAGTACATCGGGATTTCGCGCTGCTCAACGGGAACCCCGGAGCGCCAGCCGCGGCCGTCAATGACCTGCTCATTGGCGAGAACGGTTTGGTCGACCGGATCCCAGTTCACCGTTCCGGTCTTGCGGTAGACGAGTCCTTTCTCGAACAGGCGCGACACCAGGAGCTGCTCCCAGCGATAGTAGTCCGAGGTGCAGGTTGCCAGTTCGCGCGTCCAATCGATGGCAAGCCCCAGCCGCTGCAGCTGGCTGCGCATCTCGCCGATGTTGGCATGGGTCCACTCTGCCGGGTGGATGTCGCTCTCGATCGCGGCATTCTCGGCTGGCAGGCCGAAGGCGTCCCAGCCCATCGGCTGCAGCACGTTTCTGCCCCGCATGCGCCAGTAACGCGAGATCGCATCGCCGATCGTGTAGTTGCGCACATGCCCCATGTGGAGTTTCCCGGACGGGTAGGGAAACATGGAGAGGCAGTAGAACTTTTCCCGTTCGGCATGTTCGCCGACCTGAAAGGCCTTTTTTTCCTCCCAGAGCTGCTGGACTCTCCGCTCCAATCCAGCAAAGGGATAGCGACTTTTCATTATGGTGGGGATTATAAGTCCGTCAGGCTTCAAACGACTAGAGTGCGAGGCTTGCCGACGGTGACGTCCGCCTGCCGGCGGAGGAAAGCACTCAGGTGGTTCTCAGCAGTTCGTTGATCGAGGTTTTTGCGCGTGTCTTCTCGTCCACTCTCTTGACGATCACGGCGCAGTAGAGGGAGTGGCTGCCATCCTTGCCGGGCAACGATCCGGAAACCACCACGCTGCCGGCCGGAATCCTTCCGTACGAGACCTCGCCGGTTTCGCGGTCGTATATCTTGGTGCTTTGCCCGACATATACGCCCATGGAGATCACGGATCCCCTGCCGACGATGACGCCTTCGACGACCTCGGAGCGTGCGCCGATGAAGCAGTCGTCCTCGATGATGGTGGGAGAGGCCTGCAGCGGCTCCAGAACGCCTCCTATGCCGACGCCGCCGGAAAGGTGCACATTCCTGCCGATCTGGGCGCAGGAGCCCACCGTTGCCCAGGTGTCAACCATGGTGCCCTGGCCGACATAGGCCCCTATGTTGACATAGCTTGGCATCATCACGACGTCCCGGGCGATGTGGCTTCCCTTTCTGGCGACGGCCGGCGGGACAATGCGGCAGCCGTCCCGGCCGAAGTCTTCGCCGCCGTAGTCCGCGAATTTCAAGGCAACCTTGTCGTAGTAGCCGGTCCATCCGCCTTCGATTCGGCGGTTATCGTGAATGCGAAAGTAAAGGAGCACGGCCTTTTTCAACCATTCGTTCACCTGCCAGGTTCCATCCGGCATGGGTTCGGCGACCCGCATGGCTCCTGAATCCAGCAGGGAGATGGCCTCCTCCACAGCGGTCCGGAGATCATCATCGGCATTTGCCGGCGTGATCCCGCTTCGCCGTTCGTATGCGGATTCGATATGTTGCTTCAGTTGCTCCGGTGTCATGGCTGGCATCCTTTCCTGGTCGGCGGATTATAAGGCGGCCGGCCGATTGGCTGTACACTTTGCTGTAACACATGACCTGTCGCTAACGCAAAGATGACCCAGCCACGAGGATGATTCTTCACGTCTTTTTGCGGATTTTTGCGTGTCTTGCGTCCATGGCCCTTGTCATGACCTGCGGTCCTGTCTCGGCTTTGGACCACAAGTTCAAGGTTGCAACGACCTTTACGGTGATCGCTGACATGGCCGCCAACGTTGCGGGTGATGCGGCGGTGGTGGTGTCGATAACCAAGCCGGGAGCCGAGATCCATGGATATGAGCCGACGCCTAAGGACATTCTGAGAGCGCAGGATGCTGATCTCATCCTGTGGAACGGCATGGGCCTGGAACTTTGGTTTGAGCAGTTCTTCCACAACCTGGACGGGGTTCCTTCAGCGATCCTGACGGAGGGCATCAAGCCAATCAGCATCAGCGCCGGCTCCTACAAGGGCCGACCCAATCCCCACGCCTGGATGTCGCTTGAAAGCGCACTGGTTTACGTGGACAACATCCGTGATGCACTTGCGGAGCATGATCCGGAGAATGCGGCCGCCTACCGCGCCAACGCGGCCGCCTACGCCGGAAGGATCAGGGATGCCATTGCCCCCCTGAGGATGGCTGCGCTCTCAATACCTGAGCCGGCGCGCTGGCTTGCCACCTGCGAAGGGGCGTTCAGCTATCTGGCGCGTGACTTCGGGCTTAGGGAGCTCTATTTGTGGCCGATTAATGCGGATCAGATCGGGTCACCCAGGCAGGTGGCCGGGATGATTGACGCAGTGCGCAGCCACGGGGTGCGCGCAGTGTTTTGCGAGAGCACTGTCTCGGACGAGCCGGTCCGGCAGGTGGCGCGCGAAACCGGTGTCAGCTTTGGCGGCGTTCTCTACGTTGATTCGCTTAGCGGCAAGGACGGGCCCGTGCCGACGTACCTGGATCTGCTGCGCGTTACGTCGCAAACCGTTGTGGAGGGGCTGACGCAGTGACGGACAGGCATGGCTCCGGAGGAACGGGAATCGAGGCCAAAGGCCTGACGGTTGCCTACCGTGGCGGCACTGTTGCGCTTCGGGACGTGACCTTTGCAATCCCGGAAGGGTCCATCACTGCCTTGGTGGGGGTGAATGGCGCCGGCAAGTCGACCTTGTTCAAGGCCATCATGGGGTTCGTGCCGATCACGGCCGGCGAGATCTCGCTTCTGGACATGGACATCGGAGAGGCGTTGCGACGCCATATGGTTTCGTACGTGCCCCAGGCGGAGGAGGTTGACTGGGAGTTTCCGGTGCTGGTCGAAGACGTGGTGATGATGGGCCGCTACGGTCACATGTCATCGTGGCGTGTGCCGTCGCATGAGGACCGGAAGGCTGTCGATGCCGCCCTCGAACGGGCGGACATGTCGGCGCATCGCCGCCGGCAGATTGGTGAACTTTCGGGAGGCCAGAAAAAGCGGGTGTTCCTGGCGCGGGCGATGGCGCAGGATGGGCGGATTGTGTTGCTTGACGAGCCGTTCACCGGTGTGGACGTCAAGACGGAGGCGGCGATCACTGCTGTGCTGCGCGAGTTGAAGGGCGAGGGCAGGGTGATGCTGGTATCGACCCACAACCTTGGCTCTGTGCCCGAGTTTTGCGATCGAACGGTTCTTCTTGACGGCACTGTTCTTGCCTCCGGACCGACTTCCGAAGTGTTCACGCACGCCAACCTGGAGATCGCGTTCGGTGGTGCGCTGCGACGCTTCGTTCTTGGCGGCAAGGATCTCCATCGCGACGACGACAGCCGCACGGTGACTGTCATTACGGACGACGAGCGGCCGTTTGTGGTCTACGACGAGAACCGGAGCGAAGGGAAATGAGCGGACTGCTGCTGGAGCCGTTCTCGTACGGCTACATGACCACCGCGATCTGGGTGAGCGCGATGGTCGGGTCGGTGTGTGCATTCCTGTCCGCCTACCTGATGCTCAAGGGCTGGTCCCTGATCGGCGATGCGCTGAGCCATTCGGTTGTGCCGGGCGTGGCTGGAGCCTACATGCTTGGCCTCCCGTTCTCAGTTGGCGCCTTCCTTTCAGGCGGTCTTGCGGCGGCGACCATGCTTTTCATCAAGGCGAGCAGCGGACTCAAGCAGGACACCGTAATAGGCGTGGTTTTCGCATCCTACTTCGGTCTCGGCCTGTTCATGGTCTCGCTGTCACCCGTCCCAGTCGACATCCGCAGGATTGCGCTTGGCAACGTACTGGCCGTCAATCCGGTGGATATCCTTCAGCTTGCAGTCATCAGCCTGGTCACTGTGCTGATCCTGCTGTGGAAATGGCGTGACCTGATGGTGGTTTTCTTCGACGAGCGCCATGCGCGCGCGGTTGGGCTCAGCCCTCCGTTTCTCAACGCGCTGTTCTTCACGCTGCTTTCCGCCTGTTGTGTGGCCGCCCTCCAGACTGTGGGCGCGTTCCTGGTGCTCGCCCTAGTGGTCACCCCGGGCGCCACTGCCTATCTGCTCACCGACCGGTTTCCGGTGCTGATTGTCATCAGCGTTGCGCTTGGCGCAGCAACAAGCGCATCCGGCGCCTACATCAGCTACTTCCTTGACGGAGCGACTGGCGGGGTCATCGTAGTTCTCCAGGTGCTGGTGTTTCTTCTGGTGTTCCTGTTCGCACCGAAGCGGGGCTATCTTGCCATGCGCAAGGCGTCCTCCGCAGGTCCGGCTCCGGTGCGATGAGCGCTCTTTCCCTTTGGGATGCGCTGACGCCGTTCCGGAACGAGTTCATGGCCAATGCGCTGGCGATGGGGCTCCTGGTTGGTCTGCCAACGGCGCTGCTGTCGTGCTTTCTGGTTCTCAAGGGCTGGTCCCTGATGGGCGATGCGATCTCGCATGCAGTGCTGCCCGGAATCGTTCTGGCCTACATCGTGCAGGTTCCGCTGGTGCTGGGTGCGCTAGCCGCCGCTATGGCCTGTTCGCTGTTGACCGGCTTCCTGGCAGAGAACAGCCGGGTCAAGCCCGATACCGCCATGGGGATCGTGTTCTCCGGCATGTTCGGTCTTGGGGTCGTCATGTTCGCCAAGGTGCAGAGCGAAGTCCATCTCGACCACATTCTGTTCGGCAACATGCTGGGTGTCGACCGGCAGGACCTTGTGCACGCGGCACTGATCGCGCTTCCGGTGGCGGCTGTGCTGTGCTGGAAGCACCGCGACCTGATCCTTTTCTCGTTCGATCCCGTGCAGGCGAGGGCGGTGGGCCTAAGGACCGGATGGCTTCACTACGGCCTGCTGGCAATGGTGTCGATGACCGTGGTGGCCACCCTGAAGGCGGCCGGGATCATTCTTGCCATCGGGCTGCTGATCATACCGGGGGCGATTGCGTTCCTGCTGACGCGCAGCCTGCCATTGATGCTGTTGGCAGCGGTAGGCCTGAACTGGCTTGCAGCGTTTGCCGGTCTCATCGGCAGCTTCCACCTAGACAGTGCGCCGGCACCGACAATCATCCTCTGTTTGTCGTTCCTCTTTGTCGTTGCCTTTCTTTTCAGGGCATTCGCCGGATCCACAGGGGAAAGGCGAACATCTTCCTAACCGTATAATGGCTCATGGCAGGCACAACAGTCGGGGTGATACAGGCATCGTTTGACGGCACGTCGAGCAGGAACATCGAAAAGGCTGTCAAACTGGTCCGCAAGGCGCACCGGAAAGGTGCGCGGATCGTGCTTGTTCCCGAACTGTTCTCGCATCCCTATTTCTGCAAGACCCAGCGTCCGGAGTTCCTTAGCCATGCCGAGACGGTCGGGGAATCCGGCCCGGTGAGACGCATGGCGGAACTTGCCGCCGAACTGGGGGTCGTGATCCCGGTGAGCTTCTACGAACGCGCTGGCAACGTGCGCTTTAATTCAGTGGCAGTGATTGATGCCGGCGGCGACGTGCTGGGGGTGTACCGCAAGTCACACATCCCGGACGGGCCAGGCTACCAGGAGAAGTTCTACTTTTCCCCCGGGAACACGGGATTCCGGGTTTGGCATACACGCCACGGCTGCATTGGCGTCGGAATCTGCTGGGACCAGTGGTTTCCAGAGGCGGCGCGGAGCATGGCATTGATGGGAGCCGATCTGCTTCTCTACCCGACGGCAATTGGCAACGAGCCGCATGCTCCCGGCATTGATTCCCTCCTGCACTGGAGAAATGTGATGCGCGGTCATGCGGCCGCCAACATGGTTCCCGTTCTGGCCGCCAACCGCGTAGGCCGTGAGGAACAGACTGATGCGCTCGGCGGACAGCTGGCAATGTCGTTCTACGGAAAGTCGTTCGTTGCGGATCAGACCGGAGCGCTTGCCGCCGAGGCGGACGGCGAGGATGGCGCCGTCCTCTGTGTCGAGTTTGACTTTGCGGAAATTGGGCGAATGCGGACCGAATGGGGTTTGTTCCGTGACCGGCGGCCCGACCTGTACACGCCTTTGATGAGCCTGGATTGTTCCGACTCGGAGCTGTCCAGGCGACGATAACGCCTGGTCTCGGCCGAAAGTACAGGCTGTCGCCGGATTCCGGTTGGCCGACATATATTTTTGGTTTACAATACAATATCTTGTCAAATTCCATGCAGGAAACTGAAGAACTTGGCATGGAATTTTATTGTCTATGGTACATGATGAACAATCTGACAGCGTTCGCAAAATGAGCCGGTTGCCGCATCCGGCCAGACGGGCCTGTCGTTCAGAACGGGGCTTCATCCATATTCTGCTGGTGGTGCTGGTGACGTTCGGCATCACCGTCTATGGGTTTCTTCCGTCACTTGAAGAGGCGCTCATCAGCAAGACCCGCCTGGAACATGAAAGATATTCCGATCTGTTCCGGGCCCGCGACGCTCTGCAGAAGTATGCCCTCTTGGGTCCGGACGACAGAGGGAGCGACAGATCTGAAATGCCCGGGGTGGGAGTGCGGCGCTTTCTGCTTCCCTGTCCCGATCTTCCTGCCAGCGGCGAGGTGTTCTCCGATGGCATTAGCGAGAACTCATGCTTGGGACCGGCCGGCAGCATTGATGTCAAGCGTGACATTGATCTTGACCTGAATGACGATCTGGACAGTATCCAGGCCACAAGCACCAAAGGGAACTTCATCGGTTTTCTGCCATCCCGGGTTGCCAATCCTCACGATGCCAACAGGCCGCCGCTGGGCATTCTGGGCGAGACCAACGAGACGAACAGCCGGAACAAACTGATCTATCTTGTTTCGCCCAACCTGATCCGCCGCGACCGGCCACTTAACCCAACCAGCCTTGCCCGCCGTTCGGAGGACTGGCTTGAGCTGGATAACGTCATTGACAGCACGTACTCGACCACGGATGGTCCCGTCCAACTGGAGAAGCAAAGCAACCGCATTGCGCTGATGATAATGGCGTCCGGAACCAACACTCCGGTGTGCAGTGCCGAATCGCCCAACTCAGCTGCCCAAAGAGTTGGCAGCTGGGTTGACCTGTTCTATGACTCTTCCGACCGTACAGCGGACTGCACGTATCCGCCCTCCTACCGGCTGGACGGGAAGCAGCACAACCGCTCGCTCAGCCGTCTCTCCTACGTGAGCGCCGAACAGCTTATCACAGGAGGAAGTGCAGACTTTGAGGACATCGAGGTTAGCGGCAGGCCGGTGAATGACGTTGTTGCAGGGAACCTCAACGGAGTCGGGGTTGCAGATCTTCTCAAGGGCTATTACGCCCGCTACGGCCACTATCCGGATCCGGCCGCATTTGACATCGTCACCGGCGCCGGCTACCTTGCTCCACTGCCGCATATCAGCGACGAGCCCCATTCGGATTCGCTCTATCGGCGGGGCGGCCTGTCCCTGGAGGGGATCAGCGCGATGCACCACATGAATGCCACAGTTGTCACAGTTGGCGCCCTTGTCAGCCCCCAAGCGAAACGGATCCGGGTCAATCTGCCGGAGGACATTGCCTTTGACAACGGATCGGGCGGGGCAGGCAGCATCCTTCAGGTTCCTCCGTTCAACACTTTTCAGCTCAATCCCGGCAGCCACCTGAAGCTTGCCTCAACAGACGGTTTCATACCGGTGAACCTAACGTTGCCGACCGAAACGGCTTTCCGGACCATGGCAACGCTTGGTTTCAAGCCGCTTGATCTTACCGCGGCGAGCGGGTTGGTGACAACCAATGTACGGCTACAGATGGGGAGCACCGTCACAATGGGCAATGATGTGGCAGCCGGCCGCGCCTACCGCAGCCACCATGAAACCTTTCTTCCTCCCGGCATGCAGGTGTTGACGGAATCGCAGTTTCTGACGCTCTTCGTCCCGAACACCCATTTGAATTTTGGCGGTGGTGTGACCATCACCCAAACCTCAATAGTCAATTTCCCCACAGATGAGGTCGTGGCGGTGGAGGGGATTGACGTGCGCGTTCCAAACAGTGCGGTTGTCGAGGAGTTACTTGCGGTGCAGTCGACCGGCGGGATCATGGTGGGTGCGGCCGGGCAGGGTGGCGTAGCGAGGAGCTTCGAGATCGAAGGGGACGTCATTGCGCTTGGCGTGATTCCCCATGCGGCCAGCCCTGATGTCACCATAGACGGGACCACCTACGTCAACTCCACTACAGAGGCGGATCTGCCTCTTCTGGCTCCGCTAAGGGTCTCCAACAAGGGCTTTCTGCCGGTCGACCACATTCCCGATCTAAACGTCGTGTGTGCCAGCGTCAACGTTGCGGTGGTGTCGCTGGTTTCTCCCGGCGGCGGCTGTGGATCTCCCTACCTGCCCAATGCGAATGTCGTGCTGGCGCCGGTCGAATCCGGCGCACTGAGGCTGTTGCTTCCGTCCGACATGGAATTCCTGTCGTTCCCGAGCGAAGAGGGCCACGGGGTGATGGTCGAATCCTTCCCGATCCTCAATGCCGCCGCGCGTGATGCCGCCTTTGTTCCCAACGAGGCGCCGAGTGCCTTCCGTATGCCGGAAGCCGACTACCAGGTTCTGGACGGTTCCGGCGTATCCTCGTTTCCCTCCGCACTGCTAGCCGGAATTGGCGTGAACACGGCGCTGGAGAGGAAGCCAGTTCCGATCAGTCTTCCGGCCGGTTCACAGCTGGTGATGCCTCTTTCCAGTTCCACGTCACTGACACTTGGAAAGGGTTTTGATCTGCCTTTCGCCTATGCGGTTGTTCCTGCGGGCACCCGGCTTCCCGGCGTGCTTCCGCCGGGGTCGATCAGGCCTGATGGCCGTAAGGTTCCGTCAGTGCCGGCAAGCGATTTGGTGGAGGATGACATTCTTTTGCCGCGCGGCGGCATTGTCCACTTCAACAACCACCTGCCGGACGGGAACCGCCTGGTGCTGGCCTCCACATCCCTGCCGAACTACAGCGATCTGTCCATCAGAGGTGAGATGCGGAACTTGGCGTTTGAGGTTGTGGAGTCCATGGCGGTGCTCTATTCAGCCGGTTCAGGAGTGCCCACGCGGCTCACCTTGGAGAGCGGCTGCTTCGTGATGCCCTACCGCACCGCCTGGTACTGTGAGGAGGAGGTCTACAGAATACAGGATTCGGGTGATTTCCTGGAGACGGTCGGCAATTCACTGGTGGAGGTGGGCATCCAGAAGACCGATTTCCACCATGTCATGGAAGGGAACACGGATTACCGCTGGAGCTACAGGAGTGGAAATGCACTGGGTTTCGTCACCGCCGACAGTGTTGGAACCGCTCCGCCCGCCGGCGCGCCGATTCCTTCCCTCTATCTTGACGAGTCCACACGCATCCTCGCACCTGTCGGCGCCACGGTTCGAATTGCCGTAGATGCCGCCGGCGGCGAGCCGGGTCTTGCGATCAGCACCACTCTCGCGCCGATGCTTCTGAACCGGTATGCCGAGCAGTTGCGCGGCGATTCTCTTTACGTGATGGATTTGGACGCTGCCGACAGGTTCAGCCTGCCGGCAACGCCGCGGTCCGGCGGCAATCGGATCGACACGATACCGCTGAGGAACCAGCTCATCACCGTATCCCAGGCATTAGATTTTGAACGCACCCGACTCATCTTCAACAGCGCCAATGTTTATTCCAGCCCGATTGAAACGACCGCGGACATACTTCTCACTCCTGGCGTTGATTCGATCCAGCCAGTAATAACGCTCAACTACAGCTTGACACCCTATTCTGACATGCTGCTGACCGGCACGGTCTCCGGTGCGGCGGTCAGCGTGACGGTACCGGCCGGCTCGATTGTTGAGGTTGAATCGACACCGAGCGATTTTACGGTGTTGTCGCCAGAGGTGGTTCTGACCCGGACCGAGATCAGGCGCATCGCTCCGCATTTCGGCGGAGTGAATCTCGATCCTGCGATCATGCTGATCACGGTGTCGGCGGCTGTCTTGCGACAAACTGCGGAGCCTTTCCAAGTGGTGCGGATCAAGCCGGCACGGGGCGGAGGCTCGGTCAGCCGTGGCCGTTCGAAACTGTATACCCACTACGAGATCATGGGGGTCTTGCGCGAACAGGTGACGGTTCTTTTCGACAGCCCGTTTGAGCTTGATGCCTACACGTTTGAGCAGGGCGGTGACGCAGTGCGAAGGCTTGTAGTCAACGGCACCTTGGGCATGGATTCACGCATTTATCCGGAGGTTGCCATACACTTCTGGACCATCGACTTTGGGGTGAGCGACAATATCAATAACCAGCTAGTAGCCCCTCCTAACGTGGAGACCGCAACGCTCTACAGAGATACGTTCTCGGGTGACCAATATCCGGCGATTCCCAAGTACGCCGCCGGAACCGATCCGGGCAACCAGTTTGTGATGCCGGCTGGAACACGGGTTCTGCTGCCGGGTGCGAGTGCCTACGACTTTGGAACCGGCGAAATCAGTTCGGACCGGATTGTGTTCCTGCCGTCCCCAGTGTATGCAAATCCGGAGCTTGTAAGCACAGTGACCATGTACGAGTTCCGCTCGCACCGTCTCGGCAACAATTTCAGTTCGGAGGTTGTGCTGTCGACAGCAACGGGCGAGACGAGCATTGATCTCGCCCCGCCACTGAGAACCACGCTCAGCGGTCTTGACCTGTTCACACCATCCGGAGGTGCGCTGTTGCGCGAGATTGACGGAGGGGCGATCGATTCCGAATTGGCAGGGGTGATGGTGACGACGCTGATTGAGGACCTGCCGGCGGGCTCCTGGCTCGACATTGCCGGCGGCAAGGTGCAGTGGCGCGGCACGGATCCGAGCTTGCCGGTGGAATCGATGCCTTCGGCGCTGGCGACCGTGCTTCGCGACACCCCGATGGTCTATGCCGTTGCGAACGAGTGCCGGCGCACCGCGTATCCGCACCGCAGGGACTTCGGTCCCGAGTGCGCCTTGCGCGAGGGCGAAGGCCTCAAAATGAACGTTGCCGCAGGCTCTTGGCTGGATCTTCCGGAGGAGAAGGCGCTGGCGTCCCGTCGCATGGTGATTCGGGCCACGCCGGGTTCGCTCCTGTCGCCGACGATTTCCGTTTCGGTGCCGGCGTATGACCGGGACGCGATGAGGGATGCCACAAGCACCGTCTATAACGACGTTCTTTGGGCGGAGGTGGACATGGGGGCGGCAGAACTCGTGCTGGTCACACTTGAATCGATGGTGCCGACAGGAACTACGCTCTCATTCGCTTCATCCGGAACATTCCCGCATCTGCTTGATGCAGTGTTCCACGCTCCGGAACAGGGACTGGAGGTGGTTTACCTGAACGACGGCCAGAGCCTGTTTTCGGCGCTTTCGATGGCAGTCGACGACGGATACGGCAGTTTGGATTTCGTCAAGGCGCAGGTGACAACGAACCTGACTCTCTATCCGGGGGGGCAGTTCCAACTGTCGGACGGTTCCCTGTCGCGGGGCCACCGGCTGGTCGAGGTGCCTGCGGACGCGGCAATCACGATGGGTCCGGCAGTTCTGGTCACCAACGGAGGTCCCAACGCGGAAGGCCTGCTTAGCAACGGGGGCTGGCGTGGCGACATGACGCTTCAGGGTTTCCGTCCGCATCCGGGGAGTTCGTACAACCTGACTGTTGACATGATGGGCAATCCTGCCTATGGCTACGACTATGACGGGTTGCCGGTCGTTGAGCGTGCGCCGCTGATCACCAGTACAAGCCAAGGCAGCCAGTTCCTGGACACCACGGGCAGCTACATGATGAAACCCGGATATGCCTGGAACGGTCTTATCGCCTCAGCGGCAACGATTTCCCTGCAAGACATGACACAGAGCAACTTCCGCACCGAAACGGCCTACCAAAACCGTGGCGGAGTGTTTGTCCGGCGCTATCCCGACTTGGACAGCTTTGCCAGAATGGGTTCGCACAATGTGATCCAGCTGGATGGCACGACGCGCACAGCCACGCTGCCTCTCCCGACTGTTGCAGTCACCGTATTCGCATCGGGCACCCGGGCGGGCCTGGAGTTCGATCTGTACGAGGCCGATCCGATCTTGGTGACATTTCACCTGTCCCATCTTTCCGCCGTAACCCTGGACGCCTCAACGCCGTTGCTGATGGACGAGCATGGCACGGAGGATTTTCCGGTTGCGCGGAGAATCTACAATCCGAGCAGGCTGGTAGAGCCCTTTGTTGAAGAGGTTGTGTACGAGATTGATCCGGATCTTCTGGCCGTTTATTCCGACAGTGCGTCAGCCCTGGTGACATTCGCGGGTCTCGACTACCAGGACGAGCTGGAGGTGAACTTCCATCCGAGAAGGCGTTCACGTGCCAGCGGGGTGGGGATGCACGTTTCGCATATGGCGCCCAACTTCTCCAGCCAATCCAACTCAATCGACCTGCTTGCGATGAACGACCTGTCCACTATCAGCATTGACGAGGACGTTGCGGATCTGGCTGTGGAGGCAGCCGATTTCCTCCATGCGTACCGCGGTTCGGTGGTTGTCCACGAGCAGACTGCAGCAGGCTTGAACAGCACGGTGACCGTGTCGCCATTCCAACGTCCCCGCAACACCTACCAGGTGACGATCGGCACCGGCCAGCGGGCTGACGACGGCGCCATTGCAAGCGGCGGCGGGCTGTTCGGCCTGCCGGTGCCAAGCGACTATGCAGTTACGGTTTCAGTGTCGCTTCGCGCAGATGTTCCCCAGGCGACGGCTCTTCCTGCATCGGTTTTTCACGAGGAACACTTCACCACGATACCTGCCAACCTGGAAATAGGCCGCAACGCGTTTTTCTCACTGAACAGAAGGCACGGGATCCAGACGACGCTGAAGTTCGGCTCCGACTTCACAATAGACGGCTATGCGTCGATCTGGCCGCAGAGTTCGCAGGGCGTTCAGAGCGGCTGGGGCTTTTCCGGCTTTACGGGGGACGGTTCGTATCAACTTTACTTCGAGAGGATGGCCGCGGAATTTGTGGATGGACCGCCTCCGGAAATCTGGCTCATGTTCCCCGAGCCGTATGCGAGTCTTCCATCGGCCGACGGCTCCATGATTGACGTCTATGCCGGAAGCATGATCAATCCCGTAACCGGTGAGATCATCCAGGCGCGGCCGTTTCCGGCAAGGGCTACGCTCACCCTGGGAGGCGGCGGAGCATCCGGCGCCATAGGCGGAACGGATGCAGACACGCCACGTCCGGTTTTGGCCACCCCGTTGGATCCGCGGGTTCATCTCTACAACAGCTATAGCCTGCCGGTTGCCGCCGGACAGGCGCAATTTGACCCATTGCTTGTCCGGACGGCAGACGAATGGCAGGACACCATGGGCACAGCGGTGACACCGACCGGAGTCACCTTTTCCGGCGCCGCGGTGGATCCGCTCAGCACGCGTCACATACCACTGTGCTTTGACGACCAGAGCCGTCTGGCCGAGACGGCCGTACTCGGATGCCAGTCAGTGTTCACCGATGTGGACATGAATCTGCCCAACATGTCTACGCGAATCATTGCCGACCTGGGAGGGGCAGCCACTAGCACCATTGCCTGGGACGTTTCGAAATCGGAAACTTGGCTGGTGGAGAACGCCGCACATCCGTCCGCTTCGCTTGTGCACCGGGATGTACATACCTTGGACGAGCTGTTGCTGAAGACCAGAAACAGAACAAACAGGTCACTTCGAAACGTCACGGAGATCCGGATTCCGGGCAATGAGGAACTCGTTGTCAACGCCTTCACACAGGCGCCAGAAGGGATTTCCGATTTCCGGTTTCCGTCCGGTTCCTGGGCGCGGGTAGGCGTTCCGGAGGGAACAGGACCGCTCACCAACCTGTCAGTGGGGATTGGCAACTGGGCATTCCCGAGCAGGGTGAGGCCGATACGCGGCACAATTAACCTTGATGTGGAATACGACGTTGCAATTGACCCGATAACACTGGACTGCGGGGGTTGCACGGTGACGGAGACAGACGTAACAGTGCCTATTAACGGCGTCGACACAACGATGCCGTCCCTGAGCGTCACTGCGCCGCTGTCGCCAACGGAAACCTATGAGGCGAGCTATCCCTATCTGCACTTTACGGGCGCAAACGCGCCTCATCCCACGCTTGGACTGGCCTATCAGACTCCGATGGCCATAGGCACCCCCATGGTGTCCGGAGGCACATTGGTCGCGGCAACAACGTTGTCGCTGACAACATGGGCGGCATCCATTGCATTCGCACCGGTCACCGGAGGAACGGGCGAGCTTCCGCTGAGGGTGTCGAACACTGACGACCGCGACAGGTTCCAGATCGACATGAAGCAGAACTTGTGGATAACTCTGCAGGACGATGTGGATGTGACCTATACATACCGTGGCGTGGTCACCACCCTGTTTCTTCCCGAAGGCACAATTGTGAATCCGATTGTGGGCACTTACCTGATTCCGCCCGGCGTGGGAGGTCGGCATGAGCGTCTGGAAAGCAGATCAAGCGCGCTTCTGGTGCCGAAAGGGCATCTGTCACTGACGCGGCCGGGACTGATTCTTCCGAAAGGGGCGAGATTCCATGCGGCTCAAGGCGCACAGCTTGAAAACGTTCAGGCGGCGGTGTTTCACAGTCCGTATCCGCTGGAGAACGCCAAGGGTTGCGCAGTGGCTTCCGCGGCGCCTTTCGACCAGGTCCACGAAGGCGTGGTCCAGGGAGGCGCCACCCGGACAAGCGATCCGGTCTCAAGCGGTCACATCTGCACGTATCTTGACACGCCGGAGAACACCGACTTCGACAATGTCTTCGACTACTACAGCGGGTCGCAGCGTTCACGTGGCAGAGTGGACCAGCCGATTGACACCAATGACAGGGTCTACGCCCTGGGCGGACGTCTTGTCGGCGCGTTCCTGACCACCGTGTCCGCATCCATAGCGCCGCAGGCGATCACGCCGGGGCTGACGATCATCACTCCGGCAATTTCAGTGGCTGTGACAACGGCCATCCCGGTCACGACGCTGACACCGGCGGTGGTTCCGTTTGACGGCCCGACACCTCCGCCACTGGTGCCGCCGGTGCCGCCGGTGGGAGATAAGGAGTTTCTGCCTACCGGCGGAACAATTGTGACACACGACCCTCACCCCGCCGACGGTACGGAGTCCCAATTCAGTGTCCGCCCCGGGGTCATAATATTCAACAACATACACTTTACTGTTCCTCCCGGATCAGATGGTTATTTGCCGATATCGTTGGTCATCGGTGGCACCTCCAGGTTGGTATCAGGAGTCGACTATAGGATAACCTTTAGGGATTTGCCTGCTACTGACTGTCCGGATTTTGACAGCGCGACTGCTCCGAAGACCTGTTACTTTTTCGTGCCAGACGACGTAAGTTTTTCCAGAACACTCTCCGACGGAAGAATATTTCACACCATCCAATTAGCTGTATCTTTTAGTGTACCGACGGTTGATCCAGTCGACCAAGACGTGGAGGTCTCGATAGTACTGTTCCCTGGCACTTCCCAGGAGGTCCGTTATACACTACCATTCAGCTTCATATGAGTAAGGCTGGCCAGGGAACGTCCATGAACCGGAGCGGGAGCCTCCGTGCCGTTGCGCGGCCGCGTGGCGTCCGAGGCTACTCGATTGTGGAGCTGACGATTGTGCTGGTGGCGGGTGCGCTTCTGGCGAGCGGACCCATTCTTCTGATCCAAAACAAGGTTCTTCAGGACAACTATGATTCGGTGGCGCGCCAATTGGAAGTGATCAGGTTCAACGTGGCTGACTATGCGGCATCACACCGGACGGTTGAGCGCCACGTCGAGGTGGCCGGCACCGTTCATGCACTGCCGGGAGGGCGCCCCTATCTGCCGTGTCCGGACGTGACGGGTGACGGCATTGAGGATCGCATGGGCCTGACCATTCCACAGACAGTCACGGTTGCGCCCGGCGCTGCCATAGGAAGCGCCGAAGGGCAATGCGTGAGCAGCCTGGGCTGGCTTCCGCATGCGACCCTGGGCAGCCAGCCGGCCGATCCCTGGGGGAACCGCCTTGTCTACCGTGTGGACATGGTGATGTCCAATGCGTTGGTTGGCTTCGGTCCCGGACAGCGTGCCGGCTCCTACGATCTGGCGGGCTTGGTGAGAAGCAATGCCTCGGGCCCCCCCTCGTATCCGCTTCTTTCGGCTCGGGGAGGGACCGCCTTGTATCTGCCTCCGGTAATCTGCGTTGGCGGCTATCCCGCCACCGACAACGACCATTCCTGTCCCAATGGCGACTACAAGGGCAGTGTTGTTCCGGCGGGGGCTTCAATAGGTCTAACGCTGGCATCATGGTCGGACATCAGCGGACTGCCGGAAGTGTACAGCACGGTTGATTCGGGTTCCTATTCGATGTCAGTTCACGACGGTCTTGCATTTGTCATCCTCTCCCCCGGACGGCACTATAGGCCTCCCTTATATCAACAAGCCGAGGTTGGAACGGCGGTAGCCGGTGTGTGTACGAGATCAACGAGCGCCCAGGGAGCGGCTGGGATTGAGAACTCAGACACCTACAACTATAATCAGCTTCATGGCAGCCTGTGCGGCACGCGTTCGACCGCATCCCCTCTGTTCTACCTGCCCCTGCGGCCTAATGCGTATGCCGCGTATGAATCGGAGAGTGACGGATCGAGCGCTAGCGACGACCAGGCTGCCTGGATGTCGACAGGGGAGCTGATGGGTCTGCTTGACGACCTGGCAGTCTTTCCCGTCAGCGCATTTCCGGTGATTCCGGGATCAGCGTCAGTTCTGACAGGGCAGGGCGTTTCGGTCTCGGCGTCGCCGGCGACTGTCACGTTGCAGCCTGGCGTTGCATCAGCCGTGACACTTAATGCCAGTGCGGCGGCCACCTTGGCGCTGGATCTCCCGGGCAGTGATTCGGTCTACCACTTTCTCATGGATGTCGCAGGAACAACCGTCACGGTCTGTACGAGTCTGCTGACCTGTGAGTTGAACCTGTCCAGCGGCGACACCGAACTGAGCATTCTTTCCAGTGGCACAGTCACGGCAGAGATAACCCTTTCTGGCGGCGGAAAGCTGGTGCTTGCCCGTCAGCCCCTGCCAACCAGCATAGCCGTTCCATGGGCGCCCTCGCCATGAGAGATTGCGTCAGCAGATTCAGCCGGTCTTTCCGAACCGGACGAAAAGGTGCGGACTGTCCCGGGTTCCGTACACGCGCGGGCGGCTTCACGATCGTGGAGATGGCGATCGTGCTTGTGGTGCTGGGCCTGCTTCTGAGTTCGGCCTTGACTCCTCTGCGGCACCGCTGGGAGAACGGGAAGTACGAAGATGAACGGGAGAGGATCGAGCAGCGTCGCCAGGCGTTGGTTGCGTATGCTACGCAGAACCGGACGGAAGAGCGTACCGTTGTGCTTGAAGACCTGGGCTGGAGCTACACGATCCCGGCGGGACGTCCCTATCTGCCGTGTCCGGACATTGACGGCGATGGTCTTGAAGACCGGCTGGCGACGAGTGGACTTCCTGATTCTGGGACTGCAATCACTCTTGAAAGCGCATCAAATTTCCGGGGGATTGCGGCGGCCGGGGGATGCCAGCACTACCAAGGACTGTTCCCGTGGGGTTCGGTTGGCACTGAAGCGAATGACACTTGGGGGCGTCTCTACATCTACCGTGTACATCCGTCGTTCAGCAACAATGTGTCGGGTTTCGATCACCTGACAAGAGCGGACGTCTACGACGAGACGTCAGGCCTGGTCGTCAGCACGGTGACGGTTAACTATGCCGGCAAGGATCTGGTTCCGACCTCGGCCATCTCCAACGACAGCATCAGGTTTCTCTACAACACCGAACTGAGCGACCAGGCCACGGTGACAGTGACAACCTATCAGAGTCTCTACGAATCGACAGCGACAACCACGACAGCGACGATTAACGGCGTAACGGCAGTGCTGGTTCATGACGAGCGTCCATTTGGCGTCTGTGCGCCGGGGGTGAGGGCGGCGGCCGGAGCGACAGTTACAATGAGTGCGCACTGTCCCGATGCCGATGCGGTGGCCGGCGTGGCGCTTACGATGAGCACTGCGAGCAACGTGGTCGAGTTCGACCCTCCACGCACAGGGATCAGCGGGCCGCTCCTCGTTCGCGCCTACATGGGGAGCGACAACGGAGCGGATGCCGACGACATCCCCAGGAGTTTCAAGGAGGGGGTCGTGTTCGGAGTGGTGTCGACCGGACAGAACGGCTACGGCGGCTTTGTCCGGAATGCAGCCGGAGGCCTGGCGTGTGGCAGTCATCCTGTTCCCGACGAGCCGTCGCCGGAGGTGATGCATTTGAGTCTGCTAAAAAACGTGAGCGGTCACTGCAGCACATTGCCTACCAGCTACGCCCCCCATTATGAAGGAAACCTGTACTATCTGCCGCGCACCGAGCCGACAACTTTCGAAGCGGACTCGGAAACAAGCTCACCTGTTGGCTTTGATGACGTGATTGGCTGGATGGGGCCAGATGAGTTCGTCGGAAAGCTGGCTCGGCAGGATGTGTTTCCAGTTGAAATGTATCCGTACATAGGACTTCCGCTCGATTCGACAACCGTTGCAATGTCGGTGGCGCCGGCACTGGGGGTTGACTACACCGGAGCTCCGGGTTCCTCTGTGACGATTGACCCTGCGCGTGATGCATCGGGGAGTGCCCGCTTTGTGGGCAGGACGGATCCGCCGCTGCCGCTGTCGGATGGCACGACGATTTCCCTGACGGTACAGGTGGACCAGGAAGACGGAAACACGACCCAGGTTCCATTCCGGTTCGACACCGAGGATGTGACCCTGACGCTGGAAGCAACCGGCGCCCCGTGCGTGGACGACATGGACACCCCCTTGCCTGAGATAACGGGTGGTGACAGCTGTCTGATCTCGGTAACAGGCCGCGTGCCGGCGGATATTCTGCTGAGCGTGACCGGGGTGACGGTGGATGACTTTGTCAATGCAGCGGCAACCATCCAGATGGTGCCCTTTATCGGCACAAGCCCGACGGTGTCGCTAGCTCATCCTTCCGTCGCGATCCTGACGCCGAACAGCGCGGCCGGCAGCATTGTGTTTGCCCCCTCGGACGTGTTCTACACACCGGCGGTTGCGCCAGGTTTGGAGATGCTGGCGACATTGCAGGCTCTGTACATACCTGAGGCCGACGGAGTGCCGCAGACGCTGACACTGGAGGCGGCGTCCATTCCGGCAGGCGTGACACTGACGCTGGGAGGAGTGCCGTCATGCATCTCCGTCGGCGTGAACATGTGCGAGTATCGGTTCGGCGGCATGACGACAGAATTTGATGCGACACTTTCTGCCCAGGATCTAACCACGGCCGCGTCCTTCTCGGTTACAGTGGCTGGCGGGGGTGCGGTTCTGACGATCCGCACCCGCACAGCGCCATTCGTCGATGAATTCAGGGTTCTTGGCGGATCGGCGGCGACAACCTATTTTCGCACAGGAGCCCCCGTGCTGAAGCGTTTTGCACTCAAGGGGGGCGGTCTTCAGCCTCTGGAGCGGCTTACGGTGACGGTCTCGATCAGCAGCAACAGGATGACTTCGTCGGAGAAGTTCATCAATACGGACATCAGTGTCGCAACGCCGGAGGCGGAGTGCTACGACAATGTGATGGTGCCGCCTGTACAGGCAACGATGGTTGGACACGGCGACCACTGCGTATTCGAACTGACTGGAAGCAACGAGGCGCGGTTTCTTCTGCGGCTGAACGAACTGCGGCCTGAGCTGATCACCCTGACGACCACGCCAACGGGCTTGGAGCTGGCCCTTCGGGAAACGACGTCCACTGCGCCCGGAGTGTATTTCGATCCGAGGGTGCTTCCGTACATCACCGCGACGCCCACGCCTGGAGCAACAAGGCTGGCCGGAGCCACACTTCATGTGTCCACAGGAACCGGAGCCGCCCCGTCAAGTGACTTTGTGTTCACGCTGACCTCGGCACCGCCGAGTCCGATCGTGCTGGCTGCCGCATTTGCCGCCGGTGTGACGCCGTCAACCTGCAGTTTTTCCGGTGGGACGACACTGTGCGCGCTGACTGTGGCGTCGACTTCGTTACCGAGCGGAACCTATGAGACGGATGTTACGGTTGATCTGACAAGCGTTCAGGAGTTGGTGTCAGCGGGTACGCCAACGCTTACGATTCTCTGGGAAGCCCATCCGGTGCTTCTGACGCGTCCTATTCCCAACACCAACCCCTATCTCTCTTTCCTGCCGGACACAGCATCGTTTCCCGCGGCTGTGAATCCGGAGAACCGACCCTTCGGTCTTGTGACCATGGACTATGGAAACTTGGCAGGCAACCGGGACATTACGCTAAGTGCAACCGGTTTGCCGGCGCTGGCGGCGCTGACGCTAGAGGAGGGAGTACTGACGCCTTTGACTTGCCGGATCACTGCCGGGACGCCTTGCACTGTCAGTGTCGCGAACGATCTTGGCGCTGTCGTGTTTATGGGCTCGATCGAGAACGCCCATGTGCTTTCCGCCGGAGACACAGTGACAGTTCAATGGAACGGCAATGACGTTCTGGAAGTGGAGGCTCTCCCGGCTCAGCCGCTCAATGTTGTGGGAAGTCCCGCCACGGTTCGCTATGCGCCAACACCGCCTGGCCGCGGAATTCTGCAGGCGTTCGAGAGAGTGACCGTCGATTACTCCCCTGTCGACCCTGCGCTGACGTCCATCACGTTGGCAATCACCGCAAGCGGTTTGCAGACCGGCAACTCGCTTTCCGGCGATCCGATGCTCCCGGGTCAGAATGTCCAGTTCACCCCGGCAGCCAGTGTGCAGCCTGTCACATTGACGACCACCACTCCCGGCGATTTTACGTTCAGCCTAAACCTGACGCTTGCACCGAACCGTTTGGAGACAGGTTCGACAATGGCGCTGTCGGCGGAAGGCCTCCCGTTTCTCTCGATTCAACCGGCGACGCTAGGTTTCATGCCGGCGTCAGTAGGCTACGTCAACGCACCTGGAGGAATGAGGTCTCTTTTCGATGTCAACCTGATCTACAGCGGCAACGTCAGCGCAGCCGTGGCCAATGTGTTCCTGGAGCATGAGGGCTTTGATTTTCCTCAGGCTTCAGACCGGTTCCTGCTCTCGCTGAACACGACTCCTCCGGAGACGTGCGACCTGCACAGGAATGCACCTGCGACATGTGACTGGACTTTCCCGCTGACAGGCGGCATGGCCAACATTCCAGTCGACGTCAGCCAATTCAGCGACATTGGGGGCGGTACCGCGTATCTGAAGTACCGCGGGGTAACCGTGCTTACCTTTATGCCTGCCATGCCAACGCTCAGTATTTCCCCAAACATGGCAACATTTGATTCACTATTGGATGGTGCTCAACCAGCCATAGCAAGATTTTCCTATAGCCAGGGCCATCCAGGCGCGTTAGCTACGGACGTCACATTGACAGTAAGCGGGATAAGAGCCGGGAATTCTCATGTTCTACAGGCTACCGGCATCAACTGTTTTTTGGGCGCTGACGGTGAATGCGCATTCAGTTTTACGACTGGGTCCGACGGGACATACAATCTTGATCCCTTCGCCGTGACGCAATTTGATCGTGACTCTCAAGGTCCCCACCCGATTACAGTCAGCTGGAACGGCCAGGAGATTTTTGTGTGGACACCCATCCCGCCGTCGATCTCTGCCAATCCCGACAGATTTCAATTTAGGGCGGGTACGTCAGGGAACAACAGCGATCGTGTTAGCCCTCCTGTCACAGTCACGTATTCTTCACGCGATGTTAACTTATCAGAGGCCGTTCTCACCGTCACTGCATCCGGCCTTGCGAGCGGAGCCACCATCGCGATGGACTTGGACATCATGCCGGCACAGTCATGCAGTTTCACTCGCGTTGCGGCCGAATGTGTTGTCACCTTGGAGAGTCCGTCGTCGACTGGGGAGTTCGAGCAGGAGTTGAGGACCACACTGGAGAACCCTGTTGCCCAGGGAGACGCCAATATGACGCTCTCAACGATAGACACCGACTTCTACATATTGGCACCCGCCTCTGTGACGCTCGGCTTTGCCCCCAACAGTGGACTGTTTGATCAACTGGGTATTGGGAGGCGCGACCACAGACCGGCATTTTCCTATAGCCAGGGTCTTCCAGGTGCGTCAAATACGACCGTCACATTGACAGTGAGCGGGCTGATGGGCACAGGTAATGGCTTAAATATGGACGTTGGTACCAATAGTTGCTCCCTGGGCCAGCTGATTGGCACTTTTGAGTGTGAACTCACTTTCACAACTCAAGCTGACGGGACGTTCAGTGCGAGCAGCCTGCTTAGGCTTCTCAGAGTTCAAGATCAAGATGGCAACCCGGTCACAATCAGCTGGGACGGCCAGGAGGTTTTCGTGTTCGAACCGACACCGCCGTCGATCTCTGCCAGTCCCGACAGCTCTGCGTTTACGCCGACAGCCACTCCTCAGGTTTTCCGTTCCGTGCTCTCTTACGCTTCGCGTGACACCGGCTTGTCAAGAGCCACGATTACTGTCACTGCATCCGGCTTGCAGACTAACGTCACGGTTAGGTCGCGCTTCGACACCTCTCCAAGGCGAACATGCGACTTCACCACTGTTGCATCCCAATGCGTTCTCACATTGAGCGGACCGGATAGCTCCGGAACCTTCGATCATGAGATGACGGTCACATTGAGAAATCCTGATGACCAAGGCCAGTCCAATGTGACGCTCTCATGGGAAGACAATGACTTCTACACCCTTTCGGTTCCAATGTCGTTGCTTAGCTTTACTCCCCGCGGGTTGTTGTTCCCCTTCAACGTAGAAGCTGTCAGAATTGCTGGTTTCTACAACCAGAGACCTCCTGCATTTAGCTACTACACATCCAGTGGTGCAGGAACTTATGATGTCACGCTGGCCGAAAGCGGATTACAAACCGGCAACCAAATTTTCTTAAATTTGGACAGGTTCGGCGTTGATGAGTGCTCTCTAGTCGAAGATGGTACCTGCTCGTTCGCCGTTACCGTTGGTGCCAACAATTTTGCTAGCTTCGACTCAATAAGCTTTAGGACAGCCAGCTTTGCCGATCAGACCAATACGGTCACTATAAGTTGGGACAGCACTCCCGTCTTGATAGTTACACCGCCATCGCCAGGTTCAAATGCCGACTTCGGTTTTGATGCGACTGCTGCGTCTTTCAGGCAGGGCGCCAATCTTCTCGATGTGGCTGACAGGATCATCACGGTTGGCTTTGATTACGATTATGACAACCCAGCCCAGCCAGGCGGCTTTATGGGTCGAATACCCGCTCCCTTACTCACACTCACTGTCACCGGTTTGCAGACTCAAGTGAGCTTGGACACCAGCATACGCGGCAGCCAGTGCTCGTGGACTACCAACGGCTTGGGATGTGTTTATAACATGAGTGACTCGGGAACTGAGGGCATGTTCAGCGACACGTTGCTTATGACCTTGAAAATGGCGGGGAGACAGGGGACAAGTGCGATCACGCTTCAATGGACTCATCCCGTCTCGGGAACGAGCGCCGACGTGCTTACACTGACTCCGGCTGCACCGGCGGAGAGCTTGCGGTTCGATCCGATGACGGTTACATACACGCCTTCCTCTGGAACAACACCGGCATCTCTAGGTGATGTGACCCTCAACTACAACTCCGCCTCCGATTCGGCGGTCAGACAGTTTGTCACAATCACCTGGAACGCCTCTAATATGTCTTCGATTGACGAGATCGAGTTTCGTAACAGGTACATAGGCGTTAACCAGACGGCAACGCTCAGTCCCACGGAGACGACCGCTACGGTCGGTGTTGAAGGCAACTACGGCATTCTCTCATCTGCCGTTACCATTTACGCAACGGATCCAAGTTCCCTTGGATCCGAGACGGTTGAAATCGACTGGGAGGGCGATACCGTTCTTGAGATTGAGGCGGCAACACCATGATGAAGCGGGCCACATCACCGGCAACAGGTTCAGGTGCGGGCAGTCGCAGCGCCTTTGGTTTCTTCCGGATCGGTCTTGGTCCGTCGAGTTCCCATACTGTGGGTCCGATGCGTGCGGCCCGTGACTTCTGTGTTGATCTGCGTGACAAGGGCGTTCTGGAGAGCGTATCGCGCGTCCAGGCGTTTCTGCATGGTTCGCTGGCGGCGACCGGAGTGGGACATGGCACCGATCGCGCCGTAGTTCTCGGCCTCTCAGGCGAAGTCCCCGAGGAAGTTGATCCGGTTGCGGCGGTGGAACTCGTGGAATCGGTTCGTGCACAAGGGAGAATCAGGCTTCTTGGTGTCCATGAGGTCGAGTTTGACATGTCGAAAGACATTGTCATGATCCGCCGTCCGTTGCCAACCCATCCGAACGGAATGGTTTTCGAGGCGGCGGATGCCTCTGACAGGAAATTGGGCAAGGCTGAACGCTATTCGGTTGGCGGCGGGTTTGTTACTGGTCCTGAAGATTCCGCCGGAGAGGAACAGGAAAACGTTGAATATCCATATCCTTTTGGCACCGGTGTGGAGCTTCTTGCAATGTGTGCACGGAAGGGCCTATCGGTGTCGGAGCTGATGATGGCGAATGAATGTGCACAAGGACTCGATGAGAGCGAAGTCCGTGCAGGACTGCTTGCCGTCTGGAATGCGATGGTTGCTTGCATAGATGCGGGTTGTTCGAACAGTGGGATCCTTCCGGGTGGTCTTAGGGTGCGTCGCCGCGCACCGGATCTGTATGCGCAGCTGAAGACGGAGCACGGCTCGAACACCGACGACCTGCATATCTTGGACTGGGTTAACCTCTATGCGTTGGCGGTGAACGAAGAGAATGCGGCTGGCGGCCGCGTGGTGACCGCACCGACAAATGGTGCGGCTGGGGTGGTTCCAGCGGTGTTGCGCTACTTTTCGGACTTTCGCGTTGCTAGGGCAGGACGTTGCATGGAGGACGAAATAGTGTCGTTTCTGCTTGCTGCCGCGGCGGTGTGCGTCCTGTTCAAGCGCAATGCATCAATATCAGGAGCCGAGGTCGGATGCCAGGGCGAGATTGGTTCGGCATGTGCAATGGCTGCTGCGGGTTTGACGGAGGTTTCCGGCGGCACGCCGGAACAGGTGGAGAATGCCGCTGAAATAGGGCTTGAGCACAATCTTGGCCTAACTTGTGATCCGGTTGGAGGGCTTGTACAGATCCCGTGCATAGAGCGTAATGCTCAGGCGGCCGTCAAGGCGATCAATGCTTCCCGCATAGCGTTGCGTGGCGATGGCACACATCAGGTCTCGCTGGACCAGGTGATCAAGACAATGTGGAACACCGGACAGGACATGAAGCTTAAGTACAAGGAGACCGCTCGCGGAGGACTGGCTGCTACGGTTAAAATACCAGTGAATGTGGTTGAATGTTAGGCATGGACAGCAAAGGGAAGAATAGGCTTGGTTGCGCGGGTGTGTCTCAGCGGGGCTACTCGCTGGTCGAGTTAGCCATTGTTCTGGCAGCTTTGGGGCTGTTTCTGGGTGGTGCGACGGTGCCCCTGTTTCAGCTCTACCGTAATTCCGCCATTGACAAGACGGAGCAGCGCTTGGCGGATGTACATGCGGCGATAGCGGGTTATGCGGTCCGCCATAGGACTCCCGGACTTAGATATGTCGTAGAGACGCAGATTACCGATGCTTCGGGCAATCGGAGGTCGGATACGCGTTCCTACTGGATTCCCGCCAATCGACCCTATCTTCCGTGCCCGGACTACAACAGCGATGGCATTGAGAACAGAGTTGATCCGATGGCGGTTATCATGAGTCAGTTGATCAATGGGCATGTTGTTGATGTCAAGCCGGTCACTCTTAATCCGGCTGCGACGTATCCCTTGCTTCAGGAGATGCAGAATGAGAAGGATTTCACCACTGCAAATGCAGGAGTGAGAATGCGGTCGCTGGCTGAATATGGCGTGTGTGCGCACCATCCGGGACATACCAGTGATTCGTCAAACTCGCACAATGCCAATGACCGGGGAGTGTTGCCTTGGCGTACACTCGGGGTTCTGCCGACGGATCGTTGGGGTGGAAGATTCACTTATCGTGCCGATACCGTTTACGCCTCGGCGCTTACTGGCTTTGGTCACGACACTTCGATCGACAGCTATGACCCTAGGGTGCCAATGCACTATCTCCAGAACGGCGGAAATCTGCGTCTCATGTCGCTGAGAAGGCCGTCAGTGTCGAATGGAGCTGCCGTCAACGATACCTTGACTCCCAAGTCCATGGTGCCTTCAATGGTATGTTCGGAACCAGACTATAATGATGGCGGTGGAGAACGTCTTCACGTGTGCGATCCGGTTCGTCCTAATTCTACCGGTCTGATTACCAGAATTAACTCGTCGATCAGTAGCTCCAACACTCAGCCTGAGCATGAGCTCCTTGTGGGAAGCGTTGCCACTGCCCAAGTTGGGCATACGCAGGAAAACATACGTCCGATACCGTTTCCTCTGGATCTTCTGACCGCGAGCAACCTTCCAGGTCACACATCGGCTGTACAGGTCGGAGGTGTTGTTGAAGGTCTCCCATACGTGGTTCTTTCCCATGGTCCGAACCAGCATTTTGCTGTTAAGCACCGCGAGGCGGCAGATGCTTTTGAAACCTTGTCCTCTTCGACCAGTCAGTGGAATCCTTGTCTTGTGGGTAGAGATTCCGTCAGAAGCAACGGCAGACTTAATACAGACGCCTCGATATTCGAGGCTCATAACAGTCCTTGTCCTGTGATATACGCATCTGGCGCCAATAGGCAATATCCAACCTATCTGTTTGTCAAAAAGCTTGGCCCAAGTTGGGATGATGATTTCGATGACATCATTGAGTGGCGAACCAGGAGCCAGCTTTTGGCCGATCTGTCTGAAGCTGGTGTCCTACCTGCTGCGGGTCTGCCATTGCTTTTAGTGCGTTAGTTTCTAGCCTCTAGGCTTCTGATGATTGCCAAGTCTTCTTGGAAGCGCGGCTGACCATCGGATAAGGGGTTGTGCTTGATCAAAGTGCCGAGACTAGCTCCGGATTTCAAGGTTTCGCCGAGATGATGGATTCTTTTCCCACCTGTGCCTGTTGCTTTTGTTTGCGTGATGTTTACAGGTAGAATACCCAGTTCATTCACCCCCCCCCCCCCCCCCCCCCCCCCCTTATTTTTGGTCTGACCGCTCAAAGACAAGTTGGAGGGCATCCAGCAGCAGCATAGTCAGTATTAGGGGTTGCCCTATTTATGCGTTGTATGTCTCACTGGTTAATTGTGTTGTCAAGGCATCCAGTAATTCCAGTGAGATTGTTGAACCACAATGTTACTCCATGCAATTACTGCAAAAAAGAATTGGCATTACTCACAAATTTGTGTGGAGCATTGATCCTTGCAAAAAGTGAATTTCCAATTTCATTAAACCATGCGTATGCATTATTTAGTACAGTGTGTACTGGTCATGATTCTGCTGATCTTTCCGAATGCATTGACCCAGGAGGTGCTTCCTGCCATGTCTCGAATGCCTATGCTTCATTGCAATTTCGTAGGTGATAATGAATGCCCCGTAGGGAGTGCTGTCATTACAATCTCAAAGATGCCTATGACTGGCGAGGATGGTACAGATGATGAAATTAAAGTCGCATTAACGGTTATACCAGACAACCTGGTCACGGTGTGGGTAACTAGTTCGGATCTTAGCGAGGCGGTGGTTTCACCAATGTCGTTGGTGTTTGATGAGATCAACTGGCGTAGTGGAGTGACGGTGACGGTGACGGGCATTGACGATGAGGTCGACGACGGTGACATTAACTACGAGATTCGCCTGTCGACGAGAGCTATTCCTGACGACCTCCACTATGCGGCAGTTCTGACGGCCAGCACGACCGGGACCAACAGCGACGACGACATGGCCGGCCTGTCGGTGCCGCCGGGGCGCCTGGCGACCAGCGAGGCGGGAGCCACGGCGCGGTTCCCGGTGTCGCTGTCGAGCGAGCCGACCGGTCTGGTGACGGTGTCGGTGTCCAGCTCGGATGCCGGCGAGGCGACGGCGGCGCCGCCGTCGCTGGTGTTTGATGCCGACAGCTGGGACACGGCGCTGACGGTGACGGTGACGGGCGTTGACGACGAGATTGACGACGGCGACGTCGCCTACGAGATCGACCTGTCGGTGAGCGCGGCGCCGGCCGGCAGCCCCTATGCGGGCCTGACGGCCGACGTGGCCGGGACCAACAGCGACGACAGCGACATGGCCGGCCTGTCGGTGCCGCCGGGGCGCCTGACGACCAGCGAGGCGGGAGCCACGGCGCGGTTCACGGTGTCGCTGTCGAGCGAGCCGACCGGCCCGGTGACGGTGACGGTGTCCAGCTCGGATGCCGGCGAGGCGACGGCGGCGCCGCCGTCGCTGGTGTTTGACGCCGACAGCTGGGACACGGCGCTGACGGTGACGGTGACGGGCGTCGACGACGAGATTGACGACGGCGACGCCGACTACGAGATCGACCTGTCGGTGAGCGCCTCGCCGGCCGGCAGCCCCTACGCGGGCCTGACGGCCGACGTGGCCGGAACCAACAGCGACGACGACATGGCCGGCCTGTCGGTGCCGCCGGGGCGCTTGGCGACCAGCGAGGCGGGAGGCACGGCACGGTTCACGGTGTCGCTGGCGAGCGAGCCGACCGGCCCGGTGACGGTGTCGGTGTCCAGCTCGGATGCCGGCGAGGCGACGGCGGCGCCGTCGTTGCTGGTGTTTAACGCCGGCAGCTGGGACACGGCGCTGACGGTGACGGTGACGGGCATTGACGACAAGATTGACGACGGCGACGTCGACTACGGGATCCGCCTGTCGGTGAGCGCGGCGCCGGCCGGCAGCCCCTATAAGAGGATGTTGATTACGGTACTAGGAACAAATTCGGACGATGATACGGGCGAATTGCTAGTTCCTTCGACCTCCTTTTTAACTGATGAGGATGGAGGGCAAGGAGTTTTCGCAGTTAGCCTTTCCAGCAATCCGTTTGGAATGGTGACGGTATCAGTGACAAGTGGTGATTTAACGGAAGGCATTCCCACATTGCCAACACTAGTGTTCAGCCCGTCAAATTGGAATGTAGGACTTTCCGTAACAGTTTTGGGACAGGATGATACCATTGCAGACGGAGATACGAAGTATAAGATAAGTCTTTCGGTAAGCGGAGTAGATGAGGGGAGTGTATACACAGGTTCCACAGCTATTGTCACTGGCATTAACGCTGAAAACGAGACGATTGAAATAATCACTTCTCCAGATTTTGTAAGGACGGGGGAGGGGGGCGTGAATGCAATGATTACCGTTAAGCTCTCAAGCAAACCAAGAGGTGCAGTGTATGTACAGGTAGACAGTTCTAATGACGCGGAGGCAAGAGTTTCTCAGACACTGAGGTTCCGCAAGGCAACCTGGAATATTGGACAAACACTCGAGGTGTTAGGTGTAGATGATAATGTTGCGGATGGTGTGATTGGCTATGAGATCTTTCTGATAGCTCAGGCATCAAAAAGAAACCCTTATCGTAATGTAAGAACAACAGTTTTAGGGAGCAATGCGGATGATGAACTAGCTGAACTGGTAATTGATTCATCATCTATTGCAACTGGTGAAGATGGCGCAACAGATAGTTTTAAAGTGTCGCTGTCGAGCGAGCCGACCGGCCTGGTGACGGTGTCGGTGTCCAGTTCGGATGCCGGCGAGGCGACGGCGTCGCCGCCGTCGCTGGTGTTTGACGCCGACAGCTGGGAGACGGCGCTGACGGTGACGGTGACGGGCGTCGACGACGAGATCGACGACGGCGACGTCGCCTACGAGATCGAACTGTCGGTGAGCGCGGCGCCGGCCGGCAGCCCCTACGTGGGCCTGACGGCCGAGGTGGCCGGGACCAACAGCGACGACAGCGACATGGCGGGCCTGTCGGTGCCGCCGGGGCGCCTGGCGACCAGCGAGGCGGGAGCCACGGCGCGGTTCACGGTGTCGCTGTCGAGCGAGCCGACCGGCCTGGTGACGGTGTCGGTGTCCAGTTCGGATGCCGGCGAGGCGACGGCGACGCCGCCGTCGCTGGTGTTTGACGCCGACAGCTGGGACACGGCGCTGACGGTGACGGTGACGGGCGTCGACGACGAGATCGACGACGGCAGCGTCGCCTACGAGATCGAGCTGTCGGTGAGCGCGGCGCCGGCCGGCAGCCCCTACGCGGGCCTGACGGCCGAGGTGGCCGGGACCAACAGCGACGACAGCGACATGGCGGGCCTGTCGGTGCCGCCGGGGCGCCTGGCGACCAGCGAGGCGGGAGCCACGGCGCGGTTCACGGTGTCGCTGTCGAGCGAGCCGATCGGCCTGGTGACGGTGTCGGTGTCCAGTTCGGATGCCGGCGAGGCGACGGCGGCGCCGTCGTCGCTGGTGTTTGACGCCGACAGCTGGGACACGGCGCTGACGGTGACGGTGACGGGCGTCGACGACGAGATCGACGACGGCAACGTCGCCTACGAGATCAAGCTGTCGGTGAGCGCGGCGCCGGCCGGCAGCCCCTACGTAGGCCTGACGGCCGACGTGGCCGGGACCAACAGCGACGACAGCGACATGGCGGGCCTGTCGGTGCCGCCGGGGCGCCTGGCGACCAGCGAGGCGGGAGCCACGGCGCGGTTCACGGTGTCGCTGTCGAGCGAGCCGATCGGCCTGGTGACGGTGTCGGTGTCCAGTTCGGATGCCGGCGAGGCGACGGCGGCGCCGTCGTCGCTGGTGTTTGACGCCGACAGCTGGGACACGGCGCTGACGGTGACGGTGACGGGCGTCGACGACGAGATCGACGACGGCAGCGTCGCCTACGAGATCGAGCTGTCGGTGAGCGCGGCGCCGGCCGGCAGCCCCTACGCGGGCCTGACGGCCGACGTGGCCGGGACCAACAGCGACGACAGCGACATGGCCGGCCTGTCGGTGCCGCCGGGGCGCCTGGCGACCAGCGAGGCGGGAGCCACGGCGCGGTTCACGGTGTCGCTGGCGAGCGAGCCGACCGGCCTGGTGACGGTGTCGGTGTCCAGTTCGGATGCCGGCGAGGCGACGGCGGCGCCGTCGTCGCTGGTGTTTGACGCCGACAGCTGGGACACGGCGCTGACGGTGACGGTGACGGGCGTCGACGACGAGATTGACGACGGCAGCGTCGCCTACGAGATCGAGCTGTCGGTGAGCGCGGCGCCGGCCGGCAGCCCCTACGTGGGCCTGACGGCCGACGTGGCCGGGACCAACAGCGACGACAGCGACATGGCGGGCCTGTCGGTGCCGCCGGGGCGCCTGGCGACCAGCGAGGCGGGAGCCACGGCGCGGTTCACGGTGTCGCTGTCGAGCGAGCCGACCGGCCCGGTGACGGTGTCGGTGTCCAGTTCGGATGCCGGCGAGGCGACGGCGGCGCCGTCGTCGCTGGTGTTCGGCGCCGACAGCTGGGACACGGCGCTGACGGTGACGGTGACGGGCGTCGACGACGAGATCGACGACGGCAGCGTCGCCTACGAGATCGAGCTGTCGGTGAGCGCGGCGCCGGCCGGCAGCCCCTACGTGGGCCTGACGGCCGACGTGGCCGGGACCAACAGCGACGACAGCGACATGGCCGGCCTGTCGGTGCCGCCGGGGCGCCTGGCGACCAGCGAGGCGGGAGCCACGGCGCGGTTCACGGTGTCGCTGGCGAGCGAGCCGACCGGCCTGGTGACGGTGTCGGTGTCCAGTTCGGATGCCGGCGAGGCGACGGCGGCGCCGTCGTCGCTGGTGTTTGACGCCGACAGCTGGGACACGGCGCTGACGGTGACGGTGACGGGCGTCGACGACGAGATCGACGACGGCAGCGTCGCCTACGAGATCGAGCTGTCGGTGAGCGCGGCGCCGGCCGGCAGCCCCTACGCGGGCCTGACGGCCGACGTGGCCGGGACCAACAGCGACGACAGCGACATGGCGGGCCTGTCGGTGCCGCCGGGGCGCCTGGCGACCAGCGAGGCGGGAGCCACGGCGCGGTTCACGGTGTCGCTGTCGAGCGAGCCGACCGGCCTGGTGACGGTGTCGGTGTCCAGTTCGGATGCCGGCGAGGCGACGGCGGCGCCGTCGTCGCTGGTGTTCGGCGCCGACAGCTGGGACACGGCGCTGACGGTGACGGTGACGGGCGTCGACGACGAGATCGACGACGGCAGCGTCGCCTACGAGATCGAGCTGTCGGTGAGCGCGGCGCCGGCCGGCAGCCCCTACGTGGGCCTGACGGCCGAGGTGGCCGGGACCAACAGCGACGACAGCGACATGGCGGGCCTGTCGGTGCCGCCGGGGCGCCTGGCGACCAGCGAGGCGGGAGCCACGGCGCGGTTCACGGTGTCGCTGGCGAGCGAGCCGACCGGCCTGGTGACGGTGTCGGTGTCCAGTTCGGATGCCGGCGAGGCGACGGCGGCGCCGTCGTCGCTGGTGTTTGACGCCGACAGCTGGGACACGGCGCTGACGGTGACGGTGACGGGCGTCGACGACGAGATCGACGACGGCAGCGTCGCCTACGAGATCGAGCTGTCGGTGAGCGCGGCGCCGGCCGGCAGCCCCTACGCGGGCCTGACGGCCGAGGTGGCCGGGACCAACAGCGACGACAGCGACATGGCGGGCCTGTCGGTGCCGCCGGGGCGCCTGGCGACCAGCGAGGCGGGAGCCACGGCGCGGTTCACGGTGTCGCTGTCGAGCGAGCCGACCGGCCTGGTGACGGTGTCGGTGTCCAGTTCGGATGCCGGCGAGGCGACGGCGGCGCCGTCGTCGCTGGTGTTTGACGCCGACAGCTGGGACACGGCGCTGACGGTGACGGTGACGGGCGTCGACGACGAGATCGACGACGGCAGCGTCGCCTACGAGATCGAGCTGTCGGTGAGCGCGGCGCCGGCCGGCAGCCCCTACGTAGGCCTGACGGCCGACGTGGCCGGGACCAACAGCGACGACAGCGACATGGCCGGCCTGTCGGTGCCGCCGGGGCGCCTGGCGACCAGCGAGGCGGGAGCCACGGCGCGGTTCACGGTGTCGCTGTCGAGCGAGCCGACCGGCCCGGTGACGGTGTCGGTGTCCAGTTCGGATGCCGGCGAGGCGACGGCGGCGCCGTCGTCGCTGGTGTTCGGCGCCGACAGCTGGGACACGGCGCTGACGGTGACGGTGACGGGCGTCGACGACGAGATTGACGACGGCAGCGTCGCCTACGAGATCGAGCTGTCGGTGAGCGCGGCGCCGGCCGGCAGCCCCTACGCGGGCCTGACGGCCGACGTGGCCGGGACCAACAGCGACGACAGCGACATGGCGGGCCTGTCGGTGCCGCCGGGGCGCCTGGCGACCAGCGAGGCGGGAGCCACGGCGCGGTTCACGGTGTCGCTGTCGAGCGAGCCGACCGGCCTGGTGACGGTGTCGGTGTCCAGCTCGGATGCCGGCGAGGCGACGGCGACGCCGCCGTCGCTGGTGTTTGACGCCGACAGCTGGGACACGGCGCTGACGGTGACGGTGACGGGCGTCGACGACGAGATCGACGACGGCAGCGTCGCCTACGAGATCGAGCTGTCGGTGAGCGCGGCGCCGGCCGGCAGCCCCTACGCGGGCCTGACGGCCGAGGTGGCCGGGACCAACAGCGACGACAGCGACATGGCGGGCCTGTCGGTGCCGCCGGGGCGCCTGGCGACCAGCGAGGCGGGAGCCACGGCGCGGTTCACGGTGTCGCTGTCGAGCGAGCCGATCGGCCTGGTGACGGTGTCGGTGTCCAGTTCGGATGCCGGCGAGGCGACGGCGGCGCCGTCGTCGCTGGTGTTTGACGCCGACAGCTGGGACACGGCGCTGACGGTGACGGTGACGGGCGTCGACGACGAGATCGACGACGGCAACGTCGCCTACGAGATCAAGCTGTCGGTGAGCGCGGCGCCGGCCGGCAGCCCCTACGTAGGCCTGACGGCCGACGTGGCCGGGACCAACAGCGACGACAGCGACATGGCGGGCCTGTCGGTGCCGCCGGGGCGCCTGGCGACCAGCGAGGCGGGAGCCACGGCGCGGTTCACGGTGTCGCTGTCGAGCGAGCCGATCGGCCTGGTGACGGTGTCGGTGTCCAGTTCGGATGCCGGCGAGGCGACGGCGGCGCCGTCGTCGCTGGTGTTTGACGCCGACAGCTGGGACACGGCGCTGACGGTGACGGTGACGGGCGTCGACGACGAGATCGACGACGGCAGCGTCGCCTACGAGATCGAGCTGTCGGTGAGCGCGGCGCCGGCCGGCAGCCCCTACGCGGGCCTGACGGCCGACGTGGCCGGGACCAACAGCGACGACAGCGACATGGCCGGCCTGTCGGTGCCGCCGGGGCGCCTGGCGACCAGCGAGGCGGGAGCCACGGCGCGGTTCACGGTGTCGCTGGCGAGCGAGCCGACCGGCCTGGTGACGGTGTCGGTGTCCAGTTCGGATGCCGGCGAGGCGACGGCGGCGCCGTCGTCGCTGGTGTTTGACGCCGACAGCTGGGACACGGCGCTGACGGTGACGGTGACGGGCGTCGACGACGAGATTGACGACGGCAGCGTCGCCTACGAGATCGAGCTGTCGGTGAGCGCGGCGCCGGCCGGCAGCCCCTACGTGGGCCTGACGGCCGACGTGGCCGGGACCAACAGCGACGACAGCGACATGGCGGGCCTGTCGGTGCCGCCGGGGCGCCTGGCGACCAGCGAGGCGGGAGCCACGGCGCGGTTCACGGTGTCGCTGTCGAGCGAGCCGACCGGCCCGGTGACGGTGTCGGTGTCCAGTTCGGATGCCGGCGAGGCGACGGCGGCGCCGTCGTCGCTGGTGTTCGGCGCCGACAGCTGGGACACGGCGCTGACGGTGACGGTGACGGGCGTCGACGACGAGATCGACGACGGCAGCGTCGCCTACGAGATCGAGCTGTCGGTGAGCGCGGCGCCGGCCGGCAGCCCCTACGTGGGCCTGACGGCCGACGTGGCCGGGACCAACAGCGACGACAGCGACATGGCCGGCCTGTCGGTGCCGCCGGGGCGCCTGGCGACCAGCGAGGCGGGAGCCACGGCGCGGTTCACGGTGTCGCTGGCGAGCGAGCCGACCGGCCTGGTGACGGTGTCGGTGTCCAGTTCGGATGCCGGCGAGGCGACGGCGGCGCCGTCGTCGCTGGTGTTTGACGCCGACAGCTGGGACACGGCGCTGACGGTGACGGTGACGGGCGTCGACGACGAGATCGACGACGGCAGCGTCGCCTACGAGATCGAGCTGTCGGTGAGCGCGGCGCCGGCCGGCAGCCCCTACGCGGGCCTGACGGCCGACGTGGCCGGGACCAACAGCGACGACAGCGACATGGCGGGCCTGTCGGTGCCGCCGGGGCGCCTGGCGACCAGCGAGGCGGGAGCCACGGCGCGGTTCACGGTGTCGCTGTCGAGCGAGCCGACCGGCCTGGTGACGGTGTCGGTGTCCAGTTCGGATGCCGGCGAGGCGACGGCGGCGCCGTCGTCGCTGGTGTTCGGCGCCGACAGCTGGGACACGGCGCTGACGGTGACGGTGACGGGCGTCGACGACGAGATCGACGACGGCAGCGTCGCCTACGAGATCGAGCTGTCGGTGAGCGCGGCGCCGGCCGGCAGCCCCTACGTGGGCCTGACGGCCGACGTGGCCGGGACCAACAGCGACGACAGCGACATGGCCGGCCTGTCGGTGCCGCCGGGGCGCCTGGCGACCAGCGAGGCGGGAGCCACGGCGCGGTTCACGGTGTCGCTGTCGAGCGAGCCGATCGGCCTGGTGACGGTGTCGGTGTCCAGTTCGGATGCCGGCGAGGCGACGGCGGCGCCGTCGTCGCTGGTGTTTGACGCCGACAGCTGGGACACGGCGCTGACGGTGACGGTGACGGGCGTCGACGACGAGATCGACGACGGCAGCGTCGCCTACGAGATCGAGCTGTCGGTGAGCGCGGCGCCGGCCGGCAGCCCCTACGCGGGCCTGACGGCCGACGTGGCCGGGACCAACAGCGACGACAGCGACATGGCCGGCCTGTCGGTGCCGCCGGGGCGCCTGGCGACCAGCGAGGCGGGAGCCACGGCGCGGTTCACGGTGTCGCTGGCGAGCGAGCCGACCGGCCTGGTGACGGTGTCGGTGTCCAGTTCGGATGCCGGCGAGGCGACGGCGGCGCCGTCGTCGCTGGTGTTTGACGCCGACAGCTGGGACACGGCGCTGACGGTGACGGTGACGGGCGTCGACGACGAGATTGACGACGGCAGCGTCGCCTACGAGATCGAGCTGTCGGTGAGCGCGGCGCCGGCCGGCAGCCCCTACGTGGGCCTGACGGCCGACGTGGCCGGGACCAACAGCGACGACAGCGACATGGCGGGCCTGTCGGTGCCGCCGGGGCGCCTGGCGACCAGCGAGGCGGGAGCCACGGCGCGGTTCACGGTGTCGCTGTCGAGCGAGCCGACCGGCCCGGTGACGGTGTCGGTGTCCAGTTCGGATGCCGGCGAGGCGACGGCGGCGCCGTCGTCGCTGGTGTTTGACGCCGACAGCTGGGAGACGGCGCTGACGGTGACGGTGACGGGCGTCGACGACGAGATCGACGACGGCGACGTCGCCTACGAGATCGAGCTGTCGGTGAGCGCGGCGCCGGCCGGCAGCCCCTACGCGGGCCTGACGGCCGACGTGGCCGGGACCAACAGCGACGACAGCGACATGGCGGGCCTGTCGGTGCCGCCGGGGCGCCTGGCGACCAGCGAGGCGGGAGCCACGGCGCGGTTCACGGTGTCGCTGGCGAGCGAGCCGACCGGCCTGGTGACGGTGTCGGTGTCCAGTTCGGATGCCGGCGAGGCGACGGCGGCGCCGTCGTCGCTGGTGTTTGACGCCGACAGCTGGGACACGGCGCTGACGGTGACGGTGACGGGCGTCGACGACGAGATCGACGACGGCAGCGTCGCCTACGAGATCGAGCTGTCGGTGAGCGCGGCGCCGGCCGGCAGCCCCTACGCGGGCCTGACGGCCGAGGTGGCCGGGACCAACAGCGACGACAGCGACATGGCGGGCCTGTCGGTGCCGCCGGGGCGCCTGGCGACCAGCGAGGCGGGAGCCACGGCGCGGTTCACGGTGTCGCTGTCGAGCGAGCCGACCGGCCTGGTGACGGTGTCGGTGTCCAGTTCGGATGCCGGCGAGGCGACGGCGGCGCCGTCGTCGCTGGTGTTCGGCGCCGACAGCTGGGACACGGCGCTGACGGTGACGGTGACGGGCGTCGACGACGAGATCGACGACGGCAGCGTCGCCTACGAGATCGAGCTGTCGGTGAGCGCGGCGCCGGCCGGCAGCCCCTACGTAGGCCTGACGGCCGACGTGGCCGGGACCAACAGCGACGACAGCGACATGGCGGGCCTGTCGGTGCCGCCGGGGCGCCTGGCGACCAGCGAGGCGGGAGCCACGGCGCGGTTCACGGTGTCGCTGTCGAGCGAGCCGACCGGCCCGGTGACGGTGTCGGTGTCCAGTTCGGATGCCGGCGAGGCGACGGCGGCGCCGTCGTCGCTGGTGTTTGACGCCGACAGCTGGGAGACGGCGCTGACGGTGACGGTGACGGGCGTCGACGACGAGATCGACGACGGCGACGTCGCCTACGAGATCGAGCTGTCGGTGAGCGCGGCGCCGGCCGGCAGCCCCTACGCGGGCCTGACGGCCGACGTGGCCGGGACCAACAGCGACGACAGCGACATGGCGGGCCTGTCGGTGCCGCCGGGGCGCCTGGCGACCAGCGAGGCGGGAGCCACGGCGCGGTTCACGGTGTCGCTGTCGAGCGAGCCGACCGGCCTGGTGACGGTGTCGGTGTCCAGCTCGGATGCCGGCGAGGCGACGGCGACGCCGCCGTCGCTGGTGTTTGACGCCGACAGCTGGGACACGGCGCTGACGGTGACGGTGACGGGCGTCGACGACGAGATCGACGACGGCAGCGTCGCCTACGAGATCGAGCTGTCGGTGAGCGCGGCGCCGGCCGGCAGCCCCTACGCGGGCCTGACGGCCGAGGTGGCCGGGACCAACAGCGACGACAGCGACATGGCGGGCCTGTCGGTGCCGCCGGGGCGCCTGGCGACCAGCGAGGCGGGAGCCACGGCGCGGTTCACGGTGTCGCTGTCGAGCGAGCCGATCGGCCTGGTGACGGTGTCGGTGTCCAGTTCGGATGCCGGCGAGGCGACGGCGGCGCCGTCGTCGCTGGTGTTTGACGCCGACAGCTGGGACACGGCGCTGACGGTGACGGTGACGGGCGTCGACGACGAGATCGACGACGGCAACGTCGCCTACGAGATCAAGCTGTCGGTGAGCGCGGCGCCGGCCGGCAGCCCCTACGTAGGCCTGACGGCCGACGTGGCCGGGACCAACAGCGACGACAGCGACATGGCGGGCCTGTCGGTGCCGCCGGGGCGCCTGGCGACCAGCGAGGCGGGAGCCACGGCGCGGTTCACGGTGTCGCTGGCGAGCGAGCCGACCGGCCTGGTGACGGTGTCGGTGTCCAGTTCGGATGCCGGCGAGGCGACGGCGGCGCCGTCGTCGCTGGTGTTTGACGCCGACAGCTGGGACACGGCGCTGACGGTGACGGTGACGGGCGTCGACGACGAGATCGACGACGGCAGCGTCGCCTACGAGATCGAGCTGTCGGTGAGCGCGGCGCCGGCCGGCAGCCCCTACGTGGGCCTGACGGCCGACGTGGCCGGGACCAACAGCGACGACAGCGACATGGCCGGCCTGTCGGTGCCGCCGGGGCGCCTGGCGACCAGCGAGGCGGGAGCCACGGCGCGGTTCACGGTGTCGCTGTCGAGCGAGCCGACCGGCCTGGTGACGGTGTCGGTGTCCAGTTCGGATGCCGGCGAGGCGACGGCGGCGCCGTCGTCGCTGGTGTTCGGCATCGGTACCTGGGACACAGCCCAGACGGTGACGGTGACGGGCGTCGACGACGAGATCGACGACGGCAGCGTCGCCTACGAGATCGAGCTGTCGGTGAGCGCGGCGCCGGCCGGCAGCCCCTACGCGGGCCTGACGGCCGACGTGGCCGGGACCAACAGCGACGACAGCGACATGGCGGGCCTGTCGGTGCCGCCGGGGCGCCTGGCGACCAGCGAGGCGGGAGCCACGGCGCGGTTCACGGTGTCGCTGTCGAGCGAGCCGGCCGGCCCGGTGACGGTGTCGGTGTCCAGCTCGGATGCCGGCGAGGCGACGGCGGCGCCGCCGTCGCTGGTGTTCGGCGTCGGTACCTGGGACACAGCCCAGACGGTGACGGTGACGGGCGTCGACGACGAGATTGACGACGGCGACGTCGCCTACGAGATCGAGCTGTCGGTGAGCGCGGCGCCGGCCGGCAGCCCCTACGCGGGCCTGACGGCCGAGGTGGCCGGGACCAACAGCGACGACAGCGACATGGCCGGCCTGTCGGTGCCGCCGGGGCGCCTGGCGACCAGCGAGGCGGGAGCCACGGCACGGTTCACGGTGTCGCTGGCGAGCAAGCCGGCCGGCCCGGTGACGGTGTCGGTGTCCAGCTCGGATGCCGGCGAGGCGACGGCGGCGCCGCCGTCGCTGGTGTTCGGCGTCGGTACCTGGGACACAGCCCAGACGGTGACGGTGACGGGCGTCGACGACGAGATTGACGACGGCGCCGTCGCCTACGAGATCGAGCTGTCGGTGAGCGCGGCGCCGGCCGGCAGCCCCTACGCGGGCCTGACGGCCGACGTGGCCGGGACCAACAGCGACGACAGCGACATGGCCGGCCTGTCGGTGCCGCCGGGGCGCCTGGCGACCAGCGAGGCGGGAGCCACGGCGCGGTTCACGGTGTCGCTGTCGAGCAAGCCGGCCGGCCCGGTGACGGTGTCGGTGTCCAGCTCGGATGCCGGCGAGGCGACGGCGGCGCCGCCGTCGCTGGTGTTCGACGTCGGTACCTGGGGCACGGCACAGACGGTGACGGTGACGGGCGTCGACGACGAGATCGACGACGGCGACGTCGACTACGAGATCGAGCTGTCGGTGAGCGCGGCGCCGGCCGGCAGCCCCTATGCGGGCCTGATGGCCTACATGGCCGGGATCAACAGCGACGATGATGATGGTCAGCAGGATATGGGACAGGCACTTGAGGCGGTGCTTTCACTTCTGGGCCAGCATGGGGTTTCCGGGTCACTAGTATCGAAAATCCATAGCCGCTTTGATGCTGATCGCATTGATCGCATTCATGTTAGTTTGGATGGACACAGTCTCTTGAACGAGAATTTAGGTTCTTGGGAAAGCACGGATGATCCTTGGAATCGCAACGAACAAGGCGGTGACCGGGACGAGATGAGGCGTATTTTGCACTCGGCCGAATTGTCACTGCCTTTGCCCAAGTCCTCCCCCACTGCGTATCAGACTGAGGTTTGGGCTGCCGCCGGTCTTGCCGATTTCCAAGGAGATTCGAACCTGCCAGGCTCCGCTAGGCAGAGGTTAAAATATGATGGTAAGTCGTCCTCCATCTACTTGGGCGTTGATCTTAATCTTTCCGATGAGATTCTTGCTGGTGTTTCGGTAGCTCATACCGAAACTAGCCTCAACTGCATCGGAATAGGGTTTCGGCGGATTGATTACGACATGCTCTCAGTACATCCCTACATGGCCTGGGACCGAGGGAAACTGCGTAGTTGGACGCTTCTTGGTCTAGGTCGGGGCGATTACGTTGCCGAACTGCATGATGACGGCGGTAGGGTTCACGGCAAGACTTGGCTGTTCATGGCTGATTTCGGGGTTGAGCGACATTGGGATGCCGATGGATATGAACTCGCCACAGGCCTTGAAGGCTTCTTTTCCCGCACCAAACTGGATGACATGCGGATCGGAAGCGCCATGTTCTCCGATGTTGACACCGAAGTCTTGCTCGGCAAAATGCACTTCAAGGTCGGACGTCGTTTTGATCAGTCGTGGGGACAGATTAATCCGCACGGCGTAGCCGAGGTTCGCCGTGTCGAATCCTACTTTGGTGGCCTGCAGGCTCTTGATCTCGGCATAGATCTTGATCTCAAGGCCAACGCCGGCCTGCAGGCGCAGATGTCTGCACGCCTGCAGGTCAATGACGCTGAACACGAGGAGAACCGCTATAGCGCTTTATTGACCTATGACCAAGATGCTGACAGGCGTGGGCTATTGTTCGAAACAGGGCACGGACTCTCTTACAACAGCAAAGGCTTGGTAGAGAGACAAACACACGGACAGATTGGCTTTGGGTGGGGACAGACGATCCTGCATAGGCATGGAATCCTGAAAGCCTACCTTCAGGCTTTCAGCGCAGACCGGCTGCCTGGACCGGACTTGGGACTTCGTTTCGACGCACAGACTTTCGGTTTGCTCCTGGAGACAGGGAGCCGTCGCGTCAAACTTGAAGCCCTCCTGAAATTCTAGAGCACAGCATCCTACTGCGTTCTAGAGGCTATTGTTTCCCGGTATGGCCTAGGCCTCCACCACCTCGTGCCGTCGATTCTCCAAACTCCACCACCATCTCAAGAGAAATTTGCCTCACTGGAACGAAAAGCAGTTGGCATATTCGGTCGCCCCTGCTGATCGTGTAGGCCTTGTCTCCGGCATTCCACATGGCCAGCTTGATCTCGCCTTGGTAATCGCTGTCTATGATTCCCACTTGGTTTGCCAGCACCAGGCGATGCAGGATACCCAGCCCTGATCTTGGCGCAAGCACACCCATAAGGTTTGGGTCGCGTATGTTTATGGCGATGCCGCTGTTGACCAGAAGTGTCTCTCCAGCCGCAATGGTTGCCTGTTCATTGTCAAGACAGGCGCATAGGTCCATTCCGGCCGCTCCGGCAGTGCTGTATTTCGGAAGAAGACCAAGGGAGAGTGCCATCGGATTGACAACCTTCACCTCAACGGTGCATTTCGCCTTTCCCTCTTCCATTCGATTCCGGATCGCCAGTCGCTACGAAACCTTTGCCAGTACCCGATCCAGACGCTCCATTATCTCGTTGATATCGCCTTCCGTTGCAATGAGCGGTGGGGTTAGTGCCAGTGTGTCACCGGTGACTCGTAGCATAAACTTCTCTTCATGGAATGCGTGGACCATTGCATTGAATGCCCTTTTGCCGAACTGGCCCGGCAACGATTCGACATCAATCCCGGCCATCATGCCGATGGTGCGAATGTCCTTGACAATCGAATGCCGCTTCAGTGAATGCACTGTTTCATGCCAATGTTCCTGGCACTTCCCGTTGACTTTCTCTAGCAGGCCCTCATCCTCATAGAGCTGCACTGTTGCCAGGCCTGCGGCTGCTGCGATGGGATGGCCGCTATAGGTGTAGCCATGGAACAGGTCGATCACGTGTTCCATGGCGTTTTCCGCGAAAGTGCGGTTAATTTCGTTTCTGATGGCTACCCCACCCATTGGGATTGTTCCGCTGGTGACCCCTTTGGCGAAGGTGATCATGTCTGGCTCGACGCCGAATTTTGTTGCTGCGCAGGATGCGCCGACACGGCCGAAGCCGGTAATCACCTCGTCGAAGATCAGCAGGATGTCATGTTGGGTACAGATTTCACGGAGCCGTTTGAGATATCCTTTCGGCGGCGGAAACACGCCTGCAGAGCCGGACACGGGTTCGACGATCACCGCTGCAATTGTCGAGGCGTCGTGGAGTGCAATTATGTCCTCAAGGGCGTTGGCGAAATCCAGGCCGCCGTTCTCGGGCTCTCCCTTGGGAAATGGGTTGATCTGGGGATTGTGGGTGTGTGGTAGGTGGTCCACCCCCGGGAGGGTTTGGTACCACATGCGGTTCTTGACGATCCCGCCTACGGATATTCCACCGAAGCCAACACCGTGGTAGGCGCGTTCGCGTCCGATCAGGCGCACTTTCTCTCCCTTGCCTTTTAGTTTCCAATAGGCATGGGCGATCTTGAGAGATGAATCAACCGCTTCGGATCCTGAGTTGGTGAAGAACACTTTGCCGAGGGCTTTCGGGAAAATCCTGTCGGCCAGAACATCGGCAAGTTCGAAGACCTTGGGATGGCCGAAATTGAATGTTGGTGCGAAATCCAGCGTTGCTGCCTGTTCCTGGATGGCCTTTACGATTGGTTCCCGGCAATGGCCGGCATTGCAGCACCATAGGCCGGCACACGAATCAATGATGTCGTTGCCTTCCATGTCCTTGTAGTTCATGCCTTGGGCTCCGGCGATTAGGCGTGGCTGTGCACGGAACTGCTGGCTTGCCGAGAATGGCATCCAAAATGATTCAAGTGGCGGATTTTTTGTCATCCGTTGCTCCGGCGCTGATTTGTGATAGGTTTTCGCTGCCCTTGGCGGTGGGCGTTTCAATTTGGATGATTATAGTATAGATAGGGGATCGGCGCGCTTTGATTGAATATCTTGTGCGCAGGAAAAGCGTTTGGTTTTCAATTCGTTCCGTAGCTAAATCTGCCTGGTTTTCCTGTCCTGCGGATTTTCCGGATTCTGGGCGGCCTGATGATGGATAATCTAAATGTGTTTGATTTGCTGCGCTTGCGGTGATTGAGAAGAATTATCGTGTCAGGCTGTTGTCGGGTATTCCAAACAGTCCCGGGGTTTACCGGTTCGTTGACGCCAAGGACAGGACACTGTATGTCGGAAAGTCGATCACTCTCCGTCGGCGGGTGACCTCCTATTTCGGCGAATCAGTTGCTTCGCCACGCATAAGAGGCATGATGCGGCAGGCAGTTGACATTGTAGTTGTTCCTACACGCAATGAGGCTGAAGCCTTGTTGCTGGAGAACAACTTGATCAAGGAACTCAAGCCTAGGTTCAATATTCTGTTCAGGGACGACAAGTCCTATCCTTATGTTCGGCTTACTTCCCATGAGTTTCCGAGACTGGTGAGACACCGCGGAAAGACAGAGGATGGAGGCCAGTATTTTGGGCCGTTCCCCAATGCCAGATCGGTGCGGGAAAGCATTGACCTGATCCAGAAAGTGTTTCGGCTGCGGACATGCAGGGATTCGGTGCTTGCCAACAGGAACCGGCCATGCCTGCTCCATCAGATAGGAAGATGCACCGCACCATGCGTCGGGATGGTCTCGCCCGGGGAATATGCTCAGGATATTGGACGGGTGCGGCGGTTCCTCGAGGGGAGGACGGACGAGATAGTTCTCGAGCTCGAGGAGGCAATGGAAAAGGCCTCGCAGAAACAGGAATACGAACGGGCTGGAGCCATTCGCGACAACATTGCGTCTTTGCGTGACGTGCGTAAAAAGCATACGGTGGATGATCCCAAGGATCTTGACGCCGACTACATTGGCATTGCTGTCGCAGATGGCGGGGTCTGCGTCAACATTTCCATGGTGCGTGGGGGCAGGGGGCTCGGGGACAGGACGCACTATCCCGAAAATTTCAATGGTGAAAGTCCTGACGAGATCCTGCGTGCTTTTCTGTCGCAGCATTATTCGGTGATGCCGCCTCCAGCGCTTGTGGTGGCAAGAACCGGACTTGAAGTCGCGGATCTTCGGGAGGCGTGCGGCAATCCCGCGATCCGTTTTCTCACTCGGCCTCGGGATCTCAAAAGGGAACGTGTGGAGCAGTCCGAGCGCAATGCGGGGATCGCCGTCAGGATGAAGAGTTTGAAGGACATGTCCCAGGCAGAGGCCATGCGGTCGGTGCGGGAGCATATCGGGTTGCCCGGCGACGCGTCGCAGATCGAGTGCTTTGACGTTAGCCACAGCTTTGGCGAAGAGACTGTGGCCTCCTGTGTAGTGTGCAGCGACGGCGATATGGACACCTCGGCCTACAGGAGATTCCGTATCAGAACCGCTCCTGACGGCGATGATTATGCCGCTCTTGCTGAAGCCTTGTCGAGGCGCTACCGCCGCATGGTCATGGAGAAGGGAAGGTATCCCGATCTTGTGATCGTTGATGGAGGTGCGGGGCAGGTCTCACGGGCCATGGTGGTGTTTGACGAGCTTGGGCTTGGGGATATTCCCTTGGTCGGCATTTCCAAGGGTCCGGAGCGCAAAGCCGGAGCAGAGACGATACTTGCGTCAACCGGCGAGGTTCTTGAGTGGGAGCCGCATGATCTGGGGTTCCGGCTTCTGCAGCGCATACGTGACGAGGCGCATCGCTTTGCCGTCGGTGGCCATCGCATTCGCCGCGACCGTAAGCGGCACACTTCCACGCTGGAGGACATAGAGGGCGTGGGACCGCAAAGAAGGAGACAACTCCTCGCCCGATTCGGCGGAATCCAGGGTTTAAGGGAGGCGACCGAGAAGGAATTGGCTACAATCAAGGGAGTCGGATCCGAACTTGCCAGCCGCATATATCAGGCTCTACATTGATGCTTTGCCTGCAGATGGTCAGACGTTTCAATGATTCTGGCTTTAGGCTGAATGGCAGACCGATTGGTTTTAGATGCAAACATGAAAATTGCGGTCATTCTCACGTGGGTTCGTATCGTGCTCATTCCTCTGATGGTCTTTGCCTACTGGTTTCCCCTGATTCCGAACGGTGCGAACGGCATCGCCGCGGCAGTTGTTTTTCTCGTCGCAGCTCTCACTGACTGGCTTGACGGCTTTGCAGCAAGATATTTCGGGCAGGAGACTCGGTTTGGAGCGTTCCTTGATCCGGTGGCCGACAAGCTGCTTATTGGCACGGCGCTTATTCTCCTGCTTCTTGCGGAGAGTGAACCTTATGCCCGCTGGATACTGGGCATCCTGGCCATGCTCATCATAGGCCGGGAAATCTGCGTATCGGCATTGAGGGAGTGGATGGCGGAGATTGGCAAGCGGGTTGCGGTCGAGGTTTCCGTACTTGGAAAGTGGAAGACTGCGGCACAGATGATCGCCATACCGCTTCTGCTGGTTGGCAGCCTGTTTGGTCATTCGGTGCGGGAGCTTGGGCTTTCGCTGCTGGGCGTGGCGGGTCTGCTGACCTTCATATCGATGATCCACTATCTGCGTGCCGCATGGCCTCATCTGGGGGACTGATGCGCGCTTCAACGGGGAAAGCCGGATGATCGCCAGGTTTTTCCGTGCCGTGTTCGCTCTGGGGCTTCTTGCAGGGCTATGCGTGACGTTTGCCGCTGCGCTGGCGGTTTCGGTCATCTACCCCAAGCTGCCGAGTCTGGATATCCTCGACAACTATCGCCCCCGGCTTCCGCTCAGAGTCTATGATTTCGACGGCCAGCTGATCGGCGAATTTGGCGACGAGAAGCGCACGCTTGTCGGCATAGACAACATACCGCGGAGTCTGATTCAGGCTTTGCTGGCGACCGAGGATGTGCGCTACTTCGATCATGATGGCATTGACTGGATTGGCTTGGCGCGCGCGATGCGAAGCACGCTGCAAGGCAATCGCCAGGGAGCCAGCACGATCACGATGCAGGTGGCGCGCAACTTCTTTCTCAAGCGCGACCAGACCATCATGAGAAAAGTGATCGAGATGCTGTTGGCGCTCAAGATTGAGCGCCAGTTTTCCAAGGAGCGGATTCTTGAGTTCTACATGAACCAGATCTACCTGGGCCGCGGCAGCTATGGTTTCGCCGCCGCCGCCCGGATCTATTACGGCAAGTCGCTTGACGAACTGACGCTATCTGAGATTGGAATGTTGGCTGGTCTGCCGAAAGCGCCTTCGACCTACAACCCGACCATCAATCCCGGTCTTGCCAAGAAGCGTCAGGTACACGTTTTGGGCCGGATGCTTGATGTCGGTGCCGTCAGTCGTGACGATTACGAGATGGCGGCCTTGGCTGCACTTCCTCCGATGGCTTCCAGGCTTGCCAATCAGCCTGCGGTGGTTGCGAGCTATGTGGCGGAGCATGTGCGCAAGCTGGTCTTCGGCCGCTATGGCGAAGAGACCTATGAGCGCGGCTTCAACATCTACACGACCATTGACGGACGGATGCAGCGTGCGGCCATTTCAGCGGTACGCAAGGGGCTTCTCGATTTTGAGCGCCGCCATGGCTACAGAGGACCTGAAAAGTACCTTGACATAGGAGATGGCGACGAGGAACGCCTGACGGAACTTCTGAAGGAGGAGAGGATTGTGGGAGGCCTGTTGCCTGCCGTCGTTGTGGACGAGACCGGTGAAGGGCTTGTCGTGTTTGCCAAGGACGGCGTTAGCCGCGCGATCACTAGGGAGGGCCTGGAATTTGTCCGCAACGTCAGCAACGATGATGTGCCCCCTTTGCGTCCGGGCGCGCTGGTTCGGATTGTTGAGGAGGAGGGGCTGTGGCAGATAGTGCAGGTGCCCGAAGTGCAGGGGGCATATGTGGCCTTGTCTCCCGAGGATGGTCGAGTCCTTGCCCTGGTTGGCGGCTTCGACTTCTTCCACAATCAGTTCAACCATGTCTACCAAGCGCGCCGTCAGCCTGGTTCGGCGATGAAACCGTTTATCTATTCGGCAAGTCTGGAGCGCGGCTATACCCCCAGCACGGTTCTGTATGACTCGCCGATCTATCTAAGCACCGTGGAGACCGGTTCGGGCGAGGAGTGGGCGCCAAAGAACTACGACGGCAAGTACAGCGGAACGTTGCGGCTCAGGGAGGCCCTGTCCAAGTCGAAAAACCTGGCGACCATCAGGATTCTCAAACAGATAGGCCCTGACTATGCCCAGGACTTCCTGACGCGGTTTGGCTTCCGGCGGGAGGACCATCCGCCCTACCTGACATTGGCTCTTGGCGCAGGTCAGGTCACTCCGATCGAGTTGGCGGCCGGCTATGCGACATTTGCCAATGGCGGCTATCTGGTGACACCCTATGTCATAGAGAGGATCGAGGATTTCGACGGCAACACGGTTGTGCGCAACTTTGACAAGGAAAGCCGGCGCAGGGTGATTGACGAACGTAATGCCTTCATCATGACCAGTCTGCTCCAGTCGGTGATCAATTCGGGTACCGGCGTCAAGGCCAAGTCGCTGGGAAGATCGGATCTTGCAGGCAAGACCGGCACGACCAACAACACGATCGACGCCTGGTTTGCCGGGTTCAGCTCTCATGTGGTGGGAGTTTCCTGGGTCGGTTACGGCACGCCGCATACCCTTGGAAAAGTTGAAACCGGTTCGCGGGCTGCGCTTCCGATCTGGATAGACTTCATGAAGACGGCCTTGGAAGACCGGCCGGATGAACCCTACGACATGCCTGAAGGCGTGGTGCGTGCTCCGATTGACCCTGAGACCGGTCTGTTGGCTGCCCAGTCTTTCCTTGATTTTGGCGGTGATGTCGTATGGGACTTCTTCTATGAGGAGAACATGCCCCAGGAAAAGAGGGCTGGAGACGGGATCCCAACAACAGTCTGGGAGCGGGATGAGCTTCTTTGAGCTGGAGAGGGCTTGATGACGCTTTTCCACCGGGTTGGCTATGTCGTTTTGTGTTTTCTTGGTGCGCTTCCGCTTCAGCTGGTCATGCTGGTCGGTTCGCTTGGCGGCGGGCTGATGGCGAAGCTGATGGCAATGCGAAGGCAGGTGTGTGCACGTAATCTGGAGTTGTGCTTTCCTGACATGCCGGTGAAGGAGCGGGAGCGGTTGCTCGTAGAGAACTTCAAGGTCATAGCCAAGGGGGTTCTCGGACACTGTGTCATCCTCGCATCCTCGCGGAACCGGATACGAAGGATCGTCAAGGTTGACGGCATGCAGCACCTGGCTGCGCAGCGTGGCAGGCCCACGATCCTGCTCTGTCCGCATTTTGCCGGCGGGAACATGCTTAATGTCTGGGCCACAGTGGATCATGAGGTGGCAATGTTGTACAGCCCCCAGCACAGCCAGTTCGGCGACTGGATTCTCCAGCGGGTTCGGAAGCGTTTCGGCGGCACCATGTTCCGCCGCCGCCAGGACATGATGAGGGCATGCCGCTGGGTCAAGTCAGGCAGGATGTTGTCCTACTCTCCTGACATGGATATGAACACTGACGGAGGGGTGGAGTTTGTTCCTTTCTTTGGAGTTGAGCGGACCGCGACGACGATCGCCATGTCCCGGATCGCACGCATCACGGGAGCACAGATTCTTCCGGCGAAAGTTGCCATCGAAAAGGGCGGCTACTACCGAATCACATTTTATCCGGTGTGGGAGAACTATCCTTCGGACAATGACCGCAAGGATGCGGAGCGGATGAACCATTTTCTCGAAGGCCTCATAGCAGACAGCCCGGAGCAGTACTACTGGCTGCACAGGCGCTTCAAGACCCGTCCCGAAGGCGATGCAGGGCTCTACTGACATGGCGGCCGTCAGGTTTGCAAAGATGGAGGCGCTTGGCAACAGGTTCGTTATCCTTGACGGGGTGTCCCATGACATTTCCGTCACCTCGGAGCTTGTGCAGCGCCTGGCAAAATTCCAGACCGGGTGTGACCAGGTTCTTCTGTTGGAGCGCACTTCAAGCAGTGATATGACCCTCAGGTACAGAATATGGAACTCGGATGGAGGCGAAGTGGCGCAGTGTGGCAATGGAGCCCGTTGCATCCCGAAATATCTTGCACATTGCCTGCCCAGGTTCAGAAGTGAGAACGGCACGCTGTATGACAACGAAGGAAGGCTGAAACGATTGCGTTTGGAAACGGCAAATGGATACATTCATGTTGAACTGGATGAGCAGGGCAGAACCCGTGTTAGGCTGTCCGAACCGAATTTTGAACCCAGATGGATTCCGTTTAAACCCTCAAAAGCGGAAAGCTGGCCTGGATTCAACGGGCTCAAGGAGTTTCATGCCCTGTCGGTGGGAAACCCGCACGCCGTTTTTGTCCTGAAGGACCGGCAGGGTGAAGCCTTGGAGAACTCTGATCTTAATGGGCTTGCCGCCTCGCTGCGCAGTACTGGCTGCTTTCCCGAAGGGGTTAACGTAGGCATCTGCCAGAGAGTTTCAGAGGATGTTTTCGGTCTGCGGGTTGACGAGCGGGGCGCAGGCGAAACGCAATCCTGTGGCAGTGGAGCCGCTGCCGCAGGAGTCGCCTTGATGAGGCATCACGGTGCACAAGGGACGGTACGTATCCGCATGCGGGGCGGAGAGTTGACGGTCCGCTGGAAACAGGCGAGTGACATGGTTTCCATTGAGGGAGATGTTTCTGATGTGCTGTATGAAGGCACAATGGATACTGGGCAGGTGCTGTGAGCATTGCCGATCTGCTCAGGAAGTTGAGGGAGAATCCTGAATCGATTCCGATTGGCGAGCGCCATGAATTGAGACGGCTGCTGGAACTGGCTGATGCGGATGTCCATGATCTTGTTGGCCGTAACTTGGATGAGGCGCGGGTTGAGAACAGAAGAATCAGGCGCCAAGTGTCCGGGCTGTACAGTGTGGCTGAGGAGAACGTTCCGCTCACCGAGTTTCTGCATGTGCTGGCGCTTGGCCTCATGAAGGCCTCGTCGCTTGCTGATATGGCCAGGGTTGCCCGGCGCAGGGTTCGCGAGTTTGGCATTGCCGAAGATTTTGTGCTGGTTTCCGGACAGGGAGTGGGCAAGTTGGCGTCGAGCACCAGGCTTTGGAAGAGGCTCAAGGGGGAGCGTTGCGTAGTGGGTGGCAGGGTGCCGATGGAGTTCAAGCCCTGCCTGGGTCGTGGCGCATCCGATGTACGGTCCCATGTGATGGTGGCGATTGGTCCGAAGGCCCGCATTGATGCATTTGCCTGCTTCTCCTCGTGCGAGGAGAAGCGGTTTGCGGTCGAGGGGGATTTTGATTTCATTCGGAAGTTTTCAGAACTTGTCGCGGTTCGACTTGCCCTTCTGCCAGCCGCCGGGATCCAGGAGAGGCGCGCCAAGTGATTGATCCCGGAAAGGCGGTGGCGGAGTATGTCGAATCGCTGGCAGCCGGTGGCCGGACGAGTGTCCGTACCAGCCAGGCCTACGCGCAGGACCTGAAGGCGCTTCTGCGGCACATGGCCGGTATTGGCCTTGGTGATGTCACGCCAATACACATACGCTCGTATGTGGCTGACGAGAGTCTGTCCGGCAAGTCGCCTGAATCGGTGGCGCGGATGCTCAGTGCTTGGCGCTCGTTCTTTCGGTGCGCAATGGAGGCCAGTCATGTGGAACACAACCCCGTATCTGGAATCAGGGCTCCACGGCGGCTGCGGCGGTTGCCAAAGGCGTTGCCGCCCGAAGAGATGTCGGGTATTCTTGAAACGCGGCCTTCGACCGAGGTCATGGTTCGGGATCTCGCCATGTTTGAACTGATGTATTCCTCCGCGCTTCGCGTTGGCGAATTGGTTGATGTTCGGATTGGCGATTTGGACAGGGGGCAGGGCATGGTGCGCGTTCGCAAGGGCAAGGGTGGAAAGGAGCGGCATGTGCCGCTTGGGGGCAAGGCGGTCGGTTCAATTGACCTTTGGATGGTTGTTCGCAAGCGGTGGCTTGGCGCAAAGAGGGATCCGCAGATGCTGTTCATATCAAACAGGGGGGTGGGGATCACCACCCGTACAGTGCAGTTGCGCATCAAGAACTGGTGCAGAAGAATTGGCTTGCCCCGTGATGTGACGCCTCACCAGCTTCGCCATTCGTGCGCCACCCATCTGTTGCAGTCCAGCGGAAACATCAGGCAGGTGCAGGAAATGCTGGGACACGAAAGCATTTCAACGACGCAGATATACACCCATCTCGATTTTCAAGCCCTTTCCAAGGTTTATGATGCTGCGCATCCGCGCGCCAAAAGCGTTGCAACAGGCGCCCGGGGCAAGGTTCGGATTGAATGACGTCTCATTGCATGAATTCGGACTTGCTCCTGATGCTGTCGCTCAGATAGGTGTCCTGGATCCTTTTCGCCTTCAGTCTTGCGTTTTGATCGAGATTTCCTCTCGCTTTTCCGGAACGTATTCTGGCTTTCATCGCCAGCATTTCGGTTTTTGCCTCTTCGGAGCCGAGGTGCATTCCCACGACCGCCCAGAAGTATGCTTTTTTTCTATGCTTGTACCCGCCTGGGCCCAGTTCATTCTTATATGCCCTTGACAGTGTGAGGATGGCTGGCATGTGTCCCGTCTTGGCCGCCGATTCAATATGCATCCAGGCACTTCTTTTTTTGCCCCTTTCAATAAGCAACATTTTCCCTAGTTCATAGGCTGCATTCCTATCCCCCTGTTCTGCTTTCGTCTTCAGCTCCTCTTTTCGTGACGATTTGAAGAGTGCATCCGTTTCCGGGATCAACTGGTTTCTCATTTTTCTGGCTTGAGCGAGAACCTGTTGCTGACCATCCTTGAAGAGCATGACGATGTTTCTCTTGATGTTGTCCGGAAAGTATGTCATTCCTAGCCATACGATTATGCCTGCTTGGCACAGAAGAAGGATGAAAAACCTCTTAAGCACGTTCTGGCTTTATGGGGGCAGGTTACCGCCTTGCCCAGGAAGGCATATCTTGCGTTCCTGAGGCATTCTTCTGGGATTGTGGCAGCATACCTTTGATCTTGGGGGATCCATGCTATTGTTGTTTGAGGTTCCTGGAATTGAGCATTTCCTCGAGAGCGGAGGGAATGGAGATGTCCCTCCTTCTCTCAATTTGGAGTATCAGTTGGTTTGCCTTAGCCGTCGATTGCGTTTTGCTCCTTGACGACACTTGGTTGGATATGCGCTCCAGATCGGCAGGGGCATCCTTGTGTCCAAGCCGAGTTGCTACAAAATACCAGAAGAAGGCTTCGCCAACGTTTTTTTGTACCCTTGCCCGCCCATTTTCGTAAATCTTTGCCAAATTATAAACGGCGGGAAGAAGGCCTTTATTCGCTGCTTGGATTATGTGTTCAATTCCCTTGGTGGTTCCGCCACTTATAAGCGCCATGCCTAGAAAATAGCTTGCTACAGGATTCTCCGTCTCTGCTGCCTTGCTATACCACTTGATGGCGTTCTGTAGGTCCGGTGGGGAAGAGGTTTCCAGACGGTAGCCGTACTGGATGGCGGCTTCAACATTACCGGCTTCAGCGTTTGCGTGCAGTTCTTCAAGGCTAGGTTCGAAAAGTCTTCCGATACGTGCCTGAACCGCAATAGGAAGATGGTCGTACCCAGCGTAAAGCAAGCCTGCCAACACTAATAGGATCACGAAAAGTTTCTTCATGGCGGGGGGAATATGGTGATGGTGCTGTTCCTATCTATGCAACAGCAACGCCGTTGCAAAGACATTGGCTTCAAAAGGAAGGAGATCTTCCATTCCTTCTCCTACGCCGACATATCTGATAGGGATAGGGTTTTCCATGGCAATGGCAAGTATAGTGCCTCCCTTTGCAGTTCCATCCAGTTTGGTGACAGTCAATCCAGTCACTCCAATTGTATCATTGAATGCCTTTAGTTGGGACAATGTGTTTCTGCCGTTGGTTGCGTCGAGTACCAGCATGGTTTCAGCCGGTGCACCGGAATAGGCCTTGCCTATCACGTTTTTTGTCTTCGCCAGTTCCTTCATGAGATTGGCCTGATTGGGAAGCCTTCCTGCAGTGTCGACTATCAGAACGTCACATTGCCTTGCGGCCGCGGTCTTGACGGCATCGAAGGCCGCTGCTGACGGGTTGTTGCTTGCAGAGTCGATGAACTCCACATGTTTGCCAAGACGCTGTGTCCACGACAATATCTGTTCGCGCGCCGCCGCCCTGAATGTGTCGCTGGTTGAAACCATGACATGTGAGCCGTTTTGGGCGAACTTGTGTGCCAGTTTGGCGATTGTGGTGGTTTTGCCGCCGCCGTTGATGCCCGCGACCATTATGATGAACGGCTTTGCATTCGGGTTTAGCGGGCGCTGAAGTGGTTCCACGGCGCTTCTGACGAATTCGCGCAGGCATTTCTTCACTTCGAGTCCGCTCCCCTCTTTGGAATTGACAAATCTGCTGCGCACATAGGCGATTGCCTTTCCGGTAGCTAGAGGGCCGCAATCGGCCAGAAGCATCCGTTCCTCAAGCAGTTCAAGAAAACCTTCCAGTCGGTCGCCTTCTAATCCGACTTCCAACTGTTCTCGGGATCTGCGCAGTCCGGCGAAAAACTTTTCTCTCAAGATGTTGGCAGTGTTTGCTGTTTGCTGTATTATCCTTTAAATGCCGCCCAAAACGGCAATGCCCGTTTACCATGATAAAAAAACCAGTCATTCCAATCTTGTGCCTCATGCTGACGACTTCAATCACCCACGCCTCAGCCTCACAGGCTGGCAGTATGCCCGTTCTTCACAGGCACACGCTATCCAACGGTCTTAGGATCGTGGTCAAGGAGGATCACCGTTCGCCGGTGGTCGCTCCAATGGTCTGGTACAAGGTTGGCTCTGTCGACGAGCATGGCGGCATCACTGGCATATCCCACTTTCTTGAACATCTGATGTTCAAGGGTTCGGAGGCGTTCGGCGAGAAAAGTGCGTCAACCATGATCGCCGAGGTCGGCGGGAACGACAATGCGTTCACATCACGTGACTACACCGCCTACTTTTCCAGGCTGCACAGGGACGATCTACGCCTATTCATGGAGATCGAAGCCGATCGCATGGCCAATCTGGTGTTCCGGCCGGATGAAGTCGAAAGCGAGCGCAAGGTGGTTCTGGAAGAGAAGCAACTGCGCTACGACGATCAGCCGGTTTCCAAGTTGTACCAGAGGACGATCGCAGCTGCGTTCCAGTCGAGCCCGATACGCCATCCGGTGATTGGCTGGGAGTCGGATATCAGGGCGATAACGCTTGACGACCTCAGGAATTGGTACAAGACCTACTATTCGCCAGCCAATGCCGTTCTTGTTGTTGTCGGCGATGTCAGCCCGGAGGAGGTGTTCGACATGGCCGAGCAGCACTTCGGTTCCCTGCAGCGGTTCGAGATTCCACCGCGCAAGAGTCTGGGTGATGAGTCCCAGAGCGGTTCCCGGCTTATCCATCTCAGAGACACGGCGGAGCTTCCGTATCTGTTCATCGGCTACAAGACTCCGTCACTTGTTCCGGGACAGGAGAGCACTCGGGACGTCTATGCCCTTGAAGTGCTTGCATACGTCCTGTCAGGCGACTCATCGTCCCGTTACAGCAGGAGGCTGGTTCGGGAGCGCAAGCTTGCCCTTGAGGCCTGGGCGGGATACGATATGGTGGCACGATATGCAGGACTGTTCATGCTTGGCGGCATTCCTGCCGAGGGCTACACCGTTGATGATCTTGCCGATGCCCTGAGAGCCGAGATCGCCGCAATAGCGGATAACGGCATAACGGAGAATGAGCTGGCGAAACTGAAAATCCAGCTGCGCTCTCTTCGGGTCTTTGAGCGTGACAGCATAGGGGGGCAGGCACGGCAGATCGGTGCGTACGAGGTCATCGGCATGCCCTATGAGGAGGCACTGGACTTGGACGCCAAACTTGAAGACGTGACTGTGGAGGATGTCCGCAGGGTTGCCAGGAAATATTTTGTTGAGGATCGCATGACAACGGGGATACTCATTCCGGAGCCTCCCAAGGGTGGCTGACTTGCCGGCTCTAGGGCGATTCGCGGTGGTTACGCCATACCGAACTCTTGAGGATATAGCCTGATTCGCCATCGCGATGGCGCACGAGCAGCCAGTCGCCCGGACTGTCCTCGACGATTTCAAGAATCACACCGCTGACCGCTGCGAACATGACGTCGGCATTCGCATCCGGGCGTCTTCTCACTGTTGAATCGTCTTCCATCACTACAGCTAGCGATGCGCTTTCCAGAATTTCGCTTTTAATCCAGCCAACCTTCTGGTCAGACGTTTCCACCTTGTGCCACTCGTCAATTTCGCTGATGCGCCGCAAAGGGTAGCCCTTTTCGAAAATCAGGAGCGGCGCCACTCTTTCCGATGGGCCGCTGTAGAGAACGGCTGGCTCAAGAGTGCGGAAACCTTCCGGATACGCTGAAGATACGGTGACGCCTAGCGCCAGCGAAAGCGCCAGTCCGATGATGGATCTTGCAGTTGTCATCATGGCTTTTCCCCTTCGCCTTTTTCATGGTTATCGAGCAGCCTTTCCAGGCGGCCTTCCCTGTCAAGGGCATGCAGTTCGTCGCAACCGCCGACGTGCAGATCGCCGATGTAGATCTGCGGCATAGTGTGGCGCCGGGTGCGGCTGATCATTTCGCGCATGCTCTCCGAATCGTTGTCGACCCTTATCCTTGTGGGATTCTTGATGCCGTGCCTGCCCAGAAGGATGAATGCCATGATGCAGAAAGGACAAAAGGGCGAATAGTAGACGGTGACCTGCTTCATTTCCGGCTGAGAGGCAGGTTGTTTGTACGCCAGTTGCCAAGACCCCCCTTGAGCAGGAACACGTTTTCGAAGCCGTCGGCGCCTAGCTTCTTTTTTGCCGTCGGCGCCTGTGTTCCGCGTTCGCAAACAACAATGACCGGTTTGCTCTTGTACTTGCGGATCGACTCCAGTCTGCCTTCGAGTTCCGACAGGGGAATGTTTTTCGAGTTGACAATGTGTCCTTTTTCGAATTCCGCTCCGGTTCTGACATCAAGATAGAGGCCCTGGCTGCTGTTGAGGATCTGTATCGCGCTCAGTGGCTCGACCAGGCTGGCATCCGCCGGCTTCGACCAGTAGTATGCCGCCATGGCGCCGCAGAGCAGGGTTATGACGCTGAGCATGAGGTTTTCTATGAAGAGGAAGTGAATTAGTTCAGACATGGCCGTCATGGGTTTCCTATTGTAATCTGCGGCGTGGCACCCGCCGGCTTTCTGACTTCCCTGTTAAGCAGCGCGTCGAGGGACTGGTGGTATGAAAGACAGGCCGGTGCGAACAGGAGTATGAGTACGGTGGCAAACATCAGTCCGAAACTGATGGAGACAGCCATTGGGATGAGAAACTGGGCCTGCGTTGATGTTTCGGCCACAAGCGGAAGCAGACCGATGATCGTAGTGAACGAGGTGATCAGTACCGCCCTCAGCCGCATGCAGCTGGCATCCACGATCAGCTGCTGCGGATCCTCATCCGGCCTTTCCTTGCAGAGATCCGAAAAGAACGTGATTAGGACGATCGAGTTGTTCACGATGATGCCTGCCAGCGTGAAAACGCCGAAGAAAGACAGTATTGAGAGCGTCAGGTTCATGATCCAGTGTCCAAAGATGGCTCCGACGATGCCGAACGGCATCGTCACCATGACGACGAGCGGCAGCGACCAGGAACTGAACACCCACGTGAGAATGATGAAAATCAGGGCTAGCATGACCACGAAGCCGAACTTCATGTCACTGAGGGTCTGTTGCTCATCTTCGCGTTTGCCGGACAGGCTGATCGATGCTTCATACCTGCTCTCGAGATCGGAAAGAAAGCCGCTTGAGGTGATGTCGTCTATGACTTCGGCCACGCTGGTCACATCAGAGTTGATGTCGGAATTGACCTTGATGGAGAGTCTGCCGTTGGTGTGGCGGATGACGTCGAAGCCACGCCTCGGCTTGAGTTCCACGAGGTCTTCCAGTGCGGCGTACTCGCCGCTGGGCAGACGGATCGGAAGCTGGAGCAGGTACGCTGGCTGAAGCCGGTCGTTGTCGGCAAGCATGACCCGGACCTCGATTTCGTCAACCCCCTCGGTGAAAGTCTGTGCCAGGCTTCCATCATAGGCGTCCCGCAGTTGCGAGGATACGTAGTTGACGTTCAGTCCGAGTTGCCGGCTGAGAGGCGTCAGACTGAACACCAGTTGCTGCTTGCCATAGGGCAGGTCGTCAGATATCCGCAACACCCCGCTGGTGCCTCTGAGCCGCTCCTGGAGTTCAAGCGCCGCCTTTTTCAGCTGGGCGATGTCGGCGCCTCGGATGTCGAACTCGATGTCGCTGCCTGGTGGGCCGCCCCGCTGGCCGGATATCACGAAGGTCTCAATTTCCGGTGATTGGGTGATCTGGCTACGCCAGACATCTGCAACCTCATCGAGGGATATCTTGCGCTTGTCACCCGGCGCCAGTTCGACTCTCATGCGTACACGTTCACGGCGGGCCTCGCTTTGTTCGGTGCGCGCACCGAAGTAGACCGAGGTGTGCTTGACCAGCCCTTCAATCTTCAGTTCCTCTTCCAAGGCCGGAAGGGAATCCTCTAGATAGCGGACGTATTTGATCATTTTCCTGTCCGGAGTTCCGACGACGAACTCCATGTTCACGTTAAGTATGTTGAGATCCGCTCCTGGAAAGAAGGAGTAGCGTACAAAGCCGTTCACTAGCAGTCCTATGCTTAAGGCGAGCATGGAGATGCAGGCAACGACAGTGGTGCCGCGGTATTCAACCGCCTTTTGCACGAGCGGGCGGAACATACGGTCCCGGAATCGGTTGAAATTGGCGTTGATCTTGTACCGTAGCCCGCTATTTTTCTCCTTGTAGCCCTGCTTGCGGTAGCTTGAGTAGAGATGTCCAGGGAGGATCAGGAAGCACTCGAGCAAAGCGGCCGTAATGACGCATACGATGATGAACGGTATGTCGAAAATGATGGAGCCGATGATGCCTCCGATGACAAACAGGGGTATGAAGGAGGAGATGGTGGTCAGCGAGGAGGCGAGTATTGGGATGAACATCCGCTTGGCGCTGCCGATCGATGCGTCAATGGCATTCTCGCCGTTTTCGAGGCGGTAGAGGAAGTTTTCTCCGACCACTATGGAGTCGTCGACAATGATTCCGGTGGCCATGATCAGCGCGAACATGCTGATCATGTTGATCGTCCCCCCCAGGTAGCCGAATACGGCGAGGCACATCATGAACGCAATGGGTATCCCCACTGCGATCCAGAAGGCGACGCGGGCGCTTAGCAGAATGAAGAGGACTGACACGACTAGGATCAGGCCGAGGAACCCGTTCTTGAGAAGGAGCTGCAGGCGATCCTGGACTGCAACCCAGTTTTTGTCGTGGGCGGCGATGTTTATGCTAGGCGGAAGTTCCGCTTCCTTGCTCATCATCCAACTGTCAGCCGCCTGTGCTGCGTCGAGGATGTTGTCCGACAGGTTGCGCCGAAGATGCAGCTCGACTGCCGGCTTGCCGTCGAAGAGAACGCTGTCCTTGTTCTCCTTGTGCCGCCGCTCGATGGTTGCTATGTCACCGAGGCGGATCAGCGTTCCATCAGGAAGCGTCTTGATCGGAATGCGGGTGAGGGATGCTATGTCCTCGCGCTTGGAGAGTGTCCGGAGCTGATACTGGCTGTCGCCGCTTTCCAGTTTGCCGGCGGAGTTGTCCCTGTTGTCCAGCCCGATCTTCTCGCCAATGTCGCCGAAAGTCAGGCCGAGTTCGATCAGTCTGCGGTCATCGACTAGAACCTGGATCTCCTCCTTAGGTATGCCGTTCACATCGACCTTGCCGATCCCTATGCCTAGGAGTTCTGTTTCGAAGGTGCGTACAAGATTTCTCAGTTCGCCAGCGGCCATGTCACCGGATATGGTGATTCGCGTGATATCGTCGTAGCGAACCACTTCGGAGACCTGCGGGGTTTCGACATCGGCTGGCAGATTGCTGACGGCCAGGTTGACCTGTTGCTTGGCCTTGTCGAGAAGGTCCGAAATGTTGGCCTTGTCGGGGAACTCGAGATAGACGAATCCAATTCCGTCAAGCGCCGACGAGGTCATCTCCTTGAGCGTGCTCAGCGTGCGAAGTTGGTTCTCGAGCGGGATGATTACGGATGTCTCGATGTCTTCAGCGGAAGCGCCTGGCCACTTTGCGGAGACCGATATGTACTGCAGTTGGAATGTGGGGAAGAACTGGGTGTTGATTTTCGATAGGGACCAGGAGCCGATAACGAAGACGATGATCATCAGCAGGTCGGGAGCAACGCGGTGCTTGGCGAACATGGAGATGATGGAACCCATGAAGCTATTGTCCTAGGATATTGATCTTGAATCCCGTGGCTAGGTTTGGAATCTGCTGTTGGATCACCACATCCCCTGTCTTCAGTCCGCCGCACTGAAGCAGGATCTCGCTTCCGTCTCCTTCGATGCCTGCCAGTCCGAGCAGGTCGCACTCAAGGCTTTCGGCCCGGGAGCTGGAATCGATCCGGAAAATCCGGTTGTTGGAGTAAAGCGCCTCGTAGGGGAGGGCAACGCTGTCTTCGACAAAGTCCAGAATGATGTCAAGCTCTGTGATTGACCCGAGTATCCACGGTCCCTTGGGAAGCTTGATGATCGTCTCGGCACTTCCCTGTCCAGCGGTTATTTCCGGTTTGAGATAGTCGATGCCGAGAGTCAGTGTCTTGCCGGACGGTTCCGGAAGCCACACTTGGGGATTGTCCGAAGTGGCCATTCTTGCCAGATGGCTGTTGGGGACTGAAGCTCTGAGAATGAGCGAATCAGGGTCGAATATCTCGACAACCGGTGTACCAGCCGAAAGACGGTCGCCTACCGATGCAAAGATTTCCAGGACGGTTCCGGAGAAAGGCGCTCTCATGCGTGCCTGCTCCAACTGGATGTCCAGTTGGCCACGCTGGCTTTCGATGCGCTTTTTCTGCGCTTCGAGCCGTAGCCGTTGCGTCTCCAGGTTCTGGCTTTTTTGCTGCTGGTTGAGGTAGTCGATCTCTCGTTGCTTGTACGCCGTTTCGGAGGTTTCGAACTGTGACTGGGGTATCACCTTTTCGCCAAGCAGCCGTTCGGCCCGCTCGTACTGTTTCTTGGCGAGTTCGAGCAGTTCGCTTGTGTCTGCCAGTCGGCGCCTTTCGATCTCACCGTCGGAGATGGTGCCCTTGATTTGGGCAATGATCTCCTCGGCGGTGGCAAGACTCTCGTCACGCTGCAGCTTGATGTCACGCAGATCAAGCCGGACCAGTTGCTCCCCCTTGTCAAAACGTTCTCCCTCCAGGAACCGGATTTCAAGAAGTTCAGCGCCGACCGGACTGGTCAGCGTCACATGGTTTCGCGCCTGTATCGTCCCAAAAACAGACACTTTCGGACGGATCTTGCCGACAGAGACGGTGAGTGCCTGGACCAGGTAGCGTTTCTCCTTGACCATGGTGGGAGGAGGTTTCTTGGCGCAGGTCGACATCAGCGCCAGAAGGGCGAAAGCGGCCGCCGCAACTCCGGTGGAGTAGAGAATCGATTTCTTCAGATTTAGAGGTGGCATCATTTCCGGCTTACGACTGCTCCGTCTTAGCGGCATTTGTCTCCGTTTCGTCAGATCCTAGGCTGTTCGCCTCAATGAGAATTCTGGAGACGACCAAGTCGTCATTGCTATTGTAAATGGAAAGGCGGGCGTTTAGCACTTCGGCGCCTGGCGGAAGCAGGAATGAATCGTTGATCTCATGGTAGAAGCGGAAGTCCATGGAAGGCGTTCTTTGTCCGCGTTCCGGATGGTATGCGATGGTTGCCTTGCCTTTGACATCGACGTTGATAGCCAGTTCGAATCTGCCTTTGAAGTTGCTGCGCTGGTTGCTGGCATTCCTGATGAGGACAGCCTGCAGATTGTAGCTGTTCTCCCTGAAGTCGGGGGATATGGAAAGGTTGCGGATCTGCACCTCGGTGTCCAGATTGTCGCGTTCCTGCAGTAGCTGCTTGAGAAACGTGATTTCCTTTTGTCCGGTGACCAGGCTGGAACTGGTGGCTTCCATCTGTTCCGCGAGGGCCTTGAGGTTCTTTTCGCTCAGGTTGCGCTTTAACTGCTCCGTTTGTAGAGCTTCCTTGAGTTTCCTGTTCTCCTCTTCGAGGATTCTTGCCAGATTGATCGCTCTACGCTGACGGTTCTCGGCGGAGTCCACATTGCTGTCCTGGTCGATTCGTCCCAGCAGAAACCCTAGCAATAACAGTAGCACTGAGCAAACTATGGGCACTGTCCGGCTTCCGCCGGGTCCGAGCAATCGGTGCCAGAAACCGGTCAGTTTTTGTTTGATCGTAGTGTTCCATCCGTAGTTGATCATGATGGGGGCGGTGCCACGGCGATGCCGGAGCATTCGTCGAGCCCAAACCTGATGTTCATGTTCTGCACGGCCTGTCCGGCAGCGCCCTTGCCGAGATTGTCGATGGCAGATACGATGACTGAGGTTCCCCCATCCTTTGGTTGATGTACGCCTATATGGCAGAAGTTGGTGTTGCGCACCGAGACTAGGGACGGCATGCGTCCCGCAGGCAGAACCGTGGTTAGCGGCAAGGCCCTATGGAATTCGCTGAGTGTTTGGTGCAGGTCTGCATCGGCGACAGGTTGCACATAGATGGTGGCGAGAAGTCCGCGACGCACGGGGAGCAAGTGAGGAACGAATGTGAGACTGCTGGTCATGCCCAGAGGTTCGAGCATCTGGAGAATCTCCGGATGGTGGCGGTGTCCCGCCACACCATAGGTCGAAAGGTTGCCATCGATCTCGGCGAAGAGCAGATCGGGCCGGTTTGTCTTCTTTCCTGCGCCAGTCACGCCGGACTTGGCGTCAATGATCACTGATCCCGGAACGATCGCCTTGGCCTTGGCTAGCGGGTAGAGTGCCAGGAGCGCTGCGGTCGGGTAGCAGCCTGGATTGGCAATGATGCGTGCATCCCGAATCAGCTGTGTATTGGCTTCCGGCAGACCATACACGGCTTCTTCAAGCAGGTGTGCGGCCTTGTGTGGACTGCCGTACCAGCGTTCCCAGAGTTTGGCGCTTTTCAGGCGGAAATCCGGACCGATGTCGATGACCACGCCTCCGGTATCGACAATTGCCTGGGCCATTTCGGACGCAACTCCTTCAGGAGTTGCGAAGAACACGACATCATGCCCTTGCGCGGGAACATCGCTGATGTCGATGAATTTCAGGTCGAGATGTCCCTCAAGCGCCGGTACGGCTTCGGATACGCTTTCCCCGGTCCGGGAGGAGGATGCGACTGTAGCGATTGCAACGTTGGGGTGGGCGACAAGCAGCCGCAGAAGTTCCGCGCCGGAATAGCCCGATCCGCCAATCACAGCAGCCTTGAGTGTAGGTGCCGAAGTCATGTTTGAATTGTACTGGGTTACAGATGCATGTTCGGCATGCCCTGTAACAGGATTATCGCTTGGAGAACTGGCGTGCTCGCCTTGCTTTGCGTAGACCGACTTTCTTCCGCTCAACCGCTCTGGAATCGCGCGTGACAAGCCCTTCCTTTTTCAGGACCGTTTTCATGTTCTCATCATAGGCTACCAGCACGCGTGATATGCCGAGCGATATGGCGCCCGCCTGGCCTTTTTCGCCGCCACCCTTGACGGTCACCTTGAAGTCGAACTTGTCTTTCATGCCCACATGGTCAAGAGGATAGAGCGAGACCATGATTGAAGTGCCTCTGGTGAAGTACTTGTCGAGCGGCTGATTATTCACTGTGACCTTGCCTGATCCGGAGGATGCGAACACCCGTGCAACCGAGGTTTTGCGCCTGCCGGTGGCGTAGTATTCATATGCCTGCTTCTTTCTTGTTGCCACTTCCTTGCTCTTAGAGATTGACCTGTTCAGGCTGCTGGGCGGCGTGTGGATGCGCCTCGCCGGCGTAGACGCTGAGGTTTCCAAGCATCTTGCGGCCGAGAGGACCCTTGGGAAGCATCCCTCTTACCGCGTTCGTGACAATCCGGTCGGGGTGGCTCTTGCGCAACTCGCTTGCCGTGCGTGAGCGGATTCCGCCAGGGTAGCCAGTGTGCCGGTAGTAGATCTTTTGCTTTTCCTTGTTGCCGGTGAAACGGACTTTTTCCGCGTTAATGACGATGACATGGTCTCCGCAGTTCATGTGCGGAGACCATGTCGGCTTGTGCTTGCCGCGGAGGCGGTACGCAATGGCGGCGGCTAGACGTCCAACAGGCTTGTTGCTTGCGTCGACCAGAAGCCACTTGTTTTCCAGTTCGGAAAGCTTGGGCGAATATGTGCGGTTGATTGCCATCGGAACAAGGCGGATATTTTACATCAAACAGGTCGGATTCGTGCCTTGAACTGCGGGTTTCGACCGGCATTCCGGAACCTGGGGGAACTGTCGGCTCAGGCTCAGATATTGAGTGCAGCCAGTGAGGCCTCGTAGTCCGATTCGCTACTGATGTCCGGCACCAGTTCCCCGTACACGATCCGGTTGTTCCGGTCAAGGACCAGGACCGCCCTCGCGAAGAGCCCTTTGAGCGGCCTGTCAGCCATCAGCAGCCCATAGCTTTTGCCAAGGCAATAATATACCAGTTGATTCTGCTACAGGCGAGCATCGTGGGCGGATTTCCGCAATTGGCGCATGTCAAACGCTTCAAACTTCCTGAACCTGCCTGTCCTAAAAGCCATTGCCTTGCCTGGGAATAGCCGCCGCCATCCGGGGACGATGCCCGTATCGTAGCCTGCCTGCTGAACGCAGGGCACCAGGGACGGATCCACCGAACCGCCTGAGTGTTGGACTTGCTCTCAATGGCACTGTTGCCAACGGCGCGGATGATAGACAATGAAGTGGCAGGCTTTTGGCTTGCCGTGGACGCCGTTGCCGACATCGTGCTGTTCGGTGAAGATCGGCTGTTCAAGAATCCTCATGGAAGCGAACGGGTTCCCGTCCGCTCGGCCGTATCCGCATTCACTGCGGAAGCCGAGCCGCACAGGCCATCGGCGGCTTGGAATTCAACAATTGGACATCACCATGTCCACACGGTAGACAAGGCGGTTCCCCCAGGGATCGGCCGGCTGGCTGCCCAGGGTCGCATGCGGAAGCCAGCCCAGGCTGCTCACGCATTGCCCTTCGGCGCTTCCTATGGCAGCGCCGGGCGCAACCGTGACTGTCTGTGGAATGGTCAGGCCCATGCGATCCTCAATGCCGTCACCCGTCACGTCCGGACACGGCAGATAGGGGCGCCCTCCCGGCAGTGCATGAACGGTGCCGGCCACCTCGACGTGGCGCTCAACCGTCCGGTGTGATGCCGCATAGTCAGCCACGTTGAACCTGATCACTTCCAATTGGCGCGCCACCGAATCATAGTTGTCCTGAAGAACCTTGTTTTGGATCAGAAGAATGGGTCCGCTCGCCAGAAGCGCACCCGCCACCAGCACAATCGTCAGCTCCACAATCGAGTAGCCTCGGACGCCACGCGGCCGCGCAACGGCACGGAGGCTCCCGCTCCGGTTCATGGACGTTCCCTGGCCTGTCTTGCTCATGATCATTAGGGGTATCGGAGAAGTATTGGAACACGGACCTCCCCGGGGGTGCCAGGGAACAGTACTAGCGTCGGCCTTATGTCTTGGTCTGTTGGATCCGTCGGTATCGGTACATTAAACCTGAAAGCGAGGCGGATGCCGTGTCTCGTGTATGTATTGCCGTCGGTCGCATTTTGTGGCACTGAAAAACCTGCGTCGGTTGTGGAAGGGTAACAGACCTTCGGAGCAGTCGCGCTGTCAAAATCCGGACAGTCAGTAGCAGACAAATCCCTAAAGCTCAACTCATAGTCGACACCTGGTACCAAGGGGGAGGTGCCCTCGATGGCGAGCGATATCGGCAGGTAACCTACCCTACCAGGAACCAACAACAATTGGAGGTTGAAAAGGGTACTCCCAGGTTGGACCAATGGTGAAGCCGGAGCTAAGACGCGCGAAAATAGTCCGCCGCTGTCGTCTATTGACGGCAAAACTGTTTCGCCGGCAGGCGGAAACTCCTTATCTCCCACCGGCGGCACCGGCGGCACCAGTGGCGGTGGTGTCGGGCCGTCAAACGGAACCACCGCCGGTGTCAGCGTCGTGACCGGGATGGCCGTTGTCACAGCCACTGAAATTGCCGGAGTGATGATCGTCAGCCTTGGCGTGGGAGGTCGGCATGAGCGTCTGGAAAGCAGATCAAGCGCGCTTCTGGTGCCGAAAGGGCATCTGTCACTGACGCGGCCGGGACTGATTCTTCCGAAAGGGGCGAGATTCCATGCGGCTCAAGGCGCACAGCTTGAAAACGTTCAGGCGGCGGTGTTTCACAGTCCGTATCCGCTGGAGAACGCCAAGGGTTGCGCAGTGGCTTCCGCGGCGCCTTTCGACCAGGTCCACGAAGGCGTGGTCCAGGGAGGCGCCACCCGGACAAGCGATCCGGTCTCAAGCGGTCACATCTGCACGTATCTTGACACGCCGGAGAACACCGACTTCGACAATGTCTTCGACTACTACAGCGGGTCGCAGCGTTCACGTGGCAGAGTGGACCAGCCGATTGACACCAATGACAGGGTCTACGCCCTGGGCGGACGTCTTGTCGGCGCGTTCCTGACCACCGTGTCCGCATCCATAGCGCCGCAGGCGATCACGCCGGGGCTGACGATCATCACTCCGGCAATTTCAGTGGCTGTGACAACGGCCATCCCGGTCACGACGCTGACACCGGCGGTGGTTCCGTTTGACGGCCCGACACCTCCGCCACTGGTGCCGCCGGTGCCGCCGGTGGGAGATAAGGAGTTTCTGCCTACCGGCGGAACAATTGTGACACACGACCCTCACCCCGCCGACGGTACGGAGTCCCAATTCAGTGTCCGCCCCGGGGTCATAATATTCAACAACATACACTTTACTGTTCCTCCCGGATCAGATGGTTATTTGCCGATATCGTTGGTCATCGGTGGCACCTCCAGGTTGGTATCAGGAGTCGACTATAGGATAACCTTTAGGGATTTGCCTGCTACTGACTGTCCGGATTTTGACAGCGCGACTGCTCCGAAGACCTGTTACTTTTTCGTGCCAGACGACGTAAGTTTTTCCAGAACACTCTCCGACGGAAGAATATTTCACACCATCCAATTAGCTGTATCTTTTAGTGTACCGACGGTTGATCCAGTCGACCAAGACGTGGAGGTCTCGATAGTACTGTTCCCTGGCACTTCCCAGGAGGTCCGTTATACACTACCATTCAGCTTCATATGAGTAAGGCTGGCCAGGGAACGTCCATGAACCGGAGCGGGAGCCTCCGTGCCGTTGCGCGGCCGCGTGGCGTCCGAGGCTACTCGATTGTGGAGCTGACGATTGTGCTGGTGGCGGGTGCGCTTCTGGCGAGCGGACCCATTCTTCTGATCCAAAACAAGGTTCTTCAGGACAACTATGATTCGGTGGCGCGCCAATTGGAAGTGATCAGGTTCAACGTGGCTGACTATGCGGCATCACACCGGACGGTTGAGCGCCACGTCGAGGTGGCCGGCACCGTTCATGCACTGCCGGGAGGGCGCCCCTATCTGCCGTGTCCGGACGTGACGGGTGACGGCATTGAGGATCGCATGGGCCTGACCATTCCACAGACAGTCACGGTTGCGCCCGGCGCTGCCATAGGAAGCGCCGAAGGGCAATGCGTGAGCAGCCTGGGCTGGCTTCCGCATGCGACCCTGGGCAGCCAGCCGGCCGATCCCTGGGGGAACCGCCTTGTCTACCGTGTGGACATGGTGATGTCCAATTGTTGAATTCCAAGCCGCCGATGGCCTGTGCGGCTCGGCTTCCGCAGTGAATGCGGATACGGCCGAGCGGACGGGAACCCGTTCGCTTCCATGAGGATTCTTGAACAGCCGATCTTCACCGAACAGCACGATGTCGGCAACGGCGTCCACGGCAAGCCAAAAGCCTGCCACTTCATTGTCTATCATCCGCGCCGTTGGCAACAGTGCCATTGAGAGCAAGTCCAACACTCAGGCGGTTCGGTGGATCCGTCCCTGGTGCCCTGCGTTCAGCAGGCAGGCTACGATACGGGCATCGTCCCCGGATGGCGGCGGCTATTCCCAGGCAAGGCAATGGCTTTTAGGACAGGCAGGTTCAGGAAGTTTGAAGCGTTTGACATGCGCCAATTGCGGAAATCCGCCCACGATGCTCGCCTGTAGCAGAATCAACTGGTATATTATTGCCTTTAATTGAGTTGACTGCGTAAAGAACCCGCTTGACGCGGTGAAACTTGTAATCCCTCTTCCCTAGCAGTCAGAACATAAGCTGGAAGGCTTCACTGCATTCTCTGCGGCAAGGCATGTGCTTTCCATAAAAGCCACAAATAGCTTGAGCTGCCTTCCCGTTGAAACCTTGACTTGACATTGCACAGGTTGGTGTATTGATGCTAAGAACACCTTGAACCGGTTGACATGGCTTTCAAGGTCTTGCCATCCCGGATCCGCGACGGGTCTCTCCTCAAGCGGTTCTGATTCCGGACCGAACGTCGCGTGGAGCGCCTGGGCGGCCAACTCAAGGTATTTCTCCTCGATGACTACGTGCCACACCCATTCGGCGGATGTAGTTCTCCTGATAGCCTGAAGCGGGACAGGTCTCTATTCGTTACTGCCCTCAAGTGCACTTGATTTTCCATAGTCAGAAATTGAATCGCCATCTCCATGCCCTTTGCGGAGACGCTCAACTGTACCGGCGTAATTGCTGCCCAGTTCTTCTGGCGAAAGCGCTTCTGCACATAATTCCAGCCCAAGGTTTTGGAAGGTTGGTTCTGGCATTCCTACGGTCTTGCACGCCGCCAATCGCGCAAGCAGTGTCTGGCGCATCCGCATGTGGTGGGGTTGCGTAATGTTCATGTGTTCAAGTGGTACATCGTTCAGCACAATATCGCCGGCAGCCTCGGCCTCCTCGAGAACCGCCGCACCGAGGTCGCTATGGGCGACTAGTGCATTCCACCCTTCGTCCTCACCTTTAGGTATGCCTCCTTCCCAATTGTCGCCAACGGCAATATCCGCTGAGAGACCAATGGCATCTGGACATACTTTGCAGCGGAACTGAGTTGTCCAAGTGTTGTCATCCCATAACTCGTTATACGTGCCTTGGAATTGGCGGCCATCGCTCATGGTCGCTAGCGTGGGTCCGGGACAGCCATTACCCCGCCATCTGAATGTAGCTGGGGGGTCCCGGTCCATATCAACGCCGCGACGACTGAAGAAACCATATGATGCGGCAATGCTTGGTACCGTGCCGCAATAGAGAGCTGTCGTGAATTTGATTAGATTCGCAGCCCGGGAGTCCATCTCCATGAGATTTTTTAGTCCTGAAACATCACATGGCTTTAGGGATGCCGCAAAGGGCTCGTTCAGTTCCAGCGCCTGATGAATGTCGGTCAAGGGTGCGCAAGTGGCATATCGGGAACCATTGTTTTGGTCGAGTTCTTCTGCACTACGCGCGAATTGTGCAGTTGACCCAAGCGCATTGTCTGGATCTGGGATCATCTGAAGCACGAATGCAACACGGCCGGTTCTCAGAAGGGCGCGGTTAATTGCCGTCATTGCTCCGCCGGTTGAAGCGCGAAACCGGAGCTCGGGGTCACCGGCATATCCGATTGCCGCACGCGTGATCCTCCCCCAGACAGGGTCGTAAGCATCGGCACATTCCGAGGGGAACGGGCCGGATACGACAATGCCGGGACACGTCCGCAACACAGCGTCGTTGTCTTCCTTGGATATCGCTGAACGCAGTCTGGGTCGCAGATGGCCATGAGAAGAGAGGGTCATTTCAATATTTGCAGACGGGGCGACTGCGGCGCAGAGACCGCAACCAATGCAGAAGCCATTGGAGACGATGTCGGCAATTGTTTCGAATTTAGCCATCATGCGGTTCCACGATCAATCTAGCCCTTCGTGTTTTGCATTTGCGTCCATTGTAGATTGTAGATCTCTCGGATGAATTTATGGCGGAAACAAGGGATGCAAATGGCGGAGAGAGAGGGATTCGAACCCTCGATAGGGCTATAAACCCTATACTCCCTTAGCAGGGGAGCGCCTTCAACCACTCGGCCATCTCTCCGGATGCGTCAGACTTTCGGACCCGCGACGGGTCTCTCCTCAAGCGGTTCTGATTCCAGACCGAACGCCGCGTGGAGCGCCCGGGCGGCCAACTCAAGGTATTTCTCTTCGATGACTACGGATATTTTAATCTCGGAAGTTGAAATCATCTGTATGTTGATGTTCTCCGCCGCCAGCACTTCGAACATTCTGCTCGCCACTCCTGCGTGGGACTTCATGCCGATGCCCACGACAGAGAGTTTGCCGATGGCATTGTCGCCGGTGACACCTTTCGAGCCGAGTTCTTTGGCGATTTTCCGCACCGTGTCAAGCGCATGCTCGTAGTCGGCGCGCTGCACGGTGAACGAGAAGCTGGTTTCCGAAGCGCTGCCGATGTTCTGGATGATCATGTCGACGTCAATCTCCTCGTCGGCAACCTCCTTCAGTATTCTGCTCGCGATCCCGGGCCTGTCTGGCACGTCGATGAGCGTGATCTTGGCCTCCTGGCGGTTGAGTGCTATTCCGGTGACTATTGGCTTTTCCATGGTTCCGTTCTCGTCGTATGTTATCAAAGTTCCTTCCGGATCGTCAGTCATGCTGGACAGTATCCGCATGGGTACACGCTGCTTGGCCGCATATTCAGCGGCCCTGACGTTGAGGACTTTGGCGCCGAGCGACGCCAGTTCCAGAAGCTCCTCGAAATGCAGGCTGCTTAGCCGTCTCGCATTCGAGACGATACGGGGATCGCAGGTGAAGATCCCGTCAACATCAGTGTATATGAGGCATTCGTCGGCCTGCAACGCTGCAGCGAGCGCCACGGCGGTTGTGTCCGAGCCGCCGCGGCCAAGCGTGGTGGTTTCGCCTTCCTGGTTGACGCCTTGGAATCCCGCAACTACTGGAACTTTGCCGCTGTTGATAAGGTTCCTCGGCAGATCAGCGTTAACGGTCTCTATTCTGGCCTTGTGGTGCTTTCCAATGGTTCTGATTCCAGCCTGTGCACCGCTCAGGCTGACCGCCGGCACTCCTATCCGGCTCAGCGTGAGAGCCATCAGACCTGCGGTGACCAGTTCCCCGCTTGACGCAATGGCTGCGAACTCCCGGGGAGTTACGGAATCAGATACGTCATGTGCAAGTTGAAGCAGGCGGTCGGTCTCGCCTGCCATGGCGGAGACGACAACAGCGACGCTGTCACCATTGGTGACGGAAGTGGCCACCTTGCGGGCGGCCGCCTCGATCTTGGACAGGTCGGCGACCGACGTGCCGCCATATTTCTGGACTAGCAGTGACATGCTGGGAATCTTCCGAATCTATTATTTTATTCGGAGCGGCCGCTTTTGAGACAATCCCACCTTGCGGCTGTGGCGTTTCCCGGCAAGAGAGTTGCAGTTTCCTAGCTGAAGGCTATGGCCAGCACTGTGAGGCCGAAGACAATCCGGTACCAGCCGAAGACGGTGAAGTCGTGGCTGGAGACATAGCGGATGAGAAAGCGGATCGTCAGCAGTGCGGCGAAGAAGGCGGTTGCAAAACCGACCATCATCCGGACGAAGTCCGATGCGTCAAGGATGCTCCAGTTTCTTGCCAGGTCGTAGCCGGTGGCTGCGAACATGGTGGGGATTGCAAGATGGAACGAGAATTCGGTTGCGCTTTTGCGGTCAAGGCCGAACAGCATGCCGCCCAGTATTGTGGCTCCGGACCGGGAGACTCCCGGAATGAAGGCCAGCATCTGTGCGCAGCCGATTTTCAGGGCTTGCCATGGGCCAATGTGTTCGACGGCATTCACTTGGAACTTGAGGTTCATGCGCTCTATGGCAATGATGGCGATGCCTCCTATGACCAGTGCGGCGCCGACCACCTGGACCGAGAACAGATGCTCCTTGATCAGCGAATAGAGCAGCAGGCCTCCGACCGCGCTTGGAAGGAAGGCAAGCGCCAGGTTCGATGCAAACCGCTGTGACTTGCGTTCGGAGAGCAGCGAAAGTGCGGTTTCACAGAGCATGCGCCGGTATTCCCAGCAGACAGCGAGAATGGCGCCGAGCTGAATGAATATCTCGAAGACCTTGCCCTTGTCGTTGTGTTCACCCAGCAGTTGGCTGAAGAAGATCAGGTGGCCAGTGCTGGAGATCGGCAGAAATTCCGTAATCCCCTCTATGACGCCCAGCAGGACGGCGGTCAGGTAGGGTGTCCAGGCCATCAGCTGGCTACGGCTGTGGAAGCGTCAGCCCGGCCTGGTGCTGGTACTTGCCCTTGCGATCCTGATAGGACGTTTCACACTCCTCGTCCGCTTCCAGGAAGATCACCTGGCATACCCCCTCGTTGGCGTGGATTTTGGCAGGAAGCGGCGTGGTGTTGGAGAATTCCAGCGTCACATAGCCTTCCCATTCGGGTTCGAACGGAGTGACGTTGACAATGATTCCGCAACGGGCATAGGTCGACTTGCCGAGGCAGACGGTGAGTATGTTCCTGGGAATGCGGAAACGCTCGATGGAGCGGGCCAGGGCGAACGAGTTTGGAGGTATAACGCAGATTTCCCCGGTGAATCGCACGAACGACTTCTCATCGAACTGCTTCGGATCGACCACGGTCGAGTGTACGTTGGTGAAGATCATGAACTCCTCGCCGCAGCGAAGGTCGTATCCGTAGCTGGAGGTGCCGTACGATATGACGCTTTTCCCATTGCACTCGCGCACCTGCCTGGGTTCGAACGGATCTATGAGGCCTTGCTGCTCGGCCATTTTCCTGATCCACTTGTCTGACTTGATTGGCATGGTGTCCTCTTGCTCCGGATTGTTGGAGGTGTGAGTCTATCAGCCACCCGTGGCATGGCGGATTTCGTCATGCCGCTCGGCGCAGCTGGCATGTATCCGCTCGAAACGCACAGGATTGTGGGGAGTAAGCAATATGGCGTCGCGCGGATAGTGGATGTCATGGAGACGCGACAGCCAGAACCGCATCGCGGCGCAGCGGAATACTGTGTTGATCGCGCCGATCTCCTCCGGCTTCAGGTTTCTCACCGACCGGTAGCCGCTGAAAAGGGCTGCCATCCTTTCGATGTCGTGGCGGCCTTCGGCGTCAACGCACCAGTCGTTGGCGCAGACTGCCAGATCGAAGATGAACAGGTCGCCTCCGCCGAAGTAGAAGTCAATGACGGCCGAAACGGTTCTGTCACTGGTCCACAAGACATTGTTCCTGAACAGGTCGCAGTGGCAGATGCCGCCGGGAAGGGCGGACGGATAGTTGTTTGCCAGTTGCAGCGCCTCCGTCTCGATGGAACGGTAGGCGTCTTCGGGCATCTTCGCCTTGAGTTCGCACAGGGCGGTAGGCCACCACTTGACTCCTCTTGGATTGTCCCACTGTGGCGCAAAGCTGCCGGCGGCGTTGTGGAGTTGCGCCACGAGGCCGCCCATGATGCGGCACTGGTCGGCGGTCGGCGATTGGGCCCATGCACCCTCGGCAAACGGGACCAGCAGGGCTGGCTTGCCGGAAATTTCGGAGACCGAGCCGCCGGCGGAACATGGAAGCGGAAATGGAACAGGAAGCCCGCTCGACGCGAGATGGAGACACAGCAGGGCATAGTTGGTCACCGCAGCATGGTTCCACACCTCGAACACGGTGAACACGAGCCGTGCCCCGTCGTCGAGAGTAAGCAGGTAGTTGCTGTTCTCTATGCCTTCGGTTATTGGTGTCATGCCGGCAAGGCTGGGCAGCCGGTAGTTGCCTTCCAGCCACTTGCCAAGGTTTTGGCGGTCAACCTCGGTGTAGACCGCCATGTGCTAAGCGGTTTGTTTCATTCGGGAAAGTTGAACTCAAAGATTGTCCATCTCGGCAGGGATGTGTTGGCATCCTCGTGTCGGTAGCCGTCGGAAGAGAACGGCACAAGTTCTTGCAGGGAGTATTTGCTTCCTTGGGATTCAATGACCAGAATCTTCGAGTGGTGCGGACCTTTTCTTTCGCTAACCAGAAAGTCCGGCTCATTCGTCTGCGTTTCCTGTTCGGCCAATGTGCCTTGTACAGTGCCAAGCAGCAGCAGAACAGGGAGAAGGCGCTTCTGCACGGAGGCTTCAGGCGGTTGATGTGTGCGATGCGCCATGGAACATTCGCACAGGATGCTGGGAGACAGGCATTGCGCAATCTTCGGTTCCCTGCCGCCGCCTGATCCTGTTGGTTCCGTTCATGTCGGAGAATCTTACAGCATGTGGGCAGGGTATATAATCTTGTGTAATGGATTTGTACGCACTATTGCAAGGAACTTTCACATAATGTCTTCCGCTGACAGCCCAAAATCCTCTGCCTTGGTGTGGATTGATCTTGAGATGACCGGTCTTGATCCCGACCGCGACCGCATTGTTGAGATCGGGATGGTGGTCACTGACTACAACCTGGATGTGGTTGCGGAATGCGAGCCGATCATCGTTCACCATGGCCAGGAGGTGTTCGACGCCATGGACGAGTGGAACCGGAAGACCCATTCCAGATCCGGCCTGATTGAGCGTTCCATTGCGTCGACGCTTGATGTTGCCGCGGCTGAGGCGCAGGCTTTGGCATTTCTTGCCGAACACAGCCAAAAGGGCAGGTCCCCGATGTGCGGCAACTCGATCTGCCAGGATCGCCGCTTTCTCTACAGGCACATGTCGGAACTGGAGGCCTTCTTCCACTACCGCAATCTGGATGTGAGCACGCTTAAGGAGGTTGCGAAGATATGGAAGCTGGACTTGGGCGGCGCCGTTTTCCAGAAGCATGGCAAGCATGAGGCGCTTGCGGATGTGCTCGAATCCATAGCGGAGATGAGGCATTACCTGAGCAATGGACTGAATGTCGATCTGGAATCTGGAAACTTCAACCTAGCGGTGGATGCGGTATGAACGCTCCGGCACGCCGTCATGGCTTCTTCATGTTCATGTTCTTCTGGGCGGTGGTGTTTGTAGTGATGGTCTACTGGTTCGAGAATGTCCTTAATGAGCGCCTGAACCCGAACAAGGCGGTGCTGCTTGCCGACCAGGAAGGCGAGCTGGTTCTCAAGAAGAACCTCCATGGGCACTTCATAGCCGAAGGCTATGTCAATGGGCACCTAGTCGAGTTTGTTGTGGACACTGGCGCCACCTCGGTTGCGATCCCTGCCAACGTGGCTGTGGATTTGGAGCTCGACTTCACCGGCACCAAGGCTCGAATCAACACTGCCAACGGTGAGGTGGTTGGCCACGAGGTCAACATCGACAGCCTTCAGATCGGACCCATACTGGTCAGGAAGCTGTCCGGCCTAACCATTCCGAGATCCGAGGACAGGATCGTTCTGCTCGGCATGAATGTGCTGGGCGACTTGGACATACAGCTGTCCGGCGACACAATGCGTCTGCGTCCGGCGGTTGCCACTGACAGCTAGGAGGGCTTCTGCCTGAGCCAGCGTCTGAGATGCATCTCGACGCCGGAGCCTCCCGTCGACACCATGGCCTCTGCCACAGCCCGTGCCTGCTTGACCAGGCTGTGGTCGACCAGGGGGTCGATGAAGCGCATCTTCATGCCGCTTTGGCTCGCTCCCAGCCACTCGCCCAGACCGCGTATCTTGAGATCCTCGTGCGCTATCTCGAACCCGTCCGTGCTGTCGCGAATGACCTTGATTCGCTTGCGGGCATCCGGCGTAAGGGTTCCCGAATGCAGCAGCAGGCAGTACCCGGGCCGGTTGCCCCGCCCGACACGGCCTCTCAACTGGTGCATCTGTGACAGGCCCATGCGTTCCGCATGCTCTATCACCATCACGTCCGCCTCCGGTGCATCTATGCCGACTTCGACCACGGTTGTCGCCACGACCATTCTGATTTTTCCGGACTTGAAGCTGGCAAGCACTTCGGTCTTGTCGCGTGCAGGCATTTTCCCGTGGATCATCCCCGCGGTGATGCCCGGGAACTGTCCACGGACCATCTCGTAGAGGGTCGCAGCGGAGAGCAGATCCTGCTTCTCCGAGTCCTCGATCAGCGGACACACCCAGTAGACCTGGCCGTCAAGCTTGCAGTCAATCTGTTTGAGTATCTGCTTGCGCTTGTCCGCGCGGTACACTTGGGTTCGAACCGGCATTCTTCCCGGTGGCTTTTCGTCAATCACCGAGATGTCGAGATCGGAGAACAGTCCCATCGACAGGGTTCTTGGTATCGGTGTTGCGCTGAGCATGAGCTGATGCGGCGTGCCGCCCTTTCTTGCCAGCGCATTTCTCTGCTTCACTCCGAAGCGGTGTTGCTCATCGATCACCACGAGCCCGAGATTGGGCAGGTCGACGCCTTTCTGGAACAGGGCATGTGTGCCGAAGATGATGCGCCGTTCCTCGGTCACAAGCGTGCTGGCCACCTTTTTTCTCTGGCTTGCCTTGCTTGATCCGGTCAGAAGTTCGCAGAGTACATCGGCTTGTGCAAGGATCGGCTGTAGCGTTGCGTAGTGCTGTTCGGCCAGCAATTCCGTTGGAGCCATGAATGCCGCCAGCAGGCCGCTGTCCGCGGCCATTGCGCATGCAAGGCCTGCGACCACGGTCTTTCCCGAGCCGACGTCGCCGTGTAGCAGGCGTCGCATTGGGGTTGTGCCGCACAGGTCTTTCCTTATGGCTTTCCACGCTTTGGTTTGGCTTTCCGTGAGGGAGAAAGGCAGTTGGTCGATGATGTTGCGGTCGATGTTGCTGTTCCTTACCGTGGGCGCGTCCAGTGTCTTGGTGGTGTGATAGCTGCGGCGCATCATGAGTTGATAGGAGAGCCATTCGCTGAACTTGATCATGTGCATGGCTGGGTGGGATTTGTCTATAAGGCGTTCGGGATCGTTTCTCCCGGGCTGGTGATAGGCGAAAAGGCTTTCCCGGAGCGTTGGCAGCCCCATTGACTGCAGGATGTGTTCCGGTATGGTCTCGCTCAGATCGGTTTTCTCCAGCGCCTTGCCGACAATTTGCCGCAACTGGGTGTCGGCCAGACCGGCAACCTTTGGATACTGACAGATATAGCCTTCATCGGCCGCCTTGCCTTTCCTGGCTATTCTTGGATGGTGGAATTCGAGTGTCTTTCCTGATCTTTGCGGTTCGCCGCTGACAACGATTTCATCCAGGCCTTCAAGCCATGCCTGCATGTTCCGGTTGTAGTTGAAGAAGCGGATCTTCACGAGTGTTCCGTCTGCGGTCTCGGCTGTGCACTGCAGGTGCTTTCTTCCCCGGCCTACGGCGGCAACGCCACGCATGGTTGCCTCGACTGACAGAAGATCCTTGCGCCCACTCTTCAAGTGCACTGCGCTTCTGCTTCGATAGCCGCTTGGAAGATGAAGAAGCAGGTCGAACGGTGTCGCGAAGCCGGCCTTGACAAGCTTCTCCGCCAGCGAGGCAGGGGCGATGTCTTTCCAACTGTCTGTCACGTTCTTAAGGGCAACGTTATCCTTACTTCCGGCAGAGGTTGGGGACGTCACGACAATACCCTACTGTTTTGATAAATAACTGCCGTAAAAGTCTGTATAATCATTCTAGGCACTTGGAATCGTACTGAAAAGGCAGGAGAACAGATGGCTATTGCTTCACAGGATACATTGGATCAGAACGTTGACCGGTCCGAAGGCGGGTCAGTTGATGAACCAATTATATTCACTGACGATGCGGCACGAAAAGTCAAAAGCCTGATTGAAGAGGAGAACAACCTAGATCTCAAGTTGCGGGTGTTCATAGCCGGCGGAGGCTGTTCCGGTTTCCAGTACGGCTTCACTTTTGACGACGAGATCGGCGAGGACGATACGGTTCTTGAGAAGATGGGTGTGGCGATTCTCATCGATTCCATGAGTTACCAGTATCTGGTCGGCGCCCACATAGACTACCAGGAAAAGCTTGAAGGGTCCCAGTTTGTGATCCGCAATCCGAACGTCACGTCCACTTGCGGTTGCGGATCCTCTTTCGCACCGTAATCCTGCGGCCTGGCTCCGTTTTCCGCTATGGGCAGGTGACCGAGCCTGCCAGATGTTTTCCTGGACGGGCTCCGGTAATGCTTGACGTGTCAATGGGCGTTCCATTCATTCTGAATTTGGCAAGATAGGCGAACGTGGCGGCCTCGATCCAGGTCTCGGGATAGCCCAGCTGGGAGCTGGACACCACCTGGCAACCGTCGGCCAGTTCCATGATGCGTTTCCTGAGTGCGCTGTTTCTCGTTCCCCCTCCGCACAGAACCAGCCGGTCGACGGCATTTTCCCCCTGGATGCCCGTTGCAACCGTGCAGGCAGTGAGTTCGAGAAGCGAAGCCTGTACATCTGCAGGTGCTGTCTCTTTGTCAAGGAATGGTTCCAGCCAGTCCATGTTGAACAGTTCGCGTCCAGTGCTTTTTGGGGAACATGCCAGAAAATAGGGCTCCTTCATCATCCGGGCGACAAGGTTTTTGTTGCAGGTGCCTTCGGAAGCCCACTTTCCGTCTTCGTCGAAGGCTTTTCCGGTGTGACGTTTGCACCATGCGTCCATAAGAGCGCCGCCCGGTCCGGTGTCCCAGGCGCGCACTGGCTCGTTTTCCGCCTTGGCAGGCAGAATCGTGACGTTTGATATTCCGCCTATGTTTACGACTGCCGTGGCGTGTTCATCCTGTTGAAACAACACTTGGTGGAACAGGGGCGCAAATGGCGCTCCCTGTCCTCCGCGCGCCATGTCGCCGCTCCTGAAGTCATGGACCACGCAGATGCCGGACAGATGGGCCAGCCGGTGGGGATCGCCGATCTGCACTGTCCATCCGCGCTGCGGCTCGTGCCGGATCGTCTGGCCGTGGCATCCGACTGCGGCAACCTGGCTTGGCTTGACGCCGCAGTTGTCCAGCAGCCGCCTAAGGGATGCCGCATAGATGTCAGCAAGTTCCAATCCGGCATCTCGGCTTTTCGCAGTCTCGTCACTTCCTGTACTGATCAGTTCCTGAAGGCGGCTTTTCAGTCCGTCCGGGTAAGGAGTATGGGCATGTCTGGTTTCCCCACTGGGGCTGTCTCCGCAAAAGTCGACCAGAACGGCATCTACACCGTCAAGACTGGTGCCTGACATGAGACCTGCGTAGGTTTCGCCCGGATCCATGTCGCTACTGCTGGGCGACCTCGTCTGCATTGTAGAGTTCGAGTCGCGCAAGGATTGGTTCGGCAAACACCTTGTACTGCTCCAGTTCCGCTCCCTCAAGCGGCGGCAGCTGGACCGGAACCGCCGTCGACAGAGGATCTTTGTGCTTGCCTCTGACCCGGAACTCGTAGTGTAGGTGCGGACCTGTGGCTAGGCCGGTTGAACCCACATAGCCAATTACCTGTCCCTGTACAACCTTTGCGCCTTTGCGCATGCCTTTGGCGAACCGGTGCAGATGGCCGTAGACCGTTTCGTATATCTTGTAGTGCCTAATGAAGATCGCATTTCCGTATCCCCCTTTCTTCCCCGCAAAGGTCACTGTGCCGTCTCCGCTCGCACGCACCGGAGTGCCTCTTCGTGCCGCGTAGTCGACCCCTTTGTGGGCCCGCCATTTCTTGAGAACCGGGTGGTATCTCCTCAGCGAAAACTTCGAGCTTACCCTTGAGAACTTGACGGGGGAGCGCAGGAACGCCCTTTGAAGGCTTTCACCTTTGGGCGTGTAATACCCTTGAGCATCGTGGGAGAGAACGCCGACTATCTTCCGGTTCCGGTTGAACGCAATGAATGCCTTCGGACGGCTGGTGGATACCAGTTCTTGGTCCTCGTCCCTCATCTCGTCGTAGATCATCTCAAAACGGTCCCCCTTGCGCAGGTCGCGATGAAAGTCGATGTGCGTCTCCAAGGCGGTGATTAGGCCGTCAATGGCGTTTCCGCCAACGTTGATCTCGTCCATCGCCTCGTAAAGGCTGTTTTTTATTACGGCGCTCTTTCTCGTCTCAGTGGCTGACAGTAAAGGCGGGTCCTCCGAAACCTTCATTTCTTCGCCATCACGAACGAAATGGAGATAGTACTCGCTCGAGGTCTTGTACTTCAGTTCCATTAGCCTGTCATTCTCCAATCGGTAGCGGATGATCCGCCCGGGCCTTAGGCGCCGGAACGTTTTCAGCTTCTTGCCGAGCAGAAACGAGATCGCCTCGCCATCTGCAACCACGTTCTCCAGGATCCTGCCCATGGTGTCGTTTTTGGCGATCTTGTACTCCTTCCATTCAGGAGGTTGAGGCTCCGCTTCGCTTTTCGTGGCACCCGGGCTTTCCGGCGCTTCCTTGGGCGCCGCTGTCTCGGGGAGGCCGCTCTCAAGTGGGATCAGTTCCCGAACCGTTTCCTGGTCTGCGGCCTCCTGTTGCGTGACGTCGTCCTCGATGCCGTAGTGAGCCTCCGGCGGCTGGTCGAACAAGGCGAGAGCGCCCAGAAAAAGCGCACCAATGATAAAGGTGTTCAGTCCGTGTCCGTAGCTTCTCCACACATTCCGGAGAATGGCCATGACAGAACCTTGCGCGCCTTGTTGTCCGTTCATGCCTGTTCCTCAATGACCTTTCTGAGTTCGGCCAGATCCGGCCTGACTGTTGTTGTCTTCAGGTGCGCCTCGGCAACGGAGGGGTCCTTGAGCCCGTGTCCGGTGACGGTGCATACAACCGTCGCGCCCTTCTCAAACCTGCCGGCATTTGCATCGGCAAGCACTCCGGCGATTGATGCGGCGGAGGCGGGTTCGCAGAAAATGCCTTCTGTCGATGCAAGTATCCGTTGCGCCTTGAGTATTTCGCTGTCGCTGACGGCGGAGAACCTTCCGCCTGATTCGCTGCATGCCGTCTTCGCCTGTTGCCAGGACTGGGGTCTGCCGATGCGGATCGCAGAAGCGACGGTCTCGGGATTGGGCTCGAACTCGCCCTTGACGAACGGAGATGCCCTTTCGGCCTGGTATCCGAGAAGCGTTGGACGGGACTGAGCCGCAGGTCTGGAGGTCTTGAACCGGCAGTTCTTTCCGTTGCAGAGGGTGCAGGCTGCGGTCGAAGTTCCGGCGGCCTCGGAATAGCCTATCCAGTGTGCCGAGATGTTGCCGGCGTTGCCGACTGGAAGGGCGTGGTAGTCGGGTGCTCTGCCGAGATCGTCGATCACCTCGAAAGCCAGTGTCTTCTGCCCTTGTAGCCGCATCGGGTTGGTCGAGTTGACGATCTCAATGGGCATCTCGCGTCCTAGTTCGGCAACCAGTCTCATTGCGTCGTCGAAGTTGCCCTCGACTTCGACAATGAACGCCCCGTGCATTACGGCCTGGCTTATCTTTCCGCTGGCAACCTTGCCTTCGGGCATGAGCACCAGGCATTTCATGTCCGCCTTGGCCGAGTAGGCCGCGGCCGAAGCCGACGTGTTGCCTGTTGATGCGCAGACCACCGCCTTGCTGTCCTGGGAGACCGCGTGCGCGATCGCCGTGACCATGCCGCGATCCTTGAAGGATCCTGTCGGATTGCATCCTTCGAACTTGCAGTAGAGATCGAACGCAAGCCCATGGCTGCGCATGATGTTGTCTAGCCGGACCAGCGGAGTGGAGCCTTCGCCCAACGTGATCCGGTGCGCCCGGACACTTTCGGGCAGGACGGCTTCGTGGCGGCCGATGAGTCCGTTCATTCAGGAGTCTCGACTGGCAGTGGCGGCGCCACGGCTGACACGACGTCAAGACTGCCTATCTCATCGGCGCACTTGAGCATGCGTTCGAAGGTTCCGCCTTCGAGAATCATTGCGGTTTCCGTTTGGCTTTTGTTCCGGCTGTTCCGGCTGCACGTTGCCTCGACGGCAATGCCGTGGTCGGCAAGAACCGCGCTGATCCGGTCTGTGCCGTTTCGGGAGGTTGTGCGCAGATAGAAGGCTGTCGCCTCGGCTTCGCTGGCTGGGGTGACAGCCTCGTTTCCGTGCCCGGGATCGGTAGCCTGGACCCGACCCTTGGCGATGTCGATAAGATCGGAGACAACGGCTGAGGCGGTTGGCAGCGGACCTGCACCTGCACCGTAGTACAACGTTTCGCCGGCCGCATTGGAGATGACCGAGACCGCGTTCATGTTGCGGTCTACCTTGGCCATGATATGGTCAGCTGGAAGCAGCATGGGATGTGACATCATCTGGATGCGGCCGTTCCGGCCGCACCGCGCCGTGGCGAGCAAGCGTATGCAGTATCCCAAATCCTGTGCACACAGGAAGTCCGCCTCTCCGATCGCCGATATCCCTTGGATACGGACTGCGCCAAGGTCAAGAGGCGCGTTGAGTGCAATCATGCCGAGCAGTGCAATCTTGTGTGCGGAATCAACGCCGTCAATGTCAAGCGCCGGATTCGCTTCGGCGAACCCTAGTTCCTGGGCTTCCTTGAGGCACGTCACGAACGATCCATTCCCTTTCTCCATCGATGTGAGGATGTAGTTGCAGGTTCCGTTGAGAATCCCGGTGATCGAATGGAAGCGGTTGGCGGCCAAGGCTTCCCTGATCACCTTGACGATTGGTATTGCTCCGGCAATCGCAGCCTCGTACATTATGGTGGCGCCGCATTCGTTCGCCTTTGCGAAGATGTCGTGCCCCTGTTCGGCAAGAAGGGCCTTGTTTGCCGTCACGACCGCCTTGCCGTTCGCAAGCGATTCGAGGACGCACAGCTTGGCTTCCGTGGTTCCGCCGATCAGTTCGACGACAACATCGACGTCCTTCCTTGCTGTGAGTGCACGCCAGTCGTTGTGCCACTCAATGCTGTCGTCAAAGCGTTCCCTGAGATCTCCAAGGTTTTGGTTCGCCGCCGCTACGACCGTTACCGGCTTTCCGGCACGCTCAGCCACCAGTTCAGCATTGCTTGCGAGCAGTTGCAGAACACCACTGCCGATGTTGCCGACTCCGGCGACTGCGATCTTCACTGCAGAGGGATCCGTACGATACAGTCCGACAAAGTCGGAGGATGTAGTGGATAATATGCTCGAAAGAGAGCCTGCTTCAGATGAAATTCCATACCGATGACGATGGTGGCTTTAATCGTATAACAGCCTACGGTGAAAGTTCCATAGCGGTCAATTCAATATGCTACAGAAAGTCGCTTGTTGTGCTTCAAAACCACATAATTGAGGACTGGCCTGTCTGCAGCGTCAAGGAGCTGCGTTCCGAGCACATGCGGCCCGTTCTCAGCCATTCTCCGCAGATAGTGATCCTTGGAACCGGACCGCAGCCCGTGATGTGCCATGGCGAATGGATGCGCGCACTGGTCGAGGCTTCGGTGGGCTTTGAGATCATGTCGACTGCTGCAGCCTGCAGAACCTACAACATTGTGGCGGCGGAGGGCAGGGCGGTGGCTCTTGCCGTTGTGATCGGGGAAGACGTGCCGGAGGAGCCTTCCGGGGACTAGCCCGCTTCGGCAAGATCGGTCCAGGCCTTGCTCTTGAACCAGTAGTCGTGGCGCTTCTGAAGCCATCCCCTCTGTCGGTGGATCAGAATCCAGTTGTTGAAGAAGTTGAGCGCGTCGGCATCGCCTTTTCTCAGTGCGAAGCCTTCAGAGTTGCTGTCGAGCAGCTCTTTAAACGGCAGGTACAGGCTTTTCAGGATGGTCGACGACCGCGAAGGCCGGAACCGGAGCCGAGGTGGCGAAGCCGTGCGCATTGCCGTTGATCACCTCTTGGAGCGCGGAGCGTTCGTCATCGAACTGCCGGACCTGCGCCTTCGGCATCAGGTTTTGGACCACTTCCAGGGCGGAGGTGCCCCGCCGTATCGCTATGACGTAGCTGCCTTGGTTGAAGTCCTTCGGTGATGACAGGCCAGGCGCTTCCCGGCTGTTGGCGACGAAGTCGATGCCGGAGTTGGCATAGGGGACCGTGAAGTTCACTTTCAGGTTGCGTTGCGGCGTTATCGACATCCCGCCTATGATCACGTCGAACTTGTTGGCAAGAAGGGCGGGGATGATGCCGTCCCAGCTGGTAGGCACCAGTTCAAGTTCAACACCCAGGTCCGCCGCGACTTTCTCCGCGACGTCGATCTCAAAGCCGATGAATCCTCCGTCCCGGCTACGCATGACCCAAGGTGTGAAGCTGCTCATGCCGACCTTTATCTTGCCGCGTTGGAGGATATCCTCGACCAGGTCTGCCCCCAGGGCGCCATTGGAAACGAGAGTGAGCGGAATGAGCGCAAGCAGCGCAGACAGGATTCTTTTCATTGCAGGAGAGGAGATTTAACGTTATTGCTTTGCCCGATTGTAGCATGCACCGTAACGTGCCGGCGACGGATACGGTGTCTCACAGAATCGCTCAATTCGTCTGGGGCCACATTTGCTGTTAGGTTAGAATGGCCCCTAGTGGGGCTTTTTGCCCTGCAGATCCGCTCAATCAAGTCATTCGTTTACTTCCGTTGAATCCGCTAAGGTCACGAATTGGTGAGGTGGCGTTCCATAGGCGTATGCTTGAGGTGGCACTGGTGGTGGGCGTTATCCTGTTCGCAGTGTACGGTGTTGTCCGGGGTGCGCTGCAGATCGAGAGCTACAGGTGGCAGTGGTACAGAGTGCCGGCTCTGTTCTTTGAGACGGTGGACGGGGAGGTTGTTCCGGGACCGCTTGTCATTGGGCTCAAGCTGACGCTGGAACTGACGCTGTTCTCCACTCTGGCGACGATTGCCGGCGGTTTGGTGGTTGCCCTCATGTCAAGAAGCCATCTGATCAGCGTCCGTTTTCTTTCGAAGGCGTACGTCGAGTTGATGCGCAACACGCCGATCCTGGTGCAGCTCTACATCCTCTACTTCATGATGTCCAATGTTCTCGAACTTGAGAGGTTCCAGGCGGGCGTTCTGTCTCTCGCCCTGTACGAATCCGCATTTGCCGCGGAGATTTTCCGTAGCGGCTTCAACTCGATCCATTCGGGGCAGTACGATGCCGGGCGTGCGCTCGGCATCAGGCGCATTCTTATCTACAGGAAGGTTGTGGTGCCGCAGATGCTTCCGCTTGTCCTTCCTCCTCTGACCAACCTGTTCGTCAACCTGTTCAAGCACTCCTCGATTGTCACGGTCATCGCGCTTGGCGACCTTACCGATGCGGCGCGCAATATTGTCTCGGAGACGCTTATGGTTTTCGAGGTCTGGCTGGTGGTCGCGGCAATCTACATCTGTATCTCCTTTGTCGCCTCCCATCTGATCAAGCGCTGGGAGGAGCGCATCAGGAACAGGCTGTGGTGAGCAGGGCAAATTTCCGTAAGCGGCGCGAGTTCATCCTTGGCAACGCACTGGTCATTCTCTCGGCGATTGCCGTACTGGCCTGGCTGACGCATTCGGTCAGCACCCAGCTTGACTACAAGTGGCGGTGGGAGAAGGTCATTCCGTTTCTGCTCTACGAGGATGACGTGGGTTCCTGGCGTGCGGGCCTGATTCTTGAGGGGTTGGCCGGAACGGTTCGGCTTACAGTGTTCAGCGGGATCGGGGCGATGCTTGTCGCCCTTCCGATAGCGTTGCTGCTGCTCTCGCCGGTTCGGGTTTTCAGGATTCTCGGAAACGCCTACGTTGAGATGCTGAGGAATATGCCGCCATTGGTGTTCATGTTTGTCTTCTACTTCTTCATCAGTTCCCAGATCGTTTCAGGGTGGGATGTTGGCGCCTGGGCTGAGGAGAACTGGGGGGATAGCGGACTGTTCCCTGTGATTGTCGGCGATGCCGTTCTGCTTGAGAACTACATCAGCGGCATGCTGTGCCTGGTTGCGTTCGAGGCGGCGTACATTGCGGAGATCTACCGTGCCGGGATACAGTCGATCTCCCGTGGCCAGTACGAGGCGAGCTACAGCCTTGGACTGAGCCGCTTCAAGGTGTTCCGGCTGATCGTCGCGCCGCAGGCGCTTGCGCGGATCTCGCCTCCGCTGGCATCGCAGATCATTACGCTGGTCAAGGACTCCTCGATCATCTCGGTGATCTCGATCCAGGAACTCACTTTTACCGGTGTCGAGGCTGCAGTGTCTTCGGGTCAGTTCTTCGAGGTGTGGCTGATTGTGGCGATCCTCTACTTCGGGCTTTCCTATCCGATATCCTTCCTGTTCAGAAGACTTGAGACGAGGAGAGTGTCAGCTGGCCAGCGTTGAGGAGATGCGTGCAATGGCCTCTTCAAGCAGGCCGTCGGAGGTTGCGAACGATATTCTGAAGTGCCCTTCGGCGCCGAAGGACGACCCTGGAACTGCGGCGACCCCTTGCTCCCTGAGCAGCAGCGAGCACAGCGCCACATCCGTTGGAGCGTCGAGTCTGCCCTCCTTGTATAACCTTGCGATCGCCGTCGATGCATCCGGGAACGCATAGAACGCCCCGTCGATCTCCGGACATTCAAGGCCGTCGATTGTGTTCAGATTCCGCTGTACAAGATCACGTCTGCGGCGGAATGCGGCCGTCATTTCCTCCATTCCCTTGAGGCCTGCCCGCAGGGCAGCCTCGGCAGCCGCCTGGGAGATGGCCGAGGCGCAGGTTGTGCCTTGCGACTGCACCTTGGACATCGCCTTGATGATCTCGACGCTGGCGGCGGTGTAGCCGATGCGCCAGCCGGTCATGGCGTAGCATTTCGACACGCCGTTGACGATGACGGTCCGCTCGTCCAGTTCAGGATCGGCATTGAGGATGTTCGCGAACGGTTTGTCCGTATATCTGATGTGCTCGTAAATGTCGTCGCTGCAGATCAGAAGGCTGTCGTGTGCCTTGATGACGGATGCAAGATCGGCAAGCTCGTCCTTGCTGTAGACGCATCCGGCCGGATTGGAAGGGCTGTTCAGTATGAGCAGCTTGGACTTGGGCGTGATGGCGGCTTCGAGCTGTTCGGGTCTCATCTTGAACCCCTGGCTGACGGGACAGGTGACGATCTTCGCCTCTCCACCTGCCAGCAGGGCCATGTCGGGATAGGAGACCCAGTAAGGCGAAGGCACCAGCACTTCGTCACCGTCGTCGACGACAGACGTGACCAGGTTCATTATCGATTCCTTTGCCCCAGTGGAGACCAGTATTCGGTCGGTCGTGTAATGAAGTCCGTTCTCACTGTCCAGTTTTGCGGCGATGGCCTCTCTCAGAGAGGGCGTGCCGGCAACAGGCGTGTACTTGGTCGCGCCGCTTCCCATCGCCGCTATGGCGGCCTGCTTGATGTGCTCCGGCGTGTCGAAGTCGGGCTCACCGGTTCCGAGATTGATCACATCCTGCCCCTCCGCCTTGAGTTGCTGGGCAAGAGTGCTGATTGCAACAGTGGGCGAAGGCTTGATCCTGCCTATTCTTTTTGCCAGTGTCGCCATGGCTAGCGAAATGTTCTGAACATGGCTGGAATTGTAGGCGAGGGCACCTGTTTTTCCAATGGAAGATGATGTCTGAAGGCGATGTCGGCATGCCTTGGGTAAAATCCCTCTCTTGGCTTCAGGGGGAGGAACCTTTCGGCATCATGTCCGGTCACATTCACATCCTGTTCAGACGGATGGCAAACTGGCTTCCGGCTCTGGCGGGCATGCTGTCAGTTGCAGACGTTGCAGCGCAGCTTAGCTTGCCGGAGGACGGGTTGCTCCCCTCTGGCGTTCAGGCCATCGTCAAGAAGCATGGCTTGCCTCTGGAAAGACTCGGCCTGGTTGTGGTCAAGGCAATGGATGGTGAGCCGGTTGCCGTGGTTAACGCGGATCAGGCGTTCAATCTGGCTTCAGTGGCAAAGATATTCACCACCATAGCAGGCTACGGCATTCTTGGCTCCCGACACCGCTGGAAAACCGGCATCCACTATGACGGCAAGGTGAACGGCGGCGTACTGAAGGGCAACCTCTACTTGAAGGGAGGCGGCGATCCTTTTCTGACCAGGGAGCGTTTTTCCGCCATGCTGCTGCTGCTGCGGGAAAAGGGCATACATTCGATCGAGGGTGATGTCGTCATCGACAATTCGCTTTTCTCGGTTTCTCCGCACGATCCGAATGCGTTTGATGGTGCCGGTCTCAAACCGTACAACGCTGGACCTGACGCCATGCTCGTCAACTACAAGACGTTCGAGGTCATCTTCTCGCCAGCGGTTGATAAGGGCATTGTTTCGCTTCATCTCAGTCCTCTTTCCGAGAACATAAGGATTGTCGACAAGGTTCGCCTGAGCGGAGGCAGATGTCGCAACTGGCGCTGGCGGATCAGGGAGCGCTACAGGCTGGACAGGAACCCGGCCGAGATGGAGCTTTCCGGAAAATATCCGAAGAGCTGTGGACGGCAGTCCTTTCATGTCAGCGTTCTCGACAACTTTGCCTATGTGTCGGGAGTGTTCGCCGCCTACTGGAGGCTTTCCGGAGGTGTACACAAGGGAGGCTTTCGCACAGGCGAAACGCCGCAAGGAGCTAGGCTGGCGGTCGAGCACGAATCGGCGCCGTTTCCCGAGATCATCGACGGGATCAACAAATTCAGCAACAATGTGATGGCGCGGCAGCTGTTCCTTGCGCTTGGCGAAGGAGTGCCGAAGAGCCTGGAATCCTCCCGAAAGGCGCTGGGATCCTGGCTGGCTTTGAACGGCGTCAACGTTGACGGTTTGTTCATTGATAACGGCGCTGGCCTGTCTAGGCAGATGAGGGCGTCCCCGCGACAGGTTGCGGAGACGTTGCAAATCGCCTGGAAAGGCAGGTGGAGGCACGAGGTATTCGCTTCGTTTCCGGTAATCGGTTACGATGGAACCCTTAGGAAGCGCCTGCGCAAGAGTTCGGTTTCCGGATACGGCCGCCTAAAGACAGGTTCCCTGCGCAGCGTGAGGGCGATTGCCGGGATTCTGCACCACCCCACACAGGGGGACATGCTTTTCGTGGCCGTGGTCAACTGGTCCAAAAGCGGTGGAGCCTCGAAAATGTTTGATGATCTGATTGAATGGGTTTACGATGAAATGGAGAGCAATGGTGAAGGATAGGGAAAAGGGTGAATGGTCGGCAAGGTTTGGGCAGGGGCCAAGCCGGGTTGCAGTCGAATACTCCGAATCGGTGTCCTTTGACCGGCGGCTGGCGGAAAGTGACATAGCCTGTTCGCTTGCGCATGTCTCCATGCTGAAGGACCGTAAAATCATAAGTCTATTGGAATACAGGAAGATAAAGAGGAATCTGAATGTCATTCTTAAGGAAATCAGGCAAGGGGCCTTTGACTGGAGAGTGGAGGATGAGGATGTTCATCTCAATGTTGAGCGCAGGCTGATCGAGCTGGCCGGGGAGGTGGGCAAGAAGCTGCACACGGCCCGCTCGCGCAACGACCAGGTTGCGGTCGACATCCGCCACTGGCTGAGAGGGGAGATCGATTCACTGGTTGCCCTGTTCAGCGGCTTCCGTCTTGCGCTGCTTGGCTTGGCCGAACGGCATGTGGCGACTCTGATGCCGGGCTTCACTCATCTGCAGACTGCGCAGCCGGTGACGTTCGCCCATCATCTTCTAGCCTATGACCAGATGTTTGACCGTGACCAGGACCGCCTGCTCGACTGTCGCCGACGGATGAACAAGTCGCCGCTTGGCGCGTGCGCCTTGGCGGGGACCGGCTTTCCCATTGACCCGGAAGGCGTGGCAAAGAGTCTGGGTTTCGATGGTGCGTGTGAGAACTCGATTGATGCGGTGTCGGACCGGGACCACCTCATCGAATTCTGTTCGGCGGCCAGTATGGCGATGATGCACTTGTCGCGGCTGAGCGAGGAACTGGTCCTCTGGTCAAGCCAGATGCTTGGGTTTGTGCGGATTGGAGACGGCTTCGCCACCGGTTCGTCCATCATGCCGCAAAAGCGCAACCCGGACATGGCCGAACTGGCACGCGGCAAGACCGGCCGTGTGTTTGGCAGCCTGATGGCTCTGCTCACTCTGATGAAGTCGCAGCCGCTGGCGTATAACCGCGACAACCAAGAGGACAAGGAGCGCATCTTTGACACTGTTGACACGCTGGAGAGCACGTTGCGTGTATTCGCTGCGATGCTCCCGACGATTGAGGTGGATGTGGAGGCCATGCGCAAGGCTGCGGTTGCGGGCTTTGCCAATGCAACGGAACTTGCCGACCACCTTGTGCGTCGGGGAGTTCCGTTCCGGGAGGCGCATGGCGTTGTCAGTGCCGTGGTGCGCCATGCGGAGCGCAAGGGCGTTGCACTCCACGAGTTGAAGCGTGAGGAGCTGGCTGGCTTCAGTCCCAGACTTGACGCACGGAGTCTGGACGTTCTCGATCCTGATGCGGCGGTGAGGTCACGCAGGCACAAGGGAGGAACCAGTTCCGCCAACTGCCGTAGCGCGATTGCAAGATCCAGGAAAAGGCTGGCCAAACTGTCCGGATAGGTCGCCTTCGGCCCGGACGAAAGGGAAGCTGCCGCTACTCCGTCCCGTCTCCGGGAAGCATCTTGGCCAGTTCGCCGCTTTCGTACATCTCCTTCATGATGTCGGCGCCGCCGACGAACTCGCCCTTGATGTACAGCTGCGGAATGGTTGGCCAGCTGGAATAATCCTTGATGCCTTGCCGGATGTCGCTGTCCGACAGCACGTCAACAGTCTCAAACTTGTCAATTCCGCACCTCTTGAGTATGTCAACGGCAAGCGCACTGAAGCCGCATTGGGGGAACTGCGGACTTCCCTTCATGTACAGCACGACGGGGTTGCCGCTCAACTGCTCATCGATTTTTTCCTTGGCATTCATGCACGTATTGTACTCGAAGCCTGCCATTGCCTGTAAAATTGCACTGATGAACAGACTTGTCGTCACAGCACTTCTTTTGGTGGCGTTTTCCGGTCTTGTGGTCCCTGTTCCGGTGTCCAGCGCACAGTTGGTCGATAGGATTGTCGCAGTCGTAAACGAGGATGTGATTACCGAACTGGAACTGGAGTTCGAGGTTGACCGTGTCGCACAGTCGCTTGCCCGGACCGAGGCGGGGACTCCTTCGCGTGATTTGCTGAGAAAGCGCATACTGGAGCTTCTCATTGGGAACAGGCTGCAGATCCAACGGGCCGAACAGCTGGGCATAAGGATTTCCGAGGCGCAACTGGACGGGATCATCAACGTGTTTAGAAAGCAGAACGGACTGGAGGACAAAGAGGCCTTTGCCGCGTTCCTCGAAAGGAGCGGAGATTCTCTCAGGCAGTTCAGAAGGTCGGTCCATGAAGATGCTCTCATCAGGGAGGCGGTTCGCCGCGATGTGATTCCGTTCATCCGGATCACCGACGAGGAAATCGACAGGCAGATCATGAAGAGGACAGAGGGAAAGTTTATCAGTGACTATAACCTCCGCCACATATTCGTGGAGGTGAAGGCGGGCGCCACTGCAGAGGAGAAGCAAGGCCTGCTGCAGTTGGTCGAGGATGTCCGGAGGCGTGTGGTGGAGGGGGAGAGCTTTCCTGTACTGGCTGCAGAGTACTCTGACACCGGCACCGGCGTGTCCGGTGGTGACCTGGGCTGGCGGGATGCAAGTTCGCTTCCGGATGAGTTTCTGGCCGGGCTTGGGAATCTGTCGCCCGGAGAGGTTAGCGATGTCATCAAGGCGGCGAACGGATTCCACCTTTTGCAGTTGCTGGATCGGCGCGATGTGTCCAATGCGGTTGACCGGTTCATGGTCAGACTCAAAATCATCACGCTGGACCGGGAAGCGGAAGATGCCGGGACGCAGGCTAGAGAGGCATACTCCCGGCTTCTTTCCGGCGAGCCGTTCAATGAACTGGCCAAGGAGCTGTCGATTGATTTGGCAACTGCATCCAAGGGCGGCGACATCGGTTGGGTGAATTTGGATGAGCTGCTTCCTGAGATACGGGAAGCCGTGCTTGAGCTGGGTGTCGGCGAGACGACTGTGCCTTTTGAATCAAGGCTAGGGTGGCACATAGTGAGCCTAGTTGACGAGGCCGCGGAGATGGTCAGCAAGGAGAAGATCAGACAACAGGCGCTTGATGAGTTGAGAGAGCGTTACCTGTTCGAGGGGCGGCGTGATTGGATCAACCTGCTCAGGTCAAACGCCCACATAGAGATCAAGGTTACGGGTTGATCCGATGTGTGCCGCCGTTGTAGCGGTGACGACCGGCGAGCCGGCCGGGATCGGTCCTGATGTCGCCCTGTCCCTGTTCCGGGAGCCGGTTGGTCAGTCCGTTGTTGTTCTCGCCGACCCTTCAGTGCTCTGTGCAAGGGCTAGGATGCTCGGTCATGACTTTGACCCTGGCCGGTATGCGGATCGGGATGGCGACGGTCCTCTGCTGCTGCCCATGGATGCGCCTTGCCACGTTGTGCCAGGTAAGCCTGATCCGGCAAACGCCTCTCATGTTCTCGCCCAGATAGACCGCGCCGTTGACGGATGCCTGTCCGGAGAGTTTGCTGCCATGGTAACCGGACCGGTCAACAAGCGCGTTCTGTCCGTCGATGCCGAGATCTTCACAGGTCATACCGAATATCTCAGGCGAAGGGTGGGGGTCGTGGATACGACCATGATGTTTGTCAATTCCAGGCTTAGGCTTGGTCTTGTCACCACCCATCTTCCCTTGTCGCAGGTTGCACGGTCCATTAACACCGAACTTGTGTTGGCGAAGATAGAGATGGTTGCTGCAGGCCTCGCCACATGGTTCGAACTTCCGGCTCCTGTCATCAAGGTGGTTGGCCTCAATCCCCATGCGGGTGAAGGAGGCATGCTGGGTCGCGAGGAGACCGAGATCATTGCGCCTGCCGTGGGGCGTGCACGGGACCTCGGTCACTTGGTCGAGGGTCCGGTTTCCGCCGACACCGCACTTGTTCCCGGCCTGTCCGGCAAGACGGATGCGGTTCTCAGCATGTTTCACGACCAGTGTCTGCCGGCGGCCAAGGCTCTTGACTTCGACGGCACCGTCAATGTCACGCTGGGTCTCCCGTTCATCAGGACATCCGTTGACCATGGAACCGCCGAATCAATTGCTGGCAGCGGCAAGGCCAGTCCGGCCAATCTGCGAAGCGCCGTGGAACTGGCGGTGACCCTGTGCGAAGCGAGGGAACAGGCCAGTGAAGCCTCGTAGGCCGAAGAAACACTGGGGGCAGAACTTCCTGGTCAACGACCGGATCGCAGAGGAGATCGTTGCCCACATGGACTGCCGCCCCGACGACTTTTTTCTTGAGATCGGATCTGGCACCGGGGCGCTCACCCGGCATCTGCTTGCGAGCGGAGGACGGGTGGTGTGTGTGGAGATCGATCCCGGCTTGTGCACCGATCTTGAGGGCAGCCTGCAGAAGGAGAAACCCGGACTCGTGATCGTCAACCGCGACATCCTTGGCTGCCGCCTCTCCGAATTCGGCGCGGACAGGGTCAGAATTGCAACCAATGCGCCGTACTACATATCATCAAGCCTGCTGAACCTGTTTCTTGCCCAGATCGAATCCATTGACGACATTCACATCATGCTCCAGTTGGAGGTTTGCGACACACTTCTTGCAGAGCCCGGTTGCAAGGAGTACGGACGCATGACCGTCATGATGTCGCTTGCCTACGACATCGAACGGCTGATGGATGTTCCCCGGGCATTCTTCCGGCCTGAGCCCAAGGTTGATTCCGGAGTTCTGAGGATGGTTCCCTCTGATCGTCTTGACGGTAGGCTTCACCCAATGCTCAACCGCATACTTTCGGCGGCTTTCGGCGGCAGAAGGAAGAAGTTGCGCAATTCGCTTGCCGTCCTTCGGGGTGGGGAGGTTATGGAGCGAACCGGTTTTGACCTGGACCGCCGGGCCGAGGAAGTGCCGCCCGGGGAATATCTCGGCCTTGCCAAGGAAATGGTGGTGCGTGCGGACAAGGGGCAGCCTGGCCTTTGACATGCCTGTTATCTATCTTCATGGCTTCAACAGCTCTCCGAAGTCTTCAAAGGCGACACTGCTGTCGAGTCATTGCCGCGAGCGCGGCATCGCCTGCAAGGTTCCGCAGCTTCCCAACATGCCGGCTGAGGCGATGAGCCTGCTTGAAGGGATGATGGACGGCACCCGTCCCCATTTGCTGGTTGGCAGTTCCATGGGAGGCTACTATGCGACATGGCTCTGCGAAAGGCATGGGAATGCGCATGCGGTTTTGATCAATCCCGCCGTCCGCCTCGCCGCCTTGTTGGAGGACGAGGTCGGCAGGTTGCAGAGGAACCATTACAGCGGCGAGGAATACGAATTCACCGAACGCCACTTGAAGGGATTTGCCGATCTGGAAGTGACGTCGTTGCGGGACATCTCAAAGTACACGCTTATGGTGCAGAAAGGGGACAAGGTGATCGACCATGCCGATGCAGTCAGGTTCTATGCTGGATGCCGCCAGATCGTGGAGGAGGGTGGCGACCACGGTTTTGTCGGCTTCGAAAGGCATCTGGCTGTCATCACCGATCTTGCGGTCAGTTTGGATGCCGCCTGAGCAAACCTGTTCGTCGCCAGGACATTTTGCCGACTCTGCAGCCATGCCGCTGAAGCTGGTGCGCTGGCGGACTACGGACTTGCGTTTCCTGGCTTGACACCCATGCTTTCAAGTGTACGGGCGAGCGTTACGAGCGGCAGCCCTATCGCTCCCGTGGGATCATCCCCACGGAATTCTTCAAGCAGCGCAATTCCCATCCCTTCCAGTTTCATGCCTCCGGTGCAATCGGTGGCGTTTTCGCGCATAACATAGCGCTTGATCTCGCTGTCCGTAAGCTGGCGGATCCTTCCTTCGTAGCGGCGACTGCTTTCCATCCTGCGGTCCGGTTGGGGATGAACAACACACATGGCTGTGTGCAGATGGAAAACACGGCCGCTCATTTTGCGAATCATGTCGGCAAGGTTCTCAACTGAGCCGGGCTTGCCGAGGGTTTCGCCGTCAAGTTCCATGGTCTGATCCGAGCCGATCACGATGGCTTCAGGCTGGTCGCGCGCTATCCTGTCCGCCTTCAGACCCGCCAGTCTCTGAGCCTGGGCGGAAGGCTGTTCGTTCGGCAGCAGGGATTCGTTCACGTCCGGACTTATGCAGGTAAACGGAATCCTGAGACGCTCAAGCAGGTTGCGCCGGTATCTGGACGACGATGCGAGTATGACTTTTCGGCTCACGGGAGAATTCAGGATACTTACGGTTCGGTGAAATGGCAGTGGTGCCGGATCCGGAAACAGTTTGCGAACCTGGCACGTCATGCCGTTGAAGGCAGTATAATATGGGAGCCATGAAAAAAGACGCCCACCCGGAATACAGTTATGTGAAGGCTCGTTGCTCCTGTGGCAACGAGTTGACGATCGGAACCACCCGTTCGGAAGATCTTTCCCTTGAGGTCTGTTCACAGTGCCATCCTTTCTACACTGGCAAGCAGAAGCTGGTCGACACCTTTGGGCAGGCGCAGAAGTTCATGCGCAAGTACGGCCGGTAGCCTTCTCTGAGGCGATGAGCCGGCCCAGGCCAGGATCGGCGGAATAATGTCCCGAAGGGACCGGCTTCTCTCCCTTGCCGATATCGGCGAAAGAGGGGAAATCAGGATTGAGCAGTCAATGTCTCTCCACAAGCAGTGGGTGCTTGCGGGGGTTCTTCTGTTGTGGGCTATTGTCGGGATGATTGGAAGGGATCCTTGGAAGCCGAAAGAGACCGAAATCACTTCCAGCCTACGGGACATGATCGGTGCGGATGCGGTTCTGCCTCATCTGCATGGCTTTCCGGTTCTCGATACGCCGCCGCTCTACTATTGGATCTGCGAGTTTTTCGTGATGCTTGCTCCGGATTCGTTTGAGTTGCACGAGTCGGCACGGCTGACCAACCTGCTGGTGCTTGTGGTGGCGGCGCTTGGCGTTGGCAAGATGATCGACCTTCGTTCCCACAGCCACTTCGCCTGGGACGGCATTCTCCTTCTCGCGGGAACGATGGGGCTCCTTTTCGATTTTCACCTGCTGAACACCCATCTGCTGGCCATGGCAGGCGTGGCGGTCCAACTCTACGGGCTTGCACTCGTCAGTAGGAAACCCGTCAATGCGGGGATTGCGTACGGCGTCGGCACCACGATCTGTTTTCTTTCCGCCGGGATGCTTGCCGTCAATGTCAGCGTGATCACCTTTGCAGTCCTTGCGCTTGCCTCGAGAAGGTGGATCGCCATGTCATCGGCCACGGGGCTTCTGGTCGCAGCCATCGTGTTCTTCCCGTCCGTAGCCATGTGGATCGCCTTTCTGGCGCGTAGTGACGAGAGCCTTGTCATGCAGTGGTTTGTGCAGGACCGGCACAACTGGCTTTATGGCGACTTGAATCCGGTTACAGGAGTAGTTAGCCTGCTGGGCAATCTGCTCTGGTCTGCCTGGCCGATGTGGCCGATCATGGCGCTAGGCCTTGCCACCTGTGGACGCGAGATGGCCGCATCCCGTACGATGCAGATCGGCATTGCAGTGAGTCTTGGCGTTGTCCTATCCCTTGCGATAACGCCTTTTCATGCCAATTCGGAAGTGTTTCTGGCGTATCCTCCCTTCGCCGTGATGACCGTTGTGGCCCTGAGGTACGTCAAACGGGACCACCTCAAGCTGATGGATCGCCTGACTCTGATGAGTGTCAGCATCATGGTTGTTGCGTTGCTCTGGCTTTCGTGGATTGCCCGCGCTATAGGTTGGCCTGATGCGGTTGCAGAAATGTTCGCGGGATTCCGGCCTGGTGTCGAGTTCGAGGCGTCATGGGTGTCGGTTGCCGGTGCTGCCGCCCTAACCGTTCTCTGGGGAGCATTGCTTGCTAAGCAGGAGAGGGGAGTTCACCGCCCGATCATCAACTGGACCTGTGGACTGATAGTTGCATGGCTGGTTTTTGCTCTGCTATGGCTGGACTACATGGATGCGGGGAGAAGCTATCGGAGCGTGGCGCACCGCTTTGGCGAGGTTCATGCGAACCTTGAACGGTCCGGCGGGGAGGACTTCTGCGTGGAGAACGGCAATCTTCAAGTGTCGGAGACCGCACAGATCCACTACTTTACGGGGATCAGCCTTCTTGTGGAAGGTTCGGGATGTCCGTACGCGGTAGCCAAGGCTTCCGATGAGGGCAAGTCCGGATGGCTGTTTATTGGCAGCCGTCCCAATCCTCACAATGAAAATTACTTTTTGCTTGAAAAATAACTGTAATAAAAGGTTTTTACATTCTCTCCAGTTCAGATTTTCGGGTAGTTGACAACGATTGGTGGAAAGTGTTAAAGTGAAATCAAAGAGGTTGGAAATGCTTTTGTTTTACGCGTAAAGGAGGACTTAAATGTCAAGTGGTGAAGTTAACTATATAAACATCAAGAGAATTCTGGATTCACTTAAGGAGACGTTGGGTCCACATGTCCAAAGTGCAGTAGAGGATCTGCGGAGCACCCAAGAGTACAGTCCGGAGATGCGGAATGAGATTGACGGGATGATTGACGGTCGTCCTTGGGAGGAGATCGACATCTACTCGTACCTGCGGTTGTTTACGAGACTGCAGTTGACGGCTGTACACATTGACAAGATGGCCAGTTGCTACGCACACGAGATGATAGCCCATCGCAACCGCTGGGCCCATGATTATTCGTTCTCCTCGGAAGACGTCGACAGGATTCAGGACACTGAAAAGCGGTTGAGTGAGATGCTCCGGCAGCAACGGGAGAAAAGCCAGCCGTCTCCGCATCCAGCGGAAAGTGACGGCACAGGCATCTTTAGGGACCCGGGGGATTCGGAAAATGGTCGCCAGAAGCGCCGCGAACGTGAGCCCCAGCATTCGCAGTGGGGGGAGCGGGAGATGCCGGTGGTTTTTGAGCCTGGGCAGAGATACGAGGGAACCGTGGTGGGCATAACGAACCACGGCTTCATGCTGAACATCGGGCTGAATAAGTACTACTTGATGCACAAGAAGAACCTGATGGGAGTGCACAAGGGTCAAGGTGGCGTTGGAAGCCTGTATCGGCTGAATGAGAAGCTGGATGTCGAGGTCATTGCGGTTGACCATTTGGGTCGTCCGGATCTTGAGCCGCTCCATCCCAAGTCACTGGACGACGGTGAGGGTGAGGTTCAGCACGACGATGGCTACGGCCAGCAGCCGCCGATGCCTTGGAGTGGCGAAAGCGATAGTCGGCAGGGTGGTGGCATGCCGCCAATGGTCGGAGAGATACTGAACGGGAAAATCAAGGGTGTCTATCCGCATGGTGCGTCTGTGTACCTGAGTGAAGGTTGGAGTGGATATCTGCACATCTCAAACATTTCCAAGGACTTTGTCCGTGATGTTTCCGACTATGTCAACGTGGGTGAGGAACTGAAGCTCAGGGTGCTTCGCATTGACATGAACCGGAAGAGGGTTGACCTTGGCCTGAAGCAGCTGGGTGATTAGGGAGGCGTTTCCCTTCCCGCTATGACAGAAGCCACGCGGGACTGCGAAGAGGTCGTAGATGTCACCGAAGGTCCGGAGGCGGCCGGGCCGGGCCGGTTCATCAACCGTGAGCTTTCCTGGCTTGAGTTCAACCGAAGGGTTTTGAAGGAGTCCGGCAATCCAGGCCATCCGCTGCTGGAGCAGCTGAGATTCCTTTCAATATCCGCAAACAATCTAGACGAGTTCTTCATGGTACGGGTTGCCGGACTCGTCGGTCAGGTTCGTGAAGGGGTTGAGGTGCTCAGCCAGGATGGATACAGTCCGAAGGATCAACTCACGCGGGTTCTTTCCGTGAGCGGGGAACTGGTGGCGCAGCAGCAGATGCGCTGGCGGCAGCTGAGAGAGGCTCTGGCCGACGAGGGCATTGTTCTGCTCAGCAACGACGAGATTGAGCCTCAGGAGAGAGAATGGCTTGAGAATTACTTTGACACACAGTTGCTTCCGACGCTGACGCCACTGGCGATTGATCCGGCGCATCCGTTTCCGTTCATTGCCAACATGGGTCTCGCCATGGCGATGACATTGTCTGCCGAAGGACAAGGTCGACGGATCAGGGCGCTATTGCCCATCCCGCCGAGAGTCACCCGCTTTATCAGGCTCCCTGATATGGCACACAACATGCATGGCGGCGGCGAGATACGCTTCATCAGCGTTGAAAGCCTCATCAGCCTGTTCATGCACAAGCTGTTTCCCGACTACTCGCTGGATGAAAAGGGGCTGTTCAAGGTCGTCCGCGACAGCGACCTCGAGATCGAGGAAGAGGCCGAGGACTTGGTTCGTCTGTTTGAAACCGCGCTTAAGCGCAGAAAGAGAGGCGAGGTCATCCGAATCGAGATCGGCGAAGGCATGCCGGCCATGCTGCGGCAGCTGGTCATATCCGAAATGAACGTCAAGGATGTCGACATGGTTGTTGTCGATGGGATGGTTGGCCTTGCAGATCTAAGCCAACTGGTTGTCGACGACCGGCCCGGCATGAAGTTCAAGCCCTACAACCCGCGGTTTCCGGAACGGATCCGGGAGCATGGCGGCGACTGCTTTTCCGCTATCCGTGCCAAGGACATACTGGTTCATCACCCGTATGAGTCATTTGACACCGTGGTGCAGTTCCTTCGTCAGGCGGCAGTCGATCCCAACGTGGTTGCGATCAAGCAGACTCTGTACCGGACATCAACCGATTCGCCGATTGTCCGGGCGCTAATCGAAGCGGCCGAATCCGGAAAGTCGGTATGTGCCGTAGTCGAACTCAAGGCCCGTTTTGACGAGGCGGCAAACATCAAGTGGGCCCGCGACATGGAAAAGGCGGGGGTCAAGATCGTCTACGGGTTCCTGCAACTCAAGACGCACACGAAACTGAGTCTTGTGGTGCGTCGCGAGGGTGACCGGCTTGTCTCCTACGGGCACTTCGGGACAGGAAACTACCATCCTGTCACTGCCAAGGTGTACACCGATCTGTCGCTGTTCACGGTTCATCCCGAGCTTACGGCCGACATTAATCGCGTCTTCAATTACATTACCGGATATGCGCCGCCGGTCAGTCTGGAACACATTTCACTTTCCCCCTACACGATAAAGCCTGCCATTCTTGAGCTGATTGACGACGAGATCCGCCATGTCCGGGCCGGACGGCGTGGCGCAATATGGGCCAAGCTGAATTCTCTTGTCGATCCCGACATCATTGACCAGCTGTACCGAGCATCGGTTGCCGGAGTCAGAGTCCGGTTGATCATCCGCGGCATATGCTGTCTGCGTCCAGGTGTCCCGGAACTGTCGGAGAACATCAGAGTGAAGAGCATAGTAGGCCGTTTCCTGGAGCACAGTCGCATCAGTTGCTTTGGTGCAGGGAATGGGCTGCCGTCGGACGAGGCCAAGATCTTCATCTCCTCGGCCGACTGGATGCCCCGGAATCTCGTGCGACGCGTCGAAACGATGGTTCCGATTCTCAACCCAACGGTTCACAGCCAGATCCTTGATCAGATAGTAACGGCTAATCTCAAGGACAACATGCAGAGTTGGGAGTTGGCTTCCGATGGAACGTTTTCCCGTCTGAGCCCACGCGAGGGCGAGAAGGAATTCAACGCCCATGACTATTTCATGATCAATCCCAGTCTTTCAGGCAGAGGCAAGTCGTTTGAGAGTAGCATCCCCCCAAGTTTCACTGAAGTCTAGTTCGCCTGCCTAATGGGGGATCTGAAAATGTCCGTTCCTGGTTCCAAGGGAGGACATTCGAAGCATTCGCTTGGGGTGCTGGACATCGGATCCAACACGATCAGGTTTGTTGTCTATTCCGGCGAGGGCAGGGCGGCAGTTCCGATGTTCAGCGAGCGCTTCGCCTGTGGACTCGGACGCTCGTTGGCCCGGTCTAGGGAGATGGATCCGGATGCGGTTGTGGAAACGCTCAAGGTGCTTAACCGCTGGGGCAACTTGGCGCGGAAAATGTCACTGACCGGGGTGCACGCCGTTGCAACGGCAGCGGTAAGGGAAACCGTCGACAGCAAGGATTTCATCACCCGCGCATCCAAGGCTTTGGGTCAGCGGATAAAGGTTGTCACCGGTGACGAGGAGGCGCGGCTTGCGGCAATGGGTGTGCTGTTTGGCATACCGGATGCCGAGGGCGTCGTTGCCGATCTGGGCGGGGGGAGTCTTGAACTGGCACAGGTTTCGGAAGGCCGCATACTGAAGACCGTGACGCTTCCACTCGGTTCCCTGCGGCTGTACGACCAGTCTGGCAACGATCCGAAAAAGGCGGCGAAGATTATCAAGCAGGCATTCGGCAAGGTTGATTGGCTACGCTCCATCAGTTCCGGGCATAGCCTTTACTTGGTGGGCGGCCTGTGGAGAAACCTGCTCTGGGCGCACATGGGGCTCGCCGGCCATCCGCTCGAGGTGCTGCATTGCTATGAAATCTCCGGTGACGAGGCGAGAACCATGCCCAAGCTTTTGAGAAAGACCGGCGAGGAAGGGGTGAAGGCGCTTGGCAAGGTGGCGGCGGACCGCATACCTTATCTGCTCATGGGTGCGCAACTGCTCAAGCGGATAGCGGCCCGCATCAAGGCAGGCAGGGTGGTTGTCTCAGGCTATGGCCTGCGTGAAGGGCTGCTGATGGATAGAATGCCCAGGAAGGTCAGGGATGCCGATCCGTTACTCGCTGGAGCAGCCGACATGTGCCAGAGATTTGGCTGTTCGCTGAAGTACGGCATGGAACTCGTCGAGTGGACCGGGGTTCTTTTTGGCGAAAATGGCATCGGTGAAAGCAGAGCGCAAAAGCGGTTGCGTGTTGCAGGATGCCTGCTGGGGGAGATTGTGCATCACACACATCCGGACCATCGGGCGGATGTGATGCTCCAGGAAATCCTGTATTCCCATCTTACGGGGATTAGTCACCGGGAGCGTGTATTTTTGGCTCATATTGGATTTCACCGGCACAACGGCCCCGATTCGAACGATCTTGCACGCAGGACGGCGGCTATGCTTGACAACGGAAGCCGTGGCCGGGCCATGGCCATTGGCATGGCGCTCAGGCTTGCTCATGCAGTGGGTGCGAATGTTCCTGGAATGGCCATAAGGACAAGGCTTTACCGGCACGGTGACATGCTCGAACTGAGGGTGCCGCCCCCACTGGAGTTCATCGAGGGGCCGATGGTTGGCAAGTGCCTTGGGCGCTTGGCGCAGAGCCTCGGGTTGCAACCCCAGGTTGTGGTGGAATGAGAGGTTCGGCGGAGAGCCATGGATGGCCCTAGTGTACTACCGTGAAGGCTGAGATAATGAAGTCCAGACCGAGGACGGTGACGGATGCGAGAATGAATGTGCGGGTGGTCGCCTTGGCAACGCCTTCCGATGTCGGGATTGCATGGTAGCCTTGATACAGTGCGATCAGTGCGGAGAATATGCCGAACACGAGGCTCTTGAAAAGTCCGCTGGTGACGTCGCCGAAGAAGAGGACCCTCTCCTGTATGTTGCTCCAGAACGCCCCGTTGTCAATGCCGATCTGCACCACTGCGATCAGGTAGGTTCCGTATATTGCCAGGGCAAGGAGCACTAGGGTGAGGAGCGGAACGGATATGATGCTGGCCCAGAAGCGTGGTGCGACTTCGTACTCAATCGGATCAACGGCCATGATCTCCATGGCGGCTATCTGCTCGCTCGACTTCTTCAGGCCTAGGGCGGCGGTCATGGCCGTGCAGGAACAGCCAATGAAAAGAAAGGCTGTCAGTACCGGGCCAAGCTCGCGGTAGAGGGTCAGTGCTGCGGCCAGCCCGACCAGGGATGTTTGGCCGTAGCGGTCAAGCACGTAAAAGAACTGCAGGCCCAGAACGAACCCTAGGAATATTCCTGAAACAATGACCACCGTAAGTGCGAGCGTTCCAACCATGTACATCTGCTGGGTGACAAGGCGGGGATTCCGCAGGCATTTGCCGCTGCTTTTAAGTATGGTCATCAGAAACCAGAAGCTATGCCCTATTGAGATCAGTGCCTCTATCACCGGCCACCCGAGGCGCCGAATGGAGTGCACTACCCCATGCTGGCGTCGGCTGAACAGGTCAGACATTCTTGAGGCGCAGGTCTTCGCGCAGCGTGGAGCCGGGATAGTGGAACGGTAACGGACCGTCCGGTTGCCCGTTGATGAACTGTTGCACAAGATCCATGTCTGACTTGCGCATCTCGTCAGGTGTCCCTTCACAGACGATTTTCCCTTCCCACATGAGATAGACGTAGTCGACGATGTCAAATGATTCGTCAACGTCGTGTGTGACTATCACTGAGCTTGCGCCCAGGGAATCGTTGAGCTGTCTGATGAGGCGGGCTATGATGCTCAGGGAAACCGGATCAAGCCCGGCAAACGGCTCGTCATAGAGAATGATTTCCGGGTCGAGCATGATAGCCCGTGCAAGGGCAACCCTTCTGGCCATTCCCCCGGATATCTCGGAGGGATATTTGTGGGCGGCGGCACGAAGCCCGACTGCCTGCAGTTTCAGGAGCACCATGTCCCTTATGGTGTTTTGCTCCAAGCTGGTGTGCTGGATCAGTGGGAATGCCAGGTTCTCAAAGACGGACATGTCGGTAAATAGGCCGCCGAGTTGAAAAAGCATGCCTATCTTTTTGCGGATCTTGCGGAGATCCTTCTGGTTGAGCCGGTTGATCTCGTTTCCGGCCACCATGACCGATCCGGTTTCAGACTGGTACTGGCCGTTGATGTTCCTAAGCAGGGTGGTTTTCCCCGAACCGCTCCCTCCCATGATCGCAACAACCTGTCCAGGCCGCACGCTCAGGTTGATCTCCTTCAGCACCTTGATCTTTCGCTTGAAGAAAGTGTATTCGAGATTGACCACCTTGATGCTTGGCTCTTCGCTGGGAGGGGTCTGTTGGGCAAAATTCGACATGCAGAACGGCATTTTACCTTGACATCCCCCTGAAAGCCCTATTGTGTGTGGCGTGGGGCAGGTTTTTGGGATTTGCGCCTGCCAAGTGGTACAATCCGCCCTCCATGCCGACAGTCAGAATCAAGGAAAACGAACCGTTTGAGATTGCCTACCGGCGTTTCAAGCGTGCGGTTGACCGCAACGGACTGCTTAGCGAGATGCGCATGAGAACCGCCTACGAGAAGCCAACTACCAAGCGCAAGCGTAGCAAGCAGGCGGCCGTCAAGCGTCACAAGCGCAACCTGAAGATACAGGCGCTTCCTCTACGTCCCCAATTCTAGTTCCGCTCCCGCGGCAGACGGCTTAAGGAACTCCCGGCTGTCCATGTCCGTAGACGGTCTTGCAACGATGAGCTTGAAGGGTACAGTTATTGACGATATGAAGAATGCGACCCGAAGCAGGGATGTCGCGCGTCTTCCGACTCTGCGCCTGTTGGTTTCCGCGATACGTCAGCACGAGATCGATGTGAGGGACGGCGGCATGGACGATGGTACGGTCATCCAGATTGTCCGCAAGATGATCAAGCAGAGAGAGGAATCAGCCGAGATGTACTCTTCGGGTGGCCGCCAGGAGCTTGCCGACCGGGAATTGCTTGAAATCGAGGTTCTTCGTGAATATCTTCCTGATGAAATTGATGCTGCCGCGATTGGGCGGCTGGTTGGCGAGGCGATTGCGGAGGCTGGCGCCGAATCGCCTAAGGATATGGGCAAGGTAATGCGGCTTCTGAAGAGCCGCACCGAAGGCAGGGCAGACATGTCCGAAGTCAGCAGGAAGGTCAAGGAGCATCTTGGGGGATGACCCCCTATCTCCTCTTTGGGCATAATGTTGCCTGAGGAACCGGTCATGGCCATTGACAACAGACAAAAAATGAGGGAGTTCATTGATGAACTGAAGTTGCGCGTCGACATGGCGGGCGCCCTGTCGCCCTATGTGAAACTGAAGAAGAACGGACGCAACTACAAGGGGCTTTGCCCGTTCCATAGCGAGAAGACTCCGTCCTTCCATGTGCATCCGGATAAGAACTACTATCATTGTTTCGGTTGCGGCGAGCACGGTGACGTGATCAAGTTCCTTCAACTTCAGAAATACGGCGGCGACTTCATGCTGACCGTCAAGGAACTTGCTAAGGAACATGGAATGAAGGTGCCCTCCTCCAACAGGGATGGCGACATCAACCGCGAGCGCCACAATGTCCTGGAGAAGGTTGCGGATTTCTACCGCAGGCAGTTGCGCGAGAATCCGGAGGCGGTGAAATATCTCGCCGACAGGGGCGTTTCGGAAAGAATGATCAAGTTGTTCGAGATTGGGTTTGCTCCGAAAAAGAACTCAATGGCCGCCCTGGCCAAGAAGAGCGACGTCCGGGGGGACATGATGTTGGAGCTGGGGGTGGTTAGGCGCGCCGAGAACAGAAACAATATCTACGACACCTTCAGGGACCGGATCATTTTCCCTATCAGAAACGAGTACGGCATGATGACCGGCTTTGGCGGAAGAACGATAGTAGGGGGGGACACTGCAAAGTACCTCAACTCTCCACAGAGCCGTCTGTTTGACAAGAGCCGCCTTCTCTACGGCATCCATCAGGCGTTGCCCGAGATCAGGCAGTCCCGGCGGGCTCTGGTGGTTGAAGGCTACACCGATGTGGTCGCGCTCACAGAGCATGGAGTGGGTTTTGCGGTGGCGCCGATGGGAACCGCGGCGACCCCGAAGCACATGGAAGTGCTTTTTCGCTATGCCGACAAAATTGTTTTCTGCTTTGACGGTGACGAGGCTGGCCGCCGAGCGGCAAGAAAGGCGATGGAGAACGTGCTTGGCCAGCTCAAGGATGGCAAGGGAGTGATGTTCATGTTTCTTTCGGGCGGCGAGGATCCCGACAGTTATGTGCGTCAACGCGGCGCTGAGGCTTTCCTCAGCGAGATGGAGTCCGCCATTCCGCTTGGCCAATATCTGGTTGAAGTGATGGAGGGTGACTTTCCATCCGTTTCCGATGAAAGCGACAAGGTGGCGTACCTCAAGGAGGTCACCGGACTGATTGAGCGCATTGATAGGGACAAGGCGCCGTTTTTGAGAGAGACGATTTACCAGTCCCTTGCAAAGCGTATGGGCATGGAGGTCCAGAGTCTGCAGACCGCTGCCGGCGCGGCACGCCGACAGGAGGAGAGAAATCTCTACAGCAAGGAAATGATCCGGTTTTCGGATGGGAAGCTGTTGCGACTTTTGAGCTGCCTCAACAATCGCCCGCAGCTTGTTCACCGTATAACCGACATGCCCATACTGGGCGAGCCGAGGGAGTTGGAACTCTTTCAGGAATCCTGCCATTGGCTGGTGACCCAGGAGGATCCTGAACCCAATGCCTTGGTTACCTATTTGGACGAGGTAGGGCAGCATCGTTTGGCAAGACAGCTTAGGAAGGATTTCAGATTTCAGCGCTCTGACATTGATCCTGAAAATGAATTCGAGGTGATTGCAGGCATGTTCAAATCCAAGTCGCAAAAGAGGCAAACCGGCGGAAAGATCCGTGAAGACCTCAAGCGTGCATTGGAATCGACAAAGCACTGACGCTGTTCCATTGCCGTGTCCCCGGGCATATGGTAGAATCCACGCGTCTGGCCAATCTAGGGTTGGGATTGGAAGACAGTTTTCAAGATCTCTGATATTCTTTTCGGACTTTGTTGTACGGAATGGCGGGGCGGCTCTTGTCAACTCCCAGATTCAACCCGATTGCCAGGAGAGTTCATGACCGCCAAATCCGCTCAAAAGAAAAAGCCTGCCAAGCGTGTTGCATCGACAAGAAAGCCTGTTGCGAGGAAAGCCAAACCTGCAGGCAAAACTGGAACTGCGTTTACACGCAAGCCCAGGACTGCAGTCAAGGCGAAAAAAGTTCCGGTCCGGGTCGTTGCAAAACCAACCATTTCCAGTAAGAAAAGAACCAAGTCTGCTGCTGTAGCCGTCAAGCGAACCACGACTTCCGGCAAATCTGCAACTGTGAAGGGTAAGACAAAAAGCAAGGCGAAGAAACCGCCAGTCCGCGTGACAGCGAGACCTGCTACGGTAGCCAAGCCAGCCGGCGGATCTGCCAAACATGCAGTCATCGGCAAGATGAAAAAGGCTGTGCCGTCCAGTCGAGCAGTTGCCTCGGGCAAGTCCAAGCCGGCGATGGCCTCGACTTCCAGCCGCCGGACAAGCACAGCGGAAGTTACCAGAGCCGCCAAGACAGAGAAGCTTGACAAGCTGAACAAGCCTTCGAACATGATCCGGGGCAAGAGACTCAAGAAAAAGGTTACGGCGGAGGTTGGTGCATCCAAGATAACCAAGGCCATAAACGCCAACAGGAGCAGAAAGGCAAGACAGTCTCAGGATGACGACAAGCCGATCGAGATAACCGATCAGGCCTTGGCTCAGATCAAGGAGCTTGTCCGCATCGGGAACGACAAGGGCTATCTGACGCAGGCAGAAATCAGTGACAACCTTCCGGACGGACTCTCGAATAACGAGGAGACCATTGAGCACATTCACCGCACGATCGCCGACATGGGCATCTCAATATTCGAAAAGACACCCGGCGAAGCGGAACTGCTCTATATCAAGGACAGTTCCTCTGCACACGAGCATGATCTTGAGGATCAAGTGGAGGCAACCGCCTCCAATCTTGCCGGCATAGGCAGGACAACAGATCCGGTTCGCATCTACATGCGCGAGATGACACAGGTTCCTTTGTTGACGCATCAGCAGGAGATCAACATAGCCATGCGCATTGAGAAGGGGCTGCGCAGGATCATCTACTGCCTAGCGCATTGTCCGATGATCGTTGAAGAAATCATAAGCATGGCCAAGTTGGCCAAGGAGAACATCCTGCCGATCGAGGAGATAGTCGATGGCATTTTCGACGATGATCTGACCGTGGCAGAGTTGCTAGTGGATAGTGGCTCATCCCATGACAAGATCGATTCACAGTCAGATAAACCTGAACTCACCAGCGATGAGATAACCGACGAGGACGACGACGCTGATGATGACGAGGAAGCTCCTGTTCCGATAATGGACTTGAAGCAGGCTACACTGCGGAAGATTGCACTTGAGTTTCTTTCCGAGATTGAAAAGTACCATGGCATGCGCCTGAGGGCGAAGGTCCAGCAGTCAAAGGACAAGGCTCTTTCCTCTGTCATCAAGGTGCTTCTGCGCATAAGAATATCGACAAAAAAGGTCAAGGAGCTTGCCGAACATGTACATAACCTGACTGAACGGATACGTGAGATAGAAAGAGATATCCTGCGATGCGGCGAACGTAAGTTCCGGATTCCAAGGCAGGCGTTAGTAGCAAGCTTCTACAATGGAAATGAAACCAACCTGAAGTGGATCACCCACATCATGAAAAACCATGTCAATGCTCGTTCCGAGACCTACGTTCCTGAAATACAGGAACATCAGCGTCAGCTAATCAGTATTTGCGAGGAAAATCATCTTACGTTGAAACAGATCAAGGGGATCGACAAGGATCTAAACGAGAACGAGGCGAGTGTTCTTAGTGCCAAGGAGGAGATGGTGCGCGCCAATCTCCGGCTTGTCATCTCAATTGCGAAAAAGTACACCAGTCGTGGACTTCCTTTCCTTGATCTCATACAGGAAGGCAATATTGGCCTGATGAAGGCCGTAGACAAGTTTGACTATCGTCGCGGTTTTAAGTTTTCGACCTATGCCACTTGGTGGATAAGGCAGGCAATCACACGCTCTCTGGCTGACCAGGCAAGGGTCATCCGCATACCGGTCCACATGATCGAGACGATCAACAAGATGAACCGCACCAAGCGTTTCTTCCTTCAGGAATACGGGAGGGAGCCTACTGTTCCGGAGATCGCAAAGGCGCTTAGCCTTACAGAGGAGAAAGTGCGCAGGATTGAGAAGATATCAAAGGAGCCGATATCAATCAACACGCCGGTAGGCGAGGATGATTCCCAGGTTGGCGACTTCATTGAGGACAAGAATGCGCTTGATCCTCTTGAGGAATTGCTGAAGAGTGACAAGCAGAATCTCATCAACGAGGTCTTGGACAAGGAGCTGCACCCCCGTGAGGCCAAGGTCTTGCGCATGCGTTTTGGTATTGGCATCACGACCGATCATACGTTGGAGGAAGTGGGACGCCAGTTCGATGTGACCCGCGAGCGTATCCGGCAAATTGAAGCCAAGGCGCTTCGCAAGCTCAAGCCCAAGCAGAGGCAGTCGAAATCAAAGGCGTCTAGTTTAGTAAAGACACTGGAGCAGTGATCCGCCTAACGCAGGAAGTGCTTTGGGTGCATTTGTGCGGAAGACAATCGGGATCAGGATAGAATTTGCCAGCGCCAGAAGTGAGTCCAGTCATTTGCGGTCGCACTTCCTCCTGCGGGTCAGTAGCTCAGCGGTTAGAGCAGAGGACTCATAATCCTTTGGTCGCAGGTTCGAATCCTGCCTGACCCATTACCTTGGCCGATCTTCTGAATCCCAAGAAATCCCTGTCCACATTGACTTGGTGGCTGTCGCGAAAACAACAATTGCCACTGACATTTGCTTACTTCAAAACATTACTTCTAAAAATAGAAGTAATGGCATACACTATTACTACAGTTAGATGATGAAATGAACGCGAAGCACGAGAGGTCTGTAGAATGGCTACAATCTACAAAAAAGGCAAAAGATGGCACGCGCTGATCAGGCGCAAGGGCTTGCCTCGCTCGGACAGATCTTTCGTCTCGAAGCAGGACGCGGCCATCTGGGCCCGCGACATCGAGAACAAGCTGGATCGCGGCATTGTCATGGATATCATCAAGTCGAGCCGCATAACCATGGCCGAGTTGTTCGAGCGTTACAGGATCGAAGTGACTGCTACCAAACGCAATGTCCGTTGTGAACACTACATGCTGAACATGCTCAACGATCGCCTGGGTTGCTATAGCCTTAGCTCCCTCACCCGCGAAGTGGTGTCTCAATTCCGCGATGCAAGGATCGCTGAGGGCAAGTCGAACGGAACTGTGCGCAATAACCTGCACCTGCTTTCTGCGGTCATTACGACCGCGATCAATGATTGGGGATATGAGATCACCCACAATCCGGTCCACAGGATATCGAAGCCTCGCCAGTCAGAAGGGCGCGACCGTCGCCTCGAACCCGGCGAGGAAGAGCGACTGCTCCAAGCCGCCGATTCCTGCCGAAATCCCAATGTCCGTCCCTTCATCATCCTTGCGCTGGAAACCGCCATGAGGGAAGGGGAGTTGCTCAGCCTGGAATGGAACAACGTCAACTTCGAGCAGCAGGTGGCCTATCTCCCCACAACGAAGAACCGAAAACCACGCGATGTCCCGCTCTCTTCAAAGGCGATTGCGACGATGCGAGCCGTACCCCGAACTTCCGAGGAGCCTAGGGTGTTCAGTTCGTGGAGCAGGGGAGACAGCATCCATCACCTTTGGGTACGCCTCTTGAAGAGGGCAGGGATCCGCGACCTCCGCATCCATGACTTGCGCCATGAGGCTACCAGCCGCTTTGCCGATCGCGGGATGGATGTGCTGCGCATTGCTGCCATCACTGGCCATTCGTCCTTGCAGATGCTCAAGCGCTACACACATTTTCGTGCTTCTGACTTGGCGAAAGAGCTTGGTTGAGCAAATATTTGACGAAAAGGATTGTGATAGAATTCTGATTCTACACACAAATTTGGTTTCAGATGTCAGAACAACTTTCGCCGCCGAGCCTATCTAGTACGCACGATATTCTTGCAAACGATTACCTATACGCACCAGCATACCAACGTAGCTTCGCATGGGGAAATGAGGAAATTGATCGCTTCTTTGAAGAATTGACACATGGAATAGATGAAATGTGCGATGGCGACAATCTCGCAAAGGTCCGCCCAGATACAGTTACCTTTATGGGAACAATCGTTTGCTTTCGGGATTTGCCCCCTCATAAGATGGTGCATCCATCAATTCCAAACGATACCCCAGATACAGTCTATGTTTTGATTGATGGGCAACAGCGAATGACAGTTTGCCTGATGTTTTCTGTGCTATTGCACGATTATCTTCGTACGAACAAAACTGACAAACCAGATCTTGCAAAACAACGCGAGCGTGTTATGCAATGGTTGGAAAAAATGCTGTTTTCAAAAGAAGGTGTGGACGAGCAAGTATATTTTCCACGTTTAATTCGAGGGCCTATAGATATTTGGTCCTCAACGGATAGCTCATATAAATCCCCAATTAGTGCGCTTATTTCAAGTTACACTGACTTCTTCATACATACAGCAGAGCAAAAAGATTCTCTTTCATTTGAATTTACTTGTGAAGATCGAGAGTTTATTAAATGCTATGAACGCATACAAAGATACATTAAAATATTAGCCGCAAATAATGTGAAAGATTCTCATCCATTTACCAAGCTGCCCAATGTCAAAAAATTATTTGATTTCCCAGATGAAGAAAAATTTCATAAAATGACTAAAATCATGGGCAAAGTAGATTTTTTTGATGAAGATAAACCTGTAAAATTAAAAAAGCAGGAATCAATAGCGCGTATTGTCTTAATGTCCACATATTTTATAAATAAATTGTTATTTATAAAAATGATTACAAATAGTGATGATTACGCCTATCGTATTTTTGATTCACTTAATACAACAGGTGATCCATTAACTGCTTTTGAAACATTTAGACCAAATGTGATCAAGAGCGCTAGCGGGGCAAGTCCTTTTCACGGCTCTCCTTTGCGTCCAATTCTAGATGAAATCGATCTATATCTCAATAACTTAGATAAAAACAAACAAGATATAATCACTAAACTATTACTAATCAGTTTTGCACTAGCTGAAAATGGTAAAAAGCTTTCTAAAAACTTAAGTGTACAGCGCACATACCTTAATAATGAATATAAAACTAATAATCACCAAGAATTTCTTTCTAATTTACTCAATGTCATGCGTGTTTTCCAATCATTTAATGCGGATAGCCCAGGTAGGATACTTGAAACTCAATTTATCAATAAACTATCTGATCCTGCACAATCTGCTAACCATGACCAATTAATGTGCGAAGCGCGCTTTTGTTTAAATCCAGTTATTGATGCTAAGCATAGTATTTGCATACCTTTGATATCTAGATTCTATTCAAAGTTTACTGCCTCCGAATCAAGTCAAACACATTCCGAATTATGCCAAGCAATTTGTGCGACAACTGCTTTCTTGGCGCTCTGGCGTCATTCTAGGCATGATACTGATAATATCGATGCTATTCACAGACGAATTATGCGTTGGGAAATTGACGAGAAGGATGCTTTGAATTTTTGCCGGCAGGACAACGAACCAGACATAGCAAAGCTATTGAAAGAATACAAAAGATTACTCACTACTAAGAATGAATTCAATCAATACGCATTCGAGAATGCTGATGAGTGGATCAGCTTGGCACATAAGATTCCTCTTTATAAGAAGGCCAAGTACTTAGCGAAATTCATCTTGCTTCTATCGGCCTATTCAACGGAAAATGGTCGCCAAACGCCGGGAAGTCAAGCATTATTTGATCATAGACTGTGGAATCACATTGCTCATAGTTCGATTGAGCATATTATTCCACAATCACAGGCAACTACTTCCAGTGAGCTGGAGAAACTTGACTGTATTGGAAACCTGACTTTGCTGCCTGTTGAAATCAATTCTTTTATCAAAGACGCAAGCTGGGACCAACGAAGGAGTTTTTATTCTATACTTTCTGCTCAAGATAAAAAGGAAATGAATCAAAGAATTACGGAAAGCAAAAAAACTCTTTCTCTAACTTCGGAAAATATAGAAAAATTGATGGATATATATCAGAATTTATTTTCTGATGAATTGTATTTGCCATATCTTGACAAGATATCTAGATACGAGGAATTTTCTGTAACAAATATCGAAGATCGTGGCAAAAAATTATTGAAAAATGCTTGGCATAAACTTAGCAAATGGATACAATTTTGATTATTAGAATTAATTGCTGATTATTGCCTTTATGGTTATAAATGGCATATTGCGCATCCATCTAAATCCTCTCCATCAGGAACTTCGTAGCGTTTTTGAATTTGCTCTAGCTCAGCAAGCGAGCGACTGCTTGACCAGGTATATCTCTTTCCGTTTTCATCCTTTTCGTAGGACTTGGCTTTCTGGAATAAAACTGGATGATACTCTTTCAAGCCTTGCCATTCTCCTACTTGCTGGTAGAAGCAGAAATAGCAGCCTGATCTAGATCTCCATTTGTAATAGGAAGGAAATCCAAGCCCTGAATTATTCAATATCGATTTTACGTCAGCGAGCTCTATTCCTTCCTCTTTGAAGGGATAGACTGGAAATATGTTGGGGGCTTCGGACAGAACCACAGGTTTTTGTTGCTGGTAGCCAAGCCTCTTTTCATCAGCTCTAATCCCGATGTATGAGTAGGCGCGATCGGAGCCAATCTCCCGCTCAAATGGTTGAATCTTCAAGACGCGGGTACACCATCTAGCTTGTGGGCTGGGCAGGAATCCTCCGTAGTACTCTTTGAGATAGACATCGAAAGGTGTTCTGCTGCCCTTTTTCTTGATACCAAGATGATCTAGCGCATTCAGGCGCTTGATTTTGACACCAAAAACAGCTTCAAAACGCTCAATGAATTCATATGTTTCATCCAACTCAGCGCCAGTGTCGCAAAACAGAAACTCTAAATTGAGTTGGGGGTATTTTTCCAGTAAATAGATGCCAAGGGCGGTAGAGTCCTTGCCACCCGAGAAAGAGACAATATGGCGGGCAGTCTTGTCTTCCAAAGCTTCTTGTATCAAGGCCATTGCTTTATCCTTTTGCCATTCTATCAATTTTTTTCTTCGCGCGGCTTTTAGTACGAGGCATTGATCCAAGCGAAGACAACAGAGCAGCAACTTCAGTCGTTCCCTGTAATTCATTGTATTTCCCAACCAATTCAATTATCCGCCTCTTGAGCAAGTAAGCGGTGCCCGTTGAGGGAGTATGGCTAGCTAGGGCGGCCTGTTCGATCTCCGAAACGGCTTCGCGCAAACGGGTCGAGAACACTTTTACGCTTGCGTCTTCCCACCCATCTATGCCCTTACCAACAAGGAGTGCACTTAGAGCCCTTGCAAAAGACGCTTCTGTGTATCTGCCGTTCCCAGCTTCGCGAGCTCGCCCTAGCAGCGCTCTTGCGGCCGGATTAAGCGCTTCAAGATCAGCGCCATTCACACAATCTGCCCATTCTTTTGCCTTTGACAGGACATCGCTAGATTCATCAGGAACAATCGCGATGGTGGAGCGAATGCTTTCAATTGCTTGAGATGTGTATCTATCTACTATCCGTTCGATTTCCTTGCTCAATTCCGAAACAATTTCTACTGTCTTGCTGTTTGGCTTTTTTGAGCCTGTCAGTTGGGAAAACTCTTTCAGTGCGAGCATGGCAGGGTCATTCACAATTTTGATGGCTCTTTGTAGCTTCTTGGCGGCGCCGCTTACTTTTTTCGCGGTTAGGGCTGGTGCCGGCAGGTGTTGTTTCCAATCCTCTACCGCATCATAGAAAGCCCTGACATGATCTGAGTCCGGACGTGGATGCGAGCCGGAAAAAAGCTCTGTCAAATCGCCGAGATAGTCAAGCAGGGCCTGGTCGGTTCCAAACGAGTCAACTATGTACAGTTCGGGGGCTGCGCAGATTGCCTCTATTTCGCTCGCTAAGATATCCGACAAGTACTCGCCCTTGTACCGAATTACTATCGCTCGGCTGAATGCCTGCATTCCGGCAGCGAACAAAATCGGTAAAACACCGCGACGAATGCCATGGGGCGGGTTGGCAAGGGCATTTAGCAAGATTTCAGGTTGCTTGCCATTTCCTTCGTTTTGGAAGAACTTTTTGAGTGCGGCCCATACCGCGGCCAACCCGGGGTCTTTTACTTGCTCGGGAGTTGCCCATCCCCAAGATTGCTTGCGATCGCGATAGAGACCGGTATTGAGAAGCACTGTTCGATATAGGGCGGTGTCGGGGGTCGTCGCAGAAGGGTTGAATCCCAAGTCTGGCGAGCCAGATTTCTCCAAAATAGCAAGCACGAGCTTTTTACGGGCATTTACCATTGGCTTGCTGACCTTGTGTCGAACGATCATTTCATTTTGGATATGCGGAGTTGATGGGAAACGTTTATCTGCAAGAGCAGATAATCTCTTGCGCAGTTGTCCGCCGTTGTGGACTTCGATGCGCTTGCGCTCGGCATACCACTGGGCATCGTGGCTCGTTGGTGAAATGACCTTTGACAGCATGCGCCACAAGCTTTCCTGCGCAGCGTCAAGCATGTGTAGCAGCTCGGGCAGCACAAACGGATCCCTTCCGAGCAATTCCCGGTTGGTCAGCAGGTTTCTTAGCCCATTGATTTCAACTAATACGTCTCGGATAGGAAGCACCTTTCCAGAAATGGAGATGACAATCCCAGAGTGCTTGGCAACAACTTTTTCCGCGAACTGGATGAGCCGCTTGATTTGACTGACAGAAGAGGGGAGGCAGTAGACGATTCTTCCATCTTCACCAGGCCCGAGATGCAGGACTGGATGCTTTGTACCCTGTTTCAAAAGATCGTCCCCAGCCACAAATTTCCCTTGGTAGTAGCGCCTGATCGAATTGTGAATGTTGTGGATGATCGGATACCAATAAGTTGCGGGAAATTCTTTGTCCAAAACTGCTATTGGATCAAACCCACCTTCTATTTGAAGTTTCTGCTCCTGCAAGTAAGAACGCAAGTCGATGTCTGTTCCATGCCAAACTGAGATGTCATCGTTGCGCTCGCGGTAGAGCAACAGTTTTCTTCCGATCAAATCTTCGATCGGGCCGTTGAGCTTTTCTGCCTTGCTAGCTCTCGAGCCGCCAACAGAAAACATGAGCATTTTCTTGGTGACTTTTGTTCGCTCGCCGGAGATACCTAGGCTGAGCAGGGCGGCTGCCGATATGATGTCGCCCTCGGATTTGTTCAAAGTCTTGGAGAGCGCGCTCTGGGTCTCCAGCCATCTCCGGTAAGTGCCCCCAAGCCCTCTGTCGGCCTCCATAGCTGGTGCAAAGTACCTGTACAAATCACCGAGCGACTGAGTCTCGCCCAAGTTTGCATCTTCGATGTACGAGAAGATAGTCCGCTCGTTTTGTGCAAGGCGGGATGCAAGCCTAGGCAACATGTACAGAGTCGCAGGATGAAGAGGGTGGGCATCCCTAAGCATGCGCGCTAGGCGGTTCTTGTCCTTGAAGGACGCAAACATCGCAAACCCGACTGCTTGCTTGGCAAGGGTCTTGAACTCATCTAGTGGTGGCGGCGTTTTTATGGAGCGCCTACTACGGATCACCGACGCGACTAACTCGAAAATCTCGCTGCTGTCTTCAACAAATCGGATAATATTGAAGCGACCTTCGATTTTCCGCCAACTATTGAGCGAAGCTTGGCTTAGGCTACCCGCGTAATTGGAAAAGTTCTGATGTAGCAGGAGGTTGAGTGTTGCCGATGGCTGTTTCTGACGTACGGCCCATTCGGCGATCTGTTGCACAGTTGACAAGGCTTCGGCTTGGCCGGAGACAGCCAGCGCCTCGAGATGTCGCCCGAATTCGTCCCAAACGATTGCAACCCGGTCGTATCCTCGCTCTCCCGCTTTCTTGCCGATATCTGTCAGGGTTTGGAGCAGGTCTCCGGTTTTGCCCCTGAAATACCGGAGTTGTTTCTTCGCTTGTTCGCACAACTCTGCTTGAAGATCGGCTTGATGTCCTTCGAGCGCTACGACTAATCCATGTTTCCGGCTGCGAATACGGCTACTGATGGCCTCGCTAAGCTTGGGATCAATGCCTTTCAGTTCCGCCGCAATCTTCTTCAGCAGAGGCTTTTGATTTGGCGAGTTCTCCACCGCCATTAGGCCTGTACCTGCGGAAAGTGATTTCCCCGAGCCATAGGCGGCCACGATGATGCCAGCTGGTGATGGCGCACCGTGGAGCACGGCGTTTATGGCGTGAGAACTTTTCTGCGTCGGACGAAAGTGCGCAAACCGCTCGGGGTACAAAGTATCAAGTCTGATACTAACCGACTTGAAAAATTTGTCCTGAGCGTCTTTCATGATCCCGCACCTTCATAGTACTGCCTGAGCCAAGCAGCTGGACTCATATTTTTCACGCGGACAGATCTTTCTGCCCCTAGGATTTGCGTTTGCAACAACTTCTGGCCAAGATCCTCTTCAGCTGCCGCAAGCGTCTCGTTAAAAGCCTCCATTTCCAGAACTAACGTCCTGCCGGGGCTGTTGATCCCGGACAATGCGACGGGCAAAGGAATATCGGTATGCCCTTTGTTGCTTTTGCATGCCACTAGGGCGGCGAACGCATAGCCGACGATTGCGGTGGGAATGTCCTTCTTTCTACGGTTCAACTGGTAATTGTCTGTCTCGCCCATGTGCATGACTAGATCAAGAGAGCGAAGCGGGCTTTCAGTTCCATCCTCCGGGTCAACCTCCTCAGGAGGGACCTTCACCGCATAGCACCCAAGAAGGCATGAGATATCGCGGGCAATCGTTGATGGGCTTGCTGGCCTTGCAGCTTCGCTAGCAAGCCATCTTTTCAGATCTCCGATGCATCCTTCGCGGTCAAAGCGGTCACGGACCAAGCGGTTGAAGAACCAATGCCACACAAGCGCGCTCTTGGCGTCTGTCGCGAGATTGATATGCAGAGCCCACCAAGTTCCCTTCATCAGGAAGTAGGGGTCCTTGTTGAGAATTAGCTTGCCTAGCTCGGTGATGGCCGTGGAGCCCCTACCGTTTGGCGTGTACACGAGCCCGGTAGTTCCCAGCCAATGCCTGATGGATTTCGCCATATTCCGCCCAACTCCTAGCCGGTCGGATACCAGAGGATCAGCAAAGGCTTGGGGTTCCTCACGGACGAGCCTTAGGCCCTTGGGCATCCAGTCGGCGCGGATCGCGAATGTTTCATGTCCGCCGAATCTCATTGCTGCGCCTGCACTTCCTGGAATGTGAGCAACTTGCGGTACACCCCACAAACAGCCATGGCCGCTTTTTGCGCCTCTTCCTTCGTATTCAGAACGGAGAAAGAGAATCTCAGACTAGCGTAGGCCTCAGCCTCGGACAGCCCCATTGCTCGTAGCACGTATGATGGCTCCGGTCTCGAAGTGACGCATGCAGATGTCATGGAACAACTGATGCCGACGATGTCCAGTTGCGCCATCATCGCCATGCCGTCCACATGCGCGAAAAGCAGGTTGGAGGTGTTCGCAACTCGGCGCTCAGTATCGCCATTTATGCTGATTTCCGGAAACTCGCCCAGAACGATCCTCTCGAACAGGTCTCGGCATTCGGTCATGTGACTTGCCGCCTCGGAAAGCGACTTCTCGCGGAGCAAGGCTGCTGTGCCGAACCCGACGACGCCGGGCATGTTCTCTGTGCCTGGCCTTATTTCCCTTTCCTGCTCTCCGCCAAACATGAGTGGTCTGAGCCCGTTGGGGCTTTTGACGCAGACAGCGCCTATCCCCTGCGGTCCATGAATTTTGTGGGCGGTAAAAGTTAGGAAATTAATAGGTTCCTCGTTGAAATTGACAGGAATTCTGCCCACAGCTTGGGCGGCGTCAACATGAAATAGGACCCCATTATCTCGGCAGATCTCGCCGAGCTCCCTGATGGGCTGTATTGTGCCCGTTTCGCTGTTGGCCCATTGGATGGACACCAAACTGCACTTGGAGCGCCTCAGAGCCTCTGTAAGCGTCTCAGAGGGTACGACTCCGTATTTGTCTACCGGAAGTGCCTCAACCCCTGTTCCGGCAGCTTTGAGCTGCTCTGCTGTGCTCTGAACGGAGGAATGTTCCACCACCGACAGCAACAATTTGGACTTGCTTGCTTGGAGTAGGGTTTGGAGGACGATATTGTTGGCTTCCGTGCCCCCCGAGGTAAAGAATACGCTGGATTCTTCGGCTCCGACCAACCTCGCAATTTGGACTCGTGTAGCTTCGAGCAATTCCTTCGCGCGCGTCCCATGCCGGTGCGGACTGGACGGGTTGCCGAACTTCGCGCCCATCGCCGTACCCATGGCTTCAACAACTTCAGGCAAGGGCTGGGTGGTGGCGTTGTTGTCAAGATAAATATCCATGAATGCGAGCCTGTCGTCCTTGCAAATACCTATACCATAATATCCAGCACTTTTGCCAACCGTTGGGCGTGCGACTTGCCTGAAATTCCTTGGAGAAGGGATTGGCATCCTAGACGGCAGCACAGCGCGCCCTTGACAGTGCACAGTTCCAGCAGTCGCGCTAGCCTGATATTGCCGCTCGTATCTCCAATCGCGACCTTTACTTTGCCTTTTTGGCTTGCAGACACTTTGCACAGCAGTTCGCTGGCATCTCGGCGTTTGGGTTCCAGCAGGGCGGTGCGAGGGGTTTCCACCAGAGCATCTGGATCATCTGGTGGAAGCCAGGACATCAGAAGGAAATCACCAGGAGAAGCGATGTCGGCCCCATCGGCAGGATTGTGGTAGACAAAGGCTGCGCTCTGTTCCAGCTTGTATCTCCTGAGAAGATGGAATGGAACTGATAGTCCATACGGACCTTGCCTGTCTTTCCGGTCGTTGTGATAGACCTCAATTCTCTTTAGCTGGTCTTTGCCGCATATAATCCTTTCAATGTCGAAGCCATGTGCCCTCAGGCTTGTTGCCGCAGAAAGCGGGATCCGGTTGCGACCGGCTTCCCAGCCAAAAACTGCCGAAACAGACATCCTGCAATAGTGCGCAACTGCTTCCGGCGTGAGTTCCAAGCGCAGCCGCTCCTCGCGAAAACGCTTACCCAGTTCGGCTTGGGTTGGCTCAATGGCCGCTTCTTGCTTCATTCATTTCTGACTTCAAAAAATCAATAAGGATTGTATCACCTTGTCCGACCTAATTGATGCAGTTTGCTGCGGGGATCGCCCTAAAGTTGAGGCTATTCTGAGGAACAACCCTGATCTGGATGCCAAAGGCGAGGGTGGATTGACGGCCCTTCATCATGCCGCCATGCTAGACAACGCGGAGATGGTCAATTTGCTTCTTGACGCGGGCTCGGACACTCACGCCCGAGACGGCGCCGATGGCTGGACGGCAATTTTCTTGGCTGCAGAGCATGGTTCAGGTGAAGCGATCAAAGCTCTGGCAAAGCATGGAGTGGATCCGAATGAGCCGGGGAAGGGCGGGAATCGTCCCTTGCACATAGCAGCAGCGGGTTTGAAGACGGCGGCTCTCGTTGTTCTGCTGGAACTTGGCGCGGATGTCAATGCGCAAAGAGAGGACGGCTGCGTGGCGTTGCATGTGTCGGCGGTGAATTCCAACGCTGAAAAGGTTAGCCTGTTGATCAATGCCGGAGCAGACCTCGGGATATGCAATAATGCGGGCTTAACGCCTCACAGGCTATTTCTGGCGGAAGGAAACATTTTGGGAGAGGATCTCGATGGATTGTTTCGGGCTAACTATCACTAGCCGTATGGCAGTGAAAAGAACCGACAATTTGGCTACACCAAGAAACCTTTTGATCACGGGATTTGTAGCAATTGCAGTAAATTAAAAAATTTGGACCTCTAAAAAGCAAGAGAAATCATGTAATTACAGACGAGAATTCCAGGAGCCGTCTTTCTCATAATCCTTTGGTCGCAGGTTCGAATCCTGCCTGACCCATTACCTTGGCCGATCTTCTGAATCCCAAGAAATCCCTGTCCACATTGACTTGGTGGCTGTCGCGAAAACAACAGCCGGTTACTGATGCGGGATTACTTTAAAATATGGCAATGAATCTTCGAAAACGTGGCATGGTCGCACAGGCTCTTGTAACAGGTTCGCTTGCGTACGATCACATTGCCGACTATGCCCAGGAGTTCAAGCCTAGGCTGGCTATAAGGAGGAAGATAAGGCACACGGCGGTTTTCCCTGTTGATTCGCTAAAGTTTTCGATGGGTGGTTGTGCTGGAAATATCGCATATGCGATTGCTGCGCTTGGCGGAGATCCGTTGCTGGTAGCCGCTCTTGGCCGTGATGGACAGCACTATCTTGAGCATCTCAGAAGATTGGGCATCTGGTGTGGTCGCATTCGCAGATTCAGGGAGACCTTGACCGCGCAGGCCTACATTGCCAACGATGCCGGAGAAAACCAGATCATCTTCTTCTTTCCCGGTGCGATGGATCTTGCGCACCGGTTGACGCTTGCACCGGTTGCGGCCAAGACTTCCCTAGCCATTGTGTCGCCGAACGGAAGAGAGGCGATAATGACCTACTGTAATGAGCTCACCAGTCTGCATGTTCCATTCATTCTTGATCTGGGACAAGGGCTTGGTCTGTTCACGGCGCCTGAGCTTAAAAGAATGCTCAGGCAGGCAACCTATGCCATATTCAATCGCATGGAACTTGAGGCTTTCATGTCTGTTACCGGTTTGGGGCGAAAAAAAATTGTGTCGCAGTTGAGTGCGCTGATAGTAACGGATAGTACAAACGGTTCCGTCATACATGCCGGGAAGGACATCCACAGGATAGAAGCTGACGTCATGGGAGAGACAGTGGATCCCACTGGCTGTGGCGATGCCTACCGAGGTGGTCTGATGCATGCCATGCTGAACGACCGCAGTTGGTCTGAGGCCGGGAGACTCGCTTCACGGGTGGCTGGTATCAAGGCACTTTCTTCCGGTGGCCAGAATTTCAAGATTTCGCGGAGGGACCTAGTCGGGGTTGAATGGGATCAGCCAGCCTGAAACAATCAAGTTGTGGCAGGTCGGCCAGTAGGAATGCTGTAATGGTTCCTGTCAGATGCTTGTCATATTGCCTTCAACTGGTTTAGACTTTCTCTTAGGGAAGACGGCTTGGAGGGTCGGGCTAAGAAAGTGTTGGCAGGATTGCTTTCCTCTGACATATCCAGCTTCGACTGAGGATTGATTGGGAGAAAGTCAAAAAGATGGGGAAAAAGTCAGAACAGGACCGTAGTCATGCCGGGGTTTTCACTTATCCTGAGGATCATCCGTTTTCAGCCCCTGAACTATCCTCATGTCCGGCGAACCATTCACCGCTAACGCCGCTCACGTTCCTTCGCCGTTCGGCCCATACCCATCCGGCTTCGCCTTCCGTTGTTCATGGCAAGCGCAGGTTCACTTGGAAGGAGACGCTTGAGCGTTGCACCGCACTTGCTTCGGGACTGCGCCGGCGCGGGATCAAGCCGGGAGATGTGGTGTCGGCGATGATGACGAATATTCCCGAGATGTACGAGGCGCACTTCGGAGTGCCGATGGCTGGCGCCATACTGAATGCTCTCAATTTCAGGCTTGACGATAAGGTGCTCGGCTACATTCTTGCGCATGCGGAGACCAAGGTTTTGCTCTGCGAGGATACGTTTCTCCCGGTTATGAAAAGCGCGGTTGAGATTTCAGGAAGGGCTGTTGACATCATTGTTGTTCCGGCCAGGGGGGAGAACGCCAATGACGATGGTTTTGCCAGCTACGAAGCCCTGTTGCAGAGCGGGGATGCCCATGAGACTTTCCCTGAGCCTGCCGACGAGGCGATGCCGATTTCGCTCAACTACACCTCGGGCACAACCGGGCAGCCAAAAGGCGTGGTTTACAGTTACAGAGGCGCCTATCTGATTGCCATGTGCAACGTTATCTGCTGGAACATGCCGGGCCATTCGCGCTATCTTTGGACGTTGCCGATGTTCCACTGCAACGGATGGTGTTTCCCGTGGGTGATGGCATCTGTTTCCGGCGTGTCGGTATGTCTGCCAAACGTCAATCCCGCCGCGATTGGCGAGACCCTGCGCGGTGAGCAGGTTGAATGGCTTTGCGGAGCCCCCGTCGTGCTGAATATGCTGATTGAAAACCTGACTGCGAATCCGCTTGAGGAGGGAAGGAGAGTCAAGTTTATGGTTGCCGCCGCGCCTCCTCCGGCTGCAACTCTTCAGCGTGCCGAGGAGGTTGGCATCGACGTGTTGCATGTCTACGGACTAACCGAGACCTATGGTCCCTCTGTCGTGTGTGAGTGGAAGCCCGAATGGAATTCTCTTGGCGATGAGGAGAAGGTGACTATGCGTTCGCGGCAGGGAGTTCCCTATCACGCCCTTGAGGGTCTTATGGTGGCCGATTCGGAGACGAATACGCCGAAGCCGGGCGATGGCGAGACCATTGGTGAGGTGATGGCGAGGGGCAATGCGGTCATGCTGGGCTATCTGAAGGAGCCTGAAGGCACGGCAAAGGCGTTTGCCGGCGGTTGGTTTCATACCGGCGACCTCGGTGTGATGGAGCTGGACGGCTACGTCAGGCTGAAGGACCGGGCAAAAGACATCATCATTTCAGGAGGCGAGAACATCTCCTCGATAGAGATTGAGAACATTCTCTACCGTCATCCCGCAGTTGCCACGGTGGCCGTCGTGGCGAAGAGTGATCCGAAGTGGGGAGAGACCCCGTGCGCTGTGGTTGAACTCAAGGAGGGACAGAGCGTCACAGAGCAGGATCTGATTGACTACTGTCGGGAAAACATGGCCTCGTTCAAGTGTCCGCGGTACATTGTGTTTGACGATATCCCAAAGACCTCAACCGGCAAGGTTCAGAAGTATGTTCTGCGCAAGAGGATAGCGGAGATATAAAGGCTCTATTTGCCTTGCCAGACGGGCTTCCGTTTCGCAATGAACGCGTCAATGCCTTCCTGGGCATCATGTGCGGCCATGTTGGTTGCCATGACTTCGCTGGCGTATCCATAGGCTTCCTCCAGAGGCATCTCAAGCTGCCGATGGAAGGCTTCCTTTCCGATGGCCAGCGTATGTGGTGACTTGGCGGCGATCAGGCCTGCAAGTTCCAAGGTCTTTTCCCCGAGAGCGCTGTCGGGAACAACATGGTTGACGAGTCCGATTGATCTTGCCTGCTCTGCCGGCACAGGGATGCCTGTGAGCAGCATTTCCATTGCCGCAGCACGGCTGGTCTTGCGGCTGAGAGCGACCATTGGCGTTGAGCAGAACAGGCCGATGTGCACTCCTGGAGTTGCGAATGACGCGCTTTCAGCGGCGACAGCAAGATCACAGGATGCTGCCAGCTGGCATCCTGCTGCCGTAGCCATGCCCTGGACTGATGCGATGACGGGTTTCGGCAGTTTGACTATCGACATCATCATTGCTGAACAGCGGTTGAACAGGTCGCTGAACTCGCTGTGCCCCGACTTCGACCGTACCTCCTTGAGATCGTGTCCTGCACAGTAGGCTGTTCCGTTTCCTGCAATGACAGCCACCCGTACGGAATCATCCTTCCTCAACGAATCAAGTTCATCCTGAAGGGCGGCTATGAGTTCGTCTGACAGTGCATTTCTCTTGTCAGGCCGGTTCAGTGTCAGAATGCAGATCCCGTCACGATCCTCGCGTAGCAGGACGTTTTCCGTAGAGGATGTCAATGATGAAGTGGCAACGGTGGCTGACATGGCTTTTTCTCCATGGTCTTGTCTGTGGTTTGGTTATATCACAGAAGCCTGTGCTGTCGGTCGTGCACTAGATGGACATGCCGCCCACAAAAACGGATTTTGCAGCCATTCTCCGCAGTGGCCTTGTGAGCGACATGGCCATGAGTCCCAGCCCGCTAGCCCCTCTCAGAAAACCGTTACGCATTTGGGCCGCCTTGGCCAGCGAGTGTGTAGTGGCCACTGTACGCATACGGTCGGTTTTCCTCAGGCATGCGTAGCGGTTGTGCATCCGGCTGGCAGGAATGCCTCCGGTGGTTGCCTGCAGGTACAGCTCGCTCCATACATAGGCGTCTCTCAGCGCCAGGTTCATTCCTTGGCCACCGACGGGATGGACAGTCTGCAGTGCAGAGCCGATCAGGCATGTGCTGCCTAGATGGGCTGGATGGGACAGGTGCATGCTCAAGGGAAATGATGTCCTCGCCTCGAGCTTGGGCGGCGAACTGAACAGGTTTCTTCGATAGGGCGCTGTCATGTATTCCAGCAGAGGGGCCTCTTCGGACTTTGCCAGCCTGTGCGCTTCGTCTTCGGCAACGCATGCAACTAGGCCGCATATCCTTTTGTGCGGCACAAAGGCATGAATCCCTTCATGTGAGAGACGCTCTATCGCAAGCGAGCAGTGGGCTGGAGGCGTGTCCACCATGCAGGCCATGATGGTCTGCCCATAGGAGTGGCGGTGACGCGTGAAACCGGATCTTTTCAGGGCATCGTCCGAGCAGGCGGTTACGACACAGTGTGTGGCCTGAATCACGGTTTCGGCACCTTCGGCCTCTATGGCCAGAAGTGCCTTGTCACCTTCCTGCCGTACGGACGTTAACGCTCCCTTGACATGTTTGATCTCCGTAAGCGTTGCCATTTCCTCCCTGAGCGCTGCATCCAGGTGGCTGGCCTGCAGCGTGTGGCAAAGCCCGTCTGCATCGAGATCAGAGGAATCGAAGAGAAGCGAGCCGAACGCACCAGTGACGGATATCTCTGCCTGCTCTATGCGGTTTGCTTCCGGCTTGATCTGCTCCCAGACCCCGGCTTCGGAAAGTATCAGTTGGCTGCCCCGAGTGATCGAGAAAATTTTGTTTGGAGGAGGAATCATTCCCTTGTCAACAATGGCAATGTGAGCGTCGGGCGCCAGCCTGTGCGTTAGCATCGCCAACACCGTTCCGACCGTCCCGCCTCCTACAATTGCGATGTCGAATGCCTCTCTCACGTAACTGTTCGGTTTCTCTGATTGTAGTAGTTGTCTGCCTTGCGCCCTAGCGGGGGAGCAGAACCCAGATGGAGAAAGGCTGATTGGTGGTCTCGGCCAGTTGGCCTGCTTGGGCGCCGTATCCCCAGAAATAGTCGGCGCGCACCTTTCCCTTGATTGCCCCGCCTACGTCCTGGGCTGCAACCAGTCGGGTGAAGGTGTGATCGCTATCGAAGCCGATGGTTTTGATGACTGCTGGGGCGCCAAGAGGGATATGGCGCCTGTCTATTGCGATGGAATGCAGCGTGGTCAGCGGCACGCCGAGCGCGCCAATCGGTCCGTCGTCGCTTGGCGGCAATTCCCGGAAGAATATGTAGCGTGGATTAACTGCCAGAAACTCATGGGCGCGCCCTTCGTTCAGGGCGATGAAAGCCTTTATGCCGTCCATTGAGGCTTCCGCCCTTGTCAGTTCGTTGCTCCGGATGAGATGGCTGGCAAGCGACACGAATGGATGTCCGTTGTGGTTGGCAAAGCCGACCCGGACGATGCGCCCGTTTTCGAGTGCAACCTTTCCCGATCCCTGTATGTGCAGAAAGAACAAGTCTCCGAGGCTGTCGACCCAGAGGAAGGCGTGGCGTTCCATCCGTTTATTGTCCCTGTCGATCTCTGCGCGGGTGAAGTAGGGAACAACCTGTCCATTGGACAGCCGCCCGCGTTCCTTGTTGCTTTTGAAATGATTTTTCCCTTTCGGGTGGCTCTTGTCAATCAGGTCCTCCGGCGGCCTGTAGATGGGGTAGCGGTAGCGGTCGCTTCTTGAGCGGCTGCCTCTGAGCAGAGGCTCGAAATAACCTGTGAGTCTTCCCGTGCTCTTGTCCGCGTCCTGAACCTGGTAAGGCACGAAGTTTTTCTCGAACATTTTTCTCGCCAGTTCAGGGCTGTTGTCCGGAACGCTTTCCGCACTGCGACAGGCACTCTTCCATTCCGGTTTTGACGATAGGACGCGACAGCTGTTCCTGAACGCCTTGAGGCCTGGCAAGGCGTCCAGGGTGTCCCACTGGGGCACATTCTGCCATTTGACGCGGGACAGGTGGGAGCCAGTCTCAATTCGCGGTGCTGCTGTTTCAGGCTGAGCGGGGAGGGTCGTGTCTCGGCTTTTGTGTGTTCCGCAGGCGGAGACCATGAGCGTTAATGCCAGATAGGCAAGAACCTGATGTGCTGTGCAACAGTCTCTCATAAGGCTGAGATGACGACTCTCATGTGGCGAGACGAAGGAGGCATTCATTTCCTGCATTCGAAAAGCCGTTTCCGTCCGGAGAGGAAACAGAACTACGGCATTGTCCTGCGTGACATCACTCCGCAGAGGCTCTTCGGCTGATCGCGGTCGATGCAGCATCCCTGGAGATGCCGGGTTCCAAGATTGGTGCTGAACTTGTGCGTCCATGGAGAGTCCTGTTGCTGCCGAACATCATCATTTCTCCGCTTTCCAGCTTGAAGCGGCATTCAAGCTTGTCGGAGACAGACAGCCTCGACAGTTCGTGACGTGCCTCACGGAATGTGCGGACTTGATCCGCCGGAAGTTCGTGCGGATTGAACAGTCGCTGGCAGGTATGTTGGTTCAGATGCTTTCCGTCCTGGCATCGCTCGCGCAGCCATAGGGAAGACAACTCCAGCCTGGTTCCATTCCAATGGGCAACGACACGGGAGTCCTTGTCATCGCTGACGATGTCGAACTGAACTTCACTACTCATGATGGCCTCGTTTATTTTTATAAATTATATGTGTGGGATCCGGTTTTTTGTCTGCGTGTACACAAAAACCGGTCGCTTTTCCGGTGCCGGAGACTAGGAGTTAAGCAGTCTTTCAATGTCCCGGATTCTCTTGGGCAGGTCCGCAGTGAGATTGATGTGGCCGGTGCGGGTTACGATCAGGTCATCCTCGATCCGTACGCCTATGCCGTGGTACCGCTTCGGGATGTCGCTGTCATGTCCGATGTACAGGCCAGGCTCCACGGTTAGTGCCATGCCCGGGATGAGTCTGACCGGTTCTCCGGAACTCTCGCGGTAGCATCCGGCGTCATGGACATCCAGTCCGAGCCAGTGCCCGATTCTGTGTGGATAGAATCTTCGGAAAGATCCTCTTTTGAGCGCATCATCGACGGCTCCCTTGACCAGTCCAAGATTGGCCAGTCCTTTCACGAGGATCCGGCAGGCTGTGCGTTCCAGCGCATCAAGATGCTTTCCGGGTCTGACCTGTCTTATGGCGGCTTCCTGTGCTGCGAGCACAACGGAGTAGATTTCCGCCTGTGCCTCGCTGAACTTTCCGTTGACTGGATAGGTCCGGGTAATGTCTGAACAGTAGCCTTCGTACTGGCATCCGGAATCAACAAGCAGCAGGTGGCCTGGCCTGATTCTGCCGCTGTTGGCGCTATAGTGCAGGGTGCAGGCGTTCGGTCCTGCCGCGACAATGGGCTGGAACGAATGGACTGCGCCGCTTGCGCGATAGCGCTCGATCAGCTTGGCCTCCACCTCGCACTCCCGCTTTGCAGAGCGGACCGCTTTCATTGCCGCAGTGTGCGCGTTCACCGCGATTTCGGCAGCCTTTTTCATGGCTGCGGCTTCCTCTTTGTCCTTGACCATGCGCATGGCACTGACCACGGGATTCCAGTCGGTAACGTTGCTGACTGGCTTGATGCGGGCACGGCTTCCGTTCCGTCTTGCAGCCAGCAGGGAAATGACAGTCCGATCGAGTTCCGGATGGTTGCCGAAGGAGTGGTGCAGGGTGGCATGTTCCGATGCGGCTTCCTGTATGGCATTGCCAAGCAGCGATATCGACCGTGATCTTGGGAAGCCATGCCTGCGCTTCGCGCGCAAGGGTCCAAGCCGTTCGCCCTCCCACTGCTCCTTGTCCCGGTCTCTTTCTCTGCAGAGAATCTCCTCCTGAACTATCTTGCCGGTCTTGATGCCGATCAAGGCCGCACAATCCGGTTCGTCCATGCCGGCCAGATAGCGGAAGTTGCTGTTCTGGTGAAACGGATGAGTGTCGTCCATGGATCTTGTAACGAGGCTGTTTCCCGGTATGATGGCAAGACCATCCTTCAAGCGCTGGGCAAGCGCCTTTCTTCTTTTTGCGAGAGTGGCGGATGATATGGTCATGTGATCCTGAACGCGCGCCATGGACAGCTGGCATCAAAGGCTATTCTAGCGTGTAGATGTGGACTGCATCGCCAAGATCGGGCGTTTTCGACGTTTTCCGGGAATGGTATTTTCCCACTTCTAGTACAATGGAATTGTACTTGTCATTGCCAAGCATATTAGCAAGAAGGGGGCACATGCCAGTCAAAACTGTCGAAGGAACCATAGTTTCTCAAACGCCGTGGAACGAACGCCTGTATTCGATCACGCTTGATGCCGACATCGAGCCGTTCCGGGCGGGGCAGTTTGGCCGCATTGGGCTGGAGATAGACGGTGAACAGGTGATGCGGCCCTATTCGTTTGTCAACGCGCCCTCAGAGTTCCCGCACGAGTTTCACTATCATGTTCTTGAGGAAGGTCCGCTGACAAGCAGGCTTGTCAGGATGGAGCCTGGAAACCGGGTACTGGTGGCTCCCAAGCCGAATGGTTTCCTCGTTCTTGAGGAAGTGCCTGATGCGGAGCAGCTCTGGATGCTTAGCACAGGAACCGCTGTCGGCCCGTTCCTGTCGATTCTCAAGTCGGGTGATGTCTGGAGCCGGTTTAGCCGTGTGGTGCTGGTGCATGCCGTGCGGCATTTGGGCGACCTTTCCTACAGTGACGTTGCGAAATCTCTTGCGGAAAAGCATGCGGAACGGATGTGCTACATTCCCATTGTCAGCAGGGAGGACACCGGATTTGCGCTGCGCGGACGGGTGCCGGCACTCCTGCAGTCGGGCGTTCTCCAGAAGGAGGCAGGCCTTGAAATTTCCCCGGAACATTCGCAGTTCATGCTGTGCGGCAACCCTGAAATGGTCAAGGATACGACCGAGATTCTGAAAGGATTCGGCTTCGAGCGTAACCGCAGAAGGCAACCGGGTCACATCACTGTCGAAAATTACTGGTAGAGTATAGGGTATGTTTGGTTTCATCTTCGGGGGGCTCCTCGGTTTCATTGGCGGTGCCGGCGCAATGCTGATTGCCTTTCCTTTCCTTTTCCCGCCGGCGGAGGTCAATGAGATCTATCAAGCGGCCAATAGCGGAGAGGTGCAGGTTCTGGCAGGCGGGTCGTTTCGGGTGGATACGCCTGCGCAGGATGGCGCACACTGGGGCCTTGGCACTTTCAAGGTGTATGACAAGATTGGCGACAGTGTTGTGCTTGAGTTGCAAGGGGACTTCAAGGTTGGGCCCGGACCCAACTTCTGGATCTATCTCAACGGCAATGATGGCATCATAGACGAGGAGACGTTCAATGCGGATGCTGGTCGAATCAAGGTTGTGAAGCTGAAAAGTTTCAAAGGATCGCAGGTGTACGAGATAGACCGCACCGATTTCGAATCCGCGAAGGGAATCACCATTTGGTGTGAAACCTTTAGCCAGTACATCACTTCAGCTGATATTGAGAGGGGACGCGACATCATCTGATGAAGGTTCACGAGCACCAGGGCAAGGAATTGTTCTGCGGCGCAGGCATTCCGGTGCCGGCAGGCGAGGCGTGCCATTCGGTTGAGGATGCGGTTGCGGTTGCCGAGCGGCTTGGTGGTGGCCTGTGGGTGGTGAAGGCGCAGATTCACGCTGGCGGCCGTGGCAAGGGCGGCGGCGTCAAGGTGGCGAGGTCCATAGACGAGGTTAGACAACATGCCGGTGAGATCCTGGATATGGACTTGGTTACGCACCAGACCGGACCGGACGGGCAGAAGGTTCGGCGTCTTCTGATTGAAAGCGGCGCTTTAATAAGATCCGAGTTTTATCTGGGACTCGTCGTTGACCGTGTCCGGCAGCAGGTGGTCATCATGGCGAGTTCGGAAGGCGGAATGGAGATTGAGGAGGTTGCTGCCAGGGCCCCTGAAAAGATCCTCAAGATGTGGGTGGATCCGGAGCAGGGCGTTGATCCTGCCGAGGCTCTTAGGCTCGTGACCGGCATCGGCATCAACGGACCGGATGCAGAGGAAGCTGCCGGCATCCTAGCTCGCCTCTACCAGCTGTTTGTTGACAGTGACGCTTCCCTGATGGAGATCAATCCTCTTGTGGCTCTGGAGGATGGCTCGGTGATGGCGCTTGATGCCAAGGTCAATTTCGACGAGAACGCCGAGTTCCGGCATCCCGAATGGGAGTCGATGCGGGATCATGACGAGGAGGATCCCAACGAGATCAAGGCCAAGGAGGCGGGGCTTTCGTACATTTCCCTTGACGGGAGCATCGGCTGCATGGTCAACGGTGCGGGGCTTGCCATGGCTACCATGGACATCATCAAGCTGTACGGCGGTGCGCCGGCGAACTTCCTTGATGTGGGTGGCGGTGCAACCGCCGAACAAGTCAAGTTTGCGTTCGGCATGATGCTTGGCAACGAAAGGATCAGGGCGATACTGGTGAACATATTTGGTGGAATCATGCGTTGCGACGTGATTGCGGCCGGGATTGTCGAGGCGGCTAGGGACATCAACCTCAAGGTGCCGCTGGTTGTCAGACTCGAAGGAACCAACGTGGAGGAAGGCAGGAGGATTCTTGACGAATCAGGAATCGACATTGCCTTTGCCGAAACAATGGACTCTGCCGCCGAGAAAGCGGTGGCGGCTGCGGGGAAAGGTGCGTGACGGCAGATGTGCCGTATGGAAAGCTGAACTGTGTCGATACTGGTTGATGCCAACTCGAAGGTGGTGACGCAGGGGATCACCGGAAAGACCGGTGCGTTTCATACTCACCACAGTGCCGCCTATGCCAACGGAAAGAGCTGCTATGTCGCTGGGGTAACGCCTGGCAAGGGTGGACAGGACTTCGAGGGGATACCGGTCTTCAACACAGTAGCCGAGGCAAGAGACGCAACCGGTGCAAACGTAAGCGTCATATACGTGCCTCCCAAGTTTGCGGCCGCAGCCATTGGAGAGGCGGTTGATGCGGAAATGGATCTTGTGATCTGCATCACCGAGGGGGTTCCGGTTGCCGACATGGTGCAAACGCGCTCGAAAATGCGTGGCAGGAAGACGCTCCTAGTCGGGCCCAACTGTCCGGGCGTTATCACTCCGGAAGAGGTCAAGATCGGGATCATGCCGGGCTACATCCACAAGAAGGGTGGCGTTGGCGTGGTTTCCCGCTCCGGCACTCTCACCTACGAGGCGGTTCACCAGTTGACCCTGCTTGGCCTTGGCCAGTCGAGCTGTGTTGGCATCGGTGGGGATCCAGTGAACGGGCTCAAGCATCGCGATGTCTTGGAGCTGTTCAACGACGATCCCGAAACCGAGGCGGTTGTCATGGTGGGAGAGATCGGCGGCAGCGACGAGGAGGACGCTGCAGAATGGGCCGTGCAGAACATGAGGAAGCCGGTTGTTGGCTTCATTGCCGGAGTGACAGCTCCTCCCGGCAAGAGAATGGGACATGCCGGAGCCATCATTTCAGGTGGCAAGGGGACAGCTGCGGAGAAGATCGACAAGTTGGAATCCTGTGGAGTCAAAACCACGCGGAATCCTGCTGAGATAGGCAGACTCCTCAAGTCGGTTCTCTAACCATGGAGAGGTTTGCCATGCACAGCGGGAAGGTTGCGCCTCTTGACCGCAACAACATCGACACCGATCAGATCATCCCCAAGCAGTTTCTCCGGTCGATCAAGCGGACCGGTTTCGGCGTTAATCTCTTTGATGACTGGCGCTACATGGACAACGGCGATATCGGGATGGATAACTCCAAGCGGCCGCTGAACAGCGAATTTGTCCTTAACGATCCGAGATATGCTGGGGCGTCGATTCTTCTGACCCGCGACAACTTCGGTTGCGGCTCGTCGCGTGAACATGCTGTCTGGGCGCTTGTGGACTATGGCTTCCGGGTTGTTGTTGCGGCCAGCTTCGGAGACATCTTCTACGGCAATGCGGCCAAGAACGGCCTATTGCCGGCAACCGTCGGAAGTAGCGATTTGGACGAGTTGTTCCGGCGAACCGGCGAAGGTGAGGGATTGGTGCTCACGGTTGATCTGGAGAACAGCGTCTTGTCGGCGGAAGGGCTTGAGATTACGTTTGACATTGACGAAGGTAACCGTGAACGCTTGTTGCAGGGACTGGATGACATAACGCTTACCTTGCAGCATGAGAATGCGATTAAGGAGTACGAGGCGCAACGGGCCGAACTCGAACCTTGGGTCTTTGGCGAGCGGAACTGAAGCCGATGGCTAAGGTTCTTCTTCTGCCTGGGGACGGCATTGGGCCGGAAGTGATCCGGCAGGCCGAGAAATCCATTGAGGTGCTCCGTTTGGCAGGTTGCAGCATTGAATGTGAAAGCGGACTCATAGGGGGAGTTGCGGTTGACAGTTGCGGAGAGCCGTTTCCCAAGGAGACCGAGGCGCTTGCTAAACAGGCGGATGCGGTGCTTCTTGGCGCAGTTGGAGGTATCAGTTACGATGCACTGCCTTTCGAGCAACGGCCTGAGAGAGGCTTGCTTGCGCTAAGAAGCCGGTTTGGCTTTTACGCCAACCTGCGTCCTGCAGTCTGTTTTCCGGAGCTTTCCGGCCATTCGCCGCTCAGGCCTGAAATCGTTTCCGGTCTCGACATCCTGATTGTTCGCGAACTGACGGGCGGAATCTACTTTGCCGAGCCGAGAGGCGTGGAGCGGCCGAAGGGCGGAGAAAGAAGAGGCTTCAACACGCTTGCCTACACGGAAAGCGAGATCAGGCGCATTCTCAAGATTGGATTTGAGATGTCGGTCCAAAGATCTCGGAAGCTGTGTTCCGTGGACAAGTTCAATGTGTTGGAGTGCAGTGTCCTTTGGCGTGAGATTGCCAATGAAATGGCACAAGAGTATCCTGACGTTAAGCTGAGTCACATGCTGGTCGACAATGCCGCGATGCAACTCGTGCGTAATCCGCGCCAGTTCGATGTCATCGTCACAGAGAACATGTTCGGCGACATCCTATCCGACGAGGCCTCGATGCTGACGGGATCCATTGGCCTGCTTCCGTCGGCCTCGCTTGCTGGCGACCGGAAGGGTCTTTACGAGCCTGTTCATGGATCTGCGCCTGATATCATGGGCAAGGATCTGGCAAACCCTTGTGCGACTCTGCTTTCTCTGGGGATGCTGCTCAAGTACTCGCTGGGCGAAGAGGAACTGGCTGGCAAGCTGGAAGATGCGGTGCGCGCCACAATTCGCGAAGGCTTTCTCACGTCTGATCTTGCCGGCAACGGGAAAGCGTACGGGACTGATAGAATCGGCGATCAGGTGGCCGCTTCACTGGCCGCCTCCCTTTAGTTTGCCAGTTCAGAAACTATTAGCAATGGGCATATCTGTAGCTGTTGTCGGTGCCTCGGGCGCTGTTGGCAGGGAAATGGCCGACATATTGGAAACGCGCAAGTTTCCTGTGTCGGAGTTTTATCCGCTCGCTTCCGAACGGTCCCTCGGCAAGAGTGTTCGGTTTGGCGGACAGGAAGTTCCTATCCAGCTTCTTGACGGTTTTGATTTCTCAACGGTTCGGATCGCACTGTTTTCCGCGGGAAGCGAAGTTTCGCGGAGATATGCGCCTATTGCGGGGGAGAAAGGATGCGTTGTCATTGACAACTCGTCATGCTTCCGGAACGAGGACGATGTTCCTCTGGTTGTTCCCGAGGTCAACGGACATGCCATTGAACGTTTCAGGACGAGAAACCTGATCGCCAACCCGAACTGCAGCACCATTGGGATGATGATGGCGCTGCATCCGGTGCATCTCGCCGCGAAGATCAGGCGGATCAACGTTGCGACCTACCAGTCGGCCTCCGGAGCCGGAGCAACGGCGATTGAGGAACTGGAGCGGCAGACACGCGACGTTCTCTCCGGCATTGTTCCTGAACACAGAAAGTTCCCGGCTAGGCTTGCGTTCAACGTGATCCCGCACATTGACACGTTCCAGGAAAACGGATACACGCGGGAGGAGATGAAGATGGCCTGGGAGACTGCCAAGATATTCGAGGACAGCGAAATCTTGGTCAATGCCACCGCTGTCAGGGTTCCGGTCTTCTACGGCCATGCGGAGGTGATCAACATTGAGACAGAAAGGATGGTGACGCCTGAGGAGGCGCGCGCACTGCTGTCGCGCGCCGAGGGGGTCTGCATTGTTGACGACCATGTGGACGGAGGATACCCAACGCCAGCGGAGCATGCAGCAGGCAAGGACGATGTCTTCGTCGGGCGCATCAGGAAAGACATCACTCATCCCAATGGGCTTAACTTTTGGGTTGTCAGCGACAACATCAGAAAAGGCGCCGCTCTCAATGCGGTTCAGATCGCCGAGCGGCTACTTCCTCTACTCTAGTGTTCGCACGAAAGGGCGGTTATCCCTTTGAATCCGTATCGCGGATCATGTAGGTCACCGTTCTTCCGCCAACTTTTCCAGTTCCCGTCTCTTTGAAACCCATGCTCTGGTGGAAGGCCATCGATTCCGGATTGGGGGGAACAACATTGATTTCGCAGGCGATGAGGCTGCGTCCGTCCGTACATGCCTTCGCCATTAGATCTTCGTATAGCCGGCGTCCGTATCCTCTGCCTCTTAGGCGGGGGGAGACCACAACTCTGTCAACGTAGGTGAACCGTTCGAACCGCTCCTTGAACCATTTGAAGTTCGGGCTCGAATAGTCCGACTGTTCGTTGAATGAGACTAGGAGTGCATCGTTCGGGGCGATCTTCACGGCGCTGTACGATTTTCCGATCAGGTTGAGGAACGTCGCCATATCCAGTCTCGCCAATTGGATTTCATGGTTGTTGTTCAGTTTCAGAAGGGACTGAAGCGCCATTTCCTTTTCCTGTTGCAGATTGATTTCGGTCGCCGTCCGCATTAGGTTGACAAACTCGAGAGTGGTTCCGTTCTCAACGACGCTTTCCTTGTCGCTTTCGCTCCACATGTCCGCTTCGATTTCAGGAAGGAAGGTGTCTGCGCCGTAACAGGCGCCGATGCGTGTCAGATGAATGCAGTCTGCGAACGGCATTGCCTGCCGGTATATTTCGGCTCCGCCGATGATGCATGTCTTTCCGGTTGCAAATCCCCCGGCTAGGCTGAGAGCATCATCCAGCGAGGTGCAGGAGTGAAGATTCCCATATGTCTTGACAGCATCCGGCATGGTTTCCGGCTTGCGGGTGAGCACGATGTTTTCTCTCTCCGGCAGCGGCATCTGGCCGATCGACTGGAACGTTTTCCTACCCATGATGACCGGATGCCCTTTGGTCAGGCGCACGAATCTTCCCATGTCATGCTTGAATTTCCCCCAGGGCATGGAATTGTTGAGGCCGATCGCGTTGTCTTGTGCGCAGGCGACCACGATCACTACGGTGTTTCGGCTCAAACGGCGACCTTGGCCTTGATGTGGGGATGTGGGTCGTACCTGGTCAGCTCAAAGTCTTCCGGTTTGAAGTCGAAGAGCGACTTGACTTGCGGATTAAGATTCATCACCGGCAGAGGCCTTGGAGTCCGTGCGGTTTGCATGCGCGCCTGGTCGACATGATTCTGGTACAGGTGGATGTCGCCGAACGTGTGTATGAACTCGCCTGGCCTGAGATCACAGACATGCGCAAGCATCAGGGTCAGAAGTGCATAGGAGGCGATGTTGAAGGGAACACCGAGAAACGCGTCCGCACTACGCTGGTACAGCTGGCATGAAAGCGTTCCGTCGGCGACATAGAACTGGAACAGGGTGTGGCATGGCGCGAGACGCATCTTCGGTATTTCGCTCACGTTCCATGCCGAGACAATCATTCTCCGTGAATCCGGCTCTGTGCGTATTGTCTTGACCAAGTTGGCGATTTGATCGTGCGTTTCTCCGTCGGCGCCGGTCCAACTGCGCCATTGGCGGCCGTAGATAGGGCCAAGATTGCCGTTGTTGTCGGCCCATTCATTCCAAATGGTGACTCCATGCTTGTTTAGGTACGAGATGTTCGTGTCTCCTTTCAAAAACCAAAGCAATTCATGGATAATCGACTTCAAATGGCATTTCTTGGTGGTTACTAGCGGAAATCCGCTTTCGAGGCCGAAACGAAGTTGCCGGCCGAACAGGCTTAGCGTTCCAGTGTTCGTCCGATCCTGCTTTGGCGTGCCGTTGAGCAGAATGTCTTCTAGAAGATCAAGGTACTGTTTCATGTTCCCAAGGCTTTTGAATTGTATCAGTGGGCTGTCCTTGTCGGTTCGTTCCGTCGTGGCTTGACCGTTGACGGACGTTTTTGACGGCGATGATTCCCGAAACTGGCTGCAAGCCCTCCTACTGGGATCGTGCCGTCTGCGACTTGAAGTTCAATGATAGAATGATGTCGCAAATCATTGGCAGATATGGAGATAATGAGTTTCTTATGTCACGCGGCGAACCTTTCGTGACGCTTGTGCGCTCAATTGTGGGACAGCAGATTTCGGTCAAGGCCGCCGATGCTGTTTGGAAACGTCTTCTTGCCGAGGTTTGCGCAGTCAGGCCTGAGAGCATTCTCAAGGCTGGTCTTGCGGTCCTGCGCCGTAGCGGCCTTTCAGGCAGAAAGGCCGACTATGTGTTGCATCTTGCCGGATCCTTTCAAAGGGAGGACTGGACGGACCGCTTCCACAGTTGCGGGGACGAGGAGGTGATTGATGCATTGGTGACTTTGCCGGGGATTGGCCGCTGGACTGCGGAGATGTTCCTGATGTTCTGCCTGCTCCGCCCGAATGTGCTGCCGCTTGACGACATTGGCCTTCTTCGCGCCATGAGCGGGATTTACCATGAGGGCAACAGAGTTACGAGGGAAGAGGCGTCTGCGATAGGCAGAAGGTGGCAGCCTTGGCGCACGGTTGCAACGTGGTTCATGTGGCGATCGCTTGATCCTGTCCCGGTGAGCTACTAGGGCAGGGGCTCGCATGGCGCGGATCATACGTTCGGTGCGCGGAATGAGCGATCTTCTTCCGGAGGAGACCGCGCAATGGCGCCGGGTTGAGGCAGTGGCGAGAGAGTGTTTCTCTTTCTATGGCTACGGCGAGATCAGGACTCCTGTTCTGGAACGAACTGAGCTGTTCAGGCGCCAGCTGGGCGAACACACGGAACTGGTTGAGAAGGAGATGTACACCTTTGTCGATGCGCTCAACGATGAAAGCCTGACTCTCCGGCCCGAGGCGACGGTATCGACCATGAGGGCGCTCATCGAACACGGGCTTCTTTCTGGACACCATAGGCACAGGCTTTACTATATGGGGCCAATGTTTAGGCACGAGCGTCCCCAGCAGGGACGGTACCGTCAGTTCCACCAGATGGGGGCTGAGGCGGTCGGGTACGACGGTCCCGGCATTGATGTCGAGATGGTGCTGATGCTTTCCCGGCTGTGGCGACTCCTAGGTATTGGCGCATCGGTGCGGCTGAAGGTTAACAATCTCGGGAACACGGCGGAAAGAGCAAGGCACCGCAAGGATCTTTCGGAACACTTCATGCTCCACAAGGACAGGCTCGATGAGAATTCGTTGCGCAGGATGGAGACCAATCCTCTCAGGGTACTTGACAGTAAGTTGGAGCAGACCCGTGCCGTCGCCGCTGTTGCGCCACTGCTTGAAGACTACCTGGAGAGTGAGTCCCGCAGCTTTTTCGACCGTTTCGTTGCCGGTCTCGAAGCCGCTGGCGTGAGATTTGAACGTGATCACCGGCTGGTCAGAGGGCTTGACTACTACAGCAACACGGTGTTCGAATGGATCTATGATGCGGATGGCAAAGAGTTGACCGTGTGCGGGGGGGGCAGATACAACGGCTTGGCTGAGCAGATAGGTTCAAAGCCTGTCTCCGGATGCGGCTTCGCACTAGGTGTTGAAAGACTGATGTCGCTGGTCCGGACCGCTTGTTCTGCGCCGGTGCCGGAAAAGGTCTGTGATGCGTTCGTGGTTTTTGCCGAATCGGCTGCATCTCATGCCGTTCGTGTTGCCGAGATGGTCAGGAATGCCGGTTTCAAGGTGGTCATGGATCCCGATGGCGGGAGCTTCAAGTCACAGCTCCGGAAGGCCAATGCCAGCGGCGCGGCGGTTGCATTGCTGCTTGGCGACGACGAGGCGTCTTCGGACATGGTTACCGTTAAGCCCTTGAGGGACGGAGCCGAGCAGTTTAGAATTGACACCGAAATGGTTGGGGACAGACTGAAACGGATTTTGTCGGGACATGCCTGAAAAATGCCACGTGCAGATGGAAAGAGTCTGCAGTCATGTGCCTCATCCCGTAGAATCAGTTCATGACTGTTATCCAACCGACTGACCAGTGGCTCTTAGTGTAGAGGAACAGCAGCGCGTAGACGTTATCGTTGATTTCGTCAGCCTCCACAAGATGAAAATTGTGGCGGCCGTGGCAGTTACCGTTGTCACTCTTGGGAGTTGGTTTTCCTATGAGTATGTGAGAGAAAGCGTCATTGCCGATGTTTCGGAAGCCATGTTCGATCTTCAGAACGCCATTGAGGCTGATGATGAAGAGCAGGTCGCAGTTCTCTTTGAAAGGATTGTATCCATTGGTGAACCCGATTATGTCGAAAATGCGGGCTTGCTGGCCGCAAGCTACAGGTTCTGGAAAGGCGACAAGGAGATGGCGGCGGATACCTACCGGACCGTGATCTCTTTCAGTTCGGATCCCGCCATGGCTGGTCTGGCTGGCTTGCGCTTGGCACAGGTGCTGTTGGATCTGGGACGCAATGAGGAGGCACGCGACGCTCTGGATAACACCTATCTCCCGAGATCCTTGTCACTCGGGATTCTTTACGATGAGATATATGGCGATGTGTTGCTGGCTCTAGGAGACTTGGAGGAGGCTGGGAAGCGCTATCGCAAAGTTCTGGACAACATGCCTCCTACCCATAACCGTGACCAGTACGGGAAGATCATCGCTATGAAGCTTGCCTTGACCACCCAGAAGAGTGTTGAATTGGAAGAGAATGCCTCCGATGCCTGACTTGGGCAAAGTGGCGGTTTTTGCCTTGGTCGCGCTGACGCTTTCCGCCTGTGCAAAAGCGATCGTCAGTCCCACACCCAATCCCGTGCCTCAGACAGGGCATACGTACCGCTTTCAAACTGTTTGGGAGACGCAGATGGCGAATCTGCCGGGACATTTCCATTCGTTCGGTTCTGCCGGCGTAGTCTGTGATATCAGGCCCGATGGCGGTGTTGTGGTCGTTGACCCGGATACGGGTGCACAGTCCGGTCAGGTTTCTGTCGGGAGTGTGAAGACTGGCGCCGCATGCACAGAGAACTTGAGATTTGTCATTGATTCCTTCAACAGGCTGACTGCCTATAGCGCCGACGGCCGACATCTCTGGGAAAAGGTTCTGCGTGGGAGTGTGGCAGGACAGCCGGTTCTTGTTCCGGAAAGCGACGCGGTTCTGATCCAGGACGGTTCCGGGCGTATAGCGTCCTATGATGCCGAAAGTGGGCGTGAGAACTGGATTTTCACAGTTCCGCTCCCCGTCTTGCGCATCAAGGCTGATGCCGGCCTGGTGTTGGCGGAAAACCTGCTTCTGGCGGGAATGCCAAACGGCAAGTTGTATGCCATCGACTACGACAATGGCTTTGACCTTTGGGAGGTTGCCACCGCAGTTCCGTCGGGAGGCCACGAGATTGTCCGCATTGTCCATGTCAATCCGGCGGTTCCATCCGGTTCGGTTGCCTGTGTCACCGCCTATCAGGGGACTGTTTCCTGCATCGATCTTGACAGCGGCAGATCGATTTGGTCAAAGGCCTTCTCTTCGAAGGGGAGGCCGGCAATTGTTGGCGGCGCTGTTGTGGCAGTTGACGGCGATGACGTGTTGCATGCCTTTTCCCTGAACAACGGAACGGATCTCTGGACTAGCGACACGTTTCGACACAGGGAACTCAGGCTTCTCGGTGCCAGTGGCGGACTGCTTCTGGCGGGTGACTTCGAAGGCTATCTGTACGCAATACAGCCGCAGTCGGGAGAGATCGCCGCAACGGGGCGCATAGCTGGAGACACCATCATGTCCATGCTTGGTCTCGCCGACGAAACCTTTCTGGTCCGCTCGGTGGATGGAATACTTTCAGGGATCAGGCTGGAAGCAATCTGATGCGTGCCAGCATCCCAACGGTCACCATTGTAGGCAGGCCGAACGTTGGGAAGTCAACCCTGTTCAACAGAATGGCTGGTGCCCGCAAGTCAATCGTGATTGACGTTCCCAACGCAACACGTGACTGGCTTGATTCGGTTTGCCGAAGCAAGTCGGGCGAGTTTCGCCTGATTGATACAGCGGGGATTTCGGGCTCGGACGCTGCTGAATACTCTGCGGAACTGAGGCGGCGTACAGGCGAGTTGCTTGGCCAGTCTGACTTGGTGGTGTTCATAGTTGACACACGTCTTGGACTGCATCCTGTTGACAACGAGATTGCCTCTTGGCTTCGGAGCCGGATCGGCGCCGGCCAGGTCATTCTTGCGCTGAATAAGTCTGAGGGCAAGTCTGAGGAGGATGCCGCGCTGGAATTTCATGTGCTTGGGCTGGAAAGCATGATTCCCATTTCCGCCCGCCGTGGTGACAACATGGGTGTGCTGAGTGCGGAAATCGACTCCCGTCTGGGTTTTGTCGGAGGCGAAGGTGAAAAGTGCACTTCTGACCCTCTCAACCTGACTGTCGTGGGACGGCCGAACGTTGGAAAGTCCTCCCTGATCAACTCCATCATAGGACATTCCCGGCTGGTCGTCTCGGAGAAGGCAGGTACCACCCGGGACTGCGTTGAGGTTGCCTTTGAGAGCGGTGGCAGGGAATATCTCTTTTCCGACACTGCCGGCCTTCGACGCAAGGCGAGAATCAGTGAGCAGGTTGAACAAGCGTCGGCATCACGTACGATTGACGGCATCAACAGGGCGGAAGTCGTGCTGTGGGTTCTGGATGCGACAGCCAGCATCACGGCTCAGGACCGGAAGATCATGAGTCTGGTTGCCAAGGTTGGCAAGGCCATGGTTGCCGTTGTCAACAAGTGGGACCTGATCGGCGAGAGCAGCAGGCGGAAAGTCAAGCGATCGTTTGTCCGTGAACTTGAGACCTATTGCTCTTCCGCAATTGCTGTGACCTCTGCGACCTCGAGGAGTTTCAAGGCAGGCCGCGTTCTTGCAATGGCGGAGAAGGCCCATCACGACGCAACCCAGTCGTTTACGACGCGGCAGCTTATGATGGCTCTCGGAGAGATTGTCAGGCACAAGGCGCCTCCTCTTGCCGGCAAAATTCGCCCGAAGATGCGCTATGCGCATCAGGGCGGAAAGAACCCGGTTTCAATTGTGATCCACGGCAATGCCCTTGACCGGATCGGAAGCGACTACCAGCGTTATCTGATCAAGGCCTTTTCGCGGCAGCTTGGCATGGACAGCGCGCTTCCGCAGATTGTTTTCCGCTCATCGTCAAATCCGTATGCCTAGGCTTCACGCTGCGAACGGTTCTGCAAGTGCCGGCAGGGCGGTGCTCGTATGCGTTTCGGGCCCCCAGATCGGAACTGAGGATCATTTTGAGGAGTTGGGAGAATTGGTGTGTGCCTGTGACCTGTGTCCGATGGCGACGCTCTCGGCATCACGCAAACGGCTTGACCCTGCCTACTTCATTGGCAGTGGGAAAGTGAGCGAGCTTAAGTCGCTATGCAGTAGTGCCCGGGCTGATGTCGTTGTGTTCGGGCATGACCTCTCGGCCGCCCAGATGCGAAACCTGGAGAGTGAACTGGGGTGCAGGGTCACCGACAGAGTGATGCTGATTATTGAGATCTTCGCTAAGAGGGCGAGAAGTTTCGAAGGCAAGTTGCAGGTTGAGATTGCCAAGGCACGGATTGACCTTTCGAAGCTTGCAGGCTACTGGACCCATCTGGAAAGACAGCGCAGTGCCAGAGGTGCCGTCGGCGGACCGGGCGAGAAGCAGATTGAAATTGATCGCAGGCTGATCCAGAGGAAGGTGTCCCGGCTGGAGATATCCATTGACAAGTACACGAACCAGGCAAGAATGCACATACGTCGGCGGCATAGGCAGGGCGTCCCGACGGTTGCGCTTGTGGGTTACACAAACGCCGGCAAGTCGACGCTGCTCAACGCGATGAGCGGCAAGTCGGATGCCCATCCGTCCAGCAGAATGTTCGAAACTTTGGATTCGCTGTCGCGCAAGATTCATCTTGGAGACGGGAGGCATGCGGTGATGAGCGACACCGTTGGGTTTCTTAGGGAGCTGCCGCACGATCTCGTGGCGGCGTTTAGGGCCACGCTTGCCGAAGCTGTACATGCCGACTTGATCGTTCATGTGGTCGACATGTCTTCGGAGCGTATGGAGCGGGAGATGCAGGCTGTGGAGCACACGCTGCACAACGAGATAGACGCTGGTCTCAAGCCGAGGCTTGTAGTGTGGAATAAGTGCGACCTGACAGGGACGCCCGCAGAGATCAGAAGGGATCGTTATGGTAGAATAGAACAGGTTTCGGTATCGGCAATGCGGGGCGAGGGGCTAGACTTGTTGCGTTTTGCGCTGGTCGAGAAGCTTGGCCACGCCAAGGTCGGATCAACCGCCGGCGAATTCACTTTTCTTTCATGAAAGAGCATAGAAAAACCAGGAGATTTTGGGGCATCTTCAGCGAAGATGGTCCGCCCGATCTTGACGAGATGTTCCGTCGCTTGTCGCGGAACTGGAAACGGAAGCGTCGTCGCAAGAATCTTTCCGCGTTCCAAAACGGTGGCGGAGATGACGGCGACAACGGTAAAGGAAACGAGCCTGAGTTTGACCTGGGCTCGCTGTCCCTGTCGTCAATCATCTCGGTGGGGAGTTCCATTGCGCTAGCCTTGGTGTTCCTGTCCGGCTTCTTCACGGTCGACGAAAGCGAACGGGCGATCATCTTCCGGCTTGGCAAGCCCATCGGCTTGCGCGAGCCTGGTCTTCGGTGGCGTATTCCCTTTATAGAGGATCACCGCAACATAAACCTTACGGGTGTGCGGACGGTTGAGATCGGCTACCGCGGAGACCAGAACCAGAAGAACGAACGCGAATCCCTGATGCTTACCGACAACCTGAACATCATTGACATACAGTTTGCTGTCCAGTATGCGCTGAAGGATCCGCAGGCCTATCTCTTTGAGAACCGGAATCCGGACATATCGGTTCTGCACGTTGCGGAGACCGCCATGCGGGAGATCGTTGGGAAAAGCGACATTGACTATGTTCTGTACGAAGGTCGTGAGCAGATATCTGCCGAAACACAGGAGCTGATGCAGGACATACTCGACCGCTACCGAACAGGCATTGAGATTCGGCAGGTTGCCATACAGAACGTTCAGCCTCCCGACCAGGTTCAGGATGCCTTTGAGGATGCGATACGTGCCAGGCAGGATCGGGAGCGGAAGATCAACGAAGGCGAAGCCTATGCTAACGACATTGTTCCCAGGGCGCGCGGGCAGGCCGCCAGATCCCTTGAAGAGGCGGAAGGGTACAAGCAAAGCCTGATCGCAAAAGCGGAAGGCGAGGCGAACCGCTTTGCCCAGCTTGCCACGGAGTACGACAAGGCGCCTCAGGTGACCCGTCAGAGACTCTACATTGAGACGCTTGAGGCGGTTATGTCGAGAACCAACAAGATAGTCATTGACCAGGATGAGGGATCAAACAACCTGCTTTATCTTCCGCTGGACCGCATTGGCAGGAGTGTCGCACCGCCGTCAGTCCCCAATCCGGAGCAGAATGTCTCTCCTTCATCCGCAACACAGAACATTGAGCTGATTGACCGTCTCAGGCGTGAACTCGGCAATGCCCGCGACCGGCTTACCCAAAGATAGCTAATGGTGCGGATCAACATCCTGATCGGAACCTTTGCGGCGGCCATCTACCTTGTTTCGGCCAGCTTGTTCACGGTCTATCCTTGGGAGAACCTGCTCGTACTCCAGTTTGGCGAGATTGTCAACGTCCGCCAGAATCCCGGTCTTTATTTCAAGTATCCTTGGCAGAACCTGAAGCGTTTCGATGCCAGGATACTGACCATTGATTCAAAGGATCCGGCGCGCTTCATCACCTCCGAAAAGGAGAATGTCCTGGTCGATTCGTACATCAAGTGGCGCATCGTCGAACCGGCTTCCTACTATACAACGGTACAAGGCATCGAAAGCCAGGCGATCATCCGCCTGCAGCAGATCATCAACCGGGGGCTACGGGACGAGTTTGGCAAGAGGACGGTGAAGGAGGTCGTTTCAGGCGAGCGTGACGAGGTGATGACGATCATGAGGGAAAGGGCGAACGCCGCCGCCGAGAAATATGGCATTGAGGTCATGGATGTCCGCGTTAAGCGTGTGGAGCTTCCCAAGCAGGTCAGCGAGAACGTCTATCGGAACATGATCGAGGAGCGACGCAGGGTGGCGAACGAGAGGCGTTCAGAGGGCGATGCTGAGAAGGAGAAGATCATGGCTACTGCGGACAAGGAAACATCCATCATTTTGGCCGAGGCGGTTAGGGACGCCGAGAAAATCAAGGGCGAGGGTGATGCCGTCTCGACAAGTATCTATGCCGGCACCTACAGGGCACATCCTGAGTTCTACTCGTTCTACCGGAGCCTGCAGGCTTATGACCGGTCCCTTGGCCATTCGTCTGATTTCCTAATCCTCAAACCCGATTCGGACTTTTTCAAGTACTTCAACGACGAATTGGGCGGGAACTGATTTGGGGAATTGGACATGATCCAGTTTCTGCTCATGATGATCGGTTATGCCCTGGTGTTTGAGGGCTTTTTGCCCGCATTCAGTCCTGAAATCTGGCGGACATTGGTGCTCCTGGCCCTGAATGAAAAGTGGCGCCAGTTGCTTTTCAGATGCGCTTTGTTTTTCAGCTTGGCGCTGCTCTGGCTCACACTCTACCTGATGACTGTTTTTGAAAAGGACGGCAGGATCTTGATTTCTGCTGCGATTGCAGGTTTGGCGCTTGCTTTCCTCATCGAGGGATTGTTTCTGTATCTGGTCAGAAAGATGTCCCCAATGGTGGAGGACTGCTTTTTCAACCTGAGTTTGATCCGGATCCGGATTACAGGCCATATCGTCACTGCAACCGGCGTGGTGCTGCTCATTACAACATACCAGTCGATGTCTCCGGGTCCTTCTTAGGGCGATTGGCGTGTCACATTGCCGCCGAGGGCTTGAAATCTGGTTTCAAGTGCCTCGTAACCACGGTCCAAGTGGTAGACGCGGTCGATCTGCGTTTCGCCTTGGGCAGCCAGTCCAGCGATGACAAGAGAGGCTGAGGCGCGCAGATCGGTTGCCATCACATGTGCACCCTCAAGATGGCTTTTCCCTTCAATCACTGCCGTGTTGCCTTTCAGTCCGATGTTGGCGCCCATTCTTTGCAGTTCGGCGGCATGCATGAATCTCCCTTCGAAGATGGTCTCGGTTATCTGTGATTTTCCGCGGGCTAGGCAGGCGACGGCCATCAGTTGTGCCTGCATGTCAGTGGGGAAGCCGGGATACGGGGCGGTTGTGATTTCAACAGGCTGGGGACGTCCGTTCATCGATGCATCGACCTCGCATTCGGAACCTTCCCCGAATTCGACGGTGGCTCCGGTTTTCCTGATGCACTCGATGACTGCTTGGCAGCTTTCCGGCTGCATTCCTTGAAGCCTGATGCGACCCTGTGTTGCGACAGCGGCCGCCATGAAGGTTCCGGCTTCAATACGGTCAGGAATGACCTGGTGTTCCGTTCCGCTGAGCGAGGTTTTCCCTTCGATGCGCACGGCTCTTTCTTCGGGCCATGAGATGTCGGCTCCCATTGCCGTGAGAAATGAACAAAGGTCGGCTATTTCCGGTTCGATTGCGGCATTCCTGAGTACCGTTGTGCCTTTCGCAAGACAGGCGGCCATGAGTAGGTTTGCAGTTCCCGTCACCGTGGTTTTTCTGAAGGTGTAGTCGCAGCCTGTGAGTCGGCTTGCCGTGGCCTTGATGTATCCCTCGACCACCTCGATGCTGGTTCCCATGGCTTTCAGCCCGTCAATGTGCATGTCGATCGGGCGGGCGCCAATGGCGCATCCGCCAGGCATATAGATTGACGCCTTGCCGTTTCTCGCCAAAAGAGGGCCCAACGCCAGAACGGAGGCTCGCATGGTTCTCACCAGATCGTAGGTCGCAATGTTTGAGGAAAGCGTTCTCGGATCCACTGTGAACAGACTGTTTTTATGGGAGCAGTGAACTCCCATTTCCGCCATGAGTGTGGCGGTTGTCCAGATGTCCCTGAGACTAGGAACGCCGTCAATGGTGGAGGGCGTGTCTCCCAGAAGGGCGGCGAATATGATCGGTAGGGAGGAGTTCTTCGAGCCTTTTACAGGAACGTTTCCATGGAGCGGTGAACCGCCCTTGACAAGAAAACTATCCACTCTGTGCGTTCCACTCTTCGGGCGTGTAGGTGCGCATTGATAGGGCGTGTATCTCGCCTTTCATGCGATCGCCGAGGGAACTGTATACGAGTTGGTGTCTCTTCACCCGGCTCAGCCCCTCGAAGGCGTTGCTGACGATTAATGCCTCGAAGTGAACGCCGTCGCCTCCAACCTCGAGGATTTCGCATCCGATCTGGCTTGAGATCAGTGTCTTAAGTTGTTCGTTTGCTTCATTCATGTCATGCCCTTAGCTTGTATCCGGTTCTGATCATCTGCCATGCTAGCAGACTGGAACCTGCCGTGACCAGTGCGACAAAGACAAGACTTGTCGACGCGTTGATGTCCGAGTGTCCCAGAAAGCCGTAGCGGAACCCGTCGATGATGTAAAGAAACGGATTGAACCTTGACGCCTGCTGCCAGAATTCCGGCAGCGAGTGGATCGAGTAGAAAACGCCGCTCAGAAAGGTGAGCGGCATGATCACGAAGTTCTGTATGCCTGCGCTCTGGTCGAACCGGTCTATCCATATTCCCGAAACGATCCCTAGAGATCCCGCCATGACGGTGCTGAGAAGCAGGAAAAGCAGGATCCATTCCGGGTGGACCAGCGGGATGTCAACGAAGGTTAAGCTGGCCACGTAGATGATGACGCCAACAATGAGGCCTCTGAGCACAGAGACGGAGACGTGCGCAAGAAAGAAGGCGTGCGGTGCGATCGGGGGGAGCAACACGAAGATGATGCTGTTGTTCAGCCTGGAGATCATGAGGCTTGAGGATGGATTGGCGAAGGCGTTTTGCCAGGTTGACATCATGATCAGGCCCGGCACGATGAACTGCTCGTAGGAAATGCCGTCGTAGAGCTTGACCCGCTCCGATAGGACATTGCTGAATATGAAGAAGTAGAGCATGGTGCTGATGACAGGACTCAGGATGGTCTGCATGAACACCGAGTTGAAGCGCGACCATTCCTTGATGAAGATGCCTTCGAAGCCGCTCAGGTGCTTGGCCATCACAGTTTGCCGTGGATGTTCCGATGCTCGGATTGTGCTCATGCCTCGTTCTCGGGTCTCTCGCGGCCTGTCTTTCTCCTGGCAGTTCCAAGCAGGTCGATGAAGATGTCCTCAAGATCAGGATTGTGAATTTCGACGTTGTCGACCGAAAGCCCGGACTGGCGTGTGTCGCGCAGGAAGTCCTCAATCTGGCTGTAACTGTCAAGCCTCAGCGCGTATTGTCCCTTTTCCGCGTTCGTTTTCGCCTTGACGATCCGGCCGGCGTAGGAGGCAGGAAAGTCGCCTCCGGAGATTCGGACCACAAGCAGAATGGATTTGAACCGTTCAAGGAGCGTGCTCTTCTTTTCGAATGCGATGACATTGCCGTGGTCCATCATGACGATGTCATCGCAAAGCTCCTCGGCCTCCTCAAGATAGTGGGTTGTAAGCAGTATTGTGTGTCCATTGGCATTGAGTTCGCGTATGAATTCCCAGAGGGATTGCCTGAGATTGATGTCAACGCCGGCGGTTGGCTCATCCAGAACGATGATGGGTGGCTTGTGGACAAGAGACTGGGCTATCATTAGCCGCCTCTTCATGCCGCCCGAGAGTGCCCGTGTTCCGGACTTGGCCTTGTCAGTCAGTTCAAGCCGATCAAGCAGTTCGTCAATCCATTTCCTGTTGTTCCGGAGTCCGTAGTAGTTCGACTGGAGTTCAAGGCATCTCAGCACATTGAAATAGGGGTCGTAGACCAGTTCTTGGGGGACAACGCCCAGCAACCTTCGGGTCTCGATGGAATCCCGTGCCACGTCAAGCCCCATGATGCTGATGTTGCCCGCCTCGATTTTGTTCAAGCTGCACAGCATGTTGATGAGTGTTGTCTTTCCGGCTCCGTTGGGACCCAGCAACCCGAAAAAGCCGCCTGTTTCAACCGTGAACGAAACCCGGTTTACAGCCGTGGTTTTGCCAAAGGACTTTGACACGTTGTCGAATACGATTGCCTCGTTAGCCATGGAGCTTTCTTTGCCAGGGGTTATCGGAAGAGCTAGCTGAAGAGCCCTTGAAGCATCCGTGCCATGCCGGCGGGATTCTTCGCGAAGCGTTTCATCATCTTTTGGGTCTGCTCGAAAGTCCTGAGAACCTGGTTGACCGCTTGGACGTCAACGCCGGATCCTTGGGCGATACGCTTGCGTCGGGAAGCCTTGATGATTTCCGGAAGCATCCGTTCGGCGTGCGTCATGGAGCGGATCACCGCTTTCTGCCTGTTCAGGTGCCTGTTGTCGAGGTCGCTGTTCCTGATGCCTTGGGAGAGCTTCTGCGGAAGCTTGTCGAGAAGGAAGTCCATGCCTCCGATCTTGTCAGCCTGTTCAAGCTGGTCAAGATAGTCTGAAAGCGTGAACGACATCTTGCCTTTGCTGAACTTGTTCTGCAGACGCTGTGTCTTCCTGACGTCAACGTTTTCCTGAGCCTTCTCAACCAGGGACAGAACGTCGCCCATCCCTAGAATGCGTGCCGCAATGCGCTCAGGGTGGAACACATCCAGGTCCTCGACCTTTTCGCCGACCCCCATGAACTTGACCGGCAGGCCTGTCGCCGCGTGGGCCGAGAGTGCGCCGCCGCCGCGGGTGTCGCCGTCGATCTTGGTGAGCAGTAGCCCTGTCAGGCCAACTGTCTGCGAGAACGCCTCCGCCACGCCGACTGCGCTTTGTCCGAGCATGGCGTCCAGGACGAACAGAATCTCGTTAGGTTGGGCGCTTTCGCTGAGCGCACGTATCTCCTCCATCATTTCCCGGTCGATGGTGGTTCTTCCTGCGGTGTCGATGATGAGGACGTCGGCGAGTCGCGCACGTGCTTCGGTCTGCGCCTGTGCCAGTCGCTTTATGGCCGATCCAGTCTCGTCGCTTTCCAGACAGGGAACCCCGATTTGCCCTGCCAGTGTTGCCAGCTGCTCAATGGCTGCAGGCCGGTGAATATCACAGCTTGCGAGAAAAACGTTTTTTTTCTGCTTGTTTCTGAGATGAAACGCGAGCTTGGCCACACTGGTTGTCTTTCCGGCACCTTGCAGTCCACACACCATGACCGTTGCCGGTGTCGCTCCCTTCAGGTTGAGTTGGGAGTTGGCATTTCCCAGAATCTGCGTCATGTGGGCATGTATGATTCCGATGAAAGCCTGTCCGGGAGTGAGTGAATCCATCACTTTGGCACCCAGTGCCTGTTCCTTGATGGTCTCGACAAATTCATTCACTACCGGCAGTGCAACGTCCGCCTCAAGAAGCGCCACTCTGACTTCACGCACCGCCCCGGAAATGTTTTCCTCTGTCAGTCTTCCTGTTCCGCGAAGGCTGTTGATGACATTCGAGAACTTTTCTGAGATACTGTCAAACATTGGTATTGCGATGGGATTTTTTGCTGCCTAATGGCGATTCTACTTCAAGCGTTGCTACTTGCAGGCTATGCTGTTGTCGGCTTGGCTGCCTGGCTTGCACAGATGCCTGCAGTGCGCAGATGGGTTCATCTTCTGATGCCGGGTATGTTGGCAGTTCACTTGCTTCACGTTGTGGCGCTTATGGGGGAAGGGATACGGACCGACTTGTCGGCAACCCTTCCAGCCTTTGCGTTGGCTGTTGCAGCCATGGCATGGATGCAGAACCTTTTTCTGGCTGTCTACGGCACCTACAGGTTCGTTTTGCCGCTGTGCTTTTTTGCGGTTCTTCTGCCTTTGCTTCTGGGTGATCGGATTGTAGCCGTGGATGAGCAGGGGCCGGCCTTTTGGCTGCACATTGTGCTGGCCTCGGGAGCCTATGCACTTGTGTTGCTTGCGTTTTTCCAGTTGCTTGCAGGCGACCTTCAGAAGAACTGGATCCGTAGCGGCATCGAGGATAAAAGGTCGCCGCCGTTGCTGGCCATTGAACGCATGGCCCTATGCAACATCTACATGGGTTTGCTTGTCTTGACGTTGACGTTGGCCAGCGGAGTCTACATATCCCTTTCCTCGGACTCAGCCGCACTTAGTCTGACACACAAGAATCTGTTTGCAGTTCTCACTTGGGTCACACTCCTGGCTTTTGTTGTGGGCCGCAGGTTCCGTGGTTGGCGTGGAAGAACAGCTCTTGGCTACATGAGCTTCGGCATGACCATGCTGCTTCTCAGTTATTTTGGAACTGCCTTTGTACTGCAGGTGGTTCTGGGTCGGTAGCCGGAGAAAGTGGTGTTGATCCCGGAACACATTTGGAAACAGTGGGTGCAAATGACAGGCTTTTTACATGAGCCTTATATATAATAGGCAATAATATACCTGTTGATCCCGCTACAAGCGACCATCATTGGCGAATTTCCCCGGCAGATTGCACGAGCAGGATACGGACAGTGCAGTGTAAATGTATGGTTGATGATTGATCGCAGGAAGTTCACGGAAATATGAAAATTGGAACGGAAAACCAAAACTCAGGCAGGGCCGGAGGTGAAAAGCGCAGTTTCGGCACTGGGAGGACGATTCTTCTCGGATTGGTGGCATTGGGAACCGCATATCTAGCGATCAACTTGGGTGGTGGCAGTCAAAATGCATCTGAGTCCGAGGAGCAGATGAACCGCCTGATTAAGGCCGTTTCGGAAAGGGATAGTGAGAGTGTATGGCGCGCGCTTTCCGACAAGGACGCCAATGTGAACATGGCCCGGAAGAATGGGGTTACGGCTCTAATGTTCGCTTCGTCAAAAGGGTGGGAGGATATGATCAGTCTGCTTATCCGTCTTGGCGCCGACCTTGACCCGGTGAACAATGAGGGCAATACGGCCCTGTTCTATTCAGTTTTGGGAGGGGCCGGCGCAGCGCAGATACTGCTGTCTGCAGGCTCAAAGGTTGACATAGCCAATCACAAGGGCATGACCGCCTTGATGGTGGCGGCTCAGCAGGGAAATGCCGAAGTTGCAAAACTGCTGATCGAGGCCGGGGCAGACATTAATATGGCAAATGATGACGGCTTGACAGCGCTGATGCTGGGGGTGATCAGCGGCAGGGTACCGGTTGTCCAGCTGTTGGTCGAGAATGGAGCCGTTGCAGACCTGAAATCCGACGAGGGAGTCACGGCGCTCATGTATTCCCTGGATTCGGACAGCCGAATCACCAAGATACTGCTTGACGGCGGTGCATCAACGAAAGTGACGAACAAGAGGGGGAAAACCGCTCTGGAATTGGCTGTTGAGACCGGCAACAACAAGGCAGAGCAGCTTTTGCGCCTTGCTCGGCAAAAGTGATTCACTCCTCCCGGATTGGGTTGCGTCCGGGATGGCGGTCTGTATTTCCTGCCACTACGCCATGACGGTTGACTTTTCTCGACAGGATTGATTACAGTACGCACGGCATGTGATGCTGGCGGGAAAGAGAAGGTCTTGTGCCTTCCGCCGAAGGTGCAGAAGCTCTCAGGCAGAAACGACCGTCGCTTCAAAATATGTCCGGAGAGAAGACGTGGAAGTCTCACCGAAGGGGCAAGTCTGCAGGGAAAGCGGATGAAACTCTCAGGTACCCATACGGATGTGCATATGCTGGTCAGATTCATGACTAGGCATAGGTATGGGAAATATGATCAGGACATCTCTTTACGCTTTCCTTGAGGGCGCAGGGGGGAAGTTTGTTGACTTCTCCGGATACGAGTTGCCGTTGCAGTTTGCCGGCAAGGGATTTATCAAGGAACATTTGCATTGCCGCAGCAAGGCAGCGCTCTTCGACGTTTCGCATATGGGTCAGTTCCGGATCCGCGATTCCGGGAACAGCCTGGTTTCGGCATTTCCGGTCGATCCCTCGTCCCTGGATGTGGGACAGACGCGCTACACGCAGTTGCTTAACGAACATGGCGGCACCGTTGACGATCTGATGGTTGCCAATGATGGTGACAGTTACTTCATAGTGTTTAATGCCTCGAGGAAGGATGTTGCCGTCAAGGCGCTTGCAGAGAGGGCTTCTGGGATTGAGATAGAACCCTTGGACAACGCCTTGGTAGCCCTTCAGGGACCTTCTGCGGAAAGCGTCCTTTGCACGGTGCTTCCCGAAGCGGCGGATCTCCGGTTCATGCAGGCTGTCTGGATGAAGTTTGAAGGCGGTGACTGCCGGGTGAGTCGTTCCGGCTACACGGGCGAGGACGGATATGAGATTTCCCTGCCATCCGGGCTTGCCCTTGGTTTTTGTGAACGGCTTGCGTTGCATCCCGACTTTGATCTTGCTGGTCTGGGCGCAAGGGATTCACTACGTCTCGAGGCTGGGCTTTGCCTCTATGGACATGAACTGAACGAGGAGATCACTCCGGTGGAGGCTGGACTGACTTGGTCCGTTCCGAAAGGTCGTCGTGAAAAAGGCGCCTTTGTCGGATCAGACCGGGTGGTGGAGCAGATTGAGAACGGAGCCGACAGGAAACTGGTTGGTCTCACTGTTGATGGCCGCACTCCGGTGCGGCAGGGTGCGTCCCTGCTGTGTGGCGACCAGCTGGCAGGAGATGTTGTTAGTGGCGTGTTTTCGCCGAGTCTTGGCCATCCGGTTGCCACGGCTTTTGTTTCGTCCGAACTTGCCGCACCCGAAACCGTGCTTCATGCCGAGGTGCGCGGCAAGCGCATCGAGTGCCGGACGGCCAGGCTGCCCTTTGTCAAGCATAACTACAGAAAATAGAGGAGGATGACATGTCTGAAAAACTGTATACGAAGGATCATGAATGGGTTGAGAAACTTGACGGTGACCTTGCAAGATTCGGAATCACGCATCACGCACAGGAGCAGCTTGGGGACATAGTGACCGTGGAGTTGCCCGAGCCGGGAGCCAAGCTTGAAAGGGGAGCCGAATGTGCCGTTGTTGAATCGGTGAAGGCTGCAAGTGACATTTATGCGCCGATGAACGGCGAGGTTGCCGCTGTCAACGACGAACTCGCTGACAATCCCGCTCTTGTCAACGAAGATCCCGAAGGTTCGGGATGGCTTGTCGAGTTCAGGATGGAAATGCCTGACGATCTTGAGGGACTGATAAGCGCTGACGAATACCAGGAGCACTGCGGTGAGTAGGGCTGCCTTGGCTGCAAACGGAAAGGGCGGGGAGGACTCCGGCTATGTAGAGAGGCTCTTCGATGAGATCCCTTTCCTGAGGCGTCACATAGGAGCATCTCCTGCACAGATTGCGGACATGTTGCGTCATGTCGGCTCGGACAGCCTTGACGATCTTGTGAGGTCGGTTGTTCCGAAGAGCATTCATTCCGATGAGGTTCCGGATCTCGAGGCCGCAGTTGGCGAAACGGAGGCTCTCGAGATGGCCAAGGAGATGGCTCGGCGTAACCACCCGAACTTCTCAATGATCGGTCTCGGCTACTATGGCACCGAGACGCCGAAGGTGATCCTGCGCAAGGTCTTGGAGAATCCCCGCTGGTACACGGCCTATACGCCGTATCAGCCTGAAATATCCCAAGGGAGGCTTGAGGCGCTCGCCATTTTCCAAACCATGATATCCGAATTGACCGGCATGCCGATGGCGAATGCGTCCCTTCTGGACGAGGCGACTGCCGCGGCCGAGGCCATGATGATGCTTAAGCGGATATCGAAATCGGAATCCAAGCGGTTCTTGGTGGACGAGGATACCTATCCGCAGACGCTTGCAGTCATGAGAACCCGCGCCGAACCGCTTGGAATTGAGTTGGTTGTGGCTTCTCCTGATTCGTTCGGCGACCACAAGAATGACGCCTTTGGCGCTTTCTTCAGTTATCCGTCAGGGGGGGGACGACTGACCGACTACAGTGTCCATGTTGCGGAACTTAGGAAGAATGGCATTCATTCGGCATGCACCACCGACCTGCTTGCTCTTGCACTGATCAAGCCTCCTGGCGAGATGGGATTTGACGTTGTTGTCGGATCGGCCCAAAGGTTCGGTGTTCCCCCCGGGTACGGCGGACCGCATGCCGCGTTCATGGCGTTCAGGGAGGAGCATCAGAGGAATGTTCCTGGCAGGATCGTCGGCGTTTCGAAGGACAGTGGCGGCCGCATGGCCTACCGTCTTGCTCTTCAGACACGGGAGCAACACATTCGCCGTGACAAGGCTACGAGCAACATCTGTACGTCACAGGTTCTTCTGGCCATAGCCTCCGGCTTTTACGCCATGTACCATGGTTCAAGTGGTATACGGCAGATAGCCGAGGACGTCCACCTGCTTGCCGTTACCCTTGCGAGAGGCTTGCGCCAGTCAGGATTTGAAATCGAGCATGACCGCTTTTTCGACACCATTCGGATTAAGGCTGATTCGGCTGCGGAAGTTGTCAGCAGGGCCAGCAGGTTGGGGATCAATCTCTACCTCAGGGACGCCGAGACGGTTGGTGTGAGCCTTGATCAGATGTGCAAGCCTTATCATGTCGAGAAGGTATGGGAGGCTTTTGACGCTGCCCATCTTGATTTCGGCCGGATCAGGGACAAAACCCATTCGGAGATACCGAAGGAGCTTCGCCGCACCACTGTGCCGCTTGTACACAAGGTGTTCGAGTCCTACCATTCGGAGCATGAGATGCTCAGGTTCCTGATGCGCCTTTCGGTCAAGGACATCGCCCTTGACCGTTCCATGATCCCCCTTGGCTCATGCACGATGAAGCTGAACTCAACAACGGCAATGGAACCTGTCACCTGGCCGGAGTTTGCCGACGTTCATCCGTTTGCACCAGTTGTTCAATGCAAGGGTTATCAGATGCTTATAGCTGACATTTCACGCATGTTGTCAGAAATAACGGGCTTTCACAGGATATCTCTCCAGCCCAATGCAGGTTCACAGGGCGAGTATGCCGGACTGCTTGTGATACGGAAGTACCACAGGTCCAGAGGCGAGGGGCACCGCAATGTGTGCCTTATTCCCGAATCGGCTCATGGCACCAATCCTGCGAGTGCCCTGATGGCGGGCATGAAGGTTGTTGTGGTCAAGATTGATGTCGATGGTGAACTGGACAACGACGACTTCCGGAAGAAGCTTGAGGAGCATGGAGACAATCTGGCTGCGCTGATGATCACTTATCCGTCGACTTGCGGCACCTATGGCGCCACGATCCGCGAGATATGCGAGGCGGTGCATGAAAAAGGGGGGCAGGTGTACATGGACGGCGCCAACCTCAACGCGCTGGTGGGCATTGCGCTTCCGGGCAAGTTCGGTCCTGATGTCTGCCACATGAACCTGCACAAGACCTTCACGATACCGCATGGCGGGGGGGGGGCCGGGTGTCGGTCCGATCGGTGTCGGCAAGCATCTTGCACCTTATCTGCCGAATCACCCGGTTGTCTTGGAGGCGGGGCCGAAGGATGGCTGTGGAACTGTTTCGGCGGCTCCTTGGGGTTCTGCCGGCATCCTAGTTGTTCCTTGGATATTTCTGAAATTGCTCGGCGGTGACGGTCTCCGGCTATGCACCCAGATAGCTGTGCTCAATGCCAACTACGTTGCCAGCAGGCTTTCGAAGGTGTTTCCGTTGCTGTTCAAGGGTGCGAACGGCAGAGTGGCGCACGAGTGTGTCCTTGATCCGCGCCACATGAAGAAGGATGCGGGTGTCAGCATCGAAGACATCGCCAAGCGTCTCGCTGATTTTGGCTACCATGCACCGACCATTTCATGGCCAGTGGCCGGAACATTGATGATTGAGCCGACGGAGTCGGAATCACAGGCTGAACTTGACCGCTTTTGCTCGGCCATGCTGGCAATTGCTGGTGAGGTTGATGAGATAGTCAAGGGGAACTATTCACGCGAGGACAACCCTCTGGTCAATGCGCCGCATACGCAGCATGAGGTGGTAAGTGACACGTGGAGCCACTCCTATAGCCGTGAGTCTGCTGTTTTCCCGGTTGACTGGGTGAGGGATGGTAAGTACTGGCCCCCGGTCTCAAGGATTGACCAAGTCTATGGCGACCGCAACCTGCAGTGTTCCTGTCCGGCTCCTTCGGCCTACGTGGAAGCGGAGAGCTAGCCCGGCGGGCTAGCCCATTGCGGCCTCAAGGCGCTGGTTTGTGCTTGACCAGTCGACGACGTTCCAGAACGCCTTGATGTAGTCCGGACGCCGGTTTTGGTACTTGAGGTAGTAGGCGTGCTCCCACACGTCTATTCCGAGAATCGGAACACCGCGCTCCTCCGAAACATCCATCAACGGATTGTCTTGGTTGGGTGTTGAAACGACCTTGAGTTTTCCTTCACTGACGATCAGCCACGCAAAGCCGGAACCGAACCGTGACACTCCCGCATCGGCCATCTTCTGCCTCAGGCCGTCGGCGCTGCCGAAGTCGGTCTCAATCTGCTTGGCAAGTGAACCGGATGGATCGCCTCCGCCGTCAGGCGACATGCAGTTCCAGAACAGGTTGTGGTTGTAGTAGCCGCCGGCGTTGTTGCGAACTGCAGCGGGAAATTCCGAGATTTTTGCCAGAAGATCCTCAATTGAAAGATCTTTGGCGTTCGTCTCTGCAATGGCGGAAGTCATCTTGTCGAAATAGGCCCGGTGGTGTTTGCCATGATGAATCTCCATGGTTATGGAATCTATGTGCGGCTCAAGAGCGCTCTTTTCATACGGAAGGTCAGGAAATTCGTGTGCCATTTGCAACTCCATTTTGATGCAAGTATATCACGGGGGTTTGGCTCCGATTTTGGAGTGCCTGTCTGCTTAAGGAGTTTGCAGCGTTCGCCGTGGGGATACAATTAGCGCATGTTGGAGGAAATCTGAACCGATTGGAAACCAAGTGAAAACCGGAGTTGGGAAGACGGATGGAAGTTGTCCTCCGTTCCGGATTGTCAGGGGCCTATGTGCGATGGAACGGTCCACTGCCTTGGCGATCGGCAATTTCGACGGTGTCCATCCGGGGCATCAGGCACTGCTGGGCGATCTTGTTGAGAGAGCCAGCCTGAACGACCTTGAGCCTACGGTGATGACATTTGTTCCCCATCCCAGGATGTTCTTTTCGCCTGATAAGGATCATCGGCAGATATATGGCCTGCGGCAGAAGGCGCTGTTGCTGCGGGAGGCTGGAGTGCGCAATCTGGTTCTGATCCGTTTTGATGCCGCCTTTTCCCGGCAGGAGCCTGAAGAGTTTCTTGCGATGCTTCGCAACAAGTTCAGGATTGGCCTTCTTGCTGTCGGCTGTGACTACCGGTTTGGGTGGCGGAGGCGCGGCGATGTTGCAATGCTGAGTGACGATGCTGAGCGCCATGGCTATGTGTTGCTGGTTGTCGACGATGTCACTCGCAACAGCGAAAGGATATCGAGCCAGGCAATACGCAGGGCTTTGCAGGAAGGTGATTTCAAGCAGGCTGAACATCTTCTGGGCAGGCCGTACCGGATGGAGGGTCGGATCGTACGTGGTGACGGGATTGGCGGAACAAAGTTCGGCTTTCCGACAGCAAACCTCAAGAGCAGGGGGCTGCCTCCATGTGAGGGGGTTTTTGCAGCACATGTCCGGATTGACGGCATCGGTGACGAGATACCGGCGGCATTGAGCGTGGGAACACGTCAGGCAGTCGCCTCGGACGGGGATGTGCGCATAGAGGCACATCTGCTCGGTTTTTCAGGCGATATCTACGGCAGGTTGGCCAGTGTCAGGCCCATTTGCAGGATCAGGGAGGAACGGAGCTATCCAACCCTGGAGGATCTCCGTTTGGCGATAGCCCAGGATGTCGCTGAAGTCCGTCGCTTAACGGCAACGGAGGACTAGGGGCATCTTGCTTGCGCTAGGCTGCCGCCTTCAGCGCGTGAAGCGGATCATGATAAGTTGTTCTCAGTGACTTGGCAACCTCTCGGTGGGTTATCATTCCGTCGCAAACGTTCAAGCCGTTGAGTAGGTGCGAATCCTGTCCCAGCGCTTTTTTCCAGCCGAGTTTCGCGATTTGAGAGACATAGGGTGCAGTCGCGTTTGTCAGGGCGTAGGTTGACGATCTCGGAACCACGCCAGGCATGTTGCCGACGCAGTAATGGACAACTCCGTACTTCATGTAGGTGGGTTTGGCATGGGTGGTTATTTCCGCCGTTTCAAAGCAGCCTCCCTGATCGATACAGACATCGATGGCAACGGAGCCCGGCTTCATTGCCTTGACCATTCTCTTCTTCACGAGTTTTGGAGCTGCCGCGCCAGGTATGAGCACGCCTCCGACGACTACGTCGGCATCATTGACGCTTGTCTCTATGTTGGCGGTGTTGGAACTGAGAGTCTTGATCTTGGAACCCATCTCGGTCATGAGCTGTTCGAGAACATAGGGTGACTGGTCGATCACTGTGACGTCGCTTCCGAAGCCGATGGCCATTCTGGCGGCGTTGCGGCCAACGACACCTCCTCCTAGGATCACAACCCGGGCCGGAAGCACCCCGGCGACGCCGCCGAGAAGTACGCCCTTGCCTCCGTAGTTGTTCTGAAGGCAGATCGCCGCCGCCTGTATCGAAAGCCTTCCTGCGATTTGTGACATGGGCGTCAGCAGCGGCAGGTCGCCTCTGGGAGACGTGATCGTCTCGTAGGCGATACAGACGGCCTTGCTTTTGGCAAGCCCTTTCGCCTGCTCAGGGTCAGGCGCAAGATGGAGATAAGTGAACAGCACCTGTCCTGGCCGCAGCATTTTACATTCGCGCTTCTGAGGTTCCTTCACCTTGATGATCATGTCGGCGGCACCGAAGATCTCCTCCGCAGACTTTGATATTTTTGCTCCGGCCGCCTTGTAGCTGGCATCGCTTGCACCTATGCCTTCTCCACCTTGTGCTTGCATGATCACCTTGTGGCCGCTGGCTTTCAGTTCACGAACCATTTCCGGAGTCGCACCAACCCGGTGTTCCTCGTTCTTGATTTCCTTGGGGATTCCAATGATCATTTCATTTCTCCTTTCCGTTGGTCTTATAGATTGCCGCCGAGCACATCATCCATGCCGTACAGGCCGGGGGAGGCTGAGTTGACGAACCGGGCGGCACGAAGTGCGCCATGTGCAAAAAGAGACCGCTTCGTTGCACGGTGCGAAATCTCAATCCGTTCCTCATCCGAGATAAACATGACGGTGTGCTCGCCGTATATGTCGCCGCCTCGGATGGCTGAGAAGCCGATCTCGCCCTTTTGGCGTCGTCCGGGGGTCAAGGGGGAACGCCCGTATTTTGCACACTTGTCGAGGTCCAGGCCTCTGGCTTTTGCTATGGTTCTGCCAAGTTCGAGCGCGGTTCCCGAGGGTGCGTCAGTCTTGTTGCCATGGTGCGCCTCAAGCACCTCGACATCGAAGCTGTCTTCCAAGGCTTGGCTAGCGGTGGCAATCAGCCGGTTAAGAAGATGAACGCCGATGCTTGTGTTTGATGCGACAAGAACAGGAGTGGAAGCCGAGGCCTTGGTTATCCGGGCATAGTGTTCCTCGTTCAGGCCGGTAGTTCCCAGCACGAGGCCAAACCCATGGCTGGCGGCCGCCTCCACGTGAACCGGAACTGCTTCCGGCACCGAGAAATCGATCATCACGTTGACGTCCGCATAGTTCGCCTTGGCTCCGGCAGTGATTTTAACATTCTTGTTTGCCGGGTTGTGCGTGACCTGATCCGCAGACTGGCCGCACAGGGATGATTCGTCACGGCAGATGCACAGCACCAGCTTGGCATCCTCTGATTCATTGATCTCGTGGGCAATCAGTTGCCCCATTCGCCCACCAATGCCAGCTATTGCGATGTTCATTTCGATTGGGGTGGCGTCCTAGGGTCCCTGGGACGTGAGGATGTTCAGTTCCGTCACGTGACCGTTCGCGTCAAAGATGACTTCAACGCTTTCCTGACTGATCAGTTGACCCCCTTTCCTGACAATACTGTAGTAGTGCCACTGATCGGGCTGGAACCTGTCGCTGACATGAGGATCGCCAAGTGCCTCGCGCACCTGCTCCCGTGTATCACCCACCTCGACGCCTTTGACCTTTTGCAGCAGGTTTCTGTCCCCTTGGCTGATCTCTATCTTGTAGATGGAGCAGCCTGAGCCAAGAGCGATCAGAGTGCACAGCAAAACTGTTGCGAACAAGGGTTTTCTCGGTAAATGCAACATCGGCAACGGCATTATAGTAGTATAGGATAGGCAACAACGTACAATTTCCGGTGAGTATGGCACAAAACCGCAAAACTGGGCTTCCGCAAGATCTTGGCGGCAAGACGAATCCGACGGAACTGACCGGCAGGATACTCTCATCCAAGGGGTTGAGAGCGACCGTTTCAAGGAGTTTGGTTCTTGAAGCCGTTCTTGAGGCCCGCAAGCCTCTTTCCGCTCATGATATTCATGCAGAAGTGAACCGTACTGGCGGTCGCACCGGCATTGCAACCATCTACCGGACTCTTGCCCTCCTGCAGACCAGCGGCATTGTGAACAAGGTTCAAGGTGTGAACCAGATTCTCTTCGAGGCGGTTAGGTCTGATGCCCAAAGCCACGTAGTCTGTTCCAAGTGTGGCAAGATTGACGATGTGGCTGATCCCGAGATCGAGAAGATCAAGGAGAAGGTGTTTCGGAAGAGCGGATACTCCTCTGGAAACCATTCCGTCACCTTTTACGCCGACTGCCACCGCGAGGAGTGTGATTAGGCGCGCCATCGCGATGGCAACCATCCTGCCGTGGCTTGTTGGTGCGCTTTCAACGTTACCGGCTCCATCCTCCTTGGCCGACGGGGTACGCCTGCTTGAGGAGTTCGTCGAGAGCCACGACAAGGGGAACGTGGCATTTCTCCAGGAGTCGTTTGACGAGAATGGTGAAATGCTCGCCAGCACCTCTGGCGAACTGTGGTTCATCCGTCCCGACCGGTTTCGGCTGGAATACTTCGCGCCGGAAGAGCAGGTGATCATAGGGAACGGCGAGAGGATATGGCATTATGATCCGCTTCTCCGGCAGGTCATTGTGCGTCCGTTTGACGAACAGCGTAGCGTAGGTGCGCTGTCATTGCTTACGGGTGGTGCCGCGTTGAAAGGCTACATCATCACGTCTGCTCCCGCCAAGGATGGAGTGCACGTTGTGGTTCATGCCATCCCTCTGGACAGGGAGCAGACTTTTGAGGATGTATGGATTGCATTTGAGCGCGACAGCGGCGTACTCAGTCACATGGAGATAAGGGACGTTTTCGCGAACACCCTTGTCCTTGATTTCCTTGAGATTCGAGAACTCGGCAGTGAGCAGGTTTTCGAAGTCGAATTTCCGGAAGGAACCTCCATATTCGAAGACGACGGATGACTCTTTTTCCAACGCCCGCCGGACAGTTGCCTCTCTCCGAACGAATGCGGCCCAGCAGTTTGGAGATGTTTCTGGGGCAGGGCGATCTGCTTGCATCCGAAGGGCCGATTGGCAGAATGGTTTCTTCTGGGCGTCTTAGGTCAATGATCCTGTGGGGTCCTCCGGGGTGTGGCAAAACCAGTCTCGCTCGCCTGCTAGGACAGGCTTTCAATGCGCACTGGTTTGAACTTTCCGCTGTGGCGGCTGGAGTGGCCGATGTGCGCAAGGTGGTGGCGAGTGCGCAGGAACTGGTAGAACAGGATTCCTCCCGGCCCAGAGTTCTTTTTCTCGACGAGGTGCACCGTTTCAACAAGGCCCAGCAGGACGCGCTGTTGCCGCACATTGAGAAGGGCCTGTTTGTCTTTGTTGGCGCAACCACTGAGAATCCTTCGTTTCACGTGAACAGTGCGCTGATCTCCCGTGCACCAGTCTATCTTCTCAAGCCGCTGTCGACGGACGTTCTGAGACTGCTTCTTGCCCGTTCGCTGAAGGAATGTGGATTGAAACTCTCAGACGAGGCGGAAGGTTTTGTTCTTGACTTTGCTGACGGGGACGCCAGAAGGATGCTGAATCTGCTTGAACCGCTTGAAGGGAGCGGCACTGGCAACGAACTGGGTGTGGATGACCTGCGCCGCGTTGCGTTGGAGCGCTTCCGCCGATTTGACCGTGGCGGCGACGAGTTTTACGACCAGATATCGGCGCTCCACAAGTCAATGCGCGGCTCGGATCCGGATGCATCACTCTACTGGTTTTGCCGCATGCTTGACGGCGGCGCTGACCCTCTTTACATCTCTCGCCGCGTCATTAGGATGACGATGGAAGACGTAGGAACTGCGGATCCGGCCGCATTCGCGATGGCGATGCATGCCCATGAGGCATACCGCCTGCTTGGCTCTCCGGAAGGCGAGTTGGCGATCGCGAACGCCGTACTCTACGCAGCCTGCGCTCCCAAGAGCAACGCAAGCTACAAGGCCTACGGCGAGATGGGCCAGGTCGTTACGGAATCAGGCTCACTTCCCGTTCCGTCTCATCTGCGGAACGCACCCACCGAACTGATGAGAAAAATCGGGCACGGAAAGGGATATCGTTATGCCCATGACGAGGAGCACGGATACGCCGCTGGCGAAGTGTATTTTCCGGACGGGATGAAGCCGGCGCACGTCTATCGTCCCAGCAGCCGGGGAACCGAGAAGAGGATAGGCGAACGGCTCGACTTTCTGCGTACACTTGACCGGCAAAGCGGTGGGAAAGGCTGACTTTGCTGCCGTTACGCCATGATGACGGGTAAAATCAGCGGTTCGAGACGGCTTTCCAGCTAGTGTAAGCCGTTCAAACGGAAAGACAGCAGGCACCATGAAGCACAAGCCACTAATAGCGCCCAGCATGTTGGCGGCTAACTTGGCGGCTCTCGGTTCGGAGGGGACGGCCGTTCTTGAGGCGGGAGCCGACTGGTTGCATTTCGACGTGATGGACAATCACTACGTTCCGAACCTCACTTTCGGACCTGCCCTCTGTGCAGCCGTGAAGCACGAAACCGGTGCGTTCATGGACGTTCACCTTATGGTGGAGCCTGTTGACGGGCTGGTCAAGCCGTTTGCTGACGCCGGTGCCGGCCTCATAAGTTTCCATCCGGAGGCGACGCGGCATATTGACCGGACCATACAGCTGATTCGTTCTTGTGGCTGCCAGGCCGGAATGGCACTCAATCCTGGCACTCCGACGGATTGGCTGGAACATGTGCTTCAGGATCTTGACCTGGTTCTGCTCATGTCAGTCAATCCGGGTTTTGGCGGACAGAAGTTCATAAACGCCACTTACGGCAAGATCGAGAAGGTGCGTGCACTTCTTGACGGCGCCGGATCAAAAGCCAGGCTTGAGGTGGATGGAGGCGTGACTGCGGAGAACATTGGAGGGGTGTCGCGTAGTGGTGCCGACACCTTTGTGGCGGGAAGCGCCATATTCGGCTCGGTCGACTACAAGGGGACGCTCAACCAGATGCGGAAAGGAATCAGTTCCGGGGAATGAGCAGCATGGGTTCGCTTGCCCTGATATGCGATCTGGACGGGACTCTTGCCAATACGGCTCCGAGCATACACCGTGCTGGCCAGTTGATGCTTCGGGAGCTGGAGCTTCCTGACGTTGGCTTTGAGGAGGCGATGGGGTTCATAGGCGACGGGTTGAACCGCTACGTGAAGCGCCTGCTTCTCGGGAGCATGTGGGGAGAGCCGGACACCGGACTTTTCGAGCGGGCAGTGGCGGTCATGCGGATGAAGTACTCGGAGAACCTGACGTGGAATTGCTCCCTCTACGACGGAGTCACGGAAACGCTTGAAATTCTTGTGAAAAGGGGATGCCGGCTGGCTTGCGTGACGAACAAGCCGGAAAGCTATGCACACAGGTTGCTCGAACATTTCGGCATACGGGGTCGCTTTTCTGTCTTGATTGGTGGTGACACGCTTGAGTGCAAGAAGCCTGATCCGCTTCCTGTTCTGCATGCCATGAAGCTGATGGATGTGGATCGTTCCTCGACTGTGTTTGTTGGGGACGGATCCGCCGATTCGAAAGCCTGCAAAAGCGCAGGCGTGTTGTTTGTCGCGGCTGAATACGGGTACAATTGCTATCCTATACCAAGTGAAAATTTCAGTCCGGACATCATTATAAAAAGCTTTTCGGAGGTGGTTGACGTCATGTTGGAGATTACACATAGACAGGATTTTTTCCATGGATAGGGAAGTCGCTCTCGAGGTCAGCGGACTCAGGAAGTCCTTCGTCAACAACGAGGTTCTCAAGGGTCTTGAGTTCAAGGTTTTCCAAGGGGAGTTCTTCGGTCTTGCCGGAATCAATGGTGCGGGCAAGAGCACCTTCCTGAAGTGCATGCTGGACTTCTGCCACTACAAGAGCGGGGAGGTGCTTCTTTTCGGCAAGTCCACCCGGAATGCCGAAGTTCGCTCGCGCATCTCCTTTCTGCCGGAGAAGTTTATTCCTCCCTACTATCTGACTGGCAGAGAGTTCATCACCATGATGATGCAGTTGCAGTCGCTCCCGTATGTCGAGGAGAAGGTTCTGGAGATGCTTGACCTTCTTGCGCTTGAACGATCCTCTCTGATGATGCCGGTAAGGTCCTATTCGAAAGGGATGACCCAGAAGCTAGGCCTTGCCTCATGCTTTCTAGCCGAGCGGGACTTCTACATACTTGACGAGCCGATGAGCGGACTGGATCCCAAGGCGCGCGCACTAGTCAAGCGTCAGTTCAGGAAAATCAAGGAAAGAGGTGCGACTCTGCTGTTCACTTCACATGCGCTCGCGGACATTGACGAGATATGTGAACGGCTGGTTGTCCTTGACAACGGGGTGGCCAAGTTCGAGGGAACGCCTCAGGAGATGCTCACCCGCTTTACGGGAAGCGCAACTCTTGAAGAGGCCTATCTGCAGTGCATATCTGTGGAGGAGGAGGCTGTCGAGGCTGTGGCAACACAAGGTGATTGACCGGCAGTTCCTCAGAAAGGATATGGAGTTGGTCGTGTCCGCCTGTAAGCGGCGCGGCTACCGGATTGACCGGGAGAGGTTCAATGGGCTTGAGGACAGGCGTCGCGGAATCCAGTCCGAGATGGAGGGTCTCCAGGCACGTAGGAACTCCTATTCGAAGGAGGTGGGGTTGCTGAAGGCGACGGAGGGCGATCCTACGGATCTCATGGGGAAGGTTGCCGAGATCAAGGGCGGGATTGATTCCCTTGAGCGGGAATTTGATGCCGTATGCGCCGAACTTGACAGGTTCCTGTTGGACATTCCGAATCTGCTTCAGCCGGACGTTCCCGACGGCGCTGGCGAGACGGACAATCCAACCGTGAGATCGCATCTTGGTGTGCCGTCCTTTCCCTTTGAGCCGAAGGATCATGTCGCTCTTGGCGAAGCCTTGGGCATGATCAGCTTTGAGGATGCGGTTTCCATGGCAGGCAACCGGTTTGTGGTTCTACGCAGCCAGCTGTGTTCCTTGCATCGGGCTCTGATTCATTTCATGCTCGACAAGCAGACCCGGGAGAACGGCTACGAGGAGATTTATGTTCCTGTGCTTGTCAACCATGCCGCCATGCAGGGAACCGGCCAGCTTCCCAAGTTCGAGGAGGATCTGTTCCGTGTCGAGCGCGACGGCTTCTATCTTGCCCCGACAGCCGAGGTTCCCGTGACGAACATGGTGCGTGACAGGATTCTGGATGCTGCGGACCTTCCGTTGAAGTTTGCCTGTCACGCCCCCTGTTTTCGCCGGGAGGCCGGCTCCTACGGCAAGGACACCCGGGGTATGCTCCGCCAGCACCAATTCGAAAAGGTGGAGCTTGTCCACATCTCCCATCCCGACCGGTCGCAGGATGCGCTTGAGGAGCTTGTGTCGAATGCCGAATCAATCCTCAAGGATCTTGCGCTCCCCTACCGTGTTGTCATGCTGTGCAGCGGAGAGACGGGTTTTGCGGCGAACAAGACATACGACATTGAGGTTTGGCTGCCAGGCCAGGCCCGCTACCGCGAGATATCTTCCTGCAGCAACTGCGGCGACTTCCAGGCCAGGAGGATGATGGCCCGTTTCCGTGACGGGAATGGCAGGAACCGCTTGGTGCACACGCTCAATGGATCTGGGATTGCAGTAGGGCGTGCCCTGATAGCTGTCGTTGAAAACGGCCAGGGAGAGGATGGATCCATTGGCGTTCCTGAGGTGTTGCGTCCCTATATGGGAGGAATCGACCGGATAGATGCAATCCGGTGAGTGCTAACTCCGTCACTGCAGACGTTCGGACACGTTTCGCCCCCAGCCCGACCGGCTACCTCCACATTGGTGGTGCCAGGACTGCGCTTTACTCCTGGGCCTGTGCAAGGCAGAGAGGAGGTGACTTCATCCTGCGCATTGAAGACACCGATCCGGAGCGGTCGACCCGCGAAGCCTGTCAAGCGATAACCGATTCACTCGACTGGCTGGGGCTTGGCTATGACGGTCCTCATTACCAGTCGGAGAATGCAGGCCGCCACAGGGAGCTTGCCAGCCGCCTGCTTGACGAGGGACAGGCCTATCGATGCTACATGACGCCTGATGAGCTTGACAGCCTCCGCAGTGAGATGATCGCGCGCAAGGAAAAGCCTCGCTACGACCGTCGCTGGCGCGATAGCTCGGATGTTCCTACAAAGGGTGTTGATCCGGTCATAAGGTTCAAAATGCCTCTTGAAGGAGTGACAGTTATCCGTGACTTGGTTAGGGGCGACATCTCCATAGACAATGCTGAACAGGATGACCCGGTGATACTCCGCGCCGACGGTTCCCCCACCTACAACTTTGCCTGCGGCGTCGACGACATGGACATGGGCATCACGCATGTCGTTAGGGGAGAGGATCACATCAGCAATACGCCGAAGCAGATCCATGTGATTAAGGCCTTGGGCGGCACAGTTCCCCAATATGCCCATCTTCCCCTGATTCTTGCTCAGGCTGTTGACGGGCATGGCGCCTTCGTGACGGATGAATCAGGCAATCCGCGCTATGAGCGGATGTCGAAGCGTAACGGGGCGGTGGATGTCATGCAATACAGAAGGGATGGTTTTCTGCCGGAAGGTGTGATCAACTATCTTGCCTGTTTGGGCTGGGCTCCCGGCGAGCGTGAGATATTCGACATGGGCGAGTTCGCGGAGCGTTTCAGGATCGAGGATGTCAATCTTGCGGCGGCTCGCTTCGATTCCGGCAAGCTCAGATGGGTTAACAACCAGCATATGAGGAGGATTGGCCCCAGCCGGCTTGCGGCCATGACCAGTGTTCCGGTTTCTGAGGATGTCATCGCAATGTTCTTTGAGCGTGCACACACGTTGCATGAACTGGAGGCGGAATCCCGTTACTTTCGGGAGCGTCCGCCCCAGGTTGACATCCGGTTCGCAAACGAAAGTGTACGGGAAGTTTTTGTTTCTTTTGTAAATAGTTTGAACGAGGTTTCCAGTTGGGATTCCTCCTCGGTAAAGGCTCTGATCAAGCGCAGTGCAAAAGAGGGCGGCATCGGGTTCAAGGAGATAGGCATGCCGCTTCGGTTAGCGCTGACCGGTTCAAGGGAGACGCCGGACATATCCGAAGTTGCCGGGATTCTGGGACGCGAGGAATCGCTTGCCCGGCTCCAGGCTTGCGGATTTCCAGCCTGTTCCGAGAGCGACTGACAATTCAGTCAGTTTTACGCAACAGACAACGTCTTTTTGCCAGCTGTTTGCTATGGACAGGGAGTTTGCTGATACAATTCGCTGACTAAACGATTAGTAGACGCCATGGAGCATGAGGAGGGAGGTGTCGGAGATGCCACGAGATCGCGTCTGATTGACGCTACGATGGAATCCATTTCCATCAACGGAATGGCTGATACGACAACCTCGAAGATCAGTTCGCTTGCCAACGTTTCAACGGCAACGATTCACCACTATTTTGACAGTAAAGACAACTTGCTCTACGAAACCATGCTGCATCTTTTGAGGCTCATTGGTGACCGGTCGAAGGCAACCGTTTCCTGTGCAATTACCCCGCGTGCCAAGATAGCCGCGATTGTTGAAAGCGTATCGCTCAGCCATGCGGCGAATTTCGAGAACACGAGTTCGGCTTGGTTTGCCTTCTGGGCGCAGTCAGATCATGTTCCCAATCTGAACAGACTTATGTTCTTGTATATCAGAAGATTGCAAACCAATCTTCATTTCCATATCATGAATCTGCTGCAAGAGGAACTGCCGGGCACGAGTCATTTGGATAGGATGGCCGAGCGTCTCACGGAAGGCGTAACGGCACTGCTTCACGGCACGTTTGTCAGCCTTTCGCTTGGCGAGGGAAGGCTGACCTCTGCATCCTCACTGCTGTTGATCGACGAGTACATCGACATGGCCATTACAGCCAGACGGCCGGAGGTCTGACAGGATGTTTGGCTCATTCAGCATTGAGTGCATGCCGGGCGACATCAGGTCACTGAGTGACTGGCGTAGCTTGCTGCAGCCGGAGGAGCGGGTGTTCGTGCCTCACATCAGCGGCAGGGAGCTTGATGAACAAGTGGAGGCGGTTTCGGCGCTCGTCAAGTCGGGCTTGCGCGCAGTTCCCCACCTTGCAGCCCGCAACATAGCTTCAGCGGCTGAACTTGGGGAGCGGTTGCGGCGCATGTCGGATGCTGGCGCCAAGGATATGCTTCTCCTCGGCGGCAGTGACAACCCTCCCAAGGGGGGCTATGACTGTGCTTTGAATTTGCTCGAAAGCGCTGAGTTCCGCAACAGCGGCATACGTTCAATAGCAATTGCCGGCCATCCGGAACCTCATCCTGACGTTGATGGCCAAGTGATGTTTGATGCTCTGGTTTCCAAGGCCAGACTGGCACAGGAGATGGAACTTGATGTATGTATTGTCACTCAGGTGTGCTTTGACAGCGCGGCCATAGCCGCATGGATTGGCCGGGTGCGCGAGGCCGGTCTCGGGCTTCCTGTGGGAGTGGGGGTTGCCGGTCCCATCAGCCTGCCTCGTCTTCTCAAAGTGGCGGCGGCCATTGGCGTGGGCAATTCGCTAGGCTTTCTCCGCAAGTCCAGCAGGAACCTGCTTCAGCTGGTCAATCCGGTCTACGATCCAATGACGCTTCTTGACGATCTTGCCCGCGGTTGCGGGGATCAGGACAAGGCGTTGCTTCCCCATTTCTACGCTTTCGGCAACGTGGCCGCATCGATCGGTGTGGCTAGGAAGCTGATCGAAAAGCATAGTGACATGTCCTCCACTGCGGCTGCAAATGCCTAGTGAAGGGTCGATAAGAGATTAACAACCGAAAACCTGCCAAACAAAGGAGTGAACAATGGCAAAAAACAACATGCAACCAAAGTCCGGCCTCGGGTCGGGGATATCGATTCCCTGGGCCAAGGTGGACAATCCAAACTTCAAGAAGCGGACAGTTCCGATCCAGATGCGCCAGACCGGGGACAGCCCCACGAAGTTTGGCGACACCGGAATTGATGCCGAGGGTGCCCGCATCCTGATCGACACAAGGGTCAGGAAAGGTCCCTACTGGCATCTTTCCCAGGAGCAGGGCTGCTGGTGCTATTCGGTCTACAACCGCATCTACCATCCGAGAGCCTACTTCAGGTCCGAGGACGGTGGGCTTATGGAGGAGTACAAGTACCTCACCGAGCATGTCACAATGTGGAATGTGGCGGTCGAACGCCAGATCAGGGTCAAGGGGCCTGATGCGGAGCGCTTTGTCGACATGGTCATCACACGCAAGGCCAGTTCGGTTGAAGTGATGAAGGCGCGTTATGTGATCCTCTGCAACGAGGAGGGGGGCATCCTGAACGATCCGGTTCTGCTGCGTCCTGAAGAGGACGAGTTCTGGTTCTCCCTGTCGGACAGCGACATCGAGTTCTGGATGAGAGGCGTCAACACCTTTCTCAAGATGGATGTCGACATCCGCGAGATTGACGTGGCTCCGGTCCAGATCCAGGGTCCGAAATCGACCCCGCTCATGGTGTCCATCTTCGGCAAGGAGATTGAGAGCATTCCGTACTACGGTCTGATGCGTGGCCAGGTCGGCGGTTGCGACGTAATCATCTCCCGGACAGGGTTTTCGGCCGAGGCTGGCTATGAGATCTATCTCTATGACGCACATGCCAATGCCGAGAAGATGTGGAACGGTGTTCTTGAAGCAGGAAAGGAGTTCAATCTCAGGGTGATTGCCCCCGGTCATCACAGAAGGATTGAGGCTGGCATACTTTCCTGGGGTCAGGATCTTGACCAAGAGGTCAATCCCTATGAGGTTGGTCTCGGCTGGCAGGTCGATCTCAGCAAGGATGCGTTTATCGGCAAGGATGCCTTGGCCAAGATCAAGGATGATGGTCCAACGCACAAGCTGGTTGGTTTGCGCATGGGAGGTGAGCCGATCACTTGGTACATCTCCGACTTCTATCCTGTTTCTAGCGGGAGCGAGGTGGTTGGCTATGTGACTTCCGCTTGGTACTCGCCTACGCAGGAAAGCAACATTGCCCTTGCTTTCGTTCCTGTCGGCCACTCGGAGTTGGGAACTCAACTGAAAGTGGATATGCCGGAGAGGTATAGTCCTAGCGGCCAGCCTGTTGACGCCGAAGTTGTGAAGACCCCCTTCAAGAAGCCGGATTCTCCAGGAACCGGTCTTCTTACGACCGGAGCAAAACTGTAAGGCTCAATACCGCTAAGTTGAGGCGCCATCGCAAGATGGCGCCTCCTTTTTCGGGATTCCGACCTGTGGGTGAGTTGGAATCACGTTACAATGAACGTACATACTTGATCAAAGTGTGAATTCTTTCCTGGAACATCCAATGAGCAACGAAGAGAAATTTGCCGCATTGTATGTTGATCAGCCTGACGGCAAGTATGAAGCCAGGCTGGTTGACCTGAAGGCTTCGGATCTTCCGGAAGGAGACGTTGTGGTTGACGTCGAATATTCCGGCATCAACTACAAGGATGCCTTGGCCGTGACTGGTGAGGGCAAGATCATCAGGGAATTTCCCTTCATTCCGGGCATTGACTTCTCAGGGACTGTACGAGAATCGAATGTGAGCGGGTTTTCCAAGGGGGATGCTGTTTTAGCCAATGGATGTGGAATCGGCGAAAAGGTTTTTGGTGGCTTTTCACAGCGTGTGCGGATTCCTGCGGATCTACTGTATCGGATCCCGGCTGGAATGACGACTCAAAGCGTGATGAAGGCAGGCACTGCAGGATTCACTGCGGCGATGAGCGTCATGGAGATTGAAAATGGCCGGTTACCGGATCATGGCGATCTGGTTGTGACTGGCGCGAGTGGCGGTGTGGGTGGCTACGCTGTCGCCATGCTTTCGGGGACTGGTCGTAAGGTGGTGGCGGTTAGTCGTGCCGAGGCGGAGTCCTATCTTGTTGGGCTGGGTGCCGCGGAAGTGGTTTCGCGAAGCTTGATGGTGGAGGATTCCCGGCCTCTCGAAAGGCAAAAGTGGGCTGCCGGCGTTGACGCCGTTGGCGGCAAGATACTGTCAAGAATCTTGGCTGAGACGTACTATGGCGGGATCGTCACCTGTTGCGGCCTTGCGGCGGGGCCAAGCCTGGAAACGACGGTTATGCCGTTCATTCTGCGTGGTGTTCGCCTGATCGGCATCGAATCGGTGGCGTATCCTGCCGACAGGAGAATGCAGGTGTGGGAAAGGCTTGCGCAGGATGCCGCCCGGATCGAGGGGATCAAGTCGGAGGTGGTGTCGTTGCGGGATGTTCCTGCACGTTGCAAAGACGTGCTTGAGGGCTCATTTGAAGGCCGGTTTGTTGTTGACTTGAACGGTTGAGGGAACTAGGCTCTGCAACAGAGCCTTTCGGGAATCCGTTTCAATGCACGAACTGTGCGGAGAAGCGGGAAAATTGCCTTATAATTGGCAAGTCGAAACCTACATAGTTATAGGGCTCTTTTGGGCCTTTTTTTATGGGCATTGAGGAACAGGTTGAGGCTACGCTCGCAGGGTTGGGGTATGAGCTCGTTGAGTTTCGCATACATCATTCAAGTGGCAAGGTGTGTGTGTTCATTGATAATGGTCAAGGCATCACGCTTACCGACTGCGAGTCGGTAACTCGTCAGTTGGAAGGCCTTTTTGCCGCCGAAGGGTTCGACTATGGAACGCTTGAAGTGTCGTCGCCTGGTCTTGACCGCAGGCTCACCAAGCCCGAGCACTACCGGCGGTTTGCTGGATGTCAGGCGAGTGTGACCCTGAAAAGGGCCGAGAACGGCGAACAAAGGAAGTTCAAGGGTGTCATCGGCTTGTCGAAGGATATGCAGTCTGTTGTGCTTGAGTGTGATGAGGGTACGCGTGTGTTCGCACTGAATGACATCGAATTGGCCCGACTAAAAGGAGTTTTGTGAAAAGGAGCATGGTGTGAAGCCAGACATAGACATCCAGGAACTGGTGCAAAGCATCAGGATCATAAGTCAGGAGCGCAGTCTTGACGAGCCAACGGTGATTTCCTCCATCGAAGAGGCCTTGGCAATGGTGTTGAAGCGCCACCGCCGTGCTGGAGAGGAAAGGGACTACAGGGTTTCCCTTGACACGGACAAGGCTGTCATTTACGCGTTTCGCCGCTGGCGTGTGCTGGATGAAGAGGAGATCATGGAGGATCCGGTCCACGAGATCATGCTTGACCTTGCCCAGGAGAAGGATGCCGGACTAAAACCCGGTGACTACTGGGAAGAGGTGGTTTCCCAGGACGAAGTCGCTAGCAGGCTTAATGCTCAAATGGCACGCCAGTTGATTCAGCAGAAGCTCAAGGATGTGGAGAAAAGCCGTCTGCTGGAGGAGTTTCTGCAGCGTGGCGACGATCTTGTTCATGCAACTGTGCGCAAGGTGGATCAGACAAGTGGAGATGCGATCTGCGAGGCGTCCAGTGTGGAGTGTTTCCTGCGCAAGGAGGATCAGGTTCCGCGGGAATCGCTCAGGGCTGGCGACCGCATCCGTGCTGTTATCAAGGAGGTTAACCGGGAGGGAAGAATACCCAGGCTGTATATCACGCGTGCCAATGTGGACTTTCTCAAGAAGCTGTTCGAGCGCGAGGTTCCTGAGATTGAGAATGGCGTTCTGCAGATTGTCAACGCCGTAAGGGAGCCGGGCCATCGCGCAAAGGTTGCAGTCCGCTCGCATGACCTCAAGGTTGATCCTGTCGGAACATGCGTTGGGATCAGAGGATCGAGGGTGCAGGCCGTGATGAACGAGATCAGTGGAGAGCGGGTGGATATTATTCAGTGGCATGAGGAACCTACCGATTACGTGATCAAGGCGATATCACCCGCTGAGATACAGGAGATCGACATGCATGAGGAGGAAATGATCCTGATTGTTGCCGAGGAGAACATCTCCTCGACCATCGGCCGTAACGGCAGCAACATCCGTCTAGCTTCGGAACTGACCGGCTGGCGGCTTCGTGTCTTGACTGGCGACAAGCGGGATACCGAGCGTCAGGACGAGATGGAGAAGGTTACCGCAATGTTCATGGAACGTCTGGATATTGACCGTAATGTTGCCGAAATCCTCTTCCATGAAGGGTTTAGCAGCATTGAGGTTGTGGCGCTCTGCAGCACAAGCGAGATGAGTGAAATAGACGGTTTCAACGATGACCTCATCAAGGAACTCCAGGAGAGAGCCCGGCAGGTGATGGAACAGGACGAGGATAGAATCAACGGTCTCATCGAAAAAGCGGATCCAAGGCTGAAGACTTTGGACGACATGGATGAGGGTTTGCTGCGGCTTCTTGCCAAGGCCGAAATCCTCACCCTTCAGGATCTTGCCGACCTTGCCACTGATGAACTTGAGGAGATCAGCGGTATCCACGATCCGGAAAGACTGGAGCGTATCATCATGGATGCGCGCGCGCCGATTCTGGAACATTAAGTGTCTGGAAGCTCATCATCAGGAACGAGAACCTTTAACGAGGTTGCGGTCCAGTTGCACCTCAGCGAAATGAAACTGTCTAGGATTGTCGCGGAAAGCGACATTCTGACCGGCAGACGGAAGGAGAACTTGGAGAATGACAAGAGGGGGCTGATTTCCTTCAGCGATGCGGAAGTGGACCAGTTACACTCCCTTCTTCAGAAAGGACTTTCGAAAGGTCCAGTGGATCCGAAAGGTGGCAGAGCCAAGATGCAGGGCCGGAAACGAACAGCTTCCGGATACGTTGTGGTCAACCAGCGCAAGGTGCGCACCATTGCGCAACCGCCGAAAGAGGAGGAAAGCAGACCGGAAGTATCTGAAGTATCCGTCTTGGCGCCTCAGGAGGCTTCCGCACCGCCTTCCGAGCCAACGGCTGTGGTAGTGCAGGATCTTCCTGCCACCGCTTCGGTTCCAAGTGAGAAGGTGCCTCCTCCTGTTGCGAAGAAGCCGCCCAAATCCAAAAGAGTGAAGCCTCCCAGCGAGGTTGGCGATGACCAGCCGATAAAGAGAAGAAAGGCTGACAAGAGAACACTGACGGTGGACCCTGGCAAGGCCAATCTTCATCTGCGGAGGAGGAAGAGGCCGAAGATGGAGCATACGCCGAAGGTACACGGCTTCCAGAAGCCGATTGGTCGCGTGGTTAGGGATGTTGAAATACCAGAGACAATCTCGTTGCAGGCCTTGGCGCAGCGTATGGCGGTAAAGGCAACGGAAATTGTTTCGGTTCTATTCCAGGGCGGTAAGGTGGTGACGATTAATTCGCTGCTAGACCAGGAGACTGCCGAGATTGCCGTCCATGAGTTTGGACACAATCCGGTAATGACCAAGGAGCCGGACTTCCAGCCGGAGATCGTAAATGGAAAGGATCTGATTGAGGAGCCTCGTCCTCCGGTTGTGACTGTCATGGGGCATGTTGACCATGGAAAGACTTCTCTTCTCGACCGTATACGCGAGACCAAGGTGGCCGAAGGGGAAGCCGGCGGCATAACTCAGCACATGGGAGCCTACCGGGTCAACACTTCGGAAGGGATAGTTCTGTTCCTTGACACTCCGGGACACGAACTGTTCACTGAGATGAGGGCAAGAGGCGCCAAGGTTACCGATATAATTGTTCTGGTTGTGGCGGCGGACGACGGCGTGATGCCCCAGACCAGGGAGGCGGTCAGCCATGCGCAGGCCGCCAAGGTTCCGATTGTTGTTGCCATCAATAAGATTGACAAGCAGGGAGCAAATCCTGACCAGATAACCAAGGATCTGTCATCCCTTGGAGTCGCTCCGGAGGAGTGGGGAGGCGAGAATATCTTTGTACGTGTGTCTGCGGTGACGGGAGAGGGGATAGACAAGCTGCTTGAATCGATACTTCTTCAGGCCGAAGTGCTTGAGTTGAAAACAGCTGTCAACGTGCCTGCAAAGGGTGTTGTTATCGAATCCAACACTGACAAGGGGAAAGGACATCTGGTGACCATGATCGTCCAGCGTGGCGAACTGAAAGTGGGCGACCTGGTTGTCAGTGACACTGAATTCGGACGCATTAGAACCCTGTTGGATGAAAATGGCAAAAAGCTGGACAAGGCCACCGCGGCAACGCCGTTCGTGGCCCAAGGCCTTTCAGGGCTTCCTTCCGCGGGCAGCGACTTCTATGTGGTCGACTCCGAAAAGAAAGCCCGTGAACTTGTGCAGATGAGAAAGGACAGGGCGCGGAACTGGAAGCTCGCCGCTGCGGCGATACAGGCTCCCGATCTTGCGGCAATGATGCTTGACGGGAACCTTGAGGGCAAGAAATACCTGAATGTCATAGTCAAGACTGACGTTTCGGGTACGCTTGAGGCATTGACGCAGGCTTTGGAGAAGGCGTCCAACGACGAGGTGGAGATTCGCATCGTGCATAGCGGCATAGGAGGCATTACCACGAGCGATGTGAACTTGGCGCATGCCAGCGTTGCGCGCATCATCGCTTTCAACGTCCGGCCGGACAACAAGTCAAGAAAGCTGATGGAGACCTGTAAGGTTGAGGCTGGCTACTACAGCGTGATCTACGAAGCGATAGACGACCTACACAAGATGCTTAATGCCATGCTGTCTCCGGTGACCGAGGAGAAGTTCCTTGGCATGTGCAAGATCAAGGAGGTTTTCCGTATATCCAAGGTGGGGAATATTGCAGGGTGCCATGTTGAGGACGGCATCGTCACACATCCCGGCCGGCTTCGGGTGATCCGTGACGGAACCGAGATTTATGTCGGCGAATTGGCTGCTCTGAAGCACTTCAAGGAAAATGTCAAGGAAGTCAGGGCTGGAAGCGAGTGCGGCATCCAGGTGAAGCGCTTTCAGGACTTGAAGACCGGTGACGAACTTGAGATTTTCGAGGTGATCGAAAAGGCGAGGGAATTTCAGGCTACAAAAGGCTAGGGCACGTGGAAAGTCATGAGGAACCGAGATTATCCCAGAAGAGTCAGGATAGCCGAACTCATGCGCCAGTCGCTGTGCGACCTGCTGGGCAAGGACGGTGAAATTCCGTTTCTGACTATCCACCATGTCGAGGTGGCTGGCGACTATTCAATGGCCACAGTTCGCTACAGTCTTCTTGACGAATCACCTGACAATCTTGAAAGGACTGCGGAGTACTTTCTTTCAAACAGCGATCAGATCAGGGGCAGAATGGCTTCCGGACTTCAGATGCGGTCAACGCCTAAGCTAGAGTTTGTGTATGCACATGAAATGAGGCATGCTGAAAGGATTTCCCATCTCCTCAAGGACGTGGGGAAGCAGCAACCGGAGTGAAGGGGGGAGTTTTCCTTCTGGACAAGGAGAAGGGCAGGACTTCCGCCTGGTCATCCAGGAAGCTAGGCAGGATTGCCGGCGTCGGCAAGTCGGGGCATTTGGGTACGCTGGATCCAATCGCCACCGGTTTGCTGGTCGTTCTGCTTGGCGAGGCAACCAAGTTTGCCTCCTACGCCTGCGATTCCTGCAAAGCCTATGTGACACAGATCAGGTTCGGAGTCAGGACCGACACGGATGACATGCACGGGCAAGTGAAGGAAGAGATGCAGGTTCCGGAAAACATGGAACAAAAGCTTGCGGAGGCTTTGCCTGACTTTGTGGGCTTGCTTCAACAGAGGGTTCCAGCCTATTCGGCAAACAAGCACAAGGGACTCGCCTTTCACCATTATGCCCGAAAGGGACTTGAGCCTCCGATCCGTTACAAGGAAGTGCATGTTGATTCGATCGAACTGATCAGGGTTGTTGGGGAGACAGCAGAAATTTCGGTTGTCTGCGGTTCTGGAACTTACATAAGGGCAATTGCGCGTGATCTCGGTGAAAGAGTGGGGTGTGGCGCAGCCATGTCTTCCCTGCGCAGAACCCGTGTTGGAGACTTGTCGGTGGATAAAGCCGTTTCTCTGAATGCAGTTTCCGAATCGCTGCTGACTGAAAGGCTGTTGCCGATCGGATCAATGCTGGGAGGTCATGTTTCGCTGAGCCTGGAGCAGGAAAAGGTGGATGCGCTCAAGTTTGGCAGGAAGGCCTATGTCGGCGCCGATGTTCCGCCTGAAAAAACGAAAGTCCGTGTCTATGGGCCGGACGGAGAATTTGCAGGGATCTGTGAGACCCAGGAGGATGGGGCTTTGGTTCCCCTGAGGATGATGACTATGCGCTTCTAGGCCTGTTCCTGTTCGGCGGGTTGTTGTGCCTTCTCCTCGGTGCTGCCACTGTCCTTGTCAAGGTCCTTCATCGACAGCTTGATTCTTCCCTTGTCATCCATCTTGATCACCTTGACGCGGATCTCCTGGTTCTCTGACAGGTAGTCCGTGACCTTTTCCACGTGCTCCTTTGCGATCTGTGAGATGTGAAGCAAGCCGTCATTGCTCGGCAGAATGCTGACAATGGCGCCGAAGTCAAGGATCTTGGTGACGCGTCCCTCGTATACCTTCCCAAGTTCAAGTTCGGTAGTGATTGCCTCGATCTTTTCCTTTGCTGCATTGCAGACGGAAAGACTGACACCTGAGATGGATATGGTGCCATCGTCGTCAATGTCGATGTTTGCGCCAGTGCTTTCCGTAATACTCTTTATGGTGGATCCGCCCTTGCCGATGACCTCGCGTATCTTGTCGACGTTTATCTTCATCTTGAGCACACTTGGGGCATGTTCAGAGACTTGATCACGGGACTGTGAGATGACCTTGCGCATTTCTCCTAGGATGTGGAGGCGTCCTTCCTTGGCCTGGTCGAGAGCAACTGACATGATTTCCTGGTCGATGCTGTCTATCTTCAGATCCATCTGGAGCGCAGTGATGCCGTCCTCGGTTCCCGCCACCTTGAAGTCCATGTCGCCCAGATGGTCCTCGTCGCCCAGAATGTCGCTGAGCACTGCGAAACGGTCACCTTCCTTGATTAGGCCCATGGCGATCCCAGCGACATCGTTTGAAACGTTGACACCTGCATCCATTAAGGCGAGCGAGCCGCCGCAGACTGAAGCCATTGAGCTTGAACCGTTTGATTCGGTGATTTCCGACACCAGCCTAAGCGAATAGCCGAACTTGTCCAGGTCAGGCAGTATTGCCATCAGGCCGCGCTTGGCAAGTCTGCCATGTCCTGTCTCGCGTCGTTTCGGAGGTCCGGCGCGCCCGGTTTCACCTGTAGCGAAGGGCGGCATGTTGTAGTGCACAAGAAACCGGTCGAAGTATTCACCGCCAAGAGAATCGATGCGCTGTTCGTCCCGTGCCGTTCCTAGAGTGCAGGTCACGAGCGCCTGGGTTTCGCCTCTGGTGAACAAGGCCGATCCGTGGGTTCTAGGCAGGACACCGGTGCGGACGCTGATCGGCCGGATTTCCCGTGTAGTGCGGCCATCTATGCGGGGCTCTCCATCAAGTATCTTGTTGCGCACAATGCCGGCCTCGATTTTCTTGAGGGTGGAGGATATCAGGTTTGCTTCGACTTCGCTTGTCTCTTCGGTGACCAGTTCGGAGATGGCTGTCTCCTTGGCCTCGCTGAGCGCCTTGCTGCGCGCCTGCTTTTCAACAACCCCATATGCCGCCTCGATCTTGCTAGTGGCAAGATCCTTGATTTTTCCGATCTTTGATTCTTCCAAGGATGGTTCTGTCCATTCCCATACGGGGTTCCCTGCCTCGGTCGCAAGTTCGGTTATGGCTTCAATGACGGGTTGTATTGCACGATGCCCTGTCACCACCGCCTCGAGCATGACGGGTTCGGGGAGAATCTTGGCCTCTGATTCGACCATGAGGATCCCACTTCGCGTGCCTGAGACGACAAGGTCAAGCTTGGAATCCTCAAGTTCGGTCCGTGTCGGGTTGACGATGTGTTGCCCGTCGGCGTATCCGATGCGGCATGCCGCAACGGGTCCTCTGAAGGGAACTCCGGCGATCACCAAGGCTGCGGAACTGCCAATGATTGCAGGAATGTCGGAGTCAACCTCGGCGTTGTACGAAAGCACAGTGCACAGGACATTCATCTCGTTGTAAAACGTTTTTGGAAACAGTGGCCGCAGAGAGCGGTCAATAAGCCGGGAAGTGAGAACTTCCTTCTCGGTCGGTTTGCTTTCGCGCTTGAAAAAACCGCCTGGAAAACGTCCGGCGGCATATGCCTTCTCTTGATAGTCGACGGTTAGCGGGAGGAAACTCGCGCCAGCCTTGGCCTCTTTCCGGACCGTAACGGCACACATGACGACAGTCTCGCCCATTTCGACCATGACCGTGGCATTCGCCTGCCGACCGATCTCTCCGTATTCCAGATTTAGTTTGTTTGCGCCAAACTGGATGCTTTTCTTGTAGAGTGCCATCGACTTCCTGGTTTCATGCTTTATAGGTTGGGTTGATTGGGGGAGGAACTGTTTGTGGCCGCCTGAAAGCGGCATAACCACTGCAATGTATGGCTACTTGCGCAGTTCCAGCTTGTTGATCAGTGACTTGTAGGCTTCCGGAGCCGTTCTCTTGAGATATTTGAGGAATCTTCGCCTTCTGTTGATCATGCGCATCAAACCGGTGCGCGAGTGATTGTCTTTCGGATGCGTGCCAAAGTGTCCGGAAAGATGGTTGATGCGCTGGGTGAGCAGTGCAATCTGAACAGGGATTGAACCGACATCCTTTTCGTGGATTCTGAAAAGTTCCTGTGTTCTGCTTCTTGTTTCCGTAAACATGCGAAATGGCTGGCAAGGGGCGATTATACTATTGACTTGCCATGAATACACAAACTTTCAAGCATGACATGTTCATGTTTTGCCCGCATCTGTTGCCTAGGTGCCGGGCTACGGCTGTTGGGGGACACTGTGAAGCCGGATAGAAATGAACTGTCTTCCGGTCGCGGAGACGCAAAGGTAGGCGAGGAGGACACTCTTGTCGCCGAGCGACGGGGGAAGCTCTCCCGGCTCCGGCAGGCAGGATGGAACTACCCCAACCGCTTTCAGCGTCGCGACTGCGCCTCTGAAATCCATAGGAGTTTCGGGGACAGAGAGCCTGAAGGCCTCAAAAGCGAAGGTGTTGAGGTTGCCATTGCCGGTAGGATCGTTCACAAGCGCATCATGGGCAAGGCCGCCTTTTTGGTCCTTCTCGACGGGACAGGCCGCATGCAGGTGTATCTCAAGTTGTCGGTGGTTGGCGAGGAGCTTTTCGAGGAGTGCAAAGCTTGGGATCTGGGTGATATAGTCGGCACAAACGGATCGCTTTTCTTCACCAAGACTGGCGAACTTACGGTGAACTCCACCGGTGCGACGCTTCTGTCAAAATCACTCCGGCCTTTGCCGGGGAAATACCATGGGCTTGCGGACCGCGAGACCAGGTACCGGCAGCGCTATCTTTCGCTGATGACCGATGAAGCCGCACAGGACGTTTTCAGGCTCCGCTTCAGGCTGATCAGCCTGCTTCGCGATTTCTTCACCGGTCTTGGCTTTCTCGAGGTTGAGACGCCCATGATGCATCCGATCCCCGGTGGTGCAGCCGCCAAGCCTTTTGTGACCCATCACAACACTTTGGATCGCGACCTGTATCTGCGGATTGCACCGGAGCTGTACCTAAAGCGCCTGGTTGTCGGCGGGTTTGAAAAGGTGTTTGAGATCAACAGGAACTTTCGCAATGAGGGGATATCTCCCCAGCATAATCCGGAGTTCACAATGCTTGAGTACTACATGGCGTACGGTCATTGCGAGACTGCCATTGAACTCACGGAGCGCCTGATGAGGGAGGTTGTTCCCGCGCTGCTCGGGGGGTCATCCTTTAGCTACCAGGGTGTCCGGATGGATGTCATGAAGAGTTTTGACAGGGTGACTCCTGCCGAAGCCCTTGTGAGGCATGCCGGGCTTACCGAGGCGCAGGTCGAGAATCACGATTTTCTGGTCGGAAGGCTGGGCGGGATTGAAGGCGAAAAGGCGCGCAAAGCGCTTGCAGATGAGGATATCGGGGTGTTGCAGTACCGCTTGTTCGAAAAGCAGGCCGAAGCGGGACTTCAGCAGCCTACTTTTGTTGTTGACTTGCCTTCGGCGGTGTCGCCGCTGTCGCGCCGCCGGGATGATGCTCCCGAGTTCTCGGAGCGCTTTGAACTTTACATGGGAGGTTTCGAGATTGCCAATGGCTTTTCCGAACTGAACGATCCTGAGGTTCAGGCAAAGGTGTTTCAGGAGCAGGCGGAGCGGCTTGCACAGGGCGATGAGGAGGCAATGTGGTACGACGAGGACTATGTACGAGCCCTTGAATACGGAATGCCTCCGGCAGTAGGCGAAGGAATCGGCGTGGACCGGCTCGCAATGCTGCTGACCGATTCGGCCTCAATCAGGGATGTGATTTTGTTCCCCATGATGAGGGATAGGAAACGGCGACGGAACCGTTAGGGGTTCACAGTTTCGAAAACAGCCAGTCCTCCTGATAGCGGCTCGGATCCAGCGTCTTGAGAAGCGCCGCCGCACCTTCCTTGGCCGGTTCCAGCAGGATGCTTTCAGGGTAGTTGATTTCCAGTAGCCTCAGGGCGTTTTTTCTTGGCTTCTCAAGTTCCAGAGTCTGGTATGTTGCAACAAGTATGGCTAGTGCCTCCTCGTTGGACTTGCTGTCAGGGTAGTGTTCCAATATGTAGTTCGCACGCCCTGCCGCGGCAATCCAAGCTCTGCGCCATAGGTAGTAGCGCGCCACAATTGCCTCGTGTTTCGCCAGAGTGTTGATCAGGAAGCGGAGCCTTTGGACCGAATCATTATAGTAGATGCTGTTCGGATACTGTTCGACCAGTGCGCTAAAGGTGTCGTATGCGGCTAGCATTGCTCTAGGATCTCTTTCTGCCGGATCTTCGTTGCCCAGACGGTCGAAGAATGCTATGTCCTCACGAAAGTGAGACAGTCCGACCATGTAGTGTGCGTAGTCGATTTTGCTGTGCCCAGGATATTCGCTGATGAAGCGCTCTGCCGCGTTGATGGCCTCTTCGTAGCGCCTGACGCGGTAGTATTCGTAGACGATGTCAAGTTGCGCCTGCTGGGCGTGTCTGCTTTGCGGGTAGGTGGAGATCAGGTTGTTGTACGATTCAATGGCCTTTTCCACATCGCCGTTCTTGCTGAATTCGGTTGCTTCCGCGTATTGCTCTTCGGCGCTGAGTTGTTCCTCATCATCTTGGAATAGGGAACAGCCGGTAGCAAGCGCCAGCAGAACCGGCAAGGCGGTCATTGCCAAAACAGAGCGGGCAGACTGGGCAAAACGCATGAGAATCGATTAGGATGAGTTGTTTTCCATCCCAAGTATACCGAAAGATGCCGTCATTTCTGATTACAATAGTGGTGGGTTTCCCCGGTAACGGTCATCCTTGCCGGCCTCCCTCTCCATATCCCCATTTGTCGAATCTTGACACGCACCCAATCCGCAAAAACGGATAGCAGTTTGTTCCCGGACAGGAAAGTCGAAGGTGGCCACGAAGGTAAGTTGAGCCTTGAGGTTCCGGTCTCGTGCGATGGCATGAGATTGGATAGGGCGCTTGCACTGCTTCTAGGGGACTATTCCCGCGAGACCATGAAAAAGCTCATTGGTGACGGCATGGTGCTTGTTGGCGGCCATGTATGCAAGAAAAACCGCCATGCTGTTCGGAAAGGGGAGCTGATCAAGGTCAGCCTGCCGGAAGCCTGTACGGCAGACACTGAACACCTGCCGGCGGAGGTTGAGTTTGAAACCATCGCTGAGGATGATGACTTCATAGTGGTAAACAAGCGGTCCGGCCTTGTGGTGCATCCTGCACGCGGCAATCGAACGGGAACGCTTTTAAACGGATTGCTTGCACGCTACCCTGATCTCGCGGCGTTGCCGCGCGCCGGAATTGTCCACCGTCTTGACAAGGATACCAGTGGGCTCATGGTGGTGGCGAGAAATCACCGGTCAATGAACCTGCTGTCTCGGCAGATCAAGGAGCGTTCAGTCAGGCGGGAGTACCTTGCCATCGTACACGGCGTGCCGCCCGGGACGGGACGAATCAACATGCCAATCTCCCGGGATCGCGGCAACCGTTTACGCATGGCGGTCAGCCAGCGTGGCAAGGAGGCTATGACCTTCTACCGTGTCAAGGAGACCTTTGGAGGCTACAGCTTGGTGGCTTGCCGTCTGCATACGGGAAGGACACACCAGATCAGGGTTCACATGGAGGCGATAGGGTATCCAATACTTGGCGATGCGCGCTACACGCGACATGTGCGCGGCGCTGAAGAGCTTCCGGTTATCGGCAGACAGGCGCTTCACGCCTGGAAATTGTCGTTCATTCATCCTTCCAAGGAAGGCGATGTGGAATGGACCTGCGAGATGCCTGACGACATGAGGACAGTTGTCGCTTCGCTAGGAAAGACTCATGCCTGAAATGCTCGTTCATCACTTTGACAACCTTTCCAAGGTGCATGCAGTTACAACGTTAAGGCCGGCAGGGCAGGGAACCGGAGTCTATTCGGGATTCAACTTGGCTAGCCATGTCGGCGATCTGCCGGAGCGCGTGAAAAGGAACAGAGCGTTTTTGTCCCGTATTCTTCCTTCCGAGCCGCTATGGCTGAACCAGGTTCACAGCAACAAGGTTGTACGGGTGATCCGTGGCTGGTCCTGGAGATCTGTCAGGGCGGATGGCGCTGTAACCTGCGAAAGGGGGGTGGTGTGCGTTGTGTTGACAGCCGACTGCCTTCCGGTGCTGCTCTGTTCCGACATGGGAGCCATTGGCGTTGTCCATGCGGGATGGAAGGGTCTTGCAGACGGCATCCTGGAAGAGGCGCTTGCCGTCATGGAGGTGGATCCGGCGAGCGTTCATGTCCGGCTTGGACCATGCATAGGACCTGCAAGCTATCAGGTTGGCGAGGATGTCCGTAAGGCCTTGACAGTGACTTCCACGGATCAGGATGCGTTTATGCCGGATCGTCGGAAAGGAAAATACCGCTGTGACCTGGCAATGCTTGCGAAAGGCAGATTGCTGCGCGCAGGAGTGGCGCAGGTGCTTGGTTCCGGCCTTGACACATTCAGCATGAGCAGGATTCTCTATTCGGCAAGGCGCGACGGCATTGCCACTGGAAGAGTTGCGACCTTGATATGGCGTACTTGAGAGTCATTTGCTCTCTTTGGCCTTTCTCTTGACTATCTCGCTTAGGAGTGCCGGATCCCCTTTGCCTTGGGTGGCTTTCATCGCCTGTCCCACGAAAAATCCGGTCAATCTGTCCTTTCCCTCGAGCAGTTGCTGGAATTGCTTGGGATTGGCCTCTATGATCCCGGAAACGATTTGCTCAAGCTGTTCCGGATCAGCGATTTGCTTCAGCCCCTTGCGTTCGATGATGGCATCCGCCTCGTCGTTGCTGTCCCACATTTCTTCGAGAACCGACTTGGCCATCGTGTTCGATATGGTCTTGTCCGATATTCGCCGGAGCAGCCTGGCGAGCCTTGCCGGTGAAATTTGCAGGGCGGCCGGCGAGAGGCTGTTCCTGTTCAGGAAGGCGTTGACTTCCCCTGCAACCCAGTTTGCACAAAGCTTGGCCTCACCGACACCTGTCTCGGAGAGGAGATCGTCGAAGAACTGAGCTAGATCCTTGTCCGATGTCAGCACAGATGCATCGTAGTCGCTGAGTTCCAACTGCGAAGTGTAGCGGCTCTTTCGTTCCCAGGGAAGTTCTGGCATGGAGTTGCGCACTGATTCAATCCACTCCTCGCTGATGTGCAGAGGCAGAAGGTCGGGATCCGGGAAATAGCGGTAGTCCTGGGCCTCTTCCTTGGAACGCATGCTTTTTGTTTTTCCCGTTGACGGATCGAACAGGCGTGTCTCTTGTTTGATGTCTTCTCCGCTCTCGACCTTCCCTATCTGTCTTTTGATTTCGTATTCGATTGCCTGTTGCAGGAACCGGAACGAGTTGAGATTCTTGATCTCGCACCGGGTGCCGAATTCGGTCGATCCGTGCCGACGGATTGACACGTTGATGTCGCAGCGGAACGAACCCTGTTGCATATTCCCATCGCAGATGTTGATATAGCGCACCAGTTGATGAAGCCGCTTTGCGTAGTCCACGGCCTCGTCCGAGCTTCGCAGGTCAGGCTCAGTGACGATTTCAAGCAGCGGCGTACCTGCACGGTTCAAGTCAACACCTGAGAACTCGTCCCACTTGTCATGGACCAGTTTGCCGGCATCCTCCTCGAGATGAGCCCTTGTCAGGCGGACAGTTCTTGTCCCGATCTCAAGTGACCCTCCGGTCAGCACCGGGTGCTCGAACTGGCTGATCTGATATCCCTTGGGTAGGTCGGGGTAGAAGTAGTTCTTTCTGGCGAATTCGGAAAAGCTGTTGATTGTGCATTCTGCGGCAAGACCGAACCGGATGGCTTTCTCCACGGCCAGCCGGTTGGGAACGGGGAGCACTCCCGGCAGTGCAAGATCGACTTCACAGGCTTGGCCATTGGGTTCCGATGAATAGCAGGCAGGTGCATCGGAGAACATCTTGCTGTCGGTCAGAAGTTGGCAGTGCGTTTCGATGCCGATGACACTTTCCCACTTGTCACTCATTGCCAGGCCTCTTTTCATGCCAGTCTGTGGCCTTCTGGTATTGATGCGCGAACCTAAGCAGCTGCGCTTCCTGTTCTCTGTTCCCTATCAGCTGCAGTCCGATGGGCAGACCTGCTCCGTCCATGCCGCAGGGGATTGAGATCCCTGGCAGGCCCGCTAGGTTGACAGATATTGTGTAGATGTCGCTTAGATACATCTGGACGGGGTTGGATGTCTTCTCTCCGATCCTGAAGGCCGTATTGGGAGTGGTGGGTCCCAGAATGACATCGCATTTGGCGAATGCCTCGTTGAACTCGTTGACGACTAGGTGACGTACCCGTTGTGCATGACGGTAGTAGGCATCATAGTAGCCATAGGATAGAACATAAGTTCCAATTAGTATGCGCCTCTTAACCTCGGAACCAAAGCCTTCTGCACGCGTCTGTTCGTACATGTCAACAAGTTTGTCGTGTGTGTCAGAGCGAAGGCCGTAGCGTACACCATCGTAGCGGGACAGATTGCTGGAGGCCTCGGCCGAGGAAAGAACGTAGTATGCCGGAATCGAGTACTTGAGACTCGGCATGCTGAGATTGACGATGTTCGCCCCTAGGTTGCTGTAGGCGTCAACCGCCCTGTTAACGGCTTCGCTAACCGCAGGTGCGAGACCTCCGCCGAAAAACTCTTCTGGAATTCCGATTGACATGCCCTTGATATCCCTATCCAGTTTTGTGGCAAGATCTTCCTTTCCTATTTCAAGGCTGGTCGAATCCTTTGGGTCATGTCCCAGCAGGACTGATGTTCCAAGTGCCAAGTCGAATGCGCTGCGGGCAAACACTCCAGCCTGGTCAAAACTGGAGGCGAATGCAACCATCCCGTATCTTGAGATGCGGCCGTAGGTCGGCTTGATCCCGCAAATGCCGCAAAAGGCAGCCGGCTGGCGGACCGACCCTCCGGTATCGGTTCCAAGCGCCAGAGGCACAATGCCGGCAGCCACTGCGGCGGCGGAGCCACTAGAGCTTCCGCCTGTCACTCGGGAACGGTCCCAAGGGTTGAGTGTGGGGCCGAACGCGGAGTTCTCGCCGGACGAGCCCATTGCGAACTCGTCCATGTTTGTCTTGCCGATCAGCACCATGCCGGCATCGCTTGATTTTCTTGCGACAGTCGAATCGTAGGGCGAGACGTATCCCCTGAGAATTCTGGAGGCGCAGGATGTCTTAAGGCCGCGGACATTGAAGATGTCCTTTACTGCATAGGGTACGCCCGCAAGGGGAGAGGCATCTCCCCGGTCCACGGCCTGCTGTGCCATGCCGGCCTGCTCAAGGGCGTGCCTGCGGTCAGTCAGTATGAACGCGTTCAGATCCGAACTGGCATCGGCCCTGCCGATAGCCTCCTCGGCAGTCTCCTGACAGTTTCTGCGACCTTGACAGATGTCAGCTACGAGCTCCTGGACTGAGTTTGTTGCCATGTTTGCTAGTCCAGCACCTTGGGAACCCTGTACATGTGATCGCTTTTGTCAGGCGCATTTTCGAGAAACTTGTCGCGGTTGATTTCGCTGACAGCTTTGTCCTTCCTTAGGCGTTGCTGGTGGCTGAATATGTGGGTCATTGAAGGCGCTGAGGAGACGTCAATGGCCCGCATTTCCTCGATTAGCGCGAGTATGGCACCAAGCTCTTTGAGCAGATGCTGTTCCTCCTCTTCCGTAAGACGCAGGCGGGCCATGCTTGCAATTCTGTCAAGATCTTCCTTTTCAAGCATTCGTTTTGTTCTCTTGGTTTTCCTCTGGCAGCACGGGACCTGGAAGTTCACTCTGCGCCTTCTTCTCGATCCCTTCCTCGTCAGGCACAAGCGGTCCTATGAACAGGTCTTCCTTGTCCAAGGTCTGCATTTGCAGTTGTTCAGCGGCGCCGACGGCTGCCAGCGAGCCGGACTGAATGTAAGGACCAACGGTAAGTGGGCGCAATTTGGGCATGAATCTGTTGCTCATGCAAAGCATAGCCAATACAGACATTGCGAGAACAGGCACGATGAAAAGCCATTCAACCGAGAACAGTTCCATGAGAGTCCCCGTAATCAAGGGGCCTGTAATGGATCCGATGAAGTAGTACTGGTACAGACGGGCGATCAGCGGGGTCATGTTCTCTCTGCTTACCAGGTCGGTTCCAAGCGACATGCAAAGTGGATAGATCGTCGGAAGGATTCCTGCAAAGAAGAAAATGGGAACCAGAAGTGCAACGGGAGGCACAATGCGTGCACATGCGATCGTTATTAGGCCGAAACCGCTGATCACTAGGCAGAGCGCCAGCAATGTCATTCTCCGTTCCTTGACCCTGTCTGAGATGGCTCCGATGGGAATCTGGAAGAACACGCTGCTGACGAGCATGATCACGGAGACCGCAACGATCATGTCTGCTTTGAAATCAAGGTTCCGTCCGAAAACCACGATTAGCGACGAAATGGAGTAGCAGAGGCCTGCAAGCGTGACACCCACGCATGACAGGCGGGAGATCTGGTAGCATTCCTTGAAGGAGAGTTGTCTGCTTTCTTGGCCTCCCGCTGGTTCGGGGAAACGTGTCAGGCACAGCGGGAACAACGCAAGAATGGCTACCATTGCTGACAGTGTCATTGCCAGCTGTGGTCCCTGATCGCTGTAGTACAGAAGAAGCTGGCTAGATCCCAGACCTGCGTAGTTGATGACCAGATAAATGGCGTACAGCTTGCCCTTGGTGCCCTTTTCGCAGACCAGGTTTAGCCACGATTCGGATATGGCAAATGCCATTCCCATTGCCATGCCGCCGAGCATTCTGAAGATAAACCACAGTGCCGGATCCGTCTTCAGGCTTATGGCCAGGCTGCATATCGCAGCGCCTCCCGCACTGATTGCAAAGCCTCTGATATACGAAACGCGGTTGATTAGCCGCATCAAGAACATGCTTCCCAGAAAGAAGCCGAAGTAGGTTATAGAGGTCAGAAGCCCCAGCATGATTTTCGAAAAGCCGTTCTGGTCCCCGAAGTAGTTGACCAGCGTCGCCATGGACGCATGGTTGAAACTGATCATGAACAGTCCACCGTAGACTGCCATCAGATAGCGAAGGGAGTTCAGCATTGCTTGGCGGACGGCAGGATACCTGGCTCGGCAACAGGTGTGCTGGGCATTGGAATAGGAGGCTTGGAACAGTAGTTGGCATGGAATTATCCGTCAATTCAAAGGTGTTCGGATGGCAAACAGGACAAAATCCGCATGGCTGAACGTCTCCAATGTTGTTTTTAGGTGTTCCGCCCCCCAGTGGTTTTCGTTTCGTTTCGTTTCTGCGTCTCCTTCACCATCCCGGGGATCAGGAACAGATCTAGGAACGCCCAGAGGAATGCCGTGCCCGCGCTTGCGGCGGCGAGTTGGAACCAGAAGGAATTGAACTTGATTTCAGCGGGACCGTATGTTTCCGAGATGAGCCCATCAAGTATCGACGAATAGGCATCTGCGATTCCCCAGGCGGCCAGCAACAGTCCAAGCAAAGCAAGTCCGAGCATCAGCGCTCCTGTTTTCGGCCTGTCCAGATAGAACCGGTGAAGTCCGATGCATATTAGACAACCGATCGCCCAGGTGGCGTAGGCTTTGCCCATTGTCTTGGAACGCCGGATCATTTCCAGTCCCCCTGTCTTTGCGGTGGGTACGTTGGACAGTTGGCCATGCTTACTTGGACAAAAGCCTTAGGCATTGTCTGATCCTGTCTTCGATCTGCTCACCTTCGACAATTGGAGGAAGTTTCGATACGGCCGAGCGAATCTCCTTTTGGCTGAAGCCAAGAGAGATCAGCGCCTTCTCAATGTTGCCGTGACCATTGCCCGAATGACCCATTCCGCCAAGCCCCTGTCCCCTCAGTTCCATCATGATCCGCTCTGCGGTTTTTCTCCCGATTCCCGGCGCCTTGAGAAGCATTGAAATGTCGTCATTTTCCAGGGCATCGGCCATTGTCGCTGGCGAGACGGTGCTTAGGATGGCCAGTGCGCTCTTGGCGCCAACGCCGTTGATCCGAATCATCGCCCGAAACATCTGCCGGTCCTCTGGGGAGACGAAACCGTAGAGTGTCTGTGAATCCTCCTTGATGACAGGATGTATGAACATATGAACCGTTTCTCCGTTTTCCGGAATGTGGTCAAAGGCGGGCATTGGAGCCCACACCTCGTAGCCCACACCGCCACATTGAATGACCAGAAGAGGCGGGTTGCGTTCCGCAACGGTTCCGGTCAGCGTGCCAATCATCTCGCCAACATTCCTGTGGATATTCCGACAAGGTGGAAGCAGATGGCGCATGCAAGCGCATCGTAGGCGTCCGACTGAATCTTGTGGCTGTTGTCAAGCCCCAGTATGCTGTTGACCACCGAGGCGACATGCTTCTTGGAGGCGGATCCGGATCCGGTTATGGTGCGCTTGACCTCCTTGGGAGTGAGTTCGCTGACGCCAGCACCTTTCAGCTGAGCGGCAATGACTGCGGCTCCACGCGCTTCGCCTAGTTTTAGCGAACTTATGGGGTTCATGTTGACGTAGACCCTCTCAACCACTACATGCCGAGGAGAATGTTTGTTGACGACGCCGTGGATCCCGTCGGCGATTTCCATCAGCCGCAGTGGCATCGGCATCTCCGCGGATGTCCTAACCACGCCGCAATCGGTAAACCGCAGTTCATTTCCGCTGACCATGATGATTCCGTAGCCAGTGCATGCCAGTCCCGGATCTATGCCCATGACGCACGTTTCTTTAGCTCCCGATCGAGGCATTGGTGAATATCTGGTCTGTGTCATCAAGTCCGTCAAGTTCGTCGAACAGGCGGGTGGCACTTTTCTGCTCGTCTGGAGCGAGATCGACCTCGTTGAGGGGAAGCATTGTCACTTCGGCATGGTCGGGACTGATGCCGGCACACTCAAGGCTTTCCTTGAACGCTGCGAACCGGTCCGGAGTGGTCTTGACCGCAAAGCTGCCGTCGTCATTGACGTCGAGATCGATAACGTCATGTTCGACGCCGAGCGAAGTGAGCCGTTCCTCATCTGTACTGGCGGAGATGAGAAAAAGGCCACAGTGCTCGAAGTTGAACGCCACCGCGCCGGTGGACGCGAGATTTCCGCCGAATCGGGAGAACACGTGGCGAACCTCGGCCACGCAACGCTTGCGGTTGTCGGTAGTGCAGTCAACAATGAAAGCGGTCCCACTCGGACCGTAGCCTTCGTACCGGATCTCCTCATAGTCGGATCCTTCAATCTCTCCGTTGCCACGCTTGATTGCACGGCTAACGTTGTTGGAGGGAAGATTGTTCTCTTTCGCCTTTTCAAGCGCAAGGCGAAGCCGGGGGTTGCTTTCCGGATCGCTGCCGCCGATACGCGTGGCAACCGTGATCTCCTTCACTAGGCGGCTGAATATCTTGCTCTTCCTAGCATCCATCCTCTCTTTGCGGAACTTGATGTTTGCCCATTTGCTGTGTCCTGCCATTTTCCTTCTTCCAATCGGTAATTGTCGCTTGTGCCGTGCCGTTTTTCAAGAAGCCCACGCGGCGGGCACCCCGGAGACGATTCGAACGTCTGACCTAATCCTTAGGAGGGATTCGCTCTATCCACTGAGCTACCGGGGCTTTTGAAACACATGCCAACTTTCAGTTCCGTTCCGTTCAGGAAATCCTGTGTGGGCATCATTCTACCGCCCGGCTTCTGTAGCAGGCATACTGCCAGCGAACCTTCGCCGCAGGCGACCGTTAAAGCCTGTTTCGACACTTCAACAATGGTGCCGGGAACTCCCAACGGCTCGTCCAGGATACTAGCCTTGCCTATTTTAATCAGACATGAGCCTAGATGTGTTCGTGCACAGGGTTCAGGCGCAAATGCCCGGATCCGGCGCTCAACGGCCAAGGCACTCTCTGTCCAGTCAATTTCCATATCGTCCGGAGTGATTTTTCCCGCGTAGACGGCTTCCCGTTCATTCTGGCGATGTGGCGTGAACACATCAAGCCTGTCCATGGCATTGACTATCATGCGTGCACCTATTCCAGACAGTTCGCTTCGCAGTTCTCCACAGGTTCTCGAACCTACGGGGACTTGCCTTGAAAGGAGGACAGGACCGGTGTCCCATCCCGAATCCATGAGCATTATGGAGATTCCGGTGACTTCGTCACCTGCCAGGATGGCACGCTCAATTGGAGCGGCGCCACGCCATCTGGGCAGGAGAGAGGGGTGTATGTTCAGACAGCCCATGCGGGGCTGTTGGAGGATGGCTTTGGGAATCAAGGCGCCGTAGTCACACACCACAATGACGTCCGGCGACAGGGACTGAATCAGGTCTAATGCCTGTCCGGGACGTTGATAGCGGTGAACCGGAACCCCCATGGCATGGCTGGCCCGGGCTACAGGCGTGGGATGCATCTTCCGTCCACGCCCGGACCTGAAGTCTGGTCCGGTAACTGTCGCCTGAAGCGAATGTGCCGAGTTGGCGATTGCATCCATGGCGGCAAGACCGAAGCTGGAGTTGCCCATGAAAATGGTTTTGCAGGAGGCCATTAGCAAGTATTGGTTAAGTTTCTGTACTTGCGCAACAGGGTGTTTCTCTTGATTCTCGACATGTAGTCGAAAAACAGGATTCCGTCAAGATGGTCGATCTCGTGCTGGAACACGATGGCTCTGTAGTCGCTGAAGGTGAATTCCATCGAGGTTCCATCCAGACTCTGGGCACGAACGGTGACTTGTGCGGCACGCCTTATCTTGCCACGGACGCCTGGAACAGAGAGGCATCCCTCCTCCGAGTCAACGGCTCCTTCCCCGCAGGCAATTTCCGGGTTGACAGCAACGATGTCACTTTCCTTCGAATCGTTGTCCTCTTCATGGGTGCGGACCACGACAAGCCGCTTGAGGATCCCGATCTGCGGGGCAGCGAGCCCAATGCCGTTAGCCGCACGCATGGTTTGCCTCATGTCGTCGGCTATCTCGGCCAGGCTCTCATCGAAGCGGCTAACCTTGGATGCGCACTTTCTCAAGGTCTTGTGGGGATGAAGGATGATCTTTCTGGCTGGCATGAAATGTAGATGCACTTGCAAGGTGCCGTAAAATTGTACTAAATCATGAGGCATATGGAAGAGGCAAAGGAAACGGAACATTTCTCGTTGCGGCAGTGGCTTACGTTTGCGCACCTCGACCGGATCCCCCGTGACGAGCAACTCAGACTGCTTAGGAAGCACGGTTCTCCTGGCGAAGCGATCGCCTACAACGGTCTGGCTTTCTACACAAGCCTGTCACAGGATCTTTTCACAAAACGCATAGAGGAATGTGCGGAATGGGCCGGACACGACGGCAACCATGTCATCGCCTTTGGCGAGGAAGGCTATCCGGAGGCTCTGCTTCGATCCCTTCATCCGCCTCTGCTTCTCTATGCATCCGGTGATGCAGCGCTTCTGGAACGCAGGAAACTCATGGTGATAGGGGAAGTGGATGCGACTGGTCCGGGCATAAGGAATGCGGAGATCATCTGCCGCGTTCTTGCCGAGCGTGAGTTTGCCATTATCAGTGGAATGGGGGGCGGCATCGAAGAGGGCGCTCGGACAGGAGCCCAAGGCTCCTCCATGGGGCTTGTCACGCTGGAGGATTCGATATTTGACCGGCACGGCAGGTGCACGGCCAAGCCTGGAACGGTGAAAGGGAGTCTGAAGATATTCGGAATTGCCCATGTGGCCGCAAGATTGGCTGAGGACAGGATGGTTCACCGAATTGGCATTGACGTCAGCGATGCCTGCCTGGTCGCGGAGGCTGCTCTCAGGAGCGAGACGCTGAAGCTTGCCGAATATGCCCTTGAGCAGGGTAGGGAGGTGTTTGCCGTTCCCGGTTCGATCAACTCTGCGAACTACAAGGGTTGCCACCGGCTGATCAGGGACGGGGCGCATCTTGTCGAAAACTACCGGGATGTGCTTGATGTCATGGGCAGACAGTCGGGGAAATAGGGCATGAGCAAGTACAATTCCTCTTTTATGGATGCTCGAAAAATAGCGGCAACGCTGGTGGAGGCGTTGCCTTACATACGCAAATACCATGGCAAGACCATTGTCGTGAAATATGGCGGCAACGCCATGGTGGATTCGGAGCTCAAGCACTCCTTCGCACAGGACATCGTGCTGCTCAAACTGGTTGGAATCAACCCTGTCATTGTGCACGGCGGTGGCCCGCAGATTGACCATCTGCTTGCCAAGATCGGAAAGAAAAGCGAGTTCAAGGACGGCATGAGGATCACCGACGGGGAGACTCTGGAGATTGTCGAAATGGTTCTCGGCGGCACGATCAACAAGGAGATAGTCTCTCTTCTTGGCGAACATGGGGGGCGGGCGGTTGGCATCTCCGGCAAGGACGCGAATCTTCTGAAAGCCAAGAGAATGAAGGTTGGGGGCCGCGGCAAGAAGTGTGACATCGGAGCGGTTGGAACGATTGAGAAGGTCAATAGCGAAGTGGTGGACAATCTTCGGCAAGGAGGCTTCATTCCTGTAATTGCGCCGCTGGCGCTGTCGGCCCGCAATGAGACGCTGAACGTTAATGCCGACTTGGTTGCCGCCGGCATCGCTAGCGAACTGGAAGCCGAGACGCTCATGCTGATGACGAACACCAAGGGTGTGCTTGACGCAAAAGGGAAACTGATTGCAGCTCTGACTTCCGCACAGGCGAAGCGGCGCATCTCTTCCGGAAGCATCAGCGCTGGAATGAGGCCGAAAGTTGAATGTGCTGTCCAAGCTGTCAGTGCTGGCGTCAGAAGGTGTATGATCATTGACGGCACTATCCGGAACGCCATAATTCTCGAGTTGTTGACTGACAAGGGAGTCGGCACGCTAATCGCACGCTGAAGTGCCGAAATCGGCACATTTGCGCTTTTCCCTTTCGTCCTGCGGATCGTTTGACGTTGGCCATGGTTTTTCTTGACCGGAGGATGCCCCAGGTGCTTCTGCTTGGGTTTATGCAGGGGTTCCCATGGATTCTGATTGCGACCCTGCTTACGCTGTGGCTTAAGGAGGAAGGACTCAGCAGGAGCAACATCGGGCTTTTCTCGCTTCTGTTCAGCGTCTACGCAGTCAATCTGCTGTGGTCCCCGGTAGTGGACAAGCTGCGTATAGCGTGGTTGAGCAATGCAGTCGGACAGCGGAAGTCATGGGTACTCGCGATGCAGGCGGTCATCATGTTCTCCGTGGTCATCATTGCAAGCCTTGATGCGGAGAGGCAACTGTTCATGATCGCCCTGTTCTGCCTGTTCATCGCCACCGCGAGCGCCACACAGGACATAGCCTTGGACGCGCTCAGGATCGAGCTTTTCTCGGTTGACGAGACCCGCAAGGTGGCGCCGGCATCGGCAATGATGACCTCCGGGTGGTGGATCGGGTACGGAGTGGGTGGTGGAATCGCACTTCATCTTGTCAGCATCTTCCGGGACATTCCCTATATGAACCACTGGCAGGCGGGCTATCTTTCGTCGATCCCGATCATGCTTCTCAGTTGTGCGATTCTTCTTGCCACCATAAAGGAGACGTCGGCTCCGTTATCGTCCCAGGCCGACAAGGCGACAGTTCCGGATGTCGGCGTTATCCGAACGAAGAGGCCGCTGGCTGGGGTGCTGGACACCTATCGGGATCCGATCACTAATTTCGTATCCCGGTACGGTGTCAGGATTTCGGTTTTGATAATTGCTTTTATTGTTCTTTTCAAGATAGGAGAGGCATTCCTTGGCAGGATGTCGCTGATCTTCTACAGGGAGGTCGGCTTTGACGAAAGCGACATTGCCAATTACTCCAAGTTTACCGGGGCGGTCAGCGTCTGCGTGTTTTCAGTGATTGGAAGCCTGATTAGCGCCCGCTATGGGTTGTTCAAGGGAATAGTCATCAGTGGGATTGCAATGGCTCTCACCAATCTTCTTTACTCCGTTCTTGCCGTGGTGGGTCCGAACGTCAATCTGTTCATATTTGCCAACGTGACCGACCAGTTCACCACAGCGGTGTCAACAGTGGCTTTCGTGGCCTTTATCTCACAGCTGTGTGACCGTCGGCACACTGCCACCCACTATGCGGCTCTTGCGTCGCTAGGCAATCTCTCCAGAACCACCTTGGCGGCAGGTAGCGGCTTTCTTGCAGATTTTCTCGGCGGCAACTGGGCGGTTTTCTTTGTTCTCACCACGCTGATGGTTCTACCGAGCCTGGCGCTTCTGCTTGCAGCGAGAAAGCGACTTGCACCGTTCATGTCCGGCGCCGATACGAAGGTACTCTAACCTGTCTGCATCAGCCAGTTCAGAGAGGGCGCATCCGGCATCCCATGACCGGAGCCTGACAGTCTCCCTTGCCAATCACCATCACCTTGAAGATTTGTCCCATTTCATGTGGCATGAGCAGTTTTCTCATGCTTTCAACCTGTGAGCGGAAGCGTACAGGATCCGTTTCGGGGTCCATATCCTTCAGTGAACCACAACTGGTCAGGAAATCGGATAAATCACAGTATCCAAGAACTGTACCTCCGGATTGTGCCGCGGCATCCGCCACGCCGGTAAAGTCCACATGTGTTGTCATGTCGCTAATGCCAGGCAGCATGAAAGGATCGGAAAAGGCCACATGTCGCCTGTGACACATCAGCGTTCCCAAGATCCGCTGGGGATGGTAGAACTCGGTCCTGCCATAGCCGTAGTCAACTAGAACCAGAATCCCTTTGTTGATGGCATCCAGTATTGACCGTACGAGAGATTCGCCCCTAAAGTTGATTTCGGCACAGTATCCCTCGCCAACGCTTAGGCTTTTGAGCCGGTTCGGCACCTCGTCGTCCCGAATCTCCCTGTTGCACCAGACCAGATTCCCGTCCTCTTCCGACACTCCCCTTTCATGCCAGCTGCTGTCCATGTACTGGTAGATGGAGCAGGGGATTGCATCAATCAGTTCGTTGCCGAAGACAACGCCAGTGAACTTCGACGGAAACTCCTCAAGCCATCGGATATCGGCAGTTCCATCCAAATTCCGTAGCGTATCCTGTTGCAGAGATCTCAATGAAGTGCTTGTCTCGATGATCCAGTAATTCTTCAGAGAGACCTCATCCTTTTGTGCAATGCGCAACACGTTTGCAGCGAATGTTCCCATGCCGGCGCCGATCTCCAGAAAGCCGCCGCCATTACGTTCTGCTGTTCTGGCTAGACAGGTCCCCATCACGTCATTGAAGAGCGAACCCATCTCGGGTGCAGTGATGAAATCCCCCTCGGGTCCGATGCTTCTGATCCAGTTTCCGTAGTAGCCGAAGCCGGGATGGTTCAGACAGGTGTTTGCATAGTCCGGAAATGGAAGCCATCCGCCATTTTCCCGGATGAGCGCGAGAATGCCCTGTCTGGCGGCGCTGACATGCGCCTGTTCCTCTGCAGTCAGCTGGAAGGGATGGTGGTTGGGTTGCTTCAAATCGGACATTCTCGTTTGAGCGGATTCTGCGGTCACCAGCTTGGCGGCTTTCCAAGTGCGGCTCAGGGCTGATTGTACCTAAATGCCGGATTCGTATTCTGACCTTTCGAACATGGGAGGACTTGGCTAGCCGCTAGGTAAATGGCATCAAAGTGCTTAGAATATGGGGATTAAACCATCCTTGCCTATCCCTCGGGAATGGGTGATCCATGTTCGAAAGAATCAAAGAGCAGCTTGACGTCTATTTTGAACGCGACCCGGCGGCGCGTTCCTATCTGGAGATCATCTTCTGCTATCCGGGTCTCCATGCGGTGATTTTTCACTTGGGGGCTCACTGGCTTTGGTCCAATCGGTTGAAGTGGCTGGCGCGGTTTTTGTCCCACATATCCCGTTTCCTCACTGGGATAGAAATACATCCTGGTGCGAAACTCGGCAGAAGGGTCTTCATTGATCATGGCATGGGAGTGGTTATTGGAGGGACTTCCGAAGTGCATGACGATGTCTCGATCTATCAGGGAGTAACCCTCGGTGGAACCACCCAGACTTATCAGGGAAAGAGGCATCCCACCTTGGAGAAAGGCGTCATCGTTGGCGCTGGCGCCAAGATTCTCGGTCCGTTTGTTGTGGGAGAGCACTCCAAGATAGGCTCGAATGCCGTAGTTGTCAAGGAGGTTCCACCCAACTCGACTGTTGTCGGGATACCGGGCAGGGTGATTACCACGCCAAGCAAGTCAACGGAAAAGTTCAGTGCCTACGCATATGACGAAAAGTGCGTCGAAGAGATCAGCAACGAGATACCGGAGCACCTTCAGACGGTTCATCGGAAGATGATGTCGCAGATCGGGGAGCTTGAGAAGGAAATAGAAAGGCTTAAGGGCGAACTCAAGGACAACTGGTCGGCCGCTTCCGTTTCGGCTGCGCTGCGCAATTCCGAGAAAGACCGGAAGAGCAAGAAGACGACTAGCTAGACGGCAAAGCGCTGTACAGTGCAGTCGCAAACGTTTTGGTCTTTTCGATGGGCATCTGGCCATCAGCAGTGCTTTCACCCATTTGGGCGAACGTGAACAGTGAGCCTAGGGACGGAAATAGCATGCGGCTCATGGAGCCGTATTTCCCCATGCCAAGTACGGCCAGATTGTCTCTAGCATGGCTAGTCAGAAAAGCTAGCAGCGTTCCCAGCGCTTCTGGGGTTTCCGTTCTCGTGGCAATCTTCACCACATCGGCCCCGCATTCGATACCCTCTGCCAGTCGCCTAGTGAGTTGAGACAGGTTGGGGGTCATCTCTTGGTCATGAAACGAGGCGACAGACATGCACGAGCATGCCCTTGCGTGTCCTATAACTTCCGTAAGCCCGGACTTGTTCATGGACAGTTCGACATCGACAGCATCAAAATGGCCAGCGGCATGACAAAGATTCCGAATCCGGTCACTTTCGGAATCTGTCCCTTTCCCACCCTCTCGCTCGGAGCGGCAGGTGAACAGGAGCGGAAGCTCTCTTGGCATTCCGCACCAGTCCTTGACAGTTAAGGCGGAGTCGGCAAGGTCATGCCGGATTTCAATCACATCAAGCCCTTTTTGCTTCCAGTGTCTTTGATTGTCAAGCGACATTGTGGAACTGGTGCTGGCCATCACGACAGGCAGCCTGGAATTCCGTGCCTCCAGCAGCAGTTTCAGCAGGGGAACCGAACTAGGCATCTGTTTCTCCCTCTAGAAGCGCCTGGGCGAGTGTGACAGCCCACCTAACGCCAAAACCCGTAGTTGAACTTGATATGGCTCCTAGACCGTCCGGGGCGGTTGCGGCCGACAGGTCGATGTGAAGCCAGGAGCTTTTCGGTGCGACAAACTCACCGAGAAACCGCGCAGCCATTATGTGGTCTGCGTACCTTCCCCGCGAGCACTGCAGCAGGTCGGCAACTTTGCTTTCCAACTCGGCATGGTAGTCCTCGTCCATGGGAAATCTGCAGAGCCGCTCTCCAGCCTTGCAGCCGGCTTTCAGTGCAATGTCAGCGTGCTTGGGATTGGTGGCGAACAGACCCGAATATCTTTGTCCCAGGGCATAGGTCATGGTGCCGGTAAGTGTTGCAAAGGTGACCGCCACATCAGGCGGGTTGACTTTCCGGTGTGTTGCCAAGGAAAGCAGGTCGGCTAGAACTAGGCGACCTTCGGCATCCGTATCGACAAGTTCAATGGTTTTCCCCAGATGGGAGCGGACAACGTCTCCCGGTCTTGCGGCCGCTGGGCTGATGTGGTTCTCAGCCAAACCCAGCCAACACTCGATTTCAATGGGCAGGTTCATGTTGGATAGTACACAGGCGGCACCAAGGGCGACGGCTGCCCCTGCCATGTCGCCGTGCATGCCTCTCATGCCTGATCCCGGCTTGATGTTGTAGCCGCCGGTGTCAAAGCAGATTCCCTTGCCGATCAGTGCAAGACGCATTCGGGGCCTGTCCTTGCTTCGCTTGCGAAGCCTTATCACATATGCCGGGCTTGGCGTGGAGTCCGCAACCGAAAGAAAGGCGCCGGCCCCGATCTTCCGTAGTGTCGGCTTGTTCCAGACCTTGCAGGTGAAGTTCTCTCTCTCTGCAAGCGAACTGGCAATACTTTTGAAGATCGCAGGAGTCAAATGATTCCCTGGGGCATCGGTGAGTGCTCTCGCCATCAGGTTGCCTTCAGCCATTGCAAGTTCGGCGTTGTCTCCCGAGAAGCCGTGTACCGATATTTTTCGTACGGCACCTGCCTTTCCTTTGCCTGTGCTTTTTGACGTTGCAATGGATGACACATTGACTGCCAGGAAACATATGTGATCATGGAGGAGATGGCATTGTCCGTATCCTGAGGGAGGCAGACTGCAACGGTGGCAGGATTCCTTTCGAGCAGGGCGGATACTCCCGTTCTCAAGGCGCTCAGGATGGCATGGTTCGATGATGCAGGATCAACGGTGACCGAAACGAGATGCGTTCCATTTCCAAGCATGGCAGTTGCATAGCCTCTTTTTTCTGAATTGCCGTCTTTTCCTGCGGATGCCTCCAAAATCCTCACGACTGTGCGGGGCAACGCCCGTGTCTTCAGTCCCTTGGTCTTCACTTCGAGAACCGTGTCGACATTCCACACCTGGCTTTCGGTTGCAACGTTTCTGTTGAACTGGAAGCGAGGCATTTGGAAGGCGATTTCCGAAGTGAGCTTCATAGCATTAGAGTGAGTTGTCTTTCAAGATTGTTAATCACTATGAGAGCTATCTGTGCAAGAAAGATAGCGGCTATCGGTGTCAGGTCAAAAGGGCCGGCCATTGGAACAATGCGCCGGAACGGGGAAAGAATCCTGTCCGCAAAGCTGCGGAACAGGTACGCCATGGGTGCGCTAGGATTCACCCAGGAGAAGATCACATGTATCAGAATGACTGCAATAAATATGTAGATGATGATCTTGAACACCTGAGCCATGCCGAGCACCAGCATGGCTCCGAGCAGTGGCTGCGCTGTCAGTTCCACTCCTCTGATGTTCCATACTAGGAAGTACTCGATTGAGTAGAACGCCCAGGCGGCAAAGGCCGGAGCCGTTTCGTAGCCTCCGATTCTCGGAAAGATCCGGTTCATGGGCCTGACGAGCCAGTCTGTAAGACGGGCGATCAGCATGTAGGTGGGACCAAAGAGCGACGACCTGTTGGAGGACAGGAGAAACCTTATTACACAAACCAGACCAATCAGCCTTGTCAACGACTGAATTGTGAAGACGAAGATGTCGTCGGTCATCTAAGAAGTGCGTCAAGATGTCCTGACAGCTAGGATCTCATATTCGATGTCGCCTACGGGAGCGGACACTAGAGCGGTTTCCCCTGCATATTTTCCCAGGAGAGCCTTGCCGACAGGGGACAGGATGGATATGCGCTTGTCGTTTAAGTGAACCTCGTGAGGACCGACAAGCTGGTACTGCATTGTTTCGCCCTTGTTGTTTTTCACTTTGATGTGGCAGCCAAAGACGACTTTGCCATCGGATGATATTTCCGCAGGGTTGATCACCTGGGCGCGGCCCATGATGCCTTCAAGTTCCGCAATGCGCCCTTCGATGAACGATTGCTTCTCCTTAGCCGATGAATATTCGGCATTTTCCGAAAGGTCCCCATGGGCTCTGGCCTCGGTAATTGCCTTGATGATCCCTGGGCGTTCGGTGTCCTTGAGTCGATCCAACTCCTCCTGCAACTTCTCCCATCCCAGCTGAGTCAGAGGTATGGCTTGGGAAATGCTCATGGTTTAGGTTTCTCTGTAATGTGCGGCCGTTCAGGGGAGTATATCACTGTGTAATATGAGGCAACACGGATCGTTTTTCATGTCCAGGCGTCCGGAATGCAGCGCTCCGGCCTAGCGATGCCATTTCTGCAGAGTGTTGACTCGTGGAGCGCTCCGGCCTCCCTTCAGGAGTGAAATGGCTTGGCAGGCCGCATGGGCATTGTCAATCGTGGTGAAATAGACAACGTTTCGCTGTATGGATGTCCTGCGGATCGAGTAGGAATCCGCTATTGAATCTTCCGAGGTGGTCACTGTGTTGACCACGATCCGCACGTCTCCGTTCTTGATGGCGTCGACGACGTGGGGATGCCCTTCACGAACCTTGTTGATGACTTGTGTGTTGATCATGCTCTTTTGCAGGTGAGATGCAGTCCCCCTTGTCGCGTAGATTCTGAATCCGGATTTTGAGAAAGCCCTGGCGATTTCGACAGCCTCGGCCTTGTCGCTGTCCTTGACGCTGAACAGGACGCCGCCTTCGACCGGAAGGTCGCCGCTGACGGCCATTAGGGCCTTCTGGAAAGCCTCAGGAAAGCTATCTCCTATGCCCATGACCTCGCCGGTCGATTTCATTTCAGGTCCGAGAATCGCATCAACTTTCTGGAACTTGCGGAAGGGGAACACCGCCTCTTTTACGCTGAAGAAATTCGGTGTCACCTTTCTGGTGAAGCGCTCCTTTCTAAGCGTACTTCCGACCATGCACATGGCGGCGATTTTCGCAATCGGCTGGTTGATTACCTTGGATACGAACGGGACCGAACGGGAAGCGCGCGGGTTGACCTCAAGGACATAGATGACCTTGTCCTTGACCGCGAACTGCACATTAATCAAGCCGACCACGTTCAGCCTCTCGGCGATCATGCGGGTTTGTCTTTCGATCTCCCTCACTGTCGTCTTGCTGATCGAGTGAGGCGGCAGGCAGCAGGCTGAATCGCCCGAATGGACGCCTGCCTCCTCGATGTGCTGCATGACGCCTGCAATAGTGGTGGATGTTCCGTCGCTGACCGCATCGACGTCGATCTCCACTGCATTCTCAAGGAAGCGGTCCAGTAGGATGCCCTCTTCGAACATCTCCGGAGTAGTCCGGTTGAAGTAGGCAGCCAGTTGGTCCTTGCCTGAGATGATTTTCATCGCACGACCGCCAAGCACGTTACTAGGACGCACTATGAGCGGATAGTTGATTCTTCCGGCGATTTTGCGGCCTTCGGCAGCGGAGTAGGCCACGCCGTTCATCGGCTGCTTCAGGTCAAGCCGGGTTATGAGTTCCCGAAAGCGGTCCCTGTCTTCGGCGTGCTCTATCGAATCCACGCTTGTGCCTATGATTTTTGCGCCAAGCTTCTCGATCTGGCGTGCGATCTTCAGTGGGGTTTGACCTCCGTACTGGACGATCACGCCGTCCGGTGCCTCCTTCACAAGGATCTCATGGACATCTTCGACGGTAACAGGCTCGAAATACAGCCGATCGGAAATGTCGTAGTCGGTTGAGACGGTTTCGGGATTGCAGTTCACCATGATCACCTGGTATCCAGCCTTGCGGAGCTGTTGCACCGCATGGATGCAGCAGAAGTCAAACTCAATGCCCTGTCCTATCCTGTTTGGCCCCCCCCCAAGCACTACGATTTTCCTGAGATTTTCAGGATTGGATTCGCACTCGTCGTCATAGCAGGAGTACAGGTACGAAGTTGCCGTTGGAAATTCGGCGGCGCACGTGTCGATCCGCTTGTAGACTGGACGGACATTCAGCATCTGGCGTCGCCTGCGAGCCGTACTCTCCGAACATCCGGTCAGTCCGGCGATCTGCAGGTCGCTGAAACCGGCGGCTTTCATTTCAACCATCTCGTTCTTGCTGATGCTGCTGATCCGTCTTTTGGCGATTTGCCTTTCCAGTTCGATCAGGCACCTTATCTCCGCAAGAAACCACCGGTCGATTTTGCTTGCCTCGTAGACCTCCTCGATGTCAAAACCGAGCCGGAACGCATCTCCCAAATAGAAAAGGCGGTCTTCACTCGGTCTCGATAGCTCAGCCCTGACCAAGTTGGGATTGTCGCTGATGGATATAAGTCCCGGCCTGCCGTTCTCAAGGGAGCGCAAAGCCTTCTGCAGGGATTCAAGAAAGGTCCTCCCGATGCCCATCGATTCGCCGACCGACTTCATCTGTGTCGTAAGCTCACCGGATTCCTCCGGGAACTTCTCGAATGCGAATCTGGGCACTTTTGTGACCACATAGTCAAGCGTGGGTTCGAATGACGCCGGGATCACACCATCTGTGATGTCATTCCTGAGTTCGTCAAGCGTGTATCCAAGTGCCAGATAGGTTGCCACTTTTGCTATAGGGAATCCGGTTGCTTTCGAGGCAAGCGCCGACGATCTGGAAACGCGGGGATTCATCTCAATGACCTGCACCTCGCCGTTGTCGGAGTTGACAGCAAACTGCACGTTGGAGCCTCCGGTGTCGACTCCGATCTCGCGGAGTATGCTGATTGAGTGGTTCCGCAACTGCTGGTACTCCTTGTCGGTCAAGGTCAGTGCGGGTGCGACAGTGATCGAATCACCGGTGTGCACGCCCATTGGATCGACGTTCTCAATTGAGCAGACAATGATGCAATTGTCATTGCGGTCACGGACGACCTCCATTTCATATTCCTTCCAGCCGACAAGCGACTTCTCGAGGAGAACCTCGTTAATTGGCGATTCAGCAAGACCACGCAGACAGACCGTGTCGAACTCCTCCTGGTTCCATGCGATGCCTCCCCCAGTTCCTCCCAAGGTGAAGGAGGGACGCACCACGACCGGAAAGCCGTATTCCGCCATTACTGACTGCGCTTCCGCAATGTTGGTGACCAGCCTTGATTCCGGCGTTTTCAACCCAATCTTTTCCATAGCCTTCCTGAACAGGTTGCGGTCTTCGGCCTTTTCGATGGAATCGGCTTTTGCGCCGATGAGTTCGACACCGTATTCCGCGAGCACACCGCGTTTCGCGAGTTCCAGTGCGCAATTCAGCGCCGTTTGTCCTCCCATTGTCGGCAATAGGGCGTCTGGCTTTTCGGTCTTGATGATCTGTTCCGCAACTTCAGAGGTGATTGGTTCAATGTAGGTCGCATCCGCCATTTCCGGATCGGTCATGATTGTGGCGGGATTGGAGTTGAGCAGGACAACCCGGTAACCTTCGCTCTTGAGGGCCTTGCACGCCTGTGTTCCGGAATAGTCAAACTCACATGCCTGTCCGATGACAATCGGGCCAGCTCCTATGAGCATGACGGTCTCCAAGTCCGTCCTCTTAGGCACGCTTGAGAATCATTCCCTTGAACTTGTCAAACAGAGGCGAGAGATCGTGCGGTCCTGGACTGGCCTCCGGATGCCCCTGAAAAGCGAATGCAGGTCTGTCTTTCAACTCTATTCCTTGGATGCTGCCGTCGAACAGGGAGTGATGCGTTTCCTTTACGTTGATCGGCAGGGAGGCTCTCGAAACGGCAAAACCGTGGTTTTGGCTTGTTATTGCCACATTGTGTGTCTTCACGTCAAGCACCGGATGGTTTGCCCCATGATGGCCAAACTTCATCTTCTCTGTTCTGCATCCTGAAGCCAAGGCAAGCAGCTGTGCTCCCAGACATATTCCAAACAGCGGAATGTTGGCGTTCAGTAGCTGTCGCACCGTCTCGATCATGTCGTCACAGGGAGCGGGATCTCCTGGCCCGTTCGATATGAGCACGCCGGATGGCTTCTCGGCAATAACCCGGTCAAACGTGCTGCTGTAGGGCATGACGACCACGTCCAGGCCGCGGTCGACGAGCATGCGCAGGATGTTGGTCTTGGCTCCACAGTCAAGTACTGCGACTAGGGGTTTCCCTTTGCCTTGCTTGATTTTCGGATAGGCATTGGTTTCAGGGTTCCATAGTTCTTCGCAGTGGCCATGCCGGCGCTTTCCCGAAACCTTCTGGGCGAGCTTGCTTCCTAACAAGCCCTTGAAGCTCTTTGCCAGGCGGATTGCCTTACGGGCATCACCCGAAGGAAGGACGCATCCGCCGGTCGATCCTTTTTCACGCAGCCGCCGCGTCAGTTTTCTCGTGTCAATGCCGCTGATACCGGGTATGCCGAGTCCCGAAAGGTAGTCGTCCAGAGTCATGGCAGAACGCCAGCTGCTCGTCGTCAACGAGAGTGACTTGATGATGATCGCAGACACATGTGAATTCCCTGATTCAACATCAAGGAGGTTTGTTCCGACATTGCCGATGTGAGGGAATGTGAATGCAACGATCTGGTCATGATAAGAGGCATCGGTGATGATCTCCTGATAGCCGCTCATGGAGGTGTTGAACACCACCTCGCCAACGGTGGCGGCCTCGGCGCCAAAAAGCCTGCCCTTGAAGACTGTGCCATCTGCCAAGGCCAGTGTTGCAATCTTGAAACGCTTGTGGTCTATGTGCGATCGGGAACGTGAAGCCATGGCGGGTTCGAGCGTATTCTACACGCCTATGAGGATGCCGGATCTGGCTTGCCGTTGGAAACGCATCCATCCAGCCATGCCTGCAGTATGATTTCGGCGGCCTTGGCGTCAACATCTCCCCCCTTTGGGGAGCCGGATCTGGCCAAGGATGATGTGTAGCGTTCGTCGACAAGCACCGTATCTATTTGGTACTGCCTCCTCAGGTCCTCGGCGAACTGCTTGGCACGCTTGGACATCGGCTGCGACTTTCCGTCCTTGGATAGGGGATAGCCAACCACAAGAGCTGTCGGACGCCATTCGGCCATCAGTGGTGCAAGCCGTTTAACCGCCTGTTTCTTTCCGGAATACCTGAGTGACGCAAGTGCCCGGGCTTTGCCAGTGATGGAATTGCCAACGGCAACACCTATGGTTGTCGTTCCGAAGTCGAATCCAAGTGCGATTCCTTCCTTCAAGGCGTCAGGCGCATCCGCTCCTTTCGGATATGGAATGCCATTCAAAACCTAGTGACCGGGTGGCATGAGTCAGTTTCTCCTGATCCGACACGTCAAACAGGATTTTCCGGTCTGCTTTTGCAATGATCCAAGAGTTGCGGGATATCTCCTCCTCAAGTTGGTTGGCTTCCCAGCCAGCGTATCCGATTGCGAACAGGATCTGTGAAGGGCAGGATCCCTCCGCCATCTTTTCAAGGATTTCAGTCGAAGAAGTGATTGCCATGTCTGTGCTTTCAACTTCGAAATGGTTGGCAACCTCCATTTTGGGACGGTGCAGAACGAACACTTGGTTGGGGTTCACTGGTCCGCCAAAGTAGATGTACCTGTTTCCTTTGCTTAGGGAAGGAGGCTTGTGTCCGGTTTTCTCAAAGAGGGAATTCGTCTCGAAAGGCGTCGGCTTGTTAATGACTATGCCGAAAGCGCCTTCGTGGTTGTGCCGGCAGACATAGATGAGAGAGGTGTCAAAATAGGAATTGCGGAGATCCGGCGTTGCTATCAGAAAATGGTCTGTCAGATCCGTAGGGTTGTCAAGTTGCGTGGTCATCTCGGCATATCCAAAAGTGGTTCCAATTATATTACGGAATGCTTGCCTCGGAGGTGCAAACTTTGACCGCAAATTGATGAAAGTGATACCGCTTTCCCTACTTATCTGTCAGGCGGATACTCCCTTCTTGGACGATATCGCCATGCATGAAGCCATTGATTAAGCTCAGGCGCGAATCCTCGAGAATCGTCCCGCGACGCACTCCATACGGCCTCGCACAATCCTAGCCCGTTTAATGATGGCTTCCTTCGACATGCCTTAATCCCACTACATGAAAGTCCTGAATGGCAAACAATTTTCAACAAACCGATGCTTCGAAAATGAATATTACAGTTCCTTTTCTATCAGTGTTTTACACAATGAATATCACATTGGAATGAGGTTGCGGACGTCTCTTCGAGCCTATAACTCCCGGCAAGTGAGCTAGCTGTCCAGGTTGAGCATCTTTGCAACCGCTTCCGGACTCTCTGCATCCAACGCCTTCTTGGCCAGTTTCCTCAGGTTTCGTGTATCTGAATGCGCAACGGTTTCCCTGACTTTCCCGATGCGGTCGATCTGCATTGAAAACCTTCTGAGTCCCATTCCGAGCAAAAGCGGCGTTATGCCGCTGTCTCCCGCCATTTCACCACACAAGGTAACCGGCATGGCATGGTTCTTGCCTTTCTGGGATATGGTTTTCAGCATGTGGATGATTGCTGGATGTAGTGGGTCGTTCAGCGTTGCCACTTTCTCGTCCTCCCTGTCAACGGCTAGCATGTACTGGATCAGGTCGTTTGACCCTATTGAGAAGAAATCCAGGTGGTGTGCGAAGTCATCCATGACGAACACTGCGGCAGGCACCTCGATCATTGCGCCGATCTGCACGTTGTGCGGGAAGTTCAGTCTCCGGTTGGACAGTTGTTCCTTGGCAATTTCAAGAAGGCTTACTGTTTGCGTCAATTCAACCGGATGGGTGAGCATCGGAAATAGGATTCTGACGGGGCCGTGATGTGCGGTCCGGAGGAGGGCACGTAGTTGCCTGAGGAATATCTGGGGATGCGACAGGCAGTAGCGGATGGCCCGAAGACCGAGTGGGGAGCCGAAAACATCTGGCTGACCTTCCATTCCCGGAAGAAACTTGTCGCCGCCGATGTCAAGTGTCCTGAAGGTAATGGGGATTCCCTGAGCCTTGTCGACCGCGTTGCGATACATCTCGTACTGCTCTTCCTCGGACGGCATTTCATTGAGGGACAACATGAGGGATTCTGTCCGGAACAGTCCGATCTCGCCAGCTCCGAACCGGCATGCCTCTTCCACTTCGTCGGGGAGTTCGACATTGGCCTGCAGGAAAATCTCTACTCCATCCTTGGTCTTGACTGGACCTGCCACTTTTCTTTTGCGGGGTTCGCTTGCCCGCGGCTTGCATTCAATGCTCCTTTTTCTGCTCTTGTAAGACCTCAGTGTTGCATCCGTAGGTCTTATCTCTATGACGCCCTCAATGGCATCCAATATTGCAAAATCTTCCTCACTGACCTGTTCAGGCAATTCCGGCACCTTGCCGAGAAACGGAATGCGCATGCTTCTGGCAATGATTGCAGCATGTGAGTTGGGACCGCCTGCCTCGGTCGCGAATGCCTGATAGCCTCTCTGACTGTATTCGAGGACATCTGTTGGCGAGATGCTCGTTGCAACAAGTATCATGCCGGCACCGGCGCCGCGGGCGGCAGTCTCCGGCATGTCCTGTGGCTTTCTCATTGCTTGCATGATCTGTCCGGCCACATGCTCGATGTCGTGTTTTCGCTCCTTGAGATAATCGCTTTCTATGCTTTCAAAGCTGGCGGAAAGTTCCTCGGCCTGTTGTTGCAGTGCCCATTCAGCATTGATTTTCCTCTTGCTGATGAGTTCTTCAGTTCTTTTCGTGATGGTCGCGTCATGGAGGAGGGTGCTGTACAGATCGACGAAAGCGGTTATGCTGGGGTGATCCCGCTTCGATATCTTGAGGGTCTTCCTGATCGACTGAAGTTCGGTCTCAGCCCGCGCCAAGGCGTTCTGGAACCTTCCGATCTCGTGGCCGATCGACTTGGCTTCAATAAGGTACTGCGGAATGTTCCGCTCAGTCGGGGTCAGGATGTGAACCTTCCCATAGGCGATCCCCTTGGAAAGTGCAACCCCCTCGATTCTTAGGGGACTGTTCACCTCAGGCTCTCTTCATTCATGGCTGCCAGCCTGCACAGTTCGGCCTGTGCATTCGCAGCCTCCTCTCCGGAAAACTCAAAGCGGATAACCGCGCCTTGAGGTGCTTCGAGCATTACAAGATCCGACACGCTTTTCCCGTCGGCCGTTCTTCCATCATGAAAGGCTTTTACTGTGCATGAAAACTTCATCAGGCTTTTTGCAATCAGGGAAGCCGGACGCATATGCAGACCGTGAGGTGAATTCACTGTCAAGGTGCCCTCAAGGGTTCTGTCAGCTGTCTGGTCCAAGTCGGTCCTGATGATCGGTTATTGCACCGAGGCTGGCGGAGGAAACAAGCGAGGCGTACTTCGCGAGCGTTCCCGAGACGGGACGTTTGGGTGGAGTCCAGGAATCGTGCCTTGTCTTGATCTCCTCAGGCGTAAGATCGACGGTCAGTTTGAGGTCGACCGCATCTATGGTAACCATGTCGCCGTTTTGCAGAAGCCCGATCATGCCGCCTACTGCCGCTTCGGGAGCGACATGCCCCACCACCAGTCCGTAGCTTCCGCCGGAAAAGCGCCCATCGGTTATGAGGCCAACGCTGTCTCCTAGGCCCTTGCCGATGATTGCGGAAGTCGGCGAGAGCATTTCGCGCATTCCGGGTCCGCCTTTAGGTCCTTCGTTCCTAACAACCACGATGTCGCCAGCCTTGACGCCATCGGCCAGAATCGCATCTAATGCCTCCTCTTCGGAATCGAACACTTTGGCTGGTCCTGTCAATTTCCGCGACTTGATTCCGGACACCTTTGCAACACATCCTTCCTCAGCCAGATTCCCCTTGAGTATTGCCAAGTGGCCCTCTGCATAGAGTGGATCATTGAAGTCCCGGATAACATCCTGCCTGTCCGGTGGGATGGCAGGGATGCCACTCAGATTCTCCTTCACGGTTTTGCCGGTGACGGTCATGCAGTCGCCATGAATCAGTCCGTTTTCCAGTAGGATCTTCATCACCAGCGGGATTCCTCCAGCCCGGTGAAGATCGACAGTGACGTACTTTCCGGAAGGCTTGAGATCCGCGATAACCGGAACCTTTCTTCTGATCTGTTCGAAATCGTCGAGAGTAAGCTGCACTCCTGCGCAGTGTGCGATGGCCGGCAGGTGCAAAACCGCATTAGTCGAGCCTCCGACAGCCATGACAACCGCCACTGCATTCTCGAAGGCTTCGCGGGTCATGATGTCATGCGCTTTGACACCACGTCTGACCAGTTCGGCAAGGGTTTTCGCGGAATCCTGCGCGCTTTGCAGCTTTTCCTCATCCTCGGCCGCCATCGTCGAGGAGTAGGGAAGACTCATGCCCATCGCCTCGATGGCGCTGGACATGGTGTTGGCAGTGAACATTCCACCACAGGACCCTTTCCCCGGACAGGCACGTCTCTCGATCTCATCGAACTCGCTCTTGTCAATTGTGCCGGCACTGAACTGACCGACGGCCTCGAAACTGCTCACGATCGTCAAATCACGCCCGTTGTAGGAGCCCGGCTTTATTGTCCCGCCGTAGACGTAGATCGAAGGGATATTGACTCTGCCTATCGCCATCATGCCTCCTGGCATGTTCTTGTCACATCCGCCGACCACCAGCAGACCGTCTAGGCACTGGCCATTGGCAACGGTCTCAATCGAATCGGCGATGACCTCGCGCGACACAAGCGAATACTTCATCCCTTGGGTTCCCATGGAGATGCCGTCGGACACCGTGATTGTGCCAAACATCTGTGCCTTGACGTTGTTCCTCTCCAGCGTGCTGGCGGCCGCCTCGGAAAGTTCGCCGAGGCCGGCATTGCAGGGCGTCACGTTGCTTTGTCCGTTTGCAACCCCCACAATCGGCTTTTCGAAGTCGTCATCGGAAAATCCGACGGCGCGAAGCATTGCCCGGTTGGGGGAGCGTGCCACTCCTTTGGTAATGGTATGGCTTCTCAGTTTTGAGGTCATTGTTTGCATCCTCCCATGAACTGGATTCTATTGCTTTCAGTGACTGATATTCTATTGCGAACAGTAGGCTTCGGGATGCGGCGGTTTCGACAGCATGGCGAAGCCGTTAGAATCCTTGATCAAGGAGGGATTGACGGGTTGCCTTAAGAACGCGGTTTACCGTCTCGCATGAATTGACATGACTATAGATATTGATCCGGTCGCTTTTCGCCTGTTCGGAGCGAGTGTCCACTGGTACGGGCTGATGTACATTCTGGGCTTCTACCTGTTTTTCAACTCTGCCAGCAAAAGAATCGGAAGAAAAGGGGAGGCGCATCTGATGCATGCCGTTCTCAATAACTGGCTTTTGCACTACAGCATTGTCGGTGTGCTGATCGGCGGCCGTCTTGGATATGTGCTGTTCTACGCTCCCGGCTATTACGCGTCGAATCCGCTTGGGATACTGAAGATATGGGAAGGCGGCATGTCCTTTCACGGTGGTCTGATAGGGGTGTTGGCCGCCGTTCTGCTCACTTCCCGGATGTCAAAAATCTCGTTCTTTGCGATCACCGACTTTATTGCGCCTTTCGTTCCCATTGGACTCGGTCTGGGGCGGCTTGGCAACTTCATCAACGGAGAATTGTGGGGCAGGGCCACGGAACTTCCTTGGGGCGTGGTGTTCCCTGACGGTGGAAATGTCACTCGTCATCCCTCGCAGCTTTACGAACTTGCACTTGAAGGCGTTGCACTTTGGTTGATTCTGAGCGCCTTTTCGAAAAAGCCCAGGCCGCTGATGCAGACATCGGCCCTGTTTCTGGTCGCCTATGGCGTGTTCAGGTTCGGGGTGGAGTTCACCCGCGAACCCGACAGTCATTTAGGGTTGCTCGCACTTGATCTTTCCATGGGGCAATGGCTAAGCCTGCCGATGGTTCTGCTGGGTGGATTTCTGTTCCTGCGCTCACGCGGACAGGAGCCATTCCAGTATGTCTTGCCTGCCAAAGGCAGGAAAGGGTCCCAATCCAAGGGCAACAGATCCTAGAATGGCGACTGGGTGGATGAAGGGCTGACGCTTATGCGCTCAGCCGTCACGACCTCGTCCGCAGCGCGAAGTTTTCCGAGAAGTGCGCGGCACCGCGATAGGGAATTGACTTCGACTGTCACATCTATCGTCACATGTTGATTGCTGAGTTTTCCGTCCTGCATGCGGAAGCCCTCGATGTTGATCTCGTTGTCGCTGGAAATTAGCGAGAATACCGTTGACGTGATCCCCGGCCTGTTCACGCACTGGATACGCAACGGCACAATGTAGTGTCGCTTTTCCGCCTTCTCGTCCCAATCGACGTCTAGCCAGGCCGAATTCCCTTTTTGCGCGTGCAATTCGGGACAGTCGTGCCGATGGATGGTAAGCCCCCGGCCTTTGTGAATCAGGCCAACAATCGATTCACCCGGTAGCGGATGACAGCAATCGGCAAATCTGGTTGCCGAAGTGAGTGTTCCTCCGACGGCGATCGGAGGAACTTCCGTAACGGTTTTTTTCTTGGCCTTTTCCCCTGACATTGTCATAAGGCTGTACGCGATCAGGTCACTGGAGAGCTTGCCTAGGCCGATTTCCTTGTGGAGATCATCGTGCGATGCAAAAGGCTTGCCTTTGAAGAACTTGTTCCACTGGTCTTCGGTGATTTTCTCTATGCTGGAATCCAGCTTGTTCAGGGACACAATAAGCAGCTGCTTTCCGAGTTTTCCTGCCTGGTCGGCATCGTCCATTCGCAGTTTGTTACGGATTTGCGACCTTGCCTTCGCGGTGGTGACGAAGCCGAGCCAGTGAGGTAATGGCGTTGAGCGTTCACTGGACGTGACAACTTCAACGACATCACCTGTGGAAAGCCTCGTTGACAGGGGCATCGGCTTGCCGTTGATGCGTACAAAGGAAGCCTTGTTGCCAAGATCCGAATGGATCGTGTAGGCAAAGTCCAGCGCAGTCGAGTTCTTTGGAACGGTGATGATGACTCCTTTCGGAGTCATGATGTAGCTTTCGTCAGGATACAGATCAATCTTGACGTTCTCCAGAAACTCGTGTGGATTGCTCGGCTCAATGTACAGGTCGATCAGGCTCTGCAGCCTTTGGTTCGCCGCCATCTGGACATTTTCTCCGACGTTGTCACTGCTCCGCTTGTAGAGCCAGTGGGCAGCAAGGCCTTGTTCGGCGAACGCGTGCATGCTTTCGGTGCGGATCTGAAGTTCAAGGGTGACGCCGCTCCGCTCCTTGACAGTTGTGTGCAGGGACTGGTAGCCGTTTGACTTCGGCACTGCAATATAGTCGTCGAACTTGGTCGGAATCGGCTGGAAGAACATGTGCAGAACCCCCAAGGCACGGTAGCAGGCTAGACGGTCCTTGACAATGATCCGGAAGCCCATGATGTCCTCGACATCGGAGAAGCTAAGGTGCTTGGCCACCATCTTCTTGTAGATGCTGAACAGGTTCTTTTCACGTCCCGACACGATGGCGTTGATCTCATGTTCCTTGAGTTGATGTACGATCTGCTCACGTAGGCGGTCGAGAGCTTTTCGGTGGTGACCGCCAGAGTGCTTAAGCGCTTTGGAGAGAACCCGGAACCTGTGGGGATAAAGATGCCTGAAGGAAAGGTTTTCCAGTTCGCGGCACACGGAAGACATGCCCAGCCTGTCCGCTATCGGTGCATAGATCTCAAGGGTTTCGCGGGCGATCCGTTTTCTCTTGTCCCTGTTGGTGATGTGCGACAGCGTCTTGATGTTGTGTAGCCGGTCCGCGAGCTTGATGAAGATCACCCGCCAGTCCTTGGATATTGCGAGAAGGATCTTTCGAAAGTTCTCCGCCTGGCGCACCTCCATGGCTTGGCTCTCTATCTTCTCGATCTTGCTAACGCCGTCAACCAGGGTGGCTATGCTCCCTCCGAATCTTTCGCTGATCAGTTGCAGGGTGACGGAGGTGTCCTCAATGGAATCATGGAGGATGGCCGCAATGATCGCCTGATGGTCCATTTCCCATTCGTTAAGCACGCTGGCCACCGTGATGGGATGAGTGATGAAAGGCTGACCGCTGGCTCTCGACTGTCCTGCGTGAGCGCGGTTGCTGTAATCTACAGCTTGATCGAAGAGATCAAGCTGTTCGTTTGTGAGACGTGTGGCAAGGCTCTTCCTGAGACTTGCCGTTATCGTGAAGCCGGTTGCAGGAGTGGGATGTTCCACGGCTTCCATAAGGGGACCATTACGCCGGCAGCGGGTTAGCTCGGCTTCTTCTCTTCCTCCGCCTGTTCCTCGGCTTCGGAGGCTTCGTTCAAGGGATTCCCAGACAGGTCGGGGTCGGCTATGCCCTCCGCGACGGCAACTTCTTCGAGAAGCCCCTTGCTGATTTCCCTTAGGGCAATGACGATAGGCTTGTCATTGTCCTGCTCGACCCAGCCAGTATCGCCGCTGGACGTCATTTTGCGGGCACGATCCGTGGCGATCATGGTCAATTCGAAATGGTTCGGACAGTTTTTGAGACAGTCCTCTACGGTTGTTCTAGCCATGTTCAGTTGCCGTCTTGTTCCTTTGTTGGTTCAAGTATTTGCGCCACCTCATCGCTCATGCAGGCGTAACGTAGCCGGTTGGCGCACAGGATTTGCAGAAAACCGTCAACAGATTCCTTCAAATCCCTGTTAATTATAACATAGTCGTACTCGCTGGCATGTGCCATTTCCCTTGGGGCTGCATCGAGTCTTCTGGCAATCACCTTGGCTGAATCCTGTCCTCGTCTCTGCAGGCGCTTCCTGAGATCCTCCATCGAAGGGGGCAGCACAAACACTGAGATCGCGTCGGGCATCTTCTCCCGGACCAGGCGCGCACCCTGCCAGTCAATCTCCAGTAGAACGTTCTTGCCGTTGCTGTTCTGTTTCCTGATCCACGGAAGAGGGGTTCCGTACCAGTGTCCATGCACGTTGGCGTACTCAAGCATTTCACCGGCATCGCGCTTTTGCAGGAATTCCTCCTCGGTGATGAAGAAATATGCGACACCGTCCTCCTCCTCCTGTCGGCGGGGGCGTGTTGTGTACGAAACTGACAGGCTGATCTCGCCTGTGGCGGCAATACGTTTCGAGATGCTCGACTTGCCGGCGCCTGAGGGAGCGGATATGATGTACAGATTGCCTTTCATGTCATTCCAGATTCTGCACCTGTTCACGCATGCGCTCAATCAACAGGCTTAAGGCAATGGCTTTGCGGGAAACGGATGCGTCTGCAGCCTTGGAGGTCATGGTGCCTGATTCGCGCCTGCATTCCTGTAGCACAAAGTCGAGCTTTTTGCCAACGGTTCCCCCTTGGGTCAGCGCCTGCCCAAGCTCCTCTAGATGGGACTTGAGGCGGTCCGCTTCTTCACTGAAGTCGGCCTTTGAGCATGCGAGGGCGATTTCAGACCTTAGCCTCGGATCCTCTTCGCCTTCAAGCGTGCGAAGCCTGTCTGCAACAGTCTTTGCTGTGTTTTCCCTAATCGCATCGGCGTTGAAGACAATGTCACCGACGATGGATTGTGCCTCGGACAGGGTTTCCAGGAGAAACTTCCGTAGCCTGTTTCCCTCGGCAATCCTGGATTGAAGGAGTCCTTCAATGAGCATGTCCATGGCCTCAAGGAAATCGGATCCTTGCTGTCCATCGGCAGGCGCTGAGGAGAGTTTTTCGCCAAGATGCAGCAGTTCCGCAAGAGAAGGTTTCCGAAGGCTGATCCCTTCCTTTTCGAGTCTGCTGTGAGCATCCCTGACTACTTCGATAAGGTCGGAACCAAGGGCAAGATCCTGTCCGGAGAGCGATTTTTCGACAATGACCGTGACGCGCCCTCTGGACAGTCTTTTCCGAAACCGCTGAAGCGCTTCGTGCAGTGTGCCGACAAAACCTGGTGGCACCTTGAAGTCCACGTCCAGCGTCTTCTGGTTGACTGAGCGAACCATGAAGCGGTGGCGTGTTCCCTGGATGCCATGTTCCAAGTCTGCATATCCGGTCATGCTGGATATTGGCTGGTTCATGGGTAGATTGTAATTACTTTATGGTGTGGTCACTGAAAATCAGTCCGTAGTGGGGAATATAATCAGGTTGTAAATCCGGACTCACATATGGCAACAGCAGCCTTGACACATTCAAAGGAGTTGGACCGAAGGCACCATCTCCACCCGTTCACAAACCACCATAGTCTGGACAGCAAGGGTGTCCGGATCATCACCAACGCTAAAGGTGTCTATGTCTGGGATTCCGATGGCAACAAGATATTGGACGGCATGGCCGGCCTTTGGTGCGTAAACATTGGCTATGGACGGATCGAACTGGCCGATGCGGCCCATGCGCAAATAGGCAAGTTGGCTTACTACAACAACTTTTTCCAATGCTCCAACGAGCCGGCGGCTGTCCTTTCGGAAAGGCTTGCATCCTTGGCTCCAGGCTTTTCCCATGTCTTCTTCACAAACTCCGGTTCGGAAGCAAACGACACTGTGGTTCGCATGGTTCGCCAATACTGGAGTTTCCTCGGAAAGCCGGAACGCAATGTGATCATATCCCGGCATAACAGTTATCATGGGAGCACCATGGCAGGCACATCCTTGGGAGGCATGGCGGCCATGCATGCGCAGGGTGGCCCCATGCTTGAGGGCATTGTGCATATCATGCAACCTTACCAGTTTGCCGAGACGAGAGAAATGGATCCCGGCGAGTTTGGGCTGGAAGCGGCTAGAGCCCTTGAAAGCAAGATCGAGGAGATTGGTGTAGAGCGTGTGGCTGCGTTCATTGGAGAGCCTGTGCAGGGCGCTGGTGGAGTTGTCATACCACCAGCCACCTATTGGCCTGAGATTCAACGGATCTGCCGAAAACATGGCATCCTGCTTGTGGCTGACGAGGTGATTTGTGGTTTTGGGCGGGTTGGCCAATGGTTTGGCTCTATACACTTCAACATCAAACCTGACATCATGCCCATAGCAAAGGCTCTTACTTCGGGATATGTTCCCATGGGTGGCGTCATGGTTGGCGACAGGGTTGCCGAGGTTTTTGCCAAGGGAGATTTCGAGTTCGCCCACGGATTCACCAGTAGCGGTCATCCCGTTTGTGCCGCTGTTGCACTTGAGAACCTGAGGATTCTTGAGGACGAATGTATCATTGAAAATGCTAGTGAAAAGATTGCCCCTTATTTCCAGAAGGCTCTTATGGAACTTGGTGACCATCCGCTGGTTGGCGAAGTTCGTGGCGTTCAGATGCTGGGTGCGATGGAACTGGTCAGGGATAAGGGGACATGTGAGCGGTTTCTCGGCAATGGTGTTGCCGGCCAGGTGTGCAGAGATATTTCACTGAGGAACGGTTTGGTCATGCGTTCGGTGGGTGACACAATGGTTTTGTCGCCGCCACTTGTCATAACAAGAAACGAGATCGACGAATTGTTTGACAAGGCACGACGCACTCTTGACGAGACACACGCTTCACTTCAACAGTCATGACTTCCCTTCATTCCGAACAACAGCGAGAGGTATCGGGAAAGAAGTCGCTTAGGGTGGCGCTTGTACAGTGTGCCGGAGCGCAGAATACCGAGGGAAATTGGAAAAGAGTGGAGGCAGAGACGGTATTAGCCGCTTAAAGCCCGGTGCGGCCGGACTTACTGGTGTTTCCGGATTGTTATTCGGTCAGCAGTAGAAAGTCGGTAGGTAGCCAGCAAGCCCATACCTTTTCGCCGATCTCGTAACTCTCCTCTCCGCGGCGGTTGTTAGTGACCGAGGCAACCAGGCTTGCACCATTGTCAAGATTGAGATGAAGCTGGCTCTCATTGCCGTGATAGGAGAGGTTTGTGACTGTTGCGGGATAGACAAGGAGATCCTTTTCCTCAGGTTTCTTTTCGTACACCCATATCTTTTCAGGCCGCACCGCAAGACCTATCCGCGAGTGCTTCGAGAGGTCACGATCCTTCTGGACAGGAATCGCCAGTTTGCCTAGATTTTTCTCAGTTACTGTCACGGTTGCATTGGACGGGCTTGGTGCTTCAATCTCGGATTCGAACAGATTCATGCTTCCTATAAAGCCTGCGACAAATCGGCTGGACGGATATTCATAGACCCCTGTGGGCGTCGAATCCTGACATATGCGCCCTTCGTTCATGACAACTATTCTGCTGGCTATCGAAAGCGCCTCGTCTTGGTCATGTGTTACGATGACGAAGGTGATACCGACTTTTTTCTGTATCTTGACCAGTTCCTCCTGCATGATGATCCTCAGGTTTGCGTCAAGAGCGGACAGTGGCTCGTCCAGAAGAAGCAGGGTGGGGCGCTTGATGAGGGCGCGGGCCAGTGCGACCCGTTGCCTCTGTCCGCCGGAGAGTTGGTCAGGCATTCTTTCACCCATTCCAGGAAGTTGCACCAGATCAAGTATTTCCTGCACACGACTGTTGATCTCGGTTTTGTTGACGCCGGTGACTTTCAGCCCATAGGCAATGTTCTCATGGACAGTCATATGCGGAAAGATGGCGTACGACTGAAATACCATGTTAACTGGACGCCTGTTTGGCGAAAAGCCAGTCATGTCTTCGCCGGCAATGTGCACCGAGCCAGTGGTGGGCGCCTCGAAGCCGCCAATGATGCGCAGGAGCGTGGTCTTGCCGCAGCCGGAGGGGCCTAGAAGCGCCAGGAATTCCTGGTCGTATATCTCGAGGTCAATCGTGTCTAGCGCCGTTACATTGCCGAACCTCTTCGATACGCCTCGTATCTGGACTAGGGATTTCGCCCCAGCCGTTGGTTTCATTCCATTCATCACTGCAGATTGGTTGCCTTGTGCTTGCTCTGGAGCCATCCCCACCACCCTACGGAAAGCACAGTGATTACTATCAGTATGGTGGATGCCGCATTGACTTCCGGGCTTACTGAAAAACGGACCATTGACACAATCTTGACGGGCAAGGTCACGCTGTAGGGACCTGCTGTGAAGAAAGTGATGACAAAATCGTCAAGAGACAGCATGAATGCAATCAACGCTCCGGCGATAATGGCCGGTTTGATTTGCGGCAGCAATATGTCGGTCATTGCTTGCCAGCGTGTTGCGCCGAGATCTAGGGCTGCGTACTCCAGCTCTTGGTTCAGCCGTGCTAGGCGACCGCGCACAATAAGAGCCACGAATGGGAAGGTAAAGGTGACATGTGCAATGATGATGTTGAGGAGAGTGGCTGGCCAGGGCAATTCCACAGGCCAGTCGATGCGCCTGAAAAAGACGAGCATTGCCACTCCCATGCAAATCTCAGGAATCACGATCGGTAGCGAGTAGGCGCCTTCCAGCAAGGGTTTGAAGCGGAAACGGAAGCGCCACATGAAGACCGCTGTCAGCACTCCGAGAGCAGTGCCGATGATTGTGTTGAAGAATGCAATGGTCAGTGAATTGACGAATGCGTCAAAAAGCGATTCATTCTTGAACGCCTTAACGTAGTACTTCGTCGTGAACCCTCTCCAGACAATGTTACGCTTCGAATCGTTGAAGCTGAATATTGCCATGATGACGATTGGGGCGTAGAGTGCGAACATGAAAACAAAGATGAATATCTTCATCCAGAGATGCCCGAAGTAGTCGAACGTGCCGGTTCTTCTTTCTTGTTGCACCATGCCTGTCTTTTAGCCGCCTATGCTGCCTTTGATGGAGAACTTCGCGCGAAGCGATATGAGCAGGAATGTTATGAACATCAGCAGCAGGGCTAGCGCCGAGCCAAACGCCCAGTTATTGGCTCCCTTGAACTGCTCTTCAATGACATTCCCGATGAGTATGCTGTCTGAACCGCCGAGCATGTTTGGAATATAAAAGGCGCCTAGAGCTGGCACGAAAACAATGATGATCCCCGACAGGACCCCAGGCAGCGAAAGCGGCAACATGACCGAAAGGAAGGTGCGCCATTGGCTGGCTCCCAAATCGAGGCTTGCTTCCAGATAGGCGCGGTCGAACCGGTCCAGCGATGCGTAGATCGGCAGGATCATGAATGGTATGAATGTGTAGACGATGCCAAAGACCACCCCAAGGTTTGAGTAAAGGATGGTGCTTGGAGTAAAACTGTCTCCCATCCCGCCTTCAACCCCGGCCAACTCCAGCATCCCGTCGCCGATGCCCCAGAAAAGCCCAAGCAAGTCGTTAAGAAACCCGTTTGTCCTGAAAACAGCAATCAGCGAGTAGGTTCGGATCACCACGTTGATCCAAAAGGGTAGCAAGACAGCCAGGAGAAGCAGGGGCTTGACGCGGGACGGGGCGAAGGCAATGCCCATGGCGACGGGATAGCCGATGAGCAGGCAGATAAGGGTGGCTCCGCCGGCAATGAGGAGCGACTTTAGGAAGATCAAAAGATAGATCTGCTCGAAGGCCCGGAAGTAGTTGCTAAGAGTCCAGGTCAGTTCAAGGTCGATGATGTCCCTTTTCTCGGAGAAGCTGAACAGGAACAGGAACCCGAACGGCACTGCGAAAAACAGGACGTACCATACCAGCTGGAACGAACCGGTTGCAAAGAAAGAGAACGGGCTGTTACGCCAGCCATCTCCCTTCCATTCCACTTGACGCTTCCCTCTTCCTCAGGCCGTGGGGGGCGGATTTAGCCTCCCATCTGTCACTTTGCTAGGAGGCCAGGATGCGTGTCCAAGCCTCTTCGATCTGTTCCTCACGTTCCTCGCCCAGGTACAGGCCTATCTCGAGCTGGTTCATCATTGCATCGGACGGAAACGTTGCACTGTTATTACGGTAATCCTCATTGGTAAGGTTGTAGGCCGCCTCGTTGGGAGTGGCATACTCGATGTACTCGGCCAAGTCCCGGCCAACCTCCGCGTCAAGCAGGTAATTGATGAACCTGTTGGCATTCTCTGGTCTGGGCGCGTCGGAGGGGATCGCAAGCACATCCTGCCAGAGATAGCCTCCCTCCTGTGGGATCACGTATCCAACATCGTCGTCCTCGCTGATCAATTGGGCTATGTCGCCGCTCCATTCGACGACCAAGTCACATTCACCGGAAGCCAACAAATCCTGACCGTTGTCTTCGGCAATTGCCTTGACATTGGGCTTGTACTTGATCAGTAGTTCTGTCGCCTCGTCAATATGTGCCTGGCTGGTCGAGTTGTAGGAATAGCCTAGGTACTGCATCGTCATGCCAACCATTGAGACCGATTCGCTGATCCAGGCGATTTTCCCTTTGTAATTGGCGCTTTCCGGTCCAATGACTGCCGCCCAGCTACTTGGAGTGTCAATCTTCGACTTGCGGTAGCCTATGCCCATGGTGCCCCACATGTACGGCATAGTGAAGGTGCGGCCAGGGTCGAAGTCGGGGTTCTTGAACCGATCGAACAGGTTGTCAAAGTTCGGTATGAGGTTGTGCCTGAGGTTCTGGAGCAACCCGGCCTTGTTCATGCGCTGCGCAGTGTCATGTGTTGGAACAATGAGGTCGTACCCGGTATTGCCCTGTCTCATCTTGGCAAACAACTCGTCGTTGTCGCCGAAAAGATCCATGTTGACCTCTATTCCTGAGACCGCCTTGAAATCGTCAAGGGTGGTTTCGCCAATATAGGTGTCCCAGTTATAAAAGTTCAGACGCTTCTCCTCAGCAGACCATGCTCTTCCGCCCGGCAGGCTCAGTCCTGCTGCGACAACACCCATTCCAGCGAGGAAGGACCTGCGTGAATGTCTTGCTGAAAACCTTCTTCCAGTTGCTTTTCTCATTTTGTCTACTCCTTTTGGGACATTCTTCACATTGCATTATAGTGTTTCCTGCCTGTTGCCGCACAAGACCGACTGAAATTGGCGTTTCAGGGTTCATGGTGGCCCTCTGTTGTTGATAGAATACCTTTGTGCTGAATCAAGTTGTTTTCGCCCATGCTTGGGATCGCGATCTGACCGATATTTCAGTCTATAAGGCTGTTGGCGGCTACGGGGTTCTGGAAAGCGTACTTAGAGGGCAAAGGTCCCGCAGCGAGTTGCGGGAGGAAATCAAGAAATCGTTCCTGCGTGGGCGGGGAGGTGCTGGTTTCCCTACCGGATTGAAGTGGGGCTTCATTCCTGATGAGTTGGAGGGCAACATCTATCTGGTTTGCAATTCCGACGAGGGGGAACCTGGCACGTTCAAGGATCGGGACATTATGCGCTACAACCCCCATCAGTTGATTGAAGGCATGGTTCTGGCGGGATATGTGCTTGGCGCCGGCGTGGCGTACAACTACATTCACGGCGAGATCTGGGAGGTGTACGAGCACATGGAAAGAATGGTTGCCGACGCGGAGGCCGCAGGCTACCTCGGCAACAACATCTGCGATTCGGAATTCTCATTCCGGCTTCATAACCACCACGGCTACGGAGCTTACATCTGTGGCGAGGAGACAGCTCTGCTCGAATCCCTTGAGGGCAAGAAAGGCCAGCCGCGCTACAAGCCCCCTTTCCCGGCCACCTACGGTCTCTATGGGAAACCAACCACGATCAACAACACCGAAACATTTGCCAACATACCCTACATTCTCAAGCATGGCGGCGAGCATTTTCTTGAACTAGGCATTCCACGCAATGGGGGTACAAAGGTTTTTTCCATCTCGGGACACGTGGAAAACCCGGGCAATTTCGAGGTTCCGCTCGGCACGCCCTTCCCGAAACTGCTTGAAATGGCCGGGGGGGTGCGGAAAGGGCACAGGCTCAAGGCTGTCATTCCCGGTGGCTCCTCTGTTCCGGTGCTTCCAGGGGACAGGATGATGGAATTGAACATGGACTATGATTCGATTGCCAAGGCAGGCTCTATGCTTGGAGCCGGATCTGTAATCGTGATGGATGAAACCGTGTGTATGGTCAAGGCCTTGGAACGCTTATCTTACTTTTATTTTGAGGAATCATGTGGCCAGTGTACCCCCTGTCGCGAAGGAACCGGATGGCTGTACCGCATGGTTCACCGCATTGAGAACGGCCAAGGCAAGCCGGAGGATTTGGAACTTCTGATGACCGTGTCAAACAACATTGACGGTCACACCATTTGCGGCCTAGGGGCGGCAGCGGCCACTCCGGTACGAAGTTTTATTGAGCATTTCCGCGATGAGTTCGAACACCATATTGAGCATAAGGAATGCCTTGTGCCGACCGGTTTCGGAGTTTAGCGGTGAGCAACAGCGTACCGGTCCAGATTGACGGCAAAAGCATTGACGTTCCCGCAGGCATCAGCATCATTGAGGCTGCCAAGATGGCGGAGATTTACATTCCCCACTTTTGCTACCATCCCAAACTCTCGGTTGCAGCCAATTGCAGAATGTGCCTTGTCGAAGTGGAGAAGGCACCCAAGCCTTTGCCGGCCTGCGCCACCAACGTTACTGCAGACATGGTGATTCGCACCGCCAGTAAGAAGGCCAAGGCGGCGCAGAACGGCGTAATGGAGTTTCTCCTCATCAACCACCCTCTCGACTGCCCCATATGCGACCAAGGAGGGGAGTGCCAGCTCCAGGATCTTGCCGTCGGATACGGCCTGTCGAACTCACGCTACACGGAACCAAAGAGGGTGGTTGTCGAAAAGAACCTAGGGTCGCTGATATCAACTGACATGATGCGATGCATCCATTGCACAAGGTGTGTCCGTTTCGGCCAGGAAGTTGCAGGCGTCATGGAACTTGGGCTCATTTCACGGGGCGAGCATGCTGAAATCATGCCTTTTGTGGAGAAGACCGTTGACAGCGAGCTTTCAGGGAACATGATCGATGTGTGTCCTGTGGGTGCACTCACTTCGAAGCCATTTAGGTATACCGCACGCACTTGGGAGTTGCGGAGCGTTGACGGCATCAGTCCCCATGACAGTTGGGGAAGCAATCTGCGAATCCAGATCAAGGGACGCAAGGTGATGCGCGTGCTGCCGAGAGAGAATAGCCAGATCAACGAGTGCTGGATCAGTGACCGTGATCGCTTTTCCTACGAGGCGCTGAACAGCAAGGAACGAGCCATCCGTCCCATGGTTAAGCCGCCTAAGTCAAGGAACATCAACATTGTGGACTGGCAGGACGCACTTGACCAAGTCGCCGAACGGATGGGCGCGTTGCTCAACGATCATGGTCCGGAGAGCATCGGATTTCTTGCAAAAAGCAACATGACCCTTGAGGAACTGTATCTTTTCCAGAAGTTTGGCAGAAGCCTAGGTGTCGCCAATCTCGACACGCGCCTTTACCAGAGGGACTTCTCCCTAGATGCGGACAGTGCGCTCAAAATACCTTGGTTCGGCCTGCCGATTGAGTCGATCAGTTCGGTTCGCCAGGCGCTTCTCATTGGCCTAAATCCTGGAAACGAGGTTCCGCTTCTCGGCCATCTGCTCAGGAAGATGCGTCGCCTTAAACACGCCAACATAGGCAGTATCGGACAGGTTGACATGACCGAGCAGTTCCAATCGGACTTCTCAGCGGTGATCCCGCCAAGTGCAATGATCCATGTTCTTGCACGTATGCTGAAGATCTGTGGGGGGCAAGTGCCGGATGCGCTCCTGCGGGAGAATCCACTGCCAGATGAAAATCATATGACCTTGTTTGCCGAGGCGATGATGAAAGACAGAAAGAGTGTCGTCTGGCTTGGACAGCAGGCGCTCTTCAATCCAGACTATGGTTTGATCCGGAAGCTGGCCACCGGCATTGCCGAAAAGACCGGATCCATTATCGGAATAAAGAATCCTAGTGGCAACTCAATCGGAGCCTATCTAGCCGGTATGCTTCCGGATCATGGCGTCATGTGCACCCCCGATGTCAAGCATGGCCTCAATGCCCGGCAAATGCTGGAAACCCCGTTGAAGGGTTATGTTCTTCTTGGGTGCGAACCTGACGATTTCTTTGATCCGCTCGGCTTCCGGAATGCGGTCTCCCAAGCCGATCTGACCGTTTCGATGAGCGTTTACGAAACATCTGCACGGAAATACTCGGACGTATTGCTGCCAATTGCCCCCTTCACTGAGACGCCTGGGACTTATGTCAACACGGAAGGCTGTCCGCAGACTTTCCCCGAGGCGGTTCCGCCCCTTGGTGAAGCGCGGCCAGGCTGGAAAGTCCTATGTGTGCTTGGAAAGCGTTTCGAACTGGCGGGGTTTGACTTCGACACTCTTGACGACATTAGAACGGAGATCATTTCGCAGGGAGCTGATTTCACGGAGAGTCTGGACAATCGGTGCGACTACAGCCAGCTAGATCTACCTGCTAGAGAGGCAAACGGCGATCATAAGGGTCTCGAACGCATATTTGAGGTGGCCAGTTACGGTACCGATGCCATTGTCAGACGCGCGGAATCCCTGCAGAAAACCAGACGCGCCAAGCACGGCAGGCGGGTTTCCCTGCACCCGGAGACTGCTGTGGAACTTGGGTTGCGGGACGGCAGCAAGGTGAAGATATTAGCCGGCGATTCAACGGTGGACAGCATCGTGCTTATAGACAGCCGATTAGCAAGGGGATGCGCCAGGATACCGATCGGAGTGCCTGAATTTTCGGAACTTGGATGCGCAGAGAGGGTGACCCTTGCCTTAGTGACCGAGAAGGCGGGTGAGGTTGTAGAGGTCTAATGGATGAAGAGTTGGATCATCTACAACCTCACCCCCTACATCGGCGACTATGCAATATGGCTGGCTAATCTGATCGTCCTATCTCTTCAGACAGTGGGGATCATACTTCCGCTCATAATCTGCGTGGCCTATCTCACTTATGCCGAACGCAGGGTGATCGGAGCCATACAGCTTCGGATAGGTCCGGACAGGGTGGGGCCAATGGGCCTTCTCCAGCCGATTGCAGATGCGCTTAAGCTTCTGCTGAAGGAGATTGTGATTCCGACGGATGCCACCAAAATGGTGTTTCTGGTCGCGCCAGTGATCTCGATTGCAACAGCATTTGCGGCATGGGCCGTGATACCGTTCTCCGCCGAGGTTGTTCTTTCGGACATCAACGCCGGACTTCTTTACGTGCTAGCAATCACCTCTGTCGGGGTGTACGGGGTGATAATTGCAGGCTGGGCATCCAATTCCAAGTACGCCTTTCTCGGATGTCTGCGCTCCGCGGCACAGATAATCTCCTACGAAATTGCAATGGGGTTTGCACTAGTGGTCGTGCTGATGGCGTCGCAAAGCCTCAATCTTGGAGACATCGTTAATGGACAGAAAGGGGCAGGGCTGCTGAGCTGGTACTTCATACCGCTGTTCCCGATCTTCATAGTCTATTTCATTTCCGGAGTCGCCGAAACGAACAGGGCTCCTTTTGACGTGGCCGAAGGTGAATCTGAAATCGTCGCAGGGTTCCATGTGGAATATTCTGGCATTGCATTTGCTCTGTTCTTCCTGGCGGAATATGCAAACATGATACTGATCGCAACGCTGGCTTCATTGCTGTTCCTCGGAGGCTGGCTTCCTCCAGCAGACTTTCCCCCGTTCAGCTATGTGCCGGGATTTGTCTGGCTTGTTTTCAAGGTTGGCTTCATGCTGTTCTGCTTTCTTTGGTTCCGGGCCACATTCCCCCGCTACCGGTACGACCAGATCATGCGTCTCGGCTGGAAAGTGTTCATTCCGATTACCCTTGTCTGGCTGGTGGTGGTGGCATTCTGGAAGCAGACGCCGCTCTGGCTCTGGTAGTAACACTGATACAATCAGTCATGGGTGAAACAACGTTGTGAAACAGCTCTACAGAAGTTTCAGGAATTTTCTGAATACCTACCTGTTGCTTGAACTGGTGAAAGGCTTGATGCTGACCGGTAAGCTGATGTTTCGCAGGAAGATCACGGTGAAGTATCCTGAGGTCAAGACGCCCGCCAGCCCGCGCTTTCGGGGGTTGCATGCCCTAAGGCGTTATCCCAACGGTGAGGAACGTTGCATCGCCTGCAAGCTGTGCGAGGCAGTCTGCCCAGCAATGGCCATCCATATTGAATCTACCGTCCGCAAAGATGGCACCCGCCGAACCTCAAGATACGACATCGATATGACGAAATGCATATTCTGCGGAATGTGCGAGGAAGCCTGCCCTGTGGATGCCGTTGTCGAAACCCACATTTTCGAGTATCACGGCGAAAAGAGAGGGGATCTTTACTATACCAAGGACATGTTGCTTGAGGTCGGAGACCGGTATGAAAAGGAGATAGCCGAAGCTAGGGAAAAAGAAGCTGACTTTAGGTAGTTAGGTGTTCCAGACAAGGCTCATTTTCCAGTTGCTTGGCTAGGTGACGGAGCCCAAGGGTGAGACAGTTTCTTGAATTTGACTGTGACTGCTTCGCATCTCCAACTGTTCTGCAACTACCTAAACACTTGCTTGGACGGACATTTGATGCGGTGTCCTAACATAATCACTTGCGTGGCCATAAGCCGAGGGGAGTGGCAGGAATTTCAGGCCGCTTCATGTTCTGGCGAATATCAACCTTGAGAACCCGGTGACAGGGGTGTCGCTTGGACGGGATCCAAAGCCAGCGCTTCTAGGAACATGTCATGTTTCCAAGTCGCTGAATTTCAAAATTGCCTTGTCCTGGAATGGCCGGGGCGGAGAGGGCGGGATTCGAACCCGCGTGCCGGCAGAGCCGACCATCTGATTTCGAGTCAGCGCCGTTATGACCACTTCGGTACCTCTCCTGAACTATGGTGAGAAACGCCTGTTTCCGCTTATGGTTGGCTTTTGTGCCAAGCCGTGAATGGCAAGTTCGGCAGTAGGATTATAATCGCTAAGGAAAAGAGCGTTAACACATCACCTGCACCACTAGAAAGGAACTCTCTATGTTTGCTGACACACATAGCCTGAACAGCGTTGATCCTGAAATAGCCAAGGCCATTGGTAGTGAGATTGTTCGCCAAGAGAACCATCTTGAGCTGATTGCCTCTGAAAACTGCACGAGTCCGGCTGTTCTTGAAGCGGTGGGGTCCGTTTTGACCAACAAGTACGCCGAAGGGTACCCAGCGAAGCGTTATTACGGCGGATGTGACCATGTTGATGTGGTTGAGCGCCTGGCTATTGAGCGTGCCAAGGAGCTTTATGGGGCCGATCATGCAAACGTGCAGGCTCACTGCGGCTCAAGCGCCAATCTAGCCGTGTTCATGGCCGCACTCAGTCCTGGCGACACCGTGCTCGGCATGTCGATTGACCATGGCGGGCATCTGACACATGGGGCGAAAGTGAATTTCAGCGGCAAGTGGTTCAATACGGTGGGCTACGGTCTCCATTCGGAGACCGAAGACATCGACTATGATGATGCGGAAAGACTTGCCCACGAGCACAAGCCGAAATTGATACTTTGCGGTGCATCAGCGTTCTCGCTCAGAATCGACTGGAGACGCTTTAGGGAGATCGCCGATTCGGTGGGTGCTGTTGTCATGGCGGATTTCGCACACTATTCCGGTCCCATCGCCGCGGGAATCTATCCCAGCCCTGTGGAGCACTGTCACTACTGCACCAGCACCACGCATAAGTCACTGCGCGGGCCACGCAGCGGCTTTATACTCTGCAAGGAGGAACTATCCCGCAAAGTTGACAGTGCAATCTTCCCCGGCCTGCAGGGGGGGCCTCTGATGCATGTGATCGCCGGCAAGGCGGTTGCCTTCAAGGAGGCGATGTCTCCTGAGTTCAAGGAATACCAGAAGCAGGTTCTGGCCAACGCTTCGGCAATGGCTGAAGCGCTCAAGGATCTGGGGTTGCGCATTGTTTCTGGCAGAACGGAGAGCCATGTTTTTCTCGTTGACCTTCAGTCACTGAACATTACCGGGAAAGATGCGCAGGCCGCTCTTGATAGGGCGCACATCACACTGAACAAGAATGGAATCCCCAATGATCCTCAGCCCCCGACCGTAACCAGCGGAATCCGCATAGGGACTCCTGCGATCACTACGCGGGGCCTAGGCGAGGAGCATTGCAGAGAAATCGCCGAGCTAATCGTGAGAGTGCTCAAGAACCTTGGTGATAATAGCGTGATCGACGGGGTGGCTTCCGAAGTGAAGAGAATGACCGCGAGATTTCCAATCTATGAAAAGCATAAGCAGCTTCTGACAGAGTGAAATGTCCCAAGTGCTCGGCTAACACCAAAGTCACCAACACCCGTGTGGCGAATGACGGTGCGGGAAGGCGGCGGAAGCGTCAGTGTGAGCAGCCGGAGTGTATGCATCGCTTTTGGACAATTGAATCAATTGAGCCGGAAAGCGGCAATGGCGATGCAGTGGCGCTGCTTCCGATAAGTTGCACGCACTGTCAGGGAAGGCTTAGATTGATCGGAAATGGCCTGATGGATGATCGAATCTCCGTTCAGCGCACCTACATGTGCCTCGGCTGCCATCTGGTCATGTACACAGTTGAAGCGCCAGGAGATGGCACACACTACCTGTTGAATCTTTACGCCCCCATAGTGACGACGCCAGACGGTATGCGCAATGAGTACAGCAGGAAAAAACTTGCAAAAAGCTTGTCATTTCTTCGTAACAGGCAACTGGATGCCTGGCAGTTTGACGAGATGATTGCCTATGCGGAGGATGGTCTGAAGCCTCATGAGGAGATCACCTCCGGAAAGATCGAAATCCGCATCATGGAATTTCTCCTGAGGAACAGCAAGATGGGCTATCTTTCCTACTGTATGGAGCGCGGCAAGGTGAATAGCCCTAGCGATATCAGCAAGTTGCTGGATGACATTAAGGACTGAATGGAAGGTTCGGATGAAGCCCTGATGCGGCGAGCGCTTGTGCTTGCTGAAAAAGGCCTCTACACAGCTCGGCCAAACCCGTATGTCGGCTGTGTCATTGCACGCAATGGAAAGGTTATTGCCGAAGGCTGGCATGAGTTCCGTGGCGAACAGCATGCGGAGACAGCGGCGATTGGGCAACTGGGAAACGCCCGACCTGAAGGTCTCAACATTTATGTGAACATGGAGCCATGCTCACATCACGGACATACCCCTCCATGTGTGGAGGCGATTGTCAACCTGGGTCCGGAAAGAGTCGTAGTCGCCATGGAGGATCCCAACCCCAAAGTCAACGGCAAAGGCATCGGGATCCTTAGAAAGGCTGGCATCAGAGTGGATGTTGGCGTTTGCAGGGAACAGGCGGAATGGCTAAACAGGGGACACTCCAAACGTATGGTTTCCGGTCGGCCATGGGTGACCCTCAAGATGGCCTCCACACTTGACGGCATGACGGCGCTCAAAACCGGCCTGAGCCAGTGGATCACTTCGGAGGAGGCCCGTATGGATGCACAGCTTCTGCGCGCCGCATCATGTGCCATTGTCACTGGAATTGGCACAGCTTTACAGGACAATCCCCGCCTAACAGTCAGGGGGATTGAGATTCCTCGCCAACCTCTCAAGGTTTTGATTGACAGCAACATGAGGCACTCGCACGATATGGAACTGTTCAAGACAGGCAGAACGCTGGTTGCCACAGCGTGTAATGCCATTAAGGAAGACTTCGACTCGGACGATGTCCTCATGGCATCCTTTCCTGACGGAAAAGGGCGTGTCAATCTTGGCAGTCTTCTTGCACATTTGGGCTCTCGGGAATGCAACCATGTCTTGGTTGAGGCAGGAGCCCGTCTGAACGGTGCGTTCCTTGAGGATAGGTGGGTCGATGAACTGGTGCTCTACACCGCCCCGTCTGTGTTTGGGATAGGGAGGAGCCTCTTTGAGATTGTCCCTCCAGCATCACCTGGAAATGCATTCCGGTTCTCGCTCCAGAAGGTTGACCGAATCGGAGATGATGTCAAAGCTGTCTACGTGACAGAATAGGCTCCATGTCCTCGCGTCCAGTCATTGCCGAAATCAACGTCAGCGCACTGCGAAACAACTACCTTCTGCTGAAGCGGGCTGCTGGCGCCAGGACATTTGCAGTAATCAAGGCAAATGCCTACGGACATGGAACGTCTGTTGTGACCAGTGCGCTCAACGGCATTGTTGACGGATACGCCACCGTTGACTTTGACAGCGCCCGAGACATTCGCGAATCGGGGTTCGCTGGACCGATTCTTATGCTTAACGGAATGTTTGAAGTGGAGGACGGCAGATTGGCTGTTGAGCATGGCTTATGGCTGGTCATCCATCAGCAATGGCAGTTTGACTGGATTATGGGAAGCGGGTGTCGTGCAAGGCCACGAATGTTTTTGAAGGTTAATACGGGCATGAATCGGCTTGGGTTCACAGTGGAGCGTGCCATGGCCTTGCTGCGTATCCTCCGATCTGACGGTGGATGCGGTGACACTGTGCTGATGACCCACTTCGCAGAGACTGAATCCAAGGGAGGTGTAGCGACTCAATTGGCACATATGAAACCCCTCATGGACGAATTCGGGCTTCCCCTGTCCCTATCCAATTCTGCAGGTGTTCTGTTTCAGGATGTCTCCTGCAAACAGCTTTGGGTTCGATGTGGGATCGCTCTTTACGGCGCTTCTCCGAGTCCAACTTTCAAGTCGGCGGCTGAACTTGGATTGCAGCCGGCAATGACACTTAAGGCGAAGCTGATTGATGTGCACCGCCTCGGCAAGGGGGAGCGTATAGGTTATGACGGAACATTCACTGCCGACAGAGAAATGATGATTGGACATGTTGCTTGCGGATATGGAGACGGATATCCCCGTTGTGCCGGAGAAGCCGAGGCGCCGGTTATGGTCAACGGAACTAGAAGTCGGATGGTCGGACGTGTATCCATGGACCTGTCGGCAATTGATTTAACCGGAATCGCGGTGGGAATAGGGGACGATGTCGAGTTGTTCGGCAGGATGGTGCCGGTCGATGAGATAGCCGTGAAATGCGGGACAATAGGCTATGAGATATTCACCAACATCAGCGCTTCGGTTTTCCGGCGGACAGTTTGAATTGGAAAGAGGCCGCATGAAACTCCTAGTCAACCTTTCCCACTTGTAGTGAGATATAATTCGCCTTCTCATCAAGGAATGCAAATGACCACACGACACTTTAAACACTTGATTCTTATGCTTGTCCTTTCGCTTGCTTCAGGTTGTGCCTCTACTGCGGACGTAGAGGATGGTTATACTGCCGATGGCCTGCTTGCAGTCGATCCCTATGAAGAACTTAACAGGAGCCTTCACGGCTTCAACAAGGCATTGGATAATGCCTTGTTGAAGCCGCTTGCGCAAGGTTACCGGAAATCCCTTCCCGAATCAGCTAGGATACGGGTCAGCAATTTCTTTGACAATCTGGATGAGCCGATCAGTTTCCTGAACAATATCCTGCAGATCAAGCCTGCCGACGCAACGGCCAACTTGGGACGTTTCACAATCAACTCGACAATTGGCTTGGCAGGATTTTTTGATGTTGCTTCGGAAATGGGGATTGAAAAGGCTGAAGAGGATTTTGGACAGACGTTTCGGGCGGTCAGCGGGTCTTCCGGGGTCTATCTGGTTCTGCCGTTTTTCGGCCCGTCTTCAACTGAAGATGTATTGGGAACTGTGGGGGATGTCTTCATGAACAGCTATGTCAAAAGGAGTATCTTCGATGACGATGCGACCGAGTATGTCCTGACTGGGGTGGATTTGATCGATACACGTTCGGGTTTTCTTGACTTTGAGGAAACAATGGGAGATTCGGTGCTGGATGAATATTCGTTCATCCGCGACGCCTACCTGTCCCGGAGAGAGCACCTTACTGTTGATGGAGACCGATAGTCTGGACGTTTCATTACTGCCTTTGGCACGGGGTGTGGCGCAGGCTGGTAGCGCGCCTGGTTTGGGTCCAGGAGGCCGGGAGTTCGAATCTCTCCACCCCGACCAACTATGTGCCCGTAGCTCAATTGGATAGAGCATCGGCCTTCTAAGCCGGAGGTTACAGGTTCGACTCCTGTCGGGCATGCTTATTCATGTGGTGGTTGTAGCTCAGTTGGTAGAGCATCGGATTGTGGCTCCGAAGGTCGTGGGTTCAAGCCCCATCAACCACCCCAACTGCTAGGCCATTCAGAAACAGCCACCTAGAATTCCCTTTCATCATGACCATTCACACATCAGATACGCCATGTACAGCCGTGTTCGACAACGGCAGGATGCTCAGTGTGGGCCGCATCTTGTCGCTGAGTGAAGCAAGTTGTCGCCTCGAAGTTGACGAGGGACGGCAGGAGCAACGGGTCAGGCGTAGCCAGATTCTGTTCATGAGCAACAGTGTCATAAGGCCGGCTGACATGGAGAAGGCAAGAAGCGAAGCTGAGGCGCTGGGACAGGGAGCATGCTGGAAAGCCACACAGGGCAAGGAGTTGACGCTGGGATTCTTGGCTAGCCGGCTTTGTGGAACAGACAACTGCCATGCCAGGCTTGTTACGTTGTATGCCTACTTGGCAGATCGTCCTTTCTTTCAGAGAATGCACGACGATATTTTCCGACCTATTCCTGAGGAGATCGGCAGGAAAATCCTTGTGTCAAAGGCCGAAAGGGCAAGAGCCATTGAAAGCAACAGGCTATTGCTTAACAGAATGGAGAATGGAGACTTGTCAATGATTTCAGATGGCCAGGTGAACGAGATCCTGTTTTCCAAGAAGTCTGTATTGGGAAAGCTGGTCGCACAACACTGCAAAGGCTTGGGGATTGGCAAGCCGGAGTTTCTGAGGATTCGTGGGGCACTTGAATCGGAATTGGACTACCACAGAAGGTGGCTGATTGAGCATTTTTCCCTCAACAGTTCCGAGCCAGAAGCGATTATGCCGGATTTGCCGGACAGTCTCGGCTTCAATCAGGGTGCACACCCGGTAACCCTCGACCGTGCGGGCACGGATGAGATAGATGACGCATTAACGATCATCAAGGACAGGGAGAAGGGCTTTTGCATCAGAAGTCATATCTGTCTTCCCAGCATTGCAATTCCAGCCGGCAGTCCCTTGGACATGTACGCCCGCTTCCGCATGTCCACAATTTACACTCCCCAGGAAAAGTTCACCATGCTTCCCAGGAGCATCTACAGGCGGTTCTCACTTGTCCAAGGAAAAGTCCGTCCGGTTCTGACAGTTGAGGCCAGAATAGATGAGGGAACCGGGAATGTCGAAGTGGGAGAGCCTTTTCTCGAAAAGGTTCTGATCCAGGCAAACCATTTCTTCCCTGATGTGGCAAACGACCGCCTGCTTGAATCCTACGGATTTCCTCCGGAAGAGCCTATGCGCTGGCTGATCGCAAGCCTTAGAAAGCGAAGAGCTGGCAGTGTGACATCTGTGCGCCAAAGAAAGGCTATCAGCATGGCCGGCCAGAATGCGGTTGATGTGGCCATGAAACCTGTTGGCCTTGCCGAGGAATTGCTTGCGGAAATGATGATACTGACCAACGCGAAACTTGCGACGTTCGCCAGTGAAAACAATATTCCTGTAATATACCGGATGAAGGGAAATTCCGTGTTAAGGCCCGGCGAGCACAGGGAGATTGGACATTCCTGTTATGGATGGTTTACGTCGCCTCTCAGGCGCTATTCTGATCTGGTCAACATCAGGCAGGTGCTTGGCTTCATGTTGCCGGACAGCACCTTTCAACAGGATCCGAAAAGCATCCTGGCAGCAGTGGCGAAGGAGTTTAACGTGAAATACAGCCAGACCCTTCAAGCTCAAAAAAGATTTGAAAGGTTTTTTATTCTCAATTACTTGAAACAGAATAGTGACAAAGTTTGGGATGCCACCTGCATTGACGAGGATCATGCCGTGATCAACGGTTTCCAGATTGAGGGAAACCTACTGGGAACCGGTTTCAAGGCAAAGGCGCCAATAAAGGTGACGGTTTCAAGAATTGATCCATATGAACTGACCGTTGAATTCCGTGTTGTCAGTGAAAGCGCCTAACTACAGAAGGTACGCCGTGATTGGCGGCTCGGTTCGGCACAGCCTGTCTCCGTTCATACATAACTGCTTTGCGCTTGCGACCCAGAAGCCGGTTCTCTACGCAGCAATTTCCGCACAGAAGGAAGAATTCGAAGCCAAGGTTGAGGATTTCTGGGATAGGGGCGGAAATGGCCTGAATGTGACAGTTCCGTTCAAAGGGAAAGCCGTAGGCCAAGCCGATAAGCTGTCTAGCATGGCCAGAAAATCGGGAGTGCTGAATGTTCTACACAAAACCTCTTCTGGAGTGGTTCAGGGATACAACACCGATGGAGCTGGTTTTGTCGCAGACATCAGGAAAAGGCTGGAAAGAGGCCTTGATGGCGCCAATGTGCTGGTTGTTGGAGCTGGCGGCGGCGCCGCCGGAATACTCTTCTCAATGCTCGAGCAGAAGCCCGCATCGGTGACGATTGCCAACCGCACGCCGGCAAAAGCGGAGCATCTTCTGGACAGGGTCTCCGAACTGGGCGAGACCGTCATAAGAGCCGTGTCTCTTGAGGATGCGGCGGGAAAATTCGATGTCGTGGTGAACACCACCTCATGCGGACACGAAGGTGAGGTTCCCAATGTCCGATCTGCATGCCTAGATGGCATCCGGCTTGCCTACGACCTGAACTACGGGGTTGCCGCCACAAGCTTTCTCGAATTGGCAAGCAAGGCGGGTGCGCACTCCACATGTGACGGATTGGGCATGCTTGTCGAACAGGCTGCGCTTTCCTATGCCATTTGGGAAAATGTGCGCCCGTCCACCAGGCACATCATCGAACTGCTCTCTCAACAACATGTATAATCAGTCCCTCATTGGGAAATCCTAGAAAGAATTAGCGTGGGGAATGTCTAGAAAAGATTTGGAACAGTGCCTGAACAAGGCTCTGAACTGCTATTATCAGAATCTTGATGGTGAAAGGCCTTCGCAGGTGTACAAGATGGTAACTGAACTTATCGACGGCATAGTGGTTGCAGATGCAATGCGCCGTTCGGAGAACAATTACAGCAAGGCGTCAAAGTTGCTTGGAATCAGCCGCTCCACTCTGAAGAACAAGCTAAACTCGGAAAGGTAGAGTTCAGCGATTCATGGCCGAAGTCAAGACAGCCCTGGTTAGCGTCTCCGATAAGGCTAGACTTCCAGAGTTGCTTGAGTGCCTGACTCAAAGAAAAGTCAGGATATTCTCCACCGGAGGAACCGCAAGGCATATCCGGGAGTATGGACACGAAGTTCATGAGATCGCCGACTACACAGGTGAGGAGGAAATCCTGGGCGGCAGGGTGAAAACCCTTCATCCAAAGGTGTTTGCTGGCATTCTGGCCGATGTCGGAAACGAGGAGCATGACCGGGTGTTGCACGAAAGGGGAGTTTCGTTTTTCGACCTGGTCGTAGTCAACTTCTACTCTTTTAACGAAGCGGCTAGCGCCGGATTGGATCTCGACGCAGCCATAGAGAAAATTGACATTGGCGGACCTTCGATGGTTCGGGCGGCGGCAAAGAATCACCGCCATGTGGCTGTCCTGACCGACCCGAGAGACTACGGGCCTTTTGTTCGGCATCTGGAAGAGAACGACGGAAGTGTCCTGCCTGCCTACTCACGCTCACTAGCCCTAAAGGCTTTCGCCCTTACCGGAAGGTACGATGCGATGATTGCATCCTACTTCTCTCACCAGATAAACGGGGAAAACGCCTATCCCGAGACGATCAATCGTGGAATGTCAAGGCTTGCTACGCTACGCTACGGTGAAAACCCTCATCAGCAAGCCGCCATCTATTCGGTTGACGGCACCGAGCCGTCTCTCAAGCAACTGGCGGGTGCTGGCCTTTCCTACAACAACCATCTGGATCTGGATGCAGCTTGGAAATGTGTCTCCACGATAAAGCCATCTTGTTGCGCGGCGATCTTCAAGCATGGAAACCCTTGCGGTGCCGCTGCCAGGCCTAGCCTGTGTGACGCCTTCCAGTGCGCCTTGAATGCCGATCCCCTGTCTGCTTTTGGAGGCGTGATTGCCCTCAACTCCCAAGTGGATATTGAGACCGCAGAGGCTATTTCCACCGGCTTCTACGAACTGGTGACCGCCCCTGGATATTCGCCAGAAGCGCTTGCCAAACTGTGTGAAAAAAAGAATCCTAGGGTCATCAAGATATCCCCCTCCGAAATGCCAACGAAAGAGTTCAGATCCGTTGTCGGCGGAATACTGGTACAGGAACCTGATCGGCTTCAGTTGTCGGAAGACGATCTTGTCCAGTTCAGTTCCAGGGCTCCCAGCAAGGACGAACTGACAGACCTGATGTTTGCCTGGCATATTGCCAAGCACGTCAAGTCGAATGCGGTTGTGGTAGTGCGGAATCTGCAGACAGTCGGGGTTGGCGCCGGACAGATGAGCCGGGTGGACAGTGCACGGATTGCGTGTGCCAAGGCAACCAGCCTGGGCAAGGCAACAGGGGCTGTAGCGGCTTCAGATGGGTTTCTCCCGTTCTCGGACACTTTGGAGGTGCTCTCGGATGCAGGCGTCACAGCACTGATTCAACCGGGTGGGAGCAGAAAGGATAAGGAGATACGGATTGCAGCTGACGAGAGCAACATGGCGATGATGATGACTGGCGTGCGTCATTTTCTCCACTGAAATGAAGGTGCTAGTGATCGGAGATGGCGGCAGGGAACATGCTCTCGCTTGGAAAATATCCCATTCTCCCCAAGTTGACACTGTTTTCGTCGCTCCCGGCAATGCCGGAACCGCAAACGAAGCGAAAATGGAAAACATTGCGGTTTCCGGCAACGAGGAACTTGCCAACTTTGCGGAAAGCAACGGAATAAGCCTGACCGTGGTAGGACCTGAGGCGCCTCTTCAGGATGGAATTGTCGACCTGTTCCATAGCCGAAACTTGCAGATAGTCGGACCAACACAAAAGGCCGCCCTTTTGGAGACATCGAAGTCGTTTGCCAAGCAGTTCATGGCACGAAGGGGAATTCCCACCGCAAGCTACGGCGTTTTTGACGAGCCTGAACTGGCTAACGAGTTTCTGCAGGAGATGAAAGCGCCTTATGTGGTGAAAGCGGATGGCCTTTCGGCTGGCAAGGGGGTGCTGATCTGCCAGACGATCGAGGAGGCAAAGGCCTGTGTTGAAGAGATGTTGAGCGGAAAGTTCGGAACTGCATCTGAAACCGTTGTTATCGAAGAGTATCTTGAGGGAGAGGAAACCAGCTTCTTTGTTCTCTCCAACGGAAGGGGGGCGGTTCAACTTGGAACAAGCAGGGACTATAAGAGACTCCATGACGGTGGCAATGGACCCAATACAGGTGGAATGGGTGCAGTGTCCCCTTCGCCGGTCTGGAACTGCGACCTGGAGAACAAGGTCATGAAACGGATCGTTATCCCAACCATAGAAGGAATGGCGCGGGAAAAAACACCCTATACCGGCTTTCTTTATGTTGGACTGATGATTAGGGAATATGAGCCATATGTTCTGGAATATAACTGCCGGTTCGGAGATCCTGAGTGCCAAGTGGTTATGCCGCGGCTGCAAAGCGACCTGTTTGAAATGTTGGCCGGATCCTTGCGGAAAGAAGAGCATTGGGCGTATGAAGTTGAATGGGGCGACACATACAACGTAGGCGTTGTGATGGCGACCGAAGGCTATGCCACCAATAACGTCAGCCCGGGTAACATTGCAGAGCTGGGGAACGGCCTCGTGTTCCATGCCAAAACGGTTGCAACCGGCAGTGGCCTGAGCCACAGCGGAGGAAGGGCCCTGTGCGTAGTTGGTGAAGGAAGTGACGTTGAGGAGGCGCGAAAGGCAGCCTATTACAGCCTGAAGGAAGTCGGTTTTCCGGGAAGCCAGTTTCGCACCGACATAGGCCTGGACACAAAGGCCTGAATTAGTCTTCCTTTCTCAACAAAAGCCCAAGTTCGTGTAGTTGTTTCTCATCAAGTGGCGCCGGCGCGGCCGTAAACAAACACTGTCCACGCTGTGTTTTTGGGAAGGCTATGACATCCCTGATGCTCTGTGAACCGGTAATGAGCTGAACTATGCGGTCAACGCCCATGGCTATCCCGCCATGGGGTGGCATGCCATAGGAGAGAGCGCCAAGCAGAAAGCCGAACTTGTTTTCCGCAGTCTGGCTGTCAATTCCCAGAACCTCCAGAACCTTGAGCTGGACATCCCGCTTATGGATGCGAATCGATCCGCCACCAATTTCGGCGCCATTCAGTACGAGATCATACGCTTGGGAGATGATTCTTTCCGGGCGGCCGCCGTCATCAAGCATGTGAAGATCATCGTCACGCGGTGCCGTGAACGGGTGATGGCTGGCATGCCAGGATCCTGAATCGTAATCATAGTCGAAAAGAGGGAAGTCGACTACCCATACAGGTGCCCAGGCCTGCTCTTTCCAGAGGTTGAAGTTGTTGCAGAGCCTGGCCATCAAGGCCGACATGCTCTTGTTGACTACATCAATTCGTCCGGCACCGAAAAACACTAGGTCGCCGTTGGCGCAGCTTGCCTTTTCCAGTATCTTTGCCACCACCTCGTCGTTCAGAAACTTGAGAATGGGCGACTGCAGCTTCGCTGGGCTTGTCTGCTCGACCTTTATGTAGGCGAGCCCTTTGGCTCCATATCCGCCTACGAATTCGGTCAAGGCGTTGATGTCTTGCCGTGAAAGCTTTCCGCCGCCGGGGAGATTCAGTGCAATGACGCGCCCTTCAGGGCTATTGGCCGGCTCACTGAACACCTTGAAGTCAACTGTCTTCATCAATTCGGTCAAGTCGGAAAATGCAAGCGGGTTGCGAAGATCGGGACGGTCAGAGCCGTATTTCCGCATCGCCTCGGAATGAGTCATTTTCGGAAAGGGCAGTGGGAGGTCAATGCCAGCAGATTCACGGAATGCGGCTGCAATCATGCCCTCTGCCAACTCCATCACATCCTCGGGCTCGGGAAAAGACATCTCTATGTCAATCTGTGTGAATTCCGCCTGCCGGTCCGAACGGAAATCCTCGTCACGGAAACATTTGACGATCTGGTAATAGCGGTCGAATCCGGCACCCATGAGCGACTGCTTGAACAGCTGTGGAGACTGCGGCAAGGCGTAAAAGGCGCCTTGGCTATGCCGCGCAGGAACAATGAAGTCCCGTGCGCCCTCGGGTGTGGATCGAGTCAGCATCGGCGTCTCGATGTCGACAAAGCCTTTTTCGTCAAGATGGCGGCGGATCGAAGTGACAAACCGACTTCTTGCCCGGATTCGCCTCTGGTTCTCAGGTTTTCTAAGGTCGAGAAAACGATATCTTAGGCGAACCTCCTCGCTAACATTGGGATCATCCAGCTGATAGGGCAGTGCTTGAGCCTGGTTAAGCACATCCAAGCGGTCGACGGCTATTTCGATCGACCCGGTCGGCAGATTTTCGTTACGCGTGCCTTCAGGGCGCTCATTTACTAGACCCTCGACCCGGATCACAGTCTCCAAGCGCAATTGGCTGACAAGACTGCTGAACTCCGGATTCTCAGGATCAACCACGATCTGTGCAATCCCGGTGTGATCCCGCAGGTCAAGAAAAAGCACGCCACCATGATCCCGCATGGAGTCAATCCAGCCACAAAGCGTTACGGACTTTCCCTTATCCGCTGACCTCAGGATTCCACAGTGATGGGTTCTTTTCATTGAAGCAAAGCGTTGAATGTTAACCGAAAAATCATAGTTGTATCCTCTTTTCTATCGCCGAAAGGAATCCCCGCAGCATGTTGATCTCCTGCCGGTCGGGATCCGCTCTCATCAGAATAAGTCTCAGGCGCGCCAGGAAGGGCCTATGATCTCTGTCGTTGACTATCCCGACTTCTTTCGACACACGTTCAAAATGGTCAAGCATCTGTTCACGGAATTCAACGTTTGGGATGTCCCGCAACGCTGGCCCCTGTTCGGAGCCATGCGTTTTTTCGATCTGGCGTCGTATCTCGTAAAGCGCAACTTGAAGTGCGTGGGAAATGTTCAAGGACGGAGATTGCGGATTTGCTGTGATCTCCACCGGATGGTTTGCGAGCAAAGCCTCCTCGTTCGACAAGCCAGCTTTTTCATTGCCGAAGAGAAGCGCCACACGCCTGCCTTCACGCATAAGCGGAAGTAGCCTTGCGACTCCTTCGGAAAGAGAAAGGTGTTGTGACGAGAGATGCCTGTGACGTGCAGTGAACGCCAAGGAATAGTCACAGTCTGCAAGGGCGCTACGCGGTGAATCATGGATGACACAGGCATCCAGGACATCAGTGGATGAGGTGGCATTTGCTCTTGAATCGTCGTTGATTTCCGCAGATGGAACTGCAAGCCTCAAGGATCCCGCTCCCATGGTTCCTACAGCCCTTGCGCAAGAACCTATGTTTCCGGAGTGCGTTGTGCCCACAAGCACTACTGTTACATGTTCCATTAGGCTTGCCAGGGGATCAGGTGGGAAGATATCAGACATGTTCATCTACGGCTACAGGCTGGACAGTCAGGATCCTTAGGAATCTTGATCCGTTTGAACTCCATTTTGTACGCATCCACGAGAACAAGAGTGCCAGCCAGTTTGCAGGCTCCATCTACGATGGCCTTTAACGCTTCCGCCGCCATAAGACTACCCATAATGCCAGTCAAAGGGGCTAGAACGCCCATGCGTGAGCATGGCTCATCCTCGTAAGAGGTGTTTTCAGGGAAAAGGCACGAATAGCAGGGAGACTCGTCCATGGCAGGATCAAAGACAGCAAGCTGGCCTTCAAATCTCATGGCAGCGCCACTAACGAGAGGTTTTTTCAAGGCAAGGCAGGTGCGGTTCACCAGATGTCTCGTCGCAAAATTGTCACAGCCGTCGATAACGAGATCAGTCTCGGCAAACAGTTTTGCGGCATTTTCCGAACATAGTCGTTGGTTTACGGGAACAACATTGACATCACTGTTGAGCCGGCGAATCTGTTGTGCAACGGTTGCCGCCTTTCCCTTTCCGATATCCTCCGTAGTGTAAAGGATCTGTCTTTGCAGGTTGGTCAAGTCGATCTCATCATTGTCAACCACGACAAGCCTGCCAATGCCGGAGGTTGCCAAGTAGATGGCTGCAGGGCAGCCAAGCCCTCCGCCCCCGACAATCAGTGCGGTTGCCTCGCGTATTTTTTCCTGTCCCTCCACTCCAAACTCGCTGAGCAGGATGTGACGGCTGTAACGCAACAGCGAATCGTTATCCTCTATCTTTGGCATTGGGGACAGTAGAACGATGCTCTTTGTTGCTGACGTAGCATAAGGATCAGATTGTCGCACTTCCGGCATTTCCTTCCTTTGCGGCCATAAACGTTGTGGTTCAGTTGAAAGTATCCTGGACGGCTGTCGGCACCGCGAAAGTTCCTAAGCGTGCTTCCTCCAGCCTTGACCGCTTTCCTGAGACATTCCTTTATGGCTCGGACAAGACGTGAACATTCTTCTTTGCTCAGTGTTGATGCGGAGCGCATGGGCGCTATGCCTGCCCTGAAGAGCGATTCGCTGGCGTAGATGTTGCCAATCCCTGCAATCAGGTGCGAATCCATCAACACGTTCTTGATCGGGGTCTTGCGCCCCTTCAGACAGTTTTCGAGGGCTTTGCTGCTGAACTCCCTGGAAAGTGGTTCAATGCCCAGGCCTGCCAATAGCCTATGCCTGAAGGCATCAGGAGTCCATGCCATCAGTCCAAACCGTCTTGGGTCATTGAACACCAATTTGCCACCTCCAGCCAGCATGACGGTCACATGATCATGCGGAAGCCCTGGCGAATCCACAGAACATACCCGCAATGTCCCACTCATGCCAAGATGAACCAGCAAGTGCCCCTCATCCAAATCAAAGACCAGGTACTTGCCACGGCGAAGAACAGCATTGATTCTCCTTCCAGTCAGCGCTGACGGAAATGATGCTGGAATCCTGATTCGCAGAGCAGGGTTGGCAACCTTGACTGAGCGGATTTCCCTTCCCAGAACGGCTGGAAGTATGCCGTTCCTGACAGTTTCAACCTCGGGAAGTTCAGGCATGAACTTGTCGAAACCTACGCTCACCGATGCGCCCCATGGTCGCTCTTGGATGTCCTCCAAGGTCGGCAAGAGTTCTCACTTCGCAGTAGCCGGAATTGTTCAGCAGCCAGGATACCTCCTCGCCTTGGCTGAAACCGTGTTCAAGCAAGAGAGTGCCTCGGCTTGCAAGATGCCTTGGCGCCTGCTCGACAATACTCCGAATTGCATCCATTCCATCCTCGCCCCCATTGAGGGACATGATCGGCTCATGTGCCAAGTCACCTTTCCGCTCGGCAACTTCCCTGCAAGTCAGGTAAGGAGGGTTGGCCACAATGATGTCATATGTTTCATCCTTTCCAAATTCTGACAACCAGTCCGAACATATCACCTCCATGTTCCGAAGCCTGTTCCTTTTGGCGTTGATCCTTGCATGGCTGACCGCGGCCATGTCCAGATCACATGCGACGATGCGGCATTTAGGCCGGTTGGCAGCAATGGCTATTGCCACTGCTCCGCTTCCTGTGCCTAGGTCGACGATTTTCAGTTCCGAATCGGCTGATGTAACAGAAAGAATGTGGTCAACAAGAAGCTCACTGTCCGGACGGGGAATAAGGACTTCTGGAGACACCTTGAATTCGATGCCGTAGAACTCGCGCAGACCAAGAATGTAAGCAACTGGCTCGTGCTGAAGACGGCGCCGCACCAAGGCGTCAAACTGTTCCCTAACGGGACTGCCAACGCCTTTGCGTTCCAGCGCAAGCAGCCCTGCAGAGCCGACCCCTAGCGCCTTGGATGCGAGAGTTCTGGCCTCAATCATGGCTGCCGAAGAATCAAGACCGAGGAACTGGGCAAGAGCCTTCTGCGCGGAATGGAGCAGAGAGCCTAAAGTTTCCTCAGGCACGACCGTCGGCTTCGGCCGGTGAAAGGGCAGATTGGATGACATGGAATTTCTTCATTTCCGAAATGATAGGCGACAGGTTACCCGCCAGAACTTCCTCCAGCTTGTGTAGCGTCAACTTGATGCGGTGGTCGGTAATCCGTCCCTGAGGAAAATTGTAAGTGCGTATCTTTTCCGAACGCTCGCCAGTGCCGACCTGAGATTTTCTCAGGCTGGCCTTCTTGCTCTGGTTTTCACGGTCTATGCCTTCCTGGATTCTTGAGCGCAGAACGGCTAGAGCCATGTCCTTGTTCCTGTGCTGCGAACGGTCCGATTGACATTCGACAACGGTTGACGTCGGAATATGGGTGATCCTTACGGCCGAATCGGTTTTGTTGACATGTTGCCCGCCTGCACCACTGGCCCTGAATGTCTCAATCCTCAGGTCATCCGGGGATATTTTTATGTCCTCAACCTTGACCTCGGGAAGCACCGCCACGGTACAGACTGATGTGTGAATGCGGCCTTGCGATTCGGTCTCCGGTACACGTTGAACACGGTGGCCACCGGATTCAAACTTCAGATCGCCGTAGGCGCCCTTGCCTGAAACAAGGGCAGTTGCCTCCTTGTAGCCGCCATAGGTGCCAGGCGAAATGCTGACAAGTTCGAATTTCCAGTGCTTCTGTTCACAGTAGCGCTCGTACATTCTTAGCAGATCTCCGGCGAACAGGCTTGCCTCGTCGCCTCCTGTAGCGCCGCGCACCTCGAGAAACACGCTCTTACCGTCAGCATCCGAATCGGCACATATCAGTTCAAGCGTCTGGGTTTCTACAGTGGAAATTTTTTCCTCCAACTCCTCCACTTCCGATCTAGCGAGTTCGGCAAGCTCTGGATCCTCACTGGCAACTTTTTCGGCCTGCGTGATCTGCTCTCTCAGTTCCTTCCACTTTCTGTAGAGGTTGACAGTCGGCATATTCCTCCCATACTCGGTTTGGAGGATCGATATGGCATCTGTGTTGCCGCTGTCAACTGCCTCCTGAATCTCGCCTTCAAGTTCGTAATGTCTCCGCTCGATTGATTCAAGGCGGGACACGACCTTCTCAAGTATTGACATCCTGCTCCATGGCTGTTGCGTCGTACAAATCCCTCAAAAGGGCCTCTTCCTCCTCGCCAAGGCGATCCGATCCGATGAGCCGGGTAGGAGCATGCAACAGTTTCGACGTCAGGCGGTAGCTCATCGCCTTCAGAACCTCATCCGGCGGCTTGCCGGCCTTGATTTGTCTCATTGCCTTGCTAATTTCCGCATCCCTGATGCGGGCCGCCAAACTGCGTATGTCGGAAATCGCCGAGCTTCTCGGACGCGTACGCATCCACTCAAGAAACCTTCTCGAGTGGATGCCGGCGATGGTGTTCGCCTCTCCAAGCGCGCTTTCGCGCAGAAGGCCGGCATTGGCCGCCATTCTTCCGAGGTCATCAACGGTGTAGAGGAAAACATCGTCAAGCCTTTCCGCTTCAGGCTCAATGTCCCTTGGAACAGCCAGATCGATCAGAAGCATGGGACGACGTTTCCTTCTTTTCAGTGCACGCTCCAAGGCGCCTTTCCCGATGATGGGGATCGAGCTGGAGGTGCTGCTGTAGACGATGTCGAACTCATGAAGCGCATCGGGTATCTGTTCGAAGGGAATCCGGGTGGCGCCAAACCGCTTCGCTAGGGAATTGACCTTTCCGACAGTTCGGTTTGACAGCGACACCGACCTGACCGGGAGGCGGGAGAAGCGCTCCATTCCGATCTCAATCATTTCGCCTGATCCTATGAACAGGACGGTATTCTCCTCCGGCTGGGGAAATATCCTTTTCGCCACTTTTGTCGTTAGCGAGGGCAGGGATACGGATGCCTGTCCGAGCGCTGTTTCTGTGCGTATCTTTTTTGCCACCGAAAGCGACTGGTCACAAAGCCTGCCGAGTACAGTGCCCAATGTTCCGGCACTGCGGGCTTCCACAAACGCCAGCTTGAACTGCCCTGTGATCTGCGGCTCGCCGATCACCATGGAGTCGAGGCCACTTGCCACCTTGAAGGCATGAAACGCTGCCGCCTCATTGCTCTCAATGCGGATGTAGCCCACCGTTTCCTCTGGACGGTTCAGCGAATCCAGGCGCGACAGCCACTGCCTCACTGGTTCGGGATCCTTTCCAGTACAGTAGACTTCGGTTCGGTTACAGGTCGACAGTATTGCCGCCTCCTGTACACTGCGGCCTGCACACAGGTCTCTCAGTGAATCCCTCACCATGGATGCGGGAAGCGATAGCCTCTCGCGCATGCTGATCGGAGTGGCATGGTGACTGAGACCGATCGAGTATAGATCAACGGCCATTACTGCTTTGCTATTGGGTCAGCTACGGATAATTCTAGACGATAACACCCGCAAAGGAGCGAGTGGGGCGCTAGGAGTTGGAAATTCGGGTGCCTAGATCTTCGCCCAGGATGATTCTCGAAAGCGTTCCGGGATTGAAGATGCTGAAGACATGCACAGGAATCAAATTGTCTCTGCACAAGGTAAGCGCAGTAGCATCCATCACCTCGAGCTTCTTGCTGATCGCCTCATCGAAAGTCAGCTGGGAGTACATCTGCGCATTCTTGTCCTTGTCCGGATCGGCAGAATAAGCACCGGCAACCTTGGTCCCCTTGAGTAGCAACTGGGCGTTGATTTCAGTGGCACGTAGCGCTGCTGCGGTGTCGGTTGTGAAATAGGGGTTGCCGGTTCCTCCAGAGAATATGACAATACACCCCCGCTGGAGATAACGGTTTGCCTTGTCCCTGACGTAGGGCTGAACCAGCTGCTCCATACTGAGCGCAGCCTGCATACGAACCTCCATTTCAGCCTGCTGGAGCGCATCGAAAAGGGCCATGGCGTTGATCACCGTAGCCAGCATTCCCATATAGTCGGCCGTGACACGGTGGATGAGATTGACCTCCTTGCTGAGGGCACTGCCCCGCAGGATGTTTCCACCGCCAATGACCAGTGCGGTCTCGACACCCAGTGAACGAACCGACTTGACCTCGTCAACCAGGTAGCGGACAGCCTCGGTGTTGATGCCAAAGCCTGAATCTCCCATCATCGCTTCGCCACTCAGTTTTATGAGAACACGATGATATGCCAGCTTCTCCATACAGTGTTGTGCTATGGCCCGGCTGCGCTGCGGCGTAGCATGTCCTAGCAGATCTCCAGACGGACAAATCTGCGGATTTCGGCTTTTCTTTCCTTGAGAACCTCTCCGACGGTCTTATCCTCATCCTTGATGAACGGCTGAAGCAAAAGACAGGCTTCCTCAAGATACTTTCCGATCTTGCCGTCGACAATCTTGCTGATGATCTCGGGAGGCTTGCCTGATTCAGCCAGCTGTTCCGAATAGATATCCCTTTCCTTTTCGAGCACCTCGGCGGGAACGTCCTCCGGCGAAACGAATGAAGGCCGCATGGCGGCAATATGCATGCACAAGTCGCGCCCTACATTGCCATCATTCCGGTCAAGTGTGGCCAGCACACCGATCTTTGAGCCTTGGTGAACATAGCTTGCCAATGAACCACCTGCCGCCTTGATGCTTGCGACCTCGCCGACCGAGATGTTCTCGCCAAGCTTGAGAACCAGTCCCTGACGGGCATCCTCAAGGCCGGGCACACTGGCAAGATTGCTCACATCCTCCTGTTCCAAGGCGGTCTTCAGAACAAAATCGACAAAGGAGATGAAATTCTCATCCTTGGCGACGAAGTCAGTCTCGCAGCCGACCTGCGCTATCACCCCGGCTGAATCGTTAACGAGGATCCCGATCCGACCCTCCATGGTGGATCGGCCGGAAACCTTTCCAGCCTTGGCCTGGCTCCGGATGCGGAGAAGTTCGTTGGCTTTGCCAATATCGCCGTCACTTTCAACAAGCGCTTTCTTGCACTCCATCATTCCAAGACCAGTTGCATCGCGTAGGCTCTTGACCTGCACGGCACTGATTTCAGACATTGCCTGGTTCCTCTTCGTTCGGCTCATCATCACCGCTCTTTTGCGAGGCAAGTTCCTGCACCAGCTTCTGCGCACCTTCCTCCTTGCCTTCAAGAACCGCGTCCGAGATGGTTTTTGCGTAGTAGCGGATCAGGTTCTTGGAATCGTCATTGCCGGGAATGACATAGTTGATGTCGTCAGGTGAATCATTGGTGTCGACAACGGAGATCAATGTGATCTCAAGTTTGAAAGCTTCCAAAAGGGCAGCCTTGTGGTAGCCTGCATCAATAACAAAGAGGGCATCGGGCAGTTCCTTCATGTCCCGGATGCCGCCGACATTTGTCAACAGCTTGTCCTTGACCGACATGAAATTGATCGCCTCCTTTTTGGTCATCTCGTTCAAGAGTCCGCCTTCAATGTCTTTCTCCATCTGCTCCAGCTTGGCGACGGAATTGCGGATGGTCTTGAAGTTGGTTAGTATCCCGCCAAGCCAGCGGGAATTGACATAAGGCATGTTGCAGCGGCTCGCCTCCTCCTCAATGGCCTGCTTGGCCACCTTTTTGGTGCAGACGAAGAGAATTGTCCCTTGATTTGCGGCAAGTTTCCGGCAGAAACTGTATGCGGAGGCCAACCTTGAAACGGTATGCTCCAGATTGATGATGTGGTGACTGTTCTGAACACCATAGATATACGGCTTCATCGCGGGACTCCAGTACCGGGTACGATGACCGATATGGGCGCCCATCTTTATCAGTTCACGCATATTGAAATTCATAGGATGGCTCTCTTCTCTTTCATTCGGTCTGCTGGCCGACGCTTTCCTGGCTATCGGCAGGCTCTGTGGATGGCAAGGTAGAGGCGTTTCCGGCGCTTTCACTGCTAAGCAGTTCCGACATGTCGGAACTGCCACCTGTGCCGGAGATGACTGAAAGCGCTATTTCCGCTTTCAGTTCCTTGCCTAGGCTGACTGTGATGCCGTAATCGCCTGTCTGCTTGATTCCTCCGCCAGGGATGCGTATCTGGTCCTTTCTCAGAGGGGCCTTGTCGTCAAGGCCGAACTGGCTCTTGATTTCATCAGCAATCACGCCCGCTCCGATGGAGCCGTAGAGCTTGCCGTCGGCACTAGCGTTTGCCTGGATTGTCAACTTGGACTTGTCAAGGGATGAGCAAAACTCCTTGAGGACGCTCATTCGTTCCTCACGTTGTTTGAGCAGTTCGGCTTTGCGTCCTTCAAAGATTTGGATCGCCTCATCAGTGGCACGCATGGCCTTGCCCGAAGGGATCAAAAAGTTCCTTCCGTAACCGTTTCTTACCGAGACAATGTCGCCGATGTCGCCGACATTGTGAACCTCTTCAAGCAGAAGAACCTTGATCATTCGTAGTATGCAGACCGGTGGTGACTGGTAATTGGAATCAGTGCCAGATAGCGTGCGCGCTTGACTGCACGCGTGAGTTGTCTCTGGTACTTTGCCGACACGCCGGACAGGCGCGAAGGCATGATCTTTCCGTTTTCGCGAATGTAGTTCTTGAGCAGGGCGATGTCCTTGTAGTCAATCTCCTCAGTGCCAGCCTGGGCAAAAGGGCATACCGACTTTTGCCGATAGAGCATCTTTTTCTTCAGGTGCTTCTTGCGGCCGAATCCTTTCTTTCTCATGGCGTAGCCGTCTCCTTAGCCTGTGCCATCTCGTGTTTGGCTTGAAGGCTGCTCTTCATTACGCTGTCACCAGTTTCCTTGCGTTTCCGTTTCAAGACTAGCGTACGGAGGATCGCGTCATTGAACTTGAATGACTCCTCAAGTTTCGCAAGACTGCTGGTGTCACATTCAAGGTTCATCAGGACGTAGTGAGCCTTGTACAGCTTCTTCTGCAACGGGTAGGCCAAAGGCATGCGCCCCCAGTTCTCAATACGATGGACCTGTCCGCCATTCTCAATGACGATTGACTTGTAGCGTTCGGTCATCTCGCTGACCTGATCACTCTGATCAGGATGTATGACCGCAACAATTTCGTAGTGTTGCAAGGAGATTCCTTCTGGTCTAAATGGGTCCCGCAAAATGATGCGGAACAAGGATTGGACTGGATTATATCATCAGCGGGCCGGTTTCGACCTTCACCGGCACAAGAACCGTCCGATTCAGGGTTCACGCGGCCAAGTTTGCATTGGTTACAGCACATACCGTTTCCCACCTACATGCTGCTGATAGAATCAGGTCAATTCGAAAGCACTCCCATGTCAATTACTGAAAAGATCAGCGCCCTGCTCAAGCAAATGCCTGAATTGGCTGATCTAGCGCAGGATGGCAAGATGGGTTCCGCAGAGCGGAAAAGCGAACCAGCCCGAAAACTGAAGGAGATGCTTGCGGATCTTCATTCCGCGGACATAGCCGACCTGCTAGAGAGTATTCCGTTCGGGCAACGTGTCCTTGTCTGGGCTCTGCTGCCTAAGGGCAGGTACGGAAAGGTGCTGATGGAGGTCAGCGAGAGTGTTCTGGAAATGCTGGCATCCGAAATGGGCGAAAGTGATTTGGCAGGAGCTCTCAAGGGTCTGGATGTTTCCGATGTCGCCTACATCCTACGCCGACTTCCTGACGACGAGCGGGCACGCTTGATGCGTCTGGCTGACCTGACTGAAGATAAGGATCTGCGTGCATCCCTCTCGTTCGGTGAAGATACGGTGGGCGAAGTCATGGACTTCAACCCGGTCATCTTTCATGAGGGGAAGATGGCGGGGCAGATCATTTCCAGACTCAGGAAGATGGGGGAACTTCCAAGCCATTGCGATAAGCTGTTCATCATTGGCGATAGGGGGCGACTAGCCGGAGTTCTGCCCTTGAAGAGGCTTCTTATCAGCCCCAAGGAAAGCCAGATGTCCGAGGTCATGGTGAAGCAGAACATATATTCGTTCAGGGCAACAGACTCCATAGAGTACGTCGCCAGCGCCTTTGAGAAGTATGATCTTGTATCCGCCCCGGTCGTCAATAGTCTGCAACAGGTCGTGGGCCGTATCACCATTGACGAGATCGTCACCTATCTGGAGGAGCAACGTAACAAGGGCATGATGATCAGCACCGGCATCAGCGAAGAGGAGGATCTGTTTGCGCCCATTTTCAGACGCTTCCGCAACCGCTGGGTGTGGCTGATCGTCAACATGGTTGCCGCATTTGCAGTCTCCCGCATGGTTGGCCTGTTCGAGGACACCATAGAGAGGCTGGTGGCGCTGGCAGCCCTGATGCCCATCATAGCCAGTCTTAGTGGCAACGCCGGGATCCAGACTGCGACGCTAATGGTCAGGGCGCTTGCACTAGAGCACGTCAACAAAGGAGCCTTGGCGATCATGCTCTTCAACGAGCTCCGGCTCAGCACACTCAACGGAGTTGTGGGAGGCCTGCTGGCGGCAGGCTTTGGCTACCTGTTCTATCAGAGCATTGCGCTTTGTACGATACTGTTCGCATCCATGGTGAGCGCATTCATGATTGCCGCACTGGCCGGCTTCGCTATACCGATCGTAATGGATGCAATCGGCAAGGATCCCGCCCTTGGCTCGTCGGTAGTGTTGACCGTGATCACCGACTGTGCAAGTTTCTTTGTCTTTCTTGGCCTCGGCGCGATATTCCTAACCTGAATCGCAGTTTCCAAACCGGAAGCGGCCGCTAGATGGAATCGTCGATGCTCTGTTGTTGCAAATACCTCCTACGAAGATCCTCCATCTTGTCCAGTTTGGACTGAAAGTCGGCTTTCTCCCTGATCTTCCCACTCTTCACCATCTTGTCCAGCACTTCCGCTAGCCGCTCGTAAAGAAACGTAAACTCGTGATCGTCGGTGATTTCTCCGCTATCAAGAAGGTTCTCAATCAGTTTAATGGAAGTGTCGTACTCCGTAAGTTCCGCCCGGTAGAAAATCTCTATCTGACGTGCCCAGTCGGGAACTGTCAGAGGGTCTGTCTTATCGTGCAAATCCTTGGCATACTTGGCTGCAAGCTCCAGATCCTCCAAATCCTCCTTGGTGAGAACCGCTGCATGGGCGAGCCATCTCCATCTTTCGTTGGGTTTTTTGAGAAAGGCCTCATGTACAAACGTAAACATTATTCTTTTCTTGTCCTTCTGCCTTACCCCGCTGTAGACGCGAGCTGCACTCATCAGCGGATATCCGGAATGCGGGTTTAGTTCAAGAATCGTTTCCAGCCAGCTTCGAATCTTCCGGTAGTCGAGCTGAGCGTAGGGCAGACTAATGCCAGGTTGGTTGTCAAATGCCTGGAGACGAAACATAAGAATACGCGACAAGGCTAATGGCGCACCGAATGAGATTCCTTTTAGAAAGTTGATTGAAGGCGGATCCTGCAAATCCTCGGCAATCGCAGTGGGCCTCTCGATCACCTTCAGGTTCAGGAAGACCTGCAACGCAAAGCTGACAAACATCAGTGCCCACAAAAACAGCGGAACAACCGAGAGGGGCTGATACTCCTCTTCGACAATCAGCCGGAAACGGAAGCGAGGCGTCGGTTTCCCAGCAGAGTTTCTCTTCAAAGGTTCTTCCTCTTGAAATCAAACATGGCTAGTGATCCGATCAGAAGAACATATGCGGCCGACTGGAGAACCACTAGGCTAAAGCTGTGGATGGTGGGAAGCTCAATGACCAGCCATTCCGCACGGGTGAAACGGTCCAGGTTGGGAAGGACCAGAACCAGCACGTCAATGGTGTACTCGAACAGCAGATTGCCAAGGCTGGTTGCAAGCAAAGCCGATTCGCTAATCAACTCTATTGTGTCAAGCGAGCGGGTGAGCAGGTAGAAAAAGAAGGCCACGCTAAAAGCTGGAGGAATCTGCTGGTTAAACGTGAGAACGCAGAAAAAACTGACAAGCGCCATGATGAGCAGTTCCAGCCAGAGGGAAAAACTCCACAGTGCAACGTTTTCAATGTTCCCGTACAGAAGCAACACACTGCCAAACATCGCCGCAAGGAACAGCCCGCACAAGGCAAAGCCGCAGGAACGGCCGATGAAATAGGAAAGCCGGGTGATGGGAAGGGAAAGGAAAATGTCCATGCACTTGTCGTTGAATTCCCGGACTATCGTCGATATCACGAAGATCATCATCACAAACACTGCGGAAAACCTGTAGGTCTCAGCAAGAAGGGTTAGCTGGATTTCCTCACCTTCCATGACAGCAACCTCAGTGATGAAAGCGCCTAGCCCAAGACCCGACACGGCGATGGCCACCGCAATCCAGATGATACGGTTCTTGATCGCTTCCCGAAACGTGAACTGGGAGAATGTCGCTACGTGAGCTAAAAATCTGTTTGACACCTTGGTATTCCCTGCTTACCCGATCCGTATAATATTACCATATGGACCGGAATTCAAACTTTCTCGGTCAAGGCATTTTGTACTACACTAGGTTGTCGCCTTGAAACCCCTGCTCAACGTATTCGGTGCACTTCTGAAGCCGGCGATGCTTGCCACGCTGGGGGTGTCCCTGATCCCCTTCGAACCGGTTGTGCAAGCCACACTCTGGACGTTTCACTTGGCCTGCGCATTTCTTCTTTATTCGGACTGGACCGCCTCCATGGCGACAAACAGAACAAAAGGCTTTCTTGTACGTACGGCCGGTCTGGCTTTGCTAACGGCGATCACACTGCTTTTGCCATGGGGCAAAGTAATCTGGACATGCCTGCTATCGGGTCTGGTATTCAGCAGGCTATTGTTCTCCGAGAGGACGATTGACTTTATTTCTGAATTTTTCTCCTTGATTTTCATAGCAATGCTGACACTTCTTGTTATCATACCTGAACTTTACATGGATGGCTTCAGCATAACAATCCACCGTGAGTTCGCTCGAATCCCGTCCATTGCCATAGGATTCTTCATATTGGCGGTGGAGTTGGTCATCGCATTCAGAGGCCAGCCTCTCAGCCAGGACAGCGATTATGTTTCCACGCTTCTGTTCGCACTCATCATGGGCTTTTTGTTGCTTTTTGCCGTGGTGATCGAAAGCACCACCGAACTGTCGTTCCCTGTCAGCATTGCAACCACCCTAGGCATCGGGATCGGCTTCACAGCCTGCATCACCCTTGCTTGGGCGCCATTTTCCAAATGGGGTCTTGGAACCGTCATCGCCAGGCATCTGTTCCCGACCAATGTTTCCCTAGAGAAATGGGCACAAAGAATGTCGAATCTCGCGATGGTGGCGGAAGATGCAGATCAGTTCCTGGCTTCCGCCACCTCGGAGCTTCGCTCAGTGGCCGGCCTCGAACGGATTGAGTGGAGGATCGGCAAGTCCTCGTCCAGCACGGAGGGAAGCCGAACCAGGCATAGGATGTCCCACGAACTTTCCCCGCTAGTGTTCACGCTTTATTCGAGGCGGTATACCTCGCACATCAGGGCTCTGGTGAACTACTTCAGGCTCGAGGTTCTTGTCCATTTCTATTCCTCCAAGCTTAGGGAGGTGCGCTATGCCAAGGAGCAAGGCTCGCTCATCATACGGGAAACCGGCCTGAGGCTTTCCCATGACATCAAGAACATCCTACATTCCATTAAGGCGATAGGAGGTCTCAGTGGAACTGCCAGTGATGAGAAGATCGCTTCACTGGCGAGGAACCAGCTTCCGGAAATCGGTCGCAGGCTCGAAGATGCGCTAAAGACGATTGATCAGCCGGAACTGGAGAAGGCACGCGCAACCCAAAGAATATCAGCGCTGCTTTGGTGGGGGCGAACCACCAAGCGCTTTGAGCACATCATTGATCATCTGGAGCTTGACGACGGCATTGATGAAAGGGACATGGTGCCAGCTAGGCTTTACGACAGGGCTGCAGAGAACTTCGTGTCCAATGCGCTTAAGAAGAAAGAGACCGAACATGGGCTGAAAATCACGATTGCTCTTCATCGGCTCGCTTCAGGCGGCATTGGGCTTTCCGTGACAGATACGGGAACCGGCATTGGCGGCAAGTTGGCCACCCGTCTTTTTCATGCGAAAACGAAATCCTTCAACGGGGCCGGCATTGGACTGTTCGACCTTCATGGAGAGGCATGCGAGGAAAGGCACGAAGTGGCGCTGGACGAGAACTGCCAAGGGAAAGTGCGCTTCTCGATACGCCCGCAAGAAAGGCTAGGGCAGGAAGCCTAGCAAAGGCTGTTCAATGGGCATGACGCGTCGGAAGATAGAGGAAGGGAGAAGCTACCGCATCACAAGTGACTTTAAGCCAGCAGGCGATCAGCCACAGGCGATCGAGAAACTTGTAGGAGGCGTGGAGAATGGCGAACAGTTCCAATCGCTGCTGGGGGTGACTGGATCGGGAAAGACCTTTACCATGGCCAATGTCATTGAGCGGACGGGACGTCCAGCCATTGTCATGGCACACAACAAGACGCTTGCTGCACAGCTGTATTCGGAGTTCAGGGATTTCTTCACCGACAATGCAGTCGAGTACTTCGTTTCGTACTACGACTATTATCAGCCTGAAGCCTATGTGCCTTCAAGGGATCTCTACATAGAGAAGGATTCAAGCATCAACGAGCACATCGACCAGATGCGGCTCTCGGCAACAAAGTCGATACTGGAGCGAAGGGACTGTGTAATTGTTGCAACCGTGTCCGCAATATACGGCATTGGGGATCCGAAGGACTACCACCAAATGGTTCTGCACATCCGCCAGGGCGACCGCATCAGCAGGGATGAGACTATCAAGCGGCTGACTGCCATGCAGTATGAGCGCGACACCTTGGACTTCAAGAGGGGCACGTTCCGGGTGAGAGGTGATGTGATCGACATCTTTCCCTCCGAGCATGCGGAAATGGCTGTCCGGATCGACCTCTTCGACGACGAGGTGGAGACGCTTCACCTGTTTGATCCGCTAACCGGCGAGGTGCGGCGTAGGATGGCCCGCTTCACGATCTTCCCGTCCTCACACTATGTCGTGACACGCGACACAATGCTTCATGCAATAGAGACCATCAAGACAGAACTGACGGAAAGGCTGGATGAGCTGCACAGTCAGAACCGGATAGTCGAGGCGCAGCGACTTGAGCAAAGAACACGCTATGACCTGGAAATGATGATCGAGATAGGGTACTGCAAGGGAATCGAGAATTATTCCCGCCACCTGTCACGCAGACAGCCCGGCGAACCTCCGCCTTGCCTTTTGAACTACCTTTCGGATGACGCCATCATGTTTGTGGACGAAAGTCACGTGACACTCCCGCAAATTAGGGGAATGTACGAAGGGGACCGTTCCCGCAAGCTCAACCTGGTCGAGTACGGTTTCCGGCTTCCATCAGCCATGGACAACCGGCCGCTTAGGTTCGAGGAGTTCAGCGAGCTTGCCCCGCAGATCATCTGCGTCTCGGCCACGCCCGCAGCCTACGAACGGGAGAAGTCGACCCGGGTTGTGGAGCAAATAGCGCGGCCAACCGGGCTAGTGGATCCTGAAGTCGAGGTGCAGCCAGCTTCGACACAGATCGATTCTCTGCTCTCGGAAATCAACAGGCGTGTTGCCAAGTCGGAGAGAGTGCTCGTCACCACGCTGACAAAGCGGATGGCGGAAAAACTGACGGAATTCCTCTCTGAAAACGGAATTAAAGTCCGCTATCTCCATTCGGATATCGACACCGTGGAGCGTGTTGAAATCATCCGCGATCTCCGCATGGGAGAGTTTGACGTTCTTGTCGGCATCAATCTGCTCCGCGAAGGACTCGACATACCGGAAGTGTCGCTTGTTGCCATTCTGGATGCGGACAAGGAAGGGTTTCTCAGGTCAGCTCAGTCCCTGATTCAAACGATTGGCCGGACCGCCCGGCATCTTTCAGGCAGGGCAATACTTTATGCGGACAAGATGACAGGTGCAATGAAGCAGGCGATTGAGGAGACCGAGCGCCGCAGAGAAAAGCAGAAGCGGCACAACGCCCTCACGGGCGTGGAGCCGCAAAGCATTGTCAAGCCGGTCAAGGAACTGATTGACGGGGTTTATCAGGAGGAGGCGAAGTGCGACGGAAGGAAGCGCAAGAAAGACTATAACCGCATGGGGGAAAAGGAGCTGGGCGGCGAATTAAGGAACCTGGAGAAGAAAATGCTGGCACATGCACGTGATCTGGAATTTGAGAAGGCTGCAGACCTGCGCGACCAAATAAGAATCCTCCGCAGAACATTGCGGCCTGCTGATGTGGCGGAAGCCTAGTCAGTGGGTCTGGACAGCGGCATGTCTTTGCTCCGCATTGACCAGCCGGCGCACGAGATCCGGCCCCTGATAGATGAGTCCAGTATAGAGTTGGACGAGGTCAGCGCCGTTGTTCAGCCGGTCCATCGCATCTTCGGGCGTGGATATCCCTCCACAGGCAATCAATGCAATCTTGTCCGGTAGCGCCTTGCGAACTCTGGTCATAGCCTCCCTCGACAGTGGGGCCAGCGCACTGCCACTGAGCCCCCCCTGCTCATTGCTGTAAGGGATGCCTTCCATGTGCTTCGGACGCTGTAGGGTGGTGTTTGACACAATCACACCGTCAATCCCTGAATCCCCGATGATCCGGCAGGTCTCCTCCATCTCTCCATTCTTCCAGTCCGGCGACAACTTGACCATAATAGGCTTGTGTGCCGTCCCGTCAAGCAGACTGTCCCGCTCGGACAGTATCCGGGAAAGAAAAGCCGAAAGTGCCTTGCCGTACTGAAGATCCCGAAGTGATTCAGTGTTGGGTGAAGAGACATTTAGTGTGAAGTAGTCACCCTGGGAATGGAGTTTGCCAAGACACTTCACATAATCCTCTGCAGCATCCTCAATCGGCGTGTCACGTCCCTTGCCGATGTTTATTCCGAGCACATAACCGTTGCGTCTAAGGTTGCGGATGTTTGCCAGCGCCTGTTCCATTCCCGGATTGTTAAAGCCAAGGCGGTTGATAAGGGATTCCTCGCGAGGAAGACGGAAGACCCTGGGCTTGTTGTTCCCTGACTGCGGTTCAGGGGTGATGGTTCCCACCTCAATAAAGCCAAAGCCCAGCCTTGCCATGATGTCTGCATGGGCGCCAGTCTTGTCAAACCCGGCGGCAAGCCCTATGCGGTTCGGGAATTCCATCCCCATGACGGTTGAAGGGGTCTTGCTACTCTCAGGCCGGCAGGGCGCAAGGGAGAGTGCATGAAGAGCCAGATCATGGGCGCACTCAGGCGGCAGCAGAAATAGAAGGCGCCGAAGGCTACGGTACATTGGTCACATGTCTGTGTTTCTCGACAACAACGAGAAAGGACTTGATCAGTGAAGCCAACGGAATCGCAAAGAACACTCCCCATATTCCCCAGAGATTACCGAAAAACACGATGGCAATCAGAATGCCTACAGGATGTATCTTGACCACCTCGGAAAAGAGAAGAGGCACCAGAAGCTGGCCATCGAAAATCTGGATCAGGAGATAGGCTATCATTACGTAGACAAACCCTTCGCTCCCTCCAAACTGGAGATAGGCGACCGCAAGAACCGGAAAGGTGACAATGATGGCGCCAATAAAGGGGATTATGACGGAAAGGCCTACAAGCACGGCGAGCACCAAGGCGTACTCAAGCTCGTAATACGAGAATGCAGCCAGGCTGAGCGCTCCTATGATGCCGCCCTCGATGACCTTTCCGCGAATGTACGCGCCGAACTGCTCGTCAACGCTTGCGTACAGCTCGGAAAACACGCGGTTGTGCGGAACGTACTTGCGCATCCATGCCAGCAGGAGGTCCTTGTCCTTGAGAAGAAAAAAGACCAGCAGAGGCATCAGAACGCCATAGACCAGCAATGTGAATATGTCGGAGGCGGAGGTGAGGGTCGTCTCCAGAAAGCTTTTGCCGAATATCGCCAGATAGTCTGTGACATTCTCACCGATCATCTCGCTGTCAATGGGATCGATAAAATCAGGAAGGTAGCGATTGATCTTGCCGATCAGGCCAGGCAGGGCGTCACCTGTCCGGGGAAGTTGTTGGAACAGCCCCGAGAGCTGAGTTCCGAGCCTAGGAAAGGCAATCAAAAGCAGAAGGGTCAGCAACAGCAGAAAGAGGCTGATCACCATGCTGACGGAAATTGTGCGTGGAATCTTCCGCCTTTCGAGCGACTGGACGGGCTTCTCAAGCAGATAGGCAAACAGCACGCCAACAAACAGAGGAGACAGGACTCCAAGAAGCAGGTAAAGAACTGCCAGCATCAGGGGTACCGTTACCAGCAAAACCGCAAGCTCCCGGTTTCTCATCAGGAGATTGAACCAGTTCCTGATCTCAGTCAACATCCGACCACTTTCCGACATTCTCTGTTCCAAGTGTCACTTGATCCAGATGCATCCCAGAATGAACTGTCAACCTTGGCATCCATACAGCGCTTGAGAAGCTGCATGAAAGAAGTGCGGGACATGTGTTCTCCTCCCAGCGATTCCAGATGGGATGATGGAACCTGGCAATCTATGGCAAGATAGCCGGCATTTGACAAAATGTCCGATAGGCGTGCAAAAGCGAACTTCGATGCGTTGGAAACGGTATGGAACATCGACTCACCGAAGAAGCATCCCTTGATGGCAACTCCGTACAACCCTCCAACTAGCCTTCCATTCTGCCATGCCTCTGCGCTGTGCGCATATCCGAGACGGTGAAGACACAAATAGGCATTTCGCATTTCGGAAGTTATCCATGTCCCGTCCTGCCCAGCCCGCCGTATCCGGGCACATTGATCAACCACGGTTCCAAAGCTGTAGTTGATGCGGAACTGGAAACTGTCTGTCTTGAGGGTTTGCCGCAATGACCTTGTTGTCCGATGACGTCCAGGGTACACAACCATCCTCGGATCCGGATGCCACCAGAGAATGGTGCTCTCCTCGTCAAACCAAGGAAATATTCCCAATGAATAGGCTCTCAGCAGTGTTTGCGGAAGCAGGTCGCCGCCGGCGGCAAGCAGTCCGTTGGGATGATCCAGGGCGCTATCGACTAGCGGAAACCGGACATTCCCCGGAAATAGATATGGAACTGAACTCATCGTTGCAACATTGTAATGCCTAGACTGGGATCAGGCGTAACTGGCAGGAACGCTATGCTGTAAAACGCCTGCGGTCCCTAGCGTCAATCCTCTATAATGCCTAAAATGAAGAAAAAACTGCCTAGTGAGCTTGTCGTCGCCGTCTCCTCCCGCGCACTCTTCGACTTTGAGGAAGAGAACCAAGTGTATGAAAAAGAGGGCACTGAGCAGTACGCCCAGCTGCAGAAGGAACGCATCGATTCTCCACCACCGTTGGGCATTGCCTACAGGCTGGTTACGAAGTTGCTACGCTTCAATGCCGATGGACAAACCAGGGTCAGAATCATAATCGTCTCGAGAAACAATCCCGTCACGGGACTAAGGATTTTCAAGGCAATCGATCACTACGGCCTGGAACTCGGACAGGGCATATTTACAGCCGGAAAATCCCCGGTGCAGTATCTTGAGGCTATAGGCGCCCATCTCTATCTGTCTGCCCATGCCCCGCATGTACGCTCTGCGATTGAGCGCAATGTACCTTCGGCGCAGGTCTACACAGGAATAGGGCATGCGACATGCGATGAAAGCGAGTTGAGGATAGCCTTTGACGGCGATGCAGTGTTGTTTAGCGACGAGGCTGAGAGGCTGTACCAGCAAGAAGGACTCAAGAGTTTCGTGCGCAACGAATCGGAGAAGGTGATGGAACCTCTGTCTCCCGGTCCGTTCAAGCATTTTCTTGCCGGCCTGCTGAACCTCAAGAGATCTCTGCCGCCAGATTTCGGGATGGGAATAAGAACCGCGCTGATCACGGCAAGAGCGGCTCCCGCTCATGAGAGGCCAATACGGACGCTAATGGACTGGGGGCTTGAGGTTGACGAGGCGTTCTACATGGCAGGCACCCCGAAAAGCAAAATGCTCCAGTCCTTCAAGCCCGACTTTTTCTTTGACGACAAGGTCGGCAACTGCGATGACGCGCTTGACCATGCACCTACCGGACATGTTCACTACGGTGTTGCAAATCCTGCAAAGGCATGATGAAGAGAGTATGTCTTGTGGGCGGAGGCCACACTCATGCGCTTGCACTGAAAGGCATTGCGGCAAGCCTGCCGCACCAGGCTGAAATCACGCTCATCTCTCCGTTCAGGTTTACCCCGTATTCCGGAATGATCCCGGGAACAATCGAAACGATCTACCGTAAGGACGAGTTTCTGATTGATCTTGAGCGGCTCGCTCGCAACCTGAAAGTGTCTTGGCTGGAGGACGAGGTTGTAGCGTTGGATGCGAAGCGGAACATGCTAACGTTGCGCAGCGGCAAGCTCCTTCCGTTTGACACGGTATCGCTCAACTTGGGCGGCGAGATGTCCGTCGTCATCCCGCAGGGCAAGGACTTGATGAAGGTCAAGCCGGTGAACGCTTTCCTTGAGTGGTTGAAATGGATCGACGACTACGATGGCGGAAGCTTGGACCTGTGTATTGTCGGTGGAGGCGCCGCAGGCATAGAAATCGCCTGTGCCTTACGGCAAAGGATATGCAGGCGCATCGGCAACTTTCCAGTCGACTGCAGGATAACCTTGATCGAGGCTGGAAACGGTTTGCTCAGAGGGCATTCGCCGCGTTTCGTCAGACGGATCCACAGGGCTTTGGCTTATCTGGGAATCAGCGTTCAGGTTGACAGCGAGGTCAGGGAACACCGGGATGGATCACTTCACACCAGTACAAACGAGGAGATCAGGGCGGACAAGGTGATTCTGGCAACACCGGTCAAGCCGCCCACACTGCTCAAGGATACCCAGCTGGATATTGATGAAGAGGGCTTCATCTCCGTAAACCGCTTTCTGCAAAGCATCTCGCACCCACATGTGTTTGCCTGTGGCGACGCATGCAACATACTCGGCATGAGTTGCCCCAAGGCCGGCGTCTTTGCAGTCAGGCAGGCGGCAACCCTGAAGCGGAATATTGTTGCACACGTATTGCAACAGCCACTCAGGGAGTTTCCGTTCCAACCACGGCATCTGTCGATCATCAATCTCGGAAATCGCCGGGCAGCAGCGGCCTACGGAGCCTGGTGCTTTACGGGAAGATGGGTCTGGTTCTGGAAGAACCATCTGGACCGCTCCTTCATGAACCGACTGGCAAGGGCATGACGCTTGCTACAGGCCGGGTCCGGGAGATCTGTCGATATCCGATAAAAGGGTTCGCAGGCGAAATGCTGGACATGTGCAGGATAACGGCAGGCAAAGGCATTGCACATGACCGCAGATGGGGCGTAATCGCTACAAGCGACCGGGCGGAGGCGGAGACGGAGATGTTTCCTCCATGCACCATGTTCCATGCCTTGAAGAAAACACCGGCAGTTGCGGCAGTCAAGGCACAAGTCAGCGAAGACCGGATTTCGCTTTTGTACCAGGGGAACATAGTGTTTTCCGAGAAAATTTCCTCGCCAGCCCTGTGCACGGACATGGCCTTCTTGGTTAGCAAGGTGCTGGAACTTGACGATATAGCCGTGATCGACCATGGACATTCGCCGCTTTGGGACTATGAGGGAGCTCTTCTATCGATCATCAACATGGAAACCGTAAGAGAACTATCCGGAAAAATCGAGGTTGATCTTGATCCAGCCCGGTTCAGGGGCAATGTTATCGTAGAGGGACTGTCTCCCTGGAGCGAGATGGACTGGATCGGCAGGAAAATCCAGATTGGATCTGACTTGACAGTTCTAGTTGTTCGGGAGATCCCAAGGTGCAGGGCAACCTGCATCAATCCCGCAACTGCGGAGGAGGATCACCCTGTTCCCCAATTGCTCAGAAAGCATTACGGTCATGCCAATCTGGGGGTACTCGGAGTGCCAGTAACCGACGGGGCGGTATCGGCTGGAGACCTGCTACAGTGAACCGGCTTTCGGAATGTCTTAGTCCATATCTGCTTCAGCATGCGGAAAATCCGGTCGAATGGCATCCGTGGGATGAGAAGGCCTTTGCAATGGCACGGGAACAGGATCGCCCAATTCTCCTGTCGATAGGATATGCCGCATGCCACTGGTGCCACGTCATGGCACATGAGTCATTTGAAGATGAGAATACCGCTCGGATGATGAATGAGAATTTCGTCAACATCAAGCTGGATCGCGAGGAACGCCCAGACATCGACCATATCTATCAGGTGGCACACCAACTCATGACCAGGAGAAGTGGCGGATGGCCACTCACTGTCTTCATGGATCCGAAACAGGTGCCCTTCTTCATTGGCACATATTTCCCTCTGCAGGAGGGACGGGGAATGTCCTCATTCCTGCAGGTTCTCATGGCCATGTCCGACATATGGGCAAACCGAAGAAAGGACATCGACAGACAGGGACAATCAGTCTGTCAGGCACTTGAAGGGATGGAACAGGGTGGCGTAGGCGCTGGAAAAACACTCGACTCAGATCTCGTTGCGCGCGGGCTGGAAAGGATCAGGAGAAACATTGATCCCATCAAGGGTGGATTCCAAAGCGCGCCGAAGTTTGCACATCCGACGGCAATGGAATTCTGCCTCTCACAGGCAATATCAGAAAAAAACGACAAGCTACTGAAAGAAATAACAAATACTCTTACGATAATGGGAAGAAGCGGCTTGTTCGACCATGTTGGAGGAGGTTTCTTCAGATACTGTGTCGATGAAGACTGGCAAATCCCGCACTTTGAGAAGATGCTTTACGACAACGGTCTTTTGCTTAATCTCTATGCACTGGCCTACGAGGCGACTGGCGATACCCACTACCGCGAATGGATTGAAATGACGGCAGCATGGGCCATCAGGGAAATGCAATCCCCGGATGGAGGATTCTTCTCATCGCTTGATGCGGATAGCGAGGGAAGGGAGGGATCTTTCTACGTCTGGAATGCCGATGAGATCAAGTCTGTCCTGAACAGCGAGGAGTTTGAATTGGCATCGGCGCTGTTCAGGCTTGATCTTGAACCGAACTTCGAAGGGAGGCGCCATCTGACGGTAACAGGCAAGGAGCCTGTCATGGGGATGGATGCCTTCTGCAGTGACAAGGCACGGTCGGTCCGCAACAAGCTGCTTCAGGCAAGGGCAAAGCGGACAAGACCCGGATGTGACGACAAGGTGCTCACCGCATGGAATGCGCTGATGGTCAAGGGGCTGCACCGGGCTGGAAGAGTCCTGGGAGATCCTGAACTGGAAAAGAACGCCCTGTACAGCCTTGGATTCATCAGGGAAAGAATGTGGGATGGGTCAAGACTGCTCGCTGTGCACCGAAATGGAACCTCCTACCAGAATGGATATGTCAATGACTACGCCTATCTGCTGGATGCTCTGCTGGAGGTGCGGAAAGGAAAAACTCCGCCGGACTATCTTGACGGCATGGCGGTTGATGTTGCGAAGGCTCTCATTACGGATTTCGAGGATAGGGAACGGGGCGGATTCTTTTTCACCAGCCATGAACACGAAAAGCTGCTGATCCGGTTTCGAACCGCGATGGATGACGTGATGCCGTCGGGAAATTCCGTCGCCGCAGCTGCGCTTGCATCGATTGGTGCGGAAATGCAGGAGCAGTCGTTCACGAAGGCGGCTTCCGACTGCCTAGACAGTTTCGCAGGCAACATGGAAGACTATCCTCAGGGGATGGCGGGTATGCTCATGGCTCTTTCCAAGAGGGACACGGCATGAGCGCTTCCAGCCACACGAAGCTTGCCATTATTGGCTCCGGACCGGCAGGCTGCACAGCATCGGTATATGCGAGCAGGGCGAATCTCAAGCCCATCATGATCACCGGCGTGGAGCGGGGCGGACAACTCACCACGACCACAGATGTTCAGAACTGGCCGGCCGACCCGAAGGGAGTTCAGGGTCCAGAACTTATGGAGCGTTTCATAGAGCATGCCTCCCAATTCGGGGGAACTGTTGTCAACTCGCATGTCAACAAGGTGAACCTTCTAACTCCGCCTTTCAGGCTTGATACTGACAGCGGCCTGATCACATGTGACGCCCTGATCATATCAAGCGGAGCAAGCGCACAGTACCTGGAACTTCCCTCGGAAAAGAAGTTCCTCGGCCGTGGCGTTTCCGCCTGTGCCACATGTGACGGCTTCTTCTACAAAGACCAGAATGTGGCGGTTATTGGAGGAGGCAACACTGCGGCCGAGGAAGCGCTGTACCTGTCCAACATAGCCGCAAAGGTGACTCTGATACACCGCCGCGACACTTTTCGTGCCGAAGCCATTTTGCAGGATCGCCTCGCCAGGAAGAATGAACAGGGAAAGATTGACATCCTCTACAGCCATGTTCTTGAGGAGGTGATGGGAGACAGTGCTGGCGTCAACGGGATCAAAATCCTCGACAAGAAAGCGAAAAAAGCCAAGCGCCTGCAGGTACAGGGGGTTTTCATTGCAATCGGACACAAGCCAAACACGGAACTCTTCGTGGATCAGCTTGAGATGGAAAACGGCTACATAGTCACTAGGCGTGGAAGCGGCATGGGACAGACCGCCACCAGTTGCCCAGGTGTCTTTGCCGCCGGAGATGTACAGGACCGGATTTACAGGCAGGCTGTCACCAGCGCAGCAAGCGGATGCATGGCCGCATTGGATGCGGAACACTACCTTGCCGGATAACGACGTGAAGAAGCCTGAGCGGTTCGCCGACCTAGTGCCGGGCGTAAAGCCTCTGGATGGTTCAGGAGAGGGAAAACCAAATTCAGACGAGGCGACAGTAGTAGTAACCGCAGACGTAAGGGTGGGCAAGGTCAGCCTGGAAAGTGACATTCTGCCTCCCTACAGCGAACAGAACCGGGAAAGCGCTCTCGAATATACTTCCAGGGAACACGAACTCCACCGGCTCCCGAGCATTTCCGACAAGGAAATCAAGCGCCTCAGACAAAGCAAGCCGGAAAGAAAGATTGATCTGCACAGCTACAATGCGGAAGAAGCCCATCGGGAGTTGGAGAGATTTCTAGGCAGTGCAATACATGACGGCATAAGAAAGGTTGAAGTTTGCCATGGCATTGGACATCACTCGCCGTCTGAAAGCCGCGGCATTCTGAAAGGCTTGACACGGTACTGGCTACAGTCCTCTACGTTTGTTCTGGCATACGTCACTCCAGAGAAGAACCGCGGCATGGTCATGGTGCTGTTAAGAAAATCCGGCAAAGGAGCTTCGCACCAAAAGCCTTGACCACAATTCCGTCAAGCCGTTGCAACCCGGCGGTGGTCATGCAGTATGGCCAGGGATATGATGAACGAGACCACGGAACAGCCCAATATCACGCTGACCATGGTAAGCGCGTTGCCGTTGAATCCGTCCAACGCCAGCCAGCCAGCCACCGCAGCAATCAGTAGCCTTATGCATCCGGTAATGCCACTGGCAGTTGCCATGTTCAAGGGTCTGCTCTTCATTGCGCCTACCTGTGAATTTGAGAGGACAAGTCCCACTCCAACCGTGAGAAAAAATGCGGGGATAAGGACGATTGGCAAGGACAACATGTCCATCACTGCGAAGGTCATCGAAGTCATCGAGGTGAGCAGCACAATCAATGAACCGATGAAAATGACCTTGTCCAGATCCATCCATCTTACCAAACTGGCTCCGATCTGGGAGCCGGCGAAGAAACCCAGAGGAAGTACCGCGAATGTGAAGCCATAATGGGCCTGGCTGACCCCTAACGTGTTGATGATGATAAAACTGTTGGCACTGATGTAGGCGAAGATGCCTGCAAACGAAAAGCTACCGGCAAGGCAGTACAAAAGAAAGGGACGATGGCGGAGGGCATCGGTGTGTGCCGCCATATATTCGGAAATCCCGCTCATCCGCACCCGGTCGAAGTGTGTCTCGGGAATGGTCAGATGGAAGATTCCTCCAACTACAAGTGCAAACAGGCCCAGTACATAGAATATCCCGTTCCAGTGGTGAACCACTATGACGGCGCTTCCGACGAGCGGCATAGTTGCAGGCAGGAGAGCCATGAAGCCTGCCAGTCTGCTAAGCATGGATGCCGCCATGCTGCGCCCATAGATGTCGCTGATGATGGCAGCTGCAAGTGTCGGTCCGGCTGACGCGCCAATCCCCTGGACGAACCGCCATGCCGCCAGTTCGTTCAAAGATCCGCTTTGTACACAGCCGATGGTCGCCACAAGATACAGGGCTATGCCGACAAGAACCGGATGGCGGCGACCGTGCAGATCAGACAGGATCCCACATATCAAGGTTCCTATGGCCGCTCCGAACACGAACGCACTCAGCACAAGCTGGGCCGCCTGCTCTGCAACGTCATAATCTCGCGCTATGCTGGGCAAGGCAGGCATTAGCGTGTCGACAGATACGGCCGCAAATCCGATAAGACAGAGGATTGCAAAAAGACCCAAAAGGGACACAGGCTCTTTGGATTTTGTCACGGAAACCATTGAGGAATTGTACTTGGAGTGAACAGACAGAGCCGCCCCATAGTCTGCTGAAGGATTCTGCCTTTCTACATTGCGAAAGGGCACAGAGCCCGTGGAATGAATCCCTATATAATGAGTACATGGCTCCATCGCCCAGACATTGCCATGGTTTTTCCGGTTGCCGAAGCAGTCAGGCAGGCTGAACGGAAGAATCTCCTGCTGTTTGGGCAGCACGCCACTGAAAGGCCTTGAAACCGAGATGAACATACAGCCACAACTTAATGAATGGAGGAAGGAGGCCACGGAGTGGCGACAGGATCTACACAGACATCCCGAGATACTTTATGAGGTGCACCGAACTGCACGCATCGTAGCAGAGAAGCTGCGCGAATTCGGGTGCGACGAAGTTGCCGAAGGCATCGGCCAGACTGGCGTGGTCGGCATAATCCGGGGAAAAGGAAAGGAATCCTCAGATGCCATTGGCCTTCGTGCCGACATGGACGCATTACCCATCTACGAACAGAACAACTTTGCACACAAGTCGGTAGTCGACGGGAAAATGCATGCCTGCGGACATGACGGACATACCAGCATGCTGCTTGCCGCAGGAAAGCATCTCGCACAGACAAGAAACTTTTCCGGAACGGTTGCGCTGATATTTCAGCCGGCAGAGGAAGGCGGGGCAGGCGGCCTTGCGATGATCGAGGATGGCCTAATGGAACGCTTCGGTATCGGAAGAGTCTTTGGAATGCACAACATGCCGGGGATCGACGTCGGAAAGTTTGCGATTCGTCCTGGCACGCAGATGGCGGCAGCCGACTTCTTTGAAATCGGGATCGAAGGCTCTGGCGGACATGCGGCTCAGCCTCATCAATGCATTGATCCCATCTTGATCGGTTCCGAAATCGTGTCGACCGTCCAGACAATCGTGTCCCGTGAAACCGATCCGCTTACTCCTGCCGTTGTTTCTGTCTGCTCCTTTCATTCGGGAGACGCTCACAATGTGATTCCATCTCATGCGATCCTGAAGGGAACGGCAAGATCACTTACGGAGGCGACCCGCAGCAGGATCGAGGCTCGCTTGGAAGAAATTTGCACACTCGTAGGCAAGGTTCACAATGCAAAGGCAACACTGAGTTACCGTCGCCTCTATCCCCCCACAGTCAACGATCCGGAGCAGACAACCTTTGCCGCCGGCATTGCACGACGTATTGTTGGCGATGGAAACGTTGATGACCAGACTGCACCTATGATGGGAGGAGAGGACTTTTCCTTCATGCTCGAGAGACGACCTGGCGCATTCATGTTCATTGGCAATGGCGAATCCGCAGGACTGCACCATCCCCGCTACGACTTCAACGACGAGATTATTCCCCAAGGGGCAAGCTACTGGGTCGCTCTTGCTGAGGTGGCTCTGCCAATCCAGCCATAACGGTAGCTCAGGAAGACCAGGCAAATTCAATGATGAACATAAACATTCTTTACTTCGCCAGTGTCCGGGAAAGGCTCGGCATCGATTCGGAGCGCGTCAGCGTAGGTGGTGAAGGACCCTGCATCAGCGATGTGATCGCGATCCTACGCAAAAGAGGCGGCATTTGGGCGAATCTGTTCGCATCGGACAGAAACATTCGCTATGCCTTGGATCAGGAGTTCGCCCAGCTTTCCGCGAAACTGAAACCAAACTCCGAACTGGCGGTCTTCCCGCCCATAACGGGGGGCTAGGCAATTCCAGCCCGCATACAGTTGTCGCGCCTTGACGCGCTAGCCGAGCTTCAACGTGTACATCAACAGGCTACCCGGCTTGGTCACGGGGCAGTTGCATCCTTCATCGGGGTTATGAGAGGGAATAGTCAGGTTACCGGTGAGAGGATTAACTTCATGACACTGGAACACTATCCCGGCATGACAGAAAAGAAACTGAAGGAATGCCTGACCCACGCTGTCGAAAGATGGGAGATTGAGGAGCCATTGGTGGTGCACCGGTCGGGGCGAGTTCAGAAAGGGGATGACATTGTTCTGGTTGCGGTATCCGCCGGCCACCGGAAGGAGGCTTTCGATGCCTGTGAGTACATCATTGACTATCTCAAAACACAGGCCCCTTTCTGGAAGAAGGAGATCACATCGTCGGGATCGCACTGGGTTGAGGCAAGACAAGACGACGATGTCGCATTTGAACGCTGGAAGGACGACAAATGAGCGGTGATGCGCAACATCTGCTTTGGATTGCGCTAAGCGCTGCGCTGTTCAACAACATTGTCCTAGTCAACATGCTTGGACTTTGCCCAGTGATCGGCATCAGGAAAATATCCCTAGCTCTCGGAATAGGCATGGCCACAATCCTTGTGCTGACGACTTCAAGCGCGATTTCCTACATGTTTGAGGCCTACCTGCTTCCAGACGGCTGGAGATTCGCAAGGCCGTTGATATTGATCACTGTCATCGCCTTTCTGGTTCAAGTTACGGAACTCGCATGCCGCATCCTATTCCCGGCTCTTCATAGAAGCCTCGGTGTCTATCTGCCACTGATCGTAACCAACTGCGCGGTCCTCGGGACAGCGCTGCTCGCTACCCGGACAGACGGCGGACTGGTTGAGAGTGCAGTCTATGGGGCTGCGGGCGGGATCGGCTTTCTCATTGCAACGGTTCTTCTAGGCTGCATCAGTGAATCGACCATTGCAGAGCGTGTGCCCCAACCTTTCAGAGGAGCACCTCTAACAGTAATAACAGCCGGAATCATGTCTATGTCCATGCAGGGACTGGCTGGCATAGGGACATGACCTATGCAGTTCTCACTGCATTTGCAGCAGCCTTTCTAGGCTGGCTTCTAGGCTGGCTTGGCCGGCAGTCGTCAGATGCAACTGATGAACTGGCGCTAGTTGTCGACGGCATGCTTCCTGGAATCCAGTGCGGACAATGCGGCTATCCAGGCTGCAGACCTTATGCGGAGGCCATGATTGCGAACCAAGCCCCGGTGACGCTATGTCCCCCAGGAGGATCACAACTGGCTGCAAAGTTGGCAGAACTTCTCAATACCAACGCAAATCCTAAACGTGTGAAACCGGGCACAATGGCATACGCCCAAACCGCCTACATAGACGAGCCTGCCTGTATCGGCTGCAGCCTGTGTCTACCTGCCTGCCCCTTTGACGCCATAGTCGGATCCCAACAGGCACTGCACACTGTCATTGCCGAGCACTGCACTGGGTGTGAACTATGTGTCCCGGTCTGTCCTGTGGACTGCATTTCAATGTTGCCGGCAAGCGATATGGAAAGGGTCATCCCAAGTGCGACACTACAGATATGAACCAGATGGTACGGAATAGCCGAATGGGCATCTCGTTCAATGTGATGACCGAGGACAGCATCCCTGTCATCAAGACTCTCGAAACGCCTTCAACCGTCAGGGTTCCGCTTAGGCAGTACCACCTCAACCTACCGCTACAGTTCTCCGTCTCAAAAGGGAATCATGTGGAGAAAGGTGCCGTACTGGTTCACGCACTCAGTGAAAAGGGAGTTCCGGTCCACGCTCCAGTTTCGGGAGTCGTGAGGGGCATGAATGCAGTTCGGCTGGCAGACAGAGACAGGCCGGAATCAGTGGCAGTTGAGATCAAAGCTGCAGTGGGTGAGCAGAACTGTCACAAGTCCGCATTTCCAGAAAGTCCAGTTGCGAGAATCAAGTCCGCAGGCATTGTCGGTTTGGGGGGAGCGTGCTATCCCTCCCACCTTAAAATGAAAAGGCTCGGGCACGACGGCACACTGGTCATCAACCTCATGGAAAGCGATCCCGAAATTCTCAACGACAGAGCACTTGTCAAAACCCTAGGTGCCGAAAGAACTCTTGATTTGGTCACTGCCGTCTCCAATCAACTGGGAGTGCGGTCGACGATTGTCTGCTATCCGATCGGCCAGTTTTTTGCCGAAGCGCTAGGCAAGAGCATAGGCAGAACGGGGGTCACAGCAATTCCAATGCCAAACTTGTACGCTTTGGGAAACTCCAGGATTCTTCTGAACCATTTGTGCAGAAACGGAACCTTGGAACCGGGCTTGCGGGCGCCGGTATTCAATTTGGGGACAATACGGGCGATTCACGATGCGCTGTCAGGTGGCAACCCTCTGGTCTCCCGTCTGGTTACGGTGACGTTCGTAGGCAGTGAGATGCAGACAGTGTATGAAGTTCCACTGGGAACATCACTTGATGTCCTATGTCAGAACCATGCCGCAGACACTCCCCCTTTGGTGAGAAGTGGGGGGTTTGCACTACCTTGCGACCTGAATCCTGAAGATGTTGTGGGGCCAATGACGGGATCAGTCGTGTTCGAACCGGAAAAGGCGACGAAACCACATGTGCTTCCATGCATCGGCTGCAACCTGTGTGACGCTCACTGTCCGGTTAACATAAGTCCCAGGCGTATACTGTCGGCGCTTGGAAACGGCTTGGAAAGGGCGGTTCGAGAAGGCTTTCTGGAATGCATAGGATGCCAATCCTGCGACTACTCCTGCCCCAGCACAATTCCAATTGCACGGCTACTCGTGGACGGACAAGAACAGTACAGAGAACAAGTTCGGCAGGAAGAGAAGCGCCAAGCGGCACAAAACCGGTACGGACAAACGATGCGGAAACGGACAGCACTAGATGACCGTAACACCTCGTTTGACAACGCACAGGAAGAGAGCCTGGTGAAAGGTCTCGTATCCGGAGCGATATCCCGGCAAAAGCGGGGATTCCCAAATCCCCGGGAAATCTGATAGAAAGTGACATTGTAATGATTAGGAAATCAGCAGACTTCGACATTTTGCTTGATAGCCGTTCACAGCAAGTACTGAAGTCGATAGTGCACGAATACCTCAAGGATGGAGATCCCGTGGGATCGCGCACCCTCAGCAAGATATCAAGAATGAACCTGAGCCCGGCCTCGCTGAGAAATGTCATGGCTGATCTGGAAGGGATCGGTCTGCTCTCCAGTGTCCACACCTCGTCGGGAAGAATCCCAACGGCTAAGGGCTTGCGGCTTTACATCAGCTCATTGGCCACGCTTAAACCGCCTCCCAAGAACGTCATTGACAACCTGAAGAGAAATCTGAACGTTGAAACCACAACATCTCTTCTCGACTCAGCCAACAAGACCATATCGCAGATGACATCATTCGCAAGCCTGATTGCCATCTCCAACAGCAGGGAACACCGCATCAAGCGAATACAGTTCCTCAAGCTTTCCGAAAAGCGCCTGCTTCTAGTCATTGTCACACTGGATGGAAACGTGATCAACAGCGTCCTCTCGCCTGAAGGCGAGTTTTCTGAATCCGAACTGACCGCAACAGCCAATTACTTCAACAGGAACTTCAAAGGCAAGACCTTCAGCGAGGCTAGCGAGCTTCTGGGGCGCCAGTTAAAGCGGCTTTACCAAAGAATCAGGAAAAGCATCAGGCTTCTTCAGACATCGCTTGACGACCTGCAAAACAAGCATACAGAGAAGGAGGAAAGATTGCTTATCTCGGGAACTGAAAACCTGCTGCGTCATCATGAGCATGGCAAGGAGATGGACAAGCTCAGGGATCTCCTGAACACCTTGGAATCACGCAAGGGATTCAGAAAGATACTCGAGAACTGCAACAATGCGCAGGAGGTTCAAATATTCATTGGCGATGAATGTGGCTTCCGGTCATTCAGTGACCTGAGCATGATCTCACTGTCCCTGAAGGAGAATGAAAAGCCGCTGGGAATGCTGGGCGTCATTGGCCCCAAGTGGATGAAATACGGCCAAGTAATACCGATCATCAAGGTGACTGCACAAATGATCGGCGAATCTCTTCACCAGATCAAGTCGGAATACGAGTAGAGTAGGGCTATCTAATCCCCCTGTTCTTCTTGATCTGCTCATAGGCGTTCCGTATCTGCTGAGTTTTCTCGTTGGCCAGGTTGATCTCATCCTTAGGCATGCCACGGCTGATGAACTTGTCAGGATGGTATTTGTTGATCAGTTTCCGGTACTTTTTCTTTACAGTCTCATCTGAATCGCTTTCCTCCGCGCCAAGCGCCTGATATGCAATCTTCAGGCTAGAGCGGCCGCGGCCGCCATCGTAGGGTGAGAAATAGGGTTCTTCCGAATATCCGTATCCACCGTCCAAAGGGTTGTCATATCCGCCGTGGAAACCTTCGTTGAAGCGGTTGAAATTGGCTTGTGCCGACAGGATGGTGACCATTGCCTCAAAGGAGTTTCTTGAAAGTTGCAGCTGCTCAACCACTGTTTCGAGTATGTTCCTATATGGGCGGCTCAGTCCGTACCAGCCGTTCCTCTCCACAAGAGCGAAAATGATCAGTTTCTCCACTAGGGAGGTCCGTTGCATAATGGGTGCCCCTGTCTTGAGAAAACGGTTGATTCTGTGCTCAAGATCAAACTCCGGATCGGATCCACGCCTGAAGTGATTCTTGGCACGCTCCCGTCTTTCACCGCTCTCTATGCCGAGCATAAGGAAAATACCCTCGACACGCTTGATTTCAGCTTCGCTAATGTGTCCGTCATCGGCCCGGGCAAGTCGCCCTAGAATATGAAAGAGAAGGTTTTCCTCCTGTTTCTTGCGCCACATTCCGATGATGCGGTCTATGATCGTTCCGCAGACATAGCCCCAAAACAGGCCGATAATGAAGCCGAAATGGTAGGTCATAAAGAGAAAGAAAACTATCTTTCCCGGGTGAACCATGAGGACTGCTGGCAAGGTACTACTGCTTCTGTATATTAGTCGCGTGGGTACGTGAACGGCTTGACTGCGAGTCTACATGATTGCCTTATAATCCTTTTCACAGTTGATTCACGCTTATTTAACATAATGTCCATTATGCGAACATCTAGCCGAAGGCATGGCCTGCTGGAACACACATGAACCTTGCAGCTAGCTTTTATCTTGCCCACGGCACAACGGTCCAAGGCTACAAGAACATTGAAGCGCTGGGGACAAGCGAAAGGATCATGGTGATTTGCAACCATGTCTCTAGACTTGACGGTGCGATTCTTGCAAAAGGCCTGCCCGAGGGCTTTGTACTCGGAATCGACCCGCAACGCCATCGGATTGACAAAAACCTCCTACCCAAGTCATCTCTGGTCATCGAATTTGATTCCAAAGATCAATCTTCTGTGAAGAAACTTGTTGATGTGATTGAAAAGGAAGGAAAAAATCTTGCGCTTTTCCCGGAAGAAAGAATGAGTGACACTGGCGGCCTCACGGATGTCATGCCTACAGCCGCCGAAGTGGCCTCCTTAACAGGCTGTCATGTGGTTCCTGTCTGCATTAGGGGCGCGGAATTCTCGCACCATGCGGAAACCGGAGGGAATTTGCCGTGCCAGCGTTCACCGCAAATATCCGTTCACTTCGGAGTGCCAACAAGGATCAAGGTTTCGGATTCGGAAAATGCCGAGAAACGACAATGGATCGCGAAACAACTGCTACGCAGGCTTTTGGTTGAAGCCAAATTCGGTGCCGAACAGCATAAGACGCTTCTGTTCAACAGGCTTGTACAGGCAGGACAGACATACGGCTGGAATCGAACCATCATTGAGGATCCGAACCGCTCGCTAAACTACCGCCAACTTGTCGCCGCACAGTTCATCATAGCCAGGAAACTGATGCGGAAATCAAAGCCCAAGGAACGCATTGGCGTACTGCTTCCCTCAACGACTGCCTCGTGCATCACCCTTTTTTCCTGCCTGATCGCCGGATGCACTCCGGCCATGCTGAACTTCTCGGCCGGAACGCGGGCAATCCTGCAGGCCACGCGGCTTGCCAATATCAATCTGGTCGTCACTTCGAAACAGTTCGTCGAAAAAGCCGACCTGCAAGACATTGTCAAGGAACTTGAGGCTTCAGGGAAAGAGATGCTTTACCTTGAGAACGTCGGACAACAGGTTACGCTGAAGGACAAGCTGATCGGCCTATCTCAGGCATACTTTCCGCAACGGTCTTTTTCAGGATGGCCAGGCTCCATCGCCAGTCCTGACGAAACCGCAGTCATACTGTTCACCTCCGGTTCGGAGGGAGTCCCGAAGGGCGTTGCACTGTCCCATTCGAATCTTGTGGCTAACGTGTGCCAGATCGCCTCAACAACTGATCTCTCATGCGCCGACAAGATACTTAACGCTCTGCCAACCTTCCATGCATTCGGTCTGACAGGAGGAATGCTTCTACCGCTGTGCACAGGAGTCCCATCCTGGCATTACCCCTCCCCGCTCCACTATCAAACCGTCGTCAAGCGGATCCAAGCCACCAAGGCCAGCATTTTCTTCTCGACCAACACTTTCCTGTACCGGTACGGTGAAATGGCGACTCCGGAAGATTTCGCCACGCTACGCCTTGTCATCGGAGGCGCCGAAAAGATCCAGGACCGAACCCGGCAACTCTGGTTGGACAAGTTTGGAATACCGTTGCTCGAGGGATACGGCCTGACGGAGGCGTCCCCAGGTGTGGCGCTATGCACCATGCAACAACGCCAGAAAGGATCCGTGGGACCGCTTCTTCCGGGGATCAAGGCACGTCTGGAAAGCGAGGAAGGGATCAGCCAAGGCAAGCGGCTGTTCATATCGGGACCCAACCTGATGTCTGGCTATCTTGACGCTGACGGAGGCATCAAACCTCTACCGAACGGCTGGCACGACACCGGCGACATGGTCAACATTGATGCCGACAGCAATTTCATCAGCATCGTTGGACGCGTCAAGAGATTTGCAAAAGTGTCCGGGGAAATGGTGTCTCTGATGGAAATCGAGGAGGCAGTCAACCACTTATGGGAAGGCAGCACCAATGCCGTTGTTGCAGTGCCTGACGAAAAGCGCGGTGAAACCGTCATTCTCGTCACTGACAGGAATAGGCATGATAGAACCAAACTGGTTGCGGCGCTAGGCAAAATGGGGATAGCCCAGCTGGGCCATCCCAAGAAAGTCATTCATGTGGATGAAGTTCCTCTGCTCGGATCAGGAAAGCCGGACTACAGCAGAATCACACAGCAGATCGGCGCACTCTGAAAGGCATGATGCGAAAGCCGCCAGGCGGCTATCCCATGTGCAGGCCACCATTGACGTGCAGAGTGTGTCCCGTTACATAGGACGCATCGTCGGAACAAAGAAATGCCACGCTAGCAGCCACTTCTTCCGGCAATCCCATGCGCCGCACCGGAATCATCTCGATCAGGCTTTTCCTGATCTCCTCAGCCATTCCGTTCCGCGTCATGTCCGTATCAATGAATCCTGGAGCCACCGCATTGACCGTCACATTCCGTGAAGCGGTCTCCTGCGCCAGTGAACGCGTGAAGCCTTCCAGAGCGGCCTTTGTCGCCGAATAGGCCGTTTGTCCGACATTGCCGGTCGCCGCAACGACGGAGGATATGTTGACTATGCGGCCCCACTGGGCCTTGAACATGCCGCGCAGGACCGCCTTACTCAGGATAAACGCCGATGCAAGGTTCACTGTGATCACCTGCTGCATGTCTTGCTCCTTAAGCCTAAGCAGAAGTGCATCACGGGTCGTGCCCGCATTGTTGACCAGAACAGAAACTGGACCGCATTCACTTTCAATTCCCGACAGAAAGCCGCTCACACTATCGGGATTGCCGAGATCAAGGGCGATCCCCCTTCCCTTCACGCCCAGACTTCGGATCTTGCCGGTGATGGCGGCAGCGCCCTCCTCAGTCGTTGCGGTTCCCAGAACACAGGTTGCGTTGGATGCCAGACGTTCGAGAATGGACGCACCAATGCCCCTTGAGGCACCAGTGACGAGTACGTTCCTTTCGGCAGGCTTCATCATGCGCCTCCCCACTCAACGAACCTCTGAACCATCTCTTTTCCCTTTTCCGTAGCTATCGATTCCGGATGAAACTGCAATCCCTCGACCATGTCCTCCCTATGGCGGATCGCCATGACTTCGCCGTCATCAGCACGGGCGGATATTTCGAAACAGTCCGGAATACTGCCAGTGTCAAGGGTCAGGGAATGATAACGCATGACCGTAAGGGGGCTTGGCATGCCTTCGAAAAGCCCCTTCCCATCATGTGTCATCTTCGATGTTTTCCCATGCATAAGGCTTGACGCATGAACCACCTTTGCTCCGTAGGCCTCGCCTATCGCCTGATGCCCCAAGCAAACGCCCAGCACCGGCTTGCTGGACATGAAGCGCTTGATCGCCTCCAATGTTCTTCCGGCACCTGAAGGGCGGCCTGGACCCGGCGACACCACGAGCGCCTCGACATCGTCAAGCCACTTCTCCGTCATGTCGAAGGCATCGTTTCTAACCACACGCACCGCGTCTACACCCTTCACTTCCGCCAGATACTGGTACAGGTTGTAAGTGAACGAATCATAATTGTCAACCAGCAGGATCAAGGCTTCTCCCGCTTCTCTTCGATCTGGGCAAGCTGAATCGCTCTTAGAACCGCCCCAGCCTTGTTGACTATCTCCTGATACTCCGCATCCGGCTTGGAGTCGGCAACCAGTCCTCCACCCGCCTGGACATAGGCACTGCCGTTGTTAACCACCATCATCCTAAGAGCTATGCAGCTATCCGAATTGCCGTCAAAACCAAAATAACCGCAAAGACCACCATAGACATTGCGACGGGTCGGCTCCAGCTCGTTGATTATCTGCATCGCCCGGACCTTGGGTGCACCCGAAAGCGTTCCTGCAGGGAAGGCCGCCCTCACCGCATCAAACGCCGACAAGCCCTTTCTCAGCTTGGCACGCACAGTCGACACGATGTGCATCACGTGCGAGTAACGCTCCACCACCATCAGTTCGCTCGGTTTGACGCTGACGCTTCCAATTCCAGCAACCTTGCCCAGATCATTACGGCCCAGATCAACCAGCATCATGTGTTCAGCCAGCTCCTTGGCATCTGACATCAGTTCAATCTCCAGTTCGGCATCGCGTTCGGCACTTTCCCCTCTCGGCTTTGTCCCTGCGATGGGCTTGAGCGTCAGATTGCCGCCTATGCAGCGAACCATCACCTCAGGAGACGAGCCGCAGACAACCGCATCGCCAAACTTGAGGTAGAACATGTAGGGCGACGGGTTCAGATGGCGCAAATGGCGATAGACATTGATCGGCTTGAAGTCGACATCCATCCTGTACCTTTGGGAGGGAACGACCTGGAAGATATCCCCTTCGCCAATATGACGCTGTGCCATATCTATGATCTCACCGTACTCCTTGCGTGTGAATCTCCCCTGAGGCTCACTGAAATCCCGGCTCTTGCGCTGGCTGGCGATCATTCTCTCCAGATCGAACGGAGAGGCTTCGGCTACCAGATAGCTGCCGACAACCTCCTCCACCCTGCTTCGTGCCTGCACATAAGCGTCCACCGCCTTCGCCTTGTCCGTAATCCGGCAAGGTGCGACAATGAATATCTGTGACATCGGATGGTCGAACACTATAAGCAGTTCCGGGATCATCCAGATCATCTCCGGAAGGCCAATCTCGTTCGGCTTCATGTTGCCCACCGTGGGCTCGAAATAGTGAACGCAGTCATAGCCAAGATAACCGACCACACCGGACCAGAAAGGAGGAAGTCCAGCATACCTGTCGCAGTTGTAATCCTTCATGTAGTTCTCCAGCATGTGAAGAGGATCGTCCCCCTTCGCCATGGAAACCTCTCCTGTCGCACAATCCTTCACGCTCAACTGGCCATCGGAAAATGATAGGATCTGTCCAGGCGACAACCCTATGAAGCTGTAGCGTCCGATCTTCTCGCCAGTCTCCACGCTTTCAAGAAAGAAGGTGTTTCTGTTCGCCGCCTCAACTTTCCTGAACACCCCGGGGGCAGTCAACGAATCGTTCGGGAACCGGAATGCAAGAGGGAACACATTGCCTGAAGCATTCGCAACCATTTCGGCGAATTCGGACTCGGTCGGATTGAAAACTGTCGGTGTCATCGGCTTGCCAAATCCTTGATCTGTTCGGAGTTCGCCATGGCATGCGATTCAACCCGCTTTGCGATCCTTCTGTTGAGACCTGTCAGAACCTGGCCAGGTCCACATTCAATGAAAGTGTCCGCTGTACTGTAGAGCTTCATGACCGTCCGGATCCAGTCCACCGGGCTGACTAGCTGACGTTTCAAGGCCTCCCGTATTGCTTCAGGAGCGCCGGCAGGCTCCAGCGTGGAATTCTGAATCACAGGTATTTCAGGTATCCGGACCGGGGTCTGTTTCAACCGCTCCCCAAAGGGCTGGACTGCAGGTTCCAGCCAGGGACAATGGGAAGGAACACTCACCTTCAAGGGGACGACCCTCTTGGCTCCTGCTGTACGCAAGTTTTCAACAGCCTGTTCCAATGCGCCCTGCTCGCCGCCAACCACAGTCTGAATGGGAGAATTAAGGTTGACCGCGTAAACCCCCTCATGCTCATCGCACAAACTACACACTTTGTCCACCTCAAGCCCTATGACAGCATACATGCCGAAACTCCGGTCGGGTGGAAGAGCGGACTTCATCGTGTCTCCACGGACCCTCGCAAGAACTGCGGCATCAACCAAATCAATTGACTGTGCACAAACCAATGCACTGTACTCGCCTAGGCTATGGCCAGCAAGAATGGCAGGACGGGCGCCGGATTCAGCAAACCAGGCACGGAAAATCCCAACCGACATGCCCACCAAAGCCGGCTGTGTGTTGGATGTGTCGTTAAGCAGTTCCTCCCTGCCATCCGCCGAGCACATTGCGACAAGATCCGTCTTGACGGCTTCCGCCACCTCCTCCAAGGCCAGCCTGACCTGTGAATGAGACGAATAGTCGTCAAGCATCCCAACATACTGGGAACCCTGTCCCGGAAAAACAAATGCGAACACCGTCTGGCTCTCCGTCACAGCCCGCAGCTAGATGCGAACCAGCGCGGCTCCCCAAGAAAGTCCGCCACCCACTGATGTGAGCAGCAGATGCTGACCAGCCTTTACGCTGTTCCACACGGAACTGAGGGCAAGCGGTATCGAGGCGGCAGAGGTGTTGGCATGCCCGCCAACGGTCGATACCAAACGCGACCCTATTCCGAGCCTTTCGGCGGTTGCCAACATGATGCGCTGATTGGCCTGATGGGGAATGAAAAAGTCCACTTGGGAAACATCCACCCCACCTTCCCTGCAGACCTTGAGCGACGCCTCGGACATTACGCGGATCGCCTGCTTGAATATGGCTCCTCCGTCCATGACCGTGTACGGCCTGCCTGATATGGTTCCATGTCCAACATGTCCTGGTACCGACAACTTGTCTGCATAGGATCCATCGGCGTGCAGCGTGGAGGCTAGAATGCCAGGGCTGTCACTGCGCTCAATTACCGCCGCTCCGGCACCATCGCCAAAAAGGATACAGGTTGATCTGTCACTCCAGTCGAGGATGTGCGAGTAGACCTCTGCACCAACCACTAGAATCCGGCTTGCGCGGCCGGCCTTGATCATCGCATCACCGACTGTCAGCGCATAGATAAACCCGCTACACACTGCCTGCACATCAAAGGCTCCACAGTCGCCGCCAATCCCCAGCTTTCTTTGGAGTATGCAAGCTGAAGAGGGATATATCTGATCCGGGGTGGTTGTAGCAAACACGATGAGGTCAAGAGACTCCCTGTCAACGCCTGCGTTTGTCAGAGCGTCCTCGGAAGCTTTCAGCGCCAGATCGCTGGCAAGTTCTCCGTCGGCCGCAATGTGGCGTTCCCTGATGCCTGTCCTTGTCTGAATCCACTCATCACTGGTATCAAGTTTCTTTTCCAAGTCCTTGTTACCGATAACTTTTTCCGGAAGATAGGTTCCAATGCCGATTATCTTCGAATATGCCTCTTCCATGCCTAAATATTCATGCCGTTGATGATCTCTCCTATTCGATCAGAAAGATGGTACTTGGCCTCCTGCACTGCAGTGCGAAGTACAGACACAAAGCCGACCGGATCTGCGTTGCCGTGGCTTTTCACGACGGCACCCTTCAATCCAACAAAAGAGGCGCCATTGTACTGGCGTGGATCCATTTGTCGGCGCAAATCGCCAAGGACAGGGCTTGCATAAAGCGCCATCGACATCGTCAAAAGGTTGCGCCGAAAGCGTGTTTCAATCATATCCTTAAGCATCTTGCTAATCCCTTCCGTGGTCTTGAGCATCACATTCCCGGAGAAGCCGTCGCAAACCACCACGTCGGTTGCATTGTCGTCAAATATCCCGTTGCCCTCAATGCTGCCTTTGAAATTGAGATTGCTGCCCTCAAGCAGGGTGATCGCCCTTTTGATCAGTTCGCTTCCCTTTATGTTCTCAACGCCTACGTTCAGAACACTGACGCTAGGCGAATGAATTCCCTTGACGGCCATGGTGAGAGCTGTGCCCATTCCGGCAAACTGGAGAAGCATCCGCTCATTGCAATCGACATTGGCCCCTAGGTCTAGCACACAGGTGGTTCCCGTGCCAAGCCGGTTCGGTATGTGGGACGCAATGGCCGGGCGCTCTATGCCCTCAATGATCCCTAGCGTGACTGCGGATATGGCCATCAACGCTCCCGTGTTGCCGGCGCTCACCACCGCCTGGGCCTCGCCTTCGGCGACCAGTTCAATCGCCTTGTGCATTGAGGAGTTCTTCTTGCGTCGGAGAGCAGTGGTGGGCGTTTCCGACATCTCAATCACCTCGGACGCATCAACAACCCGAATGCGCTCGTTGGCTGAAGTGATGTGCTCGGCAAGCTGGGAGCGCTGGCCGGTCAGAATAAAGTCAACTTCGGCATCCTCTTCCAGAATCCTATGGATGGCAGGAATGATTGGAGCGGGACCACGGTCACCGCTCATTGCGTCAACGGCCAGTGTGACGCCCACTGGAAACCTTGTTACTCAGAGGAATCTTTTTCCGCTTCCTCGCGGCTGATGACTTGACGGCCGCGATAGTAGCCATTTGCACTCAAGTGATGCCGACGATGTAACTCGCCTGTCTTGCGATCTTCCACCAGCGTAGGAGATGCAACTCGATCATGGGAACGCCGCATGCCTCTGCGGGAAGGCGATTTCTTGCTTTTCTGGACAGCCATGGTTTTCTTTCCGCTTTATTTTCGAACTCTCTGCCAGTCCCGTTAAAAGGCAAGACATGGTGAAGACCTGTGAATCATATACAAAGAACGGCGAATTTCCGAATCCTGACCCAACTCTTTCCTCCGTTCACAATGTTGTTGCAGATGTGGCATCCTGAATGGGGAATTTACAATCATTCCACATTGCCGTATACTACGGACTATACGCTTTTGGCTTTCAGCCCAGCTATAAACCGCCTAGGCATAAAAACAATGACCTTTCAGACATATAGAAACAGCATCCGCTGCCTGCACTTCCTGCATTGGCTGACATCAATCAGGAAAGTTGTGTCTGGGGTTCCCACAAAGCGCATGGTTCATGGAAACATTGAACCTAAGTGCAACCATCATGGAAACTTGAGTAATGAAGAGAATCTTGTTGAATACGGAGCAATCCGAAGAGAAAAGGATCATCGTGGTCGAGGATGGTCTCGTCACGGAGTACGAGACGGAGCTCGGCGGGAACATCCCGCACAAGGGCAACATCTACAAGGCTACCGTCGAACGGATTGAGCCGAGTCTCGAAGCGGCCTTTATTGATCTCCCAGATGACCGTAACGGCTTTCTGCCGTTCAAGGAGATCGCCCCCGAATACCTGAAGCCGGAAAACGGCAAACAGTCGGTCGGCGATCGACTGGCCGCGGGTGACAGCATCCTTGTCCAGATCGTCAAGGAAAGGCGAGACAACAAAGGCGCCGTTCTCACCACGTACATCAATCTGCAGGGATGCTATCTGGTACTCATGCCCAACCAGAAGAACGGGAACCAGATCAGCAAGATGGCTGACCGCGAAGTGCGTTCGGAACTTCAGGGCATGCTGGGCGAACTGACTGCCGGTAGAGATATCAGCCTTCTGCTCAGGACCGTCGGCTTGGATTGCGACCTGGAGGATCTCAAATGGGATCTTGACAGCTATCTGCTTAAGTTGTGGACTCTGATCAAAAGCACGTATGAAAAGCAGAAAGGCAATGTGCTGATCTACTCCGAACACAATCTGATCATGAAGACCAGAAGTGAATACTTCAGAAAGGACGTCGACGAACTGCTGTGCGACACTGCATCGACCTATAATGAAATGAAGGCTCTGTTTGATCTGATGATGCCAGAGTATACGGAACGCATCAAGATGCACGAACTGGACACTCCGATGGTCTCCAAGGAGATTGAACAACAGATACGGGCAGTCCATAGCAGAACCATCGCCCTGCCGTCGGGAGGGCAAATCGCGTTTGACTCGACCGAGGCGCTCGTCGCAATCGACGTCAACTCGTCAAGATCCACAAAGGGGGCCAATATCGAGGAGACTGCCCTGCAAACCAATCTTGAAGCGGCGAATGAGGTTGCCAGACAGTTGAAACTGCGTGATCTCAGCGGACTGGTCGTCGTTGACTTCATTGACATGGATACACGAGGTTCGCGGGAAAAGGTCCAGCAGGCTTTCCGCCGTGAACTGAAGAAGGACCGTGCACGGGTCCGGACAACCGACATTTCAGGCCTTGGCCTGATGGAACTGTCGCGCCAACGCATCCGCCCGGCACTTGACGCGACCTACCGCACTTCCTGCCCACACTGTGCGGGCACCGGCAATGTCCCAACTGTCCAGTCGGCAGCTCTGGAACTCCTCCGTCAGATAAGGGAGAAATGCACTCACCAAGATTCCGGAGCGATCATCGCAAACTGCTCACTGGATCTGGCCACCTACATGCTCAACGAGAAGCGGATAGAGATACGGCGCATTGAGGACATGTACTATGTTTCAGTGATCGTGCTGCCCAATGACAAATTGCCGCTGTCAAACTACCAGGTCGAGGCGCTCAACAAGACCAGAAAACGCGATGCGGAGATTCTGAAAAAACTCAGCTACGAGATCCAGCAAGACCCACAGGAAAAGGTTCTTCAGGACTATCTTGCCAATTCCCCTGAAACCCCGCCTCCGGCAAGGCCAATCATTGAGAAGGTGGTTCCGGAAAAGCCTGTTGCAGAGCAACAGAAGAGCGACGGGAAAAATTCCGAGGGTATTCTTAAGCGGATTTTCGATCTGTTCGAATCATCCTTCTCATCCGGAAAGGAAGAAGGAAAAGGCGGAAACGGCTCCGAGCGCTCCAAGGAAAAGAGGGCCGGCAAATCCTCCTCTGGAGCCGAAAAGGAAAAACGGAAGTCGAGAGGCGGCCGCAAACCGAAGAATGGCGATGAGCAGACCGACAAACAGAAAAGCAATGTTCGGGTAGCCAAGGAGGATAAGGATGTCGGTGCCGGCACTGAAGGCAAGAAACGAAGGCGAAGACGGCACAAGAAAGACGAGCATCCGGTCAGTGCAACTCCCGATACATCCCGCAGCAAGTTTGACAAAGACTCCTTGGGAAATTCAACTATGGAACAGGATGACACGGGTGCGGAAGCTTTCAAGCCGGAAGTGCAGACCTTTGGGAAAGCGAGCGTGGGTTCCGCTTCCAAACAACAGGATGATGTCAGAACCCGGGATGAATTTCGTGACACGTCCCCGGAGAAGGCCTACCGCGGAACTCCTGCCACAAAGGGCAGCCGAGCGGAAAAGAATGATGCGGACAAGGCTAAACCGGAAAAAGCAGTGGAGCATGCCGATCTGCATAAAACCGCCATGGAGAAAAAGGACCAGCCTCCTGCACAGCACGATGAGCAGGCAAAAGACGAGCCTAAGCCTTACAATTCGCCAGTCAGAGTTCCTTCTTCAAGTTATGTTCAAGTTGAAACAAAGAGCCCTGCACAGGATCAGAGTGGCCGACATAGCTCAACTGGAAGAGCGTCTGATTTGTAATCAGGTGGTTGGGGGTTCAAGTCCCTCTGTCGGCACCTAACGCAAACCGGTAGCCGGCAAAAAGGGTTCAAAGACCTCCCTCTCCTCTCAAACATCCTCCACCCGCTTGCCTTTGAGAGCATCCTTGATGGCCATGGCCATCCTTCTCTCGGCAAACACGCTGGAAGTCTCATCAAGTTTTCTACAGGCTTTCCGTATGGCATCCGTATTGTCCAGCTTGACGCATTCCTCTACCTGTGCAATCATTTCCTGTATGGCGGACAGTTCATGTTCAGCGAGCAACTGTTTTCCCTCGGCACTGATGGCCTCACTCAGCATTCCAACCATCTGGCTGGCATCCTCCCTGCTTTCGATCAGTGCGCGCATATCCCTATCGGAAGCCGCATTGGAGAAGGAATCCTTCAACATGCCGGCAATCTCCTCTTCCTCAATGCCATAGGATGGCCTGACCTCGACCCCCGCAACCGTACCCGTCGTCTCCTCAACAGCGCTTACGGTCAACAACCCATCCATGTCAACCTGGAAAGTAACTTTGATCCTTGCAGTGCCCGCAGCCATCGGCGGTATTCCGCGAAGACTGAATTCCGCAAGTGAGCGGCATTCGCTTGCGATTTCACGCTCCCCCTGAACCACATGAAACTTCATCGCGGCCTGTCCGTTGGCCTGCGTAGTGAAGTGCTGGGCACGAGTAATGGGAACCGTCGTGTTGCGATGGACGATCCGCTCAGTCAGTCCCCCCCCTATCTCCAAACCTAGGGAAAGCGGGATCACGTCCAAGAGTAGAAGGTCATTGCGGCTATTGCCTGCAAGCAAATCGGCCTGCTGTGCGGCGCCGAGAGCCACCACACAATCCGGATCAATCTCGCCCCGCGGCTTGAAGCCAAACAGACTCTCCACTGCAGAAGCTATTCCGTGCATTCTTGTCGATCCTCCAACCAGGACCACTGCGTCGACATCCGTTGGGGAAACCTTCGCATCCCTCAGAACCTGGCCAACTATGGAAAGAGTCCTCTCCGTCAATGTACTCGAGCTTTCCTCAAGATCCTTCCGAGAGGCGGAGAGCCTAACTATGCCACTTTCCAGTTCACATTCCCTTTCTGCCGTATCGTCATGGGCAAGGGTCTCCTTGAGTTCCCGGCCGCATCCAAACAGCCGGTTCCAGTCACGATCCGACATCTCCTGTGACAAACCCGACTTGCACGCAAGATGCCTTGCCAGAAGGACGTCGTAGTCATCCCCGCCAAGCTGCGTATCCCCACCCGTTCCGAGAACCTCGAAAACGCCTCTTGAAAGCCGTAGCACGGAGACATCAAATGTTCCTCCGCCAAGATCGTACACCACATGAATGCCCTCATCTCCCGTGTCCAGCCCGTACGCCACCGCGGCGGCAGTTGGCTCGTTAAGCAAACGCAGAACCTTCAGTCCCGCCAATGCCGCCGCATCCTTGGTTGCCTGACGCTGGGCATCGTCAAAATGTGCCGGAACCGTTACCACCGCGTCATGCACATCCTCCCCAAGAGATTCCTGTGCCCGGCTCCTGAGAGCCTTGAGGATTTCAGCGGAGATCTCGACCGGCGTCTTCAATCCCTGTACGGTTTCCAGCCTTACCACTCCATCATCGCCCACGTACTTGTATTTGTAGAAGGATTGGGACATCTCCTCCCGGGAACGGCCGACAAGGCGCTTGATTGAAGAGAATGTATCGCCTAAGCCGTCCGCCCTGAGTCCAAGGGCATGCCTTCCGACCGACACACCTTTATCCGAATAGTTGACTACGGAAGGGACAATAAGACCACCGGTACCGTCAATGACAACAGGCTTGCCATCAACAACGGAAGCAACCAGTGAGTTGGTCGTGCCAAGATCAATTCCAACGGCAATCCGACGCGGACGATCTCCGGACTTGCCACCCGTCTGCTCCGGATCCGATATCTGTAACAGCGGCATGACGAACTATCCGGTCGCTCCCTGCAGTGTCTGGTTCCGCATCTTCACAAAATAGCTCATTTCACGGACCACCCGGTTGGCATCCTTCCAAGCCTGTTGCCGATCAAGCAACTGCACAAGCTGTTCCTCACACTTCTGCAGTTCAGCCTCAACCTCCCTACGGATCCTTCCGACCTTTTCGGCATCTCCTTCCGCCTCCTCAAGATTCTCTCTCAACTCCATCTGGAGCATGAGAAACTCCGGTGCCAGTTCGGTGTCAAGTTCGTCAAACGGATCATGTCCGTGCTTTTTCAGAATGTAGGCTCCCCTCTTCAAAGGGTTTCGGAGCGTGTCATAGGCCTCATTCACCAACCCGGAGTACTGCAATGCCAGACGTTTTTCCTGCTCGTACCGGCCTGCATAGCGGTCGGGGTGAACCTGTAGCTGCAAGGCCTTGTAGCGCGCCTCCAGATCCGTTAGGTCAATCCTGTAGCGCTCGGGAAGGGAGAACAACTCGAAGTAGTCCCCTGAAATCCGATCCATTGACGCCCGGATCAGACGGTGAAGCTTTCACCGCATCCACACTCGTCCTTGATATTGGGATTGGTGAACTTGAAGCCCTCCTGAACGCCTTCTCTTACGTAGTCGAGTTCGGCACCGTCCACATAGACCAGGCTCTTCGAATCCACCACCACCTTTACACCGTGGCTGTCAGACACGCTCTCATTTTCCTCATCAAAGTTGTCGACAAGCTCAAGCACATAGGCCATGCCTGAGCAACCGCTCGGCTTGACGCCTATGCGCAGGCCGGCCACCGACCTGCTCTTCTTTGCCGCATAGTTCTTGACGTGCTCAGCCGCACGTTCCGTCAGGGTCACACCCATAGCAATCTCTCCAGTATCCGGTTTTGGAAATACAGACGCAGCCCCTCAGGCGCGATGGGCTGCAAAACGCTGAAGCCTGCCCCTAGGAGGCGGCAGCCTGTTCCTTTGCCCCGGAAGCCTCAAGGCCTTTCTTGCGCTTGTAGTCCGTAACCGCCGCCTTGATCGCATCCTCGGCAAGGATCGAGCAGTGGATCTTCACCGGAGGAAGCGCAAGCTCCGCGGCGATGTGGGTGTTCTTGATCGCCAGCGCGTCGTCAAGCGACTTGCCGCGCACCCATTCGGTGACAAGGGAACTCGAGGCAATGGCCGAGCCACAACCATAGGTCTTGAATTTGGCGTCCTTGATGACACCGTCCTCTCCAACCTTGATCTGCAACTTCATCACGTCACCGCAGGCAGGTGCTCCCACCATGCCGGTTCCGATCTCGTCGTCGCCCTTGTCGAACGAACCCACGTTGCGAGGGTTCTCGTAGTGGTCCAGGACCTTTTCACTGTAAGCCATAGCTATTCTCCTTTTTGATGATAATTGTTTGTGTCAATGGGCGGCCCATTCAACCGTGTTCAGGTCAATGCCTTCGAGGTGCATTTCCCATAGCGGAGACAGCGACCTCAGCTTTGCAATCTTCTCATTCAGGAGGTCAACCAGATAGTCGATCTCCTCGTCGGTGGTGAAGCGGCCTATTGAGAAGCGGATTGAGCTATGCGCCAATTCATCGTTGCGGCCGAGCGCTCTCAGTACATACGAGGGTTCAAGGCTCGCAGAGGTGCAGGCCGATCCGCTTGACACGGCAACATCCTTGATGGCCATGATCAGGGACTCGCCCTCAACAAAGTTGAAGCTGATGTTGAGGTTGTGCGGAACCCGGGTCTCAAGGTCGCCATTGATGTAGATCTCGTCAAGCCCGCTCACGCCATCAAGCAACTTGTCGCGAAGACGCCGAATATGCTTGCTCTCCAAAGCCATCTCCTCCTTCGCCAGCCGGAAAGCCTCGCCCATTCCGACGATCTGGTGTGTCGGCAGGGTGCCGGAGCGCATTCCACGCTCATGTCCGCCGCCGTGCATCTGAGCCTCAAGCCGCACCCGGGGCTTGCGGCAAACATACAGGGCTCCAATGCCTTTCGGGCCGTACACCTTGTGTGCACTCAGGGCGAGCAAATCAATGTTTGCATCCTTTACGTCCATCTCGATCTTACCGGCCGCCTGGGCTCCATCGACATGGAAAATCACCTTGTTTTCACGACAGATGGCGCCGAGCTCCCGGATCGGCTGGATGACGCCTATTTCGTTGTTGACCCACATCACCGATGTCAGCACCGTGTCGGGACGAATCGCCTCCTTGAACTTGTCAAGATCGACAAGCCCGTTCTCCTGCGTATCCAGATAGGTGACCTCGAACCCCTGCCGCTCCAGTTCGCGCATGGTATCAAGCACCGCCTTGTGCTCCGTCTTGAGCGTAATCAGATGCCTGCCCTTCTTGCTGTAGAAGTGTGCAGCGCCTTTGATGCCAAGATTGTCGGATTCGGTTGCACCGGAGGTCCATACGATCTCGCGCGGGTCAGCGTTGATCAGGTCGGCAATCTGGGTCCGCGCCTGTTCGACAGCCGCCTCCGCCTTCCATCCAAAAGGATGCGAACGGCTGGCAGGGTTGCCATACTCGCCCTGGTTGGTCAGATACTTCATCATCTCGTCCGCAACACGCGGATCAACCGGTGTCGTGGCCGAGTAGTCAAAGTAGATTGGTAGGTTCAGCTTGCTCATTTCTCATTCAATTGCGGGGTTGTGTGTTCATACTGCAACCGCACTTAGGCTTCTCATGCGCTCAACGGTCTGCTGGACAGCGCCAAGCAGGGCGTCAATCGCTGCGGAGTCTGTGCCCTTGCCAAGGGAAATGCGAACAGCGCTTCTGGTCAGCTCAGGATCAACGCCCATAGCCAGCAGCACATGGCTTCCCTCGTTCTTCATGGACGAACATGCTGATCCGCTGGCAAGCCCGAAGCCCACCTGATCCAGCATGACCACCAAGCTTTCACCGTCTATGCCGGGGAAACCGATAAGCGATGTGTTCGGCAAACGGCCAACGTTGCCGCCAAACACAACACCTCCAAGCCCGGCAAGTTTCTTCTCCATCCGGTCGCGGAGCGCAATGGTCCGTGACATGTCGGCGGCCCTGCTCTTGGCAAGTTGGGCGGCCTTGCCGAAACCGACAATGCCGGGAACGTTCTCTGTGCCTGAGCGAAGTCCGCTCTCCTGGCCGCCACCGTCGAGAAGAGGCGCAACACTGACATTCCGGCGAAGGACCAGAGCAGCAACCCCTTTCGGACCGTATGCCTTGTGTGCAGACAGTGTCATTGCATCAACACCCATGGCCTCGAAGTCGACTGGCATCTTGCCCAATGCCTGTACAGCATCGGTGTGCATGACCGCGCCTGATTCCCTTACCCTGCCGGAAATCTCGGCAATGTCCTGGAGCACGCCGGTCTCATTGTTGGCCATCATGACCGACACAAGTGCACATTCCGTCTTTAGCGTCTGGTCAAGGTCGTTCATGTCAAGAATGCCGCTTTCGTCGACGGCAATCGGGCTATAGCCGAAGCAAAGCCTTTGCAGGGACCGCGCGGCGCAAAGGATGCAAGGGTGCTCGACGGCACTAACCGCAACGTTCTGCCTGTTGCTCATCGCAGCCACGCCCTTGATCACTGCGTTGCCACTCTCGGTTCCAGACGAGGTGAAAACGATCTCGCCCGGTTGCGCTCCGACAGCATCGGCCACCTCTTCCCGCGCCTGGTCAACAGCCTTTCTTGCGTTCCGTCCCATGTCATGCCTGCTCGACGCATTGCCATAGTCCTCATGGAGATACGGCATCATTGCATCCAGCACTTCGGAATCAACCGGAGTGGTCGCATTGTGATCCAGATATGTGTAGCCCGTCATGCCTGCTCCAAAATGGTCATTCCCGTCATGGCGGCTTGGGAAACTTCCGCCTGCTGACGCTTGGCTATGTTCCTGATCTCGGAACTCTGCACCAAATCTGCAAGCGTCATGCCGGCAAGGTAGCAGTCGATGCATTCATGCAAACCCTTCCAGAGATCGTGCGTCAGGCACTTGTTGTTGTCCGTGCAGTTCTCGCTTCCCGAGCACAGCATCATCTGGCGCTTCTCGCCGGATGAATCGAAGATGTCTGCAACCGTAAGCTGGACCGCCGGACGATTGAGCAAATAGCCTCCGCCCGGACCCCGAACGCTCTTGACGATGTCATGTCTCCTGAGCATGATGAAGATCTGCTCAAGATAGGACAACGATATGCGCTGGCGCCTGCTGATGTCACGCAACAGAACAGGCTTTCCATCGATTCCGCCGTGGATCGCCAAATCAATCATTGCCGTCACTGCGAAACGCCCTTTTGTGGTCAGTTTCATGTGGCTATTATACGAATAGCCTAGTTAACTTGTCAACTACTTGAAAGTTCCGGGAAAGGCCGTCAACCTGTCAATCGGATGCCTGTGCAATAGAACCCCATCCTGAAAAGCCGGCCGGATCATTCCTTGACCTTTTGAGTACTGCAGAACTCCCTGTAGAGTTCGCTTGAAACAAGAAGCTCGTCATGGGTGCCGATTGCACTGACACGGCCTTGGTCGAGAAGAACGATCTTGTCAACATCCTGTACCGGGGAAAGACGGTGGCTGATGAAAATCACGGTGCGACCCTTGGAAATCGCCTGGAAACTGCCGTAGATGCTCGTCTCGGTCACGCTGTCAAGTGCAGAGGATATCTCGTCAAGCAACAGGATCGGCGAGTTCCGGTAAAAGGCCCGGGCGATGGAGAGTCTCTGCCGCTGGCCACCCGACAATTTGACGCCCCCCTCGCCAATGTCGGTCTTCAAGCCATCAGGAAGTTCGCTGACAAAGGAATCCATCTCAGCGAAACTGACGGCCTCCTTCACTTTCGCAAGGACAGGCTCGCTGTCCGGATAGGCAATGTTAGAGACTATGTCGCCAGAGAAAAGATGCGGTTCCTGGGTAACCCAGGAAAACTGCTTTCTGACATCGTCACGGCTAACCTGTGAAATGTCGTGTCCGTCAATCAGCACTTCGCCCTCCGAAGGAAAGTAGAAGCGGAGCAACAATGAAAGCAGGGTCGACTTGCCGCTTCCGCTGGAGCCAACCAAGGCAACCTTCTCGCCGGGAGCAATCTCCAAACTAATCCCGCTCACTGCCGGCAATCTTTTGCCGGGATAGGAGAAGGAGACGTTCCTGAAGGATATCCCGCCCTTGGACCTGTCCATGGGTTTCGCCTGTTCCACATCCCTTTCCGGTCCCGTATCAAGCAGTTCGAAGACCACGTCGCAACTCCTCATCAACACGAAGAACCGGGGGCCTATGTCGGTGACCCGGCGAATGGCAATCGGCATGAGCAACAGCGAGCCGACAAAGACGCTTAGGGCTCCTATCGTAAGCCTGCCCTCGTTATAGAAGGATATGCCGGCGGCCACCGCAAGCGCGAATGCCGATGCGATGAGGAGCTGTATGCCAACGCGCGCAACGTTCACGGCTATGTGCGAACGGAATCCAATGCCATAGATTCTTTTGAGATGCCGGGCATAACGCTCGCTTTCGGCATTCTCGGCTCCAAACGCCTTGACGATACGCGCCGAACGGAAAATCTCGACCATGTACTGGGAAAAGCCGCCTTCCGCCTCGTCAAGCCTGCGGTAGAGCACTCGCCAACGCCTTGCATAGCGGTTCATCACCAAGGCGAGAACCGGCATGATGAACAGAAAGGCCAGTGCCAACCGCCATTCGGTGTAGAGCAGCAGACCCACATAGCCAAGCATCTTTGCCAATCCCTGGACGCACGGACTGATGACGGTCGTGAAGGCGTCTTTCAGGACGGCGACATGGTGCGCCACTCTTCTGAGAATGACGGCAGAATCCTCGGCGTCAAAGTAGGAAAGAGGGAGCGACAAGGTATGCCGGAGGGAAGCGGATTGAAGATCCCTCTTCATGCTCTCCGAAACACGGTCCAGCAGGTAGTTCGAGAGAAACAGCAGCAACCCGCGAAGAAACGCAAGCAAGATGATTGCCACTGGAATGAAGTAGGACAAGGGCATTCCCTTGCCAGCCTCGCTTTCATGGTCGATCAGCGGTTTGAGAAGCTGCAGCAACAGCGGCTCGGTCAGCCCGAACAGGATGCTGAACAGCACTCCCAGCGTGAGCCAGAGGCGGTACGGCTTGAACAGGCCGGCAAGGCGCCGCACCTTGACCCAGTCAATGTTCCTGTCGTCGTTGGCTGTTTCCACAAGCTAGAACCTGTTTTCCGAACCGGCAATCATACGCTGAATGTTTCCTGCATGCCTAAGAAGCACGAGCAAAAGGATGACACCGTAGGTGATCGGCGTCAGGATGGTTCCGTCCACTGCAAACAGAACCCAGCCGCTTGCTAGAAGCCCAACCAGCGAAGCGACGGCAGAGACACGCGTAAGCAGAAAAAGGACGCACCAGACGGATACAAATGTCAGCCCGGCAATCCAGTCCAGCGCCGCAACCGCGCCTATCGCTGTCGCCACTCCCTTGCCGCCCCTGAAGCGGTTGAACACCGGAAACATGTGTCCCAGCACCGCGGCAATCCCCATGCCACCCAAAACATGGGGATCGCCAATTCCAAGATGAAGCGGAACTGCCAGCAATCCCCCCTTAAGGGCGTCGCAAAGGAAGGTTAGAATGGCGGCTGGCTTGTTCCCCGACCGTGCCATGTTCGAGGCTCCAGGATTGCCGGAACCATAGGTTCTCGGATCCGGCAATCCGAAAACCTTTGCCCACAGAAGCGCAAACTGGATTGAGCCCAACAGATAGAAACCCGCCAGCAACAGAACCGTCTGAACAGATGACATCAAACCCGGAGAAGACACTGACCTTGCACATACGCGACTTTTCCGCACTTGCCTTCATTGGCATCAAGGAGGTCGAGAAACTGTGCCGCCAGAAAGTCGTGGTCAATATCGAGATCGCGCTGCCCGACAAAAGCGACGGGGAAACGCCGCCGCGCATCGACTACGACGAGGTCTGCGAGGCGCTTCGGGAAGTGTTCCGCGAGGAAAAATTCGGACTGCTTGAGCAGCTGGCATCCCGCCTTGGCTCCCTTCTCGAGGAGAGGTTCGGCACAAGACGGTACACAGTCAGCTGTGCCAAGCCCAATATCTTCCCAGACGTGGAGAGCGTGGAGGTGGTTCTCAAAAGGCAGTAGGCCGCGTCTAGGCACGGGGATGATGTTCCTTGTGCCACTGGCTCAGCCGCTGCTTCGCAACATGAGTGTATATCTGTGTAGTTGACAGGCTGGCGTGTCCGAGCATCATCTGCAGCGAGCGCATGTCCGCCCCATGGTTCATCAGGTGGGTCGCGAACGAATGTCGCACCGTGTGTGGCGAGATCTCCTTTGCAATGCCTGCCTGGTTCGCGTAGCGGCGGATCATGATCCACACCATCTGCCGGCTTATCGCCCTGCCCAGCCTGCTGAGAAAGACGGCATCCGTCTCCCTGCGGGCCAATTTCGGGCGCACCTTGCCAACATAAGCCTCCAGCATCTCCCTGGCCATCTCGCCAAAAGGGACAATTCTCTCCCTGCCGCCTTTTCCAGTGAACCGGAGCGCCCCCATGTTCCAGTTGACCTGCGAAAGGCCAAGCCCGACCAATTCCGACACCCTGAGGCCCGACGCATACATCAACTCGATCATTGTTCTGTCCCTAAAGCCGAGAATGCTCTCTGGATCCGGCGCGTCGAGAAGCGCCTGCACCTCCGCCTCGCTCATGACCGAAGGAAGGGTCTTGGCAAGCCTGGGCGGCTTGAGTGCCGACGAAGGGTCTGTCTTAAGCGTGCCGTCCAAGCACTGGTACGCATAGAACCTTCTGCAGGAGGAAAGCGCACGCATAACCGAGCGCGGACTGCGGCGAACATCCGACATGTCACCTAGGAACGCCATCAGATCGGCGGATGTCGCATCGAGCACTCCCTTTCCACGCTGACCGCGCAACCAGATGGCAAGCCTGTAAAGGTCCCCACGGTAGGCCGACACCGTCTGCCTGGACAGGCCGGATTCCATCATCACAGCGACCAGAAAGCGGTCGACCGGCTGTGCGTCCGCGCTCAGCGGAATCTGGGCAGTTCGCTTTCGTGATTCAGAAGCCACTTCTTAACCTCCATTCCCCAGCCACTGTCATCGCTCATGAAACCACCCAATCCGCCGCGTGCCACCACCCGGTGGCATGGGATCATGATCGAAAGCGGATTGGCCCCCATGGCGTTTCCCACTGCGCGCGGAGATGTGCGCAGCCGGCGTGCAATGTCGCCGTAGGTCAAGGTTGAGCCGGGCGGTATCCTGCTCACCTCCTTCCAGACGCGTCGCTGAAACTCCGTGCCGGCATCGGAGGGAAACTCGTAGGAAAGGGTGGTGTTCGGATCTGAAAGATAGTTCATGATCTGCGTAGCGGCGGCACATTCGGCCTTCTCCCTGGGCGGTGCATCCCTCGAACCTTTGCGCAGGAATTCGCAACCTGTCAGTCGTTCCGCCTCGAAGTGGAGACAGATGACTCCAAACGGAGCATCAACTGTGCACAAATGCTGCCTACCCAACGCTCTCTTCATCTGCATCCTTTCGGCTAGAGGCCAGTTTTCTCGAATAATACACCACGAGAATGCCACAGGCGATGGAGCCTGCGGCCAAAACCCGCAACGAAGGCTTCTCATCAAGAAAGTACCATATGAGCAACGGACTGAACACCATCTCGATCACGTACAGAAGGTTGAGTTCCGGCGAAGGCAAATGCTTGCTCGCGTAGTTGATCAGCCCCATGGCGATCGGCAAGACAATAACGTTGTTGATCGAGAGCCAGATCCAGTCTCGTCTTCCTATTTCGGAATAGTCCACAAAAGGCAGCGTCCCCAGCACAAGCAGCAGTCCGCCCAGTGCAAGCCCCACCAGCATGTCCGTGTTCCGGTGGTGCCTGACCAGGTTCGCATTCAATGCAAGGCTCAGGGCCACGCCGAAGGCTGCAAGATCACCCAGGTGGTTGCCGCTTTCAAGGCTGGACCAGAATATCACCGTCACACATGCAAACACCAGCGCGGAAACCAGCCACAGAGCCGGCTCCACCGGCTCCCTGCGGAGGTACTGCGAGGTCAATGCGGCCAATAGCGGCGCAGTCATCATGATCACAAGAACGTTGAACACCTTGGTGTGTATGATCGCGTAGATGAACATCACTGTTCCGATCGCGAAAGACAGCGCATAGGCCAATTTCGGGAACACTCCGGAAAAAAGCATTTGCATCCATTCGCGGCGGTTCATCCAGAAACAAAACAGAAGGATGGTCGCCCCGAAAAGGAGTCCTCTCGCCCATAACAATTCCGCAGTACCCGCAGAGACAAGGCGAAGCAGAAGCGCATCGGGAGCTATGACAAGCATGCCCAGCACGCCTATGGCGAGAGAGGCAAAGTGGCTTTTGTGCGTGAAGTGCTTTGACATCGGTTCTGCCATTGGTTGAGGCGGAATTATCCCTGATAGACGTGGCTTTCAAAACTTTCTCTCTGCCTATGCAATGTAGAATAGGTCGTGGGAAGACAACTGCCATGAAGGACATCAAGGTTGCGGCCATTCAGATGACATCAAGCGCCGATCTTGATGCAAACCTGGAAACAGCGACGGAGCTGATTGACCATGCCGTCTCGCTTGGCGCCATGCTCGTTGTTCTCCCGGAGTTCTTTGTCTGCATATCCTCCGACGGAAGAAAAGTGATGTCAATGGCTGAAAAGTTCGGCCAAGGCAAAGTTCAGTCACATCTTTCCGCATTGGCGGTCAAGAACGGAATTCACTTGGTCGGAGGCAGCATTCCCCTGCGGTCTGAACACAAGGACAAGGTGTACAACACCTCACTACTGTTCGGACCGTCCGGAGACTGCATCTCCCGCTACGACAAGATCCATCTTTTCCAGTACAAGGGCAGGGCTGAAGCTTACGATGAAAGCAAAACCATGGCGGCAGGAAACGAGCCAGTCACTTATGATGCTCCGTTTGGCCGCCTTGGAATGACGGTCTGCTATGACCTTAGATTTCCCGAGCTCTACCGTTCCCTCGGCGAGCCAGACATCCTGACTGTTCCATCAGCGTTCACGGTTCCGACTGGAAAGGCCCACTGGGAGCTTCTGATACGCACGAGGGCGCTTGAAAACCAATGCTATCTGGTGGCCGCATGTCAGTGCGGAGCGCATGACGGAGGGAGGAAAACATGGGGGCATTCGGTCATTGTCAATCCCTGGGGAGACATCCTTTCAGGCCTCAAAAAGGAGGAAGGCGTATGCTGCGCCACGCTGGAATCCGAGGTGCTTGAACAGTGTAGGGAACGGCTTCCAGCACTTAGAAACAAGAAGTTGTAGAGCTAAATTCACACTTGATTTAGGTTCTGAAACCCGGATCTCGTCCCCAAGCTGATTTGGATGAAGTCTCCTGTCAAAGCAGGTCCAAACTTCTATACAATAGCCGTATGGCTGAAAAAATGACATTCTGGGTTTCCACGCGGATTTTCCTGCCTGCTCTCACAGCAATGCTGGCCTTTGCACTTGGCCAGCACGCCAAGGCTGAGGAGGATTTCATGGGCGATTTCAACTTCGATCCCTACATAGGAATCGACATTGGATACATGAAGGTTGACTATCCTGACGAAACCAATCCCTACAGCGACTACATTCCGGACAGTTTCAAGGTTTTCGATCTGTCAGTCGGAGCTCGGCTTCATCGGCATCTCGGATTCGAGCTGGGCTTCTTCAAGACCTTGGAAGAGGAGAAAGGCTATCAAGCCCGTATCCTGGGAACTGACATCACTGGCAAGGTGGGAACGCAATACTACGGCTACTATGCCGATCTGATCGGCTACGTGCCCATCGGGAACTCAGACGGGGAAGACACCGGCTTCGAGTTCCTCGGTTCGCTCGGCATTGGAAGGATTCATGCCAAGGCCAAGGTCGAGGCGGGACCTGACCTGCCCATCTTCGGCACCAGCAGCAAGGCTAAGGACAGCATGGTACGCTACAGCCTAGGCGGCCAGTACACGGTCTCTGAGCAATTCACCGTCAAGATGGTTCTTCACTACCTGAGTTTTGATCTGGACAAGCAGGCCAAGGACGGCCAGATCATCGACCTCGGACTGAGATACTCCTTCTGACCGGCTTGCCGCCGATTCCAAGACAGCCGAGCCGCCGGCAACAGCAAACCGATCCCGGCCAATGGCCCGCCTGACGGAACTCGCCCATGGCGGAGGGTGTGGATGCAAAATTGCCCCGGACAGTCTTCAAGCCCTTCTGGAAACACTCACGAAGCCAAGGCGTGAGGAAGAGCGGCTCCTGGTCAGTCACGCCACACGGGATGATGCCGCAGTCTACCGAATAAATGACACTCAGGCCCTCGTCGCCACCACCGACTTCTTCACACCTGTCGTTGACGATCCCTATGACTTCGGCTTCATCGCAGCCACCAACGCGCTTTCCGATGTCTATGCAATGGGTGGCAAGCCCCTTTTTGCACTGTCGATCCTGGCCATGCCGACAGAAAAGATTGACGAAAGAACCATTGCATCTATTCTTCAGGGCGGACAGGATGCATGCGAGGAGAACGGGATGACTGTGGCAGGCGGACATTCGATTGATTCATCGGAGCCCATATACGGGCTCGCAGTGACGGGAGAGGTCAGCATCGAATGCGTACGGACCAACGCTCTAGCCAGATCCGGAGACGTTGTCATCCTTGGCAAGCCCCTGGGCGTCGGCATACTAAGCGCGGCTCTCCGGAAAGGATCTCTTGAGGATGATGCATACCTAACGATGCGCAGGCACACAATGAAGCCCAACAGCATAGGGTTTGAACTGGCCAGCGAAGGATTGGTCAACGCGATGACCGATGTCACAGGATTCGGCCTGCTCGGGCATCTAGGCGAAATCTGTGCAGCCTCGTCATGCGGAGCAGAGATAGGAATCGATTCGGTGCCCTTCATTCCGGAAGCGGCCAGGCTGGCACAAAACGGAATAGGCACCGGAGCATCCGCAAGAAACCTGCGTAGCGTGAAAAGCGACACCGACGGCCTTGCATCCCTTAGTGACTGGCAGCGCACACTTCTCTCGGATCCTCAGACGAGCGGCGGGCTGCTGATGACATGCAGTCCCGACAAGGCTGGCACCGTTCTGGACCGCTTCCACAGACAAGGCTATGCCGAGGCAGGAATCATAGGAAAGGTTGTCGAAGGCCAGCCAACCATGCGGATCGACAAGGGACATGTGCGGACGGTTCGCACTTGACACCGCCGAGGAACTGATTGAGGCGCACTACAGCTGCTCCTGCAGGTCGGAAGCGCTTACAAACTACAACATAACCCCGGAAGCCGACGTCGCTGCCGTGGTCATGTCCAGAAAAACAGGCAAACGCGAGGCACACACCTTTCGCTGGGGATTCGCCGCGGCAACAATGGCGAAAAGCCGGCCGCTATTCAACGCACGCATTGAGACCGCTGCGGAAAAGCCTTCATTCAGGCACAGCCTTCGCAACAGGCGCTGCATCATACCGGCTTCGGCATTCTACGAATGGTGCCGTGAAACACGTGTGCCATACATGGTCAAGCCGCTCGAAAGGTTTCTCTCCTTTGCAGGCCTGTGGAACGTCCACAGGGATGGCGAGGGAACGCCGCAGGTGCGATGCACCATCCTGACCACAAAGGCAACGCCTCCGCTGGCTAAGATCCACGAACGCTGTCCTGCAGTGCTTGACCCCGCAGACTTTGCACAGTGGCTGGATCCGGACCTTGACGAAACCTCGCGGCTTCTCAGTCTGCCGCATGCCATACGAAACGGGGAAGCGGAACTGGGAAGAGCCAGTCCGAAGGTTAACAAGCCATCAAACAACGACCCGTCGCTTCTGGAGCGGCCAGACTAGTCCGCATCCAGTCCGCCTTCGAAGTACGAAAGAGCGGAAGGATCGCATTCACTGTCACCCGGCGGAACGCGGTTGATGCCGAGCATCTTGTCGACGACCATGTTCTGAAGCCGATGGCACGGCTCCTCGAACTTGTAGCACATACGTCCCCCGGGATAGTCGGTCGTTGACAGGCCCAGCTGAACACTCTCGACAATGCCAACATCCTCGCGGTTGACCTTGTCCCAGAAGTCCTCGACGCTCTTGGTGTCTTCCGGCGCGGCATTGTCGATGATTTCCGGAGGTCCCAGGAAAACACACTCCTCCACCGTGAAGTCTGCGGCCTGCGGCTTGCCCATAATGACGAACGCATGGTGCGGCATGATGTTCAGCGCAACGTTTGGAAACAGCCAGATGAACCGACCGCTGTTCCTGTCCTCATCGTTGAGTGAACTGAGCGGCGGCAGGCTTAGCCAGCCTGAATCGTTGGTTTGCGTCAGCGGGTAGGTGGTGATGGCACAGTACATCCCACGCCCCTGCCAACGGTGATGGTCATCGACCTTTGAGGTCTTTGCCAGGCTTGGGTGCACCCAGGGCAGGTGATAGTACTCAACGTAGTTTTCGGCGATCAGCTTCCAGTTGGCCTTGATCTCGTACTTGTACGAGGCGAAAGTCGTCCAGCGCTCAAGCTGATGATCCTTTAGGCGCATCGGCAAGTCACCCAAGTGCTCTTCCAAAGGCGGAGTGGACGGATCAAGACAGACAAAGACAAGAAATCCCCAAGTCTGGCAACGCACAGGCAAGAGCCCGAAATCCTTCTTGTCAAACGACTTCACATGCGCCATGTCGAACGCCGCCTCAACCTTCGGGTCCAACTCCTTCGGCTCGAACAGGGGAGTGCCTATGCAGTTGCCTTTCAGGTCGTAACCCCAGCCGTGATAGCAGCAGCGAAGATGCTTCCGCGTGTTGCCGCTCTCATGGCACAGGCGGTTTCCCCGGTGGCGGCACACGTTGTGAAACGCATGCAGTTCGCCTTCCAGATCGCACACGACAAGGATGGACTTGCCCCCCACCTCGCATACGAACACATCGCCAGGGTTTTTGACCTTGTCCGTGGTTGTCACCGGAACCCATGACTTCCGGTAGACCATTTCCTGCTCAAGCCTGAAGAAGACCGGATCGTGATAGGCTGCCGGAATAAGCGAATGAGCCTGTTCAACCGGATAGCGCGAGTACTTGTAGGTTTCCGGATTGAGGTAGTCCACCTCGCTGTAGGAACTCTTTCCCGCCTCCAAGCCTTCTGAAGATACTGTTGTCAATGTCCCACCCTCCGACAAAGCCAGCCTGTTTGGAAATGATAGCCCATATCCTTTTCCCTAAAGAACTTTTTCTGCGGTTTCCGGATGGACGGAAACTAATTGGCAACAGGAAGATAGCCGCCTGTCATGAACGCATCCGCTTCCCTTCAGGGTCGTACAGCGCCGAGCCGGACACCAAGACAGGATAGCGCTCACCCAGTATTTCCACTTCAAGGTCCGATGTTCCGTCACTAATGTCATGCCGCACATATCCCAAGGCCAGCGAACGTTCCAGATAGTGTCCGTATGCTCCGGAAGTCACCCAGCCAACCGCCTTGCCTTTATGCAGCAAGGGCTCGTCGGAAACGGCATCCACCTCGTTTCCCTCAATCGAGATCGAGACCAACCGCTGCTGTTTCCGCTGGCGGGATATCTTTTCATACGCCTTCCTGCCCATGAAGTCCCCCTTCTCCATATTGACCAGCCAACTAATCCCGGCTTCGGCCGGCGTGTATATGGACCGATACTCGGTCGCCCAGGAGCCAAACCCCTTTTCAATGCGCAACGACTGAAGAGCTCTTGAACCGCAAAGACGAAGTCCGTCCTCGTCGCCCGCCTTCATGATCTCGGCAAACAGCCTTGATTCGTCCCCGGCATCCATCCACATCTCGTAGCCAAGTTCGCCGGTGAAACTGATCCGCCCAACCAGTGCATTGACGCCTCCGACTGTAGCCCGGACGATGTCAAAGAACTTCATGTTCTCCACCACGGAGGAATCATCGCAAAGTGACGCAAGCAACCTGCGGGAATTCGGTCCCGAAAGAGCCAGCCCAGCCAGATCAAGCCCCTGAGGCCTGATCTGGACGTCGCGACGATCCATATTCGACGTGAACCATCTCATATGGTAGTTCTCCGCCACGCCGGATCCAAATATGTAGAAGCCCTCCTTTCCCATGTTCGCGACCGTGAAGTCACCAATGACCCGGGCATAACCATCAAGCATGGTCGTAAGGCGCAGCCTCCCCTCTTCCGGCATCCGGTTCGCCATGATCCACGACAGCCACTCTGCGGCATTCTTTCCGGTGACCCTGTACTTGGCAAAGGTGGATATCTCCATGAGTCCTACGTTTTCCCTGACAGCACGCACTTCGGCTCCCACATGCCCAAACGCCTCCGAACGCTTGAAGGTCGGCGTCTCCACCGGCTTGGCGCCGCTTGACGCAAACCAATTGGGCGTTTCAACGCCATAGGCAACACCGAAGTTGGCTCCCAGCTTTTCCAGTTCGCCGTGTATCGGGACATGGCGCATGTTCCTCCCTGCAGGAAGCTCCTCGTTCGGATAAGTCACCGAGAAGCGCCTTTGATAGAACTGGCGGACAGTGTCCATGGTGTACTCGGGCGTCAGCCAATCACCGAAACGTGACACATCCATACCCCAGATGTCAAAGCCCGGATCGCCGTCAACCATCCAGTTTGCCAAGGCAAGGCCAACGCCTCCGCCCTGACTGAAGCCGGCCATGACGCCACAGGCACACCAGTAGTTTTCCATGCCCTTGACCTGACCGACCAGCGGATTGCCGTCAGGCGTAAAGGTGAACGGTCCATTGATGACTTTCCGGATGCCAGTCCTCGACAGTGCGGGCAGATGTGCAAAGCCAACTTCGAGAGACGGCGCTATCCGTTCCATGTCATTCTGAAGAAGCTCATGGGTAAAGTCCCATGGGGTGCTCTCCTTCGACCAAGGGACGCAGGCCTGCTCGTAGGTTCCAAGCAGTATGCCGTTGCGCTCCTGTCTAACGTAAATCTCCCCATCCGGGTCGATAAGATGGTGCACAAGCTGACCGGTGCGCTTGTTGTAGTCAACGACCTCAGGGACGTCATCGGTCAGCAGGTACTGGTGCTCCATGGCAAGCACAGGCAGCTGCAGCCCAACCATCTGTCCCAATTCGCGTGCCCAGAGGCCAGCCGCATTCACCACATGCTCTGCCTGGTAGGCTCCCTTTTCAGTCACCACCTCCCACTTCCCATCCTGCATCCGGTTGATCTCCAAGACGCGGCTGTGCTCAATCACCTCGGCTCCGTTCATCTTTGCCGCCTTGGCATAGGCCATGGTCGCACCTGACGGATCCAAGTGCCCTTCCCTCGGGTCGTAGAGTGCGCCGACAAACTGACTGGGATCAAGCAGCGGCATCTTCTCGGCCGCCTCGGACGGTGTCACCAGCTCAAGATCCATATCCAGATACCGCCCCTTGCCCAACGCAACCTTGAGATAGTCGAGACGTTCCTCGGTGCATGCCATGATGAACCCGCCGGTGATATGGACACTGATCGCCTGTCCGGAAATTTCCTCAAGCTCCTTGTACAGGTTGATCGTATAGGCTTGCAGTCTGGCAACGTTGGTGTTGCTGTTGAACGTATGGAAACTGCCGGCAGCATGCCAGCTTGATCCTGAGGTAAGTTCCGCACGCTCTATCAGAGTCAGGTCAGTCCATCCCTTTTTCGCCAGGTGATAGAGCACACTACATCCAACAACCCCTCCTCCTATAACAATTACCTGTCTATGGCCTGCCATCCCTGTCTCCTCTGATAGCCATTGTAATGCACAGGCGGAAGAAGGATCCGGCGGTTCGGCAAGTGACAGGAACCGGACAAGACAAGAAAAATCACCCTCCAAATGTCTGATCGAAGTGGTTTTCTGAGAAAATCCGCACACATCCATAGAGGAAGGGAAGATGAAGGATCAAGCAAGAGTGGTAGTCATCGGCGGTGGCGTCGTGGGAGTTTCAACGTTGTACCATCTAGCCAAAAAAGGCTGGAGCGATGTGGTTCTGGTCGAGCGGGCGGAACTAAGTTCAGGTTCAACCTGGCATGCGGCAGGCCTGCTTCCCCTGTTCAACATGTCCTATTCGGTGGGACAGGTGCACAAGTATTCGGTCAAGCTGTACGGCGAGCTCGAAGCGGAAACCGGACTCAATTCGGGGTTCAGCCCTGTTTCGAACATCAGGATGGCACACAGTCCGGACCGCATGGACGAATACCGCCAGTACGCCACAGTCGCCTCAACAATCGGCGTCAAGGTCGACTTCCTCACCTCGGAGGAAGTCAAGGAGATATGGCCGCTGGTCGAAACGAAAAACCTTGTCGGGGCGATTCGCCATCCGGAGGATGGCTACATACAGCCTGCAGACCTCACTTCCGCCCTTGCCAAGGGAGCCCGCAATCTTGGTGCGGAAATCCACACGAGAACCAAGGTCACCGCGATCGAGCGCAACAAGGGAGAATGGCTCATCAAAACCGACAAGGGCGACATACGCTGTGAGCATGTTGTCAGCGCCACAGGAAATTTCGTCAGGAAGACCGGTGAAATGGTCGGGCTCGACATTCCCGTGGTTCCGGTGCAGCACCAGTTCATCGTCACCGAAGACCATCCGGAGATCGCCAAGCGCAAGGAACAGGGACTTCCGGAACTCGGCGTGCTGCGCCATTCCGATGGCTCCTGGTACATGCGCCAGGAAAAGTCCGGACTGCTGCTAGGACCCTACGAAAAGGGCGCACCGGCATGCTACATCGACAGTCCGGCAGACAACTGCGAGTACGAACTGTTTGAAGGTGATCTCGACCGGTTGGAACCACACATCGAGTCAGCCATCGCAACCGTTCCCGCTTTCGGCGAAGTCGGCATCAAGCAGGTGTACAACGGAGCCATTTGCTATACCCCCGACGGCTCCCCAATCATCGGTCCGGCCTGGGATCTGCCCAACTTCTGGCTCAACGAAGGACACAGCTTCGGCATCACCGCCGCAGGCGGCGCAGGCTGGCAGATCGCGGAATGGATCGTCGAGGGCGAACCGACCATCGACATGCTAGGCGTGGATCCGAGGCGTTTCGGCGACTACGCGACCAGAGCCTACGTGATTGCGAAAGCCGAGGAGTCCTACTCCAACGTGTTCACAGTCCATTATCCGGACGAGGAACGGGGGGGCGGACGGCCGCTGCGCACCCCGCCGTGCCATGACCGCTTGCGCGACATGGGCGCCGTCTTCGGGCAGAAGTTCGGCTGGGAACGCGCCAACTGGTTCGCTCCAAAAGGGACACCGCAGGAGGACGACTGGTCGTTCCGCCGTTCCAAGTGGTTCGAACATATCGGCAACGAATGCAGGAACGTTCAGGAGAATGTCGGCGTGCTCGACATGACCGCGTTCGCCAAATGCCGCCTGTCGGGCGGAGGGGCGGAGAAATTCCTGGATGGCCTGTTCGCGAACAGGATCCCGGCGAAGACCGGCCGCATCAACCTGTGCCACGCGCTCAACACGCGCGGCGGGGTGCACTCCGAGTTCACAATCTACCGCGAGAGTGACGGCTCCTTCTACATGGTGTCCGCCGGAGCGTTCCAAAGGCTAGACCACGACTGGCTCAGAAAGCACATGCCGGACGACGGCTCGGTAGCCTACCAGAACATCACCAACCAGCGTGGAGTTCTTGTCGTGGCCGGCCCGAAGTCGAGAGAACTGATGAAACGCGTATCGCCGAGAACCGACTTCTCCAACAAGGCGTTCCCTTGGCTGTCAGGCCGGTGGATCGACATCGGCCTGGCTCCGGCCCTCGCGGTCAGGGTCAATTTCGTTGGCGAACTCGGATGGGAACTGCACCATCCGATCGAGTACCAGAACCAGATCTTCGACATCCTGTTCCGTGAAGGCGCCGATCTCGGCGTCAAGCCGTTCGGCATACGCGCAATGGACTCGCTCCGCGTCGAAAAGTCCTACAAGCTCGTCGGGCAAGAACTGTCGATCGAGTATGCCGCCTACGAAAGCGGCCTGCAACGCTTTGTCCATCCGGACAAGGGGGACTTCATCGGGCGGGACGCACTGCTCGAGTGGGAAAAGAAAGGGTTCTCCTTCCAGAGCGTCACCATGGAGGTGGAAGGCATCAAGGATGCGGATCCTCTGGGCAGCAACTCGATATTCAAGGACGGAAAGAGCGTTGGCCGCGCCACCAGCGGGAACTACGGCTTCAGGACGGGCAAGTCGATCGCGCTGGCCATGGTTCCGCCGGATCTTGCTGCCGTCGGCACCTCCTTTGAGATCGATATTCTGGGCAAACATCTGCCGGCGACCGTGATAGAGGAAAGCCCCTACGATCCGAAGAACGAAAAACTGAGGACGGACGGCTAGCCTGGCTCGTCAAGCATCCGTCTGACGCGGTCAGCTAGGGACTTCCCTTGGCCGCCACCGGATTCCAGAAGGTTCCGAAACCGACGGTTGCTCTCCTTTCCGAACTCCACTCCCCACTGGTCAAACGGATTGACGTTCATCATTGCAGCCTGGGCCACAACGGCATGTTCCTGCAATGCCAGAAAGGCACCTAGTATCCGCGGAGACAACTCCTCAAGCAAAACGGTAACCAGAGGGTGCCTCGCGTCAGCTGTCATCAGACCGGCCTGTCTGTCAGCCTCCCCACTGTCCAGTCCAGCCTGCTCAAGCACGTTCCGAACTTGGCTTGTGGACAGCTCTCCGCCAAGAGCCATGCCTTGGCCCAGGCAATGGGCCAGAAGACTCCTGTCCCGATGTTCAGGCTCCCTGCCCCAAGGCCTGGCACAGACCAACATCTCAACAGGAACCTGCACTCCGCCCTGAAGCAGGAACTGGTGAAAGGCGTGTTCCGAAACCGGACCTTCCCCGCCCCATATGATCTCGCAACCTGAAGCCTCCTTGAAAGCGGACGCCTTGCCACAGCTTTCCATCAGCAACTGCTGCGAATAGCTCACGAAGGATCTTATGGGATAGCCGTAGGCAAGCACACAACGCGACTGATGACCCATGAAACGATGCAACCATATCCTCGCCACCGCAGTGAGAACGGCAAGATTTCCTGAAGCGGGCGTCGAAAGGACATGCCGGTCCATTGCCTCCGCTCCAGCCAGGAACTCCTCAAACAATTCCGCACCAAGCGCAACCACCGCCGACAGCGAGGAGGCCGACCAGACCGAATACCTTCCTCCAACCCACTCCTCCAAAGCAAATACACGATCCGGGGGAATGCCGAATTCCACCGCAGCCTTGGACCTCGCAGTCGCCGCCGCCAGATGCATACCCGACCTGCCCGGCACCGCCGCCTCAAGCCACCTGCGAGCTGCCTCCGCATTCTCCAATGTCTCCCGGGTGCCGAACGACTTGGTGGCAACAACCACCAGAGTGCTTTCCGGTTCAAGACCGCGCAATGCCAGTTCAAGCGCAGTTGGATCCACAGTCGCCACAAAATGGCACCTGACCTGAGCCTCCCGTTCGAAAGCTTCGTAAAGCAGGCGCACTGGCCAGTGAGATCCACCCGTGCCTAGATGAACAATGTCAGTAAACCGCCTCGAAGCGGATGATTCGATTCTCCCGTCGCGAACCTGTCCGGCAAAGGAGCAGAACCGGTCCCGCTCTCTGCGGACAGTCGAGACAACTTCCGCCACATCGGGTGCCAGACCCTCTTCAGAAGATGTACGCAACAGAGGATGGCAGGCCATCCTCTGTTCAGTTGGATTGATGGGAGCACAGGTAAACTGGGCGCCGAGCCGGTCAGGAACACCCAGTGCCCCGGCATACCGCAGAAGAAGATCCAGAATCTCCCCGTTGATCTGCATTCCCGAAAGGTCAAGGTGGATTCCCAGCGCATCAAAGCAGTAACGCTCAAAACCGTCCGGCTCAGGCGGACAGGCAGTCCCCACCTTTGCCAGAAGGCTTTCGGCCAGATCCTCCGCTTTCACAGGAGTAGGCACAACTTGTCCTTGAACATTGATAGGCAGTATGCCACAAGCGTCATGCAAGTTGCCCTTACGGTGACTGCTTGTGGTGGCGAAGCCATCACTGTTTTGCTGCACGCATCACCTCCTGTCAGGAAAATGTTATGATATAATATAGCATTAACTGCCACCTAGATCACATGAGAGACAAACAAAAACTCACCAAAAACAGCAAATTGGTCTTGGAAGCTCTCAAAGTATCGAAAGAACCCATGAGTGCGTACGCCATCATTGACAAGTTGCGCGATTCGGGAATCTCATCCCCTCCGACCGTCTACAGAGCTCTTCGCCAGCTGATGGATCTGAACCTTGTCCACCGCCTGGAATCGATCAACTCGTTTCTGGTGTGCGACCATCCGCCCCATCACGAAAACCATGACGAAGTCGCATTCGCCATATGCGATGAATGTGGCCAGGTCGAGGAACTGAGCGACCAAATCCTGTCCTCGGCCATGTCCAACCTCGCAGAGAACGCCGCGTTCAAGGTGAAAACCTCCACGGTTGAAATCCATGGAAGCTGCTCCAACTGCAACGAAACATCGGAAGGCAAGCAGCAATGAGGCCGACAGCCAATGCATCATCTACACCGGCCAAGACCGAGAAGGCGTCTCCCGCCACCTCGCTGTTCCTAGCCGGAGCCGGAAGCCGGATTCTCACATGCGCAATCATGCTGCTAGCCCTTTGGGGGGGAGTGCTGTGGGCTATCCACTAGCGGCCGGCAACGAAGCCGAATGCGCCATTGAATTCGCGAACCTGACGTTAGGCTACGAACGGCATCCTGCCGTCCACCATTTGAACTGCAACATCGCGAGGGGCGCACTCGTCGCACTCGTCGGCCCCAACGGAGCAGGCAAAAGCACCCTGTTCAAAGGCATCATGGGAACCATCAAGCCCATAAGCGGCAACATTGCCGTCCACAGCTGCAACCGGAAAGGCATTGCCTATCTCCCGCAGACAAAGGAGATTAACCGGACCTTCCCCATAACGGTCCATGATCTTGTTGCAGCAGGGCTGTGGCAGGAAGCAGGACTGTTCAGGAACATGAACAGCGCCTCGAAAAAAATCATCGAGGCCTTTGAAACCGTTGGACTGGAAGGGTTCGAAAAACGCCAGATAGGGACCCTCTCCGGCGGGCAGTTCCAGCGGGCGCTCTTCGCACGGACGCTCCTCCAGGACTCGCCGCTGGTGCTTCTTGACGAACCCCTCGCCGGCATCGACCAGTCAACCGTGGAGAGACTCATCCACCTCATCCACAACTGGCATGCACAGGGCCGGACCGTCATCGTCAGCCTCCACGACCTTGAAATGGCCAGGAATCACTTTCCGGAAACCATGCTTCTTTCCCGAGATCTGATCGCCTATGGAAGAACCGAAGAAACGCTCACCCTCGAAAACCTGACGCGGGCAAGCAAGCTGCGCGAAGCGTTCGACGAAAACGCCGATCTCTGCACCCATTAGCACCAATGCTTGATGCCGTCTACAGCTACGCGCTGGAACCGTTCATCGAATACGGGTTCATGAGGCGAGCCCTCGTCGGCTCGCTCGCGCTCTCGCTCGGCGCAACTCCCGTCGGCACCTTCCTGCTGCTTCGCCGCCTCAGCCTCACCGGCGAGGCGATTGCCTGTGCCATACTGCCAGGCGTTGCCTTTGCCTTCCTGGCTGTCGGCCTGTCGATCACCGCCATGACACTGGGCGGACTGCTGGCCGGCCTGCTTGTCGCACTCCTTTCCGGCACGGTGGCCCGCAAAACCATCTTGGAAGAGGACGCTTCGCTCGCCTCGCTCTACCTGATCTCGCTGGCAACGGGCGTGCTCATCATCTCATCCAAGGGAAGCAGCGTCGACCTGCTGCACATCCTCTTCGGCTCGGTTCTCGCATTCGACAACACGTCGATCCTTCTTACCGGAATAACAGCAACGGTGTCCCTCATCACCCTCGCGACGATCTACCGCGCCTTGGTACTCGAATGTGTGGATCCTGCATTCCTGAGAACCGTGAGCAGGTCAAGCGCCTATACGCACCATCTGTTTCTCATGCTGGTTGTCATCAACCTGGTTGCCGGACTGCAGTCCTTGGGGACACTCATGTCAATAGGAATCATGGTGCTTCCAGCCGCGACAGCAAGGCTATGGGCCAACGAGGTGTCGAAGATGATCGCCATTGCACTCGCCGTAGCCTGTATCGGATGCTATCTGGGTCTGGTCATCTCATACCATCTGAACGTCTCCTCGGGAGCGGTCATAGTGCTGACCATTGGCTTCATCTATCTGGCATCACTGGTGGTCGGCAAACAGAGTTCACTTGTCGTGCACCTGACTAAACCACGCCACCTCACCGGCTGAGGCACATCAACCAGGCAAGAAAGAGAATGAAATGCTGCGAAAAACACTGACGGCATGTCTCCTTTGCTTTGCAATGCAAAGCAACGCGGCCGAAGTAAGCGTGGTGGTCTCTTTCAGCATCCTCGAGGATCTGGCAAGGAACGTCGGGGGAGACCGCATTGAAGTCACATCCATCGTGGGAAGAAACCGGGATGTACACGGATTCATCCCAACGCCCGGCGATGCCAAAACGATCCGAAACGCTGACATCGTCTTCATAAACGGACTGGGGTTTGAGGGCTGGCTCGACAGAATGATCCGCTTGGATGAGAGTAGCAACAGCAAGATCATTGATCTCAGCAGCAACCTACCGGAAGCAATTCAATCCGTAGATCATGAGAACGAAGAGATGCACGATGAACACCACGGGCATGGCCATGAACATGCCGGAAAAGATCCCCACGTATGGCATTCCGTGTCAAACATGCAGATATACGTAACAGGAATGAAGGAAGCGCTCTGCAATATTGATCCTGATGGATGCACCCATTATCAGGATCGGACACGGAACTATGCCGAACGTCTTGAGAAACTCGACCAGCACATCAGAAGCCAGATCGCCAAGATCCCCAAAGACAGGAGAAAAGCCATCGTGCCACACTCCGCCTTCGGACACTTTGAACGGGACTACGGGATTGAGTTCATATCAATCTCGGGCATCGACGGCACGGAACAGCCATCCGCACAGAAAATGGCGGAGATCATCGAGAAGATACGAAAACATGATGTATCATCCATCTTTGTTGAAACCATATCGGATTCAAGAATAATGGAACAAATCAGCAGGGAAACCGATGTCAAACTGGCCGGGGCACTTTATGCAGACACTTTGGGAGAGGAGGATGACGCAACCGGAACCTATATCGGGATAATGCTGCACAACACCAACAAGCTATCGGAATCTCTTCGAGAAGAATTTGAATGAAAGTATTACATCTGATTTGTAGAAACAATCCTCAGTACGGAATAGATAAGGTCAAGGAAGAACAAGATACTCATACGTCTCGTAGTTGGGTCCTAGACTTAGAGGAATGCAAACAACTTGATATGATCTTTTTCCATGAAAAAAAGACGCAACCTTCCTGGTTGGGAGGAGAAGTTAAAGATGTAATGCCCGACGAAAAGAATAGGATCAAATTTAAATTCAAAATCATTCGTAGTGGTCGTGGGCAAAAATGGAGAGGGAAAAGTCATGGAAGGTCTTGGAATGGTGGAATACTAGAAGTAGATTCACATATATTCAAAACTCCGGGAGTGGACTAATGTCGATTTATGAGTTCAACGAGGCAGGCATTAAACCCTTACAAAAGACAACCTTCGCTGATAGAAATATCCGTGAGTGGGATATACAACAGCAGCTTATAAAACAGATCGAGATCATTTCTGATCAGACTATGGTGATCACAGATGAATTCGATGGTTGGCATGAAAGCCGTAAGCGCATTGATCTTCTCTGTATTGATAAAGCAGCTGATCTGGTTGTAATTGAGTTAAAGCGTACTGAAGACGGTGGCCACATGGAGTTACAGGCCATTCGTTACAGTGCGATGGTTTCATCTATGACCTTTGACCAAGTTGTCGAGACTCACAAGAAGTTTCTCGACCGTATTGGTTCAAAGGATGATGCTCAGGATAAAATCCTTGATTTCCTTGAATGGAACGAGCCAAACGAAGAGTCATTTGCCCAAGATGTGCGGATTGTTCTGGCATCGGCAGACTTTTCAAAGGAGCTGACCTGTACCGTGCAGTGGCTCAACGACAAGGGAATTGATATTCGTTGCGTCAAGATGGAGCCTTTGTGTGATGGGCAAAGAACTCTTTTGGATGTTCGGCAGGTAATCCCGTTGCCGGAGACAGAACAGTTTCAGTTTGAGGTTAGACAGAAAAAGCAAAAGGAATACCAATCCAGAAAATCCCCCCGAGACTTTTCAAAGTTCACTCTATCAATCGGAGATAGGGATTATTCTAATCTGAACAAGCGAAACCTGATGTATCGCCTGGTCCGCGAAGTGATCGAGGCCGGAGCTAAACCTGATGAGTTGTCGGATATTAGGAGGGATTTGTTTATCTTTTTTGACGGCGAGCTAGACGAAGAGAAGTTTACCGAACGACTCATGGAATCCGATACGGGAGGACAGCTTCCAAAGACAAAGCGTTATTTTTGTGAGCAGGATAAACTGTTTGTGGTTGATGGAAAAACCTATGCTATAACTAACCAGTGGGGAAATACGACGCTGAACGTGGCAGAAGAGATTAGGTCAAACTATCCCCAGCTTGAGATCTCTATCTCCTCAATTAACTAATAGAGGCTTCATGAACACAATTAAATACGTAGCCTAGTTAACCTTCCACGATTTTATAAGATCTTTCAAAACATGTGTTTTGAATCTCTTTAGCAGATGTCGGAAACTCCTTATAAGCTGATGATAAAGAACCATCTAGTCTGCGTGAAATTTCCTCTAGAAGTTCATCAGGTGAATAGAGGTCGAAGAATGATTTAACACTACGCAGTGTTTCCTTCCCCAGATTCTCTGATAGTCGGGATTGCACCTCTTTGGTGAAAGAACCAGAGTGGAAAACAAGGAGAACCGATTTCCAAAGCGTCACATCGTTCTCAAGTTCCGTCTTTCTCAAACGAACCTGTCCATCTACAAACTTTTCCAGATCTTTAATTACGCGTGCGTCGATTTCCCTAATTTTTGATTCATTTGATTTGACAACATCATTTATGGATTGAATGGACATTGAAAACCAAAGTAATGACCGACACCGAATCAGCATTGAAGGATGCGTGCTATTTCTGGACTCTCCCTTTGACGGATTTGAAATCATATTGGTTTGAGACAAAAAGCTCGGAACATCAAATCTTAAAAATTGTTCGCCCAGCCCTGACGCAATTTTTATGATTGCTTGGATTGACTCTTTCAAATTTCCAATCGACAAAAATCCTATTCGATCCGCAGATAATTCCCTTGCTCTTCTCACCATGTATTCTTCGGATGATCCCTCTGCTAAATACTGTGAACACCCTCCATGACCTAAAAGAAAGTGTCCAAGTTCATGTCCAGTAACAAAATTGAATTCTTTCTCATCCATAAGATTCACGAGACCTGATGTAAATCTGAGAACACATGTTTCGGGAGCATCAATCAAACAATCAGCCTGAACATCTGGACTGTTATAAACAAATGCAGTCACATTTTTTCTTGGTATTCCCAGTGTATTACAAACATCCAACAGTCTTTCCTCAAGAACGGGGGTGACAGATTCAGATAGCAGAACACCATATCGAAGCATGGTGTCTTTATGATGCTCTCTACCCTCTAGATTTTGAGAGTCTAACTTTGGATCTGTCTTGTCTTCAGACAAACGCACAAAAGAGGCAAGTTCTCGTGCTCTGTTGAGATCAACCATATTTCTTTCTTAGTCTTGCAATCATGTCGAGCATTTTCTGCGCTGCCTCTCTCTCTTCACCTTCAGGAAATGAGGTGATTCTGTTACTCCATTTTTGAAACTCCTTTCTGAGATGTTTGCGTTTTTGTTCGTCAGACCAGGAGAACTCAATTCCTAACAAACCCTCCATGCCTTCTTCAGAAGTAAGTCCGACTAGATCTCGAATTTTCTCCTCCCTCATTCCTTCAATCTCATCCATGTCGAGGTCGAGCCTCTTTGCTACGTTGCGAATAACAGACATTTCTTTGGGATCTGCGACTCCGTCTGCTGCCATAACATCAAGACAGAGTCTAACTGCATCATATTTGGATTTTTTGTCACCAATCTCGGATAGTCGATCAACAAGTTCAGACAGAGAAAGAGTTCTGTTTTTAGCCTCCGAAAAACCTTCTTTTAGAGCCTTGTTGAATATGCTCTTTAGTCTCTTCTGTTCATTGTCCGAGAATACTGATATCTCGTTGATGATCCAGTTTTTAAAGAGTTCTCCTTCAACATCCTCTAAAGACCCATCTGCCATTGCAACGGCCATACCGATTTTCAAGGAGATTGCCTGAGATTCCTCTATGTCTTTTGATGCCTCTTCATACCCTTTCTCAGTGAATTGATGCGTGAAGGACAAAATCTCAGACAGAATTAATTCACCATCGTCACTTGCCCTACCGGCAACAATAGTTGGTGGATCCGATGAGTTGAACATCCTCACTGCTATGTGGATTTCTCTGTTTCCAGAGCAAGGAGGGTATATCAATTCGGGAACAATAGCACCCAACTGAACCCAGTCAGTCAGAAAAGCCCCCACTCCAACACGTCCGAAGTCTCCGGATATGTAATAACAATTGTTATTTCTTTCTGTGCAGAGTCGGATAAGAGACAAAACTGGTTTGTATTTACCTTTCCCGTCAGTCGCATCAACAGCTGATAATGCGAAGGATATATTCATATCACGAGTGTTAGGCAACCTACCTCGAAACATTATCTTTTTCACTTCTAAACCTGTTTCCTCATGAGTTTCATTAACCAACTTAAGTTGAGGGAGACGGACGGATCGAATCAAAGCAGCGTATGCATCAAGTATTTTTCCCATGATTAATCCACTAGGAACTTATCAATTTCAGATTGCGTTGAGTCACCAGATGCTCTGGAAAGAGAAATGTTTGTCTCTCTACCCGAGGCAACGTCCTTGAATGACGCATGCATCATCTGATTCTCGTCATAGGAGTATGTTACTATTATCTCCTGTCCAGATGGTCTATTGGGAGGTAATTCAAGTTCTTGCTCGTGAATTATTTTCACAAATTTTGGGTTTGTTTCTGGACTTTTTGACTCCGTGATAGTGCAGTTAATCTTGTCCTGACCGTCAAACAACGTGTGATATGTCTGTGATACGGAACACGGTATGCGTTGTCCCTTTTGGATCAATATTGAGTTGACTATGTCTTTTCCTTTTGATTCAGAAAACCCAATGGATATTGTTCCGAAGCACTCGTTGGTGATATCGGACATATTCAATCTCCTTATGGCTCCCTCCTGGATTGGGTTGAAACCAGAGGCTCTGTCACTCTTATATGCTTTGTATGCTGCGTATAGACAAGCTCCCAGAGCGACAGCTTCGTCTACATTTCCTGACGAAACGGGATCTTGCTTAAATACTTTTTTGGCACATTCAACCACACATGGAATCCGTGTGCTCCCCCCTGCTAAAACCACAGAGGTTATCTCGTCTGGAGCCACATTAGCTTCAGCGAGAGTAACCTCACACATCAACTCGATTTGAGCCATAAAACTCGAAATACTTTCCTCAAACTCGAATCGAGTGACATCAATCAGTTCTCTATTAATTTCAACAGTAGTTCTCTTTCTATCTGAGAGAGACTTCTTCTCTTCCTCAACATCATTGATAGGCAAATCTGCCTTCAGGAGATCTGATCCAATTTCCTCTTTATATTTTCCGGCAATTAGGTGCCAAAGACATTTGTCAAAGTCATCTCCTCCAAGTTCGTGAATACCGTTTGACGCAACAACCTCAACATCCCAGCTCTTAACCTTTATGACGGAGACATCAAACGTTCCACCACCAAGATCAAAGACAACATATGTCCCAGTCAAATCCCCATCAGACTGATATACATAATAGAGTGCGGCAGCAGTTGGTTCGTTAATAATATATTTTATATTGAGACCAGCCATGCGACCTGCTTCCATGGTCGCATGACGAGCTTCTTGTGAAAAATTTGCTGGTATCGTTACAACCGCTTCAGTAATGGAATCGATCTTTGACTCCACATCATCCTTTACTTTTTTAAGGACTGCCGCACTTAACTCAGTGGGAGTGAAATCTTTGCCATTAATTGTGTGTGGATTAGAGGTGCCCATATCTCTCTTAAACCGGCTTGCTGCGTTTGCGTTTTTCTCATCATTTGCATCATCATTTGTCTCATCATTGTGCGCTTGTCTTCTTGCTCTTTCTCCTACGACTATCTCTCCTTTGATTTTTGCAACACATGAAGGAGTTAGGTTTTCGTCACGGTCATTACTGATGATTGTCGGTCGCCCACTCTCATCAAAATAGGCAGCAACAGAAAAAGTAGTGCCTAAATCTATGCCAACATAATTTGCCATTTATTCCTCTCCTTTATCTCTAGTGTTAAAACGGAAGATGGCAACTTTCGACGGAACAATAACTTCCTTTCCCTCTCCCTCCAAAATGTATCCAATAGACTCTACTTCGGCCAACATAAAGTCTTGTGATTCGTCATCTGTGTGCCTAACGGTTGTATCGTCTGCTATTTCAGGACCTGCCTTCCTGAAATCCGACCCGATTTCCGGAGTGAATTTCTCAACTCCACACTCCTCCAGAGCATCTTGCATGATGCGGGAGAGGTATTTGTAATTCTTCTCATGTTCTTGGTTTCCGAGCTCTTGTTCCATCTCCCGCAGAGATTGATAAATCCGAATAAATCTACGGAGAAATTTTTTGAAAATCTTTGCATCATAACCTTTTTTCAATCGGGCAATTTCTTCATCTTTGGAATTGAGTGTGTTCCGCAGAATAAGAAAACTCTCCAACAAGTCATCCGATTTCCTGCTCTGATCCTCTGAGGACTGCTGAACTTTCGCCAAAGACATTTGAGACTGGGAGTGATGAATTTTATAGTCTTCAATCAATTTCCCGATGATTGATCCCCACTTCTCTGGAACGAGAGCCGGACCATCTTTGATGTATATAGATCGGACGTAATAGGTCCAAAAGGAGATCACCAAACTAATCGTAGTTACAATGATAAGTCCAATAATCAAAACCCAATGAAATGTTTCACTCGGAGATGGGTCTGAACTTTCCTTTGTCATCAAGGAGATGTTGAGAAACACTGAACCTATGAACAGAGCAGCCAAGACGCTCCAGACAACCACTTTGACAATAGAGAACCGCTGAATGGTGGAGTTAGTAGATTCGCTTGAGATAGTGTTTTCTTGTTGCACTTCATTGCCTCGAACTTTTTCCACTTTTTCAGGTTCTTTGTTCTCAGTCATTTTCCTACCCTCAACGAGGTTAATTCTACTTGAACGCTGACATCAACTTGAGGATCAACAAGTATATCATTGCCTAAAGGAATTAATGCTCTTAAAGCAGAGGGTGCCGAAAAGGGCATGAAGGAACAACAGCTCGCAGGACGCATCAAGAAAATGAAATCTTCGGTTTATGACCTTAAGGCCGTCAATCCAAACAAGAGGCCGGTGGTAGATACTAGAACCCCGGATGAATTGTTAGAAATTGTACGCGCCAAGGGACATGAGATTGAAAAAGCATTATCCAGTATCCATCAATATAAGCCAAGTGACAGCTCAGCCCCTAAAAAATCGTAACTTCCGAATAGTCGCAGGTAAGTTGGCAAAGTATAGTTTCAACTGTACGGGCTCGGTCTTTGCTGAGATCCATGACTTCGAAGCCTACAAACTGCTCCGCGATATCGTGCCGCATTCGAAAAGAAACTCGCCGATAGCCTAGCCATCGTTGGATATCAAATACTGAACCAAGTTCATTACCACAGACCGCTCAACCTGGAGATTGAAGATGATCTTTGATTGATGAAAGCTACCAAATAACCTCCTCACATTTTTCAAGCAGTCACCGAAGTCGTGATCCCGATTTACTAGCAAACCTACTCATGGACCGCCAAAGAATGCCGCCAACTCTGGGATGACTTCACCGGAACGATCTCGTTTCATAGCTTGTATTCCTCCAAGGCATCCAACACCTTATTCGACGGCTTTGGGATACTGTACCTCCCAGAAGACCAGGGGATGGTACCTTTTTTAAATGATACCTTTTTCTCTACAATATCAAGCAGTTCATCATGGGGAACTAAATACCAAGAACAAGAACCGTTTTTCCTAATGGGAAATGCCATATAAATGTCTTGCCCAATGTATTTCTGACCAACATCCACCCTCCTCCCTTTCAGTTGGACTTTCAATGTATTTTTGTGCTCAAAGTGTAATGCTAGGAAATCAGCACCATTCCAATCATCGGCCAACTTGATGCACTCGAAACCATACTCTGCCAACTTACCGGCGACTATTTGAAAATTATGGATTTCCTGTTGCTTACTGTTTAACGAAACATAGTCTATCCATTCAATTTTATGCATCATCTTCATGGTCTAATTATACTAAAATTCGATCTACGAAGCGTCATAACTCTTCTTAAGCAGAGGTTTAACACGTTCGATGTCGGATTGCGACGAGATAGTAATCTCTAAGGGACCCCAAGCATGCATCCCCCGCCTGTCTCGGGTAAAGCCCGCCTCACAATCGATCGTGTCTGGGGAGATTTTCACGTGAACCAAGAGCTTGTGCTTGCGCACACGCGGCTCTAAGACGGCAAAATTCTTACTCCGTTTGTATATGGTCACATATTTCTGGCATCGCTCTTGTACGTCGTCACCAAGATTCATAAGGTAGGATCGAATCTCTTCATGCCAGTCGCTGATTTCCTGGTCAGCTTTGGAAACCTTGTCCGTGCTAGTCCGTTTCGGGTACACCATGGACCCTTGCTTGTTTTCATCATTGGTCTTATCAGATACTGTCACATTTTCGAAAAGCAAAAGATCGTCAGCGAACTGTCTATACCGAATGAGTTCGATATTTCGTTTCATCTGCTTAATTGCACGTTCGTCAAACTTCGTAAAGTTTCCGGCAATACACAGAAGACGCGGTGCGGACCACTCCACTTGGCTGACAGTCTTCTGCTCGAGCCTCTCAGAAACCAAGTATGCGAAATCCTTTTGGTGATCCATCAGCCAGTCAAGATAATACAAACCTTGGGTGACTATGTTCTCATTCGAAGACCGCTTGTATTTGATGATTACCGGACGCCCATTCTCATCAATCCCGAGGGTGTCTATTCGGTCACCATGTGCAGTTCCAGTCGAATACTCTGATGCCAAAAACCGTATACCCAACAAAGCTTCGAGATTTGTTTCGATAAGGCGCTGCAATTTTGTCTCAAGCTTGATCGATGTGCCGACGATCTCATTGACTATGTCATTCGATACCTTAAACAACTTGATGTTGCTCATGAGGAGCGCCTCACTTCACAGTCTTTTGCATTGCCTGGAACTGTCCGAGAACCGCTTTTAGGTTGGAATCTCATATTCCATTATAAACGGATTGTGATGGACGCTAGAGCACGTGTCCAGACATAATGGCGGACTTATTGCATGCATTTCAATTGTTCGGTGATCGATAGTAAACGGCGGGATGGCGGAGAGAGAGGGATTCGAACCCTCGATACGGTTATAGCCGTATACACGCTTTCCAGGCGTGCGCCTTCAACCACTCGGCCATCTCTCCGCTTGCTGGAACAACATCCCAAAAGGAACGGAAAGAGAGTCTAACCTATCTCCATGAGGACTTCTTTCGGCGCTATCTTGTCGCCCTTCTCCACCAGTATCCCAACGACCTTGCCGTCAATCGGAGCCTGTATCTCACTCTCCATCTTCATGGCCTCGATCACGATGACCGGATCACCCTTCGACACCTGCTGTCCCTCACTGACCAGAACATCAATGACGGAGCCGGGCATCACTGTGGTGACGTGGCCTGGTGCGGTTGCGCTAGGCCTTTTCCCTGCTTTTCCTGCCGATAGCCGCTTCGGCATCTCGCTTGACGGATCAACAGCGACCTCTTCCTTCACTTCGATCAGGGCCTCTTCCGGAACGCCATCAATGGTCATGTAGACCGGCCGGCGCTCAGCCCCCTTGTGTCCCATGCCCATGACCTTGATGTTGTAGGTCTCGCCATGCAGCGTAACTTCGAAATCTGTCGGAGCGGTATCAGGCGCACTCTCAGCCTGCGAGACACCCTTGCTCTCTATGGGAAGCAACGGCTCCGGCTTTAGCTGTCCCGCCTCCCGTTCCAGCAGATAGGTTTTTCCGATCTCAGGGAACATCGCATAAGTCAACACGTCCTCCTTGGACTTCGCATTGCTGTCGATTTCCGAAGTGAGACGCTCCATTTCGTTGGGAGGGAGGAGATCAGCAGGCCGCCCGGTATGAGGTTTCTCGTCTCCTATGGCCTTCTTCACAACTTCGGGATCGCATTCGCCGGGCGAAGCGCCATACAGGCCTTTCAAGTAGTTCTTCACTTCGGTCGAGATCGACTTGTAGCGTTCGTCCATCAGCACATTCATGACGGACTGGGTTCCAACTATCTGGGAAGTGGGGGTCACCAATGGCACATAGCCCATGTCCTTGCGCACCTTCGGGATTTCATCCAGCACCTCGTCCATTCGGTCCAGCGCATCCTGCTCCTTGAGCTGGTTCGACAGGTTGGAGATCATGCCGCCTGGAACATGGTGCTTCACGACACGGGGATCCACACCGGTGAATTCGCTTTCGAACTGCCAATACTTTTTCCTGATGTGCCTGAAGTACTCCGCTATCCCGCTAAGAACATCGGTGTCCAGTTCCGTGTCGAAGGGAGTGTTCTTAAGGGCATTGACCATCGTTTCCGTTGCGGGATGGCTTGCGCCTTCTGCAAATGCGGAAATGGCCGTATCAATGACATCAGCTCCTGCCTTGACCCCTTCCATCATGGCGAGCGCCGAAAGGCCGGATGTGTAGTGGCTATGGATATGGACGGGGATGCTGGTCTGGTTCTTGATGCCTGCAACCAGTTCGCCACAGGCCTTGGGCGTCATGATCCCGGCCATATCCTTGATGGCTACGCTGTCGCATCCGGCTTCGTCAAACTGCTTTGCCAGTTTGACGAAGCCCTCAACCGTATGGATCGGACTGGTTGTGTAGCTGATGGCCCCCTGCGCATGCTTTCCATTCTTCTTGACACTTCTGATTGCAACCTCCATGTTGCGGAAGTCGTTGAGCGCATCGAAGATCCTGAAGACATCCATTCCGTTCACGGCACATCTTTCGACGAACGCCTCGACAACGTCATCTGCATAGTGCCGGTAGCCAAGCAGGTTCTGGCCGCGCAGCAGCATCTGCAGACGGCTGTTGGGCAACGCCTTGCGGAGCGTACGCAGCCGCTCCCATGGATCCTCCCTCAGATAGCGGACACAGGTGTCGAACGTCGCGCCACCCCATACCTCCAGCGACCAGAACCCAGCCTGATCCAGCCGGTCACATATGGGGAGCATGTCGTCCAGTCTCATGCGCGTTGCGATCAGTGACTGATGCCCATCCCGCAGCACCAGTTCCGTTACGCCAATCTTCTTCGAATCCATCTCCTGCCTCCTATGCCTACAGTCCGGCATGCACCACTAGGGCTGCCGCCACGGCTGCCGCATAGTCCTCGCGCGGCCGGACAGTCTTGTATTCCGTAAGTTCGGGATGCGCCTCCACAAAGCCCGTGTCGAACTCTCTCGAACGAAATTCGGGGGTGCGGAGAATTTCCTGAAAGTACGGAATGGTCGTGCGTATGCCGGAAAGGCCCATGTCCCTGAGCGCACGCAAACCTCTCTCGATCGCGGCTTCCCAGTTCAGTGCCCACACCGTAAGCTTGACGCACATGGAATCGTAGTAGGGCTGTATCTCATATCCGGTGTAGATCGACCCGTCAACCCTGACGCCGGGACCACCGGGAGCATAGTAGCGCGTGATGCGGCTAAAGCTGGGCGCAAAGTCGTTTTTCGGATCCTCCGCATTGACCCTGAACTCGATGGCAAAGCCCCGGTAGCCTATGTCATCCTGGGAGAATGGAAGCTTGCCGCCGTCGGCAATGAGAATCTGGTTCTGGACAATGTCGATCCCCGTGATCTGCTCGGTCACGGTGTGCTCAACCTGAATCCGGGTGTTCATCTCCATGAAGTAGAAGTTCCGGTCATGGTCGAGAAGGAACTCAACGGTCCCTGCGTTCTCGTAGCCCACCGACTTGGCCGCCGTCACTCCATAGGAGCACACCTCCTCGCGCTCCTTTTCGGTCAGCTGCGGTGACGGGGCTATCTCGATCAGCTTCTGGTTCCGCCTTTGTATCGAACAGTCCCTCTCGTAGAGATGGACTACGTTGCCGTGGCTGTCGGCAAGCACCTGAACCTCGATATGGCGCGGGTTGACCACGCACTTCTCGACAAAGACCTCCGACTTGCCGAAGGCCTTGGACGCCTCCGAAACAACACGCCCGTAGTTTCTCTTCAGTTCTTCCTCGTTATTGCACCGGCGTATTCCCCGTCCGCCTCCGCCGTGGGCGGCTTTCAGCATCACTGGATAGCCTATTTCCTCCGCTATCTCCGCAGCCTTGTCCACCGTCTCGACATTGCCCTCGCTTCCAGGCACAACCGGGACACCGGCACGGATCATCTCGTTTCTGGCCTGGACCTTGTCACCCATGGTTGAGATCACATGGGCCGAGGGGCCAATGAACTTGATGCCTCGGCGCGCGCAACGCTGGGCGAGCATCGGGTTTTCGGACAGGAAGCCATATCCTGGATGAAGAGCGTCACAGCCGGAGGCAACCGCGAGATTGGCGATGTGATTGGCATCAAGATAGCCGCGCAAAGGATCGTCACCGATCGAATAGGCCTCGTCCGCCTTCTTGACATGCAGGGCGGTTCGCTCTGCATCGGAGAAAATCGCAGCCGTCTTGATGCCCATTTCGGTACAGGCTCTTATGAGCCTGACGGCTATTTCTCCGCGGTTTGCGATCATCATCTTACGGATCATTTCAGGCTCGACGTCAACATAACTTGAAGCATGCAGACTGATAGAATACCAGTCTGCAAACGAATGCTATTGTACCTTCTACACCGTCCAACCGACTCAACTGCACCAGCTAGCCGGACAAGTCAGCCGCAATGAGCTCTCCAGCCGAACTGCTCTGGATTCCGGTGACGCTGGGGGCAGCCGTATTCCAGATAATCCGGACTGCACTTCAGAAGAGACTGAAGGACCAGTTCGACGACCTCTCAGTGACATGGATCCGCTACGGATACGGTCTTCCCTTCGTCTGGGCATATGCCGGGCTCTTCGCAACCCAGGCGATCGAAGGCCATTCGCTTGACATCCGCTTTCTGGCCCTTTGCCTTACAGGCGGCATCACGCAGATCTTCGGCACGATCCTGCTGATCGGCATGTTCTCCCACAGGAACTTTGCAGTCAGCACAACATTTGCAAAAACCGAGGGTGTTCAGATTGCACTGCTTGGCATTCTCTTTGTCAGCGAGCCTCTTTCGCTTCCGGGATGGCTGGGAGTGCTGGTGGGGACTTGCGGGGTGGTAACCATGAGTGTCGCCCGGTCGCAACTGCAGCCTCGCGACTGGCTGTCTTCGCTTTTCTCCAGGACGGCCTGCATGGGCATAATAAGCGGAACCTGTTTTGCGGCGACGGCTCTCGCGATCAGGAACGGCTATGAAACGCTTGACGCCTCGGACGGCGTTGCAGGCAACCTGGGAGTGTTCCATGGATCCGCCATCATCCTGTGCGTAATGGTCACTATGCAGACTGTGGCGCTTGGCCTATGGATAGCGGCAAGAAAACCCTCAGCTTTTGGACGCATGTTCAGGGCAAGCCGCATGCCCCTGGCTGTAGGAGTCACCTCCTTCGCAGGGTCGGCGCTCTGGTTTTCCGCCTTCTCGCTCGCTCATCCTGCATATGTCAAGACCCTGGCCAACATTGAGCTTCCGCTCGCCATCATCGTCGGCGCCCGCTTCTTCAAGGAGCGCCACACCTTCATGGAGTACATCGGCATCGTGCTCACCATGCTCGGTGTGACAGCAGTGCTCTACGCCTAAATGCCAGACCGGGACGTCAGAGCTTCCTGCTGAGTTCCTCAAGGATTGCAGGGTTCTCAAGAGTTGAGACATCCTGTTGTATGTCATCGCCCTTTGCCAGAGTGCGCAGCAGACGCCTCATGATCTTTCCGGAACGGGTCTTGGGAAGGTTCGAACCGAAACGGATCTCCTTCGGCTTGGCGATTGAGCCTATCTCCTGGGCAACCCAGTCCCTCAGCTCCCTGGCCAGATTGTTCCCCTCCTCGCCTTCAACGACATCTCCCTTGGGAACCACGAATGCGACAATCGCCTCGCCGGTCAGTTCGTCCGGACGTCCAACCACGGCCGCTTCCGCAACCTTGGGATTGGCGACCAGGGCGGATTCGACCTCCATTGTGCCCAGACGGTGTCCCGAGACGTTGAGGACATCGTCAATCCGTCCCATGATCCAGAAATAGCCGTCGTCGTCACGGTGGGCCGAATCGCCCGCCACGTAGTGCTTGCCGCCGGCAATCTCCTGCGGATAGTAGGTCTCTCTGTAGCGGTCAGGATCGCCCCATATGGTGCGCAACTGCGAAGGCCAGGGTTTTCTGATGACAAGGAACCCGCCCTTGCCTTTGCCGGTTTCGTTGCCGGCCTCGTCAACCACTGCGGCGAACACCCCTGGAAGAGGCAGCGTGCATGATCCCGGCTTTATCGGAATTGCGCCCGGCAACGGAGAGATCATGACCGAGCCTGTCTCGGTCTGCCACCAGGTGTCAACGATGGGGCAGGCGGATTTGCCTACCGTTTCGTAGTACCACATCCATGCTTCGGGATTGATTGGCTCGCCCACGGTCCCCAGTATGCGCAGACTGCTGAGATCGTAGTCGTTCGGAAGTTCCGGACCCGCCTTGATGAGCGAGCGTATTGCTGTCGGCGCCGTATAGAACGTGGACACCTTGTGCTTGGAAATGATTTCCCAGAACCGTCCGACATGCGGATGTGTCGGCACGCCTTCGAATATCACCTGGGTGGCGCCGACAGCCAGCGGACCGTAGCAGACATAACTGTGCCCTGTGACCCAGCCGACATCGGCGGTGCACCAGAATATGTCGCCTTCCTGGTGGTCGAACACGCGCCGCATCGTAAGAATGGTGCCGAGAAGATAGCCTCCCGAACTGTGCTGGATGCCTTTGGGCTTGCCGGTGCTGCCGGAGGTGTAGAGGATGAACAGCGGGTGCTCCGAATCCAGCTCCTCGGGAGGACAGTCGTCCGGCTGGCCGTCAACGAGATCATCCCACCAGACGTCGCGTCCGTCCGCCATGTCCGTCTTGGCGTCGGTGCGCTTAAGCACCACGACCTTCTCCACCCCTTTTGAGTTGCTCACGGCCTCGTCCACCGTTATCTTGAGCGGGATTCTCTTGCCGCCTCTCAGGCTTTCGTTGGCAGTCACCACCACCTTGGCGCCGGCATCGCTGATCCGGTCCTCAAGGCTCTTTGCCGAAAAGCCGCCGAACACCACCGAATGGATTGCGCCTATGCGCGCGCAGGCCTGCATGGCAACCACCGCCTCGTGGCGCATCGGCATGTAGATGATGACGCGGTCTCCTTTCCCTACCCCGACCGACTTGAGTCCGTTCGCAAACCTGCAGACCATGGCATGAAGCTGCTTGTAGGTGTACTTTTCAGTATCTCCCTCGTCAGTCTCGAGAATGATGGCGGTCCGGTCGCCATGCCGCTCAAGATGCCTGTCGAGGCAGTTCGCAGAGACGTTCAGCTTCCCGTCGCTGAACCACTTGTGGAACGGCGCATCCGAGCCGTCATAGATGGTGCTGAACGGCTTGACCCATTGGATTTCACGCTCGGCCTCGGCCTTCCAGAAACCCTCCCAGTCATCCTCTGCGGACTTCACAAGATTCCGGTAGCTGTCCATGCCGGACACATTCGCCTTTTTCGACAGGCTCTCCGGCGGACTGAACACCCGGTTCTCTTTCAACACTGATTCGATTTCAGACATTTCTCTCCCAGCACAAAAACCAATGGATTCCAATATGGGCTTTTTACCCCAAAACCGGCAACTTATCAACCCCGGCTAATCAGCGCCGCTGTCGAGCCTCTTCAGATCAAGAGGCGGATAGGGAAGCCTCCCCCAGCGTCCATATTCCGGCTCATTCCTCAGCATGTCCAGAACGGTGCGCAACATCTCGGGAACCAGAAGTTCCATTACCAAAACCGCGGTGTCCAACTGCGGCCGGTTGACCCTTCCCTTGTACGTGGCCGCACCATGGAAGACCTGGTTGCGCAAAACATAGAGACGTTCGAAGACCAGGGCAAGGAGAACTCCCAGATTCCTGTCGCTGAACGCCCGTCGGGCCTTTTCGCGGTCATCGTTGAAGTGCCGGGAATACTTCTCCGTCTCCCGGGCGGTGAACTGGTCGATCCAGAATCCGTAGTAGACGTACTTGTTGTCGATCAGGTGAGAACGGAACTTCTCATAGGCCGGAAGAAGCGCCCTAAGCAAGCCACTCTTGTTCTGCCCGATCAGATCGCCGAGGAACCGTTTGAACATCTGCTTTTCGCTCGCCTTCTTCTTGTCATCACCGCTGCTGGAGACGATGAAGTCGCTTCCTCCGTATAGGGCGTTGAACGAGATCCAGAGGGTCATGAAGCGCCATTCGGCATCCTTGCCCTCGGCGGCTCCTTCAGCCGCCTTCAGCCAGCTGAGTGAGCGGTAAAGGCGGACATAGGTGTCTTCCGGAAGGCGGCTCTTCATGCCATCGAGCCGCTTTCGGAGCCGCTCTGATGCTGCCGGCTTCAAGCTGCCTGCGGACATCAGGATGGATCCGCTTTTCCCAGTCTTAGGGCGTTAAGCTTGATGAACCCTTCGGCATCCCTCTGGCTGTAGCGTCCGGCATCATCCTCAAATGTGACGATGCCGGCGTCAAAGAGGCTTTGGGGCGATCTCCGCCCCAGAACCGACACTCCACCCTTGTGCAGGCGGAGTGTCACTTCGCCACACACCGGGCGCTGTGATTCGTCAATCAGCTTCTGCAGCAGCCTGCGCTCCGGACTCCACCAGTATCCGTTGTAGATCATCGCGGCATATCTGGGCATCAGCTCGTCCTTGAGCCGCATCACCTCGCGGTCAAGCGTGATCGATTCGATCGCCCTGTGCGCCTTCAGCAGAACCGTTCCCCCAGGGGTCTCGTAGCAGCCGCGCGACTTCATTCCGACATACCGGTTCTCCACGATGTCGGCACGACCTATGCCGTGCTTGCCGCCCTTTTCATTGAGTGCGGCAAGCACGGCGGCAGGCGACAGCCGTTCGCTGTTGAGCGACACGGGATCGCCCTCATCAAAGCCAATGACAATGTCTTCAGCCTCGGCAGGAGCATCCTCCACGCTGACCGTCCTCCTCCACATGCCGGCATCCGGCGCGACATCGGGATCCTCAAGCTCACCGCCTTCATAGGAGATGTGCAGCAGATTGGCGTCCATGCTGTAAGGCGAGGCGCCCGAGCGCTTGAAATCAACCGGGATCCCGTGGGCTTCAGCGTAGGAAACAAGCTTCTCGCGCGAGACCAGGTTCCACTCGCGCCAAGGGGCGATCACCGTTATTCCGGAAGACAGGCCATGGTAGCCCAGTTCGAAGCGGACCTGGTCGTTCCCCTTGCCGGTGGCGCCATGCGCCACCGCATCGGCCCCACATTCCTGCGCTATCTCGACCTGACGCTTGGCTATCAGGGGGCGGGCTATGCTGGTGCCCAGAAGGTACTCGCCCTCGTAGACCGTGTTGGCGCGGAACATCGGGAACACATAGTCCCTGACAAACTCCTCCTTCAGGTCCTCAATGAATATCTCCTTGACATCCATCTGCTGAGCCTTGAGACGGGCCGGTTCAATCTCCTCGCCTTGTCCAATGTCGGCAGTGAACGTTACCACCTCACAGTTGTACTCCTCCCGCAGCCACGCCAGAATGACCGACGTGTCCAGGCCACCCGAATAGGCAAGCACCACTTTCCCTACCTGTTTTCTTTCTTTCACTTCATTTCTCTCCAAGATTTCCCAGAATGAGCCACTCCAACAGTGCCTTCTGCGCGTGAAGACGGTTCTCCGCCTCAATCCAGACTAGGCTTTTGGGACCATCGATCACGTCAGCCTCCACCTCCTCGCCCCGGACGGCCGGAAGGCAGTGCATGAACACCACGTCGTTGCTGGCCCGTGAGAGCAGCTCGCTGGTGACTTTGTAGGGCATCAGTGCATCACGCTTCCGCGCAAGCGCGCCCTCGTCCCCCATGCTCACCCAGACATCTGTCACTACGAGATCTGCGCCTTCGGCCATCGCATTTACGTCAGACGAGATTGTCACGCTGTCGTTCCGCATGTCTGCGGCATCGGCATGGAGAATCTCAGGTGACGCAACGTTAAGGTGGAAGCCAAACCTGGATGCGGCCTCCATCCATGAACGGCAGACATTGTTGATGTCACCAGTCCACAGGACCTTGATCCCTTCGAACGATCCTCTCACCTCGACATAGGTCGTCAGGTCAGCAAGTATCTGGCACGGATGCCCCCGTTCCGAAAGTCCGCTGATCACCGGAACCGAGGATACGGAGACGAACCGGTCAATCAACTCGTGTTTCAGCGCACGGATGACAATGGCATCGCACATGGAAGACAGCACTCTCGCCGTATCCTCCGCCGGCTCGCCCCTGGACATCTGTGAATCATCCTCGGACAGCATGATGGCATGCCCGCCGAGCTGTGCCATGCCGGCCTCGAACGAGGTTCGGGTCCTTGTGGACGGCTTCTGGAAAATCATCGCCAGCACACGTCCCGAAAGCGTTGCAGCCTGTTGCCCTTCGCGGCGCAACCGCTTCAACTGCAGCGCGCGGCTGATAAGAGCCGTCAGCGCGCTGTGTTCAATATCGCAAAAATCAGTGAATTTTCCGGGAAGTATGGCCATTTCGCTTGAAAGTCAGGCTATTTCGTAATAACATGGTTAAGCATATCATTGTATACTTGCGTCAATAAAGACGAAAAGAATGAAAGAGGAACCCGACGCTGACGGGGATCAGCGATATCTGCTTATACGCAGCGAAACGACCGACGGAAAGAAATTCCGTCCTAGCGACTGGACAGACAGGTTGCAGAGCACGCTTTCCTGTCTCGGCGAAGATGAATTCAGTCGCTGTATCGACATGGTCCGCATTGTCAACGACAATGGAGCCAAGTGCATTCTGGTCGACGAGGCTCTAGACTCGCAGGAACCTAAGCTGTATCGCTTCATCAGACGCTTTGCTGACGAGAACAGGCTTGTGACCGAAGCCAAGGTGTCATCCAAAATTCCTGAAAAAGAGAAGAAAACCGAGTCTGAAAAAGAGACTGCCGCTCCCTCGTTCAGGAGAGCCTTGTCCTTTTAGCCGGCGGCAAGTTCCTTAACCGCCGCGGAAAGTTTCCGCTTTAGCCGTGCCGTCATGTTCCGGTGAACGATTCCTTTCCGGGCTGTGCTGTCGGCAATCCGAACGAACTGACCGTAGACATCCTTGGCATTGTTGCCATCGCCTTGGCTCAAGGCGGCACGCACTTTCTTGGTGTAGGTGCGGAACCTGCTCATTAGCATGACATTGCGCACGCGGCGGCCAACTTCCTGCCTGGCGCGTTTTCTTGACTGTTTCGAGTTAGCCATGGGTTTCCAAAACCGTTGATTATATAGCCTTTGCCACCCGCCTTCCAAAGCGAACGGCAGCTAGGAGACCAAAACCGCCATTTTAGCCAGTTGCGAAGGGCTTTCAGCCACAGCGATACCCTCTTCCTTGACCGACCAATAACCCCATCCCGCGCCGATGAACCGCATTCCGGCAGCCTGAGCGGCCTGGAAATCGCGGACGTCATCCCCTACATAGGAACACTGCTCCGGCGTAAAGCCTATCTGCTCCATCGCGAGAAGCAGCGGATCGGCAGCCGGTTTCGGGCGGATACAGTGGTCAGGGCAGATCAGGCATGCGGATTCATTGTCCAGACCAAGCCGGGTAACCACTGGCTTGGCATAGCGCAATGGCTTGTTGGTCACGATCCCCCAAACCGCTCCGCTGTCTCTAATGGCCTTCAGCATGTCACTGATGCCGTCGAACAGCTCCGTCGCCCTGTACCCTGTTTGCTCATAGAGGCTGAGATAGCGCGACCTGTTGGCCTGCACATCCTCCTCTCCGCTAAAAACGAACTCCCGGAGAAGAAATGTTGCACCGGCCGATATGTGCAGTCGCACCTCGTCGCCGGTCAGGGGCTTCATTCCCCCTTCGGCCCGCAGCACATTCAGTGCAGACAGCATGTCAGGCGCAGTGTGGGCAAGCGTTCCGTCCAGATCAAAGAACACGGCGCCGTTCATGTGCCGTTCTTCGCTGTCAGAAAGTAATTGACGGATGCATCGCCTCGGTCCAGATAGTAAAGCTTGCCGAAAGGGCTGTACTTCAGGCCCGTCACATCGGTAACTTTCAGCCCAGCTGACCGGCACCAGACAGACAGATCCTCCGGAGGAATGAACTTCGCGTGATCATGTGTTCCGCGCGGCATGACCCTGAGAACCCCTTCCAATACGGCGATCATCAGCAGATAGGCCTTCACGGTCCTGTTTATTGTAGAGAGAACTGCACATCCCCCATCCACCAGAAGCCGGGAAATGTTCCCAACAACAGCAGCCGGATCGGGAACATGCTCAAGCATCTCAAGGCAGACCACCACATCAAACCCGCTGTCCTCGTCCCTGACAAGATCCTCAATGGAGGCAACTCGGTACTCGATCTCCAAACCCGATTCCGCCATATGGCTTCGTGCGGCACTGACTGCCCCCTTGGACAGGTCTATGCCAACCACGTCGGCTCCTTCCCCTGCAAGCGCCTCGCTGAACAGTCCGCCACCGCATCCTATGTCAGCAATCCTTTTGCCCTTGAGCGGTCCGGCCTGCGACGCAACGTGTCTGAGACGGATAGGATTGACTTGGTGCAACAGTTTAAACTCACCCTGGGCATCCCACCAGCTGCCGGCAAGCGACTCAAACCTTTCGACCTCGGCATCCGCAGCGCTGTACCCCGTGTTAGCGTCAGAAGCCATGTTCACGTTCTCTCCCGGCAAATGCCCTGAGTGTAATGCATCACCAGAAATCAGCCACATCCCGGCGTGCATCCTCGAACTGGCTGTCCCCAACTCCACCCAGCCCGATGAGTTCGAACCAGAAGGAGATATTGTTATCGCTGTTGCTCTCACTCTCGACATACCGCTCCATCACGGTCGATATCTGCCAACATCCACACTCGCCCCTGTACCTAAGGCCAAAGGTGCCGTCAGACATGTGATGCTCTTCCAGACTGTAGTTTGCGCTGACCACTGCCTCCACTCTCCTGCCCGCAGGGAAGAGCGCCTCAAGCAATATATCGCTGTCCGTTTCCCCGTTCTCCTCGCGTATATCGAAAAATGCGGCATTGAGGACTACATCGCTATCAAACCGAACCTGACCTTCCACCTCGGCCCGGTCGATTTCCGAACGCTCCGGATTCCACTTCAGGCGTGCTGCGGTCCGCACTGCCTCCACAGGATGGAAATCAGCGGACAGGTACAGATCCGAATAGTCGCCCCGCTGTCTGCTTTCGGAAGGCAACAGCACCTCGGGTTGATCCAGATATATGCGTTGCGCCAGACTGAACTGCATCAGTTCACGGCCATCGGCAAGATCCCACATCCTCGATGTCATCCCGTAGCTGACAAAGTTGGAATCGCTGATCCGGTCTCCGCCGACAAACCTGCGGCGACTGAACAGGCTTGTATAGTTGACCTCGGCAACAGCCGTATCAAAGTTCGGATGCCCGGAAAAGGAGCGGGCTGGCGCATAGCTGTAGAACACGCGGGGCTCAAGCGTCTGCTCGACGTCCCAGTTGAAAAAAGCCCCCGTACGACGGAACGGAACGGAAGCGTCTACGGTGAAAAACGGAACTGCATAGCCTGGAGAGGAGGAACCGGCGGAATCACTCAGCGCATATCTCGCGAGATTCATCCCCACTACCGGCTCCAGGTAGATCCCCCTCACCAGACTCCCACGTGAAACGGAAAAGGTCTCCCTGACCCGCACCCCTTCGACCATGTCCGTATCCCTAGCCTTGAAGTTGACGACCTCGGTCTCAAGATCGACGTGGAACCCGCTAATCTCGCCGCCATAGTTGACGGAAACCCGGGGCAGCGCGTCATGAGGCCGTTCCGTATCGGAACGTATATGCTGGAAGCGCTCGATTTCGGCATGCAAGCCGAGACCATCGCGCTCATTCGAAATGAAGGCCCGAAACGGAAGATTCCTGCGCGCGAGTTCCTCTGTGTCGTAGGTGAAGTCCCGCAGGTATTCGTCATCAGACACCCGCTCCGCGTTAATGCCCCACCGGGTCCATTCGGAAAGCGAACCTCTGTGCCTGACCATGAAACGGCTTCGTCCGTTCTCCTTGTAGATCTTGTCGTCTCCGATGAAACCCGCGCTGACAGCCCCTTCATAGTCTTTCTGCAGATAGCGGAACTCTCCATTGAAGAGAACGCCTCTCTCCAGGATGGTGGTCGGCTCAATCGTGGCGTCATAGTTCGGAGCCAGATTGAAGTAGTAGGGTGTCCTGATGCTGGTATCCCCCCTGCGCTGCCGCAGATTCGGAGTGAGGAAACCGCTCTTGCGTGTCTTCCGGTCCGTGCTGAAGGAAACCCAAGGCAGATAGAACACCGGAACGTCACCTAGCATGAGCTTCGCCGACTCGGCACGCGCAACCCGCTCATCCGCATCAAACTCAAAATGATCGGCCACAATCCGCCACACCTCCATGTCGGCAGGACATGTGGTGTAGTACGCCTCGTTCACCTTGTAGACGTCACCGGCCGCCTTGAGCGAAGTTCCGCCTAGCCGCGCCGGCTGCTCACCTTCGGCGACAATGTCCACAGGAGTCATCTCGCCTGAACCGTCCCGTGCATCAATCTCAAGGCTTTCCCCCCGGATGCTATTCCCCTTGCTGTCCTCGAAAAGCACATCTCCGGAAGCCTTGATTCTGCGCTCGCCTGTCACCCGAATCTCGTCAGCTGACAGGACACCGGCGCCGAAATCAATCCTCGGAGAGCCTGTGGCGCGGATCCCCCCGTCTTCGGTGCTTTCCACACGCTCTGCCTCTAGCTTCATGCTCTCTTCCTGGGCTAACGCCATCAGCGGTACAACCAGGAGCAGGACAGTGACAACGGGAAAAAGAATCCGGGCAACTCTTTCGCTAGAATAGGCGGCTGGCAGACCTACGATGAATCCCAGAACCCAATCCCTCCTAGACTGGGCGGAAAGCAGACTAAACCGCAAACTGGAATATGATTTGATCAGCGGGGACGCAAGTTTTCGTAAATACTACCGGTTGCGTGATTGTACAAACACTTGGGTGCTTATGGATGCGCCACCGGAAAAAGAAAGCGTGACTCTTTTCTGCAGCGTAGCCGAGGTGCTGACCAAGGCCAAGGTGAATGTACCGAAAATCCACGCAAGCAATGCGGACCTAGGCGGCATCCTGATGTCCGACTACGGAGACGACACCTACCTCAAGGCCCTGGCGGCAGGAGGGGACACGGATACCCTCTACACAGACGCCATCAAGTCGCTTGTTGCGATCCAGTCGATCAGCGAAGAGGACTCCTCGATCCTGCCGCCCTACTCCTCGGAACTGCTGATGGAGGAAATGCGCCTCTATCCCGACTGGTACGTGAAGCATCATCTCGGACACGAACTCACCGCCGGGCAGAGCCATGTCCTTGAAGATGCGTTCCTACGCATCCTGGAGAAGGTCATCCGGCAGAAACGCACCGTGGTGCATCGTGACTACCACTCAAGAAACCTCATGGTGACTGAACCCAATCCGGGCATACTTGACTTCCAGGATGCGGTGATCGGTCCAGTCACCTACGACCTGCTCTCGCTTCTCAAGGACGCCTATGCAGAATGGCCGCAGAACCGCATTGACGACTGGATCGGACAGTACTGGAACCTGTGCGCGGACAGGAGACTGACGGCCGGCACCAGCCGTGAGGCGTTCAGCATGGACCTCGAGTGGACTGGCGTACAAAGGTTCCTGAAAGTGGCCGGCATATTCTCCCGCCTGTTTCACCGTGACGGAAAGCATGGCTATCTTAACGATCTTCCGCGGATTGAGGGCTATCTTGCAGACACGACCTCGAGAATCCCGGAACTGGCGGACCTGCACCAGCTTGCTGTTGAGTTCAGGGAAATGAGAAACAGCCGGTGAAAGCGATGATTTTGGCAGCCGGAAAAGGCGAACGCATGAAAGAAGCTTTCGGCTGCGTGCACAAATCGCTCCTGCCTGTCGGCGGAAAGCCCATGATAGTCCATCTGATCGAAAGGCTAGCGAAATGCGGACACTCCCCGCTGGTGATCAATGTCTGCCACCAGGCTGACGAAATCATGGCGGCGGTTAAAGGGGCGGGAGATGCGGCAACCCATGTCCTGTTCTCCAGGGAAGAGACAGCCCTTGAGACCGCAGGCGGCATTGCCAATGCGCTCGGCCTGCTCGGGGAAGACATCTTTCTGGTCATGAACGCTGACGTCCATTCCGATGCCGATCTTGGCGACCTCGGCAAGCGGAGTCTTCAATGCATGGAGGAGATGGGAACCCAGGCGCATCTCCTTCTCCTAGACAACCCTGCACACCACCCGAACGGCGACTTCAGCCTCAACGACAGGCTGGTCGCGCGCACCGAAGTTCCAAGACCGCTGACGTATAGCGGAATCGGCCTGTTTCATCCGGAGATATTCCACCCCATTAAAAAGGGAAACAAGGTTCCACTGACCGAGATTCTCCTGCCGCTTGTCTCAGCCGGAAAGGTGAGTGGAGAGAAACTCAATTCGTCCTGGAGCGATGTTGGAACACCGGAACGCTATGAGGAGCTGAGGCAACGCCTAGGCGAAAAAGGCTAGTTGAACAGGATAGCCAAAACGGCAGTGGCAATGCAGCAGGCCCAGAACATCCGCCCCACCAACGCCCTGTATCCTGGAACCTGCTCAATATCAATGTTGATGGGATCGATCCTTGAAGCGGCGATCATGGCGGAGCCAACAGCCCCGGGAGCATGGATCTTGGATATTGCAGGACCGAAATTTCCCGTCAGCGCGATCAGCACCACCATCAAGGCCTCCGCCGGTAGCCGGACAATGCGGTCCACAGGCTTGGGAAACTCCGTAAAGCGGCCGATCAGGTGATGAGCCACGCCGAGATAGGCTCCAGCGGGGCCGAACACTCCGAACCAGAACATCGACAGGAACAGGTCATGGCAGAGCCGGTTTGCACACATCTCCAGAACATCCTCGGTAGAGGCCGGCGAACCGTCCGGACTTTCGCCTTTCCACTTCCTGATCAGGTACCTGACCTGGTCCCAGTCGTTCCCGTAAAGCGCACTCATCGTCCTTTCCAGAAAGTAGTTGAAGTGCGTGATCTTCCAGAGCACCGTTACGGCTGCCGCCGAGTAGGCAAAATCAAGAAGGATGGAACGCGCAAGAAATCCGTCGACGATCCAAAGCAACAGAAACGGTGCAAATACGCCCACGCCCCAGACAAAGCCGCCGCTCCACTCCTGTTTCGCAAGCATTAGGCGGATTTGAACCGCGCATTTCCTGTGCAGGCTGTCGAGGTAGTACGGATTTCGAACACGGGAAAGACACAGGGCGAGCAGCAGAGCCAGAACATCAACCATTGCCTGCTCCTCCTGCCTGGCTAGGCTTCGACCGGCGTGGCTGTGGCGCCGGCGAACATGTTGCGCAGCTCCTTGGAATCGCCGTTTGTCATCAGAACGATGACATCCTTGCCATCCGACAGACGGATGCAATGCTTCAATATCCCGGCTGGGGTTTCCGCAACCATGAGACGGTCGCCCAGGCTGGCCATGGCGGAGGCTGCCTTCCAAGCGAGTCCTTCATGCTGATGCACAACAACAGTGGCATCCCCAAAGGCACTGGAGAGCGAATCATTCCAGTGTCCCGATTTCATCGTGTTGGACCGCGGGTCAAACACTGCTATCACTCTTCTTCCAGGCTCGATTTCCTTGACTGCCTCTATTGTCGACGATATTGCGGTTGGATGATGTGCAAAATCGTCGTAGACCGGACATCCGTTCCAGTTTGCAATCAACTCCATCCTCCTCACGGGAAACCTGAAATCGGTTAGGGCGCCAACGGCCTGGTCGAGATCCACGCCAAACGCCAGAGCCGCAGACACTGCCGCTAGCGCATTCATTCTGTAGATGCGTCCCTTGATGTGCCGCGGGAGGGAGGGAGAGGACCTTTTGCCGTCCACGACGACATGCCAGGCTCCATCGCCAGTCTCCGCAAGCGAAACATCGCCACCCAGACCGTAGGTGAGCACCTTCGAACGCGCCTGGGACACCACCTTTTCCAGGAGAAACGCATCCTCGGCATTCGCCACCACTGTCCCGTTATCAGGAACAGTGCGTAGAAAGCGCTGGAACTGAACAGTCAACGCCTCCATGTCCGGATAGATGTCGGCATGGTCAAACTCCAGGTTGTTGAGCACTGCCACTTCGGGACGGTAATGGAGAAATTTCGGACGCTTATCGAAAAACGCCGTGTCATACTCGTCAGCCTCGACTACGAACGCCGCGCCCTCGCCAAGGCGGGCCGACACGCCGAAAGCGGGAGGAATCCCGCCCACCAGGAATCCCGGACTGTGGCCGGTTCGGTCAAGTATGAATGCAACCATCGATGTGACAGTTGTCTTGCCGTGTGTTCCGGAAACCGCAACAACCCGTCTATCGGAAAGGACGTTCTCGAAGAGCCACTGCGGCCCCGACGTAAAAGGTCTGCGCTCACGCATCAGCGCCTCAAGCATCGGATTTCCCCGACTGATCGCATTGCCGATCACATAGAGGCCGGCTCTGCAGCCTTCGGACGGCGCCTCATAGCCGCTATGGCAGACAATGCCGGCAGCGCCGAGCTGGTCACTCATCGGCGGATAGAACGCCTTGTCGCTCCCCTCCACTTTTGCACCCTTGCCTTCGGCAAGCAAAGCCACACCCGCCATAAAGGTGCCGCATACGCCAACAAGATGGATGTCGGCGCTCATGCATCACTCTTCCAGAGGTCAACCCCTGAACTCTCCCTAAGCTCGCTGATCCAGATGTCATGAGCCTTAACCTCCTCCGGATCGGCCCGTACCACCTTGATGCCGTATTTTCCTGCGTCGAACTCTTTGGGCGGCACGCCGTACATGTCTTGATTCCGATCCAAGTCCAGATCGGCGAAGCTTGTCTGCCCCCGCGTCATCGCGAGATATATTTCGGCAAGCAGGGTGGCATCCAGCAAGGCTCCGTGTTTTTGGCGATGCGAGGCATCGATGCCAAACCTCTTGCACAAACCGTCGATCGAGTTGCCACCCGACGGAAACTGGCGCCGCGCCATGGCTAGAGTGTCAACGATTGCGCCGGCTATTTCTTCAAGCGGCGGCCGGTTCGCCAGTTTAAGTTCCCAGTTGAGAAACGCGGTGTCGAACTCGGCGTTGTGAATATGCACCCTGGCACCACTAAGAAAACTGACCAGATCGTCAACCTTGTCAGCGAATGCGGGCTGTCCTGAAAGAAAGTCCTCGGTGATTCCATGAATCTTGACAGCACCCTCGTCCATGATGCCTCGGCCGGGATTGAAATAGCAGTGAAAGGCGCTCTTGTGCTGGATTGTTCTGTCAACACAGGCGATAGCTGCAACTTCGACGATGCGGTGACCCTGCTGTACCTTCAGTCCTGTGGTCTCGGTGTCGAGGAAGATGTTCCTCACCTGCTCTTCTCCACTTTTCTTGCGGCATCGTGGGCAAGCCTGTGAGCCATTTCGTTGTACTCGTCGTTCGCATGCCCCTTGACCCACTTCCAGACGATTTGGCGGGAAGTGCTGACCTGAAGGAGCTTGAGCCACAAGTCCGCATTCTTCAGCCTGCTCTTGCCGGCGCCTTTCTTCCTGTCCAGAAGCCCCTTTTTCAGCCAGTTCTCCATCCAAAGGCTGATGCCCTGCTGCACGTACTTGGAATCGGTGTGAAGCATTATGGGCAGATCCTCCTTGATGGAACCAAGCGACTTGATTACAGCCTGCAACTCCATCCGGTTGTTGGTCGATTCCGTCTCGCTACCCTTCATTCGCCGAACACCCTTGTCACTGATAACCACTGCACCCCAGCCTCCGGGCCCGGGATTCCCGAGGCACGAACCGTCGGTATAGATGCTGATGCTCTTGTCATCAGGCAGGGGCATGGCGGCAGGAGCCGCCTTATCTGCAACGCCGTCCTTGCCTTCGCCGATCGACGCTTTGCTGTTCCTCAGCATCTCCGCAGAAAGCTCACGGGCACGGGTGAACGCCCCTTTCCGCTGCATCTTCGACACCCACCGGCAACTCACAGACCGGCGGCTTGATTCATTCTCCAGTTCACACCACAACTCGCGGTTCTTCAGCAGTTTCTGGCGTCCGGCCAGTTCCTGATCGTCAAGCAATCCCTTCTGCTTCCAACTGTGCATCCAGATGTTGATGCCCTGATACAGGTAGTTCGACTTCGTCTGCACGGCCACTTTCGATTTGGGCGGTGTAGCCTTGACGGCATTAAGCGCAGAGACAAGTTCCATCCGCATGAGGGTGGTCTCCTGCTCTCCTCCCTTCAACTCAACCTGCGTATTTCCGGACATGACAACCGCCCCCCAGCCGCCAGGACCAGGGTTTGGGTCGCAACGCCCATCAACGAAGGCGAGTATGGCTTTTGCGTCGGTCATGCCGGCATCAACTCGCCACGGCCAACCGGTTGTGGCGCTTCGGTTTTCCAGCCCATCTCGGCGTGATCATGTTCATGCCGGCCACACGTTTGCGGGCAATAAGAAAAAACACCGATCCACCGAGCGGCCACCAGCGGTCTCCAGCGTATTCCATCCATCTATAGAGTTTTCTGCTCCGCCTGCGGGTGCCAGGTGGCATGTAGACCGAAAACTTGCCTCCTTCAAGCACGAAATCCAGCAACCGCAGCCAGTCCTTGATCTTGGCCAAGGAAATCAGCCCGGCATTGTATGGAAACTCTCCAGTCATATCGGTAAGGCACTTCAATCCCAGCAGACTGTGCGGATTGAACATGGATAACGCGATCCTGCCTTCTGGCCTCAAAACGCGAGCCACCTCGCGTAAAACGCCATGCGGATCGCCAGTAAACTCAAGTACATGTGAAATCACAGCCAAATCAACGCTGTCCTCCCGAAACGGCAGCGATGAGGGGGCCGCACGAACGTCGCAACGGGACGAAAGCCCGATTCTGGCGCAACAATTGATCGGACAGCGCCTGAGAAGATTGACTTGGGGCATGCCGATCTGCACTGCAAAATAGCCGAACATCTCACGAACCGCATTGTCAAAGTAGGCCTGTTCAGCACGAATGACCCTTCGCCCAAAATAGGACATCTGCCAAGAATCTGCACTATAATGGCCGTACTGAAGACTTCTTTCTAGAGGGTATATTGGCATGCCAAACGTAATCGCAATTCCTGCATTGCAAGACAATTATATATGGCTAATCGCCGAAGGTTCAGATGCGATCGTAGTTGACCCTGGAGAGGCCGCACCCGTCTTGAAGAAGTGCGAAGAGGAAAAACTGACGGTCAGCACCGTTCTGATCACACATCACCATGCCGATCACACTGGCGGAATCAAGGAGGTGCTTGACAAGTTCGGCGATGCAAAGGTGTATTCGCCACGCAACGACAAGTTCAAGTTCAACTACGAACCTGTGAGCGAAGGGCGCCCCATCAAGATCGCCAAGCCAAGTCTTTCCTTCGACGTTTATGAGACGCCTGGACACACTCTGGACCATGTGTCGTACTACACGCCCGGACATCTGTTCTGTGGCGACACCATATTCGCCTGCGGATGCGGAAAGCTGTTGGAAGGCTCACCTAAGCAGATGTTCATCTCCCTCGAAAAACTCAGCGCACTTCCCAACAGCACGCTCATCTACTGCGGACACGAATACACGATGGACAACATAAGGTTTGCGATGGCAGCCGATCCAAACAACAACAAGATCGAAATGAGGGAGCGCATCGAAGCGGGAAAGAGAAAAAATGGCGAACCGACCCTGCCAACATCGCTTGAACTCGAAAAGGAGACCAATCCATTCCTGCGGTGGAACGCTCATGCCATCCAGTCGAAGGCCGAGAAGCGCCTAGGAAAGCGACCAGAGCATCGTTACGAAATACTGGGGGCTCTTCGCAAGTGGAAGGATAAGTTTGGCGAGGATTGACAACAGCCCTCACAACCCAAAAGGCATTTCCCTTCGTTGCGCGCTAAGAAATCCTTTTCTATGAAAATCACCACGCGCAGCTACAGTGACGATGACGTCAAAGTTCTGCAGGAGCAGGGGTTGTCGCCCTTGGTGGCAAGGGTCTATGCGGCCAGAGGCATATCCAGCAAGACGCAGTTGACACCCGCCCTGAAGGATCTTCTCCCCCCTAATCTCCTGGGAATGGATGAACTCGGAAAGCTGGTTGCAAAAGCAATAGTCAACGGCGACCGGATCAGAATCGTTGGCGACTTCGACGCCGATGGAATAACTGCAACAGCATTGGCCGTGGATGTCTTCCGCACCTTTGGTGGCAATGTGGACTACGTGATACCTTCGCGGCTTACGGAAGATCACGGAACCACACCGGAAATTGTCAGACAGGCACACAAGGATGGCGTCAAGCTGATTATGACGGTGGACAACGGAATCTCGTCCGTTGAGGCTGCTCAGGTTGCCAGGGAACTTGGCATCGTGTTTTGTGTGACCGACCATCACCTGCCGTCGGAAATCATGCCGAAGGCGGCATGTTGCGTCAATCCAAACCAGGCGGGCTGCCCGTTTCCCAGCAAGGCGCTGGCAGGCGTTGGGGTCGCATTCTATGTTGCCGCAGCAGTTCGGGAAAAGATGAAGGAGTCTGCAAATGGGCACCAAGACATCCACATGGCGGGATTCCTCGACATTGTTGCCTTGGGAACGCTGGCTGACAACAGCATGCTGGACCTCAACAACAGGATCCTCGTGAACCACGGCATCCAGTCCATGGTGCAAGGCAAGTGCCGCAAAAGCATTACGGTAATGTTCGAAAGTGCCGGACGCAACCCTGCCTATGCGCAGGCCTACGACGTAACCCACTATTTGGCTCCCATGATCAACGCCGCCGGCCGGTTCGGCCAGAGCGAGATCGCCGTCGAGTTCCTGCTGGCAAAGGACGTGAAAGAGATGCAGAAGTTGGCAAACAGTCTCAGGCAGCTCAATGAGAAACGCAAGTCTCTTCAGGAAAAAATCATGCGCACAATTGAAAGCCAGCCAGATTTCGCCAGCCAGCCCGGCATCGTGCTCTATGATCCGGACTGGCATGTCGGAATACTCGGCATCATAGCCTCCCAGGTGGCTAACCGGAATAAAAAGCCCTGCATCGTCCTAAGCACCCAATCCGCCGGTATCCTCCGTGGATCAGGGCGGTCTGGCGGCGTTTTCGACATTCATACGGCACTTCAGGCGCTCGGCACAGAGAACCCCAACCTTTTGCTGCGCCATGGCGGTCACCAGCATGCCATCGGCCTCGCACTCAAGGAGGAGAATCTGAACCGGTTCACACGCCTGTTCATGGATCAGGTTGAAAGGCAGCAAACCGCATCAGAGACGCAGAACAGCATCGAAATCGATGGACGGCCGAGTGCAACCGAAATAACCGCTGACGCCGCCATCTGGCTGAACAAGCCGGTCTGGGGAAGAGGATTCGGCAAGCCCCTGTTCCTCGGCGAGTTCAGGAAGCAAGAGGAGTGGCAGAGAGGAAACTGTCGGCGGCTGAAAATCGACATGGATGGACATCTCTTCAGAGGCATCACCTATTCGTCATCACCGCTTGACGGACGGTTCAAGGCGCTCTTCCGGATCGTGCCTAGCAGCATGGATTCGGGAATGCCCCTGCTGATTCTTGATCAGCCCGTGTCTTAGCGCAGATCATGGCCGGAAACACCTTTGGCGCAGCGTTCCGAGTGACAACCTTCGGCGAGAGCCATGGTTCCCAGCTCGGATGCGTCATTGACGGCTGTCCACCGCGCCTGAAGATCGACTGCGACCATCTGCAACGCCAGCTTGACCGTCGCAGACCGGGCCAGTCCAGCCATACCACACAGAGAAACGAAAAGGACATTGCCCACATCGTCTCCGGGGTGTTTGAGGGCATGACCACAGGTGCGCCCATTGCGATTGTCATCGCCAACTCAAACCAGAGATCCAAGGACTACGAGATGATCAAGGACAAGTTCCGGCCCGGACATGCCGACTTTACCTATCAGGCGAAGTACGGAATACGGGACCACCGTGGAGGCGGACGCTCCTCCGCACGGGAAACCGTTGCCCGCGTTGCCGCCGGAGCGATCGCGCAGCAGCTCCTCAAGCGTGACCACTCGGTGCGCATCCGTGGCTTCCTGAGTGCAATGGGCGAAATCAGCGTACCTTTCAAGTCATGGAAAGACGTCGAGGCAAACGCGTTCTTCGCACCCGACAGGTCGTTCGAGGAAAGGCTTCGGAAAAGAATAGAGACTCTTCGGCGGGAAGGTGATTCGTGTGGAGCAGTCGTTGAGGTGCACGCGGACCATGTGCCTCCCGGATGGGGCGAGCCGGTCTTCGGAAAAATCGACGCTGACCTAGCGCATGCGCTGATGGGCATAAATGCGGTCAAGGGCGTCGAGATCGGAGCCGGGTTTGAGGCGGCCAAAATGAAAGGAAGCGAGAATGCCGACCAGATGTCCCCGCCCGACCGTTTCAGAACCAACAACGCCGGCGGGATACTTGGAGGCATCACCAACGGAGCCGAGATCACCGCACGTGTGGCATTCAAGCCCACATCAAGCATCACCCAGGAACTGAAAACCGTTGACAGGCGCGGAAAGGCAACGCGCATAGCGACAAAGGGACGCCACGATCCCTGCGTTGGCATAAGGGCTGTGCCGATTGTGGAGGCAATGACCGCTCTGGTTCTGGCTGACCACTGCCTAAGGCACCGGGCTCAATGCGGATAAGTCGGACATGATCACAGCATGGGAAGCGACATCATGAGACTCTACACTTCACCCACAAGCCCCTATGGCCGCATGGCCAGAATCACCGTCGCGGAAAAGGAGGATCCCTCCCAGTGCGAGATTGTCTTTACGGATCCGTGGAGTTCGCCGTTGGAAGTCACAGACAACAATCCTCTACGCAAGGTTCCAATACTGCAGACTGGAGATGGAAACATACTTGATTCGCGGGTGATCTGCGAGTATCTTGATTTCAACATGAAAGGTTTGCAGCTGATCCCCTCGGAACCTGGCGCAATGTTTCGTGTCAAGACCCTGGCTGCAATTGCCATCGGAGGCACTGATGCCGGCGTCGCCATGGTCACGCCGATGCGGGTTGATCCTGACATGGTGAGCGAAAAACTCAGAACCCACTTTCTGGAGAAGATCCATAACGCAGTGTCCCATCTTGGACAACATGTCGCAAACCGGGAGTTCATTGACGGTGACAGCTTCACCATTGCCGATACGGCAGCCGTCAGCTTTCTCGGGTTCATGGACCTAAGATTCCCTGACGTTGACTGGAGAGGAATGGCCACGGAACTCGCCGACTGGGAGAAAAGGATGTCCCGGAGATCTTCGGTTGCCTCCACCGTCCCCGGCTAGGACGAACCGGATCTGTCTGGCGACAGCTATCTGTGGGGTGTAACCTCTCCGCCGGCCTCCTCCGGCTCTTCATCCATGATTTCAGAGGGAAAGCCGGAAGCCAGAACCTTTTCTCCCGACGCCTCCTCAAGGCGCCTGATGATGTTGGGAGACCACTCCCGCGCACCGTACCGGTCCATGCCGTCCCGGAAGATGTCGATCAGCAGCGGCGCAATCTCCAGTGAAAGCCCTGCCTGCTGTGCAATGGAAGCGAAGAGTCCCAGATCCTTGAGCACCAGATCCATGGTGAAACTTATGTTCCTGCTTCCATTCAGGATGACTTGGCTCTCGGTTTCATGAACAAACGAGTTTCCTGAGGATATCCGGATCGCCTCATAGGCCGTGTTCATGTCCATGCCAGCCTTTTGGGCCGTAACCAAGGCCTCGCAGATGGAGCACAGATTTGCCGTTGCAAGATAGTTTGTGATTACCTTGAGCACGGAAGCGGTGCCAAGCGCACCAGTGTGGAGAATGTGCCGGCCCATTGCAGACAGCACAGGCAATGCCTGCTCGAAGGCCTGACGTTCCCCGCCCGCAAGTATTGATATGTTCCCCGTCGCAGCACGGTGACAACCTCCTGAAACCGGACAGTCCAGCGCAACTGCCCCGTTTGCAGCGGCAATGGCTCCAAGACGCCGAACCTCGGCAGCATCAGTGGTGCTCATCTCAAGCCAGACACTGCCGTTGCCAAGGCCTGCAAGGACACCGTCCTCCCCTTCCATAACTTCGGCACATATTGCGGAAGACGGCAGACAGGTAATAGCAACGTCAACCTGCTCCGCCAATTCCCTAGGAGTGTCAGCCCATCCAGCTCCCTGTTCGAGAAAAGGCGCAGCTGCAGCGCGGCTGACATCGCGAACCGTCAGCGGAAACTTCTGTCTCAGCAGGCTGCCGGCGAGTTTTCCGCCGACATTGCCAAGCCCTATAAAGCCTATTTTCATCTTCTATCCTTTTTCCTAATGACCATGATACCTCACGACCGAGAAGCAAATATCCTTGAGTTCCACAAGTAGCGTGAAGATTCATCAGTCTAGCGTACCAGATGCCGCAGTGTCTCCCGCCGCTGCATGTATCGGGGAGAAACGCTGGCCATACTGTCGGGGATTGACCCCGCTTGGCAAAGGCATCCCGTATCCAACATTCTTTCCGCTATGACATAATGGGACAGGTTCTCTGCGCATTGCCTTTTCATACCGACCATGACACTAAACACCTTCCCAAGCCCGTTTACCCAACAGGAGTCGGATGGGCACGAGCACACCTGACTGCGTCGTCGTGGGCGGAGGTGTCATTGGCTTGGCAACCGCCCTGGAACTTGGGAGAAACGGCGTACGGGTAAGAGTGGTCGAACGCGACGTGCGGGCCCGAGGAGCGAGTTGGGCCGGTGCAGGGATTCTCGCACCTCTATCCCCATGGAGTTATCCGGAAACAGTTTCGCAGTTGGCCGAGAAAGGCAGAAAACTCTATCCTGAATGGATCGGCAGGATCGAGAGCTTAAGCGGAATTGACTGTGAGTACAGAACTTCGGGTATGCTGGTTTTGCCATGCGAGGACGACAAGGCTCTTGCATGGATGCAAAAACACGGCCTGCCCTACGTTTCCGGCAACAGTGCGGCCTACGAACCCGACCTGGTTCCGCATGAGGATTGCATCTATATGGAGGACGCTTGCCAGGTGAGAAATCCGAGATTGCTCGCGGCATTGCGAATCGCGGCCGCCAAGCTCTCCGTTAGTCTCACCAACAACACGGAAATCGTCTCGATTGAGAGTCGCGGTCGCAAGGTCATCGCATTGACGACGGGACAGGGAGAACACATTTCAGCACGGGCATTTGTTGTCTGCGCCGGGGCATGGACCTCCCGCCTGCTCGGAAAGGAGTCAACCCCGCTGCCGCTTAGGCCAATCCGTGGGCAGATGCTTCTCTACAAGATGCCGGCTGGAAAAAGGCTGAGTCACATTGTGCTGAAGAATGACCTCTACATCGTGCCACGTGTCGACGGCCATGTCCTGGTAGGAACAACCATGGAGGATTCCGGCTACGATGTTTCCGTCACTAGCGAAGCGCGCGAGCTTCTGGTACAACAGGTGACACGGCTTTACTCGCCTTTCGGCGATATCGATCCGCTGGGGTTCTGGGCCGGTCTCAGACCGTGCACCCCCGACACTCATCCCATCATTGACCGTCATCTCGACTACGATAATCTCTACGTGCATTCAGGACATTTCCGCTCCGGGCTGACGATGGCGCCGGCAAGCGCCGCCATCATGTGCAGACTCCTGGAAAACCCGGAGGACAAGTCAGGCGAACCATATCGAATCAGCCGGTTTGTGCAAAACACTTCCGACGAACTTCATCCCCGACACACAGGAATCTGTGATGGCAGGCAGGGTGCTGGTAGAATGCCCCCGTTGCCGCAGTAGCTCAGTGGTAGAGCAACGCATTCGTTCGGTTGGGTAACCGGCAGTGCGCCTTGTCCGGGAAACCGGACAAGTGCAGGTCGCTAAAACGGGGAAACCTCAACATCAGCATGATGCCGGCAATCCCGTGCTAGCCGAAAGGCGAGTGTAGAGACTTTACGCGACCCACCTAAAGGAAATGCCCCATGGTGAAGAGAAAGTCCAGACCACAAACGGAATCTTGATTCCGGCGGCGGAAGCCGTGGTTGGTATGAATGCGTGGGTCGGGGGTTCAAATCCCTCCTGCGGCACCTTTACCATACAAATCCCAATATCTATATAATGAATGGAATCATTGGGAGAAGCATATGAAAAAGACATCAACGGCGACAAAAAAGGCAACAGGCCGAAAGAAAGCCACCAAGCCTTCGGCCACACCCAGAAAAAGCCTGGGAAAACGTTACGACAGCACCGACCTGGACCTGTTCATCAGTGGCGTTAACCGGCGCAATCCCAATGAGCCGGAATTCCAGCAGGCGGTGCGCGAGGTTGCCGAAACCATCGTGCCCTACATTGATCAGAACAACAAGTACGCTCGTGAACTCATACTTGAGCGCATGACTGAACCGGATCGGGTGATCATGTTCCGCGTCAACTGGGATGACGACGAGGGGAACCGGAGAATCAACCGAGGCTACCGGGTTCAGTTCAACAACGCAATCGGTCCTTACAAGGGAGGTCTGCGTTTCCATCCAACCGTTAACCTGAGTATTCTCAAGTTCCTAGGCTTCGAGCAAACCTTCAAGAATGCGCTGACCACTCTTCCGCTTGGTGCGGCAAAGGGCGGAGCCGACTTCAATCCCCGCGGCAAGTCCGACCGCGAAATCAACCGTTTTTGCCGGTCGTTCATGATTCATCTGTTCAAGCACATCGGCCCCAACATCGACGTTCCGGCTGGAGACATCGGGGTCGGCACCAGGGAGATCGGCTACCTGTTCGGTCAGTACAAGAACCTTACGGGCGAGTTCGCCAGCGGAACCATCACCGGAAAGGGCCTCGAATACGGTGGCAGTCTGACCCGAACCGAAGCGACTGGCTATGGAACCGTCTACTTCACCGAGGAGATGTTGAACGCACACAACAGAACCATCGAAAACCTCAGGTGTGCCATTTCCGGCTCCGGCAACGTCGCCCAGTATGCAGCCGAAAAAGCCATCGATCTCGGGGGCACTGTGGTGACACTCTCGGATTCGGACGGCTTCATCTATGACAAAACCGGCATTGACATGGAGAAGCTGCAGTACATCAAGCATCTGAAAAACGTCAAGAGAACGAGAATCTCCGAGTATGTGAAGAAGTTTAGGAACACCCAGTACCATGCCGGTAAAAGGCCTTGGATTGTGCCATGCGACCTGGCGGTGCCCTGTGCCACTCAAAACGAACTTGACGGACAGGACGCAAAGACGCTCGTCAAGAACGGATGCCTAGCCGTTGCCGAAGGTGCCAACATGCCCACTACCATTGACGGACAGCGCATCCTCCGCAAGAGGACCCTCTTCGCCCCGGCCAAGGCGGCGAATGCCGGCGGGGTGGCGGTTTCAGGTCTCGAAATGAGCCAGAACAGCCTCCGCATCTCGTGGACACACGAGGAAGTTGACCTGCGCCTTAGGGAGATCATGAGAAACATCCATCAGCAGTGCGTGCAATACGGAATGGACAGGAAAAAAAGCGTCGACTACGTCGCCGGAGCCAATATAGCAGGCTTCGTCAAGGTCGCCAACGCCATGCTTGCACACGGTGTTTAGACCCGCCATGAGCTATCCGTGCGGTGAGGAAAGTTGATGTACAATAGCGCAATCGGCCTCATGCGCTCAAAAACCTCCGCAGAGGACGTTTCATAGAAGGAGTAGACCGAATGAACGAACAACCATCCATACTGGTCCTAGGCGCCACAGGTCTGACGGGAACCGAAACCGTAAGATTGCTGTCAAAAGCAGGTTTTCTTGTCCGTGCAGCCTACAGAGAAAGCACTGAACTGCAGATGCTGAGCAGCCATGCGGTCTCCCATCCGTTCCAAGCAGACTTCAATGATCCTGATTCACTGCTGGCGGCCATGGAAGGGATATCGAAAATCGTGTGCATCACACCGGTACATGAGAATGCGGCGCAATGGAATCAAACCATTCTGGAATGTGCCAAGAAAAGCGGCGAGGTACAGCATTTCATACGGTTGTCCCAGATAGGGGCTCATGCCGCATGCCTTTCGGACATCGGCCGCACCCATTTCGAAGCTGATGAGAATGTGAAGAGTTCCGGCATTCCCTACTCAATCATTAAGCCGGCCTCCTACTACCAGAACATGTTCTGGTCCGCACTGACCATCATCCGTGCCAACTCGTTCGCACTGCCCCTCGGCGAGGCGTCGATCGCCCTGGTTGATGCCAGGGATGTAAGCAGAACGCTGGCACACATGACCGTTGAGGGTGGACATGAAGGAAACGAATATGTCATTACCGGTCCACGTGCACTGACCATGCACACCGTGGCGCGCCGCATTGGCCGCGTCATCAGCAAGGATGTCCGCTACCGTTCAATTCCGCTCGTCGGTTCTGAAAGAACCTTCGAAAATTCAGGCATTCCCAAATGGCAGGCAAAGGCGACGGCCGAAATGTTTGCCGAGTATGCCACTGGAAACTACGATTATTCGACATCGCACTTCAAGTCAATCACTGGCAAGGAGCCCATCCGGTTCGAGCAGTTCGTCAAGAACTACGAGACCTACTTCATCAAGGACGTTGGCGGGATTGGAAATCTTTAAAGGCAGTCTCCCGGCTCCAGTTCCCATTCAGGCACGCTAGGATCAACGCGTGTCCTAGGCGAGTACCTGCCGAATGCGCTTGATCGGGTTGTTGCTTGCGCCTCTAGTCGCTTTGGCTCTCTCTGTAGCCTTGGCTAGTGCGTATTTCTTTCATCACATGGCCTACTCTCCGGTCAAAATTGGCCAGCCCATTCCTTTCCGGGTTTCTCCCGGAACCTCGCTCAACGAAATCGACACCCAGCTTCACCAACGCGGCTTGTTGCCGTTTCCCAAGGCTCTAGTGCTTCTAGCCAAGTCACGTGGCGTTGAGAGAGACATCAAGGCCGGCAATTACCTTCTTGAGGGCCCTTCGGTCTCTCTCGACAACCTTCTTGAGAAGCTGACCTCGGGTATCGGCATTTCCGAGCGTCTGACCATAATCGAAGGAAGCACGTTCTCGGAAGCGATCCGGAAAATCGGCGGGAATGAGTTTCTCGATTTGGACTTCGATCCGGACGATCCGGATTCCGTTCGCAGGGCGCTCGGAATAGAGCAAGACAATCCCGAGGGGCTTCTATATCCGGACACTTACCTGTTTCAGGAGAGCACAAGCGGCCTCTCGCTTCTGAAATTGGCCCACAAGCGCATGATCGACTTCCTCAACCAAGAGTGGAGTGGAAGGAAGGTGGGTCTTCCCTTCGAAAGCCCCTACGAAGCTCTTATCCTCGCATCGGTGGTTCAGAAGGAGGCGGCAAGCCTTGAGGAGATGGATGTGATCGCGTCAGTCTTCATCAACCGTCTGAACAAGGGCATGCGCCTTCAGGCTGACCCGACCGTGATTTATGGAATGGGTGCAAGCTACCAGGGAAACATCACCAAGAAGGATCTGAGAACCGACACGCCCTACAACACCTACACTCGGGGCGGGTTGCCCCCCACTCCAATCGCACTGCCTAGCCCACCGGCAATAAAGGCGGCACTGAACCCAGCCGACACGTCGTACTACTACTTTGTGGCCGACCGTGAGGGAGAGCGTCACCTGTTCTCCAGGACGCTTCGCGAACACATCAATGCCGTAAACAAACATCAAAAATGAGCACCACTCCAGGCAGGTTCATCACTTTCGAGGGCATTGACTCCTCGGGGAAAGGTGTTCAGTCCAGCCTTCTCAACGAATGGCTACTCGAGAAATGCATTCCGCACATCGTGACTGCGGAGCCAGGAGGAACCGAGTTGGGCAAGAATATCAGGGATATCCTACTTGCGCCAAACAGTGACATCGACGATCCCATCATCGAGCTGATGATGTTCGCAGCCGCCCGCCGCAAGCACCTGAACATGGTGATTCTCCCCGCCCTCACCAACGGCGAATGGGTCGTCTGTGACAGATACAACGACTCCACCTACGCCTATCAGGGAGGAGGCGAAGAAATTGGCATGAAGACGGTCAAGGAAGTTCTGAAGGCGGCCAGCATCCAGACTGAACCTGACCTGACGTTCCTGCTTGACATACCACCCAAAATCAGCCTGGAACGCTGCAGAAAAAGAAGAAACGAGAAGCATTTCCCGACAGCGCCCGGAAAGGGAAAGGCACTCTACGGACAACAAGGCACGCTTTGGGAGGACAGGTTTGAATCCCAGCAGCAGGCATACTTCGAACGGGTTTGCAGGGCCTATCGAAAAATTGCGAAAGAGAACCCCTCCAGAATCATTGTGATCGACGGCACCAAAAGCGCGAAGGAAGTTCATGCAACAGTCCGCAGGATGATATCCTTAAGATTTGGCCTTGAATAACAACACCCATGACATCCTCCCTTGGCAACGGGAGATCGCTGCGGAACTTGCCACATCCAAAACACAGGCTATCCTGATTACAGGACCCAGAGGCATCGGCAAGCGCACCTTGGCCTGTGCAATGGCAACCCAGTGGATTCTTCAGCGTGATTCAGGTTCGGCCTCCTACCTGGAAAGCGGAAACCATCCTGACCTAATGATGGTCGAGCCTGCTCCGGAGTCAGGATCGGCCGGATCCGTGCCGCCGATACTTATCGAACAGATACGCGAACTGCAGTCCTATGGCATGCTCACACCCATGCGGAGTTCAAGAAGAATCTGTGTGATCTATCCGGCCTGTCGGATGAATCGCAATGCGGCCAACTCGCTTCTCAAGCTTCTGGAGGAGCCCCCACACACAACCACGCTTCTGCTGGTTGCGCATGATCCAAGCAAGCTTCCGGCCACGATACTGAGCCGGTGCAGAAAAGTCAGTGCGCCGGTGCCCACTGCTGAACAGAGTCGCGAATGGCTCGAATCAACCGGTCATAAGTGCTCCCAAACGCTCCTGGAACTCTATGGAAACTCACCTTTCAGAATCTTCCAGCTGAACGATCCATCTGCGCTTGACCGGCTGATGGAATTTCTGAGCATGAAAAGACCGGAAGCCATTGGCGAAATGGCGGCAACACTGGCAAAGGTCAGAATCTCCGACTGGATGGAATGGATCCTCAAATGGACAAGCGACGTTGTCACAGTGAGATTCGGCCTTGATCCGGTACATTTCCACTCGATGAAGGGAGATATTGAGAAGGTGAGTGCGCAGACCGGATATCTCGAATGGCTGGATCTTCAGGCCGAATACGCCGAACTGAACTCTTATGCGGCGGCCAACCTGAACGCCCAGCTTCTGGCCGAGCGCGTGATCGGAGCCTACGCGCAGCGCATTAAGCTGTCATGAGCGGACTTGTCGATTCACATTGCCATCTAAACTACGAACCTCTATGTAATGATCTCGAAGAGGTCCTCTCGAGAATGGATAGCCAGGGCGTTGTGGCGGCACTTGCCATTGCCACTGAACTTGAGGCGCACAAAACCCTGTGCGAACTGTGTACAGTCCACTCACAGATTCGTTGCACAGTTGGGATTCATCCAAACCATGTCGCCGGCGAATGTCCCGATCCTTCCACGCTGGCAGGAATGGCGGCGACAGACAGCGTTGTTGCCATCGGAGAGACAGGACTTGACTACTTCAGGGGGAGGGACACGGCATCCATCCAGAAGGATTTCTTCGCCGCCCACATAGAGGCGGCACGTCTTAGCGGGAAACCGCTAGTCATCCACACGCGCAACTCCTTTGACGACACCCTCGACCAGCTACGGGGCGAACAGGCCCAGGACGTCGGCGGCGTGATGCACTGCTTCACCGGCACCTGGGAACAGGCAAGGCATGCGCTTGACTTCGGGTTCATAATCTCCTTTACTGGGATCGTGACGTTCAGAAACGCGCCCGAACTAAGGGACATCGTTGCAAGGATTCCTTCGGAAAGCTACATGATCGAAACGGACGCACCCTATCTCGCGCCTGAACCCTATCGCGGCAAGACCAATGAACCCGCCCACGTCCGGCACATTGCGGAGAAATGTGCCGAGGTCAGAGGGGTTTCGCTTGAGAAAGTCGCCGTCGAAACAACAGCCAACTTCAACCGCCTGTTCAGAACCTCAGTCGCCGTTCCCTAGGTCTTTCCGGGAAATCCCCTCGAAGAGGTTGAACTCCTCAGGGACAGATGCCGAGAAATCGATGTTCTCTTCCGAAACAGGATGCCTGAACCGGATCTGCTTCGCATGCAGCATTAGACGCTGGCACCCCAGTCGCTTCATCTTCCTGTTGCGGACAAAGTCGCCGTACTTGCTGTCGCCCACAACAGGCAGGCCCGCATGGGAAAGATGCACCCTGATCTGGTGGGTCCGGCCAGTGAGCAGGGTGACCTCCAGCATGGCGACGCCGTCCCACTGTTTCAGGCACCGCGTCCTGGTCAGCGAAGCCTTGCCGTCCTCGCTGACGCCGACAACCCTCTGGCCACCGCTCACACGCCACTTCTCAAGGGCGGCATCCAAGACCCGGTGTCGCTCCTCCCACTGGCCATACACAACGGCAACATACTTTTTCACCACCTTTCCTTCACGGAAAAGGGTATGCAGGCTGCGCAGAAACTGTCTACGCTTGGCAACCATGACAATCCCGGAAGTGTCCCTGTCCAGTCGATGTATCAGCTGCAGATTGGCGCCTTCCTTCCCCAACTCGTTGCGTGCCCTCTCAATCAGGCCGGCCGACACTCCACTCCCCCCGTGCACCGCGAGACCGCTCGGCTTGTCATAGACAATCACATCGTCATCCTCATACACGACCGTCACCGAATGCCTGAATCCGGCAGATGTCCTTTCAATCGTTGCGGTTTTGATCGGTGGAACCCTTACCTGGTCCCCCTCAGCCATCTTGCGGTTGGGAGTGACCCGACGACCGTTCACCCGAACCTGACCGGTCCGAACGATCTGGTAGATATGTGACTTGGGAACGCCCTTAAGCGCACGGAACAGGAAATTGTCCAATCTCTGCCCCTCTTCGTTTGATCCGGTTTGCAGACATTGAACCCGGGCACTTGATTCAATATTCATCGCTGAGCTGCTTCCTGTCAAATTATGGGTAGGGCTAGTATATTCGATGGCGGTAGAGGTGTAAAATACGGAAAAGTTCCCGAGGAGTGGATCATGAAAAGAAGAGATTTCATCAAGGCGTCGGTAGCGGGAGCTACAGCAGCTGTTGCCATGCCCGCCATCGCCCAGAACAAGCAGGAATGGAAGATGGTCACTACATGGCCGAAAGACTTTCCAGGTCTCGGCACCGGTGCAAACCGCCTAGCTCAGTACATCACCGAGATGACCGATGGCCAAATAAAAGTCAAGGTTTACGGTGGCGGCGAACTCGTTCCCCCTCTTGAATCCTTTGACGCTGTCCAGAACGGAACCGCCGAGATAGGTCATGGAGCCGCATACTACTGGAAGGCGAAGACTCAGGCGGCGCAGTTCTTTGCGGCCGTCCCGTTCGGGCTTAATGCCAACGAGATGAACGCATGGGTTTACCATGGCGGCGCCCAGAAACTTTGGGATAATCTCTATGCCGACTTCAACTTGAAGCCTTTTCTCGCCGGGAACACCGGCGTCCAGATGGGCGGCTGGTTCAACCGGGAGATCAACTCCATAGATGACTTCAAGGGTCTGGTGATGAGGATGCCGGGTCTTGGCGGACAAGTGATACAGCAGGTTGGCGCGACACCCAAGCTGTTGCCAGGCGGTGAGATCTTCACCTCGCTGCAGACCGGCGCCATTGACGCCACGGAATGGGTCGGCCCCTACAACGATCTTGCCTTCGGCTTCTACAAGGTGGCCAAGTTCTACTACTCGCCAGGGTGGCATGAGCCGGGAACCTCCCTTGAGACGTTTGTCAACCGTCAGGTCTACGAAAACCTTTCACCAAGCCTTAGACAGGCTGTCGAGGTGGCGGCTCAAGCGGCAAACAACGACATGTTCGCCGAATTCTATGCACGGAACGGAGAGGCTCTCCAAACCCTTGTTGAGGAACACAACGTGACAGTCAAGACTTTTCCGGTCTCTGTTCTAAGGGAACTGAAGAAAGTCAGTGAAGATCTTACGGCGGACATGGCAAGCAAGGATCACACCGTCAAGGAGATCTATGACAGTTTCGTCGGTTTCCGCGGAAAGGTGTCCAAATGGACCGATTTCAGCGAAGTCGCCTACGCCACGGCGAGATAAAAGCCGCGTAGGCCTAGTTGTTGCCCTAAAGCCTATATAGGCGGCGGGGATGCCTAGTAGTCGAGCGGAACTTTCGAAAGGATGGCCGTCCGCGCTATCCTGCATCATTGACGGCTGTAACCGTGCAATCGGCAGACTAGTCAGCTGGCTCACGGCACTTATGGCCGTAACGCTGGGAAGCATAGTGTTGCTGGCCCGGTTCGATACCGGCTTTGTCTGGCTTCAGGAACTGGTCATCTACCTGCATGCCATGGCTTTCATGACTGCGGCAGCCTATACGCTGCTCAATGACGGACATGTAAGGATCGATCTGCTCTACAGCCGGATGTCGGTGCGGGGCCAGGCGTTGGTAAACGCACTTGGCGTCTTGTTTCTCCTGCTGCCGTCATGCGCCGTCATTCTCCACTACTCCGCCAGCTATGTGCTTGGTTCTTGGCAGATCATGGAGGGCTCGCCGGAGGCGGGAGGCATTCCGGCATCGTTTCTGCTAAAGTCGTTCATCTGGGTCTATGCAATTCTGATGTCCCTTCAGGGAATCTCGCTGCTGATCAGAAACATTGGCGTCATTTTCGGGCCCACCAACCTACCGACAGCAAATCCAGATAACGCCGAGTAGGCCATGAGCACCGCCATGCCATTCCTGCTGTTTGGCTTCACCATACTGATCCTGATGGCAGGCTTTCCAGTCGCCCTGTCCCTGTCGGGATCGGCGCTCCTCTTCGCATTGATCGGGTACGCCACAGGAACCTTTGACCCTTCCTTTCTGGGAGCCATCCCCGAAAGGCTGTACGGGATCATGCGCAATGATACGCTCGTGGCGGTGCCCTTATTCATTTTCATGGGGGTATTGCTTCAGAAAGGGCAGATATCGGAAAACCTTCTGATCACCATGGGACGCCTGTTCGGCAGGATGCGCGGCGGCCTTGCCATCTCGGTGTGCATTGTCGGCGCAGTGCTTGGCGCATCGACCGGCATTGTCGGCGCAACAGTGGTGACAATGGGCCTGATCTCGCTTCCTGTCATGATGCGTTACAAGTACAGTCCGCCATTAGCCTGCGGGGTGATTACCGCATCCGGCACCCTGGGACAGATCATTCCGCCAAGCATCGTTCTGGTGATACTGGGAGACGTCATCAGCAACGCCAACCAAAAAGCCCAGATTTCCCTTGGCAACTTCAGCCCTGACACGGTCTCGGTAGGAGATCTTTTCTTCGGAGCACTGGTTCCTGGCCTGCTCCTTGTCACGCTGTACATCTGCTATGTGGGCATCATCGGGGCGCTACGCCCCGGAACTGCCCCTCCGGTCATGGAGGAAAACGATAAGCCCCCTTCTCCAGCGGAGATAATGAAGGTGCTTGTCCCTCCGTTCGTTCTCATCATGTGCGTTCTCGGTTCCATACTGGCCGGCTATGCCACTCCCACCGAGGCGTCAGCAGTTGGCACACTCGGAGCACTCACACTGACCTGCATGAACAGGAAAATGACGATGGGAAGATTCCGCGAATCCCTACAGGATTCGTTACGCATCAACTGCATGGTGTTCGTCATCCTGATCGGAGCCAGCATCTTTTCGCTGGTGTTCAGGGGTTTCCAGGGAGACGAGGTGGTCAGCGGATACATCCTCGACATGCCAGGCGGAAAGGTTGTGGCCATGATCGTCATCATGTCCCTAATCTTCCTGCTCGGGTTCTTTCTCGACTTTATCGAGATCATCTTTGTCGTGGTGCCGATCGTCGCACCCATACTTCTGCAACTTGGGTACGACCCTGTCTGGCTCGGAGTGATGATAGCGGTCAATCTGCAGACATCGTTTCTGACACCTCCTTTCGGCTTTGCGCTGTTCTACCTGAAAGGAGTGGCACCGCCGGAAATCAGAACCAGCCAGATCTACAGGGGGGTGTTGCCGTTCATAGGACTCCAAATCCTGGTCTTGACCATTCTCTGGCTATTCCCGGAACTGGCTACCTGGCTTCCAAAACAAATCTACAACTAGGTTCCGGCGGTGAAGGGCTATCTCGTTTCGTTCGGCGTCTGTATGAAAACCTCTCCGGGCCTGATCATGTTCAACTGATATCTAGCCATCGCCTCCTTGGTTTCGGGCCGGTTTTTCACATCGGCGATCTGGATGCGCAAGAGACTGTTGTCAATTTCAATCTTTCTGTTCTCGGCAGTCTGTCGCTCAATATCCGCATTGAGCCTTGCGATTCTCTGAACGCCACTGTCCTCTATGAGGATGAGATACAGCAGGCTGAGCAACCCCACAAAGGCTCCCAACAGCATGAACATTTCAACTCTGTTCGATTCAACTTCCATTGGCTGGAATGTTAACATGAAGATATCGTCAAAGAGTCCCGGGCGACGGAGGAACACCACTTACATCAGCAGGCACGTGAAAAAGGGGCAAGAGGCTTGCCAAGCCGCTCCCCGATCCTGAGAAGCCTGTTGTACTTGGCAGTCCTGTCTGTCCGGCATGGAGCTCCCGCCTTGATCTTTCCTGTGCCAAGCCCCACGGCAAGATCGGCAATCGTAGTGTCCTCGGTTTCTCCTGACCTATGTGACATCATCGCGGAAAAGCCGCTTGAACGAGCTAGCCTAACGACATCCGCCGTCTCAGTGAGTGTTCCTACCTGGTTTGGCTTGACAAGGATCGCATTCCCGGCCTTCTGATCCACGCCTCGCTGCAACAACTTCCGGTTGGTAACGAAAAGGTCATCTCCCACCAGATCCAGCCGGCTTCCCAGCCGCGCAGTCAGAAGCTTCCAGCCATCGAAATCGTTTTCGGAAAGCCCGTCCTCTATGCTGACAAGATAAGGACACTGATCTGCAAGATCCACAAGATATCCTACCATCTCCTCGGAACTCAGATCCCGCCCGGCATGTCTAAGCCGGTACAGCCCGTTGGAATGGAACTCCGTCGCCGCACAATCAAGGGCAAGGGAAATCTCCCGTCCCACACTGTATCCCGCCCTTCCTATGGCCTTCTCCAGCAACAAAAGCACATCCAAGGGGCCGCCCAGGTCGGGTGCAAAGCCTCCTTCGTCCCCCACCGTCGTGCCGAGTCCTTTCTCTGCCAGCATGTTGCCCAAGTGCCAGTACGTCTCCACCCCGGCTCGTAGCGCATCAGTAAAGGCCGAAAATCCATGAGGTACGATCATGAACTCCTGGATGTCAAGACCATTCGACGCATGAACCCCGCCATTAACGACATTCATGAACGGGACAGGCATTGATGCATCGCTGTCATGCAGCGTTTCGTACAGTTCCTTTCCCTGTGTTGTAGCTGAGCAGCGGGCACAGGCAATCGACACTGCAAGAATGGCATTCGCCCCGATCGACGATTTGTCCTCGGTTCCGTCAATCTCAATCATACGCCGGTCTATTGAATCCTGGTCCGCAATATCAATCCCGGCAAGACCCTTGTTCAAGGGCCCATTGACGCCATTGACCGCCCGCAACACTCCCCTGCCAAGAAAACGCCCGGCATCGCCATCGCGAAGCTCCAAGGCCTCCAAAGTGCCGGTCGATGCGCCGGAAGGGGCAATGCCTGCACCTATGACAAGGCTTTCGGTTTCAACCTCCGCCTCAATCGTGGGCGTACCTCTGGAATCGAGAACCTCTCTGGCCCAAACCCTTCTAATCCTGTCCGTCATGATCCTTCAGAAACCTGAGCAAGCCGTCAGCGGCGTCCTCAATCATGTCGATTACCAAGTCAAACTGTCCATCGTCACCGTAGTATGGATCCGGAATCTCACCCCTCAGTTTGTATTTCTCGGAAAACTCAACGAAGAGCCTGATCTGTGCCGAAGACTTTCCTTTCCTATCCTTTATCCCCTGCACATGGACAAGATTGGCCTCGTCCATGACTAGTATGAGATCGAAACGGTCCAGATCATCGTCACACAGGGGTCTGGATCTCAGCGACGACATCGCGTAGCCTTTCCTCCGTGCCTTGGCACGGGCCCTCGGATCAGGCAGGCAACCTTCGTGATAACCATGGGTTCCTGCCGAATCGATCGTTAGTGAGCCTGAAACTCCTGTCTGCTCAGCCTTGCTTCTGAAAACCGCCTCGGCTGTTGGAGAGCGGCATATGTTTCCCATGCAAACGAACAGGATGCTGTTCATCACCTAGCCTCAAGCTCGCCTTTTGCAATCACGAAACGGAGTCTACTCCGTTCGGCAAGAGCGTCGTCATGTGTGGCGACAACCAGTGCGACCTTCTCCTGATTGCAGAGACTGAACAGGAGATCAAACACCTTTTCCGCATTGACTCTGTCGAGATTGCCTGTCGGCTCATCCGCGATGATGCAACGCGGTCGGCCGGCAAGCGCCCGGGCGATGGCAACTCGTTGCCTTTCGCCTCCTGACAGCTTGGCCGGCGTCTTTCCGGCACAGGACAGAAGGCCCACCATCTCAAGCAGTTCACGCGCCCGCGCGTCGGCCTTGTCCGCATTCATCCTTCTGATCAGCAATGGCATGGCCACGTTCTCAACGCTAGTGAACTCCCCCAACAGATGGTGCGCCTGATAGACAAAGCCTAGCTTTCGGTTCCGGGCGGCAGACACCTGCCTGTCGGACATATCCCGGTAGTCTTTCCCCTCTAACATGACGTTGCCTGTGTCGGGCCGCATCAGCCCTCCGAGTATCTGAAGCAGAGTGCTCTTGCCTGATCCCGAAACCCCTTGGAAGGCGATCGTATCCCCGGCGGCGAAGTCAAGATTCACGTTCCTGAGCACATCGACCTTTTCGTCACCAGTCCTGTAGGACTTGCCAATGCCGTTACAGGAGATCAGCGGCTCACTCATGGCGCAACACCTCTGACGGAAGCACCCTTGCGGCTCGGAAACTAGGATAGAGTGTCGCAAGAAAACTGATGACAAAAGCCACGATGGAGATCCTGGCCACATCACCCGTATCAACCTTGGCCGGCAGGTTGTCCAGAATGTAAACGTCACTGGGAAACATGTCAAACCCAAAGGCACTCTCCGCCCAACCCATGATCGCGTCGATGTTCCCGGCAATGGCGGTTCCTCCCACAACGCCGAGAGCGATTCCGAAAATGCCGATCAACGCACCCTGAAGCATGAAGATTGAAACTATGCTGCCGGAACGTGCACCGAACGTCCGGAGAATCGCAATATCTCCTCTCCTGTTGCGCACATTCATGGCAAGAGCGGTCACTATGTTGAATGCGGCAACCGCTATGATCAGGCTCAGAATTATGAACATCACTCTCTTCTCAACCGCCAGGGCTCGGAACAGACTCTGGTGCCGATCGGACCAGTCTGAGAAATAGACGCCTTCAATCCCCAAAGCAGACAGTCGATCCACAACGCTGGCGGCATCGAACAGGTCGTCGAGCCTGACCTGGATCGACTGCACTGAATTTCGGTAGCCGTATATCTTTCCGATGTCGTCCACGTGGGCGTACGAAAACGAGGCGTCGTACTGGTGAACGCCGGATTCGAACACGCCTACCAAGTCAAATTGGCGCACACGGGGCATAAGGCCTGCGGGAGTGAACCGCCCCTTAGGCGCGATCAGGAGAACCCGGTCACCAATCTTCAGATCCAGCTTGGCGGCAAGAATACGGCCAACAATGATCTCGAACTCCCCTGGGATCAGTTCCTCAAACGACTTGCCTTTGATGCTTTCGCCGCCAAGGTCAATCATCTTTCCTTCGGCCTCCGGAAAAACGCCCTTGACTACAATCCCGGACATCGAGTTGCCTTTTGACAGGAGCGCCTGCTCGGAAATGCCGGGTGCTACCGCAACAATGCGCTCATCCCCTGAATCCATGATCTGCCTGCCCACATCACGCCAGTTGGGTATGTCCCTCCTTTTTGCCGGCCACGCCTGAACATGAGGCTCTACGGAAAGAATCCTTTCACGCACCTCGATTTGGAACCCGTTCATCACCGACATCACGACAACGAGAGCGGCAACTCCAAGTGCAACCCCAAGAAAGGATGCAATGGAGACAAAGGAAACAAACCGGTCCCCTTTCGCAGCCACTAGATAGCGTAAGCCTATCTTCAGCTCGAACAGCATCAGCAGTGTCTTCCGTATCCCAGCCGGCTAGTGACGGGACCGGCGCCCCTCTTCACGACGCCTGCCCATACGTAACATTCCAGCCGCATGGACCTTCGCCGTATCACCCACATTGTCTCCGCCCAGCATTCTTGCAATCTCCTCTTCGCGTTCAACGCCTTCAAGCGATCTTAGGCCTATCGCGGGGCTTCCGTTTCTTTTGCCTACCGACACTCCCCAGTGAGCATCAGCCTGCGACGCAATTTGCGGCAAGTGCGTCACGCACAACACCTGACCACAGCTGCCAGCCAGATCCCTCATGACACGTCCCACCTCCACAGCGGTTTCGCCCCCTATTCCGGCATCAATCTCGTCGAAGATCAGCGTCCGCAACTGCCTGGAACCACTCATCAGCGTCATGACCGCCAGCCCAATCCGGGAAAGTTCGCCACCTGAAGCCACCTTGCCAAGATCATCGGTTTCCGAACCGCTATGTGTCGAGACCGTAAAGCGGACCTGCTCCCAACCCTCGGCGGATATGCTGTCCAGTTTCACGAGATCAACCTTGAACGAGCCGTTGGATATCCCCATTTCCCGAAGCATCCTGGTGACCGAACCGGAAACCTTGCGCGCAGCCTTTCCCCTAGCCTTGGAAAGCTTATCCGCCTGCGCCTCAAGATCCTTTTCCAACACGGCGATTTCGCCATCCAGCCTGTCTAAATCCAAACCGTCGAACAACTCCCCTAGCCGGATGCGCATCTGCTCCATCCTCTCCTCAAGAATTTCAGGGCTAATGCATTGGTGTCTTCTCATGAGACGGTGCGCCTCGGAGATGAATTCCTCCAAGGCAGCTGCGTCATCGGATGACTCCTCGACCTCGTCCAGACGCTGTCTGATGCCACGCAAAAGCTCGCTGGCCAGTTCGCGGATCTGTGATACCTCCTGTGCGGCCATCTTCATTGTTCCGTCAATCCGAACCATGTTGCCGAAAATCTTGACAACATCCGCCAAACGCTCCTCCACGCCCTCCCTACCATCCAGAATCTCAAGCACCCTTTCCAAACCTTCCAGAAGTTCAGTCCTGCTTTGGACCCTGCGCAGACGGCCATCGGCATCAGCCCACTTTTCCTGAGAGAAGGAAATCGCGTCAAGCTCAGCAAGAGCGGTTTCCAGCATGAGCTTCTCCTCTTCCCTTTGGACATTGTCTTCGTTGATGCTGTCCCTCCTTCTCCTCAAGGCCAACAGTCTTCCGTGGTTCCGCTTCAGGTCTGCACGAATTTCCAGGCTGCCGGCATAGCGGTCAAGCAGGTCTCGCTGAAATCTTCGGTCCAGAAGCTGCAAGCTGTCATGCTGTCCATGAATGTCAATCAGAAGCGACGAGAGCTCCTTCAGCTGGGCAAGCGTTGCGGGATGGCCATTGACAAAGCAGCGCGAACGTTTGCGCCCCTGCTCTTCAAAGACCCTTCTCATCACAAGAGAATCCTGGTCGTTCTCGAATGCATGCTCGTCAAGCCATTCCCCGACAGCCTTGATATCCGCAACATCAAATTCCGCCCAAATTTCCGAACGCCCCTCCTTTCCGGGGAAACCACCCTTGGGATCCCTCCGGCCACAGACGGCTTGGAGCGCATCGACCAACATCGACTTGCCTGCGCCAGTTTCTCCGGTCAGGACACTGAAGCCGGGATCAAACGAGATTTCAGCCTCCCTGATCAGCACGAAATTCCTGACGTGCAGAGACTGAAGCATCAGCGGGCCCAGTTGAGTTTCTGGCGCAGGTTCTGGTAAAAGCCGTATCCGCGAGGGTGAACCACACGCAACGCTTTTTCATAGCGGCAGATGGCGATCTCGTCCCCTTCGCGCATCTCAATTCCTTCCCTGCCGTCAATGTGCACCAGAGTGTTCTGTCCCTTCAGAAGTTTCGCCTTGATCTGGCTGTCGGGGCCGACTGCGAGCGGACGGCTTGTGAGCAAGTAGGGATTGAGCGGAACCACGGTGATGGAGTGCAGTTCAGGCGCGATGATTGGTCCGCCGGCGGCCATTGCATAGGCAGTTGTCCCGGTTGGGGTCGCAAAAACAATCCCATCCGCACGTAGCTGCTGCGCATGAACTCCGTTTATCGAGATGCCAAGCTCTATTATCCGCGCATCGTTTCCGCCGCGGCTGATCACGATGTCGTTGACCGCAGGCAGCCTTTCAATCTTCCCGTTTCCAGAACCGTCAAGGCGAATCATCATGCGGTCCTCGACGGAGTATCCACCCTCCAGAACCGCAACCATGGATTCGACCATGCCCCTTACGTTTACATCGGTGAGAAAGCCCACTCTCCCGAGGTTGATGCCAAGCATCGGAACCCCCTGTGGGGCAATGGAACTGGCCATCCCTATAAAGGTTCCGTCACCTCCGACAATCACCGCCAAATCCGCCTCCGCCACATTGTCCGGCTCCCGAAGATAGATGTCCTTCTTGAGTTCGATTCCGCTCAGTTCCGCCGTATCCCGATTGGTGAATATCGCTATTTTTCGTATACGCAGGCACTTGACCAGGCTGATGACGGCTGAAACAATATCCGGCGTCTTCTGAAACTTGCAGAACAGGGCAACCTTGCGTATCTCCGGCTGCTGGGCCTGATCCATCAAGACGGCTCCGCTGTCCCGGCACCGGAACAACCCATCTCGTCCTTGCCGTAGAAGCGGATGTTACGCTGTATGCGCCGGCGCCCGTTCCGCGCGCGCCAGCGATTGGTGTCGCGCAACGAATAGACACAACCACAGTACTCCTGCTGGTAGAACCGCTCACGCTTGGCAATTTCGATCATGCGCTGGCTTCCGCCTTTCTTGCGCCAATTAAACGTCCAGTACTCCATGTCTACAAAGCTGGCGGCCGCACGGATGCCGCAGTCATTGATCTGATCCATGTCCTTCCAGCGTGAGATGCCGAGCGTGCTCGAAATCACCTTGAATCCGTTCCGATCCGCATGTTCCGCGGTCCTCCCAAACCTCACGTCGAAGCATTTGGTGCATCTCTTTCCCCGTTCCGGCTCGTTCTCCAGTCCCTTGATCTCCCTGAACCATGCACCAACATCGTAGTCAGCATCAATAAACGGCACGTCCAGATCGATGCAGAAACGCTTGTTCTCCTCCTTGCGAAACTCGTACTCCTCGACCGGATGGATGTTTGGGTTGTAGAAGAACACAGTGGTGTCAATGGAAGATGCCAGAAGAGCCTCAATCACTTCGCCGGCACAGGGTGCGCAACACGAATGAAGCAGCAGCCTGCGGCCACCACCTGGCATCTCCAGAGCCGGCCGATTGTAACTGTCGATGCCGTAACTGTGTTCATCCACAGCAGCCTACTCCTTTTTCTCGATCCTGTCGAAACCCTTTTCGAGAAGCCTCTCGGCCTGCTTTCTGCCAGCGAAGCCAAAGGCGATTGCGCACGCAAGGCAGAAGGCGCCGAAGAGTATGGCAAATGCCACTAGAAGAAGCTGGGTCTCCAAAACCTGTTCCAGAGCAAAGAACCAGACAAATATCTGGACCAGGTATTCGCAAACCGTGCTGATCTGCAGGGCGCTTCCAACCTTCATGCTGCTTAGCAGGCCGAATGTCAGGTTGTTGATGAAGCGCGAGAAGATCACTCCGAAAACCAGTATCAGGACGGCAAGAATCACTTTCGGAAGATACAGGACAACACGCTCGAATATCTGCGAGACGATCGCCAGATTGAGCAGGTCGGCAACCTGAATCAGGGTCATCAGGATGATCAGTATGTAGACTATCCCGCCAAGAATCCCCGACAGGGTGACCGGGTGAGGGCTTGATGTGAAGAAGCTTTCCAGTCCCGACCTTTCGACAAACCGGTCAAACTTGACCAGTTTGAGAAACCGGGAGACCAGCGTCCGGGCAAGCTTGGCCACTAGGAAGCCAACGATGATAAGCCCTATCGCCAGAAGAACCGAGGTCATGTACGACGCAATCCGCTCCCAGAAACTGGTAAGCGTCTGAACGAGTATATCTACCTGGCCTTCCTGGTTCATGCCTGAATTATAAGTTAGCGGCCTAGACAGTTACCTGATGCTTTCCGCCAAGACCCTAGAAACCCTGAAGAAATCTGAAAACTGGTTATTTATAACAATATCTTGCAAATCAAGTGCTCATAAATCTTGTTAAGTCTTGCCAGATCATCGACCGCCACATGCTCGTTGTACTGGTGCATGGAACCAGACAACGGTCCGAACTCAATCAACTCCTTGCTGATTCTCTGCAGAAATCTGCCGTCCGATGTGCCGCCAGCGGTCGAGAACGCCGGCTTCGTCCCTGTATGCTCCAGAATCGCATCGCACAAGGATCGTGCAAGAAGCGTGTCAGAGCTGGACAGATAAGGAACCGCTCCGCTTAGCCATTCGCATGCGTATTCGCCTGCCTCACGCTCCAGAACGCCTTCGATCCGTTCGATAATGCTCTCCCTAGTGTCAGGCGGCGCATACCTGACGTCGAAAATGATCCTCGCCTCTCCCGGCACAACATTGGTCGTTCCGACCCCACTGTGAAAATCGGTCACCTGGAAGCTGGTCGGACTGAACATCCTGTCACGAGACGGATTGTCCCAATCGCTTGCAACCATTCCCGCCAACAGCAAAAGCGCACGATGGGCCGCATTATCTGTCCGGTCTGGATATGCCGAATGCCCTTGCCTACCCTTGAGGGTCAGCCTTGCATTGAGCGTCCCACGACGGCCATTTTTGACCGTGTCGCCAAAGCGTTCCGCAGATGTGGGTTCGCCAACAAGGCAGTGATCGATCTCAACGCCTCTTTCGGCCAGAACATTGACGACATGGTCGGTGCCGTGTATCGCAGGTCCTTCTTCGTCCGAGGTAAGCAAGATGCCGATCCTGCCGGTCTGAATCCGTTTCTGCGCGACAATGCTGCAGGCGGCACAGACCATTGCTGCAACACTCCCCTTCATGTCACATGCACCACGTCCATAAAGATTTCCATCCCGTTCCTCAGGACTGAAGGGATCGGTCTTCCAGCCGGACTCCTCACCTGGAGGAACAACGTCAACATGACCGGAAAAAACGGCCAGCTTGCCCGAATCTCCCCAAAGCGCCCAGAGATTCGAGACGCCCTCGGCATCCATGCGCTCCGTAACAAACCCGACCTGCGCAAGAATTTCCGCCACCAAGTCCAGACAGCCTCCGTCATCGGGCGTGACCGAACGTCGGGAGACAAGTTCCCGCGCAAGCGATCTAACGTCAATTTCCGAAGTCATTCCATTTCGGTGAGCGAAGCCACCGCCACCGCCACCATCCCCTCCTTGCGTCCCACAAACCCCATGCTCTCAGCCGTCGTCCCTTTCACGTTCACATCCGTCGGCTTGATGCCAATCGCATTGGCCAGATTGCCGCACATGGCCAGGCGGTAGGGAGAAATTGCCGGCGTCTCGGCGATGACAGTCAAATCGACATTCATCACTCGGTAACCTGCATCCCTGACCATTTCCGCGACCTGGACCAGCAGGGCCATGCTGTCCGCATCCTTGCAGGCCGGATCGCTGTCGGGGAAATGTGTTCCGATGTCGCCAAGCCCTGAGGCGCCCAACAGCGCATCGCACACGGCATGAGCCGCCACATCAGCATCACTGTGTCCCGCCAAGCCAGGATGCCCCACTATATGCACACCGCCAAGAACCAGCCTCCTGTCCACCGAGAACGAATGTGCATCCACGCCGATACCCACCCGGCTCACACTCCCTCCCTTATTGTCATGATCGCCTCGGCCAACTGAAGATCGAACTGAGTGGTGATCTTTATGTTGGCCGGTTCCCCCTCAACCACAAGCGGGTTGCGACCACAACGCTCAAAAGCGGACGACTCGTCCGGAAAGTTGCTCTCCTTTTCCGGAATCGATTCAAGCAGCTCCCTGTACCTGAACACCTGTGGCGTCTGCGCAAGCCACTTATGCTTTCTCTTGGCGGTCTCAACGATCCTGCCTGTTTCAGCCTCGACACACTTGAGCGTGTCGGCAACACGAATTGCAGCAACCCGTCCATGCTCCTCGTCATTGAGGCCCGACAGCAGCGTGTTGATCAGGCCATCCCCTATGCAGGGACGCACTGCATCATGAACCGCGACCCAGTCCCTGTCACCAACATCCATCTGCATCAGCCCATTGCGAACACTCTCCGACCGGGTTCCTCCGCCAACCCGGTGGATATGAAGCCTGTCATTTCCTGTAAAACCTTCCCATGCTTCGCAAAACTCGTCATCCTCCTTCGCCAGAACAACATGAACACTTGAAACCCGGCGAACATTGAGGAACGCCATAACCGAATGCCACATCACAGGCTTCCCCAACAGCGGCTGATACTGCTTCGGCCTCACCTCGCCGAAACGTACACCCTTTCCGGCGGCGGGCAACAAAGCATGAATCCGTATCATGTGCCAATTATAAGTGTGAGGAACAGGCTCCGGTTTCAGTGCATTGGCGAGTTCCCCAGCGACCTGGAACAAACCGGCCAGCATATTGCACTGTGCCGCCTGCCCTGCAACTATACTCTACCCTGCAGAACAATTGACAGATGGGTATCTTCAGACTACTTCGGATTCTTTCCGTTACAAGGCAGTACGGTCTTGACGAGATACTGATTTCAGTTTTCCATAAGGGATTTCTCATCTCCGTGTGGAAAAGCCTGTTCATGTGGAGAAAGCACACCGTTCCGCGGGCTGAAAGGCTACGCCAAGCCTTCGAGGCATTGGGGCCACTGTTCATCAAGCTGGGCCAAGTCCTTTCAACACGTCCCGATCTTCTTCCACGGGACATAACCATCGAATTGAGCAAGCTGCAGGACAAGGTTCCACCGGAGAACTTCAGGCACATCGCAGAAAAGATCGAGGAGTCCCTTGGAGCGCCCATCGGCGAAATCTTCACCGACTTCGAGGAGGTGCCCGTAGGCAGTGCATCAATCGCACAGGTTCACCGCGCAAGACTCAAGAGCGGCGAAACCGTGGCGGTCAAGGTGCTGCGCCCGGAAATCGACCGGGTCGTCCAAAAGGACCTGAACCTGATGGACACTGCCGCCCTGATCGTCGAGAACCTGTTAAAGGACGGCAAGCGTCTACGGCCACGCGCTGTCGTGGGAGAGTTCAGAAAACACTTGAAAGAGGAGCTTAACCTCAGGCATGAAGCGGCCAACTGCGAACGGATAAACAGAAACTTCTCGGGAGCGCCAAGGCTGAAGATACCAAAGATCCACTGGGGTTTCTGTACGCAGGATGTCATGGTCATGGAATACATAGAGGCGACACCGATCCTCGAGAAGGAAACCTTGGCTGCAAAGGGAATAGATATCCCGACACTCGCCAAAAACGGAATAGAGATTTTCTTCACCGAGGTGTTCAGGGACAGCTTCTTCCATGCCGATATGCATCCTGGCAACATACGTGTCAGCGACGATGGAGCCCTCGTTCTCTTTGACTTCGGGATCGTCGGATACCTGTCCGAGTTCGATAAGGAATATCTGGCACGCAATTTCCTCGCCTTCTTCAACCGCGACTACCGACAGGTGGCAATCATGCACGTGGAGGCGGGCTGGACGCCACCGGACACACCGATACACCAGTTCGAGACCGAACTGCATGCCGTGTGCGAACCAGTCTTTTCCAAGCCGCTCAAGGACATCTCCTTCGGAAGGCTTCTGGTCGACCTGTTCCGCACCGCACGCAACTTCAACGTCCAGGTACAACCACAGCTGGTACTGTTGCAGAAGACTCTTCTCAACATCGAGGGACTGGGTAGGGAACTGTATCCGGAAATCAACCTGTGGGAGACGGCCAAGCCGATGATGGAGAAATGGGCGAAGGAACGATACAGCCTCAGGAACAGCCTGAAAGAACTGCAGATAAAGGTTCCGGAACTTGTCGCCGTACTGCCGGAATTAACCACTGTTGTCAAGGATCTTGCGCTGCGGAGCAGAAAGGCCGAAGAGCCTTCCGAACTGCCCAGCCTGAAACGGCGCATCATGCGTCTGAGCATAGCCGTAATCATCCTGTCGGCCGCAGTGATCCTGCTAGCCGTGTTCAAGTGAGAACGGAGGGAAAGACTGTACATCTTGCGACCCGTTCGAGCAGGCTTGCCATGGTCCAGGCCCGGATGACCCAGGAGAATCTTGCGGAACAGCATCCCGGCATAAAGTGGGAACTATTGCCAACCGTTAGCCAGGGGGACAGAACACTTGATCGTCCTCTCTATGACATAGGCGGCAAGGATCTGTTCATCAAGGAACTGGAGATGCGGCTTGAGAAACGCCAAGCCGAGGCGGCAATCCACTCGCTCAAGGATATGGGGGCGCATCTCGACCCGAACTTCACGATCGCCGCGGTCATGAAGCGTGACGATCCAAGGGATGTTCTGATCAGCAGATCGGGACAGGCATTCATGAAACTGCCTTCGGATGCCATCATAGGAACCTCAAGCCCAAGAAGAATGGCTCTGATCAAGGCTAGGCGTCCCGATCTGCGGACTGTCCCGCTGAGAGGAAACGTCGAGACCCGGCTGGAAAAGATGCAGAACGAATGCGACGCCGTCATTCTTGCTGCCGCCGGACTCGCACGCCTAGGACTCCTAGACAGGATAACCGAGCACCTGGAGCCGGATGACTTCATTCCGTCTGCAGGTCAGGGAACAATAGCGATAGAATGCCTGAAAGAAAACAGGAAAATGATCAAACTCGTGCAATCCGTCAACTGTAATGAAACCATGGCCATTTCCCTATGCGAGAGGGCCGTCGCCAAAAGCCTGAAGGGGAGTTGTAGAATGCCGCTGGGAGCACATGCATCCATTTCCGGCGGAACTCTCTCGCTCAATGCCTTTCTTGGCCATCCGGAAACAGGGGAAATCATCACGGCAAGCTGCACGGGCAACATCGAAGATCCGGAAAGCCTAGGACAAAGGGCAGTGGACATGATTCTCCAGAAGGGGGGAGGGCAAATCATCACTCAACTGGACAGATGGAACCGACATGACAAATGCTAGCCTGAACGGAAAGCACTTTCTGGTTTTGAGACCGGAGAACACCTCCGATACCCTGCTCCAAGTGCTCCGTGAAGCGGGCGGAAAGGTCTCGCACTATCCCATGCTCGTACTTGACAGTTGCAGGTCCGGCGCACTGAAAGACATGCTAGATCACATCAGTCAAGTGCGGAAACTGATATTCGTAAGCCCTAGTGCAGTCAAGTTCTTCATGCAACACCTTTCCGAAGCGAATGCAAAACTGCCGGACAATGTGCAGTGCTTCGCTCCCGGTCTCTCCACAGCGGAAGTTCTAAGAGAGGCTGGAGTAAGTGATATCTTCTATCCGAAGAATGTCGGCGACGCCACCAGCGTGCTTGCGATGCCGGAACTGTCGGATATCGACGAAGAGCTAATCGGCGTGCTTGGAAGCGAAAGCGGCAACCATGGGATCGTGATCGAACTGCAACGCAGGGGGGCCAACGCAAAGTACATATCCTGCTACAGAAGTCTGCCTGCACAACCGGTTGGGGATAGAATCCTCGAAGCCCATAGAACTGATCCCTTTTCCGCATTGATCGTCCATAGCAGCATGGCATTCAAGAATCTTGTCTCAATGCTTGGAAACGGCATTGACAGACTCCTGACAACCCCTGTACTGACCCATCATCAGGCAATTTTCAGACTTGCAGAAAACCAAGGTTTCTCTCAGGTTCACATTGCAGACAACGGAAAAGGCGAAGCTTTTGTTGATCTTGCACAACAGGTCCTTTCATGACGCAACGATCAGCCGGAACATGAGCGACGCGGAAAAGCCAGTGCAAAAGACGGAAAGCTCCCCTCTTCCCCCACCGAAACGGGGAGGAGGTTTCTTCACTTTCCTGCTCGCACTTTGTGCCATTGGAGCCGGCCTGTACCTGTACTACGGCGAGGATGGCCTCAAGAAGATCAACATCCAAATACCCCGCTCCACGAGTCCCATGAAGACTGGTCATGGGGAAGACACCTCCGACCAGAACCTTATTGATAGCATGGGGGCAATGGAGGAGCGAATCTCGAATCTCGAATCCGCCACATCGCAGATTGAAGACATCATCGAGCAACTGGGACAGGAGGTGGGTAGCGTTCAGGGCATCTCGGACACCCACAGTTCAATACCTCTCTATAGCCTTCGCATCAACCTCGCTGACATCCGGCTTCGCATTTCAGGCAATCCCGAACTGGTCATTGACGAGTTGAGACAGATAATGTCGTTCATTCCCGCAGATCAGGTGAATGTCCAGGATGCTCTCGGCAACGACATCGACAGACTTGGGGAACTTCCTTCCAAGGCCGGACTCATCAAAAAACTGGACCAGTTGAAGGAGGCACTCGCAAAGCCGCTGATCGCTTCGGAGGAGAATGTGGTTCAGAGCGACGGTGTTCTTGGCGTCCTTCTCGACCTGATGAATGCACGCAAGGCCGAACCGCCTCAGCAGGCCAATTTACTTGCCGCTCGCAGGGCGGTGGGCAATGCGAGAACGCTCATACTGATTGGGGACTCATCAAACTATACGGCCAAGCTGAACGAAATCAATGACAACGTGCAGGAACTGATCGGCCATTACGATCAGGAGAGTCTCTCCGATGTGACGGGGCTTGTCGACGAACTCATCACCGTGGGGCTGCCCGAGTACAGCCTGGCTGCAGCAGACGGGCCTTAGAGCCGGATTCAGATGAAGTTCCTGCTTAAACTGATCCTGTTCATTGGTGCGATCGCCCTGTTGTGGGCTGCCCACTATTTCTACTTTTACCGGACCATTCTGATCGAGTACGAAGGCTATGTCGTCGAACCGGCACTTTCTCTTGTGCTGATCCTGCTTCTGCTGGCGATGCTCCTAATATACTTGGCATTCCGTATCATCGGCTTCCTGACCCATCTTCCCCAGCATCTGCGTGGCTGGCACAAGCGCAAAATTGAGGAAAAGCAAAATCGACTAATTGAGGAAAGCCTGAGGGCGCTGGCCCTTCAGGATGACAGTTCCGCAGAAAAAAGCCTGTCACTGCTTGCCAGTGCCGGAATAGCCGGCCAGGCTGCCCGTCTGTTAGCCGCCTATTGTGCCGAAAGCCAAGGCATGAGACAGAAAACAGCTGCACATCTACATAAGATCGCCAGCATCGGAGAAGACAGCTCTCCGCTAAAACGGATCGCACAAGGTTCCATTGCGCTTTCAGCCGGCAGATTTTCTGAAGCGCTGAACGAGTTCCGGACGGCAGAGGTTTCGGTGCCAAAATCCAAAAAACTGCTTCAACTGATTGCATCCTGTCTCGACGGGATGAACGACAGCCAGGCGGCACTTGTCGCCTGGCTGTCCGTCGCAAGGTTGGAAACCCCGCCCAATGAGGAGGCGATAAAAAACGCAAGCCTGCATCTGTGGAAAATACAGGACAAGGCCACTCTCTCCAGTCTCTGCAAGGAAGATCTCTCCGGCCTGATCAGGGAAAACGCCGGTTTCGCCTGCAGCGTGGCTACACAGCTGCACATGATCGGCATGGAGGAGGAAGCCAACTCGATACTTAAACGCCTAATCAGACAGGACGTACAAGCCGATGTTCTGGAAACGGCCGCACATATCGGGGATGATGTGCTGGTGGAAAACGCCATTCAGACTGGAGAGAAAAAAATGATGGCCGGCGAAGGCAAAAACGCTTCACTACTTCGCGCAATGGGAACGCTCTATGTCCGGAAACAGCTTTGGAAGAAGTCCAGGGAAATGCTTGAGGCCTCACTTTCCACCGAAGCGCATCCCGCAACACACGAAGCGTTCGCAATAATGCTCCAAGCCGCTGGCGCCACTCCCGAGGAGGTGATAGCGCAGTACCGAAAGGCGTTGGAAAAGAGGAAATCCTAGGGCGCAGACAGACAGGAAGCGCAAATGGCAACAATAGCCTTCTTCAAAAGAAACGCCAGACCGCCGACAACGGCCAGCTTGACTTCGGAGGCGTCATAGGAAGATTCGTCAATGAAGTCTAGATCCTAGGAACCTGAAGCGGACGGTTGCTGCTGAGTGATGCAGTGAATGCAGCCACCCCCAAAAGCGATCGGCAAGCCGTCAACCATGACAACCTCCCTTTCCGGAAAGACTGCCGCCAGCGTCTCTTTTGCCTGGCTGTCGTATCTCTCTTCGCCAAAAGCCGGCAGGATCACTGCGCCGTTCGCAATGTAGAAGTTGATGTGGCTGAGTGCCAGCCTGCTGCCATGTACCGGATGGGTTCGACAGGAAGGTTCAGGAAGTTCAATAATCTCCAACGCCCTCCCCTTGGCATCGGTTGCGGAAGACAGGACATCCATGTTTTCACGCAATCTCCGATGATTCTCATCGGAAACATCCGGCTCAACCAGCGCGAGTATCTTGGCTTCTCCGACAAAGCAGGCCACTTCGTCCACATGCCCGTCAGTTTCGTCATCGACCAGGCCGTTCGGAAGCCATATCGTCTTTTCGATGCCCAAGTACTGCCGGAAGGCACCTTCGATGTCCTCCTTGGTCAGATGAGGATTGCGGTTGTCATGCAATAGGCACTCCTCGGTGGCCAGCAGTGTCCCCGCCCCATCCCAGTGGATCGCGCCACCTTCCATGACCAGTGGAGCTGCCCAGCGCTCAATCCCGGCGGCAGCCATCAGCGTGCCAACGAGACGGGATGTCCTGTGGAATGGAACGTACTTCATTCCGTAGCCGTTGAAAGCCCAGTCAATGGCGATCGGAACACCCTCGTCACTGTCAACGATGAAAGTGGGGCCATGGTCGCGCATCCATTCCTGCTCAATTTCAGCACCTATCAGTTCAACGTTGCCTCCTGCCTGTTCACTTACCGAACTGATTTCATCTGACGGCACAACCAGCCTGACCAACTCGAATTCGGAAATGGTGTTAGCCACGCTCAGATAGGCAGTCTTGGCAGCCTCAAAATGCATCTGACCACCCCAGAGTTCGGAACCTGTCGGCCATGCCATCCAGCAGCAATGGTGCGATTCCCATTCCGCAGGAAGATGGTGCCTAGTTGGATCGAAAGCCTTCATTCCCCTTGGCAGACATCCAGCTTGGAGGCTTGGCTCTGGCTGTGCTTCCGCCTGGCCGCCAGAGCCTCGCCAGCAAGCCTCTCTATCTGGACCTGCGTAAGTTCGCGCCACCCGCCTCTGCGCAGATCTTCCGGGAGATCGAGCGAACCAAAGCCAACCCTGATCAACCTTGAAACCTCAAGACCAAAGCTCCCGAAAAGTCTCCTGACTATGCGGTTGCGCCCTTCCTCAATTGAAATGGAATACCATGCGTTTCTTCCGGAGGTTCCATCGGTACGGCTGACGCTCACAACCTTGAGTGGCCTGTCGCCAACCATTGCATTACCGGACCTGATCACCTCCAAGTCCTTATCTTCCAGCCGGCCACTGACTCTCACCCTATACCTTCTCTCAGCCTTGCCAGTGGGATGCGACAGCAAATGACAGTAGCCGCCGTCGTTTGTGAACAGCAACAGACCCTCGGTTTCGACATCCAACCTGCCGATGTTCATCCATTTGCCCGTCCCCGGCTTAGGGAGCGACTCAAAAACGCTCGGACACCCGTCGCGGGGAGTGCGCGTAACCTCCTGCCCTGTCGGCTTGTTATAGACCAGCACCTGACGGATGAGTGTGTCCCAGACCACGTCGCTGTCATTGAGCCTGACCCTCTGGCCTGGATTGATTCTCATCCCTATTGTGGCAGGCTCCCCGTCAACCGCGACTTTTCCGAGACGGATTAAATCCTCGATCTCCCTCCGTGAACCGTATCCAAGATTTGCCAGAACCTTATGTATTTTTTCGGTGCCCTTCGGAATCACTTGTCTTCTTCCACGCCGGTGTCATCCACAAGACCCTGTCCCGTTTCTCCATCGCCAGACGTTTCGTCCGGATCCGAATCCTCCTTCAGAGTGCTCCCGCCACCGTCATCCTCATCGCCAATCCCATCCTCTAAGCTGTCAAGTGCAGGAAGATCGCCAATGGACGCCAGATTGAGATCATCTAGAAACGCACGGGTAGTGACATAGGTCATCGGCCGGCCAGGAACTTCACGCCGCCCATCCGGCTCAATCCATCCACATTCCTCAAGGAAACGCATGTGGTTGGGGAACACTGAAACCCCGCGTATCTTCTCTATGTCACCCCGCGTTGCCGGCTGATGATAGGCAATGACACTCAGCACTTCAAGCAACGCCCGGGAAAGCCTGGGAGGCCTCTCGCGCAAGGTGGCTACGGCAAAGTTGCTGTACTCCTCGCGGGTCTTGAACTGCCAGCCGCCTGCAGTCTCACTCAGGACGAGGGCACGGTCCTGCCAATTCTTCGCTATCTCCGTGATCGCCTCCTTGACCTCGGCCGCCTTGATGTCGACAGCGTCGTCACGGGCCGACGAAAACACCTTGCATATCGCGCCAACCGTAAGCGGTTCCTGCGAACACAGAAGGATCATCTCGACAATCTTGTCTCTGCGGTCAGATTCCATTCTAATTCCGCTTTGAAAGGCGCAGTGCGATCGGATCATCCCAGCTTTTCTGGGAAATGTGCACCAGCCTTTCGTTGGCCAACTCAAGAACCGCCATCAGGACAACCCCGACATGTTCGGGCCGTGCAGGTGACGCCGCGAACAGCGCCTGGAAAGTGTGCCTGCCCTTCTCGGAGAGCCTGTTCATGACCAGTGACATTGCCTCCCGCAGGCTAAGCCGCTCCCGTTCCATGGTGATTTCAACTGCGGCCTCCTTCCTGTCCATCGCGGCGGCCAAGGCCATCTTCAGGCTCTCCACATCCAGCTGCGGCTTCATCCTGATATTTGACGGCGGCGCAATGTGTGCGACGAGAAAGGCATTCCCTGCACGCGGCATCATGCCGATCTCAACGGCAGCTTTCCGGATCCTTTCGTAGGCAACCAATCTCCGGACCAGTTCCGCGCGCGGATCCTCCTCCTCGACATCCTCTGTCTCCTTGTGGGGAAGAAGCATGCGGGACTTGATCTCAATCAGAATAGCCGACATCATCAGGTATTCGGCAGCAAGATCCATCTGAAGGGAAACCATCTCCTCCACGTAGGATATGTACTGTTTCGTCAGTTCGGCGACCGGAATATTGCGGATGTCAATCCGGTCCCTTCGCACCAGATGCAAAAGAAGATCCATCGGTCCGGAAAAACTTTCAAGAAAGACCCGCATGGCCTCAGGCGGAATGTACAGTGATGCCGGAGGGGAACTGTACTCCTCGCCATTAACGACCGCCAGCGGCTCGTTCTCGCTCACCTGACCAGCCCCACAGCTTCTCGCACAATCTCGATGGTCTCACCTGCAAGCTCTCCTGCACGCTGTGAACCGTTATGCAGGATATCCTTGACATACCCCCTGTTCTTCCTGAACCCTTCCGCTGCGCTTCTCAGCGGCTCCAGTTCCTTCTCCATCTCGTTCAGAACGAGCCGCTTGCAGTCAAGACATCCAATGCCGGCCGTGGTGCACCCTTTCCTGACTTCCGCCCGACCCTCCTCGGACGTGTATATCTCATGGAAAGACCAAACCGGACACTTGTCAGGATCGCCTGGATCCATGCGTCTCACCCGTGCAGGATCGGTTGGCATTGACAGGAACCGCTTCCCGACCGAGCCGGCATCCTCCAAAAGGCCGATTGTGTTTCCATAGGATTTTGACATCTTCCGGCCGTCAAGCCCCATGATCTTGGCTTCCTTGGACAGCATGACCGCAGGTTCCGGAAGGATCTGCCGCCGCGTGCCACGCATGTACGCCTCAAGAACGGCCTGCTCCTCCTTACTGATGTTAGCGGAACCGCGCACCAGAGCAACGCCCTTTTCCAACTGTGCGGCATCGCCGGTCTCACGGAACGCACGCGCCGTTCTCTCCAGCTGCGCCGCCTCCGTCTTGCCAATCTTCGAAACGGCACGCTCAACCTTGTCCGAAAAATCGGGATCCACCCCAAACATGTGGTTGAAACGCCGGGCCATCTCACGCGAGAACTCAACATGGGGCACCTGGTCCTCACCCACCGGAACCAGTCCGGCCCGGTAGACCAGAATGTCTGCGCTCTGGAGCAAGGGATAGCCAAGAAAGCCGTAGGTGTTCAAGTCACGATCCTTGAGATGCTGCTGCTGGTCCTTGAAGGTCGGCATCCGCTCTAGCCAGGGAAGTGGACACACCATTGACAGGATCAGGTGAAGTTCCGCGTGCTCAGGAACCGCCGACTGAACAAACAGGATTGAACGCTCGGGATCAATGCCGGCGGCAAGCCAGCACAGAACCATTTCCTCTGTTGCCGGCTCCATCTTCCCGGGATCGGCATAGTCGGTTGTCAGCGCGTGCCAGTCGGCAACCATGTAGAGACACTTGTAGGATTCCTGAAAATCCGTCCAGTTACGCAAAACTCCGCGCAAATGCCCCAAATGCAGCATCCCTGTCGGACGCATGCCCGACAGTACGATCTCGGTGGAATTCATCCCGGCCGTCCCAAGCCAGGATCAGGCGCTCTTTTCCATCAGGGACGGATTCTTTCCTGCCCCCTCGCGCATCAACGCATATGGATTCTCCGTCATGTCGATGACGGTGGTCGGCTGATTGGGACATGGACCTGAATCAACCACCAAGTCAACAAGGCCTTTTGCGCGCTCGTATATCTCGTCCATGTCCTCATAAGGAGCCACACCCTCTCCGCCCAGGTCGAAGGAGGACGTTATCAGCGGCTCGTCAAGCTCTTCCAGCAACATCGAAACCACTTTGCTGTCGATGTTGCGCAGACCTATGGTTTTCTTCTTCGGATGCGCCAAACGAACCGGAACCTGCTTGGTGGCGCGCATGATGAACGTGAACGGACCGGGCATGCAGGACTTGAGGAAACGAAAGTCCGAGTTGCCAAGCATTGCATAGCTGCTGATCTCGGAAAGATCCTTGATTGCGATGGTGAGATGATGATCAACCGAAATGTTGCGGATCAATCGGATTCTGCTGACCCCTTTTGCATTACCCATCATGCATCCGAGCGCATAGTATGAATCGGTCGGATACACAATCACACCTCCCTTCTTCAGCAGTTTGGCAGCCTGCGAACCCAGGCGACGCTGCGGATTTTCCGGATGTATGCTGAAACGCTGTGCTTTCATGACCTCTCCTTTCCCTCTTGCACCTTCTGTTGGCCGTCCTTGATCACGAAGCGGTTGCCGCAGTAGGGACAAACCGATTCATCCGACCCTTCCGGAAAGGATATGCAGACCCGGGGATGCTTGTTCCACTCTATGCCCCGGGGACAGGTGACCGGGAGATCCTCCCTGTTAACGGTTATTTTGCTTCCAGACATGGGGCGGCATTGCCGTCAACCAGAGTGACCCAGTATCCCTTTTCAGGGATCTGTCCCTTGACGCTCTCGAAGTAAAGCTTTTGGATTTTCTCGGTGACCGGTCCTCTGCTTCCCTCACCTATGGTGCGGTGGTCAAGTTCCCGAACCGGAGTGACTTCGGCTGCGGTCCCGACAAGGAACGCCTCGTCGGCAAGATATATGTCATCACGGGTAAGACGGCGCTCGGAGACCGGATAACCAGCCATCTCCGCAAGTTCGAACACGGTCTGGCGCGTAATTCCATCCAGGGCGGAAGTCAGTTCGGGCGTGTAGATGCGACCATCCTTGACCATGAAGACATTCTCGCCCGCCCCCTCGGCAACAAAGCCATCGACATCAAGGAACAGGGCTTCGTCGTAACCCTGCTCATGGGCAAGATGGGCCGCAAGAACGGAATTAACGTAATGGCCGGTGATCTTGCCCCGGCACATGCTGATGTTGACATGATGACGCGTAAACGATGATGTGCCCAGTCTGATCCCTTTCGCAAGGTTGTCCTCGCCAAGATAGCTGCCCCACTCCCACGCCGCTATCGAGAGATGCACCTGGAGGTTTCTTGCATGAAGAGCTAGCGTTTCACAGGAAAGGTGAACGACCGGACGTATGTAGCAGGCTCCAAGTCCGTTCTCGGAAATCACGCGAAGAATCCCGCCTGCTATATCCTCGTCGGAATAGGGAATCTTCATTTGGAGAATACGCGCTGAACTGCGCATGCGGCGAACATGCTCCGCCAAGCGGAACACCCCGACACCCTGAGCTGTTTCATAGGCACGTATCCCTTCGAACACACCGGTCCCGTAGTGAAGCGTGTGCGACAGGACACTTACGGTTGCCTTCTCAAACGGAACCATCTTCCCATCCATCCAGACTAGACCCACTTTTTCCATTAATGTTTTTCCGCCAGCCATGAGAATCCAGTTCCTCCCGAAATGCTTGTGTAAATCAATGTAGACAGGCACACAATTGCCCGAATTATAACCTTTCCATGGTTGTATGGCAGACAGAGGCCGTGTCCGGCGGAACACAACGTCGGGCAGGAAAGCCGGCGCAAGGTAGAATACCACTCCAAGAAAGGCACAGGGCAATGAAAAGACTGGACATCGTCAAGAGTATCGTCAACTCGAAGATCTATGATCTTGTGCGGGAAACCCCGTTAACACCTGCTGGCCAGCTGTCTGAGAGGCTTGACAATTCCATTCACCTGAAGCGGGAGGATCTTCAGCCGACCTTTTCATTCAAGATCAGGGGCGCCTATCACAAAATGACCTCCATGAGCCGCGACAGGCTGCACAAGGGGGTTGTCGCCGCATCGGCTGGAAACCACGCTCAAGGCGTGGCTCTTGCGGCATCAAAACTGAACTCGAAGGCCACCATCCTCATGCCTAAACATACCCAGCGGATCAAGATCAACGCAGTGCGCAAACTGGGCGGGAAGGTGATCCTTGAAGGCGAGAGCGTCAACGAGGCTTTCGCCTCTGCGCGCGAACTGGCAAGACAGCATGACATGACCTTCATTCACCCCTTCGACGACTACGAGATCATCTGTGGCCAGGGAACAATAGCCGCCGAACTGCTCCGCTCTCACAATGGGCCGATCGATGCGGTTTACGTGGCAATCGGCGGGGGCGGCCTCATAGCCGGGATCGCCTCCTACCTGAAGGAGATGAGTCCAAAAACCCGCATTGTCGGTGTCGAGGCGGTCGATTCGGCGTCGATGAAGGCCGCACTAAAGGCCGGAAAGCCAGTCCAACTCGACAGTGTCGGCATTTTCGCCGATGCTGTCGCAGTGCAAAAGGTGGGGACGAAGACCTATCGAATCTGCAAGGACCTGGTCGACGAGATCGTAATCGTCAACAACGACCATATCTGCGCTGCCATCAAGGAGATCTACAACGAAACGCGCCTAATCGTCGAGCCGGCTGGCGCACTAGGTGTTGCGGGGATCATGCAACACGCCGCTGCCGGCATGACCGGCAAAAACGTCATCGCTGTCACCTGCGGCGCCAACATGGATTTCGATCGCCTGCGCTTCATCTCCGAGCGGGCCGAACTCGGCGAGAGCCATGAGATCCTGATCGCCGCGACAATCCCCGAAAAGCCGGGGAGCTTCAAGAGGTTTTGTGCACAGATCGGAAATCACAACATCACCGAATTCAACTATCGCATCTCAGACAGCCGAATCGCTCATGTGTTCGCAGGAATCCAGATCCACCGACCTGAAGACAGGAAGACCATCATCAGCAACTTGACAGATAGCGGCTTTGACATAGTCGATCTGACGAACAACGAACTGGCGAAACTGCACATACGTCACATGGTCGGAGGAAGAGCCGAACTGGCCGAAAACGAGCGCATCTACAGGTTTACCTTCCCAGACCGGCCTGGAGCACTACTCAGGTTCCTTAACCACATGAGCAAGAACTGGAACATCAGCATGTTCCACTACCGTAACCACGGCGCAGACTACGGCCGCGTGTTCGTAGGCGTACAGGTGCCGGAGCATGAAAATAGGGTCTTCAGCGACTTTCTGAAAACCCTCGGCTACAGCCATGTTTCCGAAGAGGGGAACCCCGCCTACAACATGTTTCTTTCTGCACCGGAGAAACGGAGTTAACCACACTCCCTGCTGCCGCTGAACCAGTGGCAGCCCTGAAGCCACTGCGCCATTTCCCTCTGGCTTTCCAAGACTCCTTCCGACAGTCTAGCCGTTGCATTCCGCAACGACCGCAGATCGTCAATGTCCTCTTCCGGAGAGAGCAACTCGACATCCTCCGTTTCCAAATGCTCCATCAGCTGCCTCAGCGTTGCCGGGCTGCTGTACTCGATCGACTCCCATTCCTTGCGGGGAATGCGGTGCCTTGACGAGAACAGGTAGAACCCCCCATCCGACGCCGGACCAATCACGACACGCTTGCCTTCCCGGAACGATTCGGCAAGCAGGATATCAGGTGAAAGTTGCGGACAGTCCGAGCCCAGCAGAACAGCTCGCCCATGCCGTGAAAGCAGCCAGTCCTGCACCGTTGCCAGCCTGGAACCAAGTGCGCCCTCGCCAGTGTGAAACGCAGGCAGACTCCGCCACCTTGCCAAGCCAACGCCGCCAATTTCGCCAACAGCCCAGTAGCACTGGACACTCCCCGAAGAACGTCTCATCACCTGCAGGCACATTTCCCTAGTCGCCGCCAGTGATCGTTCATAGACCTCGCGCGCAACGTCCTTCCCAACATCCCGTGCCAGACGGGTCTTGACTTCGGAAAGTTCCGGAGTCTTGACGAAAACGCCCACGCCAATCCCAGCTCTCGCCATCACCGGTCCGAAAGCGCCTGCCTAATCCATTTCCACTGGTACAAAAGCACCAGTTTCAGCCAGCCCTCCTTTTGATACCGGCGTGCACTTGTCCCCATTTCATAGTCCACTTCGCAGAGCTTTACTCCATCGCGGCGCGCCTTTCTGGCAAGCAGATGATCCTCTCCATAAGTCGCAGTTTCATCATAGCCGCCAATCCGGTCGAAAACCCTCCTTGACAAGCAGAATCCCTGATCGCCAAAAGGAGCGCCTAGCCAACGTGAACGAAGATTAGCTCCACATTCGTTCAGTCTCATTAGGCCACCTCCATCAAGAAAACGAAGACGGTAGTAGTGTAGACCGTCCGGGTGCCGCTGCAGGGACTCTTGAAGACACTCATACCCTTTACGGTCAATGCTACTGTCAGCGTGAAGGAACCACAAGTGGCCGTTCGAGGATGCGGCCACCGCATGGTTCATCTGCTGCGCCCTGCCCACGTCTGGACACTTGATCCACCGGATCCGCATGTTCGGCTGGAACGCAGAGGGGGGAGGCTCGGACGAAGCCAGGAGAATCTCGTCATCGGCCTCAACAAAGTCAAGCATGCCGATCAGGGCAGGCCAGCCTTCCTCATCCGTTGCCAAGGGCACAATTACTGATACGGGAAAGTTCATTGAAGGCCAAGCCTACCCCAACCCAAACGAATCAGTAGCCGAAAAGTGTTAGAATTATCCTGATATGTCAATTGAAATTTCTCTTTGGCAAGTTGCATGAAGCACCTATTTGTCACCCATGAATAGATTGTCGACTCAGAGAATCGCCCTCAGGAACAATCTGTCGATTCTCCCGCTATCTTCGGGTCAGCCGGACTTCGCTGAAACGTTGCACCAGAGGAAACTGAAAATCAAGAGAGGGGACATATCAACACTCCAGATCAACATCGGCCACAAGTGCGACCTCGCCTGCAATCACTGTCATGTCGAGGCAGGACCGAAACGCACCGAGGAAATGGAGGCAGACACGGTATTCCGCATCATTGAACTGCTCAAGAAGTCGCCTTCGATAAAGACCATCGACGTTACCGGAGGAGCCCCTGAAATGAACCGGCACTTCAGGCACCTCGTATCTGCAGTGAGAGGAATGAACCTCGAAGTGATCGACCGTTGCAATCTGACCATATTGCTCAGGCCCGGCCATCACGACACCGCTGAGTTCCTTGCAGAAAACAAGGTTCAAATAGTAGCGTCCCTCCCCTGCTACACCAAGAAGAATGTGGAGACGCAACGTGGCAAAGGCGTCTTCGGAATGAGCGTCAAGTCTCTGCAGAAGCTCAATCAGCTGGGCTATGGAATCGAAGGAAGCGACCTGATCCTGAACCTGGTCTATAACCCTGTTGGTGCACACCTGCCTCCCGCCCAGCAGCAGCTGGAGGCCGACTACAAGAAAAGGCTCAAAGAGGATCTTGACATTGAGTTCAACTCCTTGTTCACCATCACCAACATGCCAATCAAGCGCTATGCGCACTTCCTGCAACGGCAGAACCTGCTTGAGGACTACATGCAGCTTCTCATCGACAACTTCAATCCGACAACCGTTGGTGACGTGATGTGTACAGAACTCGTCTCCGTCAGTTGGAACGGCATGATCTACGATTGTGACTTCAACCAGATGCTTGGACTTCATATCAACAATCGGCCAACTTCCCTCTGGGACATCGAATCCCTTGACGATCTTCCACGCGGCATCGCCTTTGACAACCACTGTTACGGATGCACTGCAGGTTCCGGCTCGTCCTGCGGAGGTGCGCTTCTCTAAGTCTGCCTGATGCTTGCGGTCATTGGCGGATCAGGCCTCTATGATCTGGAGGGGCTTGAAACCATCAGGGAACATGATGCCCAAACCCCTTTCGGCATGGCTTCGGCGCCAGTCAGGCACGGCCGGCTTGGCGGACGGGAGATCCTCTTTCTGCCCCGGCACGGAGATGGACACCAGCTGCTTCCCTCGGAAATCAACTACCGCGCCAACATATACGCCTTGAAGCGTGCCGGAGCCCGTCAGCTGCTCGCCGTATCCGCAGTCGGAAGCCTTCGCGAAGAGATCATGCCCGGGCACTTTGCAGCTCCCAGCCATTACTTCGACATGACCAGGGGGCATCGAAAAAACACGTTCTTCGGGAATGGAATGGTTGCGCACATATCAACCGCCACTGTGACATGTCCCGACATGCTTGATGCGGTATGCAGATCGACCGGCGCCTGCGGACACAGCATCCACCGCGACGTCACTTATGCGTGTGTCGAGGGACCGAGGCTCGGAACACGCGCCGAAAGTCTCTTCCTGCGGGACGCAACCAAAAGCGACGTGGTGGGGATGACAAACATCCCGGAGCTTTTTCTCGCCCGCGAGGCGCAACTGTGCAGTGCCACCCTTGCAGTGTGCACTGACTACGATTGCTGGAAGGACGATCCCGAAGAACACGTGACCGTCGAGCAGGTGATCGCCCGCTTCCGGTCAAGCATCGGAAAGGCGAAGGAGATCATTCTGGATCTCGTGGGCAACAGCCTTCCGGACGTAAACGACACACACCGGAAGACGTTGCGCTCTTCGCTGCTGACACCAGTCGAAGCCTTGAGCGCTGAGCAGAAAGCCTTGCTGGACATCCTTCTCGCCTAAACGCGGAATCAGGAGAGGCGTCTCTCAAGATAGTTCGTGGTCACCTCGCCCGAAGCAAACTCATGATCCTCGAACACATCGCGATGCAGGGGAATGTTGGTCTGGATCCCCTCGATGACGAACTCGGAAAGCGCACTTCTCATTCTGGCAACAGCCTGCTTGCGGTCCTTGCCATGGACTACCAGCTTGCCAAGAAGAGAGTCATAGTTCGGCGGAACCACATATCCGTTGTACACATGGGAGTCAACACGGACACCAGGTCCGCCGGCAGCGTGGTAACTGGTGATCTGGCCCGGACAGGGCAACATTGTTTTCGGATCCTCGGAATTGATACGGCACTCAATGGCATGACCGGAAATCAAAATGTTCTTCTGCCTCACCGAGAGTGATTCACCTGCCAGCGCCCTGATCTGTTCGATCACGATGTCAATGCCGGTAACCAGTTCCGTCACCGGATGCTCCACCTGTATTCTCGGGTTCATCTCAATGAAGTAGAAGGATCCATCGTGATGGAGAAACTCAAAGGTTCCGGCGCCAACATATTCGAGGTTTTTCGCGACGGCAACACACTTCTCGCAGATGCGGTCAAGGCTGCGTTGTGCTATCCCGAAGGCAGGAGCCTCCTCGATTACCTTCTGGTAGCGTCGCTGGACTGAGCAGTCACGCGTGCCAAGGTGGATGACGTTTTTCTTCGTGTCAGCCAGCACTTGCACCTCAATGTGTCTTGCTCCAGTCAGAAGCTTTTCAACATAAAGCCTGCTGTCGCCAAAGGCCCGGTTCGTTTCGGTAGCCATCACGCTGGCCGCGTTGACCAGCGCCACATCCGTGTGCACTTCGCGCATTCCCCGCCCCCCACCGCCGGCCACCGCCTTGACAACAAGGGGATATCCTATCTTGGCAGCCAGCGCCCTTATCTTTTCCGGGCTGTCGGGCAACAGGCTGTCTGCTCCCGGTACACAGGGGATCTTGTTCTGCTTCATTACGATCTTGGCGCCCATTTTGTCGCCCATCTGGCGCAGAATCAAGGGCGACGGGCCAATGAACTTGAAACCGCTCTTCTCCACTTTCTCCGCAAAGGCCGGATTCTCTGACAGGAGACCATAGCCCGGGTGAATGGCTTCGGAATCCGTCACTTCGGCCGCCGCAATGATGGAAGCTTCGTTCAGGTAGCTCTCCCTGACATCTGGAGGGCCTATGCACACCGATTCATCCGCCATCTTGACATACTTGGCCTCGGAATCAGCTTGGGAATAGACCGCAACCGTCTTGACACCAAGTTCGCGACAGGCTCTCTGGATGCGTAGGGCAATCTCGCCCCGGTTAGCAATCAGAATCTTGCGAAACATGGGAAGTGTCTATTCGATGAGCATGAGAGCATCGCCAAATCCAACCGGAGTGGCATTCTCGACCAGTATTTTCCTTACCGTACCGTCACATGGGGACTGCACCTCGTTCATCAGCTTCATGGCTTCCACGATGCATACGGTCTGTCCTTTCTGGACTACATCGCCTACAGAGACAAACGGCTTGGTTTCCGGCGAAGAGGACCGAAAGAACGTCCCAACCACTGGCGAAGTCACCGAATGACCAGTCTCTTCGGGGATCTCCTCGCCTTCCGGCGCCCCCACTTTTTCAGCCCTGGAAGGCAACTCTTGGCCGGAGCCATGGATGGGAATATGGGTGTGCACCGCTCCACCCTGGGAATGGGGGGTTGCCGTATGCTTGGACAGACGTATTCGATCCTCCCCTTCGGAGATTTCCATCTCCGAAGCCAATGAGTTCTCAAAAAGCTCTATTATCGTCTTCAGCTTTCGAAGATCCATGCCCTACACTCCATATGCATGCTTAATACGGCTATTTTACAGTAAAAACGGCTATTTGCTCTTATTTTCAAATTTTCCGAGAAATTTGATCAACTCGCTTTTGCTTGAGAAAGGTCCCGATTTCTGTGCCAAAATCGTTCCGGAACTGTCCATCAGATAGGAAACCGGCAACAATGGGGGGGAACCATGTCGACGGGGAAGAATTTCAAATGCGCTACCTGCAACCAAACTCTCGAATGACAGCGGAAAGTCTGCAAGAAACTTCTGAACCGATCCCGGCTCATCCATGCTGATTCCAACAACCTTGGCAGAGGAAGTTTCCAGTTCCTGATGAAACCTAGACAGAAGCGGCAACTCATCGACACAAGGCGGACACCATGGTGCCCAGAAGTTGACTAGATAGAGATTCGAACCGAAATCATCCGGAAATTTGCGCAACTGTCCCCTAGTGTTCCTGAACTCAACTCTGAATGGGTTGTTGGACCAGATTTCGCTGGCATCCGGCTCGGATTCAACCGAAACATGATTATGACCATGACCACCAGAGAACCCCCCCGTCGACATGAAAACACTCAAGACAACCCCAGCTGACAGTGCAACAAGTCCAACAGTGACCAGTGCCACCCGGCTGTTCACCAGCAGCCATCCCGGGATAACACCACATAGCCTCGGAGACGGATGGCTGCATCATCAGTTCTCCCTGATGGCTCCAGAGAAGCGAGGAATGCTGCTGCCTGCACCAGCAGGCGCCGGCCTAGGCTTCCAGAGAAAAACCTAGATGATGGGCACCAAAAGAAGTGCAACAATGTTAATGATCTTGATAAGCGGATTGACAGCAGGTCCGGCCGTGTCCTTGTAGGGGTCGCCCACGGTGTCGCCGGTAACCGCAGCCCTGTGCGCTTCCGACCCCTTGCCTCCAAAGGCACCTTCCTCAATGTGCTTCTTGGCGTTATCCCAAGCTCCCCCCCCAGTCGTCATTGAAATGGCAACAAATATGCCGGTAGTGATTGAGCCGATCAGCAATCCCCCAAGAGCAACCGGACCGAGCACGATCCCAACCACAAGCGGGATCAATATGGGTAGGAGCGAAGGAACGATCATTTCCCGTATCGCCGCCTTTGTCAGCAGATCAACAGCCTTCGAATAGTCAGGCTTGGAGGTGCCTTCCATGATTCCCGGAATCTCCTTGAACTGACGTCGAACTTCAAGAACCACGGAACCTGCGGCGCGACCAACTGCCTCCATCGCCATGGCACCAAAAAGATAAGGAATTAGCCCACCTATGAACAGGCCCACCACAACCAAGGGATCAGAAAGGGAGAAAACTATCTCCTCCCCACCACCGTTGACACCCAAGCTTAGCGCATTCGTGTAGTCCGAGAACAAGACGAGTGCGGCTAGGCCGGCCGATCCGATGGCGTAACCCTTGGTCACTGCCTTGGTGGTATTGCCGACGGCATCCAGCCGGTCGGTGACAGTCCTTACGGTTTCGGGCAGCTCGGCCATTTCCGCAATTCCTCCGGCATTGTCGGTGATCGGCCCGTAGGCGTCAAGCGCAACAATGATCCCGGTCATGGATAGCATCGATGTGGCGGCTATGGCAATGCCATAGACACTGCCGGCAAAGAAGTGCGACACCCAGATGCTTGCGCAGACCGCCATTATTGGAAACGCACAAGACCTCATTGAGACTGCCAAGCCGGCAATTATATTGGTTGCATGCCCTGTCTCGGAAGCCTCCGCCACGCTGCGCACCGGCTTGAATGCCGTATCGGTGTAGTACTGCGTGATGCATACCATTGCACCGGTCAGCAACAGACCGGTGATCGCTGCCAGGTACATGCCCCAAAATGAAAGTTCCTCTATGGCCACTGCAGCCAGAACCGTGATCGGGAAATAAAGTGCGGCGGAAATGATGCCCGCTATGATCAGGCCGCGGTAGAGAATGTTCATCACCGGACTTCCGGAGTTGAAACGCTCAAGTGCCGAATCAATGGCGATCACAAACGGCTTTATAGGGAAAAACAGTGGCGATGATATCTTGTCACGGTTCTTGACAAACATGCATCCGATTATCGAGGCGATGATGGAAGCTGCACCAAGCATCAGAGGATATATGACTGCCATACTTCCAAAAAGCAGGGAGCCGAGAACCATCGTCGCTATCACTGTAACGGCATAAGTCTCAAACAGGTCGGCAGCCATGCCGGCACAGTCGCCAACGTTGTCGCCAACGTTGTCGGCGATCACGGCGGGATTGCGGGGATCATCCTCGGGTATGCCGGCCTCAACCTTCCCAACCAGATCGGCACCGACATCGGCGCCCTTGGTGAAGATTCCGCCACCCAAGCGGGCAAATATCGAAATGAGCGAACCGCCAAAGCCAAGACCGATCAATGGGTGAACGGTATCCTGGAGCGTGGCATTCTCCGGAGCAATCATCTGCAGTATGCCAAAGTAGCCGGCAACGCCAAGTAACCCCAAACCTACCACAAGCAGTCCAGTCGTTGCACCACCGCGAAACGCAATGTCAAGTGCATCATCCTGACCTTCTCGTGCCGCTTCGGCAGTGCGCACATTAGCCCTTACGGAGACGTTCATGCCTATGTATCCGGCGGCACCGGAGAGGATGGCTCCGATCGCAAACCCGATGGCAGTCTTAACGCCCGGATAAAACAGCAGAAGAACAAAGAGTACAGCCCCCACGTAGAGAATCGTCTTGTACTGACGGTTGAGGTATGCCGTAGCACCCTCCTGGATCGCCTTTGCAATCTCCCCCATACGCTCATTGCCCGCAGGGCGGCTGGCCACCCATTTGGATGTGACAAAACCGTAGTAAATTGCAACCAGCGAGCAACCAATTACGACCAGTTGCAAAAACGTCTCTCCAAAATCCATTTTGTACCCTTCCAATAGTTCAAGCGCATGTTCAGTCTGAACCCATGCGACAGACTGCCGCAAGGAACCGAAATGCCGCACCCCAGTGCGACAGTGAGTGCTATTCTACCAGAATACGAAACTTCCACACTATGCAGAGCAGGAGGCCACAGTCTGTTCCGGGATGGCAAAAACCGATCCTGGATAAAACCACCGGACATTCCAACAAGCCAGCCGTCTATCGTTTAGAATTGACGTCAAGCAATGGCGAGTCTCTCCGCATGCTACCGTGGGAACCGGGTCAGGTCTGGAAGGAAGCAGCCCTAACCACATTTTGGCAGTGCCGGAGGCTGACTCGCCTCCCTATTCTTGATGTTTCGGAAGCACCGGTCAACGTGGCACTATTTGACGAAACCGACATACCCCGGCAGCAGGGGAACAATCCCTACGTGGCTCTGGCACGCAAATGGAGACCTGCCAGTTTCCCGGAGATCGTGGGGCAGGAGCATGTTGTCCGCGCACTGCAGAACTCCATGACTGTGGGGCGTGCACACCATGCCTATCTTCTGACAGGAACCCGTGGCGTCGGCAAGACAACCATTGCTCGCATACTGGCAAAAACGTTCAGTTGCCCCAAGGCCACTGGCGGCAATTCCTGCAACGAATGCGAGACCTGCGTGGAAATTGACATGGGATCGCATCCAGACATTCTTGAAATGGATGCGGCATCCCACACCAAGGTGGACAATATGAGAGAGATTCTCGAGAGCGCCGGCTACATGCCAAGTTCGGGAGCCTACCGGATATTCATCATCGACGAGGTGCACATGCTCTCGACCAGCGCCTTCAATGCGATGCTCAAGACGCTTGAAGAACCGCCACCGCACGTCAAGTTCATACTGGCGACAACGGATCCACAGAAGCTGCCAGTAACCGTGCTTTCACGTTGCCTCCAGTTCAACCTGAAACGGATCCAGCCGGACATGATTTCCGAGCGGCTCGCCCACATTCTTGATGAGGAGAAAACGTCCTACGAAACGGAAGCGCTCAAGCTGGTTGCCGAACAATCTGGCGGTAGCCTCAGGGATGCACTCAGCCTGCTTGACCAGGTTATCGCACATGGCAATGGAAAAGCCACAAAAGAATCGGTTCAGGACATTGCCGGACTCGCCGATGCAGACAATGTCGAGAAAATACTGGAAGCCATCACATCCGCCAACTACCAGGAACTCCATGCAACCGTTGAGCAACTCCATGTAAATGGGATCTCGTTTGATAACCTGATCGCCCGCCTTGCAACCCGCCTGTACCAGATTGCACTGAAAAGGGTGATGCCCGACCAACAGTCCGGAAAAGACAACAACCACCTTGAAACACTCACAACCCAACAGGCACATGTCCTGTACGAAATCGCCTTGAATGCCCGACGCTCCCTGCCCTATGGACCCGATCCGCGCATAGCTGTCGAGATGGCGCTGCTGCGAATGGCCTGGTACGTGGACGAACATCCGGACGCACCCGGCACGCAAGGGACATCACCCGTCAGCAACGTCACAAGCAACAACCAGACTGAACAGCTGCCCGTCGACAAGACAGTTCCAATATCCTCGTCAGGCAGAAACGGCAAGGAAGGCAAACCCTCCTCCCACGATATGCCTGTCAACATCGCCCCAGAATCACCATTCAAGAGCCTGCCGAACTCCAATGAGACATGGACGCAGCTTGTAGAAAAAATGCATCTTGGAACAGGGAAATCAAACGCAAACAAATGCTCCTTCAACAGTGCCGGTCCAGAAGACTGCATCTCGCTTCTCTACAACGGTCTCCATGATCCCGTCCCGCCGAAAGCCGGTCCGATACAAGGCGAACTTTCGCGAATTTACAGCAGGAGCATCAGAGTCGAAATCGTCAACGGCGAATCCGAATCGCTTTCTCCAAGACAGCAGGCGAAGCATGCCAGCGCCAAGGAAAAGGAAATGCTGTTCGAATCGGTGAACAGCAATCCTCTGGTTAACCTGCTGCTCGAATCCTTTCCGGACGCAAGTATCGTCAAGGATTCCGTGCGAAAAACCAAGTCAAACCACTAGCCGGAGTACAACGCATCAGCTTTCTGAAAGAAAGCCGAAACCAACAGCAAACTAATGGGAAATCTCTCCAGCACCATAATGATCGGCTTCAGAGAATAAAAGTATTATTTTCAATGTACTATTGAAAACAACTTACATTCTTTCCTAACAATAACCGCCATAAGTGGTTCCATTACGTCCATGATGGCGTTATATAAGGTCTGCTAAATTCAGAAACTCGCCAACGATGACCGCTTGCAGCGGGATCGACAAGCATGTTATTGCTTGAAGATCAAACAATCCCCTGCCTGATGACAAAGTCACCGAAACATTCGCCGGCGCTACGTCCAGAACCGTACTGTGCAATAAGCGGACGCATAGTATCCAATATCTCCTGCTCACCCAAGTTCTCCTTATAAAGCCTATTCATTCTAGTTCCATTGAATGCGGCACCCAAGTAGAGGTTGTACCTGCCAACAGATTTTCCAATCAGGCCGATCTCCGCCAAATGTGGCCGTGCACAACCATTTGGACACCCGCTTATCCTGATGACGATATCCTCCTCGCGAAGACCGTGCTCCTCAAGGAGCATTTCCAGTTTCGACACTAGAACCGGAAGATAGCGTTCGGCCTCCGACATTGCGAGCGGACATGTAGGCAGCGCAACACAGGCCATGGCACGTCTTCTAATGCCTGACAAACCTTTCTGCCGCTCCATAACCTCCCTGCGCTTCAGAACCGCCTCAATCCGCTCACGATCTTCCGCGGCGATGCCGGCAAGTGTCAGGTTCTGGTTTGGAGTAACCTTGAATTCGCAGCAGTTTAGACCGGCAATCTCGGCAAGAGCCGTTTTCAGCGGATAGTTCAGCCAGTCGTTTATGCGGCCACTCTCCACAAACAGCGTTAGAGAATGCATGCCGTCACTTTCCTCCCAGCCCAGACAGTCGCCACCGTCTGCAAACTGGAACGGTCGCGGATCTCCAAGCTGTTTTCCTGTGCGGTTTTCAACCTCGCTCCTGACAAAATCCAGGCCAAGACGGTCAACTGTGTACTTGAAACGTGCAATCTTCCGGTCACTTCGATCTCCGTAGTCACGCTGGATTGTTGCGAGATGCCAAGCCACTTCGACAGCATCAGCGGCCTGACAAAAACCCAGCACGTCACCTAGGCGCGGATAGGTTCGCGGATCGCCGAACGTCATGCCCATGCCTCCTCCAGCCGTAACGTTGTAGCCTGCGATCCTGCCGTCATCAACGATTGCAATGAAGCCTACGTCATTGGCGTAGATGTCGGTGTCATTGCGGGGAGGAACCGCTATGGCTATCTTGAACTTGCGAGGAAGGTAGTGGCGCCCGTAGAGAGGATCCGGCTCCGGCTCTCCACCTGCAAGCCGCTCCTCCCCAAGCCATATCTCGTGATATGCACGGGTTTTCGGGAGAAGTCTTTCGCTGATCTGGCTTGCCAACTGGCGCACATCCCGGTACACAGGAGACGATTCGGGACCGGAAGAGCACATTACGTTACGGTTTACATCGCCACAGGCGGCAATTGAATCAAGGAGAACCTGGTCACATGACCTGACGATTGAACGCAGGTTGGGCTTTGGAATACCGTGAAACTGGATCGTCTGACGGTTCGTCAAGCGAAGGGAATGATATTTGGTGAGCTTATGAGCCACACGGTCACACTGTAGCCACTGGCGTGCACTCATAACACCACCTGGAATACGTAGGCGAAGCATGAATGAATAGGCTGGTTCCAGCTTGCGCGCCACCCGCTCATCCCTCATGTCACGGTCATCCTGCTGATATATGCCATGAAACTTGATCAGATTGGTGTCGTCTTCGGACACGGCACCTGTAGCCTCGTTGTCGAGACCTTCCGCTATGGTTCCACGCAAGCCGACACTTGCATCCTTGACAAGTTCCACCGGAGACGAAGATGCAGCAAGTTCGTCCAGAGGCTTTCTGGTTGGCATGCCGTCCATGTCCTAGTAGACGTCTCTCTGATAGCGGCCTTCCGCAGCGATATGCGCAATGAATTCGCTTCCTTTCACGCCTCCGGCGCTCTCGGCAATCTCTCCAATCGCCAGTTCAACATCCTTCGCCATCCTGGCTTCATCGCCACAGACATAAATGTAGGCGCCGCGCTCAAGCCAAGACCATAGTTCAGCAGCATGATCCTTCATCTTGTGTGGGACATGGCTTTTTGTGCGTAACGTGTCACGTGAGAAGGCAACGTCCAGCCGTGTAAGCAGGCCCTTGTCCCAGTACCGAAGCCACTCCTGTTGATAGTAGTAGTCGTCATCAAACCTACGGCAGCCAAAGAACAGCCAATTGTCACCCGATGCACCTCTCTCCTCCCGTTCCTCAAGAAATGCTCGGAAAGGAGCAACACCCGTGCCGGGTCCCACCATGATGATGGGGACATTGTCTGCCGGAAGCCTAAACGCCGTGTTGACATGGGGATAAACCTTGACCCGATCACCCGGATTAAGATTCGATAGCCACGAAGAGCAGAGTCCCTCCTGCAATGTGCCGGAATTAACCAAAAACCTGTCCACACCAACAAGCAAATGTGCCTCGCCCTCTCTCGCATTGTGCGAGGATGAGATCGAATACAGGCGCGGCGCCATCCGGCGCAACACAGAAAGAATCTCGGCGGCAGATCCGGTCCCAGGCGGGTATTCCTCCAGCAGGCTAGCAAGATCAATCCCGTTACAGTAAAGATCTGCACGGTTTACATCCGCCGCGACTTCACTGAGAAAACCGTTGCCTGCTATCTCTGCATAGCGCGCAAGCACCCTGGTTGTGATGCGCGATATCTCAAGGCGGCTGACCAACCATTCCTGTACCGTGGCCTTAACATCATCCAGTTCGATTTCGTCTCCGAGTTCAACGCCAAGCTGTTCAACAACCCTTGCAGCATGGGCCGGTGAATTGACAGGCCAGACACCCAGTGAATCACCTGGCTGATACACAATGCCGGATCCTTCGAGGGAAATCTCCAAATGGTGTGCCCGCTTGTCGCTGTTCCCCCGGGTCAACATGACATTCTCAATCACCTCGGCCTCAAAAGGATTGCTCCGCGTCCACTTGGCAGGCTCAGCAATCCCTGAATGAATAGGAACCCGGAATGTCTCACCTTTTTCAGCTACGCGTTCGAGAACCGACGATATCCATTTCCCAGCGTCGACATCGAAATCAACATCGCATTCGACGATATCGGAAATCCTCGCCGCACCAAGGCTGCTAAGCCGCTCATTGAAGTCCCTGCCAATCTTGCAGAAATGCTCGTAGGTGCTGTCGCCGAGAGCCAGAACAGCGAATTCAACGCCATCAAGTCGAGGGGCTCTCTTGCCAAAAATGAAGTCGTAAAGGGCTTTCGCATCATCAGGCGGCTCACCCTCTCCGTGGGTGCTGACAATGACAAGCAACATTTCCTCTTTCTTCAGCTGTGCCCGCTTGTATTCACCCATCGCGTTCACCCGTATAGGCAATCCCATAACCCTGGCCCGCTCTGCCAACTGCTCGGCAATGGAATGCGCATTGCCGCTCTGGGAACCGTAAAGAACGGTAACCTGTCGAACGCCAGTCTCTGCCGATGGCGCAACTGAAACCACCTTTAGATCCTCGGAAGACATGCCGCTAAGACCAGCCAGATATCCGCTGAGCCATGCCAGTTGATGACTGTCAAGACCGTCCGTTAGATCCTGAAGCTTCGTCAGTTTTTCTGTAGTCAGCATTGTTGCTTTCTATGCAATCTGTGGAAATTCAAGAACGTCACGGTAATCTTCAAACCACCCGAGTTGCTCCCTCAACGCAACCACATCGCCAACCATCACAAGTAACGGTGAGACCATGACCGAACTGTCTTGGGCGGCAATGCTCGCCAGTGTGCCAGACACTACCTTCTGTGACGGGGTGGTGCCACGCGACACCACTGCGACTGGCGTGTCTGGAGAACATCCGTTGCCGATCAGGCACGCCGCAAGTTGCTCCAGAAGACCGCCGGACATGTAGAAGACCATGGTGGTGTCACGCTCCTTCACCAGCCGTCGCCAGTACTCCACGTCGCCAACATCCTCCTTGTAGAGGGTCGTAAACCTGATGTTACGGGCTACGTTACGGTGGGTCAGCGGAATCCCGGCATAGGCCGCACATCCGTTAGCTGCAGAAACTCCTGGAACAATCTGAAACGGAAGACACGCCTCTGCAAGTGCCAAGGCCTCCTCGCCGCCACGACCAAATACAAACGGGTCGCCACCCTTAAGCCTCGCAACCCTATGCCCTTCACGAACGTACCGTACAAGCATGGCGCTTATCTCATCCTGCGTGATCGGTGTACGGCCTGCCCTTTTGCCTACAAACACGCGTTCTGCGTCCCTGCGCGCCAAATCAACCGCCTCGGGTGAGACAAGCCGGTCATAAACAATCACATCCGCCTGCTGCAGGAGACGCACCGCCTTGACGGTCATCAAATCAGGATCGCCCGGACCCGCTCCTATGAGATAGGCTTCGCCCATCACGGAAACGCAGGCCGCCTCGGCATTAAGGGAACTCTCCAGAACGCGGGCAGCGCTAGCCGCATCGCCCGCATACATCCTTGAAGCTGCCGGACCTTCAATAACCCGTTCCCAGAACAAGCGCCGCCTCTCCTCAGGCAGAAGAGCTTTCACCCTGTCTCTGAAACGGCCACACAAACTGGCAAGATCACCAACTCTTTGCGGTAACAAGGCTTCGATCTTGGTCCGCAGCCAACGTACAAGAACCGGCGAATGCCCGGAAGATGATATGCCAACCACCACTGAACCCCGGTCGACAATGGCTGGGAAAATGAAATCACAATATTCAGGATTATCGACAACATTGATAGGTACGCGGGACTCAACCGCATCATTCCTGATTCGGTTATTGAGGATGTCATCACCCACCGCAACCACGCATAGCCTATGTCCTGCCAAGTCCCCTTTTCTGTAGCGACGGCGACGCACCTGTCCCCCAGCATCCACAACCATTTTCTCGACATCTGCTCTGACGGAAGGCGCCACCACCATAGGTGTTGCTCCCGCCCTGCACAGCAAGGATAGCTTTCGGCTAGCGATTTCACCTCCGCCCACAACTAGGACAGTTTCGCTACGCAAATCGAGAAACAGGGGGAGATAATCCATAATATGCTTGGAATCTATACCAATTAGATAGAATTTTAAAAGATATTAATGCTAATTGAATATCTTTTTTAGAAATTAAACCTAAGGCATTGTTATGATATGTTGGATCTCCAAGCATTGGATTTCCGAAAACAGACATGATCAGGCATATTGGAAATCAAGCCTGTTCTCCTACATGCCATACCTCAGCACTTCAGCCAAAAGGCAACTATTATGCTGAAAACGCCAGACCAGCGAACCAGATTCGTGGCGTTGCGGATCTCGACAGTATAAATCCAATCTGGACGGGATGTCCTTCAGACTGTAGAAAGGGGTTGAAATCCGCCGCCATCATCCCTATAATCCCTTTCCTGCTAGCAGTTATCTGTAGAGAGTGCTAACAACTTGCCATTCATCAAACCAATAAAAGGAGTTGGAAATGAACATCAAACCCCTACACGACCGAATTCTCGTGCGTCGCATGGAAGAGGAACGTACCACAGCCGGGGGCATTGTCATCCCTGATTCAGCCGCTGAGAAGCCGGACCAGGGTGAAGTGCTGGCTATTGGCGAGGGCAAGCCGAACGACGACGGCAAGGTTCGTCCTCTTTCAGTCAAGCCAGGCGATAGGATTCTCTTCGGCAAGTATGCCGGAACAGGAATCAAGATTGACGGCGACGAACTTCTCGTCATGCGCGAGGACGACGTGATGGCCATCATCCAGAAGGGCAAGCGGAAATAATCTCCGCCCGAACACAAATCAAAAAATCAATCAATTACAGGAGCAAACAATGGCTGCAAAAGAAGTCAGGTTTTCCGAATCTGCCAGAAAAAACATTCTCTCAGGCGTAAACACACTGGCAAACGCCGTCAAGGTCACGCTTGGCCCCAAGGGCCGAAACGTGGTGATTGAGCGCTCTTTCGGCGCACCCACGGTGACTAAGGATGGAGTCTCCGTTGCCAAGGAGATCGAACTTCCCGAAAAATTCGAGAACATGGGTGCGCAGATGCTCAAGGAAGTCTCGAGCAAGACTTCTGACGTCGCAGGGGATGGAACCACAACGGCAACCGTTCTCGCCCAGTCAATCGTCAACGAGGGCATGAAGTACGTCGCTGCCGGCATGAACCCGATGGACCTTAAGCGGGGCATCGAAACAGCTGTCAACACGGTGGTTGACAAGGTCAAGGCTCAGTCGAAGCCCTGCAAGACTCACAAGGAGATATCGCAGGTCGCAACAATCTCGTCCAATTCCGACGAGGCGATAGGCGAGATCATCTCCCAAGCCATGGAAAAGGCCGGAAAAGAAGGTGTCATCACCGTTGAGGACGGCTCAGGGCTGGAGAACGAACTTGAAATCGTCGAGGGAATGCAGTTCGACAGAGGCTATCTTTCCCCTTATTTCATCTCCGATGGTGACAAGCAGATCGCCGTTCTGGAGAAGCCTTTCATTCTTCTCCATGACAAGAAGATATCTTCAATCCGCGATATCCTTCCCCTGCTTGAGCAATGTGCCAAGGCCGGACGTCCGCTGCTTGTCATAGCTGAGGATATCGAAGGGGAAGCCTTGGCTACCCTGGTCGTGAACAACCTGCGCGGTACCATCAAGGTCTGCGCCGTCAAGGCTCCCGGCTTCGGTGACCGGCGCAAGGCTATGCTTGAAGATATCGCCGTCCTTACCAATGGACGTGTCATTGCCGAAGAGGTTGGCCTATCGCTTGAGAAAGCCACGCTTGACGATCTCGGAGAAGCCAAGAGAGTGGAGGCCAGCAAGGAGAACACCACCATCATTGACGGTTCCGGATCACCTAAGACCATCCGTGATAGGGTGGAGGCGATCCGCACCCAGATTGAGGAAACCACAAGCGATTATGACCGCGAAAAGCTCCAAGAGCGGGTTGCCAAACTCGCCGGTGGAGTGGCTGTGATCAAGGTGGGAGCGGCAACCGAGGTCGAGATGAAGGAGAAGAAGGCACGGGTCGAAGACGCCCTGCATGCTACCCGCGCCGCGGTTGAGGAAGGCATCGTCAGTGGTGGCGGAACCGCCTATGTTCGCGCTATCAAGGCCGTCAACAAGCTTGAAGGTGTGAATGACGACCAGAAGGCCGGCATCCGCATCGTCAGTCGTGCCCTTGAAGAGCCCATGCGGCAGATCGTCGAGAATGCTGGCGACGAGGCATCACTTGTGATCAGCGAAGTCAAGAACGGTAAGGATGACTACGGATACAATGCCGCCACTGGAAAGTTCGGCGACATGATCAAGATGGGTATCCTGGATCCAACCAAGGTGACACGTTGCGCCCTGCAGAACGCAGCGTCGATTGGCGGACTGATTCTGACAACGGACTGTGCCGTCGCTGAAAAGCCCAAGAAGGACGAACCCCCCGCCATGCCTCCGGGAGGCGGCATGGATGGGATGATGTAGGTCCCTTTCTTTTCTGCTGGAAGCCGTGCTCATGCACGGCTTCCTTTTTTGGGAAGCTCCCCGTGCTAGCTCAGGCTGGGCGCTTCAACGCCAGTACGTCGCCACACCGCATTTGCGAAGTCAATGATCATTTCAATTCACCCATGAATGAAGGCGTTAAGGGAATTCTGCCAGCTTCCGCCACTACATTCCGTGATGCAAGACTGTACAATACCCGTCAAAAGCCCCTATTCTAGTGTTTAGCGACTTCCAGCATACTCCCCGTAGCCAAGAGTGTTCAGCGTCATGTTCACGCTGAACTGCATTCTAGCCGCACTTTTCGGCGTCAGCATCACCATGAGCGACGTTACGAGCGATTCCACCCTCAGGGGGATTATCTTCCCCATCATGACTACGCTCCTGTTCCTGTATTTCCTGCTCTACGTCGTGCTGAAATACTTTGAGCACCGCATATTCCCTCATGAGAAGCGCGTCATTGACTATCTGGATGGAGTGGGTCCCTCCCTGGCCGATGGCGACAACGAATCCGAAGACGATCAGGAAACAGGCCGCCGTGAGTGACTGGGCTCCCTTTCGACAGCCTAAACCACATGCCTTCCATAAGCCTTGATCTAACTTTCCGGATACTGGAGCATGCTTTGCCTTCATCCTCTCGGCATTCACACTGAACGACTGGAGAATGGCAAACGCTCCTGGTTTTTTCGGTCTTGCCCCCGCCCTTCTCAACTTCATGTTTGCCGAGCGGTTCAATCTCGAAACCGAGACAGTTGCCGCCACAGCTCTGCTGGGCAATTTCCTTTCGGTGCCCTTCATTCCCTTGGCGCTGATCTTTGTAGTCTAGGGCTTAAGTGGAACTTCGGACTGCGAAGCAGCACCAGAATCAAGAGGATTCTGAAGTGGGCGAAGACAGGAAAGATTAAAGGCGGCAAATGAAAAATCCGCGTTGATTTCAAAGCGGATTCCAAGCTGCACAAGGCCAAGGCAAGTACCGTTTCATCCCTGTAAATGGTAGAATGTCCAATTGATTTCATCAACACATTTCAATGTCTGACACTCAGGATCCTTCGAAGTTCGCCAGAGAACTGATCAATGTAAACATTGAGGACAAAATGGAAGAGTCCTACCTTGATTACGCCATGAGCGTGATCGTCGGCCGTGCCCTTCCGGATGTCTGTGACGGTCTCAAGCCGGTTCATAGACGCATATTTCATGCGATGAACCAGGTAGGCAACGACTGGAACAAGCCATACAAGAAATCCGCCAGAATTGTCGGCGATGTGCTCGGCAAGTACCATCCACACTCCCAGGATGCCGTCTACGATTCGATCGTGCGCATGGCACAGGATTTCAGCATGCGCTATGTGCTCATTGACGGCCAAGGCAACTTTGGATCGGTTGATGGAGACAATGCCGCAGCCATGCGCTACACCGAGGTGCGCATGTCCCGGATTGCACACCAGCTCCTTGAGGACATCGACAAGGAGACTGTCGACTTCGTTCCCAACTACGATGGCTCGGAGACCGAACCCTGTGTTCTGCCGACGCGGATCCCGAACCTTCTGATCAACGGATCTTCCGGAATTGCCGTGGGGATGGCAACCAACATCCCGCCGCACAACCTGCGCGAATCGATCAAGGGTTGCCTGGCGGTACTGAAGGATTCTGACGCCAGCATTGCCGATCTGATGAAGATCATTCCGGCCCCCGACTTTCCTACAGGCGGAACAATTCACGGCATACAGGGTGTTGCCGACGCCTACAGAACCGGCCGTGGAAAAGTTGTCATCAGGGCCAAGGTCCACTTCGAAAACCTTGACAAGAGCGGCACCAAAAAGGCGATTGTCGTTGACGAACTGCCCTACCAAGTCAACAAGGCGACACTCGCCCAGAACATTGCAAATCTGGTCAAGGCGAAGAGGATTGAGGGTATCAGCGAGCTACGGGACGAAACAGATCGCAAGGGCATGCGGCTGGTCATTGAACTTAAGCGCGGCGAGAACGCTGACGTCGTTCTGAACCAGCTCTACAAGGAGACAAACCTCCAGGACAGTTTCGGCGTCAACATGGTCGCACTGGTCGGAGGGGTGCCGCAACTACTCAACCTGAAGGACCTCATCGTGTACTTCCTGGAGCACCGGCGTGAAATCATCGTGCGCAGAACAACGCACGAACTGATCAAGGCGAGACAGCGTGCGCATATTCTCGAAGGGTTTACGGTCGCGATATCGAATGTCGACGAAATCGTTCAACTCATCAAGACATCCACAACTCCGAAGGATGCGAAAAGAAACCTCATGGAGAAGATATGGAGATCAGATAGTGTGCTCAAGATGCTAGGCGACCTGAAGAATCCGGCAATGGTGGTTCCTCACGAGCAGGAGGAGGTCTACGGAGTTCCAGGAATTCACTTCGGAAAGGAACTGTTCCCAAAGGCGGATGCCGCAAAGACCAAGAAGTACCGGCTTTCCTCTGCCCAGGCACAAGCGATCCTCGAGCTTCGCCTGCAACGCTTCACAGCCATGGAGCAGGACAAGATTCTTCAGGACTACAAGGACGTAGTCAAACGCATCCTCGATCTCGAGGACATCCTTGACAAGCGTGAGCGCGTCACCGGAATCATCCGTAACGAGCTTAAGGAGATCGACAAGATGTTCGGCGATGAGAGGAAAACGGTGGTGACCGAACAGGCGGCCGAAATCGACGATGAAAGCCTGATCCCATCCACGGACATGGTGGTCATGATGTCGCACAAGGGCTACATCAAGGCGCAGCCGATCAGCCACTTCAATCCACAGAAACGAGGGGGCCAAGGCCGGAAGTCCGCACCTAGCAGGCAGGACGACTTCATCAGCAAGATGTTCACAGCCAACTCACACGACTATCTGCTCTGCTTCACCAGTAGAGGGAGAGTCTATTGGATCAAGGTGTACAAGCTTCCCCAGGCCACCAGCACGCAGAGCCGCGGACGCCCAATAATCAACATGCTTCCGCTGATGGAGCATGAGGAAATACAAACCATACTGCCGGTCAAGTCGTTTGACAAGAACCGCTACATTGTCTTCGCCACCTCCCTGGGGGTTGTCAAGAAAACGTCCCTCGCCAACTATTCAAGACCACGCAGTTCCGGCATTGTGGCTATCAATCTCGACGACGGCGACCGGCTGATCAACGTCGAGCAGACCGAGGGCCAGCATCTCATCATGCTGTTCAGCAACACCGGACAGGCAATCCTCTTCAAGGAAAGCGACCTCAGACCTATAGGACGCAGCGCCCGGGGCGTTAAGGGCATCAAACTTTCCGATGACGCCAAGGTCGTCTCCATGATCACCACTGACAGAAAGGACACCCAAGTGTTCACCGCCACAGAGAAAGGATATGGGAAAAAGACCCCCGTCTCCCAATATCGTCTTACCAAACGGGGCGCAGCCGGCGTAAGGGCCATAAATACCAGCGCGAGAAACGGAAAGATTGTCGGAGCCCTAGGCCTAATGCCCGACGACGAAATCATGCTCCTGTCACAAAGCGGTAACCTGACCCGGCTGAACTCAAATGACATCCGGATGACCCAAAACCGGAACGCCATGGGAGTCCGGCTGATGAAGCTGAAGGAGGTCGAGAACAACCGCCTCTACAGTGTCGCCCGGGTCATCCGAGAAGGCGAAGACAACCCTGAATAGGCAGTCCGGCACGCGATTCAAGCGCCATACTCACATCCAGGCACATCCGAACAAATATGTCCAGTGTTAGACTAGCAATCAACGGCTTTGGACGCATAGGCCGGGCTTTGTTCCGACTTCTGCAGGAAAATGACAGAAATCTTGAGCTGGTCGCAGTCAACGACAACGCTCCTCTCGAAACCGCCGCACATCTGGTCAGGTACGACACCACTTTTGGAAGGTTTAGCCAGGAGGTTCAGGCCCGGGACGGGACGCTGGTGGTCAATGGCAAAAGCTACGCATTCTCCAACATCCAGGATCCTGCGGATTACGGCTGGAATGCCCATGGCATTGACATCGTGCTTGAATGTACAGGACGGTTCACCAGCAAGGAAAAAGCATTGGCACACCTCAACGCCGGGGCGCGCAAGGTCATCATGTCGGCTCCCACGGAAGGTGCGGACGCCACCATTGTGCTTGGCGTCAACGAGGCGGCACTTGCGCCCGAACATCAGGTCATCTCAATAGGTTCGTGCACTACAAACTGCCTGGCTCCGGTGGTCAAGGTACTGAACGACAGTTTCGGGATCAGGTGCGGATGGATGAGCACCATCCATTCCTACACGAACGACCAGCGGCTTCTGGACGGCAGGCATGCCGACCTGAGGCGTGCACGGGCTGCAACCGGATCAATCATTCCAACCAAAACAGGGGCCGCAAAAGCGATTGGCCTTGTCCTGCCGGAGTTGAGCGGAAAACTCTCTGGAGTCTCTGTGAGAGTTCCAACCAGAAACGTGTCGCTTGTTGACCTAACCGTCCTGCTTGAGAAGAAAGCCACACCCGAAGAGATCAATGTAGCAATGATGAAAAACGCTGAAGGTCCCATGAAGGATATTCTTGTCTGCAACAACGAACCGCTGGTGTCAATCGATTTCAACGGAAATCCCGCGTCATCCATTTTTGACATGACGCAGACCATGGTCACCCGGGAAACTCTTGCCAAGGTATTCGCCTGGTACGACAACGAATGGGGGTTTTCCAACCGGATGCTTGACATGGCCGAACTCGTGGGCGGTCTGGAGGCGTGAAGTCCGTCGAGGACATATGCTGGAAAGGACGAATTGCACTGGTACGTGCGGATCTGAACATTCCCCTCGATAGGGATTACGAAATAGATGACGATACGCGCATCGTTGCATCACTGCCAACGCTGAAGCACATCCTCGACAACAACGGCGGGTGCACCGTAATGTCACATCTGGGAAGGCCTGACGAGGGACGAAAAGATACCGGGCTTTCCTTGGAGACGGTCAGCCATCGACTGGCCAGGCTACTTTCGCCCACCACGGTCCGGTTTGCAGATCTGGACCAGGCTGCCAGACCGGATTGTGGCGAGGTTCTTGTCTTGGAGAACACCAGGTTCAATGAGGGTGAGAAGTCCTGTGCCACACAGCTATGCAGGCGCTATGCTGCCTTGGGCGATGTCTTCGTGATGGATGCGTTCGCAAGTGCGCACAGGGCTGAAGCGTCGACTGTAGGGGTCGCAAAGCACTTCCGGGAACGCCTCTGTGGACTGCTAATGCAAAGGGAATTGCAGGCTCTTGAGCAAGCTGTCGGCAGTGAGATGGAGCGGCCGCTGATCATGGTTGTCGGCGGCGCTAAGATCTCGACCAAGCTCAAGCTACTGCGGAACCTGCTTCACAAGACCGACTGGATGATCCTGGGAGGAGGTGTCGCAAACACTTTTCTTGCAGCAAAAGGCTATAACATTGGAAAATCCCTGACCGAGACCAACATGCTGAATGAAGCCGGAACAATGCTTAAGGAATTCGAGGAAAAGATACTCTTGCAGCACGACTGCATCTGTGCGGGATCGCCTAGGGCAACAGAGACAGCCGTTCGGCGGCGCCATGATGTCCAACCTTCGGAAATGATTCTCGACATCGGTCCGGAAACCGTCAGATCCTTCAGTGACACTGTGGGACAGGCAGCCACCATAATCTGGAACGGACCGTTGGGCTTGTTCGAGAGGAAACCGTTCTCGAACGGTACCAGACAGGTGGGAATGGCGATTGCATCATCCTCTGCATATTCCGTTGCGGGGGGCGGAGACACCCTTAGTGCAATCAGAAGGTTCAGCCTCGGCAACGGCATATCACACATGTCGACCGGGGGGGGAGCGATGTTAGGATACCTTGAAGGCAAACGCCTTCCAGGCATTAAAGCCCTTGAACAGACATGACCGGAAAGACGCTTCAATCCAAGGCTCCTGCCGCTACAGGCAAGGAACAGGAGACCATGTCCAGGATGCATAACGTCATGCCCATCATGGGACTGGCGGTCGCAATCTACATAGCCATGATCCTGGCCACCTACTCCAAGTCCGATCCGTCGTTCAACAACACCTTCGACGGCAAGGAATTCGAAAATCTTGGCGGACGTGTCGGCGCCCATCTCTCCGACTTGCTTCTCAGCGGCCTGGGACTCTCGGCCTTTCTGATCATTCCCCTAACCCTTCTCGGCTGCATTCTCCTCTACCGGAAAAAGGGAGCCTCTGCAGCAGTGACGGTCAGCGAACGCATATCAACCGTAATGGGGTTCATGCTGTTTCTTTTCGCCAGTGCCGCATTGGAAACATTGCGCTTCCATGGACATTCCGTTGAGCTTCCGAGCGATCCTGGAGGTGTCATTGGGTACGGGATTGCAAAAATGTTCATCAGCACTGTCGGATTCCAAGGAGGCACACTCTTCATCATAGCCATCTGGCTCAGCGGCTTTTTTCTCTTCACTAGCCTCTCTCCTGTAGAAACGCTGAGGATAACAGGAGCATGGGTGCTGAATCTCCACGTGCAGATGATCAAAGCCATCAGCAAGCAGGCGGCGCAGGCAGCTAAAGAGCGGCAACAGAAGATGGAAAAGAGCGAGGAGCCGCAGATATCCGCTCCCCAAAGACCTCCGGTTCCCGAACGGAGAATCGAGCCGGTCATCACCTCGATTTCCCCACCGACAGTTCCGGATCCAGAGCCCTCTCAGTCACCAAGGTCCAAGAGGCGAAAAGCAACGCCAGGGAAGTACAACCTCACACCCGACGAACTGCTGGCACCCGCTACAGACCAGTCCGAAAAGATTCCTGATACGGAAACACTTGCGGAAAAATCCGGTCTCATCGAAAGCAGACTGAACGACTTCGGAGTCGAGGTCAAGGTGGTCGGAGCACACTCCGGCCCGGTCGTAACCCGTTTCGAAATCGAGCCAAGTTTGGGAGTCAAGGGAAGCCAGATACTCAACTTGTCCAAGGATCTGGCACGCTCGCTTTCCGTCCATAGCATACGCGTTCTGGAGACAATCCAAGGCAAGACCACCATGGGCTTGGAGATACCCAATTCAGACCGGCAGATCGTGTACCTTTCGGAGATCCTAAAGTCACCCGAATTCACCGACATGCCTTCGCCACTGTCAATAGCGCTCGGCAAGAACATATCGGGTTACCCTGCGGTGACCGACCTGAAGTCGACCCCTCACCTTCTCGTTGCCGGAACCACTGGCTCCGGCAAGTCCGTCTCGGTCAACGCAATGATATTGAGCCTGCTGTTCAAGTCAAGCCCAAGGGAAGTGAAAATGATCATGATCGATCCCAAGATGCTTGAACTTTCGGTCTACGAGGGAATACCTCACCTGCTTGCACCTGTGGTCACCGACGTACAGAACTCACAGACCGCTCTCGAGTGGTGTGTCGGTGAGATGGAACGGCGTTATAGGCTTATGGCGTCCTTTGGCGTACGCAATCTCGACAACATGAACGAAATGATCGCCAAGAAGCAAGCCAAGGGAGAAAAAATTCTCAATCCCCAAGGAGAGGAAGGAGAGGAACTTGACGCTCTTCCCTACATCGTTGTCATTGTGGATGAACTCGCCGACCTGATGATGGTTGTGGGCAAGAAGATCGAAGGCCTGATCAGCCGGCTGGCCCAAAAAGCCAGAGCCTCAGGCATCCACCTGATCCTCGCCACGCAACGACCTTCAGTCGACGTGATCACCGGACTGATCAAGGCGAACATTCCCAGCAGAATAGCCTTTCAGGTGTCATCCAAGGTTGATTCACGCACCATACTTGACCAGATGGGGGCCGAGACCCTGCTAGGAAGGGGAGACATGCTCTACCTTCCCATTTCAGCGCCCACACCCTATAGGATCCATGGTGCATTCGTGTCAGACGAGGAGGTCGCCTCGGTGGCAAGCCACCTGAAGGAGGCCAACGATGGCGAAGGGGAAAGCCTCGACTTTTCACGCATTGCCGTGCAGGTTGAGGCCGGCATGTCATCAAACGGAACCAGCGATGCCGAAAGGGATCCTCTCTACGACGAAGCCGTCGAAAACGTCATTAACAGCCAAAGAGCCTCGATCTCGTTAGTTCAGCGCCAGCTGAGGATCGGCTACAACCGCGCTGCGCGGATGATTGAGGCCATGGAGGCTGCAGGTCTAGTATCCCCGCCCGATCAGACGGGAACCCGTAAGGTGCTAGCAGGCAAACCGCCAACAGACAACTGAAGTCGCCGCTAGCGCACCCGGTACACCGATGCACCAGCCAGCCCAATCAACACGTCACGATCAAGGGTCTCCTCAAGTTCAAAAAGAGACCTTCTGGCAATCATTGCATGCTCTTCGGCCTTGCTACGTACACGCTGAATCGTTGCAGACATGCTGCTGATCTCGAACAACTCCTTTCTCTGGTCGTCATCAATCCTTCCTTCCTGCAATGCCAACAGGAGGCTGTTCCTGCGGTCAGCCGGAAGAGTCTCCAGTCCGTAGATCAGCGGCAACGTCACCTTTCTTTCCTCCAGATCCTTACCGATCTTTTTCCCGGTGGCCTCGGGGCTTCCGTCATAGTCAAGGGCATCATCGATTATCTGGAAGGAAATGCCCAGGTTCCATCCGTACGACCCGAACATGCCCTCCGCACCCGATCCTGCCAGGACAGGTCCGCTTATTGCCGCAAGCTGGAACAGACTTGCGGTCTTCCTCCCAATCACTTCAAAGTAGCGTTGCTCCCCATGTGAAAGGCTCTTGAGATTCACTAGCTGGATGACCTCCCCTTCAGCAAGTAGGTTCGTGGCGTCAGCAAAATGGTTGACTAGGCTGGCGTTGCCCGTAGCTGCGCAGATCTGCGAGGCACGTGAATAGAGGAAGTCCCCGACAAGAACCGAAGCGGGGTTTCCAAACACCTTGTTGGCGGTCTCGCGATGGCGCCGCATCTCGGAATTGTCGACTACGTCGTCATGCAGCAATGTGGCACAGTGGATGAATTCGATCGCTGCAGCCACCTGGAAGCGAACATTCTTTTCCACCCCGGCATTCCTCATGGACAGGAGAGCGATAAGCGCACGCAGTCGCTTGCCGCCAGCGAATATATGTCTGGAAACCTCGTATATGAGCTCAATGTCGGTCTTCAGACTCCTCTGCATGAATTCCTGCAGGATCCTGACCTCTTCCGCTTCCGAAGCTAGAAGTTCCTCAAACCGCTCAGAATCCATCGCTGGATAATATCGCCATGTTGTCTCTGTGGATCAGTTCGGTCTCGACGTCATATCCCAGAATGTCGCGAAGCTGCCCGCTCGGCTTGCCAAGAATAAGCCGGATCTCCTTCGAACTGAAGTTTGATACACCCTGCGCAACCGCCTCACCGGAGAGCGTTCTGCAACCAATCACATCCCCGCGGTTAAATTCCCCTCCTACACTGCGCACGCCGATCGGAAGCAGGCTTTTACCGTTTGACATGATTGCCTGGGTGGCGCCGTCGTCAATCTCAACATGGCCTGACACGGTGGAGCCCAGCACCAGCCAAAGCTTGCGGGCATTGATCCTGGCCTCGGGCGAATACAGAAGTGTGCCGACGGACTCGCCGCCAAGCAACTGACCGATCACTTCAAGCGAGGCGCCGTTGAGGATAACCGTGTGCGTTCCGCCCCGGGCCGCTATGGCTGCGGCATCAAGCTTGCTCTGCATCCCGCCGGATCCATGTCCACTCATACTGGGACGACAGAGGTTCCGAAGGGAACTGTCAAGAGCGGATGCCTCGGACACGACCGTTCCGGATGCGTCCAGCAATCCGTCCTGGTCCGTCAGCAGAACAAGGAGTTCAGCCTCTAGCAAGTTGGAGATCATTGCCGCCAAACGGTCGTTGTCCCCGAAGCGAAGTCCTTCCAATGCAATCGCATCGTTCTCGTTGACTACCGGCACGATGCCAAGAGAGCACATTCTTTTCAGAAGCGTACGGGCGTTAAGATAGAGTGTCCGATTGGACATGTCCTCAGCCGTCAGCAACACCTGCGCAGAACGGATCCCATGTCGGGCAAAGGATTCCGCATAGATGTTGGCAAGGCTCATCTGTCCAACCGCCGCCGCAACCTGGATTGAGCCGAGTTCACGTGGCCGCTTCCTCCATTCCAGCTTGGACATGCCTGCAACGACAGCGCCAGAGGACACCAGAACCACCGACCGGCCTTCGCTGATCAGTCCGTACAAAAGATCGCACAGCCGGCCAATGTAGCTAACATCCACAGCGCTATCGGAAGCGGCAAGAAGGCCGCTTCCGACCTTGAAAACAAGAGTTTTCGCCTCTCCTAACTGCCTATGGCGCTCCATAACCATACTCCAGTGCGGCTGACCTCAACACGCCTACGCCTTCGCCCGAAAAAGCTGACACAAAAAACTGTCTTGTCCCTACCCCTGCCAAAAGCCCACTCTCCGGGGATGCAAGCTCCTCCATGCGCTCACCACTCGCAACGTCAATCTTGTTGAACACCATCCAACGAGGCTTGTCGCAAAGCAGGCCATTCTCAAAATGTTCGAGTTCGGACACAATCGTGGACATGTTCCGCCTCAACGCCTCAATATCCGAAGGTGCGGCAACATCAACCACATGCCACAGCATTCTGGTGCGCGAGATGTGCCGAAGGAAACGGTTTCCAAGGCCGGCTCCCGACACCGCACCCTCTATCAGACCGGGAATGTCCGCAGCAACCACCTCCGAATCCGTGTCGGCTATCACGCCGAGATTGGGCTCCAAGGTTGTGAACGGATAGTTTGCAATCTTGGGATTCGCACGGGTCAGGGCGGCCAACAGGCTCGACTTCCCTGCATTCGGCATGCCCACCAGCCCGATGTCCGCCATAAGCCGGAGTTCCAGTGCAAACTCACGCACCTCGCCCGCAAAACCCTCCGTGTATTCGGTCGGGCGTCTGTTGACAGACGACTTGAAATGTGCGTTGCCATGACCGCCACACCCTCCCTTGGCCAGAAGGACACGCTTCCCTTGGTTGTCAAGATCGGCATGCAAGTCTCTGCTGTCGCGATCCCTGATCAGTGTTCCAATCGGAACCTTCACTGTGACATCGGTCCCCTGTGCGCCGGACTTTCCGCGGCTGCCGCCGGAACCGCCGTTTGCGGCACGCAGGTGCGGCTTGCGACGTAGAAAAAGGAGCGTCTTGACATTGCCAGAGGCCTCGGCATAAACCGAACCTCCCATACCCCCATTTCCACCGTCAGGACCTCCTCTCGGATTCGAGCGGGTGCGGTAGAAACTTGCAATGCCCCTTCCGCCATTGCCAGCGAAGACACTGACCTGAGCCTCGTCCACTAGTGACATTGGAAAATATGCTGCTGATGCGGATGGCACATCCGCAAGACCTTAATCAGCCGGGGAAACTATGCTGACTTGCCGTCGCAGATGGGAACCGCCATAGGTAAAGAATACGGTTCCCGCCATTTTGGCGAACAGGGTGTGGTCACGACCCATGCCGACATTCCGTCCAGGATGAAACTTGGTCCCCTTCTGCCGCACCAAGATCTCACCGGCATTGACTTTCTGGCCGCCGTAACGCTTGACGCCAAGGTACTTGGGATTGGAATCGCGGCCGTTCCTTGAACTGCCGCCTGCCTTCTTGTGTGCCATGTCCGCCTAGATGTTCAATATCAGTTTAGGGTGATTTTTTCAACTTTCACCTGGATGTACTTCTGACGATGTCCCATCGTCTTGCGGTGGTGCTTGCGGCGCCGGTGCTTGTATACGCGAATCTTGTCACCTTTCGCCATGCCTAGAACCCGCACAACCACCTTTGCGTTGTCCAAGGTCGGACGCCCCACATGAACATCATCACCGTGCTCCATGAACATGATGTCGCTGAATTCCAAGATCTGCCCGGATTCCACTTCCATGAAATCCAACAGGAGGACATCGCCTTCCCTGGCACGGAACTGGCGGCCGCATGCGCTGAACACTGCTTTCATGACAAAAATTCCTAAGGGGGGATTTTATCACCAATCACAGGTTGATTCCGACCTCTTCCCCCAAAAACCGGCAAACGGCAAGTCAAACAGGTTTCTCGTGGCCTAGCTATCGTGTAGGGCAGTACTTACATCAGGAACAACGTGATATACTGAACTAAAGGCTTCAACAAGAACTTGATGTGCATGGTGCATAATAAGATGGTACGTGTCCAGCTATGAACAAACTTATTCTGATCCTAACCTTCCTGCTCATTCAGGTGCCCTCGTTGGCGGATGATCCCCGGCTAGGCGAACTTCTGGCTGCCCCTTGTGCAGTCTGTCACGGAGAGAGAGGTGCCAAGCCGATAGCCAACTATCCCGTGCTCGCGGGACAACATGAGGACTACTTGGTTCAAAGCCTTCTTGACTACAAAAGCGGCAAGCGCAGCAACGCCGTCATGGCAAGCCAGGCAAACCAGCTTTCCGAACTTGACATCAGGAACCTGGCCGCCTATTTCTCAGCACAGGAAACCATCCTGCGCTAACCGGCTCTTTCTAATTCCTGCCATACTGTGTAGCATCTACCTGCTCTATCTGGGTATCCCCTCGCCGGCTTGTGCGGATTCCCCATCCGGATCACGCCGATCCGCCTGCCCTTATCCTGTCTCAACTGCATACAAGCCGTGTTATACAATTAGAAAATCATGAGATACGCAACCACGGTTCCAACATGAAAACGAACCCATTTGGCACACTGCAAAGGCTACAGTTGAAGAATCAGTCCCTTGATTTCCATTCGCTTCCCGAATTGGAGAGGCTTCACTTTGAAGGACTGTCACGGTTGCCGGTCTGCATACGGGTGGTTTTGGAATCTGTACTCCGGAACTGCGACGGAAGCCAGGTTCTGGAGGAGCATGTGGCGCAACTGGCACGCTGGGTTCCCAGTGAGAAGCGTACCGCGGAGATACCGTTCAAGGTGGCACGAGTCGTTCTGCAGGACTTCACAGGGGTGCCCCTGCTCGCCGACTTGGCCGCAATGCGCAACGCAGCGGAAACGCTCGGCCAGGAACCCAAGAGGATAGAGCCTCTGGTTTCGGTGGATCTGGTGGTGGATCACTCGGTTCAAGTGGATCACTATGCCTCCGCCGAGGCGTTGCGCCTCAACATGGAGATAGAGTTCGAGCGCAACTTGGAACGCTATCGGTTCCTGAAATGGGGCATGAACGCTTTCAAGGCATTCAAGGTCATTCCTCCAGGGGTCGGGATAGTCCATCAGGTCAACCTCGAACACCTTGCGCAGAGCGTCATGGTGTCAAATGGAATGGCCTACCCCGACACTGTGGTCGGAACCGACTCACATACCACGATGGTCAACGGCATCGGCGTGGTCGGCTGGGGTGTCGGCGGCATTGAGGCAGAGGCGGCAATGCTTGGTCAGCCTGTATACTTTCTCACACCCGACGTGGTAGGTGTCCACCTAACTGGGAAAATGCCAGCCGGAACAACTGCCACCGACCTTGTGCTCACTGTGACGGAACTGCTACGCAAAAAATCGGTGGTTGGCAAGTTCGTCGAGTTCTTCGGCGACGGGGCTAGGACACTTTCGGTACCTGACCGCGCCACCATAGGAAACATGGCCCCGGAGTACGGAGCTACCATCGGCTATTTCCCGATTGACGGGAAAACGCTCGACTATTACAGAGCGACTGGACGGGAAGACAAACATGTGGATCTAATCGAAGCCTACTACCAGCAACAAAGGCTGTTCGGCATACCGGAAAAGGGAGATTGCGACTACACGTCCGTGTTAGAGCTTGATTTGGAAAGCATAGCACCAAGCGTTGCCGGACCCAAAAGGCCTCAGGATCGAATTCCGCTTGCCCAACTCAAGCGGCAGTTCACAGGTCTCCACTCCAGACCTCTTGCCGAAGGCGGATATGGCAAACCAAGGGATGACATCTCGAAGCGGATCCATGTTGACGGCAAGGACTTCGATCTGGGCGACGGCGATGTGCTGATTGCGGCCATCACCTCCTGCACGAACACCTCCAACCCGAGCGTAATGCTAGGAGCCGGCCTTCTGGCCCAAAAGGCGGTTGAGGCGGGTCTCAGAGTGCATCCCCGCGTCAAGACATCGCTGGCTCCGGGATCCAGGGTGGTGACCGACTATCTGACCCAAAGCGGTCTTCTTGACTATCTGCAGGAACTCGGATTCCACGTGGTTGGCTATGGCTGCACAACCTGCATCGGCAACTCCGGACCACTTGATCCCTCCATTGAAAAGACACTGGTTAACAATAATCTGGTCGGCGTATCAGTGCTGTCAGGCAACCGGAACTTCGAGGCAAGAGTTCACCAGAGCATCAAGGCCAATTTTCTCATGAGCCCTCCTCTGGTGGTTGCGTTTGCCATCGCAGGACGCATTGACATTGACTTCGACAAGGATCCCATTGGAGTCAACCTTGATGGCAAACCTGTTTTTCTTAGGGACATATGGCCCGGAAACGAGGAGATAACCGACATCATGAAGTTTGCGGTCGATCCCGAAAGCTATCGACGGCGCTACTCCGGCGGTTCGGGAACCGACTTTCCCCTGTGGGACGAAATAGACGCAGGGAACAGCGCCATCTACGAATGGGACGAAAAATCAACTTACATACAAAAGCCGCCGTTCTTCACATTGGACAGGAATGAGACCGAAAGTATCAAGAAAGCGCGAGCACTTGCCATCTTCGAGGATTCGGTCACAACCGACCACATAAGTCCGGCTGGAGCGATCAAGCCATCCTCTCCCGCAGGCGAGTACCTGCAGTCGAGGAACGTCAAGGTCCGCGACTTCAACAGCTACGGCTCACGCCGAGGAAACCACGAGGTAATGCTACGCGGCACCTTTGCAAACGTCCGCATTAGGAACCTGGTCGCCCCGGGAACCGAAGGTGGTGTCACACTACACCAACCAAGCGGCAAGCAAATGTCGATCTATGACGCCGCCATAAGCTATGAAAGTGAAAAAACGCCCCTTATCGTGATTGCAGGATCCGAATACGGAACCGGCTCATCAAGGGACTGGGCCGCAAAGGGAACCCGCCTTCTCGGTATCCGTGCAGTCATCGCAAAAAGTTTCGAACGTATTCACCGTAGCAACCTGATCGGCATGGGAGTTCTTCCCTTCCAGTTTCTTGATGGCGAGGGAGCCGATACGTATGGCTTCACCGGAGAGGAAATCTTCAGCATCGCTCTGAATCATGGTGTCAAGCCTCAGGAGATTGCAACAATGAAGGCGATCCGTAAGAACGGGTCGGAACAGGATGTCAAACTTTTGCTGAGAGTCGACACGCAGACGGAGGCGGAGTACCTAGCTTGTGACGGCATTCTGCCGTACGTTCTTGGACAGCTGTTTGACAAGGAGGCGGTAGCCTAGCAAGCCATGGAAGTCGCATCCATACAGTTTTCGCAGTTCGATACGCTGGCCAACAACAAGTGTGAGATACGCATCCGCGAGGCGCGCAACGCTCTTGGCGACCGCGCCGTGTTGCTGGCACACCACTACCAGCGTGCGGATGTCTATCGCCACGCTGAACTGACGGGGGATTCGCTTCAGCTGTCCCAGCAGGCTGCCAGAACAGAAGCCGAGATAATCGTTTTCTGCGGTGTCCATTTCATGGCGGAAGTTGCAGACATCCTTACAGACCCGGGTCAGATTGTCGTACTCCCTGATCTTGCAGCCGGATGTTCTCTCGCTGACATGGCTTCGCTTGCCAAGGTTGAGCATGCATGGCGCGAACTTTCACAGCATCTTGATCCTGACAAGTCGGTAATGCCCGTCACCTACATCAACTCAGCAGCCGACCTAAAAGCGTTCGTCGGAAACCACGGAGGCACTATTTGCACTTCCTCCAATGCCAGAAAGGTTCTTGAATGGAGTTTCAGCAAGCGCGAAAAGGTGCTGTTCTTCCCTGACCAGCATCTTGGACGTTATACGGCCAGAAGCATGGGTGTCAGTCCGGACAGGATATTCGTCTGGCAGTTCGACAAGCCTGACGGCGGACTGACGGCAGAGGAGATCGACAAGGCGAAAGTGCTCCTCTGGGACGGCTTCTGTAACGTCCATCAAATGTTCCGTCCCGAACATATACATAAGTTCCGGGGAAAACATCCGGACGGACGGGTGATCAGCCACCCTGAATGCTCATACGAGGTCTGCGAACTGTCCGACGAAGTCGGATCGACCTCCCACATACTGAACACAGTCCATGCCTCCCCCACAGGTACACACTGGCTTGTGGGAACCGAACTCAACTTGGTTGAGCGGCTGGCAGTTGAGATGAAGCCGCACGGGGTTACGGTCCAGTTCATGTCGCCCATGGTCTGTATGTGCTCCACTATGGCACGTATAGATCCGCAGCATCTGGCCTGGTGTCTGGAGAATCTCCAGAACGGAACGGTGGTCAATCAGATATCCGTCCCTGATAGAATCGCAATGCCGGCTAAGAAGTCGATTGATACGATGCTTGGTCTGGCATAACTGAAGTCAGACATGAGTACATCCACTTTGGTTCCCCATGGAACAACCATACTATGCGTCAATGCCGGAGGCGAAGTCTCCATGGGAGGCGATGGTCAAATCACGCTGGGCCATACGGTTGTCAAGGAAACCGCCAAAAAGGTCCGCAAAGTCTGGAACGGCAAGATTCTAGCTGGATTCTCAGGTGCCACAGCCGATGCGTTCACCTTGCTTGATCTGTTCGAGAAGAAGCTTGAAAAGCATGGAGGCCAGCTTCTGCGATCCGCGGTAGAACTGTCCAAGGAATGGCGTACCGACCGCATGCTTCGCCGACTGGACGCCATGCTTGCCCTCGCCAACGGCGAGCAACAACTGATAGCCACCGGGAATGGCGATGTCATTGAACCGGAATCACAAATCATGGCAATCGGAAGTGGAGCCGACTTTGCCAGAAGTGCCGCACTCGCACTTCAAAAGCATTCCAGCCTAAAGGCATCGGAAATCGTTGCTGAGTCCCTGAAGATCGCATCGGATATCTGCATTTATTCGAACAGGAACTTCACAATCGAGACCATTAACTCAAATGAGTAAAACGAAGGAAGCGCGTCTAACCCCGTCCAAGATCGTTGAGGAACTGGATAAGTACATTATCGGTCAGGCAGCAGCAAAGAAAGCCGTAGCCGTATCCCTGCGCAACCGCTGGAGGAGGCTCAAGGTCAAGGAGCCCCTGCGCAGCGAGATCACGCCCAAGAACATACTTATGATCGGTCCGACGGGAGTCGGCAAAACCGAAATATCGCGACGGCTTGCCAAGCTGGTTGGGGCGCCGTTCCTCAAGGTCGAGGCCACCAAGTTCACGGAGGTGGGATATGTTGGTCGCGACGTTGACTCGATCATCCGCGAACTCGTTGACATAGCCATTGACCAAGCCCGGGAAGAGGAACATAAAAAGACATGGCCACAGGCGCAATATCTCGCGGAACAACGCTTACTTGACATTCTGCTTCCGGATTCGCGCAACAACAAAGAAATGGAGAAAAACCGAGAGCAGATGTACAAGAAGCTTCTGTCAGGCGAACTCGACGACAAGAAGATAGAGGTCGAAGTGCGGACAAGCACACAGATCGACATCCTGCCACCGCCAGGAATGGAGGAAATAGCGTCAAGTTTCCAGAACGTCATCCAGCAAATTGGAGGAAGCAGGACAAAAAGAAAGACTATGCCCGTGAGTGACGCATTCTGGATGTTCTCCGACGAGGAGGCGGACCGACTTGCCGACATGAACGACATCAAGAACACCGCCCTCAGCCGTGTCGAGGAGAGAGGCATCGTCTTTCTGGACGAGATCGACAAGATTACAGCGGCAAGCGGCGACAGGAGTGCAGTTGACGTGTCCCGGCACGGCGTTCAGCGCGACCTTCTCCCCCTTATTGAGGGAACGGCAGTCAACACCAAGTACGGACTTGTGCATACCGACCATATCCTTTTCATCGCTAGCGGCGCATTCCATTTAAGCCGTCCATCCGATCTCATTCCCGAATTCCAAGGCAGATTTCCCATAAGGGTTGAAATGTCGCCGCTGACGGTTGACGATTTCGCCAAGATTCTTTCAGGAACCGACGCCTGTCTGGTAAAGCAGTACGTGGCACTCTTCGCTACGGAAGGCATCAAGCTCTCAATCCCGGAGGAAACTGTGGCAACGATCGCCAAGTATGCGTGGGAGATCAATGACAAAACGGAAAACATAGGGGCCAGAAGGCTCTACACCATACTGGAAAAACTCCTGGAGAACTACTCCTTCGAGGCAGACCGGATTGTTAAGAACAATGGACGCGGAACCCCTCTCACGATCTCTCCAGAGATGGTTGAAAAGGAGTTCAGCCAGTTAGCGAAGAACCACGAACTAGCCCGCTATGTGCTGTAATTCTGTCGTTTCAGAGCCGTCAGTCTTTCGGAGTTCCACACTCTCTGTACAAACCTATCCATTCGCATAGAATACGGAAAAACAGTCACCCAAACCTATCTGCTTGAACCCCATATCACGGACATGTCAAACCACTCAACACGCCAAAAACCCTTTTCCATCCTGATATCGCCAAGAAGATTCTGTGCTAGGCTGACACTTCTTTTCGCCCTTCTTGCCGCCTCAGCCAGTGCACAACTGCCTGATTTCACGAAACTCGTCAATGAACAGAGCGGTGCTGTTGTGAATATCAGAACCAGCGAAACAGTGGTTAGGGAACGGAACCTCCTTCCCTTCCCTTTTGATCGCGACCAGGTTCCCAGGGAATTCGAAGTGACATCCCTAGGAAGCGGTTTCATCATCAGCAAGGACGGCTACATCCTGACTAACAACCATGTGGTCAGCAATGTGGACAAGGTAACAGTCAAGCTGAACGACGGCACGGAGTTTGAGGCGGAGATCGTCGGAACCGACCCTCAAACCGACATTGCTCTTCTGAAGATCGAAACTGACGGCAACCTTCAAACCATCAAGATAGGGGATTCGAACAATCTCTCCGTTGGAGAATGGGTCATTGCGATCGGCTCTCCCTTCGGCTTCGAGCAGACCGTTACCGCGGGGATCATCAGCGCCCTGAACCGCCGGCTTCCAAGAGAAAACTATGTTCCGTTCATCCAGACCGATGCGGCAGTCAATCCGGGGAACTCAGGCGGTCCCCTCATGAATCTGAAAGGAGAGGTCATTGGCATCAATTCACAGATATTTTCAAGAACTGGAAACTTTGCAGGCCTATCCTTTGCAATCCCAATCAATATAGCCATTGAGATCCAAAGAAAACTGCGCCAGGACGGAACAATCCGCAGAGGCTATCTTGGCGTGTACTTCGGGGACGTTACTCCCGAGACGGCAAAGGCTTTTGGCTTGGAAAAGCCCGTCGGAGCGCTAGTCAACCAGGTAATCAAGGATTCGCCCGCCGAGAAGGCAGGGCTCCTTCCAGGCGACATTATTCTTGAGTTCGCTGGAACCGTGGTTGAGAACTCCCTTGATTTCCCGAGCATTGTCGGTGGAACCTCACCGAACGAGAAGATAAGCATTGTCATCTGGCGAGAAAACCGCAAGATGACCGTTACCGTGACAATAGGCGAGACTCAGCAGCCAGGACGCATCAACAGGAGGACGTTGATTGGGCTGGAACTGGAAAACATGTCGTCAGAGGAACTCAGCCAGGCTGGCATCAATGGAGGCATCAAGATCACCAACTTCTCCCCAAAGCAGGATAGCCTGCCGAAAGGAGCCAATGTCCTCCGTGTTAACGACATTATCCTTAGCGCGAAGATCAATCAGCGGGATGTCAAGATCAACAATGTCAGCGACTTGTCCGATGCGCTGAAGAACAACAAAAGCCGTTTCATCGCACTGTTGATACAGCGCGATGAGGGGAGAACCTTCTACGTTCCGCTAGAACTTAGGTAGCAAACGGTCGGTTCAGGCAAAAATGAGCGTGGCTAGGGCAACAGTTGCCGTGCCAGTTCCAGTGCAAAATAGGTCAGGACACAGTCCGCACCAGCACGGCGCAGGCATATGATCGTCTCCAAAGGGATCCTCTTTCCGTCAAGCCAACCTCTTTCAATGCCAGCCTTGATCATCGCGTATTCGCCTGAGACCTGATAGGCGAATACCGGAACGTTGAATTTTCTCTTGATTAGTGAGATCACGTCAAGATAAGGCAGGCCAGGCTTGACCATCACGATGTCAGCCCCCTCGTCCACATCAAGCTGTACTTCCTTCACCGCCTCGATCAAATTGCGTGGATCCATCTGATAGGTTTTCTTGTCACTCTTCCCTAGACTGGCTACAGAACCCACCGCATCACGGAATGGTCCATAGAACGCCGATGCGTACTTGGCCGCATACGACAGGATCAACGTGTCTTTAAAGCCTTCCTGGTCCAGACCATCGCGGATCGCTCGGACTCTCCCATCCATCATATCCGAGGGAGCCACAACGTGGGAACCCGCTTCGGCAAGGCATATCGCCTGCCGCACAAGCACCGCAACCGTCTCGTCGTTCAGTATCTCGCCTGAGGACGACATGAGGCCGTCATGACCGTGGGATGTGTAGGGATCCAAGGCAACATCCGTAATGATAGTCAGTTCAGGGTACCTGTCTCGAAGCATCTTGACAGCACGGGACACTAGGCCATTCTGGTTGAAAGCCTCAGCGGCCTGCCTAGACTTTAGCCGGTCCGGAACAACAGGAAACACTGTCATTGTTCTGATGCCGGTCTTGAGTGCCCGGTCAGCCGTCCCCGCCAAGCCTCTAAGCGACAGCCTGTCCACGCCCGGCATGGACTTGATCGGCTCATTGGAACTTCCTTCATGAACAAAAACCGGCAGAATCAGGTCGGAAGGCCGCAGTGAAGTCTCGGCTACCATCTCCCGAATTGAACTGGTAAGCCGGAGGCGTCTTGGCCGGGTTGAAGGATACTTCATCAGGCAAAACCAACGGCCTGAACGGCCTGTTCCAAAGCGTCTTCGTTTATCCGTGCTAGGTAGACGTCACCAATATCTCTGAGTAGAACGAAACGCATTCCCAACACATCGAATTTCTTGTCGCTCGCCATTGACGGAATCAAGCCATTCTTAACTTTATCCGGGAAGATTGTCGGTAAAGACATTATATTAATTAATGATTTTATTTCATTAACTAGACAAGAAGCCAAACCTGATTCACGGCACGAAAGCTCCGCGGCTGCAACAAGTCCGATAGCAACCGCCTCGCCATGAAGAATTTCCTGGTAACCCATCGCATTCTCAATTGCATGGGCAAAAGTATGTCCCAGATTGAGGTGGGAGCGTCTGCCACCGGTATCCATTTCGTCCTCAAAAACCACTTCAGCCTTGTATGCAATCGATTTCCTGATTGCAGTCTCAAGGCATTCGGGATCCCTTTCTACCAGTCGGCCGGCATTTTCCTGAAGCCACAAAAAGAAAGCCTTGTCAAAGGCCAAGCCGTACTTGACAATTTCAGCCATGCCGGAGAAATACTCTCTGTTTGGAAGCGTGTCCAGAGTTCCTAGATCGCAGAACACCGCCTTTGGCTGATGTACGGCGCCGATCAAGTTCTTGCCAGATAAGTGATTGATGCCGGTTTTGCCACCAATTGCCGAATCAATCTGAGCCAGAAGCGTTGTCGGTATCTGGAAATAGTCAATACCCCTCAGAAGAGTCGATGCCACAAAGCCGGTCAGATCACCGACCACGCCCCCTCCCAAAGCAACCACCATCGAGTCTCTTCTGAAGTTTCTTTCTAGAAGATCGCCTGTCAATTCCACATAACTGGCAATGCTTTTCGAGTTCTCTCCGCTTGGAACAGTAATGACATGAACAGAGGACGCATCTCCAATCTCCTCAAGAAGGGCTGGTAGATGAAGTTTCGCAACATTAGCATCGGCAACAATGGCAACCTTGGCGTTAAGCCTGGCCCTTATAAGTTTCGCCGCATGCTGCATAGCACCTTTTCCCACGAAAACGGGATATTCTGCTCCACGGGTGGCCTTCACACACAAGGCTTCATGCATAACCCATCCTCTCCAGCCGGGAAATGATCTGCCCAGCAACACTGTACTTCGTCGACTTCGGTGACGCCTCCACCACCTCGTCGCTGATTTCCTGGTAGTATCGCTCGCGCTCGGACAGAAGCTTCTCAACAAGTTTGCCGACATTTCTCCGGCCTTTCAGAAGCGGACGTTGATCACCACTGTTGACAAGCCGGTCAACCAGAATGGGTACGGCAACCTTTAGGTAGATCACTACTCCCATCTGGACAAGCAGTCTCCGAGAACGACCCATCGTAATGATCCCACCACCTGTTGAAATGACACATGTATCCTTGCATCTCAACGAATACAGCGCCCTGTACTCCTGCATCCTGAAATACTTCTCGCCGCCGTACTTGAATATCTCCGAAATCTCCACACCTACCGAATCGACGATCATTCTATCTACATCTACGAACTCTCGGCTTAACCGCTTTGCCACAATGCGCCCCATCTCGGTCTTGCCGCTACCCATCATGCCAACCAGTATCACATTGGGGGGCGTGCCTTTCATGGGTACAGGTGCTCTGCACTCCAGGCTTCACTGGCATTTCGGCGGATAAAGCGCGTCCGCCTATGAAGGCGAAAATCACCTGCAACCCAAAACTCAATTGAAAGCGGTCTTAGGACATAGCCTCCCCAATGATCAGGAAGCGGAATCTCCTGACTAGAGAATTTCTCTGCATATTGCTCCGTTCTCAGTTCGAGAGTCCTATAATCTCCAATAGGGGATGACTGCCTACTTGCCCATGCTCCAATCTGACTCTCTCTCGGCCTCATATGGAAATACTTGGTACTTTCCTCTCTGCCTAATTCGTCAACGTTGCCGGAAATTCTCACCTGTCTCGAAAGCGACTTCCAGTAGAACAGGAGCTCTGCGTTGGGATTGTCACTCAGATCCCGAGCCTTCTGGCTCAAACGGTTGGTATAGAACTTGAACCCATCACCATCAAAACCCTTGAGCAGGACTGTACGTGCCGACGGCAGGCTGTCTCCGCCACAGGTTGCAAGAGTCATTGCATTAAAGTCTCTTGGTTCGCCCTTTTCAGCCTCTGAAAACCATTGTCCAAAAACCTCAATTGGATCGGCATCCTTGTTAACAAGCACCATGTCCAGATTTTACCCTACTGCCTTGGGACGGGAATAGCTACCATCTCCCGTGCAATGCCGCCTCCAGATTCCTCGCCGAAACTTCCTGTACGAAAGAGGTTGAATTGAAAGAATCATCGACGGAATCGCTGATTGCCGTGTTCCTCATCGCCCTTCTGGTATCGGGAGTCTTCTCCCTGATAGAGACTGCAATCCTGACCTTCAGCAGAAGCCGCATGAAGCACCTCCATGAACAGGGCGAAGCCAGCGCCAGCCTGCTACTCGGCATGACCGAGAAAATCGACAAGCTGCTGGCAACCATTCTCCTGTGCAACAACCTGGCGAATGTTGTCGCCGCCACCGTTGCCACCATTCTCATGGTACGTTGGATCGGTGAAGAAGAGTATGTGCTTGTCATCTCCTCGTTCCTGGTCACCGCCATGATTCTCATCTTCAGCGAGATCACACCCAAGGCAATAGGAGTAAGGCATTCCGAAAAGGCTAGCCTTAGGTTAGCAAAACCACTAAACCTTGTGATGAGGATACTCGCTCCAGTCGTATTCATTGTGGAGTGGGTTGTCAGGTTCGTTCTGAAAATGACAGGCAATGTGGCCGACTCACCATTCAAGGGAAGCATCTTTGGCTTTCCGGAACTGCGCTCAGTCGTGAAAGACACCCAGAATCTGGGAGGGGCTGACGAGACACACCGCGACATGCTAGTTAACGTCATCGACATCAAGGACATGTCTGTTGAGGACATTATGGTTCCGAAAAAGGACATTCTCGCTATTGACGTCAACAGCCCTCCGGGGGACATCGTGAACGAACTGAAAAGGACCTACTTCACCAAGATCCCAATCTACCGTGACAAACCTGACAACATCATCGGCTTCATCTCAACACAGGAGATTCTTGCACTCGCACTTAACAAAGCCGAAATCAACCAGATCACCCTAATGCGCCACAGACAGGATCCCCTGTTCATACCAGCCAAGGCCAGCCTTCTCAAACTTCTCGGCGTATTTGAGAAACACCGCCACAATATCGGAATAGTCGTCAACGAGTACGGCGAAACCATAGGTCTTGTCAGCACAACCGATCTGCTAACCGAAATAGCGGGCGAGGAATATCATGACATTCCCGAAACACATTCCCACAGCATCCACACAGCGGACAGCGAAGGAAACATCATAGCCAACGGAGGGGCTCAGATCAGGGAAATCAACCGCCGATTCAACCTCAGCCTGCCCCTTGAAGGACCCAAGACATTAAACGGACTAGTACACGATCAACTTGAGGATCTGCCTGAAGCTCCATGCTGTATCGAGATCGCCAACGTTAGAATGGAACTGATTCCAGCCGAAAAGGACAGTCCCCTCATAATAAGGATACTGCGCTCAAGCCTGCAGTAACGTTGGCCTTATGTACGTCGCCTAGTGTTAAGCCAATCGGCAAACCCAAGCATTCTCTTGGACAGATGTGCCTTTTTCCATTCGCTGGCAGCAAACTTGTTGGCCTCGGCAAGCGTCGGATAAATGTGAATCGCCTTGAGAATATCGCCGACCTTCAGGTTGTTGCGCATTGCAACAATGTACTCGTGAAGCAGGTCGCCAGCATGGTGTCCGACAATGGTGACTCCAAGCAGCTTGTCTGAGCCCGGAGGGGTGAGCAATTTAACAAAGCCCTCAGCCTCCTCATCTGCTATGGCCCGATCGAGATCGTCAATGCCGTACTTCGTAACCTCATGGGCAATTTCTTTCTCCTGAGCCTCTTGTTCGCTTAGACCAACACGAGCCACTTCAGGGTGGGTAAAGGTGCACCAGGGAACCACGGACCAGTCAACTTTTAGACGCAATGGCGAATACAGCGAGTTCAGGGCGGCATAGACACCGGCGTGACCGGCCGTATGCGTGAACTGATAGGAGCCTACGACATCGCCGCAGGCATATATCCCCGGAACAGTTGTCTGTAGATACTCGTCGACTACAATTGCACCGCGCTTGTTGATCTCAACCCCAACCTCTGAGAGACCGCCAACCTCGTTTCCATTCGGCGCCCTTCCCACTGCCAGCAAAAGCAGATCAAAAGGGAACTCCTTGACCTCACTCTTCTCACCAACCTGGCAAATCAGCCTGTTCTCACCATCAACAACCTGGACTTCGGATGCGCGCATCCCTGTTTCGATCCGGACACCTGCATCCTTGAAGCTGTCCATGACAATCCTAGCGACATCCTCGTCCTCGCGCGACATGATGCGCGAGCCATGCTCGATCTGTGTGACCTCCGACCCGAGATATGCCAGACACTGTGACAGTTCCGATCCGATCGGGCCACCGCCAATCACAATGCTTCGCTTGGGGAACTTCCGCAAGTCCCAGAAGGTGTCTGAAGTGCGGTAATCAACCTGATCCAGCCCCTTGATCGGCGGAACAAAAGGTCTTGCCCCGGACGCAACAATTATGCTGCGGGTCGTAAATGTCTTTCCATCAACCTCGACTTCGTGTGGAGAAACAACCTTGGCCTCTCCGGAAATGCACTCAACTCCCAGCGCAGAATAGCGCTCAACAGAATCATGCGGCTCAACAGCTTTGATTACACGCTGCACACGCTCCATGATTTCCGCAAAGTCAAAGTCAACCTCGATCTTGCGAAAACCCAGTTTCTTGGCGCGCTTGGCGTCTCGAAGTACACTGGCGGAGCGGATCAAGGCCTTGGATGGAACGCAACCTGTGTTAAGACAGTCTCCCCCCATCCGATTGCGCTCAATAAGCGCAACTTTTGCCTTCGATGCCGCAGCGACATAAGAGGCAACCAAACCAGCCGATCCGGCGCCTATAACTATCAGGTTGTAATCGTACATTCTCTAACTCTCATGGTTTTCAGTGCTAAATTCGGGAAACCGCCTATGAAGCCCTTCGTCGCTTGATATAGCCTATGGTCTTCTTTGCAACCAGAGGGAAAACCCCTAGAAGAACAAAGGATCCTATCAGTTCCGGAGAAAGTATCTCCCTAGGCGATTCAATGTTGGCCAGCTGGGTGCCCGCATTGACGTACACTAAGGTCCCTGCCAGCATGCCAACTTGGCTGACCCAGTAGAAAGTGAACGTCTTGATCCTTGTCAAGCCCATAAGCAGATTGATCACGAAAAAGGGAAATGCCGGAACAAGACGCAAAGTGAACAGATAGAAAGCGCCTTCTCTTTCCATCTCTTCATTGATTTTCTTCAGGTTCTCGCCGTAACGTTCCTGTATCGCTCTACCAAACAAGAATCTGGAAAGAAGAAAGGCGAATGTCGCACCTATGCTACTAGCAAAGGAAACCAGAACCGAACCCAGGGTGAACTTGAAGATGGCACCCGCTAGCAATGTCAACACGGCAGCTCCAGGAAGCGAAAGCGTCGTAACTACGATGTACCCGATGAAGAAGCCTAAAGTGAACAGAAGAACATTGTCCTCATAGTAGTTCTCTATGTTTCCCTGATAGCCCTTAATCGCATTGAACGTTAGGTAGTCCCTAGTGAAGTAAACGCCTACTCCAATGGCTACAATCAGCAATAAAAGGACAATCGCCTTCTTCGTATTCACGTTGCAGCAAACTGGGCAGATTCCTCTTCCCTGAGATTCGTCATGTCAATTCTTTAGCAGCAATCATGGCTAAGGCTTGATTATATGCGAGTTTCCAACAACCTCTGTACAGCCGTCAAATATCAGAGCGAGCACAGTCTGTACAACCCATCCACGACCGTATCGGTTGCCTCAAGCCTTATCGCATCCCTGTCACCGGAAAACTTTCTGCATAACGTGTTTTTTCCATTCCTCCTGTCAATCCAAGCAAAACAAACCGTCCCTACGGGAACATCCCCTTCCTTTCCTCCAGGACCGGCAAATCCCGTCACACTGGCAGCAATTGTGCAGGAAGTCACTGCCAGAAGCCCTTGAGCCATTTCAAACGCAGTCTCGACACTCACCATGCCCTTGTCATTAATGGTGGTCTCAGAAACATTTAGGATCCCTGTCTTCAGGCTCCCATCATAAGAAACCACCCCGCCTAGGAACCAGTCTGAAGAGCCCGGATTCCGAGTGAGTAGAGTCGACACCATTCCTCCGGTACAGGACTCAGCAACTGCAATCATAAGCCCTTTGCTCCGGGCAAGATCGGCAAGCCTTAAAGCCTTTCCATTCAGTTTTTCGGGGAATTCCATCCTTGTCCCCTAGGCTGAAAAGACAAACAGCATGGCTAGCCACAGGGTGGCCAAGGTGTACAGGGCAGCAAGAAAATCATCCGCCATGATACCCAGTCCCCCCTTGACGCTTCTCTGCACTACATTCAGAGGCCAAGGCTTGACGATATCGAACATGCGGAAAAGCAGGAATGCGGCCACAAGATATACCGGCTCTGGCGGCGCCAACACCAGAGTGAAAAGAAAAGCCGAGTACTCATCACAAACAATCGAAGCGGGATCCTTTTCCCCCAGCATCCTCTCAGCAACTGTTGATATGGGAAGACAGACGGCAAGCAAGGCCAATGCAAGGGAAATCTCCACCACCAAACCTGCCTCCAATGAACGCAAGGCCAGGAACATGGGAACGGCAAGCAAGGTGCCCACTGTCCCGGGTATCGCCGGAGAATATCCGCTACCCAGCCCGACAGCAATCAGAACAGCGGGATGGAACGAAATCCGGCGTTTCCCGTTAGTCCCAGTGCTCATAAACTAGTTGTTCATAGTTTCCGGTGATGTCATGGCCACCTTTCACAACCGAAACTTCAGAGCCTGAAAAGATATGTCCAATTTGGGCAACGGGGACACCACAATCCTCGGCTATTGAGAAAACCAGATGGTCCTCACGCTTTGATGCCGTAAACAGGATCTCGTAGTCATCGCTTGGTCCCAGTGCAGTCCGCAACGGATCGATAGAGCTGGCGGCCGCCTTCAGGGCTTCCGACAGAGGCAGGCTGTCCGCGTCAATTTCAATCCCAACACCTGATGTCTTGGAGATGAGAGCCAGGCTTTTCCATAATCCATCCGAAGTGTCTATGGCGGAATGCGCAAACCCAGCTAGCCGCTTGCCAAACTCCACCCGAACAGATGGGTTTAGGTGACGACTGATGGCTTGCTCCGCCAAAACATCTTCCAGCTTCACCCGTCCCCGAAGCAATTCAAGACCCAGAAGGGCGTCGCCAGCGTATCCGGTCAGCCAGATATTATCCTCCACCGCCGCACTGGAACGCTTCAGAACCTTTGCACCCACCTCGCCTCCGACTGTGGTGTTCACAGAGACTGCATCGGCCTTGGACATATCTCCTCCAATAATGCTAAACCCATGCTCCTGAGAAACTTCAAGCAGTCCACGTGAAAAGTCCTGAAGCCAGTTTGAAGAAGGGTGGGGATGAGATAGTGCAACTGTTGCATACATCGGACTGCCACCCATAGCTGCTATGTCGGAAAGGCTGACGGACAAGGCCTTGCGGCCCAACAGGTAGGCAGGCGTATCTTTTAGGAAGTGAATCCCCTCCACCAACGTATCCGTCGAAACGGCAAGCCCCAAAGTTTTCCCCACGTCAATAATAGCCGCATCATCACCAACGCCGAGTAGCACACGCTTCCCGACCGGAAACATGAAGAAGCTCTCGATCGCCTCTGTCTCTCTCATGTCATGCTCTACGGACTAGGAGCCAATCCCACGCTATTATCAATCATATCCTTAAGTATGCTGTCAAGCATGCCATTGACCAGCCGGTAACCTCCTTCCGCACCGTAGATCTTGGCGACCTCAACGTACTCGTTGATCAGAACGTTGTGGGGAGTCTTCAGATCTGAATGGAACTCTGCAAGAGCCGTCGATATCACCGAATGTTCCATGGAACTCATGTTTGCCCTCCCACGGTCAACAAACATTCCGATCAACTTCTCAATATCCTTTCTGTTCCTGCCAAACGACTCCGCTATGCTAAGAGCCATCGTTCTCGTATGGTCCTCGGGCTCATCAAGCACAATGTCTTCACCACCCCTAGAAAGCACATCAACCACATCGTTAACCGCTTCAACAGGAAGCCTCTCAGCATGCGCAATCATTAGACAAACCGACTTTAGAGCCAGCTCTCTTGCAAATCTTCTTGACTGGGACATTACACCTTACCGAATGCGGCCACAAGCTCGGCCACGGCATGAACACAGTGTCGTGCCTTTGCAGGTGCCCGCAATCTCGCCTGTTTCCTGGTGTCAGTCGTGAGTATGCCGTTCACTACCGGTACCATGGCTTCGAGCTGCACCTGTTGCAGACCTAGAGCTGAAACATCGGAAACGACTTCAAAATGATATGTCTCCCCTCGAATCACACACCCCAGCGCAATAAAACCATCGTATCCTGTCTTCGAGCCTTCCCCGATAAGATGCTTGACCATCAGAGGAATCTCCAATGCCCCCGGAACCGGAACCTGATGGTTCGATGGGATCCGAAGCTCATTCATACACTCAATGCATTGACTCAGCATCAGCTCCATTACCTTCGGATTGAATCTCGAATAGACCACTGCTATTCTCATCTTTTTCCGAATCCGTTCAGGAACATCCATACCCATATCCGCTGGTGGAAAACTATCTGGTTTGGCCAGCACCGTTTTCCCCATCCTTGGAGTATTCTTTTTGTCGTGGGCGACCATCGGATATGGCTAAATGCAACACTGGAAACATGACCTAGTGTACCCTAACAACCACATTACCTGACGCTGGGAAAACTTTATCTCGGAACCGTTAACGCACCAAATCCGGATGTAGAATTCCCATAGTCAAGTCACTACACCGCACGTGCGGATTCATACCAAGAATATGCATCTTCCATGACCTCCAAGCATAGAAAAAGAGGAAATGCTCATGTTCAGCAGTCCGGAAGAGCTCACCGAACTGGTGCGTTCGGCATTATCGTCAAGCAAAACCTTTAACATGGCTCAACAAGGCACCAAACGGTTCTTCGCTGAACACACCTACGCTAAACGGATCCAAACTGTGCTTGCAGTCGCAAATAACCTCTAGCTCTAGGAAACCGTATGGCAATACTTTTAACAGGTGGAGCTGGCTATATTGGCTCTAACTGCTTTTATGCCTTTGTGGAGGAAAATCATGACTTGATCATCCTAGACGACTTGTCAACGGGAAATTTGTCGTTGCTACCGAAAAACGTGGTTTTTCATCAAGGAAATGTTGGAGATGCTACCCTGCTCTATAAGATATTCTCCAACTATTCCATTGATACCGTCATCCACTTTGCCGGCTCGATAGTGGTCTCAGAGTCAGTTTCTAATCCTGGGAAGTACTATCGTAACAACACATCAAACAGCCTAACCCTTCTAGAAGCATGCATCGCTAACGGGATTCCGAACTTTATTTTCTCGTCCACTGCATCCGTCTATGGCAACAGGACGAAAAGTGTCTGTCTGGAAAACGACCAGCTACAACCGGAAAACCCCTACGCATCCTCCAAAATGATGACAGAAATGATCCTGAAAAACTTCCATGCCGCACATGGTCTTAACTACATCATTCTGCGCTATTTCAATGTGGCTGGAGCTGACCCCCACATGCGTTCAGGGCAGATATCCCGGAATGCCACTCATCTCATCAAGGTAATCTGCGAAGTGGCTATCGGGAAGAGATCTTCTGTACCCATATATGGCACCAACTACGACACAAAGGATGGAACCTGCATTAGGGACTACATACATGTTACAGACCTAGCCATGGCCCACCTAGAGGCCTATCGTTTTCTCAGATCTAGGCAGGAGATGTCAGTGGGAGAAACATTCAACTGCGGATACGGACACGGATACTCCGTAAGAGAGGTAATTGAAACGTTTGAAAGAGAAACAAGGCAGAACATCGCAAAAACCGAAACAAACCGCCGGGAGGGCGATCCAGTGGCCCTCATCGCCAATTCTGACAAGATCAGGACTCTAACAAACTGGAAACCCACACGTGACGATTTGAAACAAATCGTCACGTCAGCTCTAAAATGGGAAGAAACTCTCAGCGGTAGGTTCTAGAGCCACACAGTGTAATCCCTCTATCCCTCCTGTAGCCACTTCTTCCCTATGGCAGGGCAAGGCAATCCCCTCTTATGCCAAGAATGCATGTACCCTCTTACAGCCTCTTCAGGCTTAGGACGTCCGTGGAAGTTCAGTATCCTCGTTCCCTTCGGAACCGTAGGAGCAAATATCCAGTTGAGCGGAAAAACAGGAAGACAATGGCGCTTGTAACTACGCACCCATTCTTCAGGCCAAAATACCTTCTGACCTTCCAAAGCCGCGGTAAGAAATGCCTGCTCAGTCGGATATCCAGTCTCTGCATTCTCCGGATCCCTAGAATATTTCTCCACTAATTCAGGGTGCCTACCTGCCTGAAACCGATAGACACTGGAATTGCCGATCATGGGTCGAGCCCTGAAAATCTGTTTGCGACGCTCTATCCAATTGTGAATAATACAGAAATCGCCAGGATATGAAAAGAAATCGTCCATTCTGTCCCAAACCACCACATCAAGATCAAGGAAAAGGCAAGTGCCCTCCAAGCCAGCCTCCGGATGGAGAAGTGCTAGTTTCAGCCATATCGAAAGTTTGGGGATTCTTCCAATCGCCAACTGGTCAATATCGCGCACCTCGACTTCGGAAGAGATTCCATCTTCTTTCTCGGTATAGAGGATAAAGCGGAAATCACCTGAAAGGTTTTTTCTTACTCCCCTATAGAGACGGTTCACGTCCTCGCAACTGTAGAGATCACCCCATTTCAGGCACACAATGCTCCGTTGAACTTCAGCCATCAAAGACCATTATATTCGAATCGGCTAAAGACTAACACTATCTTCCGCTCGAGTCATTGGTATGCATGATTATCATGTTAAACCCGTGTAACAATGAAAGCTTAGGCAAACCTAATCATTTACAAAGTAGAACTCTTCATTAATATACTTAATCAGCTTGAATCCAAGTGATAAAAGAAAATCTATGGTTCCTACCTGATCCTCATGAACTTCTGTTTGTAAAAATATGCGATTATTTGATAACAGATCGAGTCCACCTTGTAACATAGGTATCTCATGATCCTCTACATCGATTTTTAGCGCTAATTTTTCTCCTCTAATCTTTAATATCGAATCCAAAAGCTCGGTAGGAACCAACTGCGAATGCTCAAGAGAACTACTGGCAAGGCTTGCGCCTGAAGCCGCTCCATGTATACCACGCATATGTGCCTCTCCAGTCTTGTTACTAAGAGCCATCTTATAAGGAATTATCAATGTCTTCAAGTTATTGTTGGAGATATGCCATTCTAATCTTTCATAGATATGGGGGACTGGCTCGAATGCATGTATCGAATCAAATATTCCAAGTTTCCCAGCCAATAGGCTCCAATATCCAAAATGCGCCCCTATATCCAGAAAACGTGTCGCACCGAAATCTAGCGCTTTATTAAAGAAAAATTCTACTTGTCTGTGTTCCCATCCCCCTTTACAAAGGATGCTCCTATCAGGCAGACCCTGATTGTAAACTTTCATACGTAATTTCCCTCGATTCACGTAGTAAAGCCTATCCTTAGGCAGCAACTTATAGATAACCTTTCTCAAAGTACGTATGTATAGTGAAGATCTAATAGGAACTCCAGTTATATCGACATATGATAAATAAGCATGTTTCATGAAAATATTAATGGACAACTATGATCGAAGATCGGCCTTTTCCTTGTTGGACATATACCAAGAAATAGTGGCTTTGAGACCTTTGTGAAAAGGAATATGTGAATGACTAGGCAACATCTTCTTCAGTTTATTTTCATTAACAACTTTCCTAGCGACACCGTTCGGTTTATTCGTGTCCCAGACAATCCGGTCAGGAGATAGTTTTACAATGTCTGCAATCATAAATGCAAGTTCCTTGATCGAGATTTCCGTTCCTCCTACATTGAATGGCGTATCGTCATGGTTAAAAGGAATCGCTCCTACGATGGCTTTTGCAGCATCTCCAACATAAAGAAACTGACGGATCGGATCACCAGTTCCCCACAGAACGACCTTGCTTCCTGACAGCTGGGCATCCACGATCTTCTTGATTAACGCCGCGACAGCATGGCTTCTACTCTCTTGAAAAACATCATACTCCCCGTAAAGATTAGTCAGGGCCATCTGGACTGACTGAATGCCATACTGCTTATGAACAGCTGCCATCATAACCAACTGTAACCGTTTGCTAAAACCATAAGCTTCAACCGACGGATGGCACCTACCCATAAAAATCAAGTCCTCTGTCATGTCGCTTTCCAGCAAACCGGGATATGCACAAGTGCTTCCAACTGAAACTATTTTCTTAACTCTGGCCTCTGCAGCTTCCTCAAATATCGTTGCAATCATCCGTGCGTTCCTAACCGAAAGCCCTAAAGGATCTGTCTGACAAATACCTATTCCTCCGTAGTAGGCTGCTGAGTGAATAACACAGTCAACCGTACTCCCCTGATCCCTGTACCGAGAGAATAAATCCCGAACATTCTTGCCGGTCTCAAGATCAAATTCAGAACTCCTTGGAGCAATAACACTGTAACCTGCTTGAGATGCCTCATGGACTATCCTGCGCCCTAAAAAACCGGAACCTCCCGTGACTAACACGTGTTGATATTTAAGCGTTTGGACACTAGACATGCTATTATCGTCCTTTTCCAATCACTTCAAGATCAAACTGTACCATTTCATTTACCAAGTCGCTGAACGAGGTTTCTGTTTTCCAGCCTAATCTTTTCGATGCCTTGCTTGCGTCTCCTTGCAAGAAATCTACTTCCGTAGGTCGAAAATAAACGGGATCAACTTTTACTAACGTATTTCCAGTTTTTCTATCCACCCCTTCCTCATCTACACCTTTCCCTTGCCACTCGATGTCAACCCCTATCTCTGCGAATGCCAATTCAACAAATTCACGCACCGAATGAGCTTCGCCCGTAGCAAGAACATAGTCGTCAGGCACATCTTGCTGTAACATCTTCCACATGCCTACAACATAATCCTTGGCATGTCCCCAATCTCTTTTTGCATCCAGATTTCCAAGATAGATGCATTTCTGAAGACCGTAATGAATGGCAGAAACTCCACGAGTGATCTTTCTCGAAACAAATGTCTCACCTCTAACCGGACTCTCATGATTGAACAGAATTCCATTTGATGCATGTATCCCATATGCTTCTCTATAGTTCACTGTCATCCAATAGGCATACAACTTAGCCGATGCGTAAGGACTCCTCGGTTGAAAAGGAGTTGTCTCGCTCTGCGGCGGCAAAGCGTTTCCAAACAATTCGGAAGTTGACGCCTGATAGAACCGTACGCTTTTTTCCATGCCTAGTATTCTGATCCCTTCAAGAAGCCGCAAAGTTCCTAAAGCATCAGCATTAGCCGTGTATTCTGCAGTCTCGAAACTGACCTGAACATGGCTCTGGGCAGCAAGGTTGTAAATTTCGTCTGGCTGCGTCTGTTGCATAAGGCGAATCAAGTTTGTGGCATCTGTCATGTCGCCATAGTGCATATAAAAATGTAAAACATCCTCAACATGTGGATCAACGTACAAATGATCAACTCTCTCAGTATTGAAGCTAGACGAGCGGCGTTTCACACCATGAACCGTGTAGCCTTGCCTAAGAAGATGTTCTGCTAACAACGATCCGTCCTGTCCTGTAACGCCTGTAACAAGTGCTGTTTTCTTTTTCATGAGGTTATCTTCCTATTTGTTTCGTATAAAGTATGCTCAACAGGCTGGTGCAATAGGATACGGGATACACTGCGCCGCATCATCCACCTTAACCTGTCCATTCGCCAACAAAAGCTCGCATTTTTGCACACCCATCAACACTAAGGCTTTTGAAACTCTTTTCCATTGTCTTGAACATTTCTACATCTTGAAGAAAATCATCTTTATAATTAATAAGGTAAGCATGCTAGATAATAGCATGAAGTCTAGGTTTTGTTGGCTGAACAGGATACTCCCCACTTGATATTCAAGTAGCATGTTGCGATTGCATGGTTAACCAAAAATAGTCTGGCCTACCGTACCGCAGTGGCCACCAGTACCGTAATCTATGTAGCATTCCGATAATGTAGTCCTTATCCCCCGGATTTCCATCTTTTAGGTGTTCAAGCCATCTATACATCAACGCATATTCCTTCTGCTCTCCTCTCCGAAGAAGAGACTTGGCTCGTCGTGTAACATATATGGCAAGCTCCTGGATACACTTGCTCGTCAAATGTCTCGTTTTGAAGATAATATCATCAATATCCATACTATCAGCCGGATCATCTAACTGCTTACGACGATAGCTTGCTGAAATGACTGCCGCGAGATGGTAACGCCATATCATGGGATTCTGAGACAATTTTCCCGATCTCTGCATGCGATACAGATAGAGCGGCAAACTACAGTTTCCAATGGTGTGTTTTTCTGAAAACCTTAGTGTCAAATCAAAATCTTCTGCTACTATGAACTGGCTACGACATCCTCCAACCGATCTAATCGCATGCGCATAAAACATAGAGGTAGGATTAAGTATTAGAGGAATTGATGCCATGTGGTCAAGGCTAGTGCTCGGTGATATGGTATCAACTTTAGGAAACGCTCCTTTGTGCTGAATCACATTGCTCTTCTCATCAATAGTTGAAAAATGGCATACTACCGCTGAATAGTTTCCTCCCTCGTTAATCACATTAGCCTGCCTCTCCAGCCGATCTTCAAGAGAGATATCATCGTCATCCATAAATGCAATCAGTTCGGAAGAACAATGTTTAATTCCTGTAGTGCGACTTGTGGCCAAGCCCCGGTTCTTATCATGTATGAAAAGTTTCACTCTCTTATCACTGTGTCCATACTCTCTAGCCACATCAACACACCCTTTTTCAGTTGAGCCATCATCTACAATGATCAGCTCAAGATCTGAAAGACTCTGGTTTAGTATGCTTTCGATTGCTTCCCGTAAATAGCCTACATGGCTGTTGTACATTGGCAAAACCACACTCACAAGAGGATTGGGGCTACAGCGTCTGTTCATATCATATGCAACTGAATTTTATCAGACCAAACATCTCTTTTCCCTATCAGCTTGAAACACTGGTCAGGATGACCATAAGAGGCAAACATAATCATGGGTAACCACCACTTCTCGACTGGTCACAACGGCAAAATTGTCAGGCTACAGGGTATGTCTAATTCTCAAGAAACACTCACTGAACCACATCTAATCCGCTACCAGTTTCAATCCACCGGCCACCCCTGTGTAGCCCACAAACTCAGATAACGGATCGCCCACCAAGTGGTACGTTTCTTTAACCGATTGATGATAGGAGTATCCTCATCTACCGCTATAGCCAAGCACTTATCCCTCAATCCAGCATATCGATTCTTGTCACCGTCACGAATGAACTTTCTCAGGGAACTTCTGGATTTCCAGATCAGATGTTGTCGAGCAAATCCAGGCAAGGACCTTAGATGTTGATGAATCTCTTCATGGTCGATGCCAAGTTCAACTGGGTCCTCAATACCCTCACACCGACAATAGGATGACATTACAGCAGCAGAATAAAAATCCCAATGTGAAACAGCCTGAGACACACGTGATCTGTCACTGTGAATGCGTTGCATATATAGCTGATCAGGTATTGTAACTATTTGCCCATGCTCCATAAGCCGCAAGGTTAAATCAATGTCCTCAACATGCCTGAACCAACCCCTATAACCACCTATATGCTCAAGCGCTTCTTTTCTAAACATTGAGGTTGCATTCATAATAATACGATCGACAATTTCAAGTGACTCTCGATACGAAGGCTTGAAAGGGCTTTCGATAAGCGTGTTGAATGCCCTTCCTCTTCTCAATTTTCTGTCGCGGCCATCAATGAAGATCAATCCCGTGGCGACGCCAGCTAGCTCGGGATGGCGGGAAAGATAATTGTACTGAACCTGAAAACGTATATCCACTGAAATATCATCATCATCCATGATTGCAACAAGCGGTGCAGAAGACTCACGGATACCTGTGTTTCTCGCTTCCGCCGCACCCTTGTTCTCCTGAGTGATCACCCGTATGCGATTATCAGATTTTGCTGCATACATTATGATTTTGCTGACTTTTTCACTAGTTGAGCCATCATTTACTATTAGTAATTCAAAATCTGAAAATGTCTGATTGCTAATGCTTCTTATGGCCTTCTCAAGATAATCATCCCGGTTGCGGACGGTCATCACAGCACTTATGGCAGGTGTTCCCATACTCCTCCTAACAAACCAAGAACTTTCTAACCTCTGAAACTACCCTTGGCATCTCGTCTAATGGATTTGAAACCCAATTCTCCAGCTGTCCCGAAAATATCCGGACATGGCCTTTCTCAACAAGTTCCGCATAAAAATGCCCAAACTTACCTAGAGAGTGCCATCCCCGCAACGGAAGCTTGTATATCCAGACGGGACACCCCTTTACACAGGCTTCACAAATCATGTTAACCGAATCTCCTGTGACAACAATAGCATCAGCCACGGCAATGGCATCCCAATAGGGATTCTCTTCCTCATGGTTCCATATATAGTCATCTGAATCAAGATATTCACGTAGAATATCGACAGTTTCCGGTGGGCTTCTTCTTGATGTGACGGCAATTACTGTCGCACCAGCTTTTCTGGCAGCCACATTCAAATCGTCCGCAAGACGACGGCACACTTCCCTATCAAACTTAAACACCTTGTTACCACCGCCAATTAACAAGGCGATTTTGCTGCCATTGAGAGTGGCAAACTTACCTTCTTTTTTCAGTCTCCTTAGCCGCTCCATGGTATTCATCTCTACTAAAGCCCCACTACAACCAACAATGTTTTTTCCGGTTAGCTTGTCGTGGTTAGGAACGACGATAGCATCGAAGTTCGACGGGGAATAGGCTGGGCGCAGAATATTGACAATATGTGAGCCATACCGTGACTTTATCGCCAGCGCCGCTGACGACGCACGAGAGCCACACGAAACAACAAGGTCAGGCATCGGAGCTGTACAGTCCTGGCACAGCTTTTCAGGATCAATCCAGTTTCGGGTTATCAGGAATGCAGGAAGATGCCTAGCGCTGAAGGATGATGTGGTCTTTTCCAGCACAACAGCGTCGCTGGAAGTGGATAAAGCCTTGGCCAAGGCAAGAGCCTGGATCGCATGACCAGCTTTCCCGTCAGATAGCGACCATATCAACAACTTAGTCTCCTTGAACCAACGATTTTTATCCGCCAGGAAAATCTTCGCCATCATTCACTCCCCTCGCTTCTCGAGAACGTCGAGCCAAGCTGAAAAGAGATAACATGAACCCCGAAAACCAGTAGATTAGAAAAACCAAGAATATTAAAAGTGGCAGATCATCGGCAAATGCACCCACAACCGCGATAGCTCCAATCAGGCAAGCCTGATACTGGAAGGAAAGCTTTCCATGGTGCTCTAAGCTTTTCAGACTCTTGTAGCGTGTGTTTGAAACCATAGACAAGGCAGTGGCAAGTGTAACCAGAGAGCCAAAAAAAAGAAGACCACCCGAACTGCGATCATAGCCGTACTCGACACATACCCAGACAAAGGAGGTAACAAGAGCCGCAGCAGCTGGACAAGGCAGGCCGATAAATTCTTTCCCCATCGATTTTGAGACATTGAATCTCGCAAGCCGGATCGCAGTCGCCGCAAGGTATACGAATGCGATTGCTCCACCAATTCTGGGATAGGCAAAAAGCCCACCATGATATATAAGCACTGCTGGTGCCATTCCAAAAGCGATCACATCTGCTAGCGAATCGTACTCGCCTCCAAAAGAACTTTGAGTCCCTGTCATTCTGGCAACCAAGCCATCAAAAACATCTAGAACCATAGCAACAACAATTGCTGTACATGCCTTGTCATAGTTTCCTGAAAACGACTGTATAACCGAATAAAATCCTGCCATCACTACCCCGGTAGTGAACAGGTTCGGCATCAAGTATGCCGCTCTTCTCGGCTTCATTTCGTTTTTATCAGTGTTCATCTGAAGCGGTTTCCTGAGGAAATTCAGCGACTATATGAATTCCACCCTTCACTTTATCTCCAACAGATACGCGAGGATTTGAATCCGAAGGAAGATAGAGATCGACTCTTGATCCAAATCGGATGAAGCCAAATCGGTCACCAACCCCAACTTTTTGTCCTTTCCTGAGGTGACAGATGATTCGTCGTGCGATCAGGCCAGCGACCTGAACCAATACCACCTCACCCACAGAACTGTTAATTCGACTTACTTGTCTTTCGTTACCCTCAGATGCCTTATCCAACGAGGCATTAAAGAAATTCCCTTGATGATGAACGCTATCTGCCACCTCACCGTCACAGGGGATCCGATTAGAGTGGACATTGAATATATTCATAAATATGCTGATTTTGAGTACATCACCTGAACCATAAGGATTGGCAACGATACCTACGGTTGTGATACTGCCATCTGCAGGTGAAACCACAAGCCCATCTCCCTGAGGTGTCTCGCGACGTGGATCCCTGAAGAATTGAACACAGAACAGGAATACCAAAAAAAGCGGAACAGACCAAAGCCAGCCGAAAAACACTCCAGTTCCAATCGTGGTCATAAGCGTGAGAAGAATATGAATCCATCCTTCCCGTGCCAAAGGAGGGTGATTGCCCTTCATTTCATGTAGGTGGGAATACCCTTAGTTCTTTTTCTTGTCAACGAGTCTTGACTTCGCAATCCAAGGCATCATTGCACGCAACTTCTTTCCAACTTGCTCAATAGGATGTTCATCAATGGCAATACGGGTGCGTTTGAGCTGTGCCGCATTAGCTTTGTTTTCCAAAACAAACTCCTTAGCAAATTCTCCCGTCTGGATCTCTCGAAGTATCTCCCGCATCTCTTCCTTGGCTATATCATCAATGATCCTTGGCCCCCGTGTTATGGCGCCGTACTCAGCTGTATTGGAAATGGAGTAGTTCACATTCGATATGCCACCTTCGTAGAGAAGATCAACGATTAGTTTTGTTTCGTGAAGACATTCGAAATAGGCCATCTCAGGAGAGTATCCCGCTTCAACTAGAACATCAAAGCCTTTCTTGACGAGCTCCAAAATTCCTCCACATAGAACAACCTGTTCGCCAAAAAGATCGGTTTCGGTCTCTTCCTTGAACGTGGTTTGGATAACTCCTGCCTTGGCTCCACCGATAGCGGCTGCATATGCCAAACACAAGTTCCTCGCTGACTTGCTCCGATCATTTTCAATGGCAATCAGACAAGGCACGCCACCGCCCCCCACATAGGTTGAACGCACCAGATGCCCAGGCCCCTTGGGAGCAATCATTACCACATCAAGATCCGCACGGGCCTCGATCTGTGAGAAATGAATGTTGAACCCATGAGCGAACCCAAGCGCAGCCCCTTTCTTGATGTTTCCGTGCACATGTTCGCGATAAACATCTGCCTGAGACTCATCGGGCAAGAGCATCATGACAAGGTCAGCCTGCTTGACAGCATCGGAAACCTCGGCAACATCTAGTCCAGCGGATTTCGCCTTCTTCCATGACGGTCCGTTTCTACGTACTGCCACAGTGACGTTCATACCCGAATCCTTGAGATTGTTGGCATGAGCATGTCCTTGCGAACCATATCCAATCACCACAATGCTTTTCTTTTTCAACAATTTAATGTTTACATCCTTTTCGTAGAAAATTTTCATGCCATCTCCGATGATCTGTAACTCCTGATTATAACTACACCCTACACGTAGTCGGAAGTTCTTGTAGTGGTCCGCCTATTCAGATCAATATCCAATCTTCGGGATAGTGATCACAGATGTTCCTGTCACGCATCCCCTCGAGAGAGAAAACCACCCTGGGAGCGATAACTATCTTTCTCGGATCTGGGTTAAGGTATGCACCCCACCAACTAAATGTACTGTTGGCGATAACATTATGCGTACATTGATGCATCAACATCATGTCTTCATGCTCACTGAAACTGGAAACAAAAACGGCATTTTTCCAATGTTCTAGCTGAACTCTAACCGATGCGATATCATCACTGAATATGAAAAATCTTGCGTCTGGAACAAGCGAGAGGATCAGGAATCTAGCCTTTTCATAATAGCTCATCGGCAATAGTCCATGGATCTTTTTTGTTTTCTCATCGCTTTCAAAATCACCTCGTCTGAAGTGAAATGAAACTGAACTGCACTGCTTAATCTCCTCATAGATCTCTTGTGTTACCCCGCTTCTGAACTTGTCAAGCTTGAAGATGTTCTGAATGTCTTTGTGGCAGTTTTCAAAATAGCGTTCCGATATCCAATACCCTTGTAAAATACAGTTTGTTCGGATATCTTCAACAGTCCTATCGTAGTGATAGAATTTTTCCCGAACTATCCGAAACCCTCTGACAGCCAACCATTTTCTAACACGGTTGTACCATTTTACAGAGTCGGATTTGGGTGTCCCAAGGAAAATGGGAAGATCAATTCCAAATGCAGAGAGACTTTCAGCCCGTTTTGTGTCGTTATCTAACCGGGAAAGATCGAACTGCAGTTCCCCACCAAGGCGTTTCGCTAACGCATATCCATGTGAATACTGGAACATCTGGTTACCCAATCCACCCATGATACGAACTACCACGATCGGCATGTTCTTGCTCTGTGTCAAGATAGTTGAAATTCCAGATTCAACATTGTCTTCCGGATGATGCTACTAGGATGGATTGGTGGAACTTGAGCGCAGGGATTAAATTAGAATTGTACCATGAAGGAAGGCACCCCTGATTCTGTTCGGCGTTTCTGTGCGGCTCCAATGATGCGTTATTCTCACAGTTCAGCACGCTATCTGTGGCGTCTGCTTTGTCCCAAAGGAACGTTCTATACTGAGATGATCATGGCAGATGCAATTTTGTACGGAAATTACTCGGCCCTATTGGCGTTTAACCAGAAGGAACGCCCTCTTGCATTGCAACTCGGCGGAAATAACCCCAAGGCTTTGGCACAATGTGCAACAATTGCGGAGGCAATGGGCTATGACGAAGTGAACATCAATGCTGGATGTCCTAGTAGCCGTGTCAGGCATGGAAACTTTGGCGCCTGCCTGATTTCCCAACCGGAACTGCTTGCAGACTGTGTCCGTTCCATGAAGGATAGTTGTTCACTTCCCGTAACGGTCAAGACACGGATAGCAATCGACCAGCTAGATCCCATCGCCTGCCTTAACCATCTTGCTGACAAACTGGCCGATGCTGATGTGGACTCCCTGATCATCCATGCCAGAAAGGCTTGGATGGATGGGCTTGATCCGAAAGCCAACCGAACCATTCCTCCACTAGATTACGATCGTGTATACCGTCTCAAGCGAGATTATAAAAACCTTGAGATCGTTATCAACGGAGGCATAGCAGACACAGAGGATGTGATATCGCATTTGAAAAAGATAGACGGAGTAATGTGCGGCAGAGAAGTCGTAAGACGACCGTTCTTCCTGCAGGAGACCGCCCAGGAAGTCTATGACATTAAGCCAAGGTTCACTAGAAAAGAGATCGTTAGGCTCATGCTTCAGCATGCTCTTGACAGGCCCTACAGCTGGAAGCAAACGTTTCTAGCCATGCTGGGTCTGTACCATGGCCTGCCTCGCGGAAAGATGTTCCGCCGGATACTTTCAGAGGCGGAAAGTCCTCTGAAAGCGGCAAAAAGCCTCGAAAACCTAGGGTTTGCATGACTATAGGCTTGATCGGTAGGCGTTTTGACGCATATCTGAGGCTCACTCGCTTTCATTCGCTTGCAGGAGCATTGCTATTGCTTTGGCCCACTATGTGGGCTTTATGGTTGGCCAACAAGGGAACACCTCCCCTAAATTTGATGTTGATCTTCATTGGCGGCGTCTTCACGATGAGAGCTTTCGGATGTGCAGTTAATGACTATGCTGACCGTAACTTTGATGGTGATGTGCGTCGCACGCAGATGCGTCCTCTTGCCACCGGTGAAATCACGCCTGCCGAAGCGCTTTGGGTGGCAGGCTTTTTTCTTATTTTGGCTTTCGCTCTTTGGCTCATGTTAGGCAATGCGGCACGCCTGTGGTCAATTCCAGCACTTGTGGTGGCAGCAAGCTATCCTTACTTAAAGAGATTCTTCGCCTTTCCTCAGGCATATCTAGGTATCGCCTTCAGTTTCGGCATACCTATCGCCTATGCGGAAACCCTTGGGCATGTTCCAGGACAAACTTGGGTCATATTCATCGCAAACTGCTTTTGGGTTATGGCGTACGACACTATCTATGCGATCATCGACCGGGATGACGACAAGCGCCTCGCTGTGAAGAGTTCAGCCATTACCTTGGGCAATCGGGACGTTTTCTTCATCTTCTTCATGTACTTCGCAATGATTACAATACTCTCCATTGCAGGGGTGTTCATGGACCTAGGTGTCCCATTCCAACTATCCCTTCTCGTCTGCATGGGGTTCGTGATGCTCCTGTACCGCATGGTCAGGAAGCGTTCCCGCGAGTTGTGCTTTCAGGCATTTTTACGTAACCATTGGCTAGGGTTTGTCATTTTAATCGGCATTGCCGCCGATTTCAGTCTCTAGTTGAAATGCACACTCAGATTGCCCTTCTAAGGATAGGTATGTCTGCCTCTTGGTCCGGAAGGTTCAGGTTTCTGTTATATGCCACACGTGTAAGATATAGTCCTCTCGGCGAAAAAGTCGGTGCACCTCTCCTCCGGTTCCTACTGCCAAGCAGTTCAGCAATCCAATCGACAGGGCGCCTTCCCATTCCCACATATGCCAGTGCAGCAACGATATTCCGAACCATGTGGTGTAGATAGGCATTCGCCTCGAAAGTGAACACCACTATGTCGCCTATCCGATCCACCTCGGCCATAATCATGTTGCGAATGCTTGAACTGGATTGACAGGTGGCGGCCCGGAACGCATTGAAGTCATGTGAGCCAACTAGGCATTTGCAGGCTCTTTGCATAATCTCAACATCCAAGGTGACATGGTGCCATCCCATATGGCATGCGTACAGTCCTGGCCGTTGCGCCCGATTGAGCAGAAGATAACGATATCGACGGGCATGTGCTGAATGGCGGGCATGAAAACTGGCTGGCACTTGGCGCACCCAGCGCACAGAAGCAGCCTTCGGAAGATTGGTGTTTACTCCCCGCACCCAAGCCGAAGGCTGACGCTTGGCCTTGCTGTCAAAGTGTGCCACTTGGGCAGTTGCGTGGACTCCTGTGTCCGTCCGTCCTGCCCCATACACCCGCACCGGATGTTCTGCTATCTCCGCCAAGGACCGTTCAAGAGCATCCTGTACAGCACAACCAGTTGTCTGAGCCTGCCAGCCACAAAATTCGCTTCCATCGTATTCAAGGCTAATTGCATATCTTTGAGTGTCTTTCATTTGGAGTAACCTAAAGCAATAACCTCCGTCTGTTTGGGCTTGCACAACGCTGGCTTCCGGATGCCACGAAACCACCCACCAAGCCAATGCTCATTTCCCTTCCGCCTGGAGTATCTCCACCACATCCAGATCAAATCCGGCAAATGCTGGGAGTTTTAACTGCCCAGACATAAGACGTATTTTCCTCACGCCTAGAGAATGCAAAATCTGCGCGCCAATCCCATAGGTTCTGACGTTAATACTCTCCTTATTCGGCGGACGGCTCCGGCTAGCGGTACCAGCTTTCTGTTTGTCAAGAACCCAGCGTAGAGCCAACGAACCGCCGCAATCAAGGAGAAGCAACACGCCATTACCGTCATCCAATATTCGTCTAGCTGACTCTTTGTAACTCCAACTACGCTGACCCAAACCTTCACACAGGAAATCAAACACATTTGGGTCTGCAATCACGCGAACCAATGTAGGTTTATCCTTTTTAATCTCCCCACGGACTAGTGCCAAGTGAATGCGCTTGTCTACGGTGTCTTCGAATACATGGGCAACAAAACCTTGTTCCAGCTGACCTCCCTCAAACTCGCCAATTTGCGCCACTAGACGCTCATGACGCGAGCGATGCTGGATCAATGATTCAATCGTTCCCAGTTTGAGACCGTGTTCTCTGCAAAACTCCTTGAGATCCGGCATCCTTGCCATCTCACCGTCTTCCTTCATGATCTCACATATGACTGCACTCGGCGTTAATCCCGCCATCTCGCACAAGTCACACCCTGCCTCGGTATGTCCTGCCCTGACCAGAACTCCACCTGGCTCAGCGACGATCGGAAACACATGGCCAGGCATGACCAGATCGTCTGGTTTGCTTTGCGAATTGGCAAGAACCTGAATGGTTTTTGCCCTGTCATGGGCCGATATTCCAGTTGTCACCCCACTGGCAGCCTCGACTGAGACAGTGAACTTGGTTCTATAAGGTGAAGAGTTGCCATTGGTCATCAAGGGCAAATTTAGACGACTACAACTTTGACGCGTCAACGTAACACAAATCAGGCCACGTCCGTGTTTGGCCATGAAATTAACGAGAGCCGGTGTCACCTTCTCAGCTGCGAAAACCAGATCCCCTTCGTTTTCGCGATCCTCGTCGTCAGCCAGGACAACCATTCTGCCAGCTGCCAATTCGGCAATAATATCCTCAATATTTGCTATCATGCCTGTAATCTCTCATGTTTCATTCGTACGAGAGAATAAAGTTGTGTCACAAGCAGAATGGCAATACCAATAAATAGGATGAGAACTTGACTCGAAATCGACAGTCCCAGGAACTCCCAACTGATGATTCCGCAGTCGGCATTGGCGTCAAATGCCTTTTCAATAATCTCAACCAACCCCTTGGCCACTGCATGACCGCTAAGACAGTTGACTGGCATATCGTCAAGCGGCCGGTTTTCCAGGTAGATATGACGTCCTGCAAAAAGAAAACCTAACCCCAATACAAATCCATTCACGCTAAGCAGAATCAAGCAGGTCTTTCTTCTTTCCGGACCCAACAATGCCAATGCCAGAAAGATCATTGCCATCACTCCTACAACAATACGATCAAGTATGCACAACGGACAAGGCTCTAGCAACAAGTACCTCTCCATGAACAGGTAGGCAACAGCCAAGGACACCAGGCATACCCCCATGCCTAGCCAGAATGTGGCGCGTAGCAAGACCGGTGAGAGAATCACGTCCGAATAACCGAGAGCACGTAGGGAAGAATTTTCTCAACCACCACCCGAATCCCTTCCGAATTAGGATGAACTCCATCATCAAGCATGAGATTGGGGGTTAACGCCACTCCATCCAGAAAAAACGGATACAGGGCAACACCATGCTTCTTCGCCATCTCTGGATAGATCGAATTGAAACGCTTGCCATATTCTTCACCAAGATTGGGAGGTGCGTACATTCCCGCCAGCAACACCTTGATGTCCCTTGACAGGATGGTTTGCAACATGCTGTCAATATTCTTGCTGGCAACCTCTGGTGGGAACGCCCTTAAGGCATCGTTAGCCCCAAGTTCCAGTATAATCACATCAGGATTCCATTTAAGAGCATACTCTAGGCGGACACGCCCATCAGTAGTCGTCGCACCGCTAACAGATGCATTCCTTACAATGGCTTCTATCCCCGCATCCCGCAACTCACTCTCAAGGACCGGAACAAAGCCATCCTTCTCAGGAAGACCAAATCCTGCAGACAGACTGTCGCCAAAAGCCATGATTTTCACCACGCCCTCACCCTGTGCCAACGAGGACATCAGAATGCAGAATGTAAATAAAGATATAATTCCTATACGCATGCCTTAAGGATTTTACACTTGATGTCTAGTTCAGCGATACAGTTGGAAAATGTAAGCTTGGTTCTCAAAAGCGGCGAGAAAAGCGTTCATGTTCTCCGGCAAATTAACCTTCACATTGAAACCGGAGAGAAAGTCGCTCTTGTCGGTCCATCCGGCTCCGGCAAGACATCGCTTCTCACTCTCATAGCAGGTCTACAGCCCTCCACACAAGGCTCGGTTTCCATTTTGGGCAGGAGCATCGGCCATCTTTCCGAAGAAGAATTGGCAAAGGTTAGGAGAGAGAATATAGGAATCGTGTTCCAGAGCTTTCACTTGATTCCGAGCATGACTGCCAAGGAAAATGTGGCGCTTCCCATGGAACTGTCCGGAAAGGCGAATGTAGGTGCCACCGCAGATGAGGCGCTTGATGCAGTCGGACTCGCCAACAGAAGAACCCACTATCCACATCAACTTTCAGGCGGTGAACAACAAAGGGTAGCCATTGCAAGAGCATTCGTCAATCATCCGAAAATATTGCTTGCCGATGAACCGACAGGTAATCTGGACATTGATACGGGAAGGATGGTGCTTGACACTATCCTTAAGTTAATAACAGCCAATAGAAGTACATTGCTTTTCGTTACCCACGATTCCAACCCTCTTAGATTCTTCGACAGAGTGGTCAGTATCCGCGGTGGCGGCATTGAAAAAAACAATGCCTAGCAACATAGGCATTGCCATGATCCTAGCCAAACGGGAACGGCGCGGAAGTCAAAAGTCATTTCTGGTTGCAATTACGGCAATGGTTCTAGCGGTCACCATACTGACCTTGGTTCTTACCGTAGCCGATTCCCTTAGAACTGCACTTACCGCTGATACCAAATCCCTGCTTGGCGGTGATTTGGAGGTTAAGCTGGTAAGCCGAAACTTCACTGAAGAGGAGATAGGCTGGTTTACAGACAACTCGCAGAACATCTCGCATATAGTCACCACCCGTGCAATCGCAAGATCATCGGACAATCAGCAACTTGTCTATCTAAAGTCTGTCGATCAAGCATACCCACTCCTAGGAAACCTTGAACTGAAAGACAATATCTATTCATGGGATATGCTGGAAGGTTCGGCTGGAACTTTCCCTGCCATAGTTTCTCCTGAGTTACGAGAGCTGCTAGGGCTGACCATGGGAGATGTATTTCAGGTGGGGTTGGCCACACTCAAGGTGGCCGGTTTCATATCAAACGAACCGGATCCAAACACACGGATCTGGGTAAGTGCTCCCCCAGTGATCATTTCCCATCAGACCTTTGCAGAAAGCAATTTGGAACAGCCTGGCAGCATCATAAGGCGAAGAATTAGGGTCATGCTTCCCAAAGGAGTCGATGAGGCAACTTGGATTAATGGAGCCAAGAAAGCATTCCCTAAAGCCAATTGGGAAATCGAGAATCAGGAGGAGGCACTATCCAATTTCTCCCGAATACTCAACCGGTTGGAGACCTTTCTCACACTCGCCTCGCTAGGAACAATTCTCATTGCAGGAATTGGAATTGGAAACACCGTCAGCACATATCTGGCATCCAGGCTTGGAACAATTGCAACTCTGAAATCCTTGGGAGCCACAGCCTTGACGATCAGAACAACCTACCTGATACAAATCGGTTCGATCTGTCTCATTGGCGCCGGCATTGGGGCTGGGTTGGGATCAGCTCTGACCCTGTCGATAGCGCCAGTTCTGTCAAGCTCTCTCCCACTGGAAGTTAAGGCCCAGATAAATCCTCTAACAGTCATGAGTGCGGCGCTATACGCCATCATGAGCTCATTGATTTTTGCACTGCCGCCCTTGTATCGCTTCTCCCTCACCAATCCAACACTGCTATTCAGCCCTACTAGCTTGTCATCCGGTCATGAACCGCCGGCAATCCCTATGCAAGGACGCGCAGTTCCTGCTGTTATCGCTCTTCTGCTCATCGTTTTACTCTTTCTCTCCATTCAAGATGAACGCATCTTTCACTGGACAATTATCGGAGGCATGCTAGTCCTGCTTTTGTTCGGTATCCTCGCACACGCACTTTCCAAATTGGCAGGACACATAACATCTGCATCTCTTCCTGTCCGACTCGCCTTTCAAAGTGTATCTCGAAGCCCTCTCCAACTACGCGTTGCGATGGTCTCTTTCGGAATCACACTCACCGCGCTAACCACTCTTCTGCTCACACAATCAAACCTTGATGCGCAATTGGATAGCGATCTCCGGGAAAAATCACCCAGTTTCTATCTGATAGGCGTACAAGAGTTTCAGAAGGAAGATTTAGTGCAAAACTCACACCTGTACGAATCCGCTAACAAGCTAACATTGCTACCTTTCATCAGAGGGAGGATTACAAAACTTGCCGGGGTTCCCATCGAGGAGATAGAACCTACAAATGAATATCGCTGGGTTCTGGACAATGATCGTGGCATTACCTGGGTGGAACCTGCTGTCGAAGATGGATTCAGGTCAACAGCCCGGGATCTTGTCAGCAAGGAATGGTTGGCATCAAGCACGGAAAGTGCAAGGCTTCAGGTGTCTTTTGACAAGGGGGCGGCCGAAGCATTTGAACTTGGACTTGGAGATACCATATCGTTTGCTCTTGAAGACAGGGAGTTCGAAGCCGAGATAACCGACCTCCGTCCCATCGATTGGCGTGATCTCAAGGTAAACTTTTTAATGGTATTTTCGCATAGCGAATGGGAAGACATCCCTTCAGGTTATCTCGGCGGAATTCATCTTGGGCAGAAGGACGAAAGCATCTACCAGAGTGCAATCACCAAACAGTTCCCGAACATCACACTAATTTCAACGAGAGCAATCTTCGCTACCGCGGAACGCATGATCGGAAACATCAATGCTATTATTAACGTCATAACTTTAGTTGCCGTCCTCACCGGACTGCTAGTTATGGGAACTACCGTTGTCGAAGGGCAACAGCTACGCACCATGCAACTGGTTATAATGCGTGTGCTCGGAGCCAGCAATGCCAAGTTGTTCATGATGTTCTGCGTCGAATTCATTGCCATGGCCGCTGTCACCACATTGCCTGCGATACTACTTGGCTGCCTAGCCGCCTCGCTGGTCATCATACACCTTTTCGAATTGTCATGGGGCATGAACTATCAGGTAGCAACCTCCATAGTGGTTTCCATGGTTTTGACCTCCATTGTGGCGGGAATAACAAGCATGCGGTCCTGCCTTAACCAATCGATACTCAAATATCTCCGAAACTAGTGTCCTTAAGCAGGCAACAAAACACACTATGACAGTCAACCGAGGCCAAGAGTGCCTTTGCCAGATCCGTTTTAATCGTCTCTGCCTAGTCAAATCCCAGTTAACTCCTGAGCATCCATGAAAAGATCTTCAGTAGGAACCTGCACTAGTGCAGGCATTCTAGTTACAGGACTCATTTGCCATCTTCTGCCTGATCAGTCCACTTCCAGTCTCCAGATTTTCCACCAGTCTTCGCCTCCAACCTAACGCCAGTAATCATCATCGACTTATCAACTGCCTTGCACATATCGTAGATTGTGATTAGGCCGCCCATCACCCCTGCAATCGCCTCCATTTCCGGTCCTGTTTTCGCTTCCAAAGTAACAGCTACACTGCATTCAATGGCACACTCCTCATCCAGCCATCCAAAAGCAACATCTACCTTCCCTATCATTAAAGGGTGGCACAAGGGTATGATCTCAGAGGCTTTCTTGGCTGCCACTATGGCCGAAATGCGTGCAACCGAAAGAATCTCCCCCTTCTCAACCTGTCCGCTCCTAACCTTTTTGTAGGCCAGTCTAGAGAAAGTAATAAGTCCAGTTGCCTTTGCAGTCCTAATACTCGACTGTTTTCCTGAAACATCAACCATACCAGCATTCCCACTGGAGTCAATATGCGTGAATCGATTCATCCTATTCGTGCCCCATAATAGATAGCCAAAGAAATTGAAACTCCAAGACATTCCAATGCCATGTATCGAGCTACAGCCAAGCTCTTGAAAGCCACCCTCTGGCTAGCCATCGCCTTGTCAGTGCCACAAGCCTTAGGAAAGAATCCGCTTCTCGAACTCGCGACCAGCACTGAAGTCGAGCCGGAAATCAAAACTGCTGCACAAGAAGCCATCGCACGACTAGTCAGCGGCAAAAACAATAACATCAATGACATTGAACTCAAGGAATATCTAAGTCACCTAGCAAAAAAACTGGATCCATTGGGAAATTATCACATAGGGATCCTCAAAGACGAGCAATTGAACGCATTTGCAACCATAGGCGGCGTTATCATGATCAATAGTGGGCTATGGCTGTCGGCCGATAGCGAGGCTGAACTGGCAGGTGTGCTAGCCCATGAAATAGCGCACCTGAAGCTACAGCATCTGCAACGGGGTATTGATCAGAATAGCAAAGATGCCCTGTTGAGCATGGCCAGCGTTGCCGCCGGACTGCTCATAAGCAACACCCAACTTCAAGAGGCACTGCTGTTTTCAGGACCTGCATTACAGGCTAGCAGCCAGTTGGCTCACTCGAGGCAATTCGAGATGGAAGCTGATTCGATAGGCTTGGACCTTCTGAAACAGGCAAGATTCAATCCCAATGGTCTATTCGATTTCCTGGCTAAGATACAGCAACTTGAACTGGGAGGGAACATCCCTGAATATCTCAGAACCCATCCTATATCAACCTCCCGGATGGGTATGCTAAGAAACCGTATCGAGAATGCTGGAACTACATTCCAGTCATCCAATGAATTTGACTTTCTTCTTCTGCGCCGGAAACTGGCATCACTCAGCAAAACGGAAACAAAACCCATTGAAGCACAGATCGAGGAACTGGAAAAAACCAGTGTCATCATACTTTCGGAAGAGAAAGTCATCGGCATCTACGGACTGCTTTTGTCCGCCGTGCAACACGACAACTGGGAGGCTTTCAGATATGCCGAGCGACTGATGCAAATCTGGGACATCAAACACCCTTCGTTCCTAGTCGCCCTTACCGATGGAATGAGAAAAAAAAATAGAAAAAACGAAGCCCTATCCCTGATAAAAGACTCAGTCAAAAGCCATCCTGACAACTACATGCTGGCGGTAACGCATAGCAGATTGCTTGGCGAGAGACCAAACCCACAATCTCTTGAGCAGGTCAGAAGATACACCCAAGCATTTGAAAATCCTTTCGAACTGCTGAAACTGGAAGCGAACATTCTAGACCATCTAGGAAGAAAGATTGAATCACATCTCCAACTCGCCAACCTCTATCTGACCAGAGGCAGAATCAGGGCCGCCCAGAGCCAAATCCAAATTGCCAAAAAACTTGAAAAGCAATCCGCCACACTGGAAGACAGGTTGCTGATTATGGAAACAGAGAAAACCTACGATTTCTTCAAGAAGAAACTTGACACGATCTTCTCGTAAAAAGCCGGACAAAAACCATACTATCCCATATCAATCAGATGTGTGGGAAGATGCCGCCGCGCATAGTCTAGATAGACCTTGTCCGCAAGAAATATTCTGTAGAGTTCTTCATCAAGTTCATTATCGTCGTTCATGGCATTCATTATCCTCATCACCGTGGATAACGACATCTCTCTTTTGTACGGACGGTCCGGAGCAGACAGCCCTTCAAAACGATCAACAATAGCCAGGATTTTTGCAGGAACAGACATCTGCTTGTTTGTCAGGTGATTGGGATAGCCTGTCCCGTTGGCATTCTCATGGTGGCCACCAGCGTATTCGGTCACATCCCTTAGTTCCTTTGGCCATGGAAGCGATGAAAGGAGCCTGATGGTGATGCTCACATGGTTTTCCATCTCATGGCGCTCTTCAGAATTCAATGTACCGCGAGGAATGGACAAGTTGTAGAGTTCCTGCTTAGACAAGAGCGGACGGGAATGCTCGTTGGCGCCGCCAACCTGATGCTTCGCCAACTCGTCCAACTTCTCCTTAACCTCGTCGTTGAGGAAAATCTCATTGGTGTTCAAGCTACTCAGAAAGTCAAAATCCTCATTGATGTCAGACTTGATGCCGTCCAAGCGCTTTTGCTCTTCGGGGGTAATCTGGATGCTGTTGTCAGCCAACTTCTGTCTTAGGAACTCAATTTCCTTTTCCTTCTTGAACAAAAGAAACCTTTCGTGGATTACATCAATCCGGTCACAAATCGCTTCCAGCTTGGTTGACTTGTCCAGGATATGCTGGGGGGTGATGATTTTCCCTATGTCATGCAAAAGCGCCGCGATCTCCAGTTGGTGAATATCGGTGTCGTCAATCTTGAAATTCTTGTATGGACCACTCTCATGTTTGTTGACTGCACTTGCCAACTCCAAGGCAAGTTCAGTAACGCGATGGCAGTGCCCAGCGGTATGAGGCGATTTCTCATCAATAGCGAGACTGACCATCCGGACAACCGAATCGATCAGGTTCTTGAATGAAAGTATGTAGATCGAATTGCTAAGCGCAGCTCCTAACAGAGAGGCCAGTATGCGGGCAAAATCAAGCTGCTCACTCGACAACTCCTCGCCATTGTTTGGATTGATGAGCTGAAGCACGCCAACTATCGCCTCTCCATGGGAAAAGAGGGGAAGAGCTAGCATTGATTTTGTCTGGTAATTGTTGCTCTTGTCGAACGCCTTAACCTTATTCAAATCATAGCCATGAGCCAGGTCCAGATCCGGAAGATTAATGAGTTTTTTTTCCAGCGCACAGTTGGTCGCAATACTCTCCCGGTTCGGCTTCCCGCCATCCTGGTACAAAGGCAGGGAAATAAATCCCTCAATCTTGTTAGGATCGAAGTCGTTGTAGATGCTTTCAAGCCCCAAAACCGTGTTCTGGAGCACCACAGCTTTCAAGGTCTGGCTTTCCTCATCCATAAGATAGAGAGTCTTCCCTTGGGAAGATGTAACCTCTCCTGCCGTATAAACGATTTCCCTGAATATCTTGGAAAAGGACCTTTCTTGGGTAATCCCGGTAATTACCGAAATAACCTTTTGAAGCAACTGCGCTTCAGACGTGTTTTCCTGATCCTGCACCATTCTGACTGACCTAGGCGGCCTTAACCTGCTTTTTTGCCCCTAGTTTCTCTTTGATCCTGGCTGACCTGCCCTGCCTCTGGCGCAGATAGTATATCTTGCCACGCTTGACATCTCCATGCCTTATTACATTGATGCTCTCAATGATCGGCGAATACGTCTGGAATGTGCGCTCCACACCTCCGCCTGAAGCCATACGCCGGACAACAAAAGATGAATTCAGTCCACGGTTCTTTTTGGCAATCACAACGCCCTCGAAATTCTGGATACGCTTGTTCTGCCCTTCAATCACATAACATTTGACTGAAACGGTGTCACCTGCACCAAAAAGCGGAATATCCACGCCTAAACGCTGGATCTCCTCGCTTTCCAGTTGCTCAATAATGTTCATGTTTGTGCCTTCAACTTTCCACCCAATTCTATCAGGATTTTCCTGATCTCCTCATTTTTCTCACTAGCCAGCAAAGCCATATCCTCCCGCTTTTGCAAAGTATGTTCCACGGATTTCCTGAGACGCCAGCGGCGTATCTCTTCATGATTGCCCTCAAGCAATACCCGGGGGACGGATTTTCCCTCCCATATTTCTGGCCTAGTGTAGACCGGAGGAGCCAAAAGTTCACTGTAGAAAGTGTCCGACTCAACAGATTCCTGGTTGCCGACAGTTCCCTCCTGCATTCTGATTACAGCATCCACAAGCACCATCGCAGGCAACTCACCCCCTGTCAAGACATAATCGCCTATTGAAATCTCGTCATCAGCATATTCTTGAATCACCCGTTGGTCAATTCCCTGATAGCGACCGGATATCAATATCATATCCGACTCTCTGCCGAGATCACACACCAGACTGTGGTTGAGTGTTCTGCCTTGGGGAGTCAGGAATATAGTTCTTGCCCTAGGCGACTTTTGCTGACAATGCCGAATTGCCGATACGATGACGTCTGCCCTCATCACCATCCCGGCCCCTCCTCCGTAGGGTCTGTCGTCAACACTTTTATGCCGATCCGAAGCAAAGTCCCTAAGGTTGACTAGATCCATCCCAAACATCCCTTTCGCCAATGCTCTTCCGATCACGCCTACATGCATAAACTCTCGGAACATCTCAGGGAAAATGGTGATGACCTGCATGTTCACTTCAATAGTCCGTCTTCCAGTCGACAACCATGACACTTCCTGAGTGGTTAATCTGAGTCACAGTCTTCTTGAGAAATGGGATGAGAATTTCGCCGTTATCTGAATCAACAACGAGAATATCATTCGACGGAGTTTGAAACACATCCCCTACCTTGCCAAGCAATTCCCCATCCACTGTTTTAACCTTCATGCCAACAAGGTCGCACCAATAATACCGATCAGGGGCAAGAGGCTTGAATTCGTCTCGATGTACCGATATGAAACAACCCTTGACTGCTTCCGCCTGCTCTCGCGTATCAATCCCCGCCAATTTAGCCACAATCTTTCCGCCCTGCGTGCGCGCCTCCTGCAAATCCTTCTCCGTGTACATCAAGATGTTGTCTCCCTCAGGAACCTGTATGTGCCATTGTGGGTAAGCAAGCAGTGAATCAAGGTTAGCCGAAAACGGATTAATCCTTACCCAACCCTTAATCCCATGAGGCACACCAATTTTCCCCATGACTATAAGTCTCTTCATCCAATCACCTGAATCCAAGTAAGAGGCTCCAAAGCAAAATGAACTAGGAAGCCCGAAAGAAAGGTGCGGGCATATCCGGCCAAAAAAATAACTTAACTTGGCTGCTCAGTAGAAACCGGAACAACTTCCTTCTCCGCATCATCAGTGGCCTCACCGAATGCAGAATCTTGATCACTTTTTTCCACGCTGTCGGCAGTCTGAGAAGAAGGAGTCGGGCTGAAAGCCGATCCAGCAGGTTTTTCCCCGACACCTGAAAGCTTGGAACCGGAACCACCCTCCATTACCACCTCTTTCTCCGTCGATAGGAGGGTACGCGCTTTCAGATGAACTATCTTCTTGACTGCAGGAGAAACCTGTGCTCCCATTGAATGCCAGTGTCCATAACGCTCCATGTTGATCTCAAACATGGGAGGCTTGTCCTTGGGTTCCACCCTGTAGTAGCCAATCGATTCAATAAAACGCCCATCTCGCGGCTTTCTTGAATCCGCGACCACTATTTTGTAGGAAGGATGCTTCTTCGCTCCTCCCCTTGCTAATCGGATGACTACCATGATTCGGTCAGGAGCATATTATAAACAATTTCCTACCTCTAAGAACAAATAAACGCTTTGATTTCACACGGTGTACGACTGAACCGCTCCGATTGACGCCAAACACACGCTTCCTGATAGAACCCAAAAACTTCCCAATCCATCTAGGTGGCTATCGTCAGTCAAGTGAGCCAAGTTTGGGCATCTCACCAAAGCATGCAAAAACATAGTCCTGCCTCGAAACACAACTTGGGATTGAAGTCTCTATAATTGCAGATCAAAGACACTTAATACCTAATTCTTGTAGTCACAAGTCCTCCTGAACTGGGCATAGCCATGAAGAACTCCTTTTTGATCAGTTTTATTTCGCATTTCACCCCCGCCAATGCTAGGAGACAGTTTCCGTCACTAAATCCCGAGGTAAATGGATATCGCTACATATTTAATGACTACAGCCAAAGGAATCATGACTATCTAGTGATGGCAAACTACCTTTTTCCGGAGAATACAGTGATCGGTTCGCGTGAAAAGAGCGTGTTCATAGCCACAGAACCTCCTAGCGTCAAGAGATACGACAACAGATTCCTAGACCAGTTTGGCTATGTGGTGACTACCGATCCCCTGACCAAGCATCCCAACTTCGTTCTCTCCCAGCCAGGGCTGTGCTGGTGGGCTGGCAAAGAAATAGACTGCAGTCGCTACTGTTACGACTTCTTTAAAGCCTTTGATCCTCCCAAGTCCAAATTGATATCAGTTATAACATCCAGTTCAAACATGACTGTGGGACATTGTGAACGGATTTTGTTTGTCAATCATCTGCGCAAACGCTTTGGTCCGGAATTGTCGGTATTTGGCAGGGGTATACGCCCCATTAATGACAAACTCGAAGCACTAGAGGACTATCATTTCCATATAGCGATTGAAAACTCGCGTCAATCTCACTATTGGACGGAAAAAATCGCTGATCCCCTGCTCACACTTACTTATCCAATCTATCATGGTGCTTCTAATCTTGCAGAGTACTTTCCCAAGGACAGTTTCAGTCCGATTGATATAAAGGATCCGCAGGAGGCATATCTAAAAATCAAGAAAATCATTGATGCGGATTTGGACAGTAAACGCCGTGCAGACTTGCTTGAAGCAAGAAGGAGACTGCTAAATCAAAATAACCTGTTCCTGCTGATTCCAGATCTTCTCGGAAAACTTCCGTACAACTGTTCTCAGCAGGAAAACACATTCTTTCAGCCTGAGTCATATTTTGAGAAGAGATTCTTCTCGAAAGCCAAACGTTTTCTATGTAAGGTGCCTCTTCCGGCACGAACTAAGCTAAAACAAAAAAGAAGACAGGCTCAAAAAGCAGTTGAGGAACTAAAACTTTCGGAAATAAGCAAATGATCCGTCACTCTCTTTAAGAAATTCGTTAGATACATGCGGAAATTCCGTAGGATTGCATTGGGAATTATATACTTGACTTTCAACTGGCCACTCACCACTTTTATGTAGACTGTTTCGTCATTTCAATATGTTTTTCACAGGAGAAAACTTTGCCCTATGACAGGGAGCGGCACCATACTTACTGAGCGCTTCGAGATGACTTTCCGTGCCATAACCCTTGTGTTGGTCAAACCCGTAGCATGGGTATTCAATAGCCAGCTCCCGCATGAGACGATCCCTCTCCACCTTGGCCAAAACCGAAGCCGCTGATATTTCCGCCACACTTGCATCCCCACCCACCACTGAGGAACACGGATACGGCATATCGGGACACTTGTTGCCGTCCACAAGTACTTGATCCGGCACTATTACGATCTTTCCTATTGCGCGTTGCATTGCGATCATTGTGGCATTCAGTATGTTGATCTCCTCTATCTCCTTCACACTGGCAATGCCATATGCAAAGTCAACGCATTCGTTAGCGATCCTCACGCTAAGCTCCTCTCTAAGCTTGGGGGAGAGTTTTTTCGAATCCTGTAACTTGTCAATCTTGATATTGCCAAGAATAACCGCTGCCGCAACCACGGAACCCGCAAGAGCACCCCTTCCGGCCTCGTCAACGCCGCATATGACCTCTACATTCATGACTGCCCCGCAAGGTCAAAAAGCGCTTCGGCCATGCGTTCAGTGGCATTCAGCCTAAGGGAGGACTTTACGTCCATGGCACATTTCTGGAAGTCTTTCCTAGCTTCGCTTACTGACAACAACTTCTCAATCTCACCTGTAATGTTTTCATTGGTTGCATGGTCTTGGATAAGTTCGCGGCAAATCATACGCCCCGCCAGGATGTTTGGAAGACCAATGAAATCAGAATGAAAATCCCTTAACCGAAGCATCCAATGGCTTAGGACAGACATTTTATAGACGATTACCATGGGAACACCGTACAACATTGCCTGAAGAGTGGAAGTCCCCGACTTTATCACTGCAGCATTCGCCGCCGCCAGACAGTCCCGCCAAGCGCCTTCCTTTACAAGAATTTGATGCTTCTGGACACCCAATGCTGAAATGCGGTTCTCAATGAACAGCCGACAGGACTCATCAACCGCGGGCACTAGGAAAGTCATATTTGCATGTCGGGATGCTATACACTCTGCAGACTGGATGAAAAGATCGGTATGGTTTGCCAGTTCCTGTTGACGACTGCCAGGCATCAGGGTCACTACGTACTCACATTCCTCGTCCACACCCAGCCTATGGCGTGCCTCATGCCTGTCAGGATCATCAGGGATTGTGTCTGCGTCAGGATGACCAACAGTAACTGCCGGAATGCCGGCATCCTCGTAGATCTTCCTTTCAAATGGGAACAGGCAGAGCATCAGGTCAACACACTCCCTTATCTTATGTATCCTTTCCGGTCGCCAAGCCCAAAGCGAGGGACTGACAATGTGAGCAGCTTTGGTTCCCAAGCGTCGCATCCTTCGCTCAATGCCGAAATTGAAGTCTGGCGAATCAATACCCACAAACAGGTTGGGCGGACTGCTCTTCAGCCGAGCAAGCAGGCGCTTACGCACTTCCATTATGCGGCCAAACTTCGTGAGCGCATCCCAGTACCCCATTACGGCGATGTCCTCGCCTGACCAGACGGATTCCAATCCCGCCTTGTGCATTTGCTCCAAGCCAAGACCATAAAAGGATGCATCCGGCATCCTTTCCCCTAGGCGCTCCAGAAGCAAGGCACCCAATGCATCGCCTGACGCCTCGGTGGCTGATAGCCCGAATGTCAGCATGTGCGGCTAGGCAACCGCAAATGCCTATTCATTGGGACTCTCGCGAGGCCTGATGATGCCTCTGCCTTTCTCTTTCAGAAAGGAAACCAATTCGGCAAGAAACATGTGGGTAGCATTTTTTCCCTCTATCTCCTTAATCGCATCATCCAGCGGGTTGCCACGCAGGTAGAGAATCGCAAATGCCTCACGGACAACTCCTATCTGGTTGGAATCATATCCGTTTCTTTTCAACCCCTCTCTGTTGACAGACATTCTTCTTCCATCAGCGCCAGCCGAACAGAAAAAGGAAGGCAGATCCATGTTCAAGTATGTTCCTGCCGATGTCATGGCATAGGATCCTATTCTGCAGCGTTGATGAACGAGAGTTCCCCCTCCCAAAGTTGAATGGTCGCCAACCATGACGTGTCCGGCAAGTTGGGTAAGATTTGACAGAATATTCCCATCTCCGATGCTACAGTCATGAGCGAGATGCACATAGGCCATCAACCAGTTTCCGTCGCCAATCCTAGTGATGCCTCCGCCATCTCCGGTGCCAACGCATAACGTACAGAAACTATGTATTGCATTCCCCGCACCAATCTCAAGGATCGCTTTTTCCCCCCGATATTTCTTGTCGTACGGCTTAATCCCAATTTGATTGTGATGCCCGACGGACGTATCGTGACCTATGGAAGTTCCGGTGCACAAGACGTTATGGGATCCTATCCGACTGCCCTTGCCTACCGATACCCCGCTTTCAATAATTGTGTATGGCCCTACAGATACATCCGCATCAATCTCTGCAGAACTGTCAACAACTGCAGTAGGATGGATATCAGCCATCCTTTTCACTTACAAGCGCAGTCATTAGCCGAGCCGAGCAAACCAGTTCGCCTTCCACCTCTATACGCCCCTCTATCTTGATCATGCTCCTGATGGTGCGGACAAGGCTTGAGTGTATTAGCATCCGATCGCCTGGGATGACCATGCGCTTGAACTTGGCCTCATCAACCCCAACAAGAAGAAAAGTATGAGTCTCAGGAGTAAGGTTCATGGACAGGTATCCTAGTATTGCCGACGCTTGGGCAATCGCCTCAATCATCAGAACGCCAGGCATGACTGGCCGGCTCGGGAAATGACCCTGAAGATAAGGCTCGTTGAAAGATATGTTCTTGACCGCAGTCACGCTCTTACCAGGCTCCCAGCTTTCCACTCTGTCGATCATCAACATGGGAAAGCGGTGCGGCAAGTGGCCAAATATCTGGTCAACTTGGGCAAACCGGCTGTTCCATATGTCTTTGCCGTCAGTCATTTTGCATGTTTCCAGTCAGGTCTTGTCATGTGAACGTCCCTCGATAGCTTTCCTAAATCCAATGACACAGCGTTGCCAAGCAACACCAGGCATGGCAGGGAACACACCTGCATACTTGGCTCCAGGCCTGTCAATATCTCCCGTGACGTTGCTGCCACCGGTCACAACGACGTTATTGGCTATGGTGACATGATCCTTGATCCCGCAGTTTCCACCTATGGTTACGCCTGAGCCGATAACAACGCTGCCGCTGATTCCCACCTTGCCGCAGATGACTGTGTCAGAGCCAACGAAGACATTGTGTCCTATCTGGACATGGTTGTCGATCTTGACCCGGTCTCCTATGACCGTGTCATCCAGCGCTCCTCGGTCTATTGCGGTCATCGCACCGATCTCAACCTCAATGCCGATGAGAACACGCCCAACTTGTGGAATCTTATATGGACGCCCTTGTACCCGCACAAACCCAAATCCGTCCGCGCCGATTACAGCGCCGGAATGAATCACGGATCCATCCCCTATTTCCACACGGTCATAGATCGTCACGTTGGGATATATGACCACGTTGTCACCTATGGTGACATCAGGACCAATAACGCAGCCTTCATGAACAACCGAATTCCCGCCAATGCGACTTCCCTGACCCACATGGACAAATGACGCAATTGAGGCGCTCGGGGAGATGAGAGCGGCCGGGTCAATAACTGCTGTTGAGGAGACTCCGGAGGACGTCTCCTGTCTCTTCGGATAGAAGATGTCCAGTAGTTTTAGTGAGTGCCTTCTGGGCTCTTCATCCACAACTACCCTGTCAAGGTTTGTTCTCTCTGCATCCTTTTCGGCCAAAAGCACTGCTGATGCCTGGGTGCATGCCAACTGCTCAAAATATTTCTGGTTGTCGTAGAAGGCAATATCCCCCTGCCCTGCCCCCCTCAGGGTCGCAAAACCCTTGATCAGAACTCTCCCGTCCCCGACAACACGCCCATCGATCTTTTTTGCGAGTTCCTCTATCGAAACCGGAACACTAGCAGGAAATCGCCTGTCACGGATCATTTCATCAACTGTTCAAGTGTAATGTTTTTGTCCAGCATATCGATCACTTGATCTGTAACATTGGCCTCAGTCGCCCCATAAAGGACCACGACCGAATCAAGAACCATCTCATGCTCTCCCTCCTTGGCCACATTGCTGATCAGGCGGAATATCTCGGGTTCAAGCTTCTCGCGGAATTCGGAGAAACGCAGGTTGCGGTCCTCTCTCAACGCCTCATCCTCCCGCTGAAGAAGAACCTCAAAACGATCTATCTCCTGCCGCAGTCCGTTTGTCTCTTCGGAACTCAGTGTCAACCCTTCCTTACTCAGCTTGTCACGCCGTTCCTGAATGTTCTCAATCAGCTTCCGAATTGCCTGAGCCTGATCACTGAACTCCTCTTCAATCTGTTCACGAATCTGCCCAATAAGTGATGATTCGCGGAAAACCCGCTCAACCTCGACAAAGACGACGCGTAAGTTTTCCTGGCTACCGGCTTGAGCCGAACTCAGCAGGATGGCTAAGGTAAGCAGAATACTAAACATTTTCCTGATCATGAAAACCTCCTAGAAAACCCCTATTGTAAAGTCGAATGAGCGTGTCTTGTCCCCGTCCTTTGACCTAAGCGGCTGAGCCAAAATGAAGCGAAACGGTCCAAGAGGGGAAAGCCATCTGATTGTAAGCCCAGCCGACGCTCTCAGCTCACCCAAATCAAAATCGGAAGGATCAGAGTAGAGCCCACCAATGTCGGTGAAAAACGATGTCCTAACCCCGTCAAATTCACTAAGAACCGGAAAGGGGAAGTAAAACTCCGCACTCCCTCTCATCCTCAGGCGGCCGCCTAGTGAATCCCCATCTTCATCCTTGCGGCCTATTGTTCCGGCATCATATCCACGCAGGGATGCAGGTCCACCAAGGTGGTAGCGCCGGAAGAATGGATAGACGTATCCGCCATAGGAATCGGCATAGCTCAACTCACCCAGCAACTCGGCAACATACTTGTCACCTACCGGAAAGTAATGGTCGTGCAGAAAGCGCATGCTGTAATAGCGAAGGTCGCCAAAGGGGAGCGTCACGCGAGTCGTGAAGTTCTGCCGAAACCCTGTGGACGGGCTGACGGTGGAATCGCGTGTATCACGCGTTAGGCTAGCGCTTGCCGAATAGGTGGTGGTTTTCGTTCCGTGCTTCGTCAGGTATTCCTGAGCCTCCGTGTCAACTTCAGAGACCTGGCCGACATTAACGAGAGAATCGCTCACATAATGGATATTCGCAAACAGGATGGTCTCCTCGTCAAACGGGATTCCATAACCGTAGTCCAGTCCCGATCCCTCTAAGGAATAGTCGCTCACATCATCATCGCTTTCAACTTCCCTACGTGACAATCCAATGTGTCTGCTCACACCTTCAGCGGTTACGTACGGCTGGTCAAACTCTATGGAGAAGGAATCGACCGTGTCGGAAAAGGAAACCTCAGTCTCGAAATCGTTTCCTGTCCCAAAGATGTTTTCTGTCCGCAGTGATCCCGAAAACGAAACGCCTCCTGATCGCGAGTACCCAACGCCCAAGCCCACCGAGCCGGTGCCTTGAGTTGACTCCTCAACATCAAGCAGAAGATCCACTTGGCTACTGTCGCCAGGAACATCCTGCTCCTCGAAGACCACATTGTCGAAAAATCCTAGGCGCTCCAGTTTCCTGCGGGAGCGGTCTATCTTTTCAGTAGAGTAAAGATCCCCCTCGAACTGTCTAAGTTCACGCCGAATCACCTCATCTCGTGTTTTCTGGTTGCCGGATATGTTGATGCGGCGCACGTATATCGAGTCGCCCTTGCTGACATTGAAGTCAATCTTGACCTGGTTGCTCTCCTCGTCAAGGATCCGGTTAACCAGAACCTTGGCCTTGGCAAAACTGCGGTTGCCGAGATGTTTGCGGATCTTCTCTGCAGCGGCTTCAACCTTCTTGGCCGAATAGGTTTCACCTGTGACCAGATCAAGCGTTTCATTCAACCCGTCCGAATCAACCACTGGATCACCCGAGTAATCCCAGCCCGAAAGGCTGTAGGTTCCGCCTTCCTCGATAACAATCACCAGCCGGATGGAATCCTGGTTGCGCGATAGAATCACTTCCGACGATACCACGTTGAACTTAAGGTATCCGCGCTCCAGATAGTAGTCCTGTATCCGCCCTATGTCTCCTTGGAAAACCGCAGCGGAATACACATCGTCACTCTTGTACCAACTAAGCCAGTTGGTAGACCCCAACTCCATCTGATCGAGCACATCGTCCACGTCCTCTGATTCGACACCGTAGATGTCAACGGCGGATATCCTCACTATGCCGCCTTCCAAAATCTCAAGGTCGACCCTCACGCGGTTGCGGTCAAGCGGAGTGACCGTAGGAACTATTGATACGGCAAAGTATGCCCGTTCCGTATAGGCACTCTTGATAAACTGAACCACTCGTTCAACTGTGTCAGGACGGAGTATCGCAGACTTCGAAAAATCCAACTCCTCCAGTTGCTCAAGCACATCGTCCGGATCAAACTCATCCATCCCGGATATGCCGATTTCCGATATGGTCGGATTCTCAACGATTTCCACCACCAACACATTGCCATCTCTGCGAAGCTGCACGTCACGGAAAACTCCGGTTGCAAAGAGTCTCCTGATCGCGGCGCCGGCCGATCTCCGGTCAAATTCGTCCCCTATCGACAGCTCGAGATTCCGGAAGACTATTCCCGTGTCTAGGCGGTCAAGCCCTTCGACTCGGATATCCTCTATCACAAACCTTTCAAATGCCTGCTCTTGTGCACTCACTGAAAGCACAAGCATGGCACAAGAGGTATAAAGACAAAACAGTGCCTTACGTATTAATCCGAACATGCAGTAACAGGTTATAGCCGCATCAGGTCGTTGACTATGGCAAAGGCCATGAAAGCAAGCACCATGGCCAAGCCAATCCCAAACAAAAGGGATGCAACCCTAGCTGATAGTTTCTTGCCACGTATGAATTCTACGGCATACAACATTAAATGTCCGCCATCCAAAATGGGAATGGGCAAAAGATTGACCACTCCCAGGCTGATCGAAATGGCTGCAAGAAAATTGGCGAAGGCAACCAGGCCCAGAAGAATCGAGTCGGAAGCGAACGTCGCTATCCTTATGGGGCCAGCTACGTTCTTGGTCGAAATCTCACCAAAAATAAGGAATTTCACAAACCGGGCTGTCACGACCAGTCCTCCTACAGTCCACCTGACCGCTTGGGAAAACGCATCCCCAAACCCGTACGACACATGGACTCGCAACGATTCCAACCGGTCCGCATCGACATGAGGACTAACTCCGAGACGGCCGATCACCCGCCCTTCCATCTCAACCGCATCAGGGACTGCAACAGCATTGCCGATCTGACTGTCACGGAGAAAGGACAACTCGATTTCCCTTTCCGGATTGTCCCTAATGGCCTGAACCAGTTCGTCCCACGCATGGATATCCAGACCGTTGACTGTCAGGATTTCGTCACCGGCAACCAAGCCGGCAGCTTCCGCTGCACTGTCCGGCTCGACGAACTCGACTATGCGGGTGATGTATGAGACGTCAGGATGAAAGCCTATTTCGCGTACAAGATCCCGGTCTAGAACGGAAGGCTCCATTCGGCTAAGATCCAGTATTCTGCTTGTCACTACAGACCCATTGCCATGGGAGACCGCCACGGACAAAAGCGAAGCGTCCGTTACCCCGAGCAGAAGCTTGCGGCTGAAGTGTCTCCACAGGTGGACTGGATCGCCGTCGACGCTTACCATGGAATCACCAGGCTCAAAGCCTGCGATAGAGGCAGGTGTGTTGGGATAAACCTTGTCGATGTTCGGCCTAAGCCCAGTCTCGCCCTGCAGCGTCAACAACAAATAGACGCAGAAGGAAAATACGAAATTGGCCACAGGTCCACCTGCCATGACAATCACACGCTTGCCTAGCGGCTGGTTTTCAAAGGCCTGCTTCTCATCTATCTTCATCTCATGGGCAGAATCCAGATCCAGCAGCTTCACATACCCGCCCATCGGAAAGGCTGAAAAAACCCAGTCCACACCTTTCCTGTCGGTGTGGGAAAGAAGAACCTTGCCAAATCCGAAGGAAAAGCGTAAAACCCGTATGCCGAGGGCGCGAGCGGCAACAAAATGACCCATCTCGTGAACCACAACAACAACGAATACGGCAATCAAAAAAGATATAACTGGCAGAACAAAACTCACGCCTTTGCCTCCCACGCCAGCCTTCTTGCATTCGTGTCAGTCTCCATTAGCGCCTTGTAGCTTCGGTCATCCCATTCACAGGTGCGAAGCACATATTCAACAATGCGGGGTATCGATGTGAACGGAACATTTTCGGAAAGAAAACGCTCCACGGCAACCTCATTTGCTGCATTAAGAGCTGCGGGAGAGCCACCTCCCATGCGCAGTGATTCGTATGCGAGATCTAGACAGGGGAAACTCGAAAGCCGGGGCTCCTCAAAGCTAAGCGAACCCAGCGAACTCCAGTCAGGGGCGGCCAAGCCGTTATTGATACGCCTTGGGTGCGCCAGTGCACTCGCAATCGGCAGACGCATGTCCGGGACACCCATGTGTGCAACCGAGTTTCCGTCCACAAACTCCACAATTCCGTGGATGACGCTCTGCGGATGTATGGTGACGTTGATCTTCTCAACAGGGGCATTGAACAGCCAGTAGGCCTCAATGACCTCCAGTCCCTTATTCATCAGCGTGGCCGAATCAACCGAAATCTTCTGCCCCATTGGCCATATCGGATGGGCACATGCCTGTTCGGGTGTCACCCGAACAAGTTCCGGTCCGGAGCAGGAACGGAACGGTCCTCCCGAAGCCGTCAATACGATCTGTCGAACATCATCGGAAAGAGGCTTTCCAATGCTCTCCTGGCCAAGAATCTGGAACAGGGCATTATGCTCGCTGTCCACCGGTATCAGTTCGGCCGTGGAGTCAGCCAAGGTCTTCATCACCAGCGATCCTGCAACAACCAGAGATTCCTTGTTGGCCAGAAGGATACGCTTGCCCTGCCTAATCCCCTCTATGGTGTACGGCAGCCCAGCCAAGCCAGGCAGAGCAATAATGACATCGGTGACCTCGTCGCTCCGGATCATGTCCATTATTGCCTCTTCATCGCCACTCACTCTGCAGCCCCCCTTTTCCGGCATGAGGAGGGATGCCAGTTCGGAAACCGCTTTGGCGTCACAGAGAACTGCGAGATCAGGGGCAAACTTCCTGATCTGCTCGGACAGAATCCCAGCATTGGTGCAGGCCAAAAGCCCACACACACAAACTTCATCCTGCATGGAGCCAATAACCTGCATCGCACTCCTGCCCACACTGCCTGTCGAGCCCAACACCACAACCTTGCGAACAGGAGCCATCGCTAGGACATCAGCGCCAATAGTTCGGCAATGAGGGCGACAAACGGAAGCACTGGAAGCAGTCCGTCGACCAGATCCAGAATGCCTCCGTGTCCCAGAAGAATACTCCCACTGTCCGAGACATTTGCAGACCGCTTGACGGTTGATTCGAAAAGGTCGCCAACAACACTAAGCAGAAGAACAGCCAAGGTGAAGAGAAGAAGCGCAACCAACGGAATCGACGCCTCCAACAACAGCCAGGCAGCAAATGCACAGAAATATGCGGCTCCGACACTCCCGGCCAAGCCTGCCCAAGTCTTCTTCGGACTGATGTTGGGAGCCATCCTGCTCTTGCCATATCTTCTGCCGACAAAAAATGCCGCTGAGTCGAGAACCGCAACCATGGCAATGGAAAAGAGCATGAGATCAGAACTTTCCATATACAGTCTTATGGATGCCATCCACGCGCTAACGAGAATCAGAGCCCCCACCAGCGCATGCAATGTTTCAGACGTGATCCTGACTCCAAGCAGTGACAGAGGAGCATACAGAAGCCAGAAAAGCATTGCCGTCCCGTACAAACCACCGGTCTTGTCTGACATGCCAACCAATAGCCAGTGGCCGAGCAGGCCAAGACCCATGACTGCAATTGCATAGTAGACAACCTGGGAACTCTTAAAATGACCAAGTCTCGCCCATTCCACTGCCCCCACTCCAACAAGAATCAGCGTAACTGATCCCCATGCCAGTTTGCCCATATGGAATGCGATCCCAAGGACAGCGATAAGCAGGATAGCGATCCAAACACGGCTCCATGTGTGTCCCTCACTCAAAACGGGCCTCCCTGTCAGCGACCGAGCCGAAGCGTCTTTCGCGGCTGGCATACTCCCCAAGGGCCTGATCCAGTTCCTCTGAAGTGAATTCAGGCCACAACGTCTCACTGAAGTACAGTTCGGTGTAGGCGAGCTGCCAGAGAAGAAAGTTGCTGACTCGCACCTCGCCTCCCGTTCTTATCAACAGATCCGGATCGGGCGCATAGGACGTGCTCATCCGAGCAGCTAGGCGCTCGGATGACACTTCAGTCAGGTCCACGCCTTCGACAGCAAGACTCCGAACCGCATTGGCTATGTCCCAGCGGCCTCCATAATTGACCGCAATTCCGAGATTCAGATGCCGGTTTCCACTGGTCAGGCTTTCTGTTTCCGCCATGGTCTTCCGAAGTTTTTCCGGAAACACCCCCAAGTCGCCCAAAAAGCGAATCCGGACATGATTCTTCTGCAGTTCCTTGCTGAAACCGTCCATGGTCTCAGCAAACAAGGTCATAAGCATGTTAATCTCGGCGGGAGGACGCCGCCAGTTCTCACTTGAGAACGCAAACAGGGTCAGGTAGCGAATGCCCTTGTTACCGCAATCCTCAATGATGCGACGGGCGGCCTCGATTCCTTTCTTGTGACCCTCATGGCGAGGTTTTCTATGCTTCTGCGCCCATCTTCCATTGCCATCCATAATGACGGCAATGTGGGAAGGCAACGTCATGGCACGTTCCTGTTCATCCACTCCCTGTTCCCAAATACGCTACTGACTACACTTTCATCAGGTCAGTCTCTTTTTCCCGAGACATGGCATCGGCCTTTTCAATATGCTGGTCAGTCGCCCTCTGCAGATCGCCCTCATGGCGGTGCGCCTCGTCCTCGCCAAGCGCCCCCTCCTTGAGAAGAGCCTTGATCTCATGGTTTCCGTCACGACGGATATTCCTGACCGCCACCTTGGCCGCCTCAACCTCCTTCCTTACCACCTTGACCAGTTCCCTGCGCCTCTCTTCAGAAAGCTGGGGAACCGAAACCCTGATCTTGTCACCTTCTGACGAGGCCCCAACCCCAAGATCGGATTCATGCAAAGCCTTTTCAATCGCCTGCATATTCTGCTTGTCCCAAGGTGCGACCAGCAGGGTTCTGGGATCAGCTACAGTGACTGTTGCGGTCTGCGACAAGGGCATCTCCGTCCCGTAGCACTTCACCTTGATCTGGTCAAGCACGCCTGCATGGGCGCGACCACTACGTATTTTGACCATGTCGGCAACCAAAACTTCAAGGGTCCGCCCCATCTTCTGTTCGTATTCCTGCAAGTTGAACAAGGTATTTCCCCCCTTTAGGTTCTGGCGCGCCCGGCAAGATTTGAACTCACGACCTCTTGGTTCGTAGCCAAGCGCTCTATCCAACTGAGCTACGGGCGCTGTGAATAGCTTTTGATTCTATCAAATACGCCGACCAAGCGTTTAACCGCCCTGCCATACGCCTAAGACCGGTATCCTTCTAAAATCAGAAAACTTGTGCGGATGGCATTCGGGCAAGCCTGGAAAGTCCACTTCACGCTAGAATCAGGTATGTGCTAGCCGTGTTGCAAGCGAAAAACATCTTCTGCATCATATACAATCCAAACCGATCATTCCTCCGCTTGGCCGGACAACCGACCCAATGACTTTCCATTTTAACTGCTCACGAATGTGCCGGATCACCCTTGTTCTCGGCAAATCCCTTTTAGCCATTCTTATTGTCCCGCTGTTTTGGTCCGAATCTGCAATTTCCGACACTGACAGCACCATAAGATCGCTCAGGCTGCCACCTGGATTTCAGATCAACGTTTACGCCAGCGGAATCAACGCTCCGCGACAGTTAGCGGTCGCACCAAATGGAACTGTTTTTGTAGGATCGCGGGGTGGTTTCGTCTACGCTCTCAGGGATATGGACGGAGACGGTATGGCAGACCAGTACAAGCAGGCAGGGGGGTTTCGCGCTCCAAACGGAGTCGCACTACACCAAGGTGATCTCTATATCGGAGACATCAGCAATGTGCTTGTCCTTAGCGATGCGGAAAAGGCCTTCTTCGAGAAGACAGAGGAGGACAAAAGGTTCGAAACTGTTCTGGAGAACCTCCCCGAATCCACCCATCACGGATACAGGTACCTACGAATCCATGATGATCGCTTGTACATATCGCTCGGCGTTCCCTGCAACGTATGCATACCTCAGGATCCTGAGTTGACAGGAACCATTCGCAGCTACAGCCTTCAAGGGGAAGATCCCATCACCCATGCATACGGAGTGCGCAACTCCGTCGGCTTTGACTGGGATCCGCAAACAGACCTGCTTTGGTTTACGGATAACGGGCGTGACTGGCTTGGCGACGACCTGCCCAGCGACGAAGTCAACCGAATTGAGGTCGAAGGCCAACACTTTGGCTTTCCCTTCTGCCATCAGGGCAATTTCGAGGATCCCGATTTCGGAAACAGCTGCGACAACTATGAACCCCCTGTACTGCTCACTGGTCCGCACGTGGCCAATCTCGGCATAAAGTTCCCGCCGACAACCATGTTTCCCGAAAGTTACGGCAACCGGTTTTTGGTTGCGCTCCACGGCTCCTGGAACCGCTCCGTAAAGATCGGGTACGCCGTCTACATGGCCGAACTGGACGAGAATCGGAACGTGAAGTCGTATGAGCCTTTCATAGAAGGCTGGCTAGACAGCGATGAGAACGTTTCGGGGCGTCCAGTAGACATCGCCTTTCTACCTGACGGGGCAATGCTTCTTTCGGATGACCACTCCGGAACGATCTACCGTGTAACCTATTCGGATTGACATGGCTCCGATCCTCAAGAAAACCGATGAAATTGAGAAAATGAGAGTGGCAGGTGCCATCGCCGCAGGCATTCTCGATAATATCGGGCAACACGTCAGGCCAGGTATCAGCACGGCAGAACTGGATGGGCTCTGCCACGCCGCCATACTGGAAGCCAATGCCATACCCGCCCCGCTCAACTACCAGCCTAGCGGCGCCGGACAGCCGTATCCGTGTGCCACATGCATTTCGGTAAACCATCAGGTCTGCCATGGAATTCCAAGTTCGAAGAGGATCCTAAAGGAAGGTGACATCCTCAACATAGACATCACCGTCATCAAGAATGGCTACCATGGCGACACCAGCCGGATGTTCACTGCTGGCAAAGTCTCGGTTGCGGCCCGCCGGCTCTGCGGCATTGCCCATGAATGTCTGACAAGAGGCATTGAGGCTGCAAAGCCGGGAAACACCCTAGGGGATATCGGACATGCCATCCAGTCACATGCCAGACAACATAACTACAGTGTCGTGCGTGACTACTGCGGACACGGAATCGGCAGAAACTTCCATGAGGAGCCACAGGTGCTTCACTATGGCAATCCAGGAACCGGCTTGGAACTAAAGCCGGGCATGACATTCACGATCGAGCCCATGATCAACCAAGGGGCGGCGTCTGTACGGGTTCTACCGGACGGATGGACGGTCGTCACTAGCGACCGCAAACTCTCGGCACAATGGGAGCACACCATTGCGATCACCGAAACCGGAAACGACATTCTGACCGGATGCCATCCCCAAATAGAAGAAACTGAACCGCCATCCTAATAGATGGGATAAAAGTACTTGCCTATGAACAGGATTGCCTTCTTGCCGGCATCGTTGATTCTAGTGACGAGAAGACAATCTGTCCGGTAGACAGTCCGTGTCTGCTCCCTAACTTCCTCCCCAAAGCGTGCAAACTCATCTTCGGTTATCCAGCCTTCAGGACGCCTTCTTAGCACCGCCATGACACTGTCCAAATCGTTTCTCACCTGCAACACCGATTCATCCCATGCGGGTTCCATGCGGTAGAGGTCAGTCTCACTGTCATATACCGTCGAGAACGTGAAGTGGTAGCTGATGTAGCCATCGGCCACCTTGGGCCAACACGGATCAAAACCAACCTTGTTCGCCAAGGTCTGCCTTGAAACATCAGGAACAGAGTCGATAAAACTGGAGCCGGTTTCCGTCCACTTGATATCCTCTGGCAACACATCAGCCTGGTTATGAATTTCCAAACCCTTACCTATGGATGCAAGACGTATCAACTCCCTAAGCCGCTCCTCCTCTGTGAGATCCTCCCTGACTAGATCCGCGGCACCGATACGATCCAAGGTTTGCCTTATAGGTTCGTTTTTCCTGTCCTCTGTCGCGGCCGGGAGATTCTCGCCGTTCCGAGCATCTTTACTGGAGCCAAGCCTCGTGGATGTGCCATCGGAATCAACCGAGCCAGACGAATCAAGAACATTTTTGACCTCACCGCTCATCCGGCTCTTTGGACTATGCTGATCCGCCTGAAAGGCACTATCCGGGAGCGACATGATCGCCTGGTTCTCATCCTGAAGACGCAAGTTCTCACGCTTCTGTGCCAGCAACATGACAAGGATCATGGTCGCCAAGATGAACATGATCTCAGTCTGAGTCAGGGAAATTATGGTCTTCCTAGACTGCCGGCTGCTAAATCTCATCGCTGTCGCCTGTCTTTCGCTCTTGCTCCACCCAGTTTTCCAATCTCTTTACAAGCGTCTCCCAGCGCTCAATGTTCGAAATGGCGACATTGGCTCCCGTGATCAGGCGGGAATAGAGTTTGTGCGTCTCCCTGATCGATTCCTTGGCAGCCTGGTCAAAGCTCTCCCTGTACTGACGCTTGATCCTGATGACCTCGTCAATGTCCTGGCGCATAATCTCCACCGCATGCTGGAAGTTTGTTCGGACCCCGTCAAACTGCTCCGTCAGCACATCGGCATCCTTTGCCATTTTTCCGTATTTTTCCACCATTTGATCAGCAACCTCGCTCATCCTGATTGCCTTTTCGGAGAACAAACCGAAGGACTCTCCGATCGACTCCCAATTTGAATCCGCCAAGGAGGCCTTCACCCCGTCCACAGCTGACGACAGGGATTCGGAAACCCTCTCTATCTTGCTGGCAACCGGAACTAGCCTGTCACCAACACGGTCAAGCGAAGTCACCACAAGACCTACTGCACCCACATGGGCGTCAACAGCTCTGGTGAGTTCGGAATGAACACGGTCAAAGTGAACCTTTGAAAGGGCTTCATGTGTCTTTTCGGCAAGATCCTCCAGCAAGCGGATCAATTCCCGGTTAAGGTTTTCGCCAAGCGTACTGGTCTCATCCTTTAGTTTGCTGTTGTATTGTCTGGTAACAACTACAGAGTCCTGGAGAGCAATGGAAAGCCGGGCCACTTCGCTAGAGAGCATCCGCACCTTGCTGTCCAAGTCCTGGTCCGCCTCCCTGATTCCATAGGAGATTATGAACCGCGCCAGTATTCCCCCCACGCTTGTGATCAGGCCCACCGACACCGAGTGAAGCAGTTTCTCCGTTCCAGTGGCGTCCCTGCTCCCGTCAAGATAGATCGACAGGCAGATGACCACGAGAGTGAATATAAAGCCTATGAAATAGCAGTTGTCCCCAATCTCAGAAGGCTCCACACCAGTAAGCCGCCGCGAAAGAAAGCCATAAAGAAAAATCAAGCCGCAGAGAATTGACCCGCCGACCAGCAGATCGGTCCGAACAACGTCATTACAGAGCAACAGGCCCCCAACGACCACATAGAAAGGGGGATAGGTTAGTATCCGCACCAATCCATCGCCTATGTTATCAGCCGCTTCCGACTTCCCCACCACGTTCTTTCTTTGTCCTCCCTGATTCGCAAAGATGTCAGAGTACAGGCTCCACTCGCTCAAGCGAGGCGTCTACCGCATCGAAATACCTTTCCCAGAAACCAACATGACCGTGTGTCTGCAGGTTAACGGTCGATGGACGCTTCAGGTATATGACCTCAATTTCCGTCATAAGAAGCGAAACGCCGAGAAAGTTCTCTGAGTAGGGGTTCAGGCGGAACGAATCAAAGTCGTAATCTCCCGAATAGTGCGAGTACTGTGGAACATTCTGTAACATGTCAGAGATGACGATAAGCCTCCGGTTCCCCGACCGAAAACGGCGGTCGCTTGCAACAGCCCTAATCATTTCCAATATCGGAGAAGTGTTTTGCGTCTCCAACCGGCTTGCCACAAGGCTTTCAACCGCTTCCGCCATCGGACGCAGGAAGCGGCTTTCGAACTGTTCCCTGATTCTTTCCGGGTTTTCGTACAGGGGATTTGCCTGGTCGGCATTTCCCGGGTTGCAAAGCGAGAAAACCGGCTGAGGCAGAACAAGATTATCCTGATTCAGCACATAGAGCCCTACCCACTCATAGGGTTCCAGGTTTTTCCTGAGATCCTCAATGTACTCCCTGACCCTCTTCACCTGCGTGGCGCTAAGCGGATCACTCGCATCAATCAGCACAGCAGTATGCCTGTCGCTTCCATCCAAAGGGCAGAAGGTTTCAGGGTCATATTGGCTCTGACTTGCGTGTAGACGCCAAGCAGCGTATCCCATTCCGCCCAATGTTCCGATGGCAAGTACCACAAGCACTACTCCCAAAATGGTCTTGGGAGATGAACCTCTTCGTCGACGTCTTCTCCTTGGCATCTCAGATGGGCAGTCTCATCTCGGAAGCCTTTCTGTCAATCTGCTCCATCATGGATGTCAATTCCCTGAGCATGGCTTTCAAGTCTGTAACAAGAACTGCAATCCTTCCTTTTATATCCTCTTCGTTCCTTCTGGCCCCAAGATCAAGATCCTGGACAGACGGATATCTTGAAAAATAGTCCGGGGCAGGTGTTGCCCTGATTCTCCTGTTCTCTTCGCGATAAAAGGAGAGAAGCTGATGAGCTATCTCACACAATTCCTCACCTGACGAGAATGTCAAGAACCGCGCCAACATCGGACATGAATCATGAAGCTCTATCAATGAAAGCCTCATGTCATCAAGCCGCTTACGGATCTCCTTCAACTCATTTCTCTGGTCTTCGCCCCACTCATATAGGATGTCCTCAGACTCGTCCTTGACTTCACGGACAATGTCCATAGCACTATTGACATCCCGCTGCATGTCACCGTATCCCGGATAGGGATCGTCGGACGAATAACCTTTCCATCCGCTAAAGAATGCACAAAGAAGACCGACAAGAACCAGCAACACCGAATTGATTGAGTTGAGCGCACCGGAAAAATCCAACGAGAGAAGACGCTCTATGACTGCATTACCTGGATTCTCAATGTTCTGCTCCAGAAACCCACGGTACTGCGCCGCCATCAGATTGATAAGCACGATCATCATAAGCACAGCAAACAACCCAATCAGACCTGCAAGGTTCCGTCCGGGATTCTTGTGCACCAACTGGCGGAGCATCAGGTATCCGCCAATGAACGCGAAGGCCACATTGACGCCACTGACAAAAAACGCTTGGAGAAAACCGCCCAGCAGGCCAAAGTCGGAAGCGGCGGCAAAGAAGTAACTGTTGATCGCACCCTCCGCAACCACAACAGCCAAGACAACACTAAATATCCAGAAACGGCTTTCCGGAATGCGGGCATGGCGGCGCAAGCCATGCTCCTTCATAAACATCCTAAGATGCGCCTGCGCCTGGGACAACTTCTCTTCGGCTTGCGTAAGTTCCAGTGGCCTAGGAGCCTCCCTGGAAACCAATTTTTTAAGATCATCCTGAATCTTGATCTTGCTTTCAGCCGCCTCATCCTTCTTCCTCTCAATCTCGGTACAGCCCTGCTCAGCGCTTTCCAGAATAGCCAATCCCTCGGTTTTGGTCTTCTTAACGATTTCACTTTCGGCACTCCCAAGCACTGTCGAATCGGTTCGCGGCTCATCGTTGACAGCATCGCTGTTGGCACGCATCTCAATATCCAAGTCTTTCCGCAACCGCGAGACTATTGTTGCTGAATCCATATGTATGTGAATGTTGAACCTCTGATTTTATTGGAGAACTGCACTAGTCATTTACTCCCAAGGACGCGGAGTTGCGATCAGAATCAAAACAGTAGCACCATATCATAGCATTATGGCCATTCTTGGGCATTCCCAACCTTGCATGAACCCGTTTCCTACTGTGCGCAAGCTGCTTTTCCATAGATCTTCAACTATTATCCAGGCGCAGCCACGGAAAAACATACCGGTCAACCACGCATTTGTTATGCAAGCTACCTGAGCAGATTATCACCATGACGTACCAGAGGCATCTTCCAATACTCCAGCGACTGCATTTCCTGAAGTCTGCTGACGGTCCTGCCCGATTCCCCTCCTTCGGAAGTGCCATACAGCTGGTCAAGCGGAACCTGGGCGGAACAGACGAGTTTGACCCTCATGTCATAGAGTACGTCGACAAGGAGTGTGAACCTCCTGGAGACATCCTTGATATCCTCACTCTCCATCCGAGGTATGTCCGACAGGATCAGCGTTGAAAACCTTTCCGCAAGATCCAGATAGTCCGATTGAGACCGGCCAGTGGCACAAAGCTCCTTGAAGTCAAACCATATTGCGCCGGTGGTCCGGGCCACGGAATTCAGAACCCTGCCGTTCACCTTGATGTGCGGCCGGACGACAATGCCATTCGCCAAGCGGTCAAACGTTCTCTTCAGTTCGGCTTCGCTCTCCTCATTGAGCGGGAAGTAGTAGGCCTTGCCTTTCGAAAGCTGCCGAAGCCGGTAATCCTGACTGACATCGAGCCTGTGAACCTCGAACTTTGAATTTAACAGTTCGATCGCCGGAAGGAAGCGGTCCCGAGCCAATCCATTGGAATAAAGTTCCGAAGGCGCATAGTTCGATGTCATCACGAAATGCACCCCTCCACCGGTCAGCAGTTCGAGAAGCCGGTAGAGCATCATCGCATCAGCTATGTCTGACACATGAAACTCGTCAAAACAGATAAGCCCATAGCGGTCGGATATTCGCTCCGAAACTGTCTTCAGAGGATCAGCGGATGATCTATGCTCCTGGATCTCGCGGTGCAATCTTTGCATGAATGAGTGGAAGTGCACCCGGATCTTCCGGTCAACCGGGGTCTGCAGAAAGAAAGCATCCATGATCATGCTCTTTCCCGTTCCGACCCCGCCATGGATGTACATGCCAAGAGGATGTCCAGTCTGTTCCCTAGCACCTGGAGAGCCCAGAAGAAGCTTGAGCCAAGGAGGCTTAGCGTCCATGGCCTCGCTAGCGGAAAGCCTGGTGGAGACCCTCTTGGAAAAATCCTGAATCAATGACACCATCCGTTTCTGCTTTTCGTCCGGATGGATCTGCCCACACTCCACCATGGCGCGATACCACTCAATAATCGGATCCTCAACCAGCAGGCATAGATCCGCTGATTCGCTTAGGCTGATCGGAACTGCAGCCACAGATCAACCCTGAGTCCCTAGATGTGTATGGCCCTGCCGTCCGTAGCCAATGCTGCCTCCTTGACCACTTCGGACAAGGTGGGGTGTGCGTGTACGGTGCGTGCAATATCCTCGGCACTAGCCATGAACTCTATCGCCATCACCAACTCGGCAATCATGTCCGACGCGTTGCCGCCGAGAATCTGCGCTCCCAGAAGGCGGTCGGTTTCCGCATGGGCCAGAAGCTTGACCATTCCCTTTGTATCTCCGATTCCACGTGCGCGGCCGTTTGCAATGAACGGAAACACCCCTTTCTTGTACTTGATGCCCTTGCTGTCAAGGGTCATCTCAGTCTCACCAACCCAAGCTATCTCGGGGTGCGTATAGATCACCCATGGGATTGCATCGTAGTTGACTTCAGGTTTCTGTCCGGCAAGGCATTCGGCAACAAACACGCCTTCCTCTTCGGCCTTGTGCGCAAGCATCGGTCCGTGTATCACGTCCCCAATCGCGTAGACGTTCGCAACGCTAGTGCGACAGTGTCCATCGGTCTTGATAAAGCCCTGCTCGTCAACCTCTATGCCAACTTCGCCCAACCCCAGACCATTGGTATAGGGCGCACGCCCTACAGCAACAACCAGGCGATCGAAAATCTCCTCGTGGGACTTCCCTTCCTTGTCGCTATAGGTCAACTGAACCTTTCCTCCCTTGGCTTTCGCCGATTCAACCTTTGCCGAAAGCAGGATGTCGAGCTTCTGCTCCTTGGTGAATATCCTGAATGCCTCGTCAGCCATGTCCCTGTCAAGAGTCGGCAGGAACTCGGGAAGCGCTTCCAGTATTCTAACTTCGCTCCCCAGACGCTTCCAGACGCTTCCAAGTTCAAGGCCAATCACGCCTGAACCGACAACCCCCAACCGTTTGGGAACCTTGTCGAATGCCAAGGCCCCCTCATTGTCAATAATGAGCTCATGGTCAAACTTTGCAACCGGTATTTCCCGCGGCACCGAACCGGTAGCGATGATCAGGCTTTTCGCACCGTATTCGCTTGACTTGCCGCTGTCGTCCGTTACCGATATCTGGCAACTGTCGCCACACCCAAGAATCCTCGCCGTTCCTGCAAGCGCGGTCACCTTGTTTTTCTTGAACAGTCCGCCTATCCCTGTGGTAAGCGCATCCACAACTTTCTGTTTCCTCTTCTGCATCGTGCCAAGGTCAATCTTGACATCCCCTGCGATCACGCCATGCTCTGCAAAATGGCCGATACGCTCGTAGTTGTAGGATGACTCCAGAAGCGCTTTCGAAGGTATGCATCCCACATTCAGGCAGGTTCCGCCATAAACGGTCTTGCCTCTGGCGTTCTTCCACTTGTCGACACAGGCTGTATTGAGTCCAAGCTGCGCACATCGGATGGCCGCCACGTAACCGCCTGGGCCACCGCCAATCACAATCACATCAAAATCCATAAGACAACACCCACATAGTCAAGAAACGTTGATCCCTATCCCTAAACATCCAGAAGCAGTCTTGCGGGATCCTCAAGAGCCTCCTTAATCGACACAAGAAAGAGAACCGCTTCCTTGCCGTCGATGATGCGATGATCGTAAGACAGTGCCAGATAGTTCATCGGGCGCACCACCACCTGCCCATCCTCGGCAACCGGACGGTCGCGGGTCGCATGAACACCCAGAATGGCACTTTGCGGAGGGTTGACGATGGGTGTCGAAAGCATTGATCCGAACACGCCTCCGTTCGATATGGAGAATGTACCGCCCGATATGTCATTAAGGGAAAGTTTTCCGTCTCTCGCCTTGTTGCCGTAGTCAGCTATCCTGCCCTCTATCTCCGCGAACGACAGAGTGTCGGCATCACGCAGGATTGGGACAACCAGCCCTCTCGGCGAGGATACGGCTATTCCGATGTCATAGTACTCGTGGTAGATGATATCCTCACCCTCAACCGAAGCGTTGATGATGGGGTATTTCCTGAGTGCACGCACAGCAGCCTTCACGAAGAAGGACATGAAGCCAAGCCGGACATTCCATTCCTTCTCGAACTGATCTCGATACCGCTTCCGCAACTCCATCACCGGCTGCATATTCACTTCGTTGAACGTACTCAGTATTGCAGCTGTACTCTGCGATTCCAGAAGACGTTCGGCAACCTTTGCGCGAAGTCTCGTCATGCGCACCCGGTTTTCGGCCTTGGCTCCGGCAACGCCGCCAGGGACGAGTGCGGCGGATGCCGCAGGGCGCACGCCAGCCTTGAGCACATCCTCCTTGGTTATGCGGCCACTCTTGCCATGCCCCTCGATTTCGTTAAGAGAAAGTCCCTTCTCTTCAGCCATTTTCCGAGCCGAAGGCATTGCCTTGACCTCGCCACTGGCAACCTTGGAGGATGAGGCAGGCGATGCTGGCTGAACCGCCTGCGCCCCTCCTCCAGGAGACAATCGGGCTATCACCTCCATGCTCTTGACATCAGCCTTGGCATCCTTCAGTATTTCGCTGACCACTCCATCAGCCGGAGCGACAATGTCCAAAACAATCTTGTCCGTCTCGACAGCCACCAGAACCTGGTTACGCGCCACCTGATCGCCAACAGAGACTTTCCAGTCGATAAGATTCGCTTCCGCAATTGATTCCGCAAGTTCCGGAACCTTGATCTCAATGCTTTCCCCACCTGTGGAAGCGGTCTGTTCGGCTACGGCCACCTTCTGGCTCTTAGATGGCTGAGACGCAGCACCTTCGCTGATTCTTCCCAGCACCTGACCACTCACAACAGAAGTTGACTCCTTGTCCACCACGATTTCCAGTACGCCCGAACAGGGCGCAGGAACGTCAAGAACAATCTTGTCCGTCTCTATCGCTGCCAGGATCTCACCCTCGACAATGGTGTCGCCGTTGGACCTGCTCCACGACAAGAGCGACGCTTCAGATATCGATTCTGCCAATTCAGGCACTTTCACTTCGACTGCCACTTCAACCTTTCCTTTTTCTCTTTGCCACTGGCTGGGGATTCTTTATCGGCTGGGGCTGACGTCCATCAATGCCGAGCGCTTCCTGAACGACAGTCTCCTGCTCCTCCTTGTGCTTGGCTGCGAGGCCGGTGGCAGGCGACGCAGAAGAGGGACGCAGAGAAATCAGCAATTCCTGTCCCGGCGTCAGCATGCGATGCAACAGGCTTCTGAGCCTTAGCCAAGCACCCTGGTTTCTTGGCTCCTCCTGGCACCACACCAATTCCTTCGCATTGGGATAGGTGCCTAGAGTCTCCTTCAGATCCTTCTCCGGGTACGGATAGAGCTGTTCAAGGCGAAGCAGCGCCACATCCTTGATCCCGTTGGCATTCCGCGCCTCAAGCAACTCATAGTATATCTTTCCACTGCACATGACGACGCGGCGGACGTTCCTCGCGGCAATATCGCTGGTGTCCGCGATCACCTTCTGGAATCTACCGGCGGCAAGCTCGTCCATGCTTGAAACCGCATTCTTGTTGCGTAGAAGACTCTTCGGAGAGAACACTATCAAAGGCCGGCGCGTCTTTTGATGCATCTGCCGGCGCAACATGTGGAAAACCTGCGCCGGGGTCGATGGAATGCAGACAGTCATGTTGGCTTCCGCACATAACTGGAGATAGCGCTCGATTCTGGCGGAGGAGTGCTCTGGCCCCTGACCTTCATAGCCATGCGGCAACAACAGCACTAGGCCACAAAGACGTCCCCACTTGGCATAGCCTGAAGCAATGAACTGGTCGATCACCACTTGGGCTCCATTAGCGAAATCGCCGAACTGAGCCTCCCAGATGACCAGCGTGTTCGGTGATGTCGTGGAATAGCCATACTCGAAGCCGAGAACAGCCTCCTCGGAAAGAAGCGAATCGATTACTAGGAAATCCCCCTGCTTATCGGAAATGTTGCGCAACGGAACATGCGAGCCTCCATCACGCCTATCCCGATTCTGGTCGTGCCATACGGCATGACGATGGAAGAACGTGCCCCGTCCGCAGTCCTGACCCGATAGGCGAACCGAATAGCCTTCGTCCAGAAGCGAAGCATAGGCCAGATTCTCACCCATGCCCCAGTCAACCGGCATCTCCCCCTTGGACATGCCCTGCCTAGCCTCAAGCACCCTCTTCAGCCTCGAATGGGGCTCGAATTTCGGCGGGATTTCACTGAGCGCCGCGCCCAGCTGAGCTAGGCGCTTCGCGTCAAAGGTTGTGTCAGCATCGCTGTCATCCCCTATGAAAGCCTTCCAGTCGACAAACATGCTTTTCTCGGTGGGAACAACCTTGGGATTAGCCGACTGCTGATCATCCAGCAACTTGCGTATCACTGCAATCAGCTTCTCCGGAACATCTCGCCTGACAGTTCCATCAGCCACAAGCCGTTCAGCATAGATCGTTCGCGTGGTTTTCAGGTTGCGTATCCGTTTGTACATCAGCGGCTGTGTCACCATCGGCTCATCCTGCTCGTTGTGGCCGTGCCGCCGATAGCAGACAATGTCGATCACCACGTCCCGGTTGAATTTCTGGCGGAATTCATAGGCAATGATAGTTGCCAGAACACACGCATCAGGATCATCTCCATTGACATGAATGATTGGGATCTCCACCATTTTTCCGACATCGGTACAGAAGAACGTGGAACGTGCATCATCCGGTGTCGAAGTCGTGAACCCTATCTGGTTGTTGACAATGAAGTGGATCGTGCCTCCCGTCTGGTAACCTCTAGTCTGAGACAGATTAAGGGTCTCCATGATGACACCTTGACCGGCAAAGGCGGCATCCCCATGAATAAGAACCGGCATTACGGACCGGCGCGTGGAATCCTTCCGCCGATCCTGACGCGCACGCACCGAACCTTCGACAACGGGGTTGGCAATTTCAAGATGTGACGGATTAAACGCCAAGGCCAAGTGCATTTTTCCATTGTCAGTGCGCAGGGTGCTTGAAAAACCCATGTGGTACTTGACGTCACCCGAGCTACCCTCCATCGAGTGCCGCCCTTCGAACTCGGAGAATAGGTCGGAGGGAAGCTTGCCGAGAATGTTGACCAGGACATTCAACCGTCCGCGGTGCGCCATGCTGATAACAGTCTCGGCGACACCGTGTTCACTCGCCACCTCGATCAATTCCTCAAGCATCGGTATCAGCACTTCGCCACCCTCAAGCGAAAAACGTTTCTGTCCCACGTACTTGGTGTGCAGATACTGTTCAAGCTGTTCGCCGGCGGTAAGACGCTCAAGTATGGCCATGCGCTTGGCATCGTCAAAGCTAGGCCGGGAACGGACTGATTCGAAACGGTTCCTCAGCCAGTCACGCTGGCCATCGTCCGTCATGTGTTCATATTCAACGGTCAATGTGCCGCAATAGGTCTGCCTGGCGGCCTCCACGATCTCCTTCAGAGTGGCAGTCTCAAGCCCGATGATGTCGGACTTGTATTCCCTAGACATGTCGGCCTCGGTCAGCCCGAATTTCCTGGGATCCAGCAGGCTTTGATAGCGTTCGGACTGCTCCTTGTAGCCAAGCGGGTTCAGGTTGGCACACCGCGAGCCTAGCACCCGATAGCGGGTGACAAGCCGGTGCACATCAAGCTGTCTGCTATCCTCGGGACCGGATGTGGAGGGAAGAGCAGGACCTGCAGGTGAATGTGACCTGTGCTTGGCGCGCAACGCTATTCCGTCTATTATGTCGCTGTGTATTGCCTCCACACCATTCGCGCCTAGCGCGGTGAAAAAGCGCCGCCATTCCTCCGAAACCGAACCCGGCTCCTTCAGGTACTGATCGTACAACATCTCGACAAACGCCACGTTTCCGCCGGAAAGCGGAGTCTCGCGCAATATGTCGTCGTATTTGCCCATAAGCGTAGCCTACCGTCTGCCCATCTCCACATAGTTCCTTTCATCGGAACCCAGGTAGAGTTGACGAGGACGTCCTATGCGGAATTCCGGATCCTCCAGAAGCTCGTTCCACTGGGAAATCCAGCCAATGGTTCGCGCTATGGCGAATATCGCCGTAAACATCGACACAGGAATGTTCATCGCCCTAAGTATGATGCCGGAATAGAAGTCAACGTTGGGATACAATTTGCGCTTGACAAAGTATTCGTCGTCCAGAGCGATCTTCTCAAGTTCGAGTGCAATCTTGAACGTGGGATCATCCTTGATGTCCAGATGGTCGAGAATCTCGGCGCAGGTTGCGCGCAGCACATTCGCTCTCGGATCGAAATTCTTATAGACCCTGTGGCCAAAGCCCATGAGACGCTTGGCGTTATCGGGATCCTTGACACCCTCAATGTACTGAGGGATCTTCGATATGTTGCCGATCTCATTGAGCATCGTGAGGACCGCCTCATTCGCGCCGCCGTGCGACGGACCCCACAACGCCGCAATCCCTGCAGAAACACAGGCGAAAGGATTCGCGTTGGTTGAGCCGGCCAGGCGGACCGTCGATGTCGACGCGTTCTGCTCGTGATCCGCATGGAGAATGAATATCTGGTTCAGCGCCTTGGAAAGAACCGGATCGGGATCGTAGTGTTCGCACGGCGTGCCGAACATCATGTAAAGAAAGTTTTCAACAAATCCGTACTCGTTCTTCGGATACATTGTCGGATGACCGTTGCAAAACTTGTAGGCCATCGCCGCAATGGTCGGCACCTTCGCAACCAAACGCATGGCTGAAACCTCCCTGCTGGCAATATCCTTGACGTTGATCCAGCCGTGATAGAAGGAGGCAAGTCCCCCCACCGCGGCACAAATGATCGACATCGGATGGGCATCGGAACGAAAGCCCTTGATGAACTCCTCGACGTGGACGGTGACCATGGTATGGTAGGTCAGCTTCTCACGGAAAGACGACAGTTGCCTTTCGTTCGGCAGTTCGCCATGGTAGAGAAGATAGCAGGTCTCGACAAAGTCGCTCTTGGCGGCCAGTTGCTCTATGGGATAGCCCCGGTACAAAAGCTGTCCCTTATCACCGTCGATAAAGGTGACCCTAGACTGACAACTCGCAGTCGCTATAAAGCCGGGATCATAGGTGAACATGTCGATCTTCTTAAGCGGCTGTATGTCTATGACGTCGGGCCCCTTGACACCACTGTAGATGGGAAGCTCAACTATCTCCCCGGAAGGGAGCTTCAGCTCCGCCGTCCCCGATTTCCTGTGTTCGGTCATGATTGGCACCTCGGATTGGCATGAATGTTTCTTGCATGGTTTCTCAGATCCCGCACAAGGCTTGTCTGGCTCGCTTCCACCTCTTTGCTCTCAGTCACAAGAATATCCCACAGGTCAGCATCCGGCAGATCAAGAAGATCAACCATGGCGCCGTAGTCGCGGTCTTTGATCCAACCGTTTCGCAAATCAAGATAGGAGCGCAGAATAATCGAGACCTCCAGCATGCCTCTACGACTAGCTCTCCAATAAAGGGCCTTATGGTCGGCAACTGATGGCATGTCGCCTGTCATGCCGCTCTTTTCGCCATGATCCACTTGATCTTGCCAATCGCTTTCGTCGGATTGAGCCCCTTGGGACAAGCCGAGACACAGTTCATGATGGTGTGACACCTGAACAGGCGATAGGGATCCTCCAGGTTGTCCAGTCGATCCGAAGTTGTCGTGTCACGGGTGTCAGCAATGAAGCGGTACGCCTGCAACAGACCGGCGGGTCCTACGAACTTGTCAGGATTCCACCAGAATGACGGACAAGAGGTGGAGCAACAGGCGCAAAGGATGCATTCGTAGAGACCGTCTAACTCAGCACGGTCTTCGGGCGATTGCAAACGCTCCTTTTCGGGAACCGGTTCGCTGTTGCGCAGATACGGATCAACCGAGCGGTACTGCTTGTAGAATTGCGACATGTCCACAACAAGGTCGCGAATGACCGGAAGCCCCGGAAGCGGCATGATCTTGACAGGCTCTTTGAGCTCGCTGATCGGAGTGATGCAGGCAAGCCCGTTCTTTCCGTTGATGTTCATGCCATCCGAACCGCACACACCTTCGCGACATGAACGGCGCATGGCCAGTGAATCGTCGATCTCGTCCTTGACCTGCAGAAGGAGGTCAAGCAACATTTTCACGCTTGGATTGGGCTGTACGCTGACTTCCTGCATGTAGGGCTTTTCATCCCGCTCCGGGTTGTATCTGTAGATTGACAGCTTCATTGCATTTCCTTCACTTTCGACAGGGAAACTCTCGTCAGTAGACCCGGGCTTTTGGCGGAAACGTATCCACTGTAAGGGGCTTCATCTGAACCGGACGATAGGCAAGACTGTCGTTCTCGCGATGATACACGGTATGGCATAGCCAGTTCTCGTCATCACGCTCAGCATAGTCGTCACGGGCGTGCGCCCCCCTGCTCTCCTTCCGTGCCATGGCACTAACCATTGTCGACCGCGCAATCATGAAAAGGTTCTCCAGTTCAAGCGCTTCGATCCGAGCCGTGTTGAAAACCTTGCTGCGGTCGGCTATGCCGGCTGCATGGAGCCTTTCCTCAAGCTGCCTGAACTTCTCCCACCCGTCATCCATGTTCTTCTCGGTACGGAAAACCCCGAAGTGGTTCTGAACGACTTCCTCCAACTCCCTGCGAAGGATATCAACCTTCTCCTCACCATCGTGATCCCATCTGGCATGGCGAGCCAGCGGCCGCTCCGTCATGACGTCCTCAAGGACGTCTTCGCGCGGCATCTCGGAGAAAAACTCCTTGATATGTCTGCCAACAGCACGACCAAAGACAATCAGGTCGACAAGGGAATTGCCACCCAGCCGGTTGGAACCGTGAACAGAGACACATGCGCACTCACCAACTGCGTAGAGACCGGAAACAATCCTTTCCTGCCCGCTGCGCCAGTCAAGAACCTGTCCGTGGCGGTTGGTCGGAATCCCGCCCATCATGTAGTGAACGGTGGGAACAACCGGTATTGGCTGGCTAATCGGATCAACCCCGGCAAATTTGATGGCAATCTCCCTGATCGCCGGCAAGCGCTTCTTGATCGTGTCCTTACCGAGATGATCCAACTTCAACTCGACATAACCCTTGTCAGGACCGCAACCCCTGCCTTCAAGTATCTCAAGAGCTATGGCACGCGCAACCACGTCACGACCCGCCAAGTCCTTGGCATTGGGCGCATACCGTTCCATGAAGCGCTCACCGTCGGCATTAACGAGATATCCGCCTTCACCCCGCACCCCTTCGGTAACCAAAACACCGGCATTGGCAACGCCGGTCGGATGGAACTGCCAGAACTCCATGTCTTGCAGGGGAAGACCCATTCTCGCCACCATACCCAGCCCGTCCCCGGTGTTGGTGAATGCGTTTGTCGTGTGCTTGTATATGCGCCCACCTCCGCCTGTTGCGAGAATTGTTGCTGGCGCCAGAAAGGCCACGAGTTCACCGGTCTCGATCTCCAGCGCCAGTACCCCGCATACCGAGTTGTCGCTGCGGCTAATCAGATCAAGCGCATAGAACTCGTCAAAGAAATGGGTTCGCGCACTTAGGTTTTGTTGATACAGCGTATGCAACATCGCATGTCCCGTCCGATCAGAGGCGGCACAGGTGCGTGTCGCCTGAGGACCTCCGTAGTTCTGCGACTGCCCTCCAAACGGGCGCTGGTATATCTTGCCGTTGTCAAGGCGCGAAAACGGAAGTCCCCAGTGCTCAAGCTCATACACCACTTCAACTGCGTTCCGGCACAGGTACTCGATTGCGTCCTGGTCACCAATGTAGTCGGATCCCTTGACCGTGTCGTACATATGCCAGTGCCAGTTGTCCGGAGTGACGTTGCCAAGCGCAGAGGTTATCCCCCCTTGAGCAGCCACCGTGTGCGAACGGGTTGGGAAAACCTTCGATATCACTGCGGTGCGCTTCCCGTCAAGCGAAAGCTCAAGTGATGCACGCAGACCACTCCCCCCCGCTCCAACGACTATGGTGTCGAAATGCCTGGTGGCGATATCCGTCATGACCAAAGGATGCTTGCCGCCCAGATGAGACAGGCCGACAGATAGATAATCAAGCCAAAGTGCTTCATCATCCGGAAACCGTCGTTCTTGATGTAGTCCATGAAAATGTCCCTGCCGCCAATCCATGCATGCCAAGACAGGGAGGCGAAAAAGAGGAACGTAACCACCTTGATCCACCTTCCATCCATAAACGCCTTCCATTCCTCATAGCCGTCAAGCGAATGGCTGGCAAAGGCCAGAATCCAGATAAGCGCGCAGGCAACCATCACTATGGCTGTACCACGCTGAACCATCCACTCCCTCAGTCCGGAGTGTGCACCGACAACGATCCGCTTCACAGCAGGAATATCCTCAGGGCGAAAAGAAGCGTCAGCAAGCCAGCAAGCCCGGACACAAGCCATGCGGATTTGCGGGCAGCCTCAAGCTCAACACCAAGATGGAGATCCAGAAGCAGGAACCTGATCCCGGCCAGCACGTGATGAATAAACGCCCATCCCAAACCGACCATGACCAGTTTGACAAGCAGATGGTTGAGCAACCCAACGACAAAATCGAAACTCTCGTGGCCCTTCAGAGACTGGTCAAGCACATAGAGAACCACGGGAAGCATGATGATCATGCCCGCACCGCTGATCCGGTGGAGTATTGACACCACGCCAGGGATCGGCAGCTTTATCTGTAAAAGATCCAGATGCTTGGGACGCTTGCTGGCGGACATTCTCATCTGTTCAATCAGACTCGCTTCGCATTCTCTTCTCTTCGCTATAGGCATCCATAATAGCAGACACCACATGCGAACGGAGCCGAGGGTCAAGCTGCTTCGGCAGGATGTAGTCGGATCCAAAACCAAGACCCGCCTCCAGATTGTCCTGTGTCCGCACCTCGCTGGCAATCGGCTTCTCGGCAAGGTCCGCTATGGCCAGAATCGCGGAAAACATCATCGAGGTGGTGAACGAGGAGGCCTTCAGGTCAAGGGCAGCCCTGAACAGATAGGGAAAGCAGATCGAGTTGTTCACCTGGTTGGGAAAATCCGACCGGCCCGTGGCAATCACAAGGTCGTCGCGCACCATCTTGGCCTTGTCAGGCATGATCTCGGGAATGGGATTGGCCATCGCAAAGACGATTGGCCGGTCGGCCATGCTTTCGACCATTTCCGGCGTGATCTGGTTTGCAGTCGAGAATCCAAGGATAACATCCGCTCCTCGAGCCGCCTCGGCGACACTCTTTGGTGCATTCTCAACCGCAAAGGCCAGCTTGTAGTCAGGCAGATTCTCCCGCTTGGCGCTGACCACTCCTTTACTGTCCGCAATCACGATCTGTTCCTTGCAGAGGTTGAAGAACTTCTGCGCCAGGCGAAGAGATGCGATGCTCGCCGCACCTGCGCCAATCACCACGATCTTTATGTTCTCGGACTTCTTGTTCTGAAGCTTGAGCGCATTGTGCAGGCCGGCACAGACAACGGTGGCAGTTCCATGCTGATCGTCATGCATCAGAGGCACCGAGACACGCTCGCGAAGCCGCTGCTCGATGTAGAAGCATCCCGGGGCCTTGATGTCCTCAAGGTTGATTCCGCCGAAAGTGGGAGCTATGCTGGCAACGGTCTCAATGAAAGCTTCGGGGCTGGACGCATCGACCTCGATGTCAAAGGCGTCTATTCCTGCAAACCGCTTGAACAGGACGGCCTTTCCCTCCATTACCGGCTTGCTGGCCATGGCTCCTATGTTGCCAAGACCCAGAACCGCGCTGCCGTCGGTGATCACGCCAACCAAGTTCCCCTTGTTGGTGTAATCGTAGATCGTAGAGGGATTGTTCTTGATCTCAAGGCATGGAGTAGCCACGCCCGGCGTGTAGGCCATGGAGAGATCGTTTGACGAGTTTACCGGCTTGGTCGGGACTATCGAGATCTTGCCAGGCTTCGGTAGTCTGTGGTAGTCAAGAGCCCTAGTATGCCAATCCTGTATGTCATCATTCGCCATCAATGTACCCTGTCGAACCCTGTCTAGCCGCCTAGCAGATCCTTGACCGCATCACTCTCCTCCGCAAGTTCAGCCTCCGTCAACTTCATTTTTTCTGCGCTGTACTCGCTGATTTCGAGATCCTCGACAATGCTCCACTCTCCGTCTGCGCAGGTGACGGGATACGAGTACACCAAGCCCTTGGCCACTTCGTACTCGCCATTGCTCACAACGCCCATGCTGGTCCAGTCCCCGCCCTGCGTTCCCTGTACCCAGTCACGCATGTGATCAATCGCGGCCGATGCGGCCGATGCGGCCGACGATGCGCCTCGTGCCTTGATGATCGCCGCGCCGCGCTGCTGAACCGACGGAATCATCATTTCTCTATACCAGTCTTCGCCTACGGCCGGCAACGCAGGCTGACCGTCTATTCTTGCATGGTGCAGATCGGGATACTGGGTTGACGAATGATTGCCCCAAATTGTCACCTTGCTCACCTGTGAATATCCGACACCTGCCTTTTCCGCCACCTGTGACATGGTCCGATTATGGTCAAGCCGGGTCATTGCAGTGAAGTTCTTCGTGGGAAGATCAGGAGCATTACGGGATGCGATCAATGCATTCGTGTTGGCGGGATTGCCAACCACAGTCACCTTGACGAACTCGTTTGCCGTCCTGTTGAGCGCCTGTCCCTGGACAGCGAATATCTTCGCATTCGCCTGGAGAAGGCCCTTGCGCTCCATCCCCTCCTTCCTCGGCATCGCACCGACGAGAAACGCATAGTCAGCACCGTCGAACATCTCCGCGGGGTCCGAGCCGTACGTGTAGCCTTCCACAAGTGGAAAGGCGCAGTCGTCCATTTCCATGCATACCCCTTCGAGCTTGCCAAGAGCGGCATCCACTTCGAGAAGACGCAGTTCGATCGGCTGGCTTGGACCTAGAAAATCTCCTGCCGCTATCCTGAACACCAACGAATAGCTGATCTGCCCGGCGGCGCCTGTTATCGCTATTTTTCTGGGTCTTGACATAGATGTACGCCCCACAGGGGAGGTTCCATTAGCGCCTATTCTACACTACGGCAGAAGAGCCAGGCTTCACTGGCCCGGGACTCCGAGGACAGGCAAAATCTGCAATCTCGGAACTAGTAGCCGGCAAGAAGAGTCGTATTAATGAAGTCCTGGATGTCGCCATCAAGAACGCGCTGCGGATCGCCCCGCTCATAGCCCGTTCTGATATCCTTGACTCGCGACTGGTCCAGAACATAGGATCGGATCTGGTGTCCCCAGCCTATGTCAGGCTTGTCCTTTTCGAGGTTCATCTTCTCCTGGTTCCGGTTCTCAAGTTCAAGCCGGTACAGATGGGACTTTAGCATCGACAGCGCCTCGGCCCTGTTGCGGTGCTGCGAACGGTCGCTCTGGCACTGAACAACAACCCCTGTGGGGAGATGCGTTATGCGGACCGCCGAATCCGTGGTGTTGACATGCTGACCACCGGCGCCACTCGCACGGTATGTGTCTATGCGCAGGTCCTTGTCCAGGATTTCGATCTCGAAATCCTGGTTGACGATCGGGCACACGAAAACACTGGCAAACGAGGTGTGACGTCGGTGGCTGGAATCAAAAGGCGATTTCCGGACAAGGCGATGTATGCCCGATTCGGTTCTCAGCTGGCCATAGGTCCTGGATCCCCTGACCTTAAGGGTTGCACCCTTGATGCCAGCCACATCCCCTTGGGTCTCCTCCATCAGTTCGGCATTGAAACCGCTGGCACTACAGTACTGGACATACATGCGCCTTAGCATGTCAGCCCAGTCCTGCGCCTCGGTCCCGCCTGAACCCGCCTGGACAGAAAGGAAGCATTCCTTCTCCGCATCAGGATGTGAGAAGAACCGCTCCATACGTATCTCCTGGACTTCCTTCTCGAGCCTGTCAAGTTCAATCTCGATCTCCGAAAGGGTCTCACCGTCCTCCTTCGCGCCTATGAGTCCGGCCAGCTCCATAGCATCCGAAACCGCCTTCGCAGTCTCGTCCAGCTTTTCAACGATGCGCCGGAGAGATGCCCGCTCCTGTTGCAGAGCAACGACAGTCTTGTGATCCTCCCACATACCCGGAACTGCAAGTTCAGCATCAATGGAGTTTATGCGGTCGAATTTCCCCTGATAGTCAAAGAAACCCCCTAAGGTTCTCGCAGTCCTTGCTGACCTGAGCGAGACCCTTGCTAGCGGCGGAAAGGCGACCCTGATAACTGCTGTTCTCCATGCTGGCGGTATTCTATCAATATCGGATTAGGATATATAATGGGCGGTTGGAGTGTAGCCGTGGAAGGAATCAAGGAGTTTCTGCAGCCTGAGTTCGCAGCGCTAGCGATGCTGGTTCTTGGCGCAATCGTTCTGGTCATCGCCATAATGACCACGAACAAGGTCAGTGGAATGAGTGCCGCAATCGACGAGTTCAAGGCTGACATGGAGAAGAGCATTGCCAGCAAATTCAGCGCGCTCGGCACCGCGATCCCCAGCGAAATCAACAAGGGCTTCGGCAAGATCGACAAACAGTTAACAGTGATGTCGGACTCCAGCCGCGACAGCCTACACAAGTCGGTCAATGAGATTGTCCAGGAGATCAACGACTTCAAGAACGACCAGCTGAAATCCACTTCGCAGAACCACGAAGGCTTGCTCAAGAAGTTTTCGGAACAGGCGCTGCACCTGCAGGATCGCGTGCACAATGTTTCCAAGGAAAACGCCGAAAACTTCAATGTGCTGCAAGAGAGGATAAGGAAGGTCATATCGACCGGAATCGAGGAGAACCGGTCGGACATGATCGACCGCCTGAACAGCCTCTCCAAGGAAGTTCACGGCAATCTCGACAGTCTCATCGGCATGGTTGGCGAGCGCCTGAACGAACGGTTCCAGAAAACCAACTCGACCATTGAAAACCTCACGGAAAGGCTTAACGCCATTGACAGCGCCCAGGAGAGAATCCAGACGCTGTCGGCCGATGTGGTCAACTTGAGCCGCGTTGTCGCTGATAGGCGCGCACGCGGTGTGATGGGCGACATACAACTGACGCATCTTGTAGGCGACACCCTATCGAAGGATCACTACGAAACCGATGTCACCCTGCCGAACGGTGCAAAGGCCTCGGTGCTTCTCAAGCTTCCGGATCCAACAGGCAAGGTTGGAGTGTACGCAGGGCTTTCGCTCGACAACTACTCGCAAATCGGAGAGGTTGACGCCGGCGAACAGGACATTGGCCATGCCAGAGAGGAATTCGGACGGAGCATCAGGGAGGCAGTGGAGACCGCCGGAAGACTGATACATCCTCCGGAAACTTCAGGTGGTTCCATATTGTTCGTTCCCTCGGAATCCGCCTTTGCGGAAATACACGCCCATCACCGAAAAACCGTGGAGGATGCTTTCGCAAGAAACATCTGGATCGTGTCGCCAACCACGATGATGGCACTCCTGAACATGGCGCGCTCGATCATCAAGGACGTCGCAACCCGACAGGAGGTGCGGAGAATACGCGACGAGCTTATCGGCTTCCAGAAGGATTTCAGGGAATTCGGCCTTCTTGTGGAGAATCTGGTCGAGCATATAGGCGAAGCAAACAAGGACATCATCAAGGTGCAGACCAAAGGCGGCCTGATCAGTGAACGCCTGATCAATCTGAGCGAAACCGCGGACATAAAGCTTCCAGGCACCCAGCCGGAGAACGTGTGACCGGCGTGCCTTCAGCCGCCCTGTGAAAAAGACCTCCACACTAACCGCTCTTTCACCTCTCGAGGGGCGCTATGCAGAGGCTCTGGAAGGCTTCGGTCGCGAATGTTTCAGCGAATACGCGCTCATTAGGAATCGCATTCTGGTCGAAGCTGAATGGTTTAAGGTTCTGTGCATCCATAAGGACATTGGCGGCGGCACGGCGCAGACGGGAAAAGCAGTCAACAGAATCGTCGAAGGCTTCACCGAAAACGATGCCCAGGCAATCAAAAGGATCGAGAAGCGCACCAACCATGATATGAAGGCGGTCGAATACTGGATGCGTGAGAAGCTGAAAGGAACTCCACTAAAGAGACACTCGTCCCTGCTTCATTTCGGATGCACATCCTGGGACATCAACAATCTCGCACAGTCGCTCATGCTCAGGAAGGCTGTCAACGACTGGCTGCTGCCGCCGCTGCAGAATGTCCATGAGACACTGAGAACACTTGCCGCCAAATACGCAACCCTGCCCATGCTGGCACGCACCCATGGACAACCTGCAAGCCCCACCACTCTGGGCAAGGAACTTGCGGTCCATTCGGAGCGTTTGCGCAAGCAGATTCTGAAGCTACGTTCGGTGAAACTTGAAGGGAAAATGAGCGGAGCGGTCGGGAGCTACAACGCACATGTCGCGGCCTATCCCAAGGTCAACTGGCTCCGCATCGCTAAAGCGTTCGTTGAAGACCTCGGGTTTACACACAATCCACTTACCACGCAGATCGAGCCGTACGACTCGATAGCCGAACTCTTCGACTGCATCTCCCGCATCAATGTGGCGTTAACCGACCTGTGCCAAGACGCATGGACCTACATTTCGCTTGACTATCTGCGACAGAAACCAAATAAAGGCGAGGTGGGTTCGTCAACCATGCCGCACAAGGTGAACCCCATCGATTTCGAGAATGCCGAAGGCAACTTCGGAATATCCAGCAGCCTGTTCAGGCACTTCAGCGCATCCCTGCCAACATCGCGACTCCAGCGAGATCTCACCGATTCAACCGTTGTCCGCAACATCGGTGTTGCCTTCGGCCATGCCATTCTAGCCCTGAAATCGCTGGCGAAAGGACTGGGAAAGGTTTCCGCCAACACCGAACGCATGGCGCAGGACCTCGATGCCAACTGGCAAGTTCTGGCCGAAGCCGTCATGTCGGTTCTCAAGTCATGCGGACACGATGACGGCTACGAGATCATGAAAACACACACCCGCGGCAAAGGGCCACTGGACAGGAAGGAACTGCACCGAATTATCAGGAATCTGCCCCTGCCACAGGAGAAAAAAGCAAGGCTGCTGAAGCTTACGCCCTGCGACTACGTCGGTCTTTCAGGAAAGCTAGCGGGTTTCTGCTGAAGCGCGTTTTTTCGCAACCAACCATCCGGCAGCAACCGTCCCCAGGGTCAGGACTGCAATGAGCATCCAGACAGCCCCCGGCTTCGGCATGCCGAGCATCTTCAGGACAATTGGGTCGCCCAGAAGCATCTTGGCCGCCACATATCCCAGAATCCCTCCACCGAAAAAAATGATCTGGGGATGGCGCTTAATTAGACCCAGAAGAAACATGCTACCCCAGACCATTATCGGTATGCTGATAACAAGGCCAATGATGATCAGGATGAAATCACCTTCGGCTGCGCCGGCAATGGCCAGAATGTTGTCAAATCCCATGACCGTGTCCGCCACCACAATAACCTTGACCGCCTCAAGAAACGAATGAGCCTCGCTACTAACGTTCCCTTCCTTTTCCCGGCCAACCATCATCCGGTAGGCGATCCAGAACAGGAACAGACCTCCAATGGCTCTGATTGCGGGGAGGTTGATGATCCAGAAAACCACCAGGGTCATCAGCACCCGCACCGCTATGGCGCAGAACGTTCCGTAGAACACAGCCTTGCGCTGCATCGCAACCGGCAACTTGCTTGCGGCCATTGCTATCACCACAGCATTGTCTCCTGCAAGCACCAAGTCAATGAATATGATAATGACCAGCGAGGTCAGCCAGCCAACTATGCCGGGATCAACAGCCATTACGCGATGCCGGGGAAAAGAACGATGTTCTTGAACTCAACCTTGATGTCCACCTGATCGCCGATATTGAGACTGACGCTACTCGGCATGTTCGAATAAACGGTCTCTCCACTCGGCAACAGCAGGGTGTAGAAAATGTTGGCGCCTCTGAACGAACGTTGCTTGACGTGCGCCCTTACCGAAGATTCTTCCGGGACTATCGTCACATAGTCCGGCCTGACCAGCACCATCACTGTGTCCCCCTCCCGCGTGAGAAGGGTGGTCAGCTTGTGCTTGCTACTAATGCAGCCAAGTTCAGTGTCAACCGAGGTGCTGTCAACAATTCTGCCTTTCAGCAAAACGCCTCTTCCCACAAAGTTGGCAACAAAAAGGCAGGAAGGCTTGTGGTACAAGTTGTAAACGCTGTCCCACTGGCAGATCGTCCCCTCGTTTATAACGCCGGCAACGTCAGCGAACGAGAGCGCGTCAGCCTGGTTGTGGGTCACCATCAGTGCGGTCGTCCCCTGCTTCTTGAGCACATCCTTAACCTGTGTGAGCAACCTTTCCCGCAGGTCATCCTCCAGTGCCGAGAACGGCTCGTCTAGCAGAAGCAGATCCGGGTTGGGAGCCAGCGCCCTAGCGAGGGCGCAACGCTGTTGCTGGCCACCCGAAAGCTCATGCGGAAAACGGCTCTCCAGCCCGTGAAGATCCAGAAGTTCCACCATTGCACTTATCCGCCTTTTAATCTCGGGGGCGGGCTGCCTTCGGTCAAGACCGAAGGCAATGTTCCTTCTGATGGACAGGTGGGGAAAGAGAGCAAAATCCTGGAACAACATGCCGACCCGTCTCTTTTCGGGTTCAAGAGTCTTCCCGGAAGCGCTAACCGTCTTTCCCTTCAGCCTGACGGCACCCTCTTCAATTGGTTCAAGTCCTGCAATACAGCTTAGAACCGTACTTTTTCCTGAGCCGCTCGGACCCATCAGGCACCCTATTTCACCCGCCTCAAGCGAAAAGGTTACGTCATTAAGGGATTTGCTTGAGCCATAGCGGTGTCCCACTTGGCTCATCTCCAATTGAGTCATGTACTCTATTATCCACGTTTTACAGTGTCACCTTGCATTGACACCGCGCGCCAGCGCGGATCCATGAACTGTCTCACAACTATGATGGCTGGAAGCCCCATGACCACCAAAAGAAGACCAGCTGGCGCCGCGCGCAGAATCTCCTCGTCCGATGCATACTGGAACACATAGGTGGAAAGCGTGTCGAAGCCGGCCGGGCGCAGCAACAAGGTCAGAGGAAGCTCCTTGATCACATCAACAAACACAAGCATCAGAGAGGCCAGCAACGCAGGCCTAAGCAACGGCAGATACACTCTGACCACGGTCGCGAGAGTGCCCATTCCATTCAGTCTTGCAACTCCGGAGATTGAAGGAGGTATCTTCTTCAGGCCTGCCTCGCCAGCACTGTGGGTTATGATCAGAAACTTGACGGTTAGCCCCACGCACAGCATGAATACTGTGGAGACCAGAAATACCCTTAGATCGATGCCAACCGGCTTGAGCAGAGCGGCCAACCCGAAGCATGACCCGAGAACCGCCAGTGCAAGTATGGTGCCGGGAAACGCATATCCCGTAACGGACAGTCTTGCAAACAACTTTCTCGCCCCACCATGACGGCCACGCTCACCTCTTGCCCCAACCGCCAACAGAATGCCAGTAACCAAGGTCAGAACCGACACGACTGCCGCTATGAGAAAACTGTTCAACATCCCATCCTGTAACGCCAGTCGCCAAGATGCTGCTCCCGCACTGAACGAAAGTCTCAGCAACGTGAAGAACGGAACTGCAAACGCCAGTAGAAGAACCATAAGGCAGGTTGCCAGGGCCAATGCGGCATTGGCTCCACGAAGGGTGTAGGACTGGTCGCAGCAAAAGCTCTTGCCTGCCTGCGTGTAGTGCCGGTGGCGCATCGTTCCAAGCCTCTCGGCAAACACTGCAAAAAACACAGCCAGGATGGTGATCAGTGCCAATTGGGATGCTCCACCGAAATCGCCGCGGTTAAGCCAAGTGTCATAGACCGCAACGCTCAGGGTGGACAGGCCAAAATACTCGGCCACTCCGAAGTCACCCATGGCTTCCATCATGACAAGCGCCAAGCCGGCTATGATGGAAGGACGGGCAACAGGAACGGAAACCCTCAGGAAGGTTTGCACAGGCGTCAGACCTAACACTCTCGCTGAACTGTACAGATGACAAGGCTGCAGTAGAAACGCAGTCATGGCAAAAAGGAACACATAGGGATAGGTGGCGAATGAAAGCGATAGGATCGTTCCTGTAACACCTCTGAAAAAGCCTAGTCCAGTCTCCTCGAAAAGGCTGGAGTAGATGTAGGCGACAAGGTACGGTGGCATGGTCAGCGGAAGCAGCAGTGCAACCTGCATCAAGCCAACCCCGGGGAACCTGCACATTACACACAACCAGCCACAACCAACGCCAACTGCAAGAGTCAATGCCATGGTACCCGCCACTACCGTTGCCGTCAAGCCAAGGGAGCGCAACAGTGACGCCACCTCGAGAGAGGTTGACATCCCCCCCTTTGTAGCCTGATACACAAGCCACAGGAACGGTAAAAGCATCAGGAGGGAGATAAACATTACCACAAGCGTTCCCAGTCTCGGAATCCGAATGTGATTCCATGTCGCGGTTCTTGCTCTTGTCATGGCTTGGGCAATCATGTGTTCCCTATCCTTCCACTTGCCGTGAACACTAGCCGAAAACCATCTCAACCAGACGGGAGGCTGCCGACCGTCTTTCGGCAATGTCGCTTACCGGCACGCTATCCGGCTTTAGACCATCCATTATCCCGATCACACCTCCTGAAAGTCCGTAGACTGGCAGTTCGCCGTTCTCCTCGGCATAGATCATTTGTGCACCGGCTCCCGCCAGGAAGCGCATTAGCATCAAGGCATTTTCCGGATTGGGCGAGTTCAAGGCCATTGCATATCCGCTTAGGTTGATGTGTGTTCCTCCACCCTCAAAAACCGGCAGCAAGGCCACAACATCCTTCGCTATAGGACGCTGTTCCGGATCGTTAAGCATCTTGTAATAGTAGTAGTTGTTCGCCAAGGCGTAACCGCACTCTCCATTGCGCACGGCTGTGATCTGCGCACGGTCATTCCCCTGCGGCTCCCGCCCGAGATTGTTCTTGAGACCTTCCAGCCAATCTTTCGTTGCCATCTCTCCATGATGGAACAGGTGTGCTGCAATCAGTGCAATGTTGTAGGGATGCGTAGGCACCCGCATGCAGACAGTTCCGTCGAATTCTGCCCGGCCCAAATCCTCATAGCTCGGAGCATCGCTCCTCGCCTGCTCCGAGCCTTTCTTGGCGAAAAGAATGCGCGCGCGGCGGGTAACGCCAAACCAGTGTCCTTCCCTGTCCCGATAGATCTCCGGGATCCTGCGAAAAAGTGTCTCATCCGCAACTGCCTGCGTAACTCCTTCGTCCTTGAGCCTTTGCAACCTGCCAACATCGGCAACAATGATCAGATCTGCCGGGCTTGCATCGCCTTCCAGCTTGATGCGTTCAATAAGACCCTTCTTGGCAAATAGGGTTTTAACCTCAATGCCGGTTTCCTTCGTGAATTCTGCAAACACCTTCTCCAGGAACACCGGCTGGCGCTCGGAATAGACATTGACTTGTCCTTCCGCAAGAGCCTTGACCGGCACAAGGAACAGAAAGCCGGAAATGAGAAGAGTACTTAACCGCGCGAACATTGACGTCTCCTAAACCATACCAATCAAGATGATAATGATAATCATTATCATCTTGATTGTCAATAGAACACGTCACACCAATCCGGAACCAGGAAAGTCCGGAAATCGCCAATTGCCGCCGTTAGGCACACAAACCATCCCAAAACAGCCAGAAAGGGGTTAAGTATATAATCCCGTAAGGTTAGGAACATGACGAAAAAAGCGGATCAGAAGGATTCAACGGCGGGAACATTCGAGGAATCAATGCTTGAACTCGAGAAGATCGTTGAGAAGATGGAGTCCCGAAACATGCCTCTTGAAGAGATGATCAGCAGGTTCCAGCGAGGCACCAAATTGATTGAGCAGTGCCGCGAAAAACTGAAAGAGGCCGAGCAGAAGATACAGATCCTTGAAAATGGTCAGTTACGGGACTTCGGCAACAAGCCGGCAAGTGGCAACTTGGACCTTTGAAGCTTGGGGCCGCAGCAGAAAGGCTGCCATTGACCGCCAATTGCTGAGCACGCTGCCCCCAAAAAACGGGACACGCCTTTTCCAAGCAATGCACTATGCTGTCTTGAACGGCGGCAAGAGGCTTCGCCCTCTGCTGTGCATCAATGCAGCGGAAACACTTGGCGCCGGTAACAACAGGAAAGTCTTATCGGCTGCGTGCGCAGTTGAACTCGTGCACTGCTATTCCCTGATTCATGACGATCTTCCCTCCATGGACAATGACGACATGCGCCGGGGAAAGCCATCCTGCCACATCAAGTTCGGTGAGGCAACAACGCTATTGACCGGAACCAGCCTACTGACACTCGCATTCGAGGTGCTGGCCAGCCAAGGCCGGGAACCAATGCGGCTGCTGGCCGACGCCACAGGCTGTCTTGGCATGAATCTAGGGCAGTTCCTGGACATGGAGTTGACCGGCCAGCCCTCCGCAGCCAAGGCTAACCGTGTCTTGGAAATGCACAGGTTCAAAACAGGCAAGATGGTCAGCGTATCAATGCAGCTAGGAGCGCACGCCGCCGGAACCGAACGCCAGTCCATAACCACCATGAAACGGCTGGGAGACAGGATAGGGAAGCTTTATCAGATCGTCGATGACATTGTGGATGAAAGCCCAACCCACGCCTCCATTGGGAAGACACCAGGCAAGGACCGGCGCCAGAAAAAGGCGTCGGTTGTCACCACTTTGGGAATGGACCGGGCATTGCAGCTTCTTCAGGAAACCCATTCTGACATTGCCTCGACCCTTAGGCGCTCCAGAACCAACCATCGGCATCTCGGCCGCATAATAGACCTGATTGTGGCACCCGTCAGTAGAATGCCACTCAAGGCATCTCCCAATCTGCATCCCATAGGCTAGAGGAAACCCGGATTGCACATTCCAGGTAAATCCATAAGCCCAAATGCCAAGAAGGTGATATCAACCCTGACCCGGCACGGACATGTCGCTTACGTAGTTGGAGGCGCGGTTCGCGATCTAGCTCTGGGCATCGCACCAAAAGATTTTGATGTGGCAACGAACGCAACACCAACAGAGATCAGAAAGATCATGCGCAACACGCGCATCATCGGAAGAAGATTCAGGCTCGTTCATGCATTCTACACCGATGAGATCATTGAGATATCAACGTTCCGCAGAATGACGTCGGAAACCGAGATCGACAATAGCGGCCGACTGATCCGAGACAATGTCTTCGGAACCGAGGAGGAAGATGCGTGGAGACGGGACTTTACCGTCAACGCCCTCTTTCTTGATCCTGCAACCGGAAACGTCATCGACTACGTTGGAGGCCTAAATGACATTAGGAAGCGCCAGTTGCGCATCATCGGAGAAGCAGGCCAACGCTACTGTGAGGATCCAGTACGCATGGTCCGTGCTGTCAGGCTAGCCTCCAAGCTGGATCTTGCCCTTGAAAAAGGAACCTTCAAGGCGATTGCTCCGAACCTGCATCTGCTTGACAATGTTCCGAAACCCCGACTCTTCGATGAACTGATCAAGATCATCAAGAGCGGCCACAGCTGCAAGTGCCTGAACCAGATGGAGCGGCTTGGGATGATTGATGTGTTCTTCCCCATCCACGACAAACTTACACAAAGACAAAAGGAATGGCTGAATACTGCTCTAATGGTGTCCGACCGTAGACAACACCAAGGCGAAAGCGTATCCATGACCATAGTGATTGCATGTATTTACTGGCCATCCATGGAAAGCGACTATCAGCAACTTGTCAATGATGGAACACGCAAATTCAGTCCATTTGACAACCTGATCAAGCAGTCACCAGTCAACTCCAACCGTCTAGTCAACAAACGCATCACACAGAGAGTGATGGACATATACAGCGTCATGGCCCGAATGGAAATCGCCGGAAGAAAGAAGCAAATCGCATCCCTACGACACAACGTTGTTCTCAGGAAGGCCCTTGCTCTGCTTCGGCTACGCTCCGAATACGACGAAACGCTCCTTCCACTGGTAATGAAGTGGGACGAGCTCTCCGAAACGCCGCCGGAAAACGTGCCCGAAGCGATTGATCGCATCTTTATGCATGACACGCCACAGAACAACCCTCCTAAAAAGGGGAAGAGGTCCAGATCACGGAAAACAATAACCGTCTACATTGCCCTAGGTAGCAACCTGGAAAAACCGGTTGAAAATGTGCGCCACGCCATTGACATGCTTGACCGGCACGAAAGCCTTACCCTTCGGAAAACGTCCGCTCTCTACGAAACTGAGCCAGCCGACTGTCCGGGCAAACAGAACAACTTCGTAAACGCCGTGGTACAAGCGGAAACCACTCTTAAGCCTAGCGAACTGCTAAGCCTTCTTCACCAGATCGAAAGCGACATGGGGCGCCAGCGGCGGAAGGGAAAAAACTTGCCCAGGATCATCGACCTTGACATCCTGCTCTACGGCACGGATCCAGTGAAAACTTCCAACCTTGAAATACCACATCCGCGGATGCACGGCCGGGCATTCGTTCTCGTTCCCTTGAACGAAATTGAGCCGTCACTTGAACTTCCTGACGGATCGTCCGTCCAGAACCTTCTCGCCGCATGCGGGGGACAGGGAATCAAGATGCTTGAGGAACAGGCATGATAGTTCTGGCCTTCGACCTGTCGGGGAATGACATCACTGTCGGCATTGAGGTAGACGGAAAGCTTACTCAGGCCGTGTACACGGCCTCCGAAAAGGAACGGCACCGTGCACCAATTCCAGCCATCGACAGCGTACTCAAGAAAACCGGAACGGGACTCGATGATCTTGACATGGTGGCATTCGGAGCCGGACCAGGATATTTCTCAGGTATCAGAATCGCCTGTGCAACAGCCCAGGCCATCTGTCAGATCAACAAGTGCCAGATAAGACCGGTCAACACGATGCTTGCCTTGGCACAGGAAACAGGAAAAAGAAAGGTCATCTGCGCTCTTCCCGCGCACCAGGAACACTATTTCATCGCAATCTATTCGGAGATAGAGGGATTGATGAGCGCGGAAGTTCCCGTGGGCCTGTTCTCCATTAAAGATCTGCCGAAACTTGGGGATACCGGATGGACCAGCGTCGGCAAAGGGTTCGGGGAACGACATCCAGACCTTTCGGAACACTACTCCAGGTTCATAGAGGGGCATTGCAATAAGGACTATCCATCCGCCGGGGCCATCATTTCCGTTGCGAAGACACACTTTCCGCAAAATGTGCGTCTTGATCCGCTGCGGGTAACGCCTCTTTACGCACGTGACAAGGTCGCGTTCACAGTAGAGGAACAGAAGGCCGGCAAACAAGGAGGCAACGGCCGTGGATAAGGAAACCCTGCGCTATCTCGACCTCCGGCTAGTCGAAGAGGTGTTCAATCCCACGGTCCGGACACAACCATCCAAGCGAACTCAAGCCAGGACACTAGAAAAAGAAAAGCCGCCCGACAGCCAGCCACAGGAAACCATCTCCGATGTGACAGATGAAATCCGGACATTCAACTGGTCTGATCTGGAGCGGAGAATATCCGACTGCAAGCTTTGTGGACTGCACAAGGGAAGAACAAAGGCGGTTCCGGGCATAGGCAACTATTTTGCGGACTGGATGTTCATCGGGGAAGGGCCGGGAGCCGAAGAGGATAGGAAAGGGGAACCGTTCGTAGGAAGAGCGGGCAAACTTCTCAATCAAATGCTTGCCGCAATGAATCTTGAAAGAGCATCCGTCTACATCACCAACATCGTCAAATGCCGACCGCCAGAAAACCGGAATCCGGAATATGAAGAGGCTGCCACATGCATGCCCTACCTGAAACGCCAGATCGAACTGGTGCGTCCCAAGGTCATCATAGCCCTGGGAGGCGTTGCCGCCAAGCATTTGCTTGCCAGCGATGCCTCAGTCGGGTCAATGAGAGGCAAAGTCCATAGCTATGCCGGAATACCTGTTATTACAACCTATCATCCCGCCTACCTGCTTCGAAAAAATTCTGGAAAGCAAAAGACATGGTCAGACCTGTGTCTGGGCCTAAGGGAGATGCGAAAAATCCGGGACGGGAACACCGCCCCAAACTAACTTTTTCTGGATAGGCACTTTGAAAGGCTTATGGTGTTGTCCTTCCGATAACCTTGGCGCAAATAGAAGCCCAGCACATCCCGGTTGCCCTGCCGCACCTGAAGGTTAACCCAGGAGCATCCCAAGTCCCTGAGTTTTCTCTCCCCCTGCTCAAGCAGTAGTCTTGCAATCCCCTGACGACGGTATCCCGGGGCAACAGTTAAGTAGTATATCCAGCCGCGATATCCATCATGGGCGATGATCACCGTGCCAATCACCTCATTTCCGTCCACAGCGAGGATGAACATGTCGTTGCTCGCCTTGCAGGCACGTTCCAAGTCGTCATCCAGAAACATGCGTGATTTTCCGAAGGAACGGCTCCACAGACTAAGAATCCGCTCCCGAAAGTCGGGACTGTATTCCCTTATGTAGACACTGCTTGCCCTAGCTTCCATGCGGAAATTGTACAGTGGCAAACGCCAGTACATAAAACGGAAGCCAAGACGTAAACCATATTACAGGGAACCATCCATGAATTGCTAGAATACATCTTTCCTGGCCGAGATGGCGGAATTGGTAGACGCGCCGGACTCAAAATCCGGTGCTGGCAACAGCGTGAGGGTTCGATTCCCTCTCTCGGCACCCTGATCGGAAGCCACCCTTTGTTTCTGGAGTGGTGTAGAATATGCGTTTACTATAGCCATAGACAGCGGCAATAGGCGCGTAGCTCAGTTGGTTAGAGTGTTACCTTGACATGGTAAAGGTCGCTGGTTCGAATCCAGCCGCGCCTACCAGAGTTAGCATCTGCTTTCCACACACATCCGTTCCTGATATCCGTTTCTCAAGAGTGCATCAACGTCGGCCTATCTGTTTAGGCGCAGATAGGGGCCAAGCAGGCCTGTAAGCCGGATTCTGTCAAGGACAGCCATTCATCTGGGACCTGCGTTTCCGCAAGCCTCATGCAACCTACCCGGGCTCACGCGAGCAACACACTACGCCCTGTTTGGCCTTGCTCCGAATGGGGTTTGCCGTTGCGCTTCCTGTTACCAGGAAACCGGTGCGCCCTTACCGCACCATTTCACCCTTGCCTGTGCCCAAAGGCCATCGGCGGTATGCTTTCTGTTGCACTTTCCATCACCTTGCGGTGTCCGGCCGTTAACCGGCATTCTGCTCTATGGAGTCCGGACTTTCCTCTGCATCAACTGCAGCAACTGTCCAGCCTGCTCGGCGTATGAAGTCTAGCCTACTAAGGATTGAAACTCAAAGAAACCCGGATATGGAAGAACAGGTCAGAGATTGAAAACCATCTCCTCGCCATCACGGAAGACAACAAGTTCCACTGATTCAGCATCCGTTTCCGGCAGGTCTCCGAGTGTCAAGCCGAACCTAGCCGGACTCTGCCCGTCGATCGAAACTAAAATATCTCCAGGCAGGATTCCAACATCTTCAGCCAAAGACCCGTTCCCCACCTGTGTCACCAGCATGGCTCCCCTATTCCCCTCAGCCAAATGATCCTCCAAGCTGCGAGACAGTATCTCCAACTTGAGGCCGAAGGAATTCCGGGTGGTCACACCCTTGTCCTCCACTATCTGAATGAAACTCTTCCAAGCAATACTTGCGGGAATGGCAAATCCTATGCCTTGCGCATAGACGTTTTGAGCCTTTGTGTAGAGTGCGCTGTTGATGCCTATCAGTTCGCCGCGAGTGTTGGTCAGAGCCCCGCCTGAACTGCCCGGATTAATGGCCGCATCCGTCTGGAAATAGTGCTCGTGGCGCGTTATGCCAAGCTGGTCACGTCCGATTGCACTGATAACGCCCATTGAGACCGAATGGGGAAGGCCAAAGGGATTCCCGAAGGCAATGACGACATCACCAACTTCAACCTTTGAATCATCCCCAAACACAGCAACTGGCAGTCCATCTATGTCGATCTTGATGACGGCAAGGTCGGTTCCGACATCATACCCGATTACCCATCCGGGATGGTGGGACCCGTCAAAGAGCACAACCTCGACCTCCTGCGCCTCGTCGATCACATGGTTGTTGGTGAGGATGTATCCGTCAGCGCTAACAATCACGCCCGACCCGATATTCTCGATTCCATTGACGAAGGTTTCGACCTCTTCTTCCATGCCTGTGCGTCCAAGGACGCTGACCACGGAAGGCATCACGCTATCGACTGCGACACGGAAGGTTGTAATGTCCTCTGGCTGTCCGTCAACACTCTCGACCATGTTGGGCGAAATGTTGCGGGGAAACGGATTGGAAGCGGAAAAAACCCCAAAAACGAAGAACAGGGCAAGAATTACTGTCACTGATTGGGCAAAGACAAGCCAGAACTTCTTGATGTACTTTTGGATCCGCATTATCCCCAAATTTTATCACCCTTCCATCGGCAGGAAACGAATAGCCAACACGGCTACCCAATCAGGCTACAACTCGTCAAGAAAACGACCGACATACACATGCGACAGGCGTAAGTTGACAGATATCCACGAGCAGGGGTAATATGGCATTCTGTTTACACGAATTGGCATAATGGCTGGGAAATCCGTCTTTGGAAAGTAGCCACTGGCCGAACATTGTTTTTCAAATGGGCAACAACTTCATTTCCGTCGCCGAAGCAAGACAACGCATTCTGAAGGACGTAACTCCCATCTCGGAATGGGAAACAGTCCACCTGCGTCAGGCTCTTGGCCGGATCTGTTCAGACAACATGGTCTCCCCGATCAATGTTCCAAACCACCGGAACTCAGCCATGGATGGATACTCACTAGCCTCCTCCAACCTGTCGGACAGACAGGAGATCACGTTGCAGGTTCACGGCAAATCATTTGCCGGGACGCCCTACAATGGTGACATAAGATCTGGCGGATGCATAAAGATCATGACTGGAGCGGTGATCCCGGACGGCCATGACGTGATTCTTCCCAAGGAATGCGTATCTCTCTCTGCGGACGGTCAGATCACTTTCGACGCATCCGGAGCGAAGCCCGGACAGAACGTCAGGTTTCCCGGAGAGGATCTCAAGAAGGGAGAAATAGCTGTTCCCAAGGGCAAGTGGCTGCGCCCTGCCGAAATCGGGCTCATGGCTTCATTGGGCATAAACGAGGTCAAGGTGTACCGACGTCCAGTTATTGCATTCTTCTCGACCGGTGACGAGTTGCGCGCCATCGGCGACGCGCTTGAATGCGGCCAAGTTTACGATAGCAACCGATACACCATCCACGCCATGATCAGTCGAATGGGGTGCAGTCCCCGTGACTTGGGTGCAGTCCCGGACAATCCAAAAGCCCTGCAGAAAACCATTGATGTAGCCGAAGGCTGTGACGCCGTCATCACCAGTGGTGGCGTTTCTGTCGGTGATGCTGACTACGTCAAGGACATGCTGGAGCAGAAAGGAAACGTCCTCTTCTGGAAAATAGCGATGAAACCCGGCCGCCCATTTGCCTTCGGCAAGATTGGCAACGCACTTTTCTTCGGACTTCCGGGCAATCCCGTGTCAGTGATGGTCACTTTCTACATGATCGTTCTGGAAGCCTTGTGGAGGCTTTACGGGAGAACTGACATCCTGGTTCCTCCAGTCATGACGATCAAAACACTTGATTCGATACGCAAGATTCCTGGCCGAATGGAATACCAACGTTGCATTATCGAACACGGCAGCAAGGGAGAACTGGTTGCACGCACGACAGGCGATCAGGGCTCGGGGATACTCAAGTCGATGTCCATTGCCAATGGATTGATCATCCTGGACTCGGACACCGGCAATCTTGCAGAAGGGAGCCTAGTGCAGGTTCTCCCGCTGGAGGGGATTGTCTAGGCGATAAGCCCTCAGCTGTCCATTAGCCAATTCCTAGGAGTCAGATAGTGGTCAATAAGATTGGCCTCCGGGCTTCCGGGCTCCACTTGACGGTTGTAGCCCCATCTGGCATGGGGAGGCAGCGACATGAGTATTGATTCGATTCTGCCGCCGGACTGCAGTCCGAAAAGGGTACCCCTGTCGTATAGGAGATTGAACTCAACGTAACGGCCGCGCCGGTGGAGTTGGAACTCCCGCTCCCTGTCCCCATAAGCATGTCTGGTCCGTCGCCGGAGTATCGGCATATATGCGTCGCTAAAGCCGTCCCCTACAGACTTGGTCAGGGCGAGCAGGCCATCCAGCGAGGAATCGCCAATATCATCATAGAAAATGCCCCCGATCCCTCTCTGCTCTCCGCGGTGAGGAAGATGGAAATACTGGTCACACTGCCTCTTGAAAACCGGATAGTGGCCAATGTCAATCTTGTCAAGCGCGTTCTTGCATGCCTGATGGAAGTGAATGCAGTCCTCGTCGAAGCCATAGTAGGGTGTAAGGTCCATTCCTCCTCCAACCCATCTGTCTTTTACGGTGCCATCGTTCTCACGGACCAGAAAGAAGCGGACATTCATATGTGCAGTAGGGGCATACGGATTAACCGGATGAACAACTAGGGAGACACCGGCCGCCTCGAATGCATGACCTTCCAAATCCGGCTTGCGGGCGGTGGCCGCAGGGGGAAGCTTGGATCCGCTGACGTGCGAGAAGTTGACACCTCCTCTCTCGATAATGGTTCCTTCTTCCAGAATCACTGAACGCCCCTCGCCGAGGAGCTTTTCGCTCCTGATCCATCTATCGTCAGTGAAAGGCGTATCCTCCAACTCTCCAAGGGTGCACACCAACCTGTCCTGCAACCCTTTTAGATAATCAAATATGTCCTCTGGAGCGATCTGGGGCTTGCTAGTCATAGCCAGCCTACTCAGGCTGTAGCGAGGCCAGAAAGTTTGGCTGAAGGCCTTGCTGAAGTTCGGTCAGCTTGGTGCCGGGATTTTGGCAGGCCATCAGAGCCTCGCCAACTAGAAAGCCCTTGACACCATATCCTTTCAGGCGTGCCACGTCAGCCGGGCTCCCGATTCCGCTTTCCGAGACAATCAACCGATCTTCTGGCACCAGAGGACACAGTTTTGCAGTCACTTCCAAGGAAACTTCAAAAGTGCTCAGGTTCCTGTTGTTAACACCTACAAGACCGATACCGGCATCAACCGCCTTCTCAAGCTCGGTGTCGTCATGAATCTCTATCAAGCAGTCCATCCCCAACTCCTTGGCGATGTCGCTGAACTCCTGTATCTGGACGGGATCAAGTACAGATGCAAGCAGCAGGATGGCGTCCGCACCGAACGCCCGTGATTCGTAAACCTGATAGGAAGACACAATGAAATCCTTGCGTAGAATCGGAAGAATCGTCGAATTGAGAGCTACTGTCAGGTGAGCCAGTTCGCCCTCGAAGAACCTGTCAGTCAGCACCGATAGGCATGCAGCGCCGTTGCGCTCATAGTCCTGCGCTATGGCGGGAATATCGAAATCATCCCTGATGGTCCCCTTGCTTGGGCTGGCGCGCTTGATCTCACAGATGAATCCAGCGCCAGCCTGTTCGCTGCATTTCCACATTCTGTGCGCAAAGCCGCGGGCCGGAGCCGTACTGCGGGCCTTGTCAGCCATGCCACCAAGACTTACCTCGGCCTCCCGACAGGCAATCTCATCCAGCTTCGCCCGGATGATTCTTCCCAGTATGTCCGATTCCAGATGATTCATGTTTGATTGTCCCTATTGCAGGGAATTCTAACAACTGCAGGGCATCCGACCCGCAGAACAACAAACAAAAGGTAGAATATTCCAATTGACTAGGAAGTTCCAGACTGGACTTGCAGAATCAGGAAAAACCTTGCTAGGGATATGCCAGCCTTGATGAAAACCGAATACTTTCTGACCTATCTGAAAGGCATTCTAATGGGTGCCGCCGACTTGGTGCCCGGGATATCTGGCGGGACCATAGCCCTGCTCACAGGAATCTACGCAAGACTGATCCAAGCACTCAGCGCTGCAACTCACGCTGGGTTCTGGAAGGCACTCTTTGGATTTCAGATCAAGGAGGTTTTGCAACGAATCGATGCCATCTTTCTTGCGGTGCTCGGCCTCGGCATCTTGACCTCTGTGTTCTCACTGGCCCACTTGGTTGACTACCTGCTGAACAACCACCTTCACCTGTTGTTTGGCTTCTTCTTCGGCCTCATTTTCGCCACCGCCTTCTACGTCTGCACCTTGGTAAGGGAATACCAGCCTGTTCAGTTTGCCATAGCACTTGTGGCAGGATTCGTGACTTTCTTGATACTCAGTGCAGACCCCACTCCCGACGACATTACCGTCACCCATGGAAGATACTTCTATAGTGGAATGATTGCCGTTTCGGCAATGTTGCTTCCCGGCATTTCCGGGAGCCTGATCCTGATCAACCTCGGCATGTACGAATCGGTTGTGAACTCGGTCAAAGAGCTTGAGCCGGTACTGCTCGTTTTCTGTCTGGGAATCGCCAGCGGCCTTCTTATCTTTTCAAGGCTGATCAGCTGGCTACTAGAAAAGTTCCATGACATGCTTATGGCAGCTATTGTTGGAATATTGCTTAGCAGTCTCCACATGGTATGGCCTTGGAAAACTAATATCCCTCTGCTTCCTACTGCTGCACAAAAGAACCTGATTCCAAGCGAGTATCCCTCAGATCCTGAAACGCTTTGGGTAATCACCCTGGTGATTGCCGGAATGTCACTGATCTTTGTTGTACAGTGGCTTGTCCGGAAACGAAAAGCTAGCGGCTGACCGGAGATGGCAACTCAAACCCTTTACGAGAAGATTTGGGACCGGCACGTTGTTAGGGAGTTCGACAACGGCATGGCATTGCTGTACATAGACCGCCACCTTGTTCACGAAGTGACAAGTCCCCAAGCATTCGAGGGGATGGAGATGACTAGGCGCAAAATGTGGCGGCTTGACACCACACTAGCCGTTCCCGACCACAATGTTCCGACAAAAGACAGGGAATCGATCCGTAATGTTCAGGCGAAAACGCAGCTTGACGCACTCAGCAGCAATTGTGCAAAGTTTGGCGTAAATCTCATTGGCCTGCATGATCGGCGCCAAGGCATTGTTCACGTGATCGGTCCTGAACAGGGCATGACCATTCCGGGGACAACAATCGTCTGTGGCGATTCCCACACAAGCACCCACGGCGCATTCGGTGCCCTCGCCCTCGGCATTGGAACCTCGGATGTCGAGCATGTTCTGGCAACACAGTGCCTGCAGGTACGGAAAAGCAGGACTCTGAGAATCAGCGTCAACGGGAGCCTGTCACCCGGCGTGGTGGCCAAGGACATAATCCTCAGGATTATCGGCGAGATAGGCGCCGCAGGAGGCGCCGGCCACACCATTGAATATGCCGGCAACGCCATTCAGGAACAGTCTATGGCGGGAAGGATGACCATATGCAACATGTCGATCGAAGCGGGAGCACGAGCTGGCATGATTGCTGTTGACGAAAAGACGATTAGCTACATCGAAGGGCGTCCGTATGCACCCAAGGGAAATGAGTTCAAAAGAGCGGCGGACTATTGGAGAACATTGCAAAGCGACGAAGATGCCCACTTCGATCGGACCGTAAAGATTGATGCGGCACAAATACGGCCACAAGTCTCCTGGGGAACCAGCCCGGAAATGGTTGTTGAAATCGGTGACAGGCTTCCATATCCCGACCAGGCATCGTCTCCCGGCAAGTCTGAAAACATGCGCAAGGCCTACGAATACATGGGTCTTAAGCCAGGTACTCCCGTCGAGGACATTCATGTCGACAAGATCTTCATTGGCTCCTGCACCAATGCCCGTATCGAGGATCTAATACTGGCTGCACAGGTGCTTGAGGGCAAGAGGATTGCACCCAACATCAAGCAGGCTCTTGTAGTGCCAGGCTCAGGCCTAGTGAGACTGCAGGCGGAAAAGGAAGGGCTCGACCATGTCTTCAAGAATGCCGGCTTCGAATGGCGCGAGGCCGGATGCTCCATGTGTCTCGGCATGAACGACGATCAATTGCAACCAAAAGAGAGATGTGCATCGACCTCCAACCGCAATTTCGAGGGGCGACAGGGCTACAAGTCACGCACCCATCTCGTAAGTCCTCCTATGGCGGCCGCGGCAGCCATTGCCGGGCATTTTGTTGACGTCACCAAAGAGTTCGCCTGACGTAGGGGTGGCCAGAGAGCCTTCCAGCACAACATGAGCCTTCTCAACTCATTGCTTTCGGTCAGCAGCCTGACTTTCATCTCACGCATACTCGGCCTGTTCAGGGACATGGTCATTGCCTCGACCTTCAGGACGGGAATCGTGACCGATGCCTTCTTTGTCGCCTTCAAGCTTCCCAACCTTCTGCGAAGGTTCTTCGCAGAAGGGGCGTTCACTCAGGCGTTCGTCCCGGTGTTCAACGAGATCCGGAACAACGATGGCGAGGAGAAGGCCAAACAGCTTACCAACGAGATGGCGGGGCTTCTCGCGGTGACGTTGCTGGCAATCAGTCTCGTTGGCGTTGTCGCCGCTCCAGTCATCATTGTCACCATCGTGCCGGGCTTCGCTGACGTCCCCAACAAGCAGGAGCTTACCGCCTCACTGCTGCGGATCATGATGCCCTACATATTGTTCATGTCGCTTGCCGCACTTTGCTCAGGCATCCTGAACTCGTACAGCAGATTCAAGATACCCGCATTCACTCCCTGCCTGCTTAACATCTCGATGATTGGCGCGACCCTCTTTGCGACCCCGTATATGGAGCAACCCATCATTGCCCTCGCATGGGGGGTCTTCGTCGGCGGGGCGCTTCAGCTCGGCATTCAGGCGCTTGCGCTGAAGAGATTAGGGAAACTTCCCATCCCCAGAAGGCCCCGGACCGGGGGGAAATCACCTATCAACCGGGTTCTCAAGTTGGTTGGCCAAGGATCTCTAGGTGTCTCGGTGGTCCAGATTAGTCTTGCGCTCAACATGGTGTTCGCATCATTCCTGATCGAGGGCAGCGTGACTTGGCTGTACTATGCCGACCGACTGATGGAACTGCCGGCGGGACTGCTCGGTGCCGCAATCGCAGTGATCATTCTGCCTTCACTCTCGCGCTCGCTGGAGGATGGTGAACGGTTCACCGACGTAACTGACTGGGCTATGCGCATCACTTTGGTTCTGGCGGTGCCAGCGACAGTAAGCCTGTTTGCGCTAGCCGTTCCTATCATCTCAACCATCTTCGAGCACGGAGAGTTCCGTCCGGAAGACACCGTCCAGACCGGCAAGGCACTCAAAGCCTATTGCATCGGGATTGTCGGTTTCATCTTTGTCAAGGTTCTTGCCTCGGCCCTGTTTGCGCTCCAAGACATGGTCACTCCCGTGAAAATCGCCGTGGCAGTGCTGGTCGCCACACAGACCATGAATGCCATGTTCGTGCTCGCCTTGGACATGGAACACGTTGGTTTAGCGCTTTCCATAGGCATTGCGGCCTGCCTGAACGCCATGCTGTTAGCCATCAGCCTTCGCTCCAAAGGAATTGACTTCCTACGGCCAGGCTGGGAACGTCTTGTGCTAAAGGTTGCATTCGCGGCTGCATTGCTGGCTGTCACACTGTTCACATTCAGTCCGGACCATGTCTACTGGTCGAGCGCGAGCCCCTTTGAACGCGTATACCTGCTATGTGGCCTAGTCGTGGCGGGAGGATCGCTCTACTTTCTGGCCCTAGCCCTGATGGGGATCCGCATGCGTCATTTCAGGATAAAAGAAGTCGGCATAAGCCAAGCCAGCCAAGTCCGTTAAAGTATAATTTCACTCAATGGCAACTCATTCTGGCAGCTATCCCGCCCTTGTCACTCCAATGGACCGTGAAGGGCATATTGACTGGGATTGCTTCAGGAATCTCATTGGATACCATGCGGCCCAGGAATCGGACGGGGTTGTCGTGGCAGGAACCACTGGCGAATCGCCCACACTCAGCATGGACGAAAACAGGGAAGTCATTTCCAAAGTGATTGGCTGGGGCGAAGAAACCGCGCTCAAGGTCGTCGCCGGAACAGGTGCAAACAACACCTCGGAGGCGATTTTCCTGACGCAAAACGCTGCCAAGGATGGAGCTCGGACATGTCTCGTCGTGGTCCCCTACTACAACAAACCGACACAGGAGGGACTCTATCGCCACTTCATGGCAGTGGCGGACTGTGCCGAAGTCGAGATCATCCTCTACAATGTCCCCGGACGCACCGTGGTTGACCTGTCAAATGAAACCGTCCTGCGCCTTGCAGCGCATCCAAACATCATAGGCATCAAGGATGCGACTGGCGATATGGAACGGCTGAAAGGGCTTCAGACCAGTGCGGGAAAGGACTTTGTATTTCTGTCCGGCGACGATAGGACCTGCTGTGAATACATTCTGAATGGAGGACATGGAGTGATATCAGTCACTGCGAACATAGCGCCCAGGCTGATGCACGATCTTTGCATGGCTGCACGACAGGGAGACGCCGACACCGCGCACAAAATCAATGCCCAGCTAGCACATTTCCATGTGGCGCAGGGAATCGAGTCCAACCCAATACCGGTGAAGTGGGCGGCATGGAAAATGGGCCTGATACCGGAAGGGATTCGCCTGCCCTTGACGCCGCTTTCCGAGGCCTGTCACCCCACAGTCCGCGAGGCGCTTTTCCATGCGGATTGTCAGATCAGGGAGGAAATGCGTCAATGAAACCCAACTGGAAAGTCATCGCTCTGCTGTTGCCCACTGTTCTCTCACTGAGCGGGTGCGGCGATACCAAGGTGATCGGCGACGCCACCATCGACTACAAGAACCCGGAAAACCAGAAAGGCAATGTACTGGTCATTCCACCCGACCTAATCAACTCACTTGAGCCGGAAAGCAATACGGACACCTATTCGAAATATCTCATCAGTGCGATACCGGAAAGACGTGTCATCACCCCGGAGAACTCGGTGGTTACATACCGAAAAGAAGGGGATCTTAGGTGGATCGAAATACAGAGTCCACCAGAGAACGTTTGGCCTGTACTGGTCAACTTCTGGAATGAACTTGGCTTTGTCTTGGAAATCGACTCGCCTGAAACCGGAATCATGGAAACCAACTGGCTTCAAAACCGAAGCAGCATCTTCGGAACCGGCTTTACGGAGATTCTGGACCGGTTTCTTGGAAGATTTCAAGACACCGGCGAACGGGACAAGTACCGCACACGTGTCGAGCCTGGCGCCTCCCGGCAGACGACCGAGGTTTACATTACGCACCGCGGTATCCAGGAGGTGGCGACCAGGGACGGTTATGAATTCGAGAGAGTGCCGAACGACCCATCCCTCGAGGTTGAACTGCTGAGAAGAGTCATGACCCTGTTCAATGACGACAAGACGGATATCACAAGGCAGGTTGAAGAGGAGGAGGCGATTGAACATTCCATCCAGTACGGCGAGAACTGGATACTGGTGGATGATCAGGGCACTGTGGCCTGGAGGCGAATCGCAATCGCCCTAGACCGTTCTGGCTTTACCATCGCCGAACGCTCTCCGGAGAACTCCTATTTCATTATCCGCTACAGCGACGAGAGAATCGAGCAGGAAGAGGACGAGGGTCTTCTAGGAGGCATTGCATCGTTCTTCTCCAATGAGACTGCAATCAAGGCGACAGTCATCCGCATCAGCCTTGAGGATGCCGGCGAGAACCAGACAAAGGCCATTGTCATGGCCGAGGACGGATCGGAAACCGCTGTCGCCTCCGACATCATAGCGATACTCTCAGAACACATCTGACGCCTATGCGGGTCTGTTCCCTCGGAAGTGGATCGAAAGGCAACGCTTCCGTTGTCGCCAGCAACACAGCCACCATTCTCATTGACTGCGGCTTTCCGTTCTCGAATCTCAGGAGAAGGCTTGAGGAAAAGGGGGTCGGCCTTGATGATCTTGACGGCCTGCTCCTCACACATGAACACATAGACCATGTCCGGGGATTGGTTCAGTTCACCAAGCAAACCAACACAAGAATCTACATGACCCAAGGAACCGCAAGAAGCCTGGCAAGCCCTCCGGAAGAGTTCGAGATCGTCTGTCCGCACACTCCGTTCACTGTCTCCGAATTTCATATTACACCGTTCCCGATTCCGCATGACGCGGCGGAGCCGGTTCAGTATGTCATCCGTGACAATGATTCGTGCCTAGGGTTCCTGACCGATGCCGGAACAGTGACGGATCATGCAAAAACAGTTCTTGAGGACTGCAACGTTCTGGTGTTGGAATGCAACTACGATGCGAAGCGCCTCCGGGACAACAGGAATTATCCTCAGCAGCTAAAGAGACGGATTTCCGGAAGCCACGGACATCTGGGCAATGGCGAATCGGGACATCTTCTGAGAATGCTGGCTTCCAGAAGGCTACTCCACGTGGTTGCGGCTCATCTGAGTGAAAACAACAATCTTCCCGAACTGGCCAGCAATTCCATCGTGCAGGAACTGAACGGATTCGGGCAGGTTAAAGTCAGCGTCGCAAGCCAGCAGGACGGCTTCAACTGGATCGACTTCTAGCCTTCTCCATTACTTCCGAATGGAGGACAAAAAGTGGCGACGCTACTATTTTCTTCCCTTTGCCGCGCCAGGCGGAACAGCCTGCCCTGTCGCCTCAGCATATGTCGAGACCGCTTTCTTCATGTCTTCCTTATTCACGGCTTTCGGCAAGGCCTCTTCAAGGGTGATGACCTTTTCCTGAATCATCTGGATCAGATTCTGATCCAATGTCTGCATTCCGATGCGCTGTCCGGTCTGGATAACCGAGTACATTTGGGCAACTTTGTTCTCACGGATCAGGTTCTTGATAGCCGGTGTGGCAATCATGATTTCATGAACCGCTACGCGTCCTCCATCAACCTTTTTTAGCAACACCTGCGATATGACGGCTCGAAGACTTTCAGAAAGCATTGCACGAACCATGTCCTTTTCGGCTGCAGGAAACACATCAATAACACGGTCCATGGTCTTTGCAGCCGAGGAGGTGTGCAAGGTGCCGAAGACCAAGTGTCCTGTTTCAGCCGCGGTCAACGCTAGACGGATCGTCTCCAAGTCACGCATCTCGCCGACCAGGATGATGTCCGGATCCTCACGAAGGGCGGATTTAAGCGCTGCAGTGAAACTGTCAGTATGAGCTCCAACCTCACGCTGGTTAACCAACGCCTTGTCAGGCGTATGGACAAACTCAATGGGATCTTCAACAGTCAGGATATGAGCCTTGGTCGAGTGGTTGATATCATCGATCATCGCTGCCAGGGTTGTCGACTTGCCCGAACCCGTAGGGCCTGTAATAAGCACCACTCCCCTAGGCTGGCGACAGATCTGCCGGAAAATGGGAGGACATCCCAGTTCATCAAGACTCAACACCTTGGCCGGAATAGTCCGGCAGGCGATCCCAATGCCTCTGCTTTGCATGTAGAGATTGACCCTAAAACGGGCCACATCGCCGAGCTGGTATGAAAAGTCGAAATCCCTCCGTTGTACAAATTCCGCAAATTGCTCATCATTGGTGAGTTCTCTAGCCATCTGCTCCGCTAGTTCGGGAGTGATCACTTCCGATTCGATCTGTTCAATATCCCCATCAATTCTGACTATCGGTTTGAGACCAGTTGATATGTGAAGATCTGATCCATTGTTTTCGACAATAAACTGGAGCAATTCATTAATCATGACAAAAATCCGTTAACTGATGAGTTTGTGCATTATAGTATATTGGAGCCATGGATCTGCTTGAAAACAGACTTTATCAGGTTAGAAAACGCATTGAGAAAGCCTGCAAAGCGACAGGGAGGCCAGTAGGCTCAGTGACTCTTCTGGCCATATCCAAACGTAAGCCTGTAGATGCAATCCGCAGGTTGCACAGGCTAGGAGTGTTGGATTTCGGTGAAAGCTATTATTCAGAGGGAAACAATAAGATTGGCGACATCGGGTCTGACAGTGTCTGCTGGCACTTTGTCGGAGCGGTTCAGTCACGCGTGGCAGGAAAAGTGGCGGCGGCGTTCGACTGGGTCCACTCTGTTGACCGGGTCAAAGTTGCCGAACGCCTAAACAACGGGCGTGAGCAAACGGGAAAACCGCTGAATGTCTGCATTCAGGTCAATACAAGCGGGGAAACGTCAAAATCAGGTGTGCCGGTCTCTGATGCCTGCCAACTTGCTGAAAAGGTGTCCCCTATGGAAAATCTCAGACTCAGGGGGCTGATGTCGTTGCCGCAAGCCACCAACAATCAGAGAGAGCAGCAAGAGGCATTTCAAGCACTACGCCAACTAAAAGACAGAATATGCTCCATAGGCATACCCATGGACACTCTTTCCATGGGCATGTCTGGAGACTTCGAGGCGGCAATCCGGGAAGGTTCAACCATAGTCAGAGTGGGCACGGCACTTTTCGGATCTAGAGACTAGCACATGAGAATCAATTTCATCGGAGGCGGTAACATGGCACAAGCCATCATTAGCGGCCTCGCCTCCAAGGATATATGTGTGGCGGACCCAAGCCGGAAGATCCAAGAAAAACTTGCGCTGAGCGGCATCAGGTCTGTCCGTGAACCATCTTCACTACCTGAAGCCGACTGTACGGTAGTCGCCGTCAAGCCCTTTCATCTTGAGGATGCGCTGACGGGCTGGAACCACGGAAAATCACTTGTCATCTCAGTGGTCGCAGGCACTCTCGTCACCTCGATATCACAGTTTCTCAAGGGATATGACCGCATCATACGTGCAATGCCGAACACACCTGCACTCCATAAGAAGGGTGTTACCGGGCTCTATGCACCTAAAGGGATTGAAACCAAAGACCGCTCAGCTGCAGAGAGCCTGTTCTCATCACTAGGCTTTGCGTTCTGGGTCGAAGAAGAGGAGAATCTCGATTCGGTCACAGCCCTCTCCGGCTCCGGTCCCGCCTACTTCTTTTACGTATTCGAGATACTGAAAGAGATGGCCCGAGAATATGGCTTTGATGAAAGCACTGCACAGACGGTAGTTCTGGAGACCATGAATGGTGCGGTCCATATGCTTGGGCATTCAGGGAAAACGGCGAAGGAATTGAGAGAGGCTGTAACGTCGCCTGGAGGCACGACCGAAGCCGCATTGCAGTCGATGGAGAACGATAATTTCAGGACAGTGTTCCACAGGGCGGTGAATGCCGCCAAAAAGAGGGCTGGAGACATAGGCAGGAAAACCGGACGGCAACGGACATCTTAGCGTACGCCTGCTTGCGCTGGATTCAGCAGCAGTTTCCGCAGGCAATCTCCCTAGCCCACATCAAACCAACCATCGTTTTCGAATCGCTGATCCTGCCTTCCCTAACCAGAGCTATTCCCTCTTCTACGTCAAGTTCGCATGTGTGTACGAATTCACCTTCCTCCACTTCACGGCCAACCTGAGACAGCCCCGTCGCAACAAAGAGATCAAGCTCCTCGTCACAAAACCCGACACTTGAATGCATGACGAACGCCCTTTCCATCTGTTCAGCCTTGTAACCGGTTTCCTCAAGCAGTTCACGCCTGGCGGTTGATTCCGGCTGCTCCCCCTTTTCACGCTTTCCTGCCGGAAGCTCAAGGGAATGCGTCCCGATCGGATAACGGTACTGCCATACCATCAGGATCCGTCCCGAATCCAGCATGGGAAGGATAACCACTGCACCAGGATGCCGGACTACCTCCCGCTGCGCGATGTTTCCGTCTGGCAACCTGACCTTGTCGGAATAGACGGAGATAATCCTCCCCTCGTATATGGAGGATCCCTCTATTTTCCTTTCGGTGAAATCAGGCAGCCTTTCCAGAACCTTGGAAGCGGATCTGCCCTTGCTTGTCCTCTTCAAAGCGACCGCAGGGCCAGTTTCTCAACCAGGTCCATGAGCGTTCCCGGGAAAATCCCCAGTCCGAGTATCAATGCAACGTTAAGGGTGGCAAGAATCTTGCCGCCCAGTCTCAGGCCTTCCAAACCACCCTCGTGACTCTCAAACACCATGACGCGGATCACCCTGAGATAGTAGTAAGCGCCAACCACCGAGAAGATCACCGCCACAACAGCAAGCCAGGTGTGGCCACCCTCGACCGCAGCCTGAAGCACCTTCAGCTTGGCGTAGAAACCCACTGTCGGCGGTATGCCGGCCATTGACAGCATCAGGATCGTCATGACAAGCGCGCTAAAACCATCGCGCCGCCAAAGCCCGCGCAGATCCTCAATGCGGTCGACATCCTTTCCCTCAAGTGAAAGCAAGGTCAGCACGCCGAAGGCGCAGAGGGTCATAATGGAGTAGCTGACAACATAAAACACCGATGCCACATAGTTGGAATTGTCACCTCCCATGAATCCCAACAGCAGATAGCCCATATGTGCCACCGCCGAGTATGCCAGCATGCGCTTGATATTTGTCTGGGCAATTGCTGTGATGTTTCCGACAGCCAACGAGAGGATGATGACTGGGATCAGCATAGGCATCCACTGTTCCATGACTGGGGCAAGAGCTCCCTCCAGAAACCTTATAGTCAGCATCAGCGTTGCAATCTTCGGCGCTACACTGATGAACAGGGTCATCGACATTGGCGCGCCATGATAAACGTCTGGAACCCACATGTGGAACGGTGCTGCTCCCAGCTTGAAGGCTAGGCTTGCAACCAGAAAGACAAGACCCAAGGCCAGCATTGGATTCGATGTGAAATCTCCTTCGGAAAGATAGGCGGAAACCTCCGCCAAACCCATATGCCCGGTCACTCCGTAAAGCATCGATATGCCGTAAAGCATAAGGCCCGAGGAGAGAGCGCCTAGAACGAAATACTTGAGAGCCGCCTCGGTTGCATGAACGCTGTCGCGACGAAGTGCTATCAGTGCGTACTGGGACAGGGACAGTATCTCGATTCCCAGATAAAGCACTAGCAGGTGGCTGGCGGAGATGATCACTGACATGCCGAGTGTTGCCAAAAGGCCCAGAGAGAACACCTCGCCCTTGAATATTCCTCTTCTCTCATAGTACGAGCGCGAATAGAGAAAGCACATGGCAACAAGAAGAAAAACAAAGGATTTCAACATGCCGGAAAGCGGGGAGTTCTCATACAGGCCGTTAAGCGCCTTAGTCGGAACCACAGTGCTATCAGGCCATGCCAGCCATGAGCCTCCCAACAGAACCAAAACGGCTAGGACTAGTGTTACGACGCGGCGCGACTGCGGAACCGCAACGTCAATCAAAAGCAGAGCGCAGATACAAGCCAGAAGATAGATCTCAACCGATGCAGGCGCTATCTGAAGAGCCTGATAGGTCACAGCTTTCCAGCCTCCACATGCTCAAGCAGGTTGGCCACTGAAACCTGCATTGTCTCCGTAAATGGAAACGGCCAAAGCCCGAATAGCATGACCATGACGGCAAAGGAGATCAAAACCGCCATCTCTTTCGGACTGGCGTCAGTCAGCCCTTCAACACGCTTGCTGGAAACCGGACCAAAAATTACCCTCTTGTACATCCAAAGCGAGTAGGCGGCTCCCGTGACCAGTGCGGTCGCCGCCAGAATGCCCAAAATCACATTGACCTGAAGAGTTCCCATCACCACCATGAACTCTCCGACAAAGCCGCTCGTTCCAGGCAGTCCGGCATTAGCCATTGCGAAAAGCATCAACAGACTCGCATAACGGGGCATCGTGTTGGCTACCCCTCCATAGTCCGAGATCTTTCGCGTATGCGTCCTGTCGTAGACAACGCCAACGCAGTAGAAGAGAGCACCCGAAACAAAGCCGTGCGAAACCATCTGGTACAGTCCGCCAGTGATTCCCCAGTCAGTGAAAATGAAAAAACCAAGGGTTACAAAGCCCATATGCGCTATTGAGGAATAGGCAATCAGCTTCTTCATGTCGTCCTGAACCAAGGCAACAAGACCTATGTAGATGATCGCAACAATCGACAGAACTATCATGTAAATGGCCAGCGCTTCGCTCGCATCAGGCGTAATGGGAAGAGAGAAGCGCAGGAACCCGTAGGCTCCCAGCTTAAGCATTACCGCCGCTAGGATGATAGACCCACCCGTCGGTGCTTCGACATGCGCATCAGGAAGCCAAGTGTGCACCGGAACCATTGGAACCTTGACGGAGAATGCCGCAAGCAGCGCCAGGAAAATCAGGACCTGGGGGGTGAAGCCGAGAGGTGCGTCATGGAAGGCTGGAATGCTGAAAGTTCCCGTTTCCAAATATAGATAGATGAACGAAACCAGCATCAGCAACGAACCGACAAGCGTGTAGAGAAAGAACTTGATCGCCGCATAGAGCCTGCGCTCGCCACCCCATATGCCAATGACTAGGAAAAGGGGGATGAGCGTCGCCTCCCAGAACACGTAGAACAGAATCGCATCAAGTGCGGCGAAAACGCCGTTGACGAAACCGGACATCACCATGAATGCGGCCAAGTACTGTTCATAGCGCTTGAACTGGACCTCCATGGCTGCTACCACGATTAGAAAGGTCGTAAAGTTGTTTAGAAGAATCAGTAGCAACGAAATGCCGTCAACACCGAGTGAATAGCGGATATTGCCGCTCTCTATCCAAGGTGCATCTTCAGTGAACTGCATTTCCGCCGTAGTGCTGTCGAAATTACTGAACAGTTCGATTGACAGGGCAAGTGAGGCAAACGCCGCAAGCAGGGCAAGCCCCAGACATGGACGCCGACCCATGTTCAACTTGACGATAGCCAAGATGGCCACACCAGAAAAGATGGGAAGCCATATCAGCCAGCTAAGAATCGGGAATGGATTCAAGGTCACGCTCCGGACAGTTTGATCTGCTTGCTCATCGTCACAGCCCGAAACCGCACCTATACCGATAGGATCCAGTAGACAAGAGCCGTCAATCCCACAATCATGGCAAATGCGTAGTGATAAACATACCCTGTCTGGAAATGCCTGGCCTGGCCTGCACAGAATTGAACCAGTCTTGCTGTACCGTTGACGATTAGGCCGTCAATCAGGCTCGCATCAATGCGCCTGTACAACAGGGATCCCAACTTCCGGCACCCGCCCGCAAAGACCCACTCATTCAGTTCGTCAAGCCAGTATTTTCTGACAAGGAGCACATGAAACGGCGCAAAGGTCTGTGCCATGACCGCAGGTAGCCCAGGAACCATCATGTAGAACAGAGTGGCCACTACTATGCCGGCCAAGGCGGCAATAAACGCCGGGGAGGCCAGTCCGTGCTTCGTCATGTCGTTGGCGCTTGAATTGACAGCCTCTGCAAATTCGAAAACGGAAGTGTGAGCGGGAAGAACCTCGATGGCGCCCTTGAAGAAATCGCCGAATACCAAAGGCTCCAAGGCGAGATATCCGATCCCCAGAGAGGGAATTGCAAGAAGAATCAACGGCACGGTCACGACCGGAGGCGATTCTCCAGCATGCATCCAGACATTCTGCTCCATACGCCCCCCGCCATGGAACACGAGATAGATGAGGCGGAAGGAGTACAGCGCAGTGACAAACGCGCCGGCAACCAGAGCCCAATAGGCTATCTGGGAGAAAGGCATCCCGCTATGACCTACCGACTCAATAATGGCATCCTTCGAGTAGAAGCCCGAAAATGGAGGAAGACCACACAAGGCAAACGAACCGATCAGTGCGGTCAGGTAGGTGATCGGCATCTTGCGTCGCAAACCTCCCATTCTTCTCATGTCCTGTTCATGATGAAGTGCCATGATGACTGAACCGGCACCAAGAAAAAGCAGCGCCTTGAAGAAGGCGTGTGTCATCAGGTGAAACATCGCCACCGAGTAGGCTGATGCTCCAAGAGCCGCTGTCATGTACCCGAGCTGGGACAGGGTCGAATAGGCCACGACCCGCTTGATGTCACTCTGGACAAGACCGACAAGACCCATAAAGAAAGCCGTGATGGTGCCAATCACCATCACTACCGCCAAGGCCGTTTCGGACTGCTCAAATACCGGTGAGGTACGCGCTACCATGAAGATCCCCGCCGTCACCATCGTCGCAGCATGGATGAGAGCGGAAATAGGAGTCGGACCCTCCATCGAATCCGGCAACCATACATGAAGGGGAAACTGTGCGGACTTTCCCATCGCTCCAATGAACAGGGCAATTGAAATCATCGTTGCAACCAGCCATTCCTGATTCATCCATACCGTCGCGGTCAGCCCCTCATTCTCTCTAACCCTGTCAAACACTTCCAGATAGTTGAGTGAGCCGAAGTGGGCCAGCACTAGACCGATCCCCACCAGAAAGCCCATGTCGCCAATGCGATTGACAAGAAATGCCTTCAGATTGGCTTTAACCGCGGATTCCTTGTTGTACCAGAAGCCAATGAGAAGATACGAAACCAAGCCAACCGCCTCCCATCCGAAAAACAGTTGGAGGAAGTTGTTCGACATCACCAACATGAGCATCGCAAAGGTGAAGAGGGAAATGTAGCTAAAAAACCGGCAGTATCCGGAATCATCGGCCATGTAGCCAATGGTGTAAACGTGAATCAGCAACGAAACCGATGTCACAACAACCATCATCATTGCCGTGAGGTTGTCGACTAGGAACCCTATGCTAATGTCCAGTTCGCCGACACGGGCCCAGAGATACCAATCGAAATTGACGGCGCCGCCGATGTACACCTCATGGGCGACATACGCCGAAAGGACGCAAGATGACGCCAGCAAAAATATTGTCACCGAATGTGCTCCGGCCTTGCCGACACATTTCCCCAAAAGACCGGCGACCAAGGCTCCCACAAGCGGAAGCATCGGGATAAATGGAATCAGGCTGTTCACAGTCCGCTAGCCTTTCAGTCCACCCCAGTCATCAACGTTGATTGATCTAAGGTTGCGAAACGCCGCAACAAGAATGGCCAGCCCTATCGCCGCCTCGGCTGCCGCAACGGTCAGGATGAAGAAAACGAATATCTGACCGTCAATTTCATTCCCAAAATGCGAAAAAGCCAGGAAATTGAAGTTTACTGCAAGAAGCATAATCTCAATCGACATCAGGACAATGAGAATGTTCTTCCTGTTTAGAAAGATCCCCAGTACGCCAATTACAAAAAGGATCGCAGCGAGAACCAGATAATGTGATACTGTCAGCACGTAAAGCAGCTTAGAAGCCACCACTCCGGTCAACCCATTCAATATAGACTGCCCCTAAGTACAACAGGAAGGAAACAACGAACAGGATGCGGGCGAATGTTTTGGGACCATACAGTTCAAGTCCCAAAAGATTGCTTACATTGCTCCGGTACATTCCAGCCACCACTGAAAACACGAAAACCATACGACCCAGTGATATCAGTAGAGCCTTGGTTCCCAAAATGTTGTCAACTGCGAAAACAAATGATTCCACGAACACGTCCGACGTGTTAACCTCCCCGGACAGCAGCCCGCGCAAACCTGGCACGAAAAGCCAGAAAACCAGAACGGCCAGCACTATCAACTTGAGGATGTGATCCACTACCCTAGTAGCTCCTTTCCGATTAGTTTGTATCCTGTTACCTGTTACCATTTTCAGCACCTCCTTCTTGCTTGGTCTCATTGGTCGCAACCTTGGTCTTGTATCCATCGCCCTGACCCAAAGGCGGCATACTAAGTATCCGCAGTCTATCCTTGGCGGTAACCCTGACCTGCCAAGCAGGATCGACATTCCGGCTGCCAGGCCTTCGGCGTAGCGTAATAACTATGGCCGAAATGATTGCAATCAGCAACACTACCGCGGCCAGCTGGAAAGGATAGATGTAGTCCGTATATATCAGCCGCCCTAAGGCCTTTGTGTTGCTGTAGTCGGCAGGTGCAGGCCTTTTATCTTGAAAGGCTCCCGTGTCAAGAACTTCGCCCCCCACTACCAAGGCAGATATCATAAAGTAAAGCAGGAGAGCTCCCACAATAGCACCAAGAGGAAAATAGCGCCAGAACCCCTCGCGTAGAATCTCGAGATTGATGTCAAGCATCATGATCACAAACAGGAACAGAACCATCACCGCTCCGACATAAACAAGAACAAGCGCAATGGCAAGAAACTCGGCCTCAAGCAGCATCCACAGGCCAGCCGCGAAAATGAATGCTGCCACTAGAAGCAAGGCTGCATAAATCGGATTCCGAATTGTCACGACACCCAGTCCGGAAACAACCATGCCTCCGGAGAGAGCGTAGAAAAGAACTGTTTGAAATTCAACCACTTTCCTGCCAGCAATGCCTGTCAATAATCCTGAAAGTGTACAACAAAATCACATGAGGGCAACGACTCACGCCATATCCTTCCGAGAACAGGGGCGAGACTGCGTGAAAAGAGGCAATATCAGTCTCCTGCTATCGGCGGAGGAAATGGCATTCCATCCCCTCTGTTTCCCGGGGCATGTTCAATTGTCCGCGTGGGGAATGCGAAGTCGGCTCCATGTTTTCTGACGATATGCGCGATTTCCAGCAGGATTTTCTGCTTAACCTGGTGGTACTCGGACCACTTGACGGTTCGCGTCATCGCATAAACGAAGCAATCCAGGCTGGACTGTCCATAGCGGTCGAAATTGGCCATGATCACCTGATCACTGTCAATGTCGGGATGGCTGTGTAGCATGCTGCTGATGTCATCCATGATCTTCGGCATAACATCTGCGTCCTTGTAGCGTAGACCGATGTACTCGTAGATCCGGCGGTTGGTCATACGCTGCGGATTTTCAATGACGTGTGACGAAATAAGGCTGTTAGGAACATACAGCGGACGCATGTCAAATGTCTGTACACGCGTCAGACGCCAGCCAATCGCTTCAACGACGCCCTCCACATTGATCCCCTTGATGCGGATCCAGTCGCCTATGTCGAATGGACGGTCCCAGAAGATCATCATGCCGGAGAAGTAATTCGTCAGTGTTTCCCGGGCCATAAACCCGATCAGTATGGTTCCAACTCCGCCGAAGGCGAGTAAGCCCTCGATCTTAATGCCAAGGTTGCTCATGATAGTCAGCCCTGCAACCACAAGCAGAACCGCCCTGAGTGAATGTCCCACTCCGTGAATGGTGTTCGGACGCATCAGCGTCTCATCTAGCGTGTTCTCCCTGCTTTTGGCAAGCGCTAAAAACCTCTCCTCTCCAGCCGAGATCAGGCGTAGCAGTATCCAGAAAATGAGAACCAAGACGCCTATCCCCTCTGCTGACCGGAATCCTGCAACCCAGTCGGGATGGACTTGGGCGGACACCGTGGCGGCGATTTCCATTACACCCAGAAGCACGATCATCATGTACAGGGGGAAGCCCAATGCCTCCGCAAGTAGCGATCTGCTCTGGCCACGCTTCCTCGCCTTACGCTTGAGAAGCCCCAATGTCAGCCTCACCCCAAAAAAGGCAATCCCGATCATCAGGAATACTCGGCTCAGCGAAACGAGAAAAACGGCGTCAGTCAGCCAGTCAAGGTTTCCTTCCATCATGTGGCTGATATCCTCTTTTCAGAGACAGAACTGCTGCGCATCCTGCGCCACCTAAAAATTCGGGATGCAAACAGTCCCGCAAAAATTGCCATGAACACCAACGGTTCTTCAATATCCTCACCTTTGACCAGCCAGAGGAAGTGAATGCAGGAAAGTACCGCAATGGCATAAACACACTTGTGCAACCTAGTCCATTTTTTCACCCCTAGGGAGCGAACAGCCCAGGCATTGGAGGTTGCGGCAAGAGGCCAAAGTAGCACGAAAGCCGCAAAGCCTACGGTTATAAACCTTCGGTCCAAAACATCCTCGACAATGGTTGACAGGTCAAAACCACGATCCAAAGCCAAATATATGCTGAAATGGCCAAATACATAGAAGAACATGAAGAGTCCCAGCATTCTTCTGATTCCCAGCAGCCAGTTCCAGTCGAGAACATGCCGCAAAGGTGTCACGGAAAGAGTCAAAACCAGTATCTTCAAGGCTGTTTCGCCAGTATCTCTCAGCAAACGCTCTATCGGGTCCGCTCCCAACTGATCCCTAAACCCGTTCACCACCATTTCGAGAGCCGGAAGAAGACAGAGGATAAAAACTGCCAACCTGATGGCAAGCATTGCCTTTCGGGGCATCCTCCTTAGGCCCAAAACCGCCATCAGTAGGGCAATCCTCCCATTTCGACCGGCAACTTGGCTAACCCCTCAATAGAATTTGGCAAGATCCATGCCTGTGTAGAGACTGGCCACCTCATCACCATATCCATTGAACATTTCGGTATCACGACGGCTTGGGAAGATGCTGTCGCTTATGGCCTTCTCTGAAGCCTGGCTCCAGCGGGGATGCGAGACATTGGGATTGACATTTGCGTAGAAGCCGTATTCCCGTGGCTGCAATTTGTTCCAAGCGGTTTCGGGCTCATTCTCCATGAACTCCACATCGACAACCGCCTTCCCGCTTTTGAAGCCATACTTCCATGGGATGATCATGCGGACAGGCGCACCGTTCTGGGTTGGAAGAACGGTTCCATACATGCCGACAGTTAGCAATGTCAAAGGGTGCATCGCCTCGTCTATGCGTAGGCCTTCGACATACGGCCAGTCAAGCGATCCGTTTGCCTCGGACGGGAAAAGATCATCGGGATTGAATGTGCTGAATGCCACATACTTCGCTGAGCCGGTCGGTTCAACAGCCTTAGCCAGATGGTTGAAGGAATAGCCGATCCACGGGATCACCATTGACCATGCCTCGACGCATCGCAAACGATAGATCCGCTCTTCGAGAGGAGCCAGCTTCTCTATCTCCTCAATTCCAAAGGTTCTAGGCTTTGCCACGGCACCATGCACCCTAACCTCCCAAGGATTCGGCTGGTACAGACCCGAGTTCCGACTTGGATCCGTCTTGCTTGTACCCATTTCATAAAAGTTGTTGTGACTAACCGCCTTCTTTCTCGGTGTAGGTTCTACACCGGGAAGGGCGTAATTGCTTGGCCCGGGAGCCAGACGGCGCAGATCAACGTCGAACTCCCCGGCCTCGTTCTCCGCATGTGCCTGAACAGTTCCAGCCAAACCGACATTGACCGCTCCTATAGCTCCAACCGAAGCGTACTTGAGGAATCTGCGGCGACTTTCAAATAGATCCTTGCTTGTGATTTCCGAGGGTCTGATTCCACTCTTCTGTCTGATAACCATGTTGCCTCCAGGTTTTGTGTCAGTAGCGATATTGGTCCGGCTTGTACGGTCCGTCAACCTCAACGCCAATATAGTCAGCTTGTTCCTTGGAGAGCCGGGAGGTTTCCGCGTGAACATGACCAAGATGAAGCCTCGCCACCTTCTCGTCGAGACGCTTCGGCAACCTGTAGACCTTGTTTTCGTAACTATCCCCGTTCTTCCAAAGCTCGATCTGAGCCAGCACTTGGTTCGTGAACGAGCATGACATGACAAAGCTGGAATGGCCTGTGGCACAGCCAAGATTGACCAGTCTCCCCTCGGCAAGCAGGATTATCTCCTTCCCGTCAGGAAAGACAATTCGATCTACCTGAGGTTTGACATTAACGAAAGCGCACTCCTTCCGCAACCTGTCGACCTCAATCTCTTTGTCGAAGTGCCCAATGTTGCACACCAGGGCTCTGTGATGCATGTGCTTCATGTGTTCGTAGGTGACCACATTAATATTGCCTGTAGCGGTGACGAATATGTCGGCCATTCCACATGCACTCTCCATCGTGACAACCCTGTATCCCTCCATGGTGGCCTGCAAAGCGCAGATCGGGTCAACCTCGGTAACCCACACCGTAGCGCCCATGCCCTTCAGTGCCTGTGCACATCCCTTGCCAACATCCCCAAAGCCACAAACCACCGCTATCTTGCCTGCAATCATGATGTCGGCTCCACGCTTGATGCCGTCCAGAAGCGACTCGCGGCAACCGTAGAAATTGTCGAACTTGCACTTCGTCACCGAGTTGTTGACATCAATGGCAGGCGAGGCGAGCTTGCCAGCCTTCATCAGCCCATACAACCGGTTCACACCGGTCGTCGTTTCCTCCGTAACCCCCTTGATATTCTTGAGTAGGTCTTTGTGCCGCCCATATACCATCTCCGTGGCATCCCCACCGTCATCCAAGATCATGTTTGGCCGCCATCCATCAGGTCCAAACAGGGTGTTTTCAACGCACTCGACATATTCCTCTTCCGTCTCACCCTTCCAAGCGAAAACCGGAATTCCCCCATCGGCCAATGCCGCCGCCGCGCAGTCTTCGGTGGAGAATATGTTGCACGACGACCACCGGACCGAGGCCCCTAAAGCAACGAGAGTCTCAACCAGAACCGCAGTTTCGGTGGTCATGTGGATGCAACCTGCAATCCGAGCCCCCTCTAGAGGGCGTGCTGCAGCATACTCCCTTCTCAGTTCCATAAGGCCGGGCATCTCGCTTTCGGCAATTGAAATCTCCTGCCGACCCTGTTCGGCCAGCGCTATATCCCTGATGCGGTAGTCATGACCTGTACCGTCCACAACAGCCATTGTGCTGCCTTTACCCATAAATGTTCATTATCCAGATGATCTACCTCAATTCTACTCCTTTCAGTTATCATACATACCTTTGGAGAAGCCACATGTCTGAATACCTGTTCACTTCCGAATCCGTCTCCGAAGGACATCCCGACAAGATTGCCGACCAGATATCCGATGCAGTTCTTGACGCTACAATAGCCACCACACAGAAAGGGTTCTCAGGCAAGCGTCTTGAGGATGCACTCTGGGGAACAAGGGTGGCATGCGAAACCTTGGTGAAAACCGGAATGACTCTGCTGGCCGGTGAAATGCGTACCGAGATATACATCGACTTTGAGGGAATAGTGCGTAAAACCATCAAGTCAATCGGCTACAGCGATGAAATGGGGTTTGACTGGAACAATTCGGCGGTTCTGGTGGCAATGGGCAAGCAGTCGGAAGACATAGCCCGTGGTGTTGATCATGCAGACATGAAAAGAAATCTCGGAGCGGGTGATCAGGGCATGATGTTCGGCTTCGCCTGCAATGAGACGCGGGAGAAAATGCCCGCACCCATCATGTATGCCCACAAGATGGTGAAAAGACAGGCGCAACTTCGCAAGATGGGCCGGAAAGGATGCCTTCCCTGGCTGAGGCCCGACGCTAAATCCCAAGTGACAATGAAGTACTCGAACGGCAAGCCGGTCTCTGTCGAGAACGTGGTGCTCTCCACACAGCATGACCCCGAAATTGACGGAAAAAAGGTTGTCCCGAATGACAAGCGGATGCGCGATGCGGTTATTGAGCACATCATACGACCTTCTCTAGAGCCACAGTACAAACTGCCTGCCGCTAGAAACATCCATATAAACCCAACAGGAATCTTCGTCGAGGGAGGGCCAAAAGCGGACTGCGGACTGACCGGACGCAAGATCATCGTCGATACCTACGGCGGACGGGCGCCCCACGGAGGAGGCGCCTTCTCTGGCAAGGATCCAACCAAGGTTGACAGATCAGGGGCATACATGGCCCGGTACTTGGCCAAGAACATTGTTTCCGCCGGCTTGGCAGACAGATGCCTGGTCCAAATTGCTTACGCCATCGGCGTTGCCAAACCGGTCAGCCTCACGGTGGAGACGTTTGGCACGGCACGTTCAGGATGGACCAATGAGAGGATCACGGCATGCATCAACACCTTGGAATTCCTCACTCCCGGAGCAATCATTGAGAAGTTTGACCTGTGGCGTCCCATTTACCAGAAAGTGGCTGCATACGGCCATTTTGGACGCAACGAAAAGGAAATCACATGGGAACAGACCGATCTGGCAGATCACTTCACCTGAGATGGAGGCATGCGGAACTCATATCAACCGTAAAGCCCAGACCCTTTCCTCATCTCCTGATAGTTCCTGTAATGCCTGACCCGCTGTAGAATCTTGCCGCAGGTGTGGGAGACCGCGTAAACTGGTCGGATTATCGTAAGATGACGGTGGCTGTAGATCCTAGTCATCCGCTTCGGCAAGTTGCCGGTGGTGTGGTGCTTTTCCACAAACTTGGCGATGACATTGCATATGTTGTGCTCCTCTAAAGCCTTGCTCCGTGCCTCCTTGACATAGGCTAGGCGTCTTTCGTACTCGTTGTCTGCAATCACTTTCCTTATGGTTTCCACCGCCCCTTCAAAATCAAATATATCAACGACCACCAGACTCTCCTCGGGAAAGTATTCATGGATGTTTGGACATCCGAAGTAAATGGGAAGACAGAAGGCGAGAAACGCGTCAGTGATCTTTTCCGTCCAGTGATTGGCTCCCACATGGTTCTCTACGGCCAAATGGTACTTGTAGGGCTCAAGCGCATCACGCTTGTCATCCACGTAGCTTCCCAACTCGCCGAACAGGGCCAGTTCAGGCATCTTGGCCTTCAACCTTCTGGTGAACCTAACTCGGTCCTGATGAAGGGTATAGGACATATTCTTCAGCGAGCAACATGTCGACAGCATTCCACTCTTCTCAGGCGCTGTGCCAGACTTGAACTCCTCATAAGTCTTCCTGTAGCACCAAGGGCTGGCTGGATGACTGGCAAGCAGCCCCGGGTGCTTGAGAATGGGTCCGTGGCAGGAAAACACCCATTTGAACTGTCTGGTAAAGGCGTTGCCGTAGCGTTTGACACATGAGGGTTCATGCGTCAGAAGTAGCGTGTTGTCGGGATGGCAAGCCAGCAACTCACTCTCACGGAAGAACTGCCCCTGTTGCTGGGGGAAATCGGAATAAACCACAAGCCAGTCGTACGCTCTTGATTCCCGGTCGAACACAAACCGCACATTACCCCCCCATTCCTGGCTGGCGGGACATTGGCTCCTGATGTCGCCGGTGTTGTTGCACACCTTGACTCTTAGCATGTTGTCACTTCCCTAGGCACGCCCAAGGAAAGCTCCTTTGCCGCGAAAACCTTGTCAATCTTCTATACAGACGGTCTTTAACATCAACAGACACAAACCAGTCAGAGAATCTGGCTTAGGAAGAGCTTGGTGCGGTCGTTTTGCGGGTTGTCGAAGAATTCCTGGGGCTTGTTCTGCTCTATGATCTCACCGTCATCCATGAAGATAACCCTGTCCGCCACCTGCCGTGCAAAGCCCATCTCATGCGTGACGCACAGCATGGTCATCCCTTCCTTGGCAAGGTCAATCATAATGTCCAGAACTTCCTTGACCATTTCCGGATCCAGTGCCGATGTCGGTTCGTCGAACAGCATGATGCGCGGCCTCATGCAAAGGCTGCGTGCTATGGCAACCCGCTGCTGCTGCCCTCCGGACAGCTGTCCCGGATACTTGCGGGCCTGTTCGGGTATCTTCACCTTCTCTAGGAAAAACATGGCACATTCTTCTGCCTCCTTCTTCGGCATCTTCCGGACCCATATGGGAGCCAAGGTCAGGTTTTCAAGAATCGTCAGGTGTGGAAACAGATTGAAGTGCTGGAACACCATGCCGACTTCTCGGCGGATGTTGTCGATCTTCTTGATGTCCTCCGTCAACTCCACTCCTTCGACAACAATCGATCCGCTCTGATGCTTTTCCAAGTGGTTGATGCACCGTATCAGGGTCGATTTTCCGGAGCCCGATGGTCCGCAGATAACGATACGCTCTCCGGCGCTGACCTTGAGGTTGATGTCCCGGAGAACATGGAACTCACCGAACCACTTGTTCACCGAGGTCATTTCGATCGCAGTGTTCCCGGTTTTATCTGAACCGTTCGTTCCGTTTTGTTCCGGCTTGCCGGCGGTCTCTTCACTCATTCCTACATCCTTCCCTTCTTCTTGGCCTAGTTGTCTATTTTTCGTGTTCCCTGTTAAGCCGCTTTTCAATATGCCTGCTGTACCTCGACATTGAATAGCACATCACGAAAAATACGAATGCGGCAAACACGTACGCCTCGTAGTCCATGCCTTTCCACTCGGATGAGCGGCTGGCACTCTGCGCCATGCCTAGCAGGTCGAGAAGCCCAATGATGGAAACAAGCGTAGTGTCTTTCGCCAGTTCGATGAATGAGTTGACAATGCCGGGAATCGATATCTTGAGAGCCTGCGGCATGATGATGAGTATGTACATCCTCCAATAGCCAAGACCAAGCGACTCTGCACCTTCAAACTGTCCTTTCGGAATGGCCTGCAACCCCCCCCTTATGGCTTCGGCCGTATAAGCCGACTGGAACAGCGTGATCGCAACCAAGGCCCGCGCCACCTTGTCGAACTCAACCTCTGACGGAAAGAACAGCGGCAACATGACGGATGCCATGAACAGAAGGGTGATCAGCGGAGTGCCGCGGATCAACTCGATGTAGAAGACGCATAGCGAACGGATCACCATCATTTCCGAGCGGCGGCCCATCGCAAGCGTGATCCCTAGAGGGAAGGCAGCCACGATGCCAATCAGCGCAAGTATGAGAGTAAGCATCAGCCCTCCCCACTGGGAAGTGTCAGCCACATCAAGCCCCAACCACTCGCCCTGTATCAGCGCATATCCGATGAACGGGTAGACGAACAGGATGAAGACGGCCAAGAGCGTCTTGCTCCGGAACCTCTCCATGAACAGAGGAATGACCAGAACCACAAGCCCCGCAAATGTGACAAGCGGACGCCACACTTCATCGGGATTGGCGCCGTAATAAAGCCCAAACATGATCTGAAGAAAGCGTACGTTAACAAATGCCCAGCAGGCCCCTTCGGGATTGGCGTCACAGACCGACCGATCGCTTCCGGCAAAGTTGGCATCTATCAGTGCCCATTGAACCGACGGCACACCCACCTGCCAAATGATCCAGAGAGCCAGCAACGTAAGCACAGTATTGGCCGGACTGGAGAACAGGTTCTCTCTTGCCCAGGCAACGACTCCGGCGCTTGGAGGCGCTATCTCCTGACGTTTGGCTTCAGACATGCTACCGCTCCTCCAGCTGAACCCTGCTGTTGTAGTAGTTCAGCAGGGCAGATGTAATGAGACTCAAGGTCTCGTAGACGGCTATCGTCATCGCTATGATGATCAGCGCCTGTCCCGTCTGGTTCAATGCTATGCCCGCCCAGACATTGACGATCTCCGGATAGGCGATCGCAACTGCAAGCGAGGAGTTCTTCGTCAGGTTGAGATACTGGCTGATTGTCGGAGGGATGATGACGCGCATCGCCTGTGGAATGATGATCAACTGCAATGTCCGCAACCAGTAGAAACCCAGTGAACTGGATGCCTCGGTTTGCCCCTTGGCAACCGCCTGTATCCCACCGCGGACATTCTCCGCGATGAATGCAGCCGTATAGACTGTCAGCGCAAACCAGAGAACAAAACCCGGAAGCGGGAACGTCATGCCTCCTGTGTATATGAAAGGCCCTTTCTCAGGATACTCCCATTCGATACCCATCGTGCCCAAATAGGTGATGATAGCTAAGGAGGCCATCCACAAGCCGAGCATTCGGAAGGGTGGAGGAAGTTCACCAGTCGTCTCCTGCTGCGCCTTGGCGCGACGACGCAAAATCCTGTCGGTAACAATGGCTCCAACGAAGATGACCACCATTGCGGCGAATATTCCCGGACTAGCCACAATCGGCTTGGCCAGCACCATGCCAACCTTGTTGACCACGAACCCCGCACCCAGTGTCCAACTCTCCCGAACCGGTGGAAACACGTCAAGGAATACAGCAAAGTTCCAGAAGAATATCTGAAGCAGTAGCGGAGTGTTCCGGAAAACCTCGACATAGACCTCAGCAATCTTGGAAATCAGCCAGTTGGGAGCCAGCCTGGCAATGCCCACCACAAACCCGAGAACCGTTGCCGAGATGATCCCAAGGATACTGATCAGAATCGTGTTCTGTATCCCGATGAAGAAGATATCCCAGTACTTGGTCTTCCCCAGTTCGTATTCGATCAGCGGGGAAAATTCAAGAGGAAGGGCAAACGGTGCAACGGTGTCAAGAAAGGATATGCCCGTCTTTATCCCACGCGCCTCGAGATTTGTGATCGTGTTGGAAAGCACCGAGCTGACCAGCCACACAAACACTACGAGCACAATACCCTGGAAAAACAAGGCGCGAACCTTAGGGTTGCGGTGCAAGGGCACCCGCACTTCAGGCTTATTTTTCATTCCGTCATCTTTTTGCATTATCCGCACCCACGGCCAGTCTGAAAGACAACTCGGCAAGACCCATCAGGATCCTTATGTTAAACGGGAGGAATCTCCTCATCCGTACGAGACAAAGGCAACCTCTCTCGAAGCTGCCTTTGCTCTCTTATAACAGTCTCTGCAATCCAGGCTATATTTTTAGCGAACCGGAGGAGCATAGAGGATACCCGAGCGAGTCCAGAGATCGTTCGGGCTGCCCGCGCGGGTCAGTCCAAGCGGCGTGTTTTCACCAACGGTACGCTCGTAGATTTCACCATAGTTGCCAACCAGCTTAACAGCGTTCAGGAAGCAATCCTGATCCAGTTTCTCGCTGACCTTCTTGCAGGCTTCGTCTTCAGTGCCAACCAGCCGCTTGATGCGGGGGTCGTCCGACGAAGAGACCATTTTGTCGGCATTGCTCGAAGTGATGCCAAGCTCTTCGGCATTAATGAGCGCAAACAGCGTCCATTTGACCAAGTTGAACCATTCGTCATCACCCTGACGGACAACCGGACCCAAAGGCTCTTTCGAAATCGTCTCGGGCAGAATGACCGAATCAGAAGGGTTCTTCAGTTCGCTTCTAATGGCAGCAAGCTGCGACTTGTCAGAAGTGAGTACGTCACATGCATCGTTCTCGTAGCCTTCACGGGTCTGAACCGATGTGTCATAGCCCACTGCCTGGAAGTCCATGCCGTTGGCACGAAAGTAGTCGGCAAGATTCAGCTCGGTGGTTGTTCCGGCCTGAACACAAACGCGCGCACCATCAAGTCCCTTGGCAGATGAGACATTCAGGTTCTTTCGAACCAAGAACCCCTGTCCGTCAATGAAGTTGTAGTACGTGAAGTTGATACCCAAAGAGGCGTCACGGGTAAGCGTGTGCGTCGTGTTGCGCGAAAGCACGTCTATCTCACCCGAAGCTAAAGCTGTGAAACGCTCCTTGGCGGTCAGCGGGACAAAACGGACATTCGATGCATCACCAAATACTACCGCCGAAATCGCATAACATACCTCAGCATCAATGCCTTTCATGCGACCACTGTCATCAGGAGCAGAAAATCCAGGCAAGCCCCCGTCAACACCGCAGATCACCTCGCCTCTGTTCTTGACCTCATCAAGCGTAGCTGCGTTAGCCACACCCATGAGAGCCAAACTCGCCGAAGCCAACCCTATGGTTAGTTTGGTTGTTTTCATTTCATACCTCTATATAATAGTTTGGTGCATTGTAGTAGATACCTCATCAAATTTCAACCTTACAGCATGTTAAATACATTCTATCCCCTTTCCCCGCCGGAGTTCGGAAGTTAAATGACTGAAAAACGCCGCACAATCCCTGTCTCCATAGACAATATCACTGTTGGGGGCGGAAATCCGATAGTGATTCAGTCGATGACCAATACGGACACCGCCGACATCGAGTCGACCACCCAGCAGTGTCTGGATCTCTGTGATGCCGGCTCCGAACTCATCCGCCTCACTGTCAACACGTCTGCAAGCGCCAAGGCGGTTCCCGCTATCAAGGAACGCCTTCTCAGACAGGGTTACACCGTTCCGCTTGTTGGCGATTTCCACTACAACGGTCATAAGCTCCTTCAGCAGGAACCCGCCTGCGCCGAGGCTCTGGCAAAATTCCGGATCAACCCCGGTAATGTGGGCCGCGGGGATAGGCACGCCGCTCATTTTGCAAGCATCATCGAAGCGGCCTGCAGGCACGGGAAAGCAATACGGATTGGAGTGAACTGGGGCAGCCTTGATCAGGAATTGCTTACCGGGATGATGGACGAGAATGCAAACCGGACAATGCCACTAAGTGCACATAGGATCACGTGCAACGCACTGATCGCCTCTGCGCTTCAATCCGCCAAGGCGGCAGTGGATCTCGGCCTACCCCAGAACAGGATCATACTGTCCTGCAAGGTGAGCGAAGTTCGAACCCTGCTTGAGGTCTACAGGGATCTTGCCGAGCTTTGCGAGTATCCCCTTCACATTGGCCTAACGGAGGCAGGCATGGGAATCAGAGGAATTGTGTCGTCGACAGCCGCAATCTCACTTCTCCTGAACGAGGGAATTGGCGACACTATCCGTGTCTCCATAACGCCTCAGCAGTCCGGAGATCGGTGTGACGAGGTCCGGGTCGCATTGAATATTCTGCAAAGCATGGGACTAAGGCATTTTGCACCGTCAGTCACTGCCTGTCCGGGATGTGGGCGAACCAACAGTAGCCACTATCAAAAACTTGCCGAAACCATCCAAGACCATGTCAACAGGAACATGAAACAATGGAAAAAAGATTACCAAGGTGTTGAAAACCTGAAGATAGCCGTAATGGGATGTATCGTGAATGGTCCGGGGGAAAGCCGGCATGCAGATGTAGGGATCAGCCTTCCAGGCAGCGGAGAGGATCCAGTGGCTCCAGTCTTCATTGATGGAGAGAAGGTTACCTCACTGAAGGGAGAGCGAATCGCCGAAGACTTTCAGGACATCCTAGATGGTTACATCAAATGCAGGTTCTCAGCCAAAACCACAGTCTAGTGCTCCGTTTCCGTCCATGGAACACCATTGTGACAGGCAAGGCAACTGCGGCATCTGAAGTCACACTTGACAGAAAGCGACAATCAGGATAAGGTTAGGGATGGTCGTTCACTAGAGCAAGTGTGCGCATGGAAGACAAAACAACAGCGAAAACGAAGTTCCGGATTGTCGGCTCGGTGCAGCATGTCGGATACCGCAACTGGCTGAAAAGAGAGTGTGAGCAACGTGAAATCAAGGGATGGGTACGTAACGAAAACGATAATTCGGTCACTACTCTTCTTGTCGGAAACAAGCAGGTAATCGAAGAACTGGCAGGTCTTCTCAGGCTTGGTCCCGACAATGCCGAAGTGCTTGATGCAACCCCACTCCAGTTGGAGGATGAGGATCGCTCTTGGCAAGGAACGGTTTTCGACATAGTCTCGCCCAGCTGACTGACGGCAAAGACAGGTATTAGCCGCCCCTTTTCAACATCTTGGAGCTATGCTCCCTCACCGCCTCAACCAATGTCTCAACATTTCGGACAGGAGTGTTCTGGTTGATCCCGTGACCGAGATTGAACACGTGGCCCGGATGAGGACCATATTCTTCCAAGCATCCGGCTACACATTTCCGCACTTCCCCAGGATCATCGGCCAAAAGAACTGCCGGATCCAAGTTTCCCTGTACAGCCACTCTACCACCTGTCCGCTTTCTGATATCTTCTAGGTTTGCACGCCAGTCGACACCAATTCCGTCGCATCCGGTGTCTGCAATCTCTTCGCACCACCTTCCGCCAGCCCGAACAAAAACCATAAGAGGAACCGACGGATGAGTACTCTTGAAAGCACAGACAATCGATTTCAGGTAAGGGGCTGAAAATTCAGCAAATCCGGCGTCGGACAGAAGATCGCCCCAACTTTCGAACAGCATAACTGCATCCGCTCCTGCAGCCACTTGGCATGAAAGACATCTGGCGACAGATTTGGCATTGACCGAGAGTACATGGTGCACCGCATCTGGAATAGCGTTCAGTGCCAACCGGGCCTTGAGAAACTCACCGCCTCTTCCCTCAATCATGTAGCAGGTGAGAGTGAAAGGAGCACCGGCAAATCCGATCAGTGGCACCTTTCCGCCCAGCGCGCGGCTTGCCTCCCCAACCGCATTAAACACATAGCTGAGATCATCCATGCAAACCTCTGCAAGTGAAAGCATCCGAGATTCACTATCCAGGGGACTGTCGAAAACGGGTCCCTCCCCTTCGACAAAGTTCAGATCCAACCCCATCGCAGCCGGAATGGTGAGAATATCGGAAAAGATTATGGCTGCGTCCAAACCGAAGCGGTCGACAGGCTGAAGTGTCACCTCGCATGCCAATTCCGGATTCCTGCACAGGTCCATGAACGTCCCCGCATTTTGCCTGACTCTTCTATACTCTTCCATGTAGCGTCCTGCCTGACGCATGAGCCATACTGGCCGACGGTCAGTGTGCTCCATTCTCAGAGTACGAAGAAGGATGTCGTTCGCTATTCCGCTCATTTCCGCCGCCTCTCTGTATATACCACCTGAAGATCACGCGCCCGGTAGTGACGGACGCCCAACACGTACAAAAAGGCAAGAACCAAAACCAGAAGAGCCAACGGCCACAATACGGGACGGTTCCACTCAGCCCGCCGCCTCGTGCGCAACTCATTGTCGACTTTGCGGTATTTCAACGTGTTGCTGAACACGGGACTCGGCAGAACATTGGAAACCCATTCATGGCTGAGGGAAAAGTCAATGGGATGATAGCCCCATATCCATGGCGTGTCCTCCCTGAGAATGTCAACCATGTCTGAAATCATCCGCCTCCGCTGCCCATCCCCTGTTACCCGGTTCAGGTTCTCGAACAGCCTGTCAAACTTCGGATTTTGGTAATTCGACGTATTCTCACCGTCGCTTAAGGCCTTTGACTGCGGACCATGAAAGAGAAACAGAAAATTCTCGGGATCGGGGTAGTCGGCGTTCCATCCCCAGATGTAGAGTTGTGAACTTCCTTTGCGCATCTTCTCGCGGAAACGGCTATAGTCTGTCGTTCGGAAGTTGAGTTGCACTCCGACCTTACCGAACTGCCTTGACAGCCAGTCTATGATCGGCTTTGCTGACGGACCGGAAAGCGTGCTATCGAAGTTGAGAACAAGCGGCTTGCCGGTCTTCTGGTCACGGCCATCCCGGTAGCCCGCCTCGGCAAGCAGTTCTTTCGCCGCATCAATTCCACGGCGGGTGATTTCTCCGTCAGAAATCTCGAAAATGAAATTGTTGTAGTCCCTTTCATGTACGTCACCGCCCGAGATGGAGGGTGGGATCGGGCCATGTGCCTCCATACCCCTGTCATTGCGGAAAATCCGGATGTACTCTCCGAAATCGACTGCAATGGCAAGAGCCTGCCTTAGTTTCTGCCGCTTGAAGCTGTACCCTCCAACAACCGGATCAGCCATGTTAAAGCCAAGATAAACCACTGACGGCGATACGGACGTTTTGAGGAACAGACCGCGACGACGCATGCCCTCGCCAAGCTCAACCCCTTCGGGACCGAAACTCACCACCTCATGGAAATTGTCGGAACTGATTCCGGAAAGATCGTAGTAGCCTTGGAGAAACTTGTTCCAATAGGGAATCGATTCGGTCTCCCGGATAAATACCACCTTGTCTATAAATGGCAACCGCTTGCCCGCATCAGACTGAATCTCTCCAAGAGTATCTTCTGAACCGTCATCCGGGTAGAACTCGGACATGTAGTTCGGATTCCTTAACAGTACCATTTTGCGGTTGGACTGGTACTCGGCCAGCTGGTAGGGACCGCTCCCAACCGGATGCCGGTCAAGAGTGATGTCGCGATCGATAAGCGGCTCTTGACGGTAGAAAGCATCGGCCTCCCATGGTATCGGAGCGAAGAAATGCTGTGCCAGCCAGTATCGGAACTGGGGGTAGTTTCCTTTGACCGTGATTTCAAGCACATGGTCGCCAACGGCTTGGGCTCCGGCAAGCATCTCCCTACGCAGGTTGATCTCCCCTTTAACCATATCCCGCAAGCGGCTGTGAAGCTCCGCAAGACCTTCTATGTACTGGCCAAGCAGTCCAAAAATCGGCGAGGACAGGCGGGGATCGGCAAGACGCTTTATCTGATAAACGTAGTCCTCTGCAACAACCTTGCGTGTTCCCGTCCGGCTGAAGTCAAAAAGGCTTTTTTTGCCTCTCATGTCGCTCTCCTTCAGATCATGGTAAAGATGGTTCCCATCCCCATCAATGGCAAATGCCGGATGGGGATGATATTCCATGTCATCCCTGAGCGTAATGGTGTAACGCGTAAATGCGGCTTCGCCCCCTCTCTGATCCGGCAGAGGCCTCCCCGACCGGTCCAAATGGACAATGGACGGCATGGAGCGCGCCGCAAAGGGCACAAGTGCATAGGGGCGCTTTAGGTAGTGGTACTGGAGCGGCGGCACATAGATGTTGTCAATGACATCCGCTTCGTCGGAACTGTATGCCACTGCAGGATCGAAATGCTTTGGATCCTCGCTGAAAGGAAGATAGAGCACCGACTGCCCGTCATCTTTGGAAGGATAGGGGTTGTTCCATGCCCGATCGCAACCCCCAAGGCACAGGGCAGACAGCAGGAGAAGCGCCAAGACACGCATGGTGGCACTTTCACCTTTGAAGGAGTTCGTCGTCATCAAACTCTGAAAGTATAATCCCTACACCATGCTGCTTGACGACAAAGTGATCCTGATAACCGGAGTGCTTAACAGGCGCTCCATTGCCTATGGGGTGGCCCAGGCAGTGCATCGGTACGGCGGCAGGCTGATTCTGACTCATCAGGCAGGCGAACAGTTTGAGAGCCGGCTAAGAAAGATAGCCAAGGACGACTTCGAAAAGGCGCTCGTGGCGCAATGCGACCTGACTGATGACAGCGATATAGAACGAACGATGGAGGCGGTGTCCGGTCGGCACGGACAGTTAAACGGCATTGTCCATTCGGTTGCATACGCCCCGAGAGAAACCTTGCAGGGGAAATATCATGAGAGCGTCAGTCGCGAAGCGTTTTCGATGGCCAATGACATAAGTTCCTACTCCCTTGCCGCACTGGTCAAGGCGGGAATTCCTCTAATGAAAGGGACAGGCGGATCAGTTGTCGCCATGTCATACATTGGCGCCAGCCGCACCATCCCCAACTACAACCTGATGGGAGTGGCAAAAGCCAGCCTCGAGGCCAACGCACGCTATCTGGCGTTCAGCGCAGGAACTGACAACATCAGGGTGAACGTGCTGTCGCCAGGACCGGTAAAAACCCTGGCTGCATCAGCCATTGGAGATATAGGCCTGATGCTTGACGTCGTCAAGAGACAGGCGCCGCTTGGACGCAACATCACCACCAAAGACATCGGCAACGCGGCCGCTTTCCTGCTTTCCGACATGTCCAGCGCTATCACCGGCGAAACCATTCACGTGGACGGAGGGTTTCACACGACAATGATGACCCCTCCCGGGGAGGAAAACAACAGGTCTACTCCAGGTTAACCACTATCGGGACGTCATTCGACAGATGTTCCAGATAACCTAGCCGCTCCAACTCACCCCGAAGCCCGGCAACACGCTCCCGCTCCCGCTCTAGGATCTCTTCGTCCGGAAACACAGTAGTGATCGAATCAAGCCTTAACAACCTGATACTGTCACTCCCCAAACTGTACGTATACGCAGGTAGGCCGAAAGACATGTCAATAAGCGCTATTGTATTCAGGTCCGATTCAGAGTAGAGACCGGATTCGTCGTCGTCACGGCCGACCAAGTCAATCTCAACGCTCTCACTCCAGTCCAAGTCGACATCCTCCCCGTCTCTTAAACTGTTGAGAAGACCAATGATTTCCTCGGATGCCAACATGCCTGCCTTGCTCCGAATGACGGACTCGCGAACCTTCTCTTCAACCTCTTCCAATGTTTGTTGCTGGGCTGCCTCGTACTCCGTCATCTGCAGGGCGACAAAGCTGTCATCCCCTATGGGAAGAAGCTCGGTGCTTTCGCCGCCAGTGTGGTTCGAAGAAAACAGCGTTGCCATGACTCCTGCCTCGCCGAAAGGATATGGCAACTCATCCTCCTCGTCATATCCTAGGTCGCCGGGCAAAAGCCAATCCTCGGTAATCGACAAGGAAAGCCCGTATTCCGAAGCAACAAGTTCAAGCCGATCCACTTCAATAAACAGCCGCTCATTAATCTGCTCTACCAGTCCCTCAAACTCGGCGGCCGCCTTATCGATCCGCAAACTCCGCTCCAGTTCTTCCGCAATCTCCTTGAGGGGAGGCACACTACTCTCCGAACTGACATCGGTTAGCATGAGTAAGTGAAGACCAAACTCGCTACGTACCGGAATCGAAACCTCGCCGATCTCAAGCCCGAAGGCAACTTCCTCCAAGGCAGGATCAAGATCACCGCGGGCAATGAATCCTAAGTCGCCCCCGACGGACGAGCTTCCCGGATCTTCCGAATGCTCCCTAGCCAGCTCACCGAAACGGCTAGGGGCAGCTTGCGCCTCCGTCACAATTTCACTGGCCCTGGCGCTATTTTCATCGGTTAGAAGTATGTGGCTGATACGCCTCTGTTCCTGATAGCCCGAAGTGGCAACAAGATCCTCATAGGCCAGTTCAATCTCCTCGTCAGAAACCTGTTCTTTTTCGGAAAACTCCTCGAGATCGAAGATGAAGTAAGCCGCCTTTCCCCGTTCCGGCGTGACGTAAACGCTCAGGTTTTCACTGTAGTGGTTTTCCATATCGCCCTCTTCCAGTGTCACGACGCTCCGGTACTTTTCAAAAGGGAATTCAACATGACTGACTTGCCGCTTCTGCATAAGATAGCCCACATACCAATCTATCGAACGCTCTGACACAATGGAACCGGAATCGAACCATTCCGTAAACTGGTTGCCAACAAGCCGCTTTCGGATCTGGGAAATGAACGCCCTCTCGTCAGTCACCAGCGAATCAAAGACTTCCTTGGAGAAGTTTCCGTCGATTTCCTGAAAATCCTCCATTCCGGCTATTTCCTTTCCAATCTCCTCATCGCTGACTACCAAGGTCTTGCGTTCCACTGCCTCTAGTTCAAGGAGTTCGGAAACATAGCTTGAGACCAGTCTCTGCTGGATCGCCTCCTGCAGTTCGGGAGACAGGTTGTCGACATCCAGTCCGTTAGTGCGCATGTTTTCCAGGAACTGCTGGTAGCCGTAGTTGAACTGATCCCTCCCGATTTCGGAAGATCCAACCTTGATAACCGCTCCTGAACTGTCGGCAAGAAAGTTCCCACCGACAAATGCAAGTGGTATGGTCACCGCCACAACCATAAGGGATCTGAGGCGGCTGTTTTTGCGAATCAAGTCGAACATTTGCTCGAAAAAGGCATGTGCAGCACACAAGACACTGCACAATCAAGATTATGGAAGGAGGTTCAGAATTGGCGGAGTGGACGGGACTTGAACCCGCGACCTCCGGCTTGACAGGCCGATATTCTAACCAACTGAACTACCACTCCGCTGACAAAGTGGGTGCTGAGAGAATCGAACTCCCGACTTTCGCCTTGTAAGGGCGACGCTCTACCGCTGAGCTAAGCACCCGAAAGCTAATGAAGCGTCCGGGCACTTTTCTAGTGAGACGCTGTCTATATGGCGTCGCGCAACGCCTTGCCTGGACGGAACTTGGGAGCCGACGAGGCCTTGATCTTGATCTCCTCGCCAGTAGCAGGATTTCTCCCCGTGCGGGCTTTCCTCTTGACTACGGTGAAAGTTCCGAACCCAACTAGGGTCACATCATTTCGCTTCTTCAGGCTTTTGGTCACTCCGCCAACAAAGGCGTCCAACGCTCTTCCAGCATCCGCTTTCGACAGGCCGACTTCATTTGCAATGTATTCAGTGAGTTCAGGTTTGTTCATACTATTCTCCCTTTGGTTGGTTCAGGTTTCAGTGCCCAATTATATAGTAGACAGGCAGGAAATGGCAGATTCGTGACAGTCTTTTTCGCCCATGGCGGCTCCGATAGCAACTCATGCGACACTTCCATCGCAAAGACGTGCAGTTTTCCACCTAGTTGTTCCTCTCCTTCTCCTGGGCCTTGAACTCAATCTCGGAATCAGCTTCTGCAATCTCGACAGCAGACATGGATGCCGCTGTCATCTCTTTCAACTGCGTGGCATTCTCGTACCCGTTCGCTTCCGACAATCCTAGAAGTATGTAGGCCTCCTTGGCGCTACGCGGAACAACTTCCCCTTCAAGATAGAACCGTGCGAGCCGGAATTGCGCTTCCGGATGGTTGCCGGACGCAGCCGCCTTAAGCCAAGTTAAAGCCGTGCGCTTACGCCCAACATCGCCTTTCTTCCTAGTCTGCGAGTATAGGAGATTGAAAAGGCGGTACTGCGCCTCGTACATGTTCTGCACCTTGGCCGCCTGCATCAGAAAATCCTCAGCCTGTTCGGGGCTGTAGAAATTGCTCTTCTTGTCAGCGTAAAGAAACCCTAGTCTGGCAATCGCATCAATACTGTCCTTTCTAGCAGCCTTCCGATACCATTGGATGGCTTTTTCCATATCCTGGTAGTCATGATTTCCGGCATACACATCACCAAGAGCCACTTGGGACAGCACGTCTCCCTTTTCAGCCGGCTTCTCAAGCCACTTGATCGCCTGTGCCGGCTGTGCCTTGTAGCCAGGGTAACTTCCACCAAGCAACATCCCTAGATAGCGCTCACTATTCAAATCTCCGGCGGAGGCAGCCTTCCTAAGGTATCCAAAGGCACGTTCCAGATCTTGCGCCACAACAATCCCCTCAAGATGAAGGTATCCAAGGGCAGCCTCTGCAGGGGTGTATCCTGACTGTGCCGCAGACATTAGGTGCCTGACGGCATTGTCCAAGGGAATGCGCTCCTGCAATTCCTCATTCTCATTAACTATGTTCCAAAGCCTGTAGTTGGCTGCAACAACACCCGCTTCCGCTGCCGTCTTGTAATGTTCAAAGGCTTTTTCAATCGACTTGTCAACCCCAAAACCCCTTTCCTCAAGAAGGCCAAGATTGTATATGGCATTGTGCGAACCCTGTTCGGCTGCCGCAGAGAACCACTTATAAGCACTAGTGTAGTCTGGCGGAAACTTGTTCGCGCCCAAATACAGCAGACCAAGCTTGTATTGCGCATTCCTGTTCCCTTTTTGCGCTTCGGGCTGAATCTTGTCCAGAATGGCTTTCTGCTGGGGCGTCAGAGGCACATCCTCTTGGGCAGATGCGAGGGGAGCCAACACCATCAGGCACAGTAGGACAGCACGAGTGGCATCCCTCAACGTGCAAATATCCGCCATGCACCTTCTTGCGGCTTTAAGGGAATTCATCATCAACCTCCTTTCAATCTCTTCACGCCTTGGACAAAAAAGTTCATTCTTACTAGGCGCTCATCGGAAATCTTTTCCCCTTGCGCAACATTAATCTTTCCATCGGCGCTCCTGAAGGGTCCGTGAAATGCCGATCTGTTTCCGGATCTGATGGCCTTGACCGCATCTTCCACCTCCGATATGAACGGAACGGGAATCAAGGCGTTGAAATCCTCCGCCACAATGGCATTCTCCTTCATTCCATGCCAAAAGAAATCTGGCTCCTGTGTGCCGCTAAGAGCGCGGGCGACTTGCTGGCGATACAGACCCGCCCAGTTTGGCCGTATTCGCATCATCGTTGACGACCTGATCGCCCTGTACACCGTTTCCGGCAGACGGAAAGGAACGGTCCAAACCCTGTTTTCCACGGCATAGATCGGCACCGCACCGCTGCCGGTGTCATGCATGAGGACATCCGCCTTGCTCTTGTTCACCATCCAGTCGGAAATGAACCGCTCCTCTTCAGGATCGGAACTGCTTCCTGTGAAATAGACAAGAACCTCTCCTGTCGGACTGCTCTTGCGGAAACCAATGGTAAACGCATTGATGTTGCGAACGGTGGAGGATGTCGGAACAGTTGACACAAAACCCGCCTTCTTGCTTCTGGAAACGTTGCCTGCCAAAAGCCCGGCGAGATAGAAGGCGTCATGCATCTTCATGCCGAAAGTGCTGACCAGTCTAGGGGCGCTATTGTCCGCCAACACCGCAACGTACGGCCTTTCCTTCATGCTGATCAGCTGCTTGACTGCGGGATTGTAGTACCGCGGTGACACCAGAATGATTCCAGCATATCCCTCCTGAGAAAGCTGGTCAATCTCAGCCCCAATGCTGTCGGAAAGCGTTTCCCATTTGATGTCGAAACTAGCTTGGCTGCCGTACTCGTTCACCAACTGGTCTATGGCCTCGGAATGAGCTAAACCTCTGAAGGATTCCTGACTGAAAGGAAGGTAGATCGCTATCCGTTTCGACTCCTGCGCGGCGGAAAACGAATGCAGAACCGCCATGGAAAAGGGAATTGCAATACGTAGCACAATATGGAACAATGTCCACATGGCATTCCTACTGTAACATCTGTCTTTGCTCATGGAACAACAACCGGAACTATACCGACCGAATGTTGGAATCATCATTCTCAACAAAGACAACCAGGTTTTTTGGGCTCGCCGCACAAAGACCGACAATTGGCAGTTTCCGCAGGGGGGAATCAACAATAACGAAACACCGAGACAGGCTCTTTGTCGTGAACTGTGGGAAGAAACAGGACTGCATTTGGAAAAACTTGAATTCCTATCAAAAACAAGAGGATGGATAAGCTACGTGATACCGGAACATCTCCGCCGCACTGGCAAGTACGTGGGTCAGAAGCAGAAATGGTTCCTTCTCAGGTTTCACGGACATGACGACGAGATCTGCCTGGAAAACGGCGATCCTCCGCAGGAATTCGATGACTGGAGGTGGGAGGAACCTGCCTTCACACTCTCGCAAATCGCCGAATTCAAACGTAACGCATATGAAAAGGTCATGCACGAATTTGCAGACATCATAACTGGCAAGTCCATTGGCTAACTGAGTCTAATTATACACCGAGTAGGCTTACTTTCTCTCCGGCAACCACCACCACGTCCGCCTTTCTCACTGAAAATATGCCATTTTCAACAACACCTGGTATGTTGTTGATCAGCATTTCCACTTCCGAGGCGTTGACCAGATCAAGATTGGCAACGTCAAGAATCCGGTGGCCATTGTCGGTGAAGAAGCTTTCACGTAGCCGCGGAAGCCCTCCCATGGCAGCAAGCCGCACAGCGACATGGCTTCTGGCAAACTCCAACACCTCAACGGCCACCGGAAACCGTCCCAGGAGTTCAACGTGCTTCGAAGCATCAACAATGCATACAAATCTGGATGCGCTTGCTGCCAAAATCTTTTCTCGAGTCAATGCGCCTCCCCCGCCCTTGATCATCTGCCGGGTCTCGTTCACTTCGTCCGCGCCGTCAATGTACAGAGTCAGCGGTCCCGATTCAGACAGCCCCACAGGCTTAAAGCCGGCAACACAGAGTCTTTGCTCGGTGGCAAGCGAACTCGCAACCACGAGATCTATCTTATGCCTATACTGGGGAAGGAGTTCAATCAGGAAATTGACCGTCGATCCGGTTCCAACACCAAGAATCTCGCCAGACTTGATGAAGCCGGCAGCAGTGGTCGCCGCTTCACGCTTCCTATCCTCCGTGGTTTCTGCCATCAACTGCCTCCTTGGAGGGAAATTGTACCAGCACGGACATCACCTACGCTCCCGCGAGAGACATCGGGCAGAAACACTCAACTACAGACATCCCCCTCTTAACGCCTTATCAAGGATGTTGCAGACATGAACGCTTTCTAGAATAGAATTACACTCTTAATGCAATGGAAACGCGGGAATAGCTCAGTTGGTAGAGCGCAACCTTGCCAAGGTTGAGGTCGCGAGTTCGAGCCTCGTTTCCCGCTCCAACCGGTTTCGGCTGGTATTCACTGGAAGATTCATTGCTCTGGCGGGATGGCAGAGTGGTTATGCAGCGGACTGCAAATCCGTGTACGCCGGTTCGATTCCGACTCCCGCCTCACTTGTTCCCAGACTGCATAGTCGGGGGAAAATTCGGTTTCTGCATGCGGATGTGGTGGAATTGGTAGACACAGCAGACTTGAGCATCAGTTGAGTGCCGTCCGGGAAACCGGACGAGTAGAACCGCCCAAATTCGGGGAAAGCTTACCCTCGCGGCTGCCAATCCCGATCCAAGTCCCAAAAGGAAAGGTGTAGAGACTAGACGGGTGGCACCTAAGGCCATGGAAACGTGGCTACGGTGAAGGGATAGTCCAGACCACAAACGTCAGGCGGCGAAAGCCGTAGTGGTATGAAAATCTGCTTGATCAGAAAGATCAGTGCGGGTTCAAATCCCGCCATCCGCACTCCATCCCCGGCTTCTGGGGAGGCAGGCAGTCCAAATACAAGTTAGAATCAATCCAGTATGGTCCTGTTGCTGAAAAACATACATAACCGGCGCATTCCCCTGTTCGTCGCCCTAGCCTTGGGGATGTTCCTTGCATTGACCCACATTTCCTCTGATGCATCACGTAACGAGCAGTGGTCGGACCAGGTTCCCGAATTCGCCTATCCCTATTCCGACCAGCAGGAATTCTGGATCAACTCCCCACCACTCAGTGTCAAGAGTCTACGCGGCAAGGTGTTCATGATTGAGTTCTGGACATACGGCTGCATCAACTGTCGGCGCTCAATCCCCTGGGTCAAGCACATTGAGGAAAAGTTCTCCAAGGAGGGCTTCACCGTTATCGGGATCCACACCCCCGAATTCAAACACGAGAGGGAAAAGGCGTCTGTCAGGGAGGCGGTTAAAAAGCTACGCATCACCCACCCTGTCATGATAGACAACGACTTCATCTACTGGAAAGACATGGGGAACCGCTACTGGCCTGCGTTTCACCTGGTTGATGGAGCAGGCAAGGTGATTGAAAGTTTTGTCGGCGAAGTGCATGTCGGCACAGAAAAGGCCGGACGGATTGAACGGCTGATAGCCGAACTTCTCTGACTTCGTGGCAGTCAACCTGAAAGCTCCCAAGCGCCTCGTTGCCATCAAGGGCATTACTCTTGGCACCACCAACGCCGGACTGAAAAAGCGCAACAGGGACGACCTCGCCGTGATTTCAGTCGCGCCTGGCTCCGCGGTAGCCGGGGTCTTCACGATGAACCGCTTCGCTGCAGCACCCATTGAAATCTGCAGAAAACATCTCCGCAGCATACCGGACATCAGGGCCCTTGTCATCAATTCCGGAATCGCAAATGCCGGAACCGGAACCCGGGGCCTAGCCAACGCACTGGAAACTTGCGCTCTGACGGCGGGATTGGTTGGATGTCGCAGGAACCAGGTGCTGCCCTTCTCGACCGGAGTGATCATCGAGCAGTTGCCCGTTGAGAGGTTTGGGCAGGCCCTTGTGCGATGCGTGTCCGGTCTGGCAAAGGACAACTGGCTGCCTGCCGCGCGGGCCATAATGACTACCGACACCCTTGAAAAGGGAGTCTCAAGGACGGTTGACATCAGCGACGGCAAGGCGACCGTTACAGGAATCGCCAAAGGTTCCGGCATGATCCATCCAGACATGGCGACCATGCTTGCCTACATTGCAACCGACGCCAATCTTCCGCAAAGGCAACTAGAACAAATGCAGGGAAAGATTGCTGGTGCGACCTTCAACACCATATCCGTCGACAGCGACACCTCCACCAACGACTCGTTCGTGACCATGGCAACCGGAGCATCGTTCGGCCGTCCAACACCAAGCGTCTCGGACCGCAAGAGAATCGCCCAGGCAATCGAGGATGTGGCTGAGCATCTCGCCCTCTCCATTGTCAGGGACGGCGAAGGCGCCACCAAACTCATCACCGTGAACGTCTCAGGAATGGATTTCAACTCGTGTCGGAGCGTGGCATGCAGCATCACGACATCCCCTCTCGTCAAGACAGCCTTTTTTGCCAATGACGCCAACATCGGCAGGATTGTCATGGCCATTGGAAAGTCGGGGGCAACGTTCAGGAAGAGCGACGTCTCCGTCAGAATCAACGGTCTCCCCATGATCAGCGGAGGCGAGGTCGCGCCCCGCTACGACGAGAAGAGAGTCACACGGGAAATGCGCAAGTCCGAGGTTGTCCTTGACGTGTCCATAGGCAAACAGCGCGGACAGACTGCACGCATGAGAACCTGTGACTTCAGTAGCGAGTACATTCACATCAACTCAAAGTACCGTAGCTAGACTGCCTAGGACAGGCACCTAAAAGCAATGAGAATCAAGGATGTCATCAGGCGCATTGCGCCCCTTCTGCCCTCTGACGGAAGTGAACTCGAAAGTGGAGCATCCGCATTCATCTGGAGCGCCGGACCACTAGGAGGAACACTGATGCCCGTCGAGGATCTGAAACACACTGATCCGGATATCCTGAAGGGACTTGAAGATGCCTACCAAGCGGTAAAGAGAAACACCATTGCATTTCTCAACGGAAAGCCTGCAAACCACGTTCTCCTGACCGGCCCGCGTGGATGCGGCAAGTCAACGCTGATTCGTTCTGTCTTCAGCAAGTGTTACCGGAAAAACCTGCGGGTCATAGTCACGGATCCGGCTGGCCTTTGCCTGCTCCCTAGAATACAAAACCTTATGCACGGAAGGAGAGAGAAGTACATTGTCTTCTGCGACGACCTATCCTTTTCCGAAATGCATGGAACCTTCCGCTCCCTGAAAGTTGCGCTGGAGGGTGGCTTGACCTCGGAAAGCCAACGTGTTTTGGTGTATGCCACCTCGAACCGCAGGCACCTGATCCCGGAAAACATGGTGGAAAACCTTGAAACAACACTGGACGCAGATGGCGAAATCCATCATGGCGAAACCACGGAAGAAAAAACCGCCCTATCCGACCGGTTCGGCCTCCAGATCCCGATCCCATTGCCAACCGAGGATGAATATCTTGAGATTGTCCGTCACTGGCTAAAGCGGTTTGACATTAAGCCGAACCGCAAGCTTGACAGAAAAGCCATTCAATGGTCTATGGAGAAAGGGGTTCGAAACGGACGCAGTGCACAGCAGTTTGCTGTTGACAGAGCACAGAAGGCTCGTGCTACTGGAAACCAATAGCGAGGGTCGAAAAATCTAGTGATCAGGGTTGCTATTGGAATCCTTGAGGATGATCAGGGACGCATCCTCCTGCAAAAACGCAGAGACCATCAGGTCTATGCCGGTCACTGGGAGTTCCCCGGCGGCAAGATCGAGGACGGTGAAACCCCGGCTTTGGCTCTGGAACGGGAATTGAAAGAGGAGATTGCAATCTCGCCGGCGCTTGTTTACCCGTGGGTTAGCACTGTGCACAACTACAAGCATGGCACAGTTCAGTTGAATCTGTTCCGTGTTGCCAAGTGGCAGGGAGAGCCCTTGGGGCGTGAAAACCAGCAGATCATCTGGACGCCGGGAAATGCTCCCCCCCCCAGTCCAATGCTCCCAGCCAACGGAAAGATCTGGAAATGGCTGAGCCTGCCGCAAATCTACGCCATTTCGAATATCAGTGCACTGGGCCTGAAAGGATTCATGCGGAAATGGAGAACCGCACGGAACCAAGGAGTTGGAATAGTCCAAATCAGGGACAAGGATATTGAGACCGAAACCCGCATCAGCGTTCTGAAAGCCATTGCAGAGGACTGTGGTCCGGATAGGCCCATACTGATGTTCAACGGAGACCCTGAGGTTGCCCGCAGGCACGGTGCGCACGGAGTACATCTCGATGCCGCCAAGCTCACAGTGATGCGGAAAAGACCCGAACTGGAATGGGTCGGCGCCTCATGCCACAGTCTGGAGGAACTTCTAGTGGCCTGTGATCTGCCAGTGGACTACGCTTTGCTCTCACCTGTAAAGAAGACATCTAGTCATCCGAATGGGAAACCACTGGGCTGGAAGCGGTTTGCCGAAATCGCAACCCAGGGAAGCATGCCGGTCTATGCGCTAGGCGGCCTCTCGCACAGGGATCTGGAAGACGCATTGGAGCATGGCGCACACGGAATAGCTATGCTCAGTCGATTCTGGAACAATGACGCTCCGGTTCAAGGTGGCGGATCGTAGCCTATCCTCCAAACCCTCCTCCCCCAGGAGTTTCCATGACAAACATGTCTCCCGCATCAAGATCAACTGCGTCAATCCCCGCTCTCTCCTCAATTTGGCCATTGGCCCGAATAACATGGTTTCGCCCCCGCTTTCCAGGCAAACCTCCCTCAAGGCCGTAAGGCTCCGTAGTCCTGTGCAGCGTCAGTGTGGTGACCTTCGCCTTTTCCAGGAACCGAATCTTTCTTAAGACGCCATTGCCGCCACAATGCCTACCCGAACCTCCTGACCCGGAACGAATACTAAACTCCTCGACATGCACGGGGTATCGGCTTTCCAGCACTTCAGGATCGGTAAGGCGCGTATTGGTCATATGAGTATGCACCGCATCAGTTCCGTCATGGTCAGGGCCGGCTCCGGAACCTCCGCAAATGGTTTCGTAGTTCTGGTACCGGTCGTTCCCGTAGACGAAGTTGTTCATGGTTCCCTGCGAAGACGCCAGCACACCCAAAGCGCCGTACAACGCATCGGCTACGCACTGTGACACCTCCGTGTTGCCGGCAATAACCGCTGCCGGAGGGCGTGGTGAGAGCATGCTTCCGTCCGGAACCGATATTCTTATCGGACGCATGCACCCTTCGTTAAGTGGAATGTCGTCTCCGGCAAGCGTCCTGAAAACGTAGAGCACTGCCGCTTTGCTCACCGCAAGCGGAGCATTGAAATTGCCGCTATCCTGCGGCGAAGTTCCTGCAAAGTCAATCAAGGCCTCCCGCATTCCGCGTTCGATCCCGATGCGCACCTTGATCGTTAGGCCATTGTCAAGGTGGTAAGTGAAACTGCCGTCCCTTAGCCGAGAAATGACCCGGCGAATCGCCTCCTCGGCATTGTCCTGCACATGGCGCATATATGCCTGCACGACATCAATTTCGAAACGGGAAATCATCTTCCTCACCTCACGGACACCCGTTTCATTTGCAGCAATCTGGGCAATAATATCCACCACATTCTGATCCGGATTGCGACAGGGATATCTCCCGCTGCCTAGCAACGCCCGCGTTTCCTTCTCAAGGAACCTTCCATCCCGGACCATAAGGAAGTTGTCGATCAGCACACCCTCTTCCTCAATGTGCGTGCTGTCAGGGGGCGAGGATCCCGGAGTCTTGCCCCCCATATCGGAATGATGGGCGCGTGATCCCACGAAAAACAGCATTTTTTCCGCCTCATCGTCAAAAACGGGAGTGACCAAGGTCAGATCAGGCAGATGACTGCCCCCGTTGTAGGGCGCGTTGAGCGCATAGGAATCTCCTGGTCTCATGGTTTCCCCATGCTGCGCAATCACAGCACGTACAGACTCTCCCATGGATCCCAAGTGCACTGGCACATGTGGCGCATTGGCCACCAGACTGCCGTCAGGACTGAAAATGGCACATGAAAAGTCAAGGCGTTCCTTGATGTTGACCGAACTGGATGTGTTCTTCAGGGTTACACCCATTTGCTCTGCAATTGACATAAATAGGTTGCTGAAAACCTCCAGCATGACGGGATCGGCTTCGGTCCCTACCGAAATGCGTACCGGAGAATCTCCAGTCCGCGCCATCTCAATCTCACCGCACTCCATGATCCTGCATCGCCATCCCTTCTCTACGATGTTCGTCCCCCCCTTGTCGATGACAACTACCGGTCCGTCAGCAAACCACCCCGCCGGAAGAGTATCCCGGCTGAACACCGAAGCTGAATGCCATGCACCGCTTGAAAAAAGGCTTGTAGCGCCCACCTGGTCCGGAATGCAGCCATCCCGTGAAACATGGCGGACGACGTTACGCGCTTTCTGGGCTCTGTGCTGGATGTTGCCAATGGCCTCGACCGAAACGCTGTCAACGACAAGATCTCTCTTGTGGTCGGCAAAACCAAAACGCCGGCGATGTGTCGCCTGGAACGAGTTGGCCATTTCCTCCCAGTTCCCAAAGGGAATTTCCAATGTGGCATCCGTCCCGGCATACCTGACATGTGCCAGCCTGGCCTGCCTGATTTCATCGCCAGCGGCGACCTGTCTGTTCACCTCGGTGAGAGCCTCCCTGCCGAGAGTGTCCAGAACAGCGGCAAGCTCAGCAACCGTCTGTGCACTCATGACGTTTCCCGATGGTGCCTGTCGAACAGCCCTAATCTCAGCAAGACCCATGCCATAGGCTGAAAGCATTCCGGCATGGGGGTGGATAAGAACAGTGCGTATGCCCAGCAGATCAGCCACCAGACAGGCATGCTGTCCGCCCGCTCCACCAAAGCAGTTAAGAGTATGGCTGGCAATGTCATGTCCTCTCTCAACCGATATCTTCTTGATTGCGTTCGCCATGTTCTCGCACGCAATCCGAACGAACCCTTCGGCAACCTCCTCAGGCATCACTGGCTCCCCGGTTTCGATGGAAATCTCCGCAGCCAACTCACCAAACCTTTTCCGGACTATCTCCTTGTCAATAGGCTCATTCCCGCTCGAACCAAAGAGGCTGGGAAAGAATTCGGGAATGATCTTGCCTGTCATGACATTGCAGTCGGTCACGGTCAGGGGACCGCCAAGCCGATAGCATGCAGGACCGGGAACGGCACCGGCCGATTCGGGACCGACCCTATAGCGAAGACCGTCAAACTTCAGTATTGAGCCGCCGCCGGCAGCCACCGTATGTATGTCCATCATCGGCGCCTTGATGCGCACGCCAGCCACGGTCTTTTCGTAGGTACGCTCGTAGCTCCCATCGTAATGTGACACATCGGTCGAGGTTCCGCCCATGTCGAACCCGATCAGCCTTTCATGTCCAGCCTCCAAGCCGGTTCCTACCATGCCTACAACACCTCCGGCTGGTCCGGAGAGAACCGCATCCTTGCCGCGAAACAGTTCCCCCCAGGTAAGCCCACCATCCGACCGCATGAACATCATCTTCGGTGCATTGCCTTCATGTTCTGCAAGATCCGCCGCCACATGACTGACATGCCGGCGGAGGATCGGAGACAGGTAGGCATCAGCCACCGTGGTGTCGCCACGTGCCACTAACCTTGCCAACGGGCTGACCTCGTGACTGACGGAAACATGGGAAAAGCCGAGTCGGCGTGCAATCCCGGCAGCCGCCTTCTCATGTCGCGGATGACGGTAGCCATGCATCAATACGATCGCCACGCAGTCAATGCCCGACTCGCGTGCCTTTTCCAAGTCCTCCCCGAGTTTCGCCTCGTCAAGCTTCCTGACCGTCTCCCCCTCGGCATCCAGCCGCTCATCGGCTTCGACAACCTGGCCATACAGCGGTTCAGGAAGAACGATGTGCAGGTCGAATATTCGCGGACGGTTCTGATAGCCGATCTGCAACATATCGCCGAAGCCCTTCGTGATCACTAGGAGCGTTCTTTCACCCTTGCGCTCAAGAAGCGCATTAGTGGCAACCGTGGTTCCCATTTTGACATGGGCGATGCGTTCGGAAGGTATGTCCTCTCCATCCGGAATCCCCATAACCTCCCTTATTCCCTGAACTGCGGCGTCATGCCTGCAACCAGGGCGGGTCGACAGAATCTTGTGCAAGAATGTCTCGCCGGAAGGGGACATTGCGACCAGGTCAGTGAATGTTCCGCCACGGTCAATCCATATCCTCCATTTCCCCGAGCCAGTGCCATTCAGGTCAGATGTGTCACTGTTCATGCGCCGATTCCATGGAACGATAGTATAGCAACCGGAAGAATTTCCGGACCGAAGCCTGACGGCAGGAAAATGCTGGCAGGAGCACAAAAAGAGACGCTCTGCAGGGAATCCTGCAGAGCGTCGAATGGGAATGCTTGACAGCGTCCTACTTTCGCACAGGATAAACCCGCACTATCATCGGTGCTGAGGCGTTTCACGGTCCTGTTCGGAATGGGAAGGAGTGGTTCAACCTCGCAATGGCCGTCAAGCGAAAAAGTTCACCGCCTTAGATGGCGACGAGAGGAAAGGAGAAAAGATAAAGCCCGTTGCGGACGGCCCCAGCATCCGTCTATTGCGTTTAATGTGCCTCAGTTCACGGTTCCAGGCATTCATTACAGAGGGTTTGGCGCAACGGGTACATACATTGTATCAGGTTCATCTCATAGCAGAGATTTCCCGCGGATTGCATCTAGCATTCCGAGTCATGGGTCAACAGCAACAACAGCAATTGTCTTCCGGGAGCACAAAAAGAGACGCTCTGCAGGGAATCCTGCAGAGCGTCGAATGGGAATGCTTGACAGCGTCCTACTTTCGCACAGGATAAACCCGCACTATCATCGGCGCTGAGGCGTTTCACGGTCCTGTTCGGAATGGGAAGGAGTGGTTCAACCTCGCAATGGCCGTCAAGCGAAAAAGTTCACCGCCTTAGATGGCGACGGCCAGAATGAACGCGAAAGCAATGCGTCTTGCGCACAACCTGTTGTGAGGTCATAGGATCAAGCCGCACGGACAATTAGTACCGGTTAACTTAACGTGTTGCCACGCTTCCATACCCGGCCTATCGACGTTGTGGTCTGCAACGGTCCTTGAGAAGGGTCAAGCCCTTGGGAAGTCTAATCTTGAGGCAGGTTTCCCACTTAGATGCTTTCAGCGGTTATCCTTTCCGAACTTGGTTACCCGGCAATGCCACTGGCGTGACAACCGGTACGCTAGCGGTTCGTCCACTCCGGTCCTCTCGTACTAGGAGCAGCTCCCCTCAAACTTCCAACGCCCACAGCAGATAGGGACCGAACTGTCTCACGACGTTCTAAACCCAACTCACGTACCACTTTAAATGGCGAACAGCCATACCCTTGGGACCGACTACAGCCCCAGGATGTGATGAGTCGACATCGAGGTGCCAAACCACGCCGTCGATGTGAACTCTTGGGCGTGATTAGCCTGTTATCCCCGGAGTACCTTTTATTCGTTGTGCGATGGCCCTTCCATGAAGTGCCACCGGATCACTATGGCCTGCTTTCGCACCTGCTCGACCTGTCAGTCTTGCAGTCAGGCACGCTTTTGCCATTGCACATTCGGCGCGATTTCCGACCGCGCTAAGCGTACCATTGCGCTCCTCCGTTACCTTTTGGGAGGAGACCGCCCCAGTCAAACTGCCCATCATGCAATGTCCCTGAGCCGGATAACGGCTCTAGGTTAGAAATCCAAATCAACCAGGGTGGTATTTCAAGGGTGGCTCCCTGTCGGCTGGCGCCGACAGCTCAAAGCCTCCCACCTATCCTACACAGACTGGTTCAGATTTCAATGCAAAACTACAGTAAAGGTTCACGGGGTCTTTCCGTCTTGCTGCGGGAAGAACGCATCTTCACGTCCACTTCAACTTCGCTGAGTCTCGGATAGAGACAGTGTGGCTATCGTTACGCCATTCGTGCAGGTCGGAACTTACCCGACAAGGAATTTCGCTACCTTAGGACCGTTATAGTTACGGCCGCCATTGACCGGGGCTTCGATCAGGAGCTTCGCCCGAGGGCTTACCCCATCAATTAACCTTCCGGCATTGGGCAGGCGTCACACCCTATACGTCCACTGTTGTGTTTGCAGAGTGCTATGTTTTTAGTAAACAGTCGCAGCCACCTTTTCACTGCGGCCTCCGTCAGCTCCGCCCGCAAGGGGCTTCACCAACAAAGGCGCACCTTCTTCCGAAGTTACGGTGCTATTTTGCCGAGTTCCTTTACCCGAGTTCTCTCAAGCGCCTTGGAATACTCATCCCACCCACCTGTGTCGGTTTGCGGTACGGTCCCCACATGACTGAAGCTTAGAGGGTTTTCTTGGAAGCTGGTATCGCTTGCTTCTCCTCCCTAAGGGAGGATGGTCATAACTTCTCGCCCTTGATCTCCCGGATTTGCCTAAGAGACCAGGCTACAAGCTTGAACCGGGATGTCCAACACCCGGACAAGTTAACCTTCTCCGTTCCCCATCGCATCATGCGGAGGTATCGGAATATTAACCGATTTCCCATCGACTACGCCTTTCAGCCTCGCCTTAGGGACCGACTAACCCTGCGCCGATGAACGTTGCGCAGGAAACCTTGGGTTTATGGCGAGGGAGCTTTTCACTCCCTTTATCGCTACTCATGTCAGCATTCTCACTTCCGATGTCTCCAGCGCCCCTCACGGGACGCCTTCAGCAACCTACGGAACGCTCTCCTACCATGGGCACATGGAAAACCATGTGCCCATCCGCGGTTTCGGTGCACAGTTTAAGCCCCGTTACATTTTCCGCGCAGAAAGACTTGACTAGTGAGCTGTTACGCTTTCTTTAAATGGTGGCTGCTTCTAAGCCAACATCCTAGTTGTCTATGCCTTTCCACTTCGTTTCACACTTAACTGTGTCTTGGGGACCTTAACCGGCGGTCTGGGTTGTTTCCCTTTCGACACCGGACGTTAGCACCCGATGTCTGTCTCCCATGCCAAAAGCAGGCCGGTATTCGGAGTTTGCCATGGTTTGGTAAGTCTTGACGACCCCCTAGCCATAACAGTGCTCTACCCCCGGCTGCTGGCGCATGAGGCACTACCTCAATAGTTTTCGGAGAGAACCAGCTATCTCCAGGTTTGTTTGGCCTTTCACCCCTATCCACAGCTCATCCCCTAATTTTGCAACATTAGTGGGTTCGGACCTCGAGCCCGTATTACCGAGCCTTCATCCTGGCCATGGATAGATCACCTGGTTTCGGGTCTACGTCCGGCGACTAAACGCCCTTGTCAGACTCGGTTTCCCTTCGCCTCCCCTAGGAGGTTAAGCTCGCCACCGAACGTAACTCGCTGACCCATTATGCAAAAGGTACGCAGTCACGCCCCCAAGGGGCGCTCCCACTGTTTGTATGCGCGCGGTTTCAGGTCTGTTTCACTCCCCTCCCGGGGTGCTTTTCACCATTCCCTCACGGTACTGTCCACTATCGGTCGATCGCAGTATTTAGCCTTGGAGGATGGGCCCCCCATGTTCAGACAGGATAACACGTGTCCCGCCCTACTCTTCGTCCATCCACTACGGTTCCATTCACCTACAGGGCTGTCACCTCCTATGGCGCTCCTTTCCAGAAGCTTTGGCTTGAAACCGCAGAAGAATGCGGACTGGGCTGTTCCCATTTCGCTCGCCACTACTCTGGGAATCTCGGTTGATTTCTTTTCCTCCGGTTACTTAGATGTTTCAGTTCACCGGGTTCGCTTCATTTCCCTATGTATTCAGAAAATGATGGTCCGCTTGTGCGGACCGGGTTTCCCCATTCGGAAATCCCCGGATCAAAGCTTGTTAATCAGCTCCCCGAGGCTTATCGCAGATTGCAACGTCCTTCATCGCCCACGATCGCCAAGGCATCCACCACACGCACTTTTTCGCTTGATCCAATGACCTCAAAAGAGGCCATGTTGAAGTGCGCGAAGACGCAATGTCCTTCGCGTTCAATCTTGTTAAAGAACAGAGACGGGATTATAGCGTAATAAATGCGGCATGTTTCAAGTTTTTTCACGGCCGTTCGGCAGCCAGACCCACTCCTCCCGCGGTGACCTCCAGGCTCCCTGCCGACACGGCGGCTCAGCTGGCAGGATTCACGGCGGCAAAGCCGCTTACGCTCTCCATCAGGCCAGCCAGGATGTTCAGCCGGGTTCCGGCATCTTCCCCGGAACAGGGAACCTTTATCCGGTCACTCCCCATAAGCTGTATCTCCCCTTTCATGGCGAGTTTAACAAGCCCCTCCGCATACGGCACCACCTCGCAGAACCGCACATCGGCATGGTCCCCCGACAGCCTAACTGAACGGATGCCGTTGCCTCCCATCCTGACACGGAACCGGTGCACCTCGAAAAGTATCCGAACCTCTACAGGAGGAATACCGAACCTGTCGACAATCTCATCCTCCAACTGTCCCAACTCATCCTGTGACGCCGCAACCCCCATCCGCCGATAGAGATTCAACCGCTCGTTGACACTGGGACAGTAGCTTTCGGGAAGCAGGCAGGAGGCGTCGATCTCAACCTCGATCTGCCCCCCATCCTCCCCAAGATCCGCAGATTCAAGCTCGCCTTTCCGGAACGCTCTCACCGCCGCATCAAGCATCTGCCGGTACATTGTGTAGCCGACCGCCTCAATCTGGCCGCTCTGCTCCTCGCCAAGAACATTGCCTGCCCCACGGATTTCAAGGTCACGCATGGCAATCCCATAGCCTCCGCCCTGGTCACCGACCGAGCGAATGGCCATCAGCCGGGCATAGGCCTTGCTGTCCTGTTTGATTTCCGGCTCGGTGAGGAGGTAGGCATAGGCTTGACGGTGGGATCTTCCCACCCGGCCCCGCAGTTGGTGAAGCTGTGCGAGTCCCAGGCGATCGGCACGCTCAATCACCATGGTGTTCGCATTCGGTATGTCTATGCCCAACTCAACGATGGTCGTTGTCACCAGTACATCGCATTCCTGACGGTAGAACCCTCTCATGACCTTCTCCAAATCCGTCTTCGGCATCCTTCCATGTACGTATCTGAAGCGGATGTCGGGCATCCAAGACTCCAACTGTTCAAACTTGTCCTGCATCGTAGCGATGTCATTGTGCAGATAGAAGACCTGGCCACCCCGCATGACCTCACGCTTGATCGCGTCAACAACCTGATCCTTGCGGTAGTCGGCTACGAAAGTGATCACCTTTGTACGTCCCTCCGGCGCGCTAGCAATCAGCGAGAAGTCGCTGATTCCCTCCAGCGCCATCGCCAAGGTACGGGGAATTGGCGTGGCTGTCATGGTCAGCACCTCAATGTCGTTGCGCAACGCCTTCAACTGCTCCTTCTGCCGAACCCCAAAACGGTGTTCCTCATCAACAATCACAAGGCCAAGGTTTTTGAACTTGAAGCCTTTCTGAAGCAGCTGGTGTGTACCGATCGCAATGGAGATCTCCCCGCTCGCAACCTGGGCGGCCGCATCAGCAAGTTCGGATGAACTCCGTATGCGCGAGAACTCGCCGACCTTGTAGGGAAAACCGGAAAAGCGGTCGGAAAAAACCTGGTAGTGCTGGGAAGCCAGTATCGTTGTGGGTGAAAGAACCGCAACCTGCCGACCGTTCGCCGCCACAACATAGGCGGCACGTAAGGCAACCTCGGTCTTGCCGTAGCCTACGTCTCCGCAAACCAACCGGTCCATGGAGCGGTCAACCTGGAGATCCGCCAGAACATCGTTGATCGCCGCCTGCTGATCCGGAGTTTCCAGATAGCCAAACTGTGCCGCAAAGGCGGCATATCCCTTTGCAGGCAGCTGATAGCACACTCCGCCCTTCAGTTCTCTTCTAGCCTGCACGTCCAAAAGCCGAACTGCGATGTCCCGCACTTTCCTCTGCGCCTTCTCTTTCCTTTTCCTCCATCTTGACGAGCCCAACGTGTCAGGAACCACTTCGCCATCAAGCGCGCCGCCGATATAGCGGCCCACTGTATGCAAGTGGCCAACCGGAACCATAAGGCTGGCGTTGTCTGCGTACTCGAGAACAATGAATTCCTCGTCGTGCTCCTGACCGCTGACCGTCGCTAGACCCCGATAGAAGCCAATGCCATGCTTGCGGTGAACTATGGGATCACCCTCGCGTATGTCTTCAATGGCCAGCAGAGGCGACGCAGCATGTGCGGACTGGTTCGGCAGGCGCTCCACCATCGGGGCAGCCTGTATGCGATACACCTCGTACTCAGTGACATAGGCAATCCGCTCTCTGTCCAGAACAAATCCTCCGTGGAGAGGTGCAACAGTATCGCAACGCACCATCGGCTCATGGCCTGCAAGATCTCCATGGCTTTCAATTCCGATAAACCTGGTTTCCTCTAGATTCCTTCTCATCATGTCCCTTCTGCCAACGCTTGAGGAGGTGAGAACAACCTTTCCTCCGAACTCTCCCAGAAACCCCTTGAGATCCGTAAAAGGCTGCTTGGTCCTTGACTTGACCTCAAGCGAAGGAGGACTCGAAACAGGGCAACGTCTTGCGCGATGCACACCATCTGGACACATCTCCACATGTGCATGCTCCTTGATCCTTGCAAACACGGAATCGGAATCATGGAACAGGTCGGGAGGGGGAATCGCGGGACGACCTTCGTACCTGACAATGCTCTCATGACGGCTACAGGCATCCCCCATACCTGCCGCCATCTCGGCGTGAACCTCCTGATGGGACAGGATGACGGCATCTTCAGGAACGTGGTCGAGAAACATGCTTTTGGCGCCAAAGAAAAGAGGTAGAAAGAATTCGATGCCGCCAGCCGGCTGACCGTTGCGAATCGACCGGTAGATTTCGGTATCCGAACTGAAGTCACCACCCATCTCCAGGAAATTGGCGCAGAAGGTGTCGCGGCCTTGACGGTCAAGTGGGTATTCGCACGCAGGCAATATCTCAACCGCCTCCTTTTTCTCGACACTTCTCTGGGTCTCCGGATCAAAAAGCCGTATCTCCTCAACGCTGTTATCATCAAGCACGATCCGGACTGGCAACGGTGCACCGGAGGGATACAGGTCAAACTGTCCACCATGAACGGCAAACTCGCCTGAGTTTGTCACCCTGTCTGTCCTTTCGTAACCGCAACTGGAAAGTCTTGCGACAAGACCTTCAACATCAAGCGTCGCGCCTGTTTCGAGGACAAAAGAGCGAAAGCCAACATGCTCCGGCGTGGGTACGGGATACATTAGCGTATGTGCTGCAAGCACTGTCACCCCACTAAAGCCGCTACTCAGTGACGAGAGAACCCGCAGCCGCTCCGCCACCAGTTTTCTCGGAGGGGAAAAACGCTCGTATGGAAGCACTTCCCAATCAGGAAACAGCAAAACGCGCAGATCCGGATCAAAGAACCGGATCTCCTGCGACAGGCGTGTTGCGGACGCCACGTCACGGGCAATGAAAACGACATGAGACCTTTCGCGCGCCACTTGGACCGTTGCCAAAGCCTCGCTGCTTCCCACAAGTCCGCTCACCCGCAGCTTCCTGCGGGGTCCCGGCAGGGCTCCGATCAGCATCGCGGCGGCAAGCCCCGTACCATGTCCTTGTCCAGAAGATCCTGCCATGTCATGCAAAACGGCTGATTCTATGCCAGAACGCGCCAGGCAGCCGCCAGGCGGCATATGGGAACGCAAACCATTGGTTGACAAATAATTGTCAATTTATGTAGTAATTCGCTATTTTTCGGCTTTTAATCTGTATTTTCGGCTTTATTTTTGATTTTACTGCTTTTATCGACAGAGATTTTGAAAACGATGTCAGAAAACCGGAATCCCTATGATAAAATATCCTCATATCAAGAAACATCCATATCCAGCAGGAAAAACATGGCCAAAGGCACTGAAAAAGCGCTCAAACTGATCAAGGATGCGGAATACGTAATGTTCCGCTTCTGTGACACGCAAGGACAAATGCACCAGATGTGCGTGAAAAGGGGCAGTGTGGACGACACCACGCTCAACAAGGGAGTGACATTTGACGGCTCCTCGATCCCCGGATGGAAAACCATCGAGAACTCCGACATGCTCATGGTGCCGGATCTCAGCACAGCATACCTGGATCCCTTCATAGAGCGGCCCACTGTCGGCATTCACTGTGATGTCTACGAACCAACCACCGGCGTACCCTACAACCGCGATCCGCGCAGCATCGCAAGGCGCGCCCTGAACTATCTCAAGAAAAGCAAGATCGGTGACGATGCCTTTTTCGGACCGGAACTTGAGTTCTTCATATTCGACTCCATCAGCTGGAACTACAATGCCTCGGGAAGCTTTGTGAAGATCAATTCCGACGAAGCCGCCTGGTCCTCCGAACGCCAGGAAAGCGTGGAACTCGGACCCAACCTAGGACATCGGCCAGGCTACAAAGGCGGCTACTTCCCCGCCTCGCCAGTCGATTCTCTGACAGACCTGAGAAACGAAATGTGTGAAACCATGAAAAAGGTCGGCATCACCGCCGAACTCCACCACCATGAAGTCGGAACCGCAGGCCAGTGCGAGATCGGAACGCGCTACGGCGACATCATACAACGCAGTGACCAAAACATCCTGCAGAAATACATCATCAAAAACGTTGCCTCCCTTCACGGCCAAACCGCAACCTTCATGCCCAAACCGATTGCCGGCGACAATGGAAGCGGCATGCACGTCCATCAGTCGATCTTCAAGGATGGAAAGAACATCTTTGAAGGCAAGAAGTACGGCGGGCTGTCACAGGAAGCCCTCTATTACATAGGTGGAATACTGAAGCATTCGCAGGCGATCAATGCCTTCACCAACCCATCGACCAACTCGTACAAGCGCCTTGTCCCGGGCTACGAGGCTCCGGTCTGCCTAGCCTATTCGGAGCGCAACCGTTCCGCATCAATCAGAATCCCCTATGATCCCAATCCGAAGGCAAAAAGGATCGAGATCCGCTATCCGGATCCCCTTGCCAATCCCTATCTGGCATTCTCGGCAATGCTGATAGCAGGGATCGACGGAATCAAGAACAAGACCGATCCCGGGCAGCCAGTGGACAAGAACCTTTTCGACCTCTCACCCAAGGAGGAAAAGCGGATGCGCAAGGTAAGCAGTTCGCTCCATGATGCACTCAAAGCCCTCGACCGGGATCGAGGTTTCCTTACCGATTCAGGAGTTTTCGACGACGACACCATTAATGCGTTCATTAGCCTGAAGCGGCCAGAAGTCATGGCTTTCAGGTCAGCCCCGCACCCGGTGGAATTCGATCTTTACTATAGCAAGTAGAACCCACCCGCAACCCGGCGTAGGGCGCTAGCTGCCGCCCTCCACGCTCCATAGCGGCTTCCGGCACAGTCCTGCCATGTGGCAATTCCCGCATCGCCGCTCCCGGCCATTGGCCGGGAGCGGTGTTCCACGCTCCATCTGCCGAATCAGTTCCACTAGCCTGTCGTACAGGTCACTTGCATAAGCCCTGTCCGCCCCAATCGAATACTCAACTTTCTCGTCTTTGTCCCTAAGATGGACATAAAGGCAATCCTCAATCTCTAGATTCTCCTCAAGCTGAAGCAGATGGGCGTAAAGCGCAACCTGAGGAGATTCACCATCCGCCCTGCTGACCATTTCCTTCAGTCTCTCACGCGCGAGGGTCTTGTAGTCAATCACTGAATACACCTCGCGCCCATCCCTAGTCTTCCGGTCTATTCGGTCTATCTTGCCTACCAAGGAAACCATGGCTCCCGAACCAAGACTGATCCGGTCCGACTTGATCTCATACTCTGCACGGTCAAACATCCATCCCTTCTCATGCCTGCTCTTTTCGAAGCTGCACAACGAACCGACAAAGCGCTTGAACTGCGCCAAGCCAATTTCACCTTTCATGCCTTTGACCTTGCCAAACTCCTCCACCGCTATGGATTCAATCGCACTCATCAGGTCTTCCCAGGACAGGTTCTCCCTCTTTGCCAGCACTTCGTCTGCAAAGTGCTGAAGTATCGTGTGCACCCGATATCCAAAATCCCTGCGATCGCTGCCCTCTCCCTCCTCCCGTTCACACAGGCCAAGAAGTTTCTCGCCGAAATAGAGAAATGGGCAACTCATCAGGGTCTCGTACGATGAGACACTGAAACGAGGCGGAAACAGGTGCTGGGGCAGAGAGACAAGCGTTTCGAAGGCCCTTTCCGGCGGAAACTTCAACTTGCCTGCACCAGCACGAACAGGCAACTGATTGAACAAGTGAGGACTCACATCCAGAGCTGAACCCAAAATGTCGAACAACGGACTCTGCTGGAAATTCTGGCCGTCATGGCCGGTTCTGGACCAAACCACAGAGACATGCTCGTGGCGCTCAAGAAGCATGGCAACCATCCGCTTCTGCTCAGCTATCAGATCCGCATCGCCTTTCAGGCCAAGTTGCATTCTCAGCGAACTGTTGAAAAACACGAACTCGGTAGTGGCCGGAAGCGTCCCGGTGCTTGGCCCCAGCATGACCAAGGCATCGTACCTCCGCATCCAAGCCTGCCTCAGTGAAACGAAAGAGACCTCGCTTTCGTTGTCCGCTGGAGCAATGAAATTCTCCTCCAGAAGATCGTGGAGCCAGGACCGAAACTGCTGATAATCCAGAATGATGGGCTCGTCCGCTAGCGGACGAAGATGGCTGGACAGCATCTGGACAATCTCCAGAGCTGGTGCATCCCCCCTGAAAACACCCTTGAGAGCCCTCGTTCCGGTTGCTTCGAGAAGAAGACTAATCCACTTGTGCAGCCTGTGGGGACCCGACTTTCCCATGGGCGATCCGGCTATTTCGGAGATTATGTCCTTCAGCACCAGAGAATCCACCTTATCAAGATCCGGAAGACTGGCTTTCCGCCCATGGCTGTGGAGGATCTTCGCCGCTTCCTGCACTCCTCTCTCAACTTCGGCCTGATCAAAATCGTAGAAGACCCCAGGCGACATAATGAAGTCAGCCAGATGCCCCATACTTGCGTCCTTGTTAACCAAGTCACAGTAGAGCAGCAACATTGATCCCACCAGCAAGGTGGATGAAACCCAGCCGCTCTTGTCGTCAATCAGAATGCCCTCGCCGCCAGCGAGAGCCTGGGTACGGCGCGCAAGCACACGGTCAAAAAGAACCACGCCGATACGCTTGCGACCTTCGATTGAGTGTTTGCGGATTTCCCCTATGACCGCGTGAGCCGCCATCTCGAAATCCGCGCCTTCCACCATCCTCATCGAATCGAAATGTCCCGACAATCCGTCCTTATCGACGGATCCATCGCTGTCCCAGCAGTCGAGCAACACCTTGCCGACACGGCCGAAACATGGCTCAAGCACATGAACCTCACATCGTCCTGCGACCTCGTTGACGAAATCCGAAAGGCACCTAGGCATCTGACCGCCATCAACGACCACAAATGGAACATTGGCTGAACCCCTCAACCGATTTAACCCCTTGATGCGACTTTTCAGCGAAACGCTGGTTTGCATATGGCAATGCCAAAGCGTAATCACCACTTGAGCCTCCTGAGCAAGCGCGCCAAGTGCCCGCCTGTCCTTTTCCTCCCCAAGAAGCCGTTCAAATCCGTCAAGCGTTTCGGGAAGCTGAATGCCTTCACTCTCCATCTCCTTGAACAGCGAAATGATCTCGCGCATCACGGGAAAACGCCGGGCACTCATAAAGTAGTTCCTCTCTTCCAGCAATCCATAGAGCAGAATCTGGAGGGCGGTGTCTGATGCGACATGCCCCCAGCGGGAAGAACGCCATTCGGAAGCCAACTTGGCAACCGAACGGAAATCGAGAGCTGTGTCGCAGGATGCGGCAACACTCTCCAGAAAACTGTCATAGGAAACAAAAAGCGGGAGGAACGCACCCTTTCCGCCCGACATTCTGCTTATGGAGTCCGATATCTCCACCGACAGGGCCATGTCGCCCAGCAGGCAAATCGGCGGCTGAAATGAATCGAGGCTTCCTGTCAGAATCTCAGCCGCAGCATCCGGAAGCGCAGAGAGAACCACCTTCCTTCTGATCGGAATGTCGGCTACTTCTTCAACTCCTTAAGCTTGTCAACCACCGGCGCCCAGTCGTCCGCGTCCGCCGGCGCATCCTTCTTCTCCACGATGACAGGCCATTTCTCAGCAAGATCGGCATTGAGCTCAATGAAATGCTGCTGATCCGCCGGAACGTCATCATCAGCGTAAATTGCATTCACTGGGCATTCAGGAACACATAGCGAGCAGTCAATACACTCTTCGGGATCAATCACCAGCATGTTCCCACCCTCGTGAAAACAGTCAACAGGACACACCTCGACACAGTCAGTGTACTTACAGCGAATGCAACTTTCGGTGACAACGTAGGTCATTGCAGGGATATTGTACCACTCCACCACAACTCATGACATGTTGTGAACATGGCTTGAAGCCAATGTCTCCTTCTGTTCCGGAACCGTAACATATGCCTGAACCAGTGGCTCTAGTAGCTGATCTCTCTTGGCTGAAGCGCCAATCCCCCGTCATCCCGAACGTCCACTGGGTCTTTAGCGGCATCAATCCGGATACAGGCCAGAGCCACAAAGCCGCCATGTGCAGAGACGGGAGCCGAGTTCACTATATGGCCGGCTGCCTGGTCGACGTACCGATCCGAACGTACAGGAGCGCCAGAATCAGGAGGAGCACCGTCTCCATGCAACATGTACATTCTCTGCTTCGGTGTTCCCCGGTAGTGCATTCGGGCAATGATCTCCTGTCCAACAAAGCAGCCCTTCTTGAAGGATACGCCTCCTAGAAGATCATAGTTGACGCTTTGCGCCACAAACATTTCCCGCGTTTGCCGGAGTACCCACGGGATACCGGCGGCAATCTGAAAGGACATCCATTCCGCATCGAATGCTTCGGGCATCGCCTCCGTCCGGGGAATCAGGAACATGTCTGTCCCGCCAACACCTCGCAGTTGCAAACCATCATCGTCGCTCTTGACAATTCCAACTGGGTTTTCGACGGAAGGCCGGTCATCGCTACCCGGGGGGGAGAAGAGAATCGCCAAGTCGTCTCTCAGCCCAACCTTCACTTCCGAGCGAAGGATGTACTTCGCAATATGGACATAGAAATCGTCGGCAATGTCCCGCGCCATCAGGGCAATGTATTCATTCTCACCGGCGCGAACCAGCGCGAAACTTGCAATCAAACGTCCCTTGGGATTGCAAAGTCCGCTGTACTGCCATCCCCCGCCATCAAGCAGATGAACATCACTGCAAAACTGGCCCTGCAAAAAGTTCCGCGCATCAGCACCGTCAAAACCGACAGCGGCGACAAAACCGACCGGCCGGCCTTCGGGGGTATTTCCTATGCCCATCCCGCTCCCATCAACCTGCGTTTACAAGAACGATAGAAACCCGAGGGATTGCCATTCCGCACCCGGAAGAAGGTCAGTGTGTGACCGATTCGTCGCGCAGATCCTCCTCCTGCTTCCCCAGAGACTGCTTGATCGGCTCGTCCTTGGGCGATTCCTCCTTCGCCTTGCGCTTGGGCTGGGGAATCTTCTGTAACGCTATGTTGAGAACCTCGTCGATCCAGCGGACCCAGTGGAACTCCAGGCTGTCCTTGATCTCCTGAGGAATTTCCTCCATGTCCTTGCGGTTCTCCTCCGGCAGTATCACTCTCTTGATGCCTCCCCTGTGCGCGGCCAGAAGCTTCTCCTTGAGGCCTCCTATCTGCAGAATCTCTCCGCGCAACGTGATCTCACCCGTCATTGCGGTATCGGATCTTGCAGCTATCCCGGTCAACACCGAAACAAGAGCGGTGACAATCCCTATGCCGGCACTCGGTCCATCTTTCGGAATGCCACCTTCGGGAAGATGGACATGAATGTCGTCGTTCTTGTGAAAGGTTTCGGAAATCCCAAGCAACTTGGCTCTGGAGCGCACTACACTAACTGCCGCCTCAATCGATTCCTTCATCACATCGCCCAGTTTGCCGGTGCGATGGATCTTGCCGGATCCCTTGAACTTGGCCACCTCGATCGTCAGCAGTTCCCCGCCGACGTTGGTCCATGCCAATCCCGTCACCTGTCCGATCTTGTCGTCCTCGCTGGCCCGTCCGAACTTGTACTGGCGAACACCAAGCAGGGATCCCGCCTTCTCCTCACTAACGAGAATCTTCTTGCCAGCCGGCTTTCTACGGGACGCAATCTTCCCTGAAACAGCCTTTGGTTTGGCAACATCTCCTTTCTGTTCAGCGACGGACGCCGGGCAATCGGTCTCCGCGGCTTTCTGTGCATCCGGCTTCACGCTGTCTATCTCAACTACCGCCTTGCGACATATCTTGGATATGGAACGCTCAAGATCCCGCACACCCGCCTCACGCGTATAGTGGCGTATCGCTGTCAACAGCGAAGAATCATCAAACTCCAGCTCCGCGGTTCCGAGGCCGTTCTCCTCCAACTGCTTGGGTATGAGATGCCTCCGGGCAATCTCCAGCTTTTCGTTCTCCGTATATCCTGAAATCGGAATGATCTCGAGCCTGTCGGCCAATGCCGGCGGTATGTTAAGCGAATTGGAGGTCGAGATGAAGAACACCTCGGAAAGATCAAAGCCAACCTCGACGTAGTGGTCGGAAAAGTTTTTGTTCTGCTCAGGATCAAGCACCTCCAGTAACGCGGCCGCTGGGTCGCCCCTGAAATCCATGCCCATCTTGTCAATCTCATCCAGCAGAAAGACAGGGTTCTTTGCCTCCGCACGCGCCATGCCCTGCATGATCTTGCCAGCCATGGAACCAACGTAGGTTCTCCGGTGCCCCCTGATTTCAGCCTCGTCACGAACCCCGCCGAGAGACATCCGGACAAACTTCCGTCCAGTGGCAGTCGCTATTGAGCGTCCCAAGGACGTTTTGCCCACCCCTGGCGGGCCAACAAAGCAGAGAATCGGGGCTCTTGGATTGTTTGCGCGTCTTTGGACAGCCAAGTACTCCAGTATCCGTTCCTTGACCTTCTCAAGGCCGTAGTGGTCCCGATCCAGCTGCTTGTGCGCCTTTTCCAAGTTGGTATGGGTCTTTGTGCGCTTGCTCCAGGGATACGACAGAAGCGTGTCCAAGTAACTGCGCACCACGCTAGCCTCTGCAGACATCGGCGGCATCATTGTGAGCTTGCGAACCTCCTGGAGACATTTCTCCTTCGCACGCTTGGTCATGCCAGCCATCTCAATCTTCTTCTTCAATTCGTCCAGATCGCTCTTGTTGTCGTCACCCAGCTCCTTTTGGATCGCCTTGGCCTGCTCGTTCAGGTAGAACTCGCGATGACTTTTCTCTATCTGCTTCTTGACTTGGCCATGAATCTTCTTCTCAAGCTTGGATATCTCCTGTTCCTGACCGATTCTCTTGAGCAGCATGCGAACCCTGGTCTCCACATTGGTTTCGCTCAGAAACTCCTGATGGTCGGAGACTGGGAGCGGTATATGGGAGACGATGACATCCGTAAGACGGCCAAGTGACTCGATTGACGAAGTCTGCGCAGCCACTTCGGGTGTAAGCTTGCGATGCCCTTTGATGTAGTTTTCAAAGTTTGTCAGGAGAGAGCGGCGCAGAGCGGAAGCCTGTGTGCCGCTAACGCTCTCCTCGGATGCGACGACCCGAGCCGTTGCAAAGAGCACCTGATCCTTGAGAAACTCTATGTTCTCGATTCGGGCACGTGCCTTGCCTTCCACCAGCACCTTGTAGGTGCCGTCGGAAAGCGGCCGGGAATCCAGTATCGTGGCCATGCAACCCATGTCGTAGATGTCATCCATCTTGGGAACCTCGATATCGGAGTTCTTCTGGGACACCAGGAGAATCTCATTGGCATTCTTAGCCGCATGCTCAAGCGACTTGATTGAAAAGGGACGGCCTACGTAGAGAGTGATGACGATGCTCGGGAACACCACCACGTCGCGCAGGGGAAGAAGACTGTAACCTTCGCCGATGCCCGGCAAGTTGGGCTTTTTTGATTGCTCTGTCATGGCATTCTCCTAGGCCCTGTCAGAGGCATGTGAGTACGTGGGGGGATGTGTGACCAAACATACCTAACATTTCCCATTTGGGGGTTCCGACGTCGATATCAAGGTCTATGGCGCAAGCCGTCTACGGCGGCGGCTCCGGCCCGGCTCCGGCCGCTCAAGTTCGGGGGCAACCCGAGGGACCGCCTGGGCTTCATCTTCCTGCTCGGAGGCCACTTTCAAAAGCCGCGGCTTCCTTGATCCGGTAATCGCCTCCTTGTCTACCACCAGTTCAACAATGTCGGAACGGGATGGGATTTCGTACATTGCATCCAGCAGCTTCGACTCGATCACGGTGCGAAGCCCTCTGGCACCCGTGCCCCGCTTCTGCGCCTGGCTTGCCAACTCCCTGATCGCCTCCTGCTCGAATGTCAACTTGACATTCTCCATCTTGAGCATCTCGGAGTACTGCTTGAGAAGGGAGTTGCGCGGCTTGACAAGTATGCTTTCCAACGTCTCCACATCAAGTTCGTGCAACGGCGCAACAACCGGAAGACGGCCAATGAACTCCGGTATCAGCCCAAAGGAAATCAGATCCTCGGCCTCCACCGCGCAAAGCAGGTCATAGGTCCGCCGTGACTCGCTCTTGCGCCTGATCGGTGCGGAAAACCCCATGCCCGATTTCCCGAGGCGACGTGAAATGATCTGGGGCAGAGCTTCGAAAGCGCCTCCACAGATGAACAGAATGTTCGTGGTGTCCACAGTGATGTACTCTTGATGCGGATGCTTGCGTCCGCCCTGTGGAGGCACCGACGCCTGCGTCCCCTCAATCAACTTCAGCAGAGCCTGCTGGACGCCTTCGCCTGAAACGTCCCGTGTAATCGACGGGTTGTCGCTCTTGCTTGCTATCTTGTCGATCTCGTCGATATAGACGATCCCGCGCTGTGCCTGCTCAACCTTGTAGTCGGTGCGCTGGAGCAGCTTCTGGATGATGTTCTCCACATCCTCGCCAACATATCCCGCCTCGGTCAGCGTAGTTGCGTCAGCAATCACAAAGGGAACGTCAAGAAGCCTTGCCATCGTCTGGGCCAGAAGCGTCTTGCCACTCCCCGTGGGTCCTATGAGAAGAATGTTGGTCTTCCCAAGCTCGACACCGGACTTCATCGAGGATGCGTCCAGCGGGTTGTTGAACAGCCGCTTGTAATGGTTGTAAACCGCTACGGCCAGCAGCTTCTTGGTCCGCTCCTGGCCGATCACATAGGCATCCAGCTGCTTCTTGATCTCCTTCGGCTTGGGCAGCGAACTGAGCGAACTGATCCGCTCCCTGCTGGCTGTGTCGTTAAGAATGTTCTGGCACATGCCGAGACAGTTGTCACATATGAACGTCTTGCCGCCGCCAACCATGTTCTTGACCTCGGTGCGGTTGCGTCCGCAAAAAGAGCAGACCATCTTCTTCTTGTCGTAGGGCTTATCCCTTGTCTTGTCAGTCACGGTTCCTACCCTTCCGGTTGATCGCGGCACGCGAGGCAATAACCTTGTCGGCCAAGCCGTACTTGACCGCCTGATCGGCATCAAAGAAATGGTCGCGTTCGGTGTCTTCCGACACGCGCTTGGCCGGCTTGCCGGTATGCTGCGCCAGTATCTTGTCCAGACGTTTGCGCAACTCGAGTATTTCCTTTGCGTGTATCTCAATGTCGCTCGCCTGGCCTTGGAACCCGCCTAGCGGCTGATGAATCATCACCCTCGCACTCGGCAGGGCAAAACGCTTGCCGCGGGCGCCTGCAGCAAGAAGAAGGGCACCCATGCTGGCCGCCTGGCCAATGCAGATCGTACTGACGTCAGGCGTCACGAACTGCATGGTGTCGTAGATCGCCAAACCGGCGCTCACCGATCCTCCTGGCGAGTTGATGTACAGCGAAATGTCCCTGTCGGGGTTCTCCGACTCAAGGAATATCATCTGCGCAATAATCGTGTTCGCCGACATGTCGTTGATCGGTCCGACGACGAAAATCACGCCTTCCTTGAGAAGCCGCGAATAGATGTCATAGGCTCGCTCGACGCGGCCGCTCTGCTCGACCACCATCGGCAAGTAGTTGAAGCCAACAGCGCTGTCAGGCATTGCGCTTCTCGCTATGCTCGTCCCTGAGCTGTATCATCGAGAGTCTCTCATCCTCCATATGCACTTCCGAAAACACATGGCCAAACACCCGGGACTCCGTGATGGAGCCATCAATGAGCGAAGCGAAGTCCGGATCGCGCTTGTACCTTTCAATGGACTGAGCCGCCTGGCCTTGTCCTGCATCCAGCCTCGTAATGAAATCCTCCGCCATTCCCGGCATGATCTTGAAATCGATCGCCGCCGCCACGGCACGCACAATCAAGCCAAGACGAACCTTGCGTTCCGCCTCCTTGCGGATGTCCGGTTTTGCTCCGGTGAGAAAGTCAGTTCCGGGATATCCCCTCTTCAGCATGCCCTGCACGGCCTGGTGCGCCAGCTGCCGTTCCTCGATCTGGACTAGATGGCCTGGAAGACTGAAGTCGGGCGTTGCCTCCAGCAGCTGGAAGATGGTCCGGTTCCGGTAGACCTGGTCAATCATGGGCTGGGAGTTTGAAACAAGGCTTTCACGCATCTTCTCGCGGAGATCCTCCACCTTTCCGCTCTCAACTCCGAGCGACTGCACAAAGTTCGCGTCAATCTCCGGACGCTGAATCTCGCTAACGGTCTTGACCTCGTAGCTCATCGCGAAGGACTTGCCGGAAAATTTCTCGAACACATGCTCGCTTGGAAACTCCAGCTGAAGGGAACCCTTGTCCCCCACGCTCTTGCCCAGCAACTCGTCGACCAGTAAGGGAAGCGCAAAAACGGAATCCAGAGGAACCGGAACGACCTTGCCTTTCGTCCCCCAAACAATCTCGTCACCGTCGAAAATGTTGTAGTCGATCGTAAGAATGTCATCAGCCTTGGCAGGACGTTCAGCCGCCTTAGGCTGTCCCGCCTCCTTGCGTACACGGTCAATCGCCATATCGAGGTCCTCGCCGGTCACTTCAAGCAAGGGACGCTTAATCTTTAGACCCTTAAGGTCGGGAACCTTGACGTCCGGCAGTTCGTCAAACTCGCATTCAACCTTGAAGTCGCCTTCCGTAGGGCTGATCTGAATATCAGGGTAATAGGCGACCGAACGCTTCTCCTTGCTGACATACTCGCTGAACGATTCGCGCGCCGCACTTGACACCACCTCATTCAACGCCGTCTTTCCGTAACGGCTTTTGAGCACCTTTAGAGGGATCTTGCCAGGCCGGAAACCCTTGATCTTGATCCTGGTTCCCATTTCCTTGAGCCGCCTCTCCATGGGAACGTCAAGATCGGAACGGCTAATGGTGAAACTCAGCTTGCGGCGCAGATCGCCTACCTGCTCAAACTCCAGATTGCTCATGACAGCCATGATTGCGATGGATTCCCTACCCTGTTTCTCTTTATTGCCTAAGGGGATTATATTGGGAATCATATGATTTCGTCGCCCATCGGGTGGAAACAGGAACATTTGAGAGTGACGGCAGAACCGTGGGAGGCCACCGCGAACGTCCATCGTCATGGAAACCGCAGGACGCTTTCCGTGATTGAGGGGTGCGAAAGGGGGGACTCGAACCCCCACGCCTTTCGGCGCCAGATCCTAAATCTGGTGCGTCTGCCAATTCCGCCACTTTCGCGAATGCATGGGACAAGAACCGAAGTCCAGGTCCGGAAGCGCATCAACTTGACTTTTCAATCAGGGCAGCCTGATCCTTGAATATTTCGATGAACTTGACAATGCCTGGAGACATGTACTTGTCCGCCCGCCGCGCTACAAGGGTGTGCATGTCTGGAAACAGATGTCCAATATCCTTGCTGACCAGATCCGTGTCAATCTTGGGTTCGTACGACTTGCGCGCAATAACGCCCACACCCATTCCAAGCCGGACATAAGTCTTGATAACATCCGAATCGGCCGCACTAAACACCACGTTGTGCGCAAGTCCGGCATTGGCAAACTCCTGGTCAAACATTGCCCTTCCCGTAAAGCCATGTACGTACGTAATAAGAGGATAGGAAACCAGATCTTCGAGAGTCACACGCTTCCGGGAGCAGAGCGGATGTCCTTGTGGAACCACCAAGCATCGGTTCCACCGGTACCCACGCTCAATATGCAGGTCGCGGCCTTCAACGGAGAGCGCCTCAGTACAGATCCCCAGATCCACACGGTTGTTGACCAGCATCTGGAGAATATCGCCCGGGTTGCTTTGCAGCATCTGCAGAAACACATGGGGATAGACCCTTCTGAACTGCTGAACCACGCGCGGCAAGACATACTTTGCCTGCAAATGGGTCGTTCCAATCCTCAGGACGCCCCTTACGGCATCCTTTGAGTATTCACGTGCCTTGGCGAACATGCGGTCCTCCACCATCAGGACTGAACGCGCATCGTTGAGTATTTCCCTGCCAAACGGAGTCATGGATACCAGCCGCTTACCGCGACGAACGAATATTCTGTGGCCCAGCTCCTTTTCAAACAACTGTATCTGCTTGCTTAGCGACGACTGTGCCTGATCAAGACTCCGGGCTGCCGACGAAACACTCAGATTGTTTTCGCAGATGCTCACCAACATCTTCAACTGTGTAAACTTCACAAGTCCTCTCTTTAGGCACTACCAAGGCAAACCATCCCTCTGCGAAGCGCATGGGTGTACAAAGCCTAGGCGTTAGGCAACTGTAACACGGACACTTTGGCTACATTTCCGCTTCATTATATATTCCGTATGCCGAACAACAATTCCGCCTTGGGAAAATGACGCAGGTCAGCGGAAGAGGCAACGCCACAACCGTCACAGCACAAGCGTCACAATGCCTTCAACTGCAGAAACCGGCACAAGTCCAAAAAACGCGTATCTTGAATCCATGCTATCAACACTCTCCCCCGCAACAAAAACAAGACCTTCCGGAATAACCAACCCATTCCGGACTGGCGTCAGCGGAGTTCCATGTGACGAGCGAAACAAGGCCTTTCCTATATTTCTCTCTGCAACCCTGACCATCCGGCCGGCATCAACCTCAACTCTGTCTCCCGGGAGTCCCGCGATACGCTTGGTCCAAAGCATATCCGGCGGATAGCCAAACGCTTCGGCAAGACCAGCCCTCACGTGGAACACAACGGTCTGGCCTGTCCTGAGTTCGACAACATCAAACTTCCGCCTTGCAAAATAGACGGTTCCCGGAAGACTTGCACTCATGTTAACCGCCACCATACAGCTGTTGCCGAACATGACCGTCAGCAGTGCCGCCACAACGAGAGTGAGTGTGAATCGGCGTTCAATCCGCCATACGGTTCTCGAAAATGCCGTCATGTGCGAAACCCTATCTTTCCAGCGTCGTCCAACACCTTTCGGAAAGCCGCAACAACTCCTGCCTGTTTTACTTACACAAGCCGAACAAACAACATCACAATCCATCTCCAAAGCCGGAAAACCTTCCTAGGGAAAACCTGTCATGAACCACATCATCCCACCCTATGCCGTCCCCACGAAACGGCTTCTAATCGCGGTGCTTGCTGTCGCGGCGCTCTGGACCTTCGCTCCAGCCTGCGAGGCACTTGCAGGAACAGCCGGAACCGAGTTCGGCTCACTCCGAACACAACTCGAAGGCTGGATCAAGGGCGGCCTTGGCAAGACCATCGCGCTTGCCGCAGTAACCATTGGCGCAGTGCTTTCAGTAGCCCGAAGCAATCCTCTGCCAATACTCTCGGGGGTCGCATTTGCGATATTTCAACAGTACACGCCGGACATCATCGATGGCATACTAACCGGACAGATCTAGCATGACATCCCCTTCTGCTGAGACACGTGTTCCACTGTCACTTGACGAGCCGATTCGCTTTCTCTGGTTCGACTTCCCCCAGGGAATCATCATTCTGCTTTGCATCGGGGTCGGCACAGTCATCGGAAGCCTGATCGCCGGTCTTGCAGGGGGACTGGCAATCTCCTGCACCTACGGACATCTGAGAGTGGGGCGTCACCCCAGCTATCCCGTCCATCTGATCTACTGGCATCTCCCAGCAGTTGCGTTTCCGCTCTGCGCCACACCCCCGTCGCATCTGCGTCACTACCTAGGCTAGCCAATGGCTGAACACCTGCATTCCACACTAGGAACAGTCCGCTTGCGCGGCAACATGCGGCATCTGCAAATCGCGCTCACACTGACGGGACTCGCCACCATCGTAATGGCCCTGGCGATGCTGCGTCTCTCTTTCCTGCCAGTGCGAACCGTTCTGGTTCCTCCGGGATTGAAAACAGAGGCATGGATCGAGGATTCGCACATGTCGCCAAGCTACCATCTGGAATGGGGTTCCTACCTTGCTTCTCTCGCCTTGTCCGCAACCCCCTCATCAATCACCTACCAGAGCGAGATGCTGAAGCGACATGTGTCACCGTCAATCGGAAACCGTTTCGCAGCCGAACTTGAGGCGAACGTATCACGACTCAAGAGAATGCAGGCCTCAACCTTTTTCGAGATCAGCCAGGCCCTGGCAAGACCCGATGAAGGCAAGGTTGCCTTCATCGGCTTCCTATCCACCTATGTACAAGACCGCAAGGTGAATGAACAGCAGAAGAGCTACGCCATGACATTCGAAGTTGTCAATGGACATCCTCTGCTCAAGTCGTTCCGGGAAACGGCGGCACATGACCCATTCGGAGACAATGAAGACGGCATTCCTTTCAGCCCTGCTCGCAACAGCCGTTAGCATCTCCGCCTTGGCGACAGAAGAGATCCTCTTTCCGGAAAAGACCCGTGTCCAGGTGTCCGCCGAGGGTTTGAACGCGCTTGTTGCCGAAAACGGAGTCATCGGCAACGCAGTGTCAAACGAAAACGAACTGGAACTAAGCAGAAAGGACGGTGGAATATACTTTCGCGTCCTAGCCAAAGACAAGCTGATCCCGCTATTTGTCGAAGTCAAATCAGACAGCAACAAGAAACTCCTCTACACTCTTCTTCTCGATCCAGTCGAAGAACTGGCTGCAGAGCGGATCGTAATACGGGGCATTCCTGAGGAACCTCATGAAGGAGTCTTCCCGGTAAAGTCACACTCCCGCCCGGAACCCAGACTCCGCAGAATCAAGGAACTGCTTCTTGCCATGGCACGCAACTGGGAAACCGAAGGGTTCCGGAAAGAAAAACCCTCTGCTACGACGATTTCGTCGCCGGAACGCGGAACCAGGGAGGAGCTTGTCAGCCTTTACAGGGGGATAGCTATGCACGGTGAAATATGGCGCCTTGGAAACCAGGGCGGACAAGAGATCAGGATAGGCCGGATGGACTTTAGCAACCGCTCCAGCATCATTGCGGTTGCAGCCGAAGTGGAATCGCTTACCCCAGGCGAGGAAACGTTGCTCTACGTCATCAGGGAAACCGACCCCGATGAGTGAGAACCATCATGGACAGGCCACCGAGCGTCATCAAGCCAACCGTAGAACCCACCGCCGCCAGCGACTGCTCATGGCAGGTATCGTTGCAACAGCCGTTCTATTCTCTTTCGTAATGACCAATTTCGAAGTGATGCCAGTCTCAAACGGGAATAGGGACCGGACTGGCGAACAGGTTGTCGACATTGTCACTGCGGGGAGAGCACTAAGTGATGCCGATCTTTGGAGAGGAAGGGCGGAACAGGATCTCTTGGCGCTTCAACGCGACAACGAACATCTCCGGGCGGCCTTGCAAGAGCTAGGCGAGCGACTGGATCGGTTGCCGGCGGCGCCCGATCCATGGGAAGAGCAGATCACAAGGGAAATGCTTGAAGGGCTTTCGGAGCCGGAGAAACTCATCAGGCCTGAGGAAGAAGCTGTCTCCAGCAGTGAACTGCAGTGGATGGAACATGTGCCGCCTTCCCCTGACACTCTTTCCGCTGCCGGAATGCGGGCCAACTACGGCATCAGCATTGTTTCCGCAGAGCCGGAAGCCTCCACCGTTAAACATAACGTCGCAAAACCTGAAGAGCCTGTCGCTGAAACGGATATTCAGCATCCCGGACATAAACGAAACATTCCGGCGGGTTCATTCTTTCCGGCTGTCATACTTGGAAGTCTTGACGCCCCCACCTCTCATTCGGGCTCGTCAAATCCGCATCCGGTTCTTCTGCGCATCGAGGACCGCGGATGGCTTCCGAACAGATTCAGGCGCAATGTCAAAGACTGCCTCGTCACCGGCGCCGGCTACGGCGACATGTCATCTGAACGGGCCTATATACGCACAGAGAGACTTTCCTGCATCAGCAGCGCCGGCATGGTCATCGACATCCCCGTCAAAGGCTATGTCGCCGGAGAGGATGGGAAAACCGGTGTGCGGGGCAGACTCGTCTCCCGTCAAGGACAAATGCTGGCAAGATCGCTGATTGCCGGCCTGGCGTCAGGAATAGGCGATACGTTTCATGACCACTATTCGGAAATAAAGTCGCTTGATTCGGTTGGCGAGGGAACTGCCTCCATCCGCACTTATCCGGAGGGCCTAGGTCTGCGCGCCGGGATTGCCAAGGGCACAGCGAATTCGCTGGAACGGCTTGCAGGCTACTATCTGGATCTTGCGGATCGCATGCATCCGGTAATAGAGATATCGGCAGGCCGCAATGTGGACATTGTGCTTCAGGAAAGCATCGAACTCCCTGAACTGAAGAGCGACGACGACGGCCAAACGGATGATGTCGCTTCGCCTCTCGAAACCAGATACGGAACCTACGCAAAGCGCAGATGAGTGCAAGATCTCTGCTCACGGCCACCGTATCTTCACTGCTTCTTGTCATCCTGTCCCTTGCAGCGGCAAGATTCGCTGAATGCACACCCAAAAGGGATGTCTCGGCGGACAGTCTCCTGTCGAAGCTACGCCAGACCTACCCTGAAACCCGGTTTCTTTCCGTGACGGACTCTCCGATAAACGGCCTTTTTTTCGTGCTCATGCCGCGCAACAGCGCCTACACAGATGCCGAGGGAAACAGATTCATATTCGGCGGAACATTAGTCAACATGACTGACAAAACCGCTTCCGCTCCTTCCGATCTGTTCCCCGCCGCAAGTGGAATCAATGCCGAAGACATGTCTCGTGGCGCATCCTTCACCTATGAAACCGGCCATCCTGTGACCGCGTCCGTCACAGTGTTTTCCGACATCGACTGTCCCTACTGCATGAAAACCGAAAAAGAGCTTCTGAGCATTAAGGGACTGCAAGTCGAGGTCATCCTCTATCCGATCGACGAACTGCACCCGTACGCCTACCGCAAGTCGGTTCAAGTCTGGTGTTCCGAACATCCGGCTGAAGTCTACCTGTCGGCAATGTTGGATCCGAATGGCCGCGATGTCCTGGATGGATTGCCGGATGACTGTCCCAACCCTGTCAGAGCCAACCAAAGGCTAGGCAGAAAACTGGGTATCCGGGCCACTCCCGCCCTAATCGCACCCAATGGGAAAAGAATGCTCGGCTACCGCAGTTCCGAGACACTCGCGCGGTGGATCAGGGCCAACCAGACATAATCCCGGCAAAAATGAGAATAAAAATCTTGTCTGGATTTCCCGGGAACGTAAAAATCCGTCCGCAAGCCAGTATTGGCCCGCTCGTGTTCCCGCGGTGTTTCAGTATTGTTTCAGTAAGTTTTTCCCAGTAATTGATGCGTGTGAATCAGATGCCATCTATCCTGACAGCGGGGCGTGATGAGTTCCTGCATAAACTGCCTTGTCCTTTCAGCATTCTCCTTCCTTCTTGGTCGCACGGCCATATCTTTCGAGATGGATTGCCTCCTTCACAATAATTGAACACGTTTGGCAGATTGGTTGCTGGGTGCATTTCTACTTGTGCGCCTCGAATATATCGCGATGTGGCGCAATTTTGGGGAATTATATACAATACTTGACTCTTTCCATCCACGCAATACGCTGATAATTTACGAAATTTAAGGGGCTAACTCAACCCGAGCGATGATTTTACGAGCCAAACGGCAAGGTATTTGAGGTTGGCCGCGCGGCGGCACCCCCGACCTTTGCTAGCTTGTCTTTAGTTTGGTTCCAAATGTCATCGTCCCTGATGGAATCCAGAAAATCATGCCCTTCCCAAGTCAGCCTGATGTTGAGGACAAGAAAGGGGGTTTCGTTCTCTATGATTTCCCATCTATCTATCTGGTCTCGAGAAGAAGGAGAGCAAGTGCCTGCAACCCCGGCCCTGTTGCTGTTTTGATGGGTTACTGGCTACTAGAGAGCAAATTTCACCAACGACAAGAACCACACCCTAGCGTTAGGGTTCTCGTGGTTTGAACTGAAATTCTCTACTAAAACCATCTGACAACAAGCGCGCATAAATCTCTATGGCACACAAAGCCTGCTTTTCAGAAAGGGGCTTTTGAGGTAGTCTGCTAGCTACTGTCAAGATACCGGCATCACGCTCCGAAAGCAACCCTTTGCTATGCCCCCATTGCAGTGCATCTTGCCAGAAATCGGCACCTGCATTGAATACAGAGGTTTGCGCTTCAATTCCGTTCAGCTCTCTTTGTCCTTTCTTCCCTTCTTTTTCTCGCTCTTTCTGATCCTCTTCCGAGATCAACTCTTCTATAAAATCACTTGGCCAGTCAACTTGGATCTTCTCTACACGGTGCCAACACGCTTGTTGCTTTGCCCATTCAGTAACGTTCCGCTTATCTGATGGTGTATCGATCAGAAGATCGTGCACTAGTTTCGATACATCAACCAAAGCCTGATTCATACTTTCAGAGATTGATTGCTGTTTCCAGATCATTTGGAAGTCAGCTGTTCGTTTCATCTTAGCGATATCGTAGGCCATCTTTGAAATTGCGTACGCAACTATATTTGCGCGATAACCTCCTTCGTACCATGGTTGATTGGATACGATCTTCTCCGTACTCTTGAACACTATCGCTTTGGCTACAACTTCCTTAAAGAAAGCTTCGTTAAAGCTATCTTCACTACGTTTCCATTCTTTTCCGATTGCTTTCGCAAAAAGTGCGAAGTTCTTCTGCGCACCCAAACTTACTTGGTCTGGTTTCTGTTCCCACACCTCTAGGAACTTGGCTAGATCTGTCTTGGAGAAAAGTTGTGAGCGGGGATGTTCGAGGTCGAATTTCTTTCTTTGCGCTGGGGTGAGGTTTGAGCGAGCATCGCTGAACTGTCCGCGAGCCCTTTCGTAGAACCATTTGGTTTCTCGGAAAGAGCCGTCGGGTGAGGGGGCATAGATCCGCCGCGAGAAATCTTCCATTCTGACGTGGAAAGGATGGTTGGCGAAAAAATCAGCCGCACTCACCCGATTCTGACTGTTTGCATACTCAGATATTTTCGGAACCACCTTTTCCGTTCGTTCAGGATCCACAATGGACAATTTCATTTGCACGAAAACCTTTGACAGATCAATCTTGTTGCACATTGCCATATGGATTGACGCCGTAGTCTGTCCACCATTGACTATCTGAAAATTTTTGAGTCCGGTTAGGACAAGCTGTTCTTCACGTTTTCCGATGATCACAGCTTCGGCTGTAGCTGTGATTCCGTTGTTGTAGGCGAAAAACATAGGAGGATCGTTTTCCAAGGTATTCCTGATGCCTTTATTCACGTTGCCCCGTGCCTGCAAAAAAACCCTGACGTTCTGCTCAAGTAACCGCACTCCCCATCGGTCGTAAATCGCGGCAAGCATTTGACCGGGAACGACTGCCAGATATGCCTCGTACTCATCAGTGGAAAGATGAGCCGGTAAGAGCGGCAAAGTTTCTCCAAAATCCTTCACGAGATCGATCTCGATTTCTTCACGACCGTGACCGATTGTTGCAAACCGGTGCAGGCGTTTGATGTCCCAGACGCTATATTTGACTGTTCGCCTGTCGATTTCGTCCGCCTCGCGACCATCCACTCTATCACTCAGTTCCCGATTGCTGATCAAGAACATGCGTATGCTAGTTATAGTGTCCCATCGGTTCGCGATCAGGTCTGCAAGACCGAAGCCAGGACTGCTTTCCTCCAAAGAATCGCGCCACTTTGGATTCAGTGCCTTTTGCAGAAATTTGTACAATCTCTGAAAAATAGCATTCATTTCGGTCTGGACCAGCCGGCCAATCTCAGATGACTGATTGAAATCGCTGATGATGAGGCTGAGGGTTCCAGAAGCGTTTATGGGATCCCCGCCGTAACCGTCGACCCGGATGCCGCTGTTCGCAGGTCCGCGGAAGGGCGCTTCGTCTACAGTTTCCAGTTCGCCCGCATCTGTGAGAGCACCACAGAATTTCTCGAAGAAGACACTCTCGAGAAATTGCTCATTTGCATCTGCTTCATTCAGAATTTCTTGGAAAAAATCTTTTGCGAACTCATCAAGGCTTATTGTCATGTATTCCTCCTAATAGTAGCGATATCATCCTAGTATGGTCTGTTCGATAGGTTTCGCATTCTTGAAGTGAGATCGAATAGCGTACATCGGTGGTGCCCGAAGGATACATCCTTGGCGTGATACGCGGAAATTTCCCGACTACCTCGAATAAGCACTCTGAACCTATCAGCCATTTCTTTTGAGAATAGTCATCTTCCCAATTGAAACCGGTTGCTGACAGTCGTTCCTCGAAAAGTTCAACGACTGATGCACTGCACTGCTGGATTTCTTCGAGAACACTGCGGCTAACTTCCGTTACTGTCAATCCCTTCGGGTCACTCAAGGAGGTTCCCGTGACCTCTAGAACGTACAGGAACAGTGCATCGATACCGTCCGTATCTAGTTGATGCTCAGTCGAGATTGTAACGAAGGGGCGTGCGGCACCCCGCCGAGCCTTCGACTCAATGCAGACCCGGCCCACTTCGAAATCCTTGGGTGTGCCAAAAGGTCCAGTCCAAGACTTGATGCCTGCTTCAATACCGATTGAGGGGAATAGGTGTTGCCTTATCAGTTGGAGTTCGCCGATCAGCCCCTTTTGTTCCTCGTCCGAGAGTTTGTCGCTGCGACCATTTCTCAAAAGCCGATGCCACCGCCAAGTGCGGGTAAGAAATCGTTCAATGGCATCTTCCTCAGATCGTGCGAGGCGCGTTGCAGCTATGATGTCAAGGCAGAGAAGGTGAAAGATATCCCTCTGGTCATTGTCCTTCAAACGGATGATGAGCAGTTTCGGCTCCCCTGCTGGCTGCACTTTAATCTCGATCTCGAGACCGCGCAACCTTGGTAGCCGGTTTTTCGGGTGGTACTCTGGCGCATGCTGCAGAATGAGAAGGCAGTTACTGCTAGTGTCTAAGGCCCAGTATAGATCCCACTGGGGCTCGTGATCAACACGACGGGCACTAACCTCGGTGGCTTGGACAGGTGGTGAAAGTGATTCCCAAGGATCCGATTTATTAGTCATCGTCATTTATTGCTGTATCTTCGTCGATTGCTTCCTCGTACCCTCCGCGGATCCAAGTAGTGTTGACAATATACTCGACTTTCTTTTCTTCTTTGTGATCGGTTTTGGGAAAGCTGATGCTCCATGCGACTATAGGCTTGGTGTCGCTGAGATCGTCGCCTTTCTTTCCTATGGCAAGTAGATGGACCATAAGCAAAGGACGTTTTCTGAGCAGACGATATATCCGGTCTGGATAGTTCTGGGTGGGGGTAGAGTGTGGTTTTTTTTGGTAATCGGCCTCGGCTTGCGCTTTCTCCTCTTTTGACAGTCCGACAGCTTCGGCTCCACGAGACGCAACACGCTGCTTCCCTGATACGAAAAGTGTATCTTTATCACTTTGCTTACCCGCATTCCGACGCTGACAAACTAGCCTGAAGCCGAGACTGTTGTCAACAAGGGATTTCTCGTTATCCTTTTGCACTCCTGGGAAAAAGATATCCCATTTGGACAGTTCTGTTTCCATCCGTTCTTCGATATGCTTGCGAATGGGGTCTATCTGCGTAATCCATGAGTCCCGGTGGTTTTGAAAGTTTGTGAGGAAGTCGATCACATGAGAAGCCGCTACTTGATCCACAAGTTTGCCACCCATGGCTTCCATATTTTCAGGCGTATGTCCTGCCAACTTAAGGTTTTTTGCAAGATTGATGGCGGCTCGGTGATTAGCCTCCCTGTAGTTTTCATTACGACGCAGAATTGTCGTTTCGACAAGCCGATTGGCAAGCCCAACTGAGACCTTGACTATTTTGCTTGAGCCCATCTTGTTCTTTGCAGTGACGAAGAGTGTATCGGGGTGGCACCGCACTTTGAGGCCAAAAGCCCTAGGTGTAGCGTTAACAACTTCCATGTTGCGCAGTTCATCGCGCAATTCCTCAATGGATTCTGAGATATGTGTGTACCAGCCTTCGGCCTCCTCCAGCATCCATATGCGGCACAGATCATCATAACCAAGTCGGTATCCGAACCAACGTCCCATTTGCATAAGGGTGTCGTACATCATGGAATTTCGCAAGAAGTAGCTGATCATCAATCCTTCTAAAGTCAGTCCTCGGGAGAGTGCAAACCCCCCGACCGCAATGATATTACGCCCGCTTCCGCTGTAGTCGAGAGGATGCCCGGATTTGCTGTTCACTTCCATAACACAGATCGGACTGACGCTGTCCAAGAGTCTGTTCTGAACTTCATCCCAAGAAACGCCTGTTTTCTGGTACTCGTCGTCGAATACGCGTTTCAGTAAAGAGATTTCCGGATCGTGTACGGCTTGGTTGCTGGATATGGATCCGTTAACACGGATATTGCCATGAATTCTGGCGATGAAATTGTCAATCTCATTTCGTACTCGCTGCTGAACGCTGACAAACCTTGAAACATTTACCAGCATCGAATTATGTGCGTCATCATGTTTTCGAATGAGTCGGATTGCACGACCAACGATGAATGCCCTGACTGCATTCTTGAGGCTGTTCGGCAGATCTGTTATGGGGTGGTTTATCTTATGCTTCAGTGGCAGAAGGTCCTCATTGTCCTCAATGTGACGAACGATTGATGAACCTCCATCTTCTTCTGGATCTGACGAAAAAACACGCGAAGCTCCGAAATAGTTGTCCGGAGGATCAAGACTGACAATGAAATCTTTTGGAAAGAGATCTCCTCCAAACATCTTATCATCGCTGTCAGGGTCGATGAAGATGTTCGCGAAAGGCGTAGCCGTGTAGCCTACATAGCAACTGCGATCGAATACGTTAAGCAATTGGCGTATCTGACCGTTAATGCGGGAGATTTCTTCCTGTCCTCTCATGATGTTTATTGAAGCATTGTCTGCTTCGTCGTCGATCAGTAACATTGGCTCTTTGATTGACTCTGTGCGGAGCATCGCATTATGATTTCTTAACCAATCGACAAGATTCTTAAGAGTTTTTGTGTTCTTCTTGATGACAAATACAGTTGGTTCCTTCAGATTCTTGAGCGGGATTCCGATAGTCGTTGCCATTTGTTTGTTGAAGTCCTTGAGAGTGTTGGTGAAGAAGCTAGGCCGCCGGCTCCGATTATGGCAACCGACGCCGATCATTCTTTGTTTGGTTAGAAGCTTGGAACTATCGACCCCCGTGAACCCTTCGTCGATTCGTGACTGGGTCTGGCTACGAAGCCTGTTGTGTATGCCTGCAATGACGATGATTACCTTATAGCCAGCGTCTGCGGCCTTGCAAACGAGCCCAATGTAGTTTGCGGTCTTTCCTGATTGTACATGTCCGATGACCATGCCGCGACGATTCCATCTTCCGGTTTTGTTCGGATTTTCCAAGAGGCCGAGTGTGCGATTCGTTACACTGTTAAGGGTTGCGAGCACCTGCCCAGAGAAATTCTTTTTCTCGAGAAAATCGCGATACCGACCCCAAAAATAGGGATCAATCTTAGCTTGGGCGTTATCCAACCATTTCTCGAAACATGGCTCCTCCAAGGTGGCGCCGATAGACATTGTTACGCCATGAATATGTTCGAATTCGAGAGCGAGATTTTCGGCTGCAGCCCACTCGTTGGGATATAGGAGCGCCCAGTCCGGCTCGTCTCGTCTGCCGTTGAGAAAATCGTAGTATTCAGTTGGAAAATCGTTTCCAAACTTACGCAAGAAACTACGCAGCTTCAGTGTTGCATGAGCAGCAAGATCTTTCTCGACCGAAATTTCGATTGAGAACGGGACTCTACCTGAAGGGTCGCGGAACGAGGCAAACCCCTCACTGATCCCCCCGGGTCCGGAAAACAGATCAACTATGGCAAAGGGTTTAGGCATTTACATATCTTCCAGTTTGTCGTTTGTAGCACTGACAACCATGCCGAATAAATCCGACTCCGCGCGACATGATAAACGCAAAGCAATCAAAGTCATCCCGAGCGCGGAGGAAGGAAGTGTTCAGCGACTGGGTCAATATCACTGATCTGCGTTTCTATGGCATCTGGTTTTCATCAATGAGACCCAGAGCCGTTGCTCTTTTCCCGAGTGCCATTCCCACTATGGTCGCTATCCTGTACTTCAGCAATCATGGCCAAGCGCCCGTATTCGGTTGCCTTCTTAGGATCCTGCTCAACACCGAGGCCGTCACGGTACATCCGCATGAGATTCATCAGGGCGAAGTGGCATCCTAGTTTTCCTGCCTTTTCAAACAGCCGTTTTGCTCTCGTGATTGATTTGCGGACACTGCCTTTCCCCTCGAGATAAGTCTCACCGAGCGCATTCATTGCGTCTTCATTCCCGAATTTGGCTGCTTGGTCGTACCAAAGGGTTGCTGCAGTGTAATCAGGAGGTCTTCCTGTAGCGCAGAGCTCTCCCAGCCAGTAGAGGGGTGTTTTTGGTTGGCTACTTTTCTCCACCACAATTCGGCTTCTGGAAGATTATCCATTCTCCATTCATAGACGCCCAGTGCGTACTGGGCGTCAGCGTCATGTTGCTCCGCCACTTTAGTCAGCCACTCAAGACTTGCTTTCGTGTCAAGTTTGCATCCTTTCCCAGTACTAAGCCTTTGCCCGAGTGTGCGTTGGGCGCCGGCGTCGCCAGCCTTCGCTAAGCGCGTGAGCTCGGTCATTTCCAGTTGGAAATGAGCCCTACGCTTTAGCATAGCTAGGGCGTTTGAGGCTATTCTGGGTAGTTCCCGAATTGGTGTACGCTTCCATCACTTCTTTTTTGGCAGGTTTCAGGGCAGTTGATTCTATACATACGGTTTTTTGAAAAGGTAGACACTTCCTTTTTTAGGAGGTTTCGGGGAGACTGATTCTGAGCGAGACATCAACCCGCTTGCGACAAGGTGGATCGCCTCACGCCACGGTGGGTTTCGGGGAGGCTGATTCTGAGCGAGACATCAACTGCCTTGGCTGGAGGGTGGGGAGCCTAAGGTAAGTCTTTGACATAAATCATATTCTACATGTTGTTAATTTTGCGTCTGTTTTAGGTAGACCGGCAGGGGCTCGAACCCTGGACCAACGGATTAAAAGCCGCTACCGGCGGCATGCGACGGCTTCAGTAGAGACGTATCGGATTAAGCCCGGGAGCCTCCCGGGGCTGTCCTGATTTCCGCCATGCATGCCCCAGTATCAATTCAAACGTGGCCTTGACCTTGCCATTGCAGTTGCCGAACTGCTCGCGGTAGTCCGTGAGAAACCTCCTCCACATGGTTCTGCCGGTCAGCGACTTCTTCGCACCTTTGGCGACATTCGCCGCTCCGCTTTTCCGCAACTCAGCAACAAGGTCGGCCGGATCGGAGTAAAGGACAACAATCTCCTCGGTCTCCATTACAGGGTCGGCCAGGCCGCAGCCGCGCAGCGTATCTCCCAGATGATGCATGTCCACGAAATGGCCGGTATGCACATTTGAATCCAGTCCCGAAAACACTTGGCGCATCTCCCTGAGCGTGTCGGGACCAAACGTGCTGAAGATGAACAGGCCATCCTCCTCAACCACCCTGCTCGCCTCGCTGAACACCTGCCGATAGTCGGGAGACAGATGCAAACATGCATTGCTCCAGTAGATGCCGACATGGCCATCCTCCATCGGAAGCCGGACAATGTCGGCAGCAACCAAGCATGCGCCGGGATTCCTTCTGGCGGCCTCTTTCAGCATGAGTTCCGAGAAGTCGACACCTATAAGTTCAGCCTGCGGGTACCGCCGACCCAGTGATGCCAGTGCAACACCCTCCCCACAACCTCCGTCCAGAATCCGTTTCGGCGCTAGGTTCATGAAGTTGAGACGCTCCTCCAGGCGCACTGCCATTTCCCGCTCAATCAGCGCATGCTCGGTGTATTTGCCGGCCACGCGGTCATAGGAACGGAGAACCCTGTTCCTGTCCGGCAAAAAATCCTCAGGATCCACCAAAAAACTCCCTCAAAAGGCCGACAAACCGGACAGTGTCATCAAGGAACAGGGTGTGGCCGGCATCCTCGAACAGCTCAAGGCGAGAATGGGCTATTCCCTCATGCAGCCGCACCCCGGCTTCGACAGGAATCACCTCGTCTCTTGTTCCGTGAACGATCATCGTCGGCTGTCTGATCAGGTTCAGCCGGTCCGTCAGATCCTCCTCCTGCATCCATTGGACCGCCTGCCACAGGGACACAGGGTCCCCAAGCGGCATGCCGAAGAACAACTGTGCCTTCTCCACGATGCCCATACGGCTGTGCACATTCTCCTGTACTCCTGAAGGGGGACCGAGAACATCAGAAACCAGAGAGGATATTCCGTCCAGCGTGCAGCCTGCCGCCGCTTTGAAAAAACTGTTGCCTGCCGTCTTCAGGTTTGGCATGGTCGCAACAAGAACAAGAGGGCACGACAACTTATGTCTAAGAACATGGCACATTGAAACCATGCCCCCCATGGACCAGCCAACAAGGCCGTCGATCTGCTCTGGCACTGCGCCAGCCAAGTGGCTGACCAAGTTGTCCGTGCTGTACGGGTCGATCGTTGCCATTCCGCCATGTCCGGGCAGATAAACCAAATGGCATTGGAACTCGCCATCAAGTGCCGCAGCCACAGGCTGCCAAACCTTGGGATGGAAAGCCCACCCGTGGATCATCACAAGATTACGGGGACCGTTTCCGGACACCACCTTCATCAGTTCAGGCATTAGCCAGTGTCCTATGCATCCAGCGTCCGCAGCTTACGCTGCAAAACAGCATCCCGGATATGTTGGCTTGGTCGCAAGGCCGAAGGCGAAGCGAGAATCCCTGCTATAGGCCACTCTCATGCTTGCCTAGGTTCGCATAAATCATCTTCACCTGGGTATAGGCTTCAACCGCGTGCCGGCTGTTCTCCCGCCCTATGCCAGAATGCTTGTAGCCTCCGAACGGCAGTTCGGGAGGGAGCGTGTGGTAGTCGTTGATCCAGACCGAACCGGCCTGTATCGCACTCGCCACCCGGTGAGCTCTTGAAAAGTCGGAGGTGAACACTCCGCCCGAAAGTCCGAAACGGGTGTCATTGGCGCGGGCAATCGCTTCCTCCTCGCTGTCGAAAGGCAACACCGCCATAAGGGGGCCAAAGATCTCCTCACGGACAAAAACCATGTCATCGGTACAGTCCGCAAATACGGCCGGAGCAACATAGTTGCCGTCCTTCAGAGTGTCATCCTGTGGGCGCTTGCCTCCTGTCACATGGCGGGCAGCGCTGTCGAACGCATCCTGCATGTAACCCATCACCTTCTCATAGTGCTGCCTGCTCATGAGTGGGCCAACACGCGATTCCGGATCGAACGGGTCTCCCACCTTCAGGCGTTCAACACGGGGCTTGAGCATCTTGATGAACTCCCCGCAGCAGCTGCGCTGGACGAACACGCGCGTCGCATTCGAGCAGACCTGGCCAGTGGAATAGAAGTTGGCGGACATCGACGCCTCCACCGCACTCTCGAGATCGCAGTCGTCAAAAATGATCAGCGGCGACTTGCCGCCCAACTCAAACGTTACATGCTTGAGGGTCGTGGCGGCATCAGCCATGACAATCTTGCCGGTCTCCGCCTCGCCCGTGAGCGAGATCTTGGCTATCCCCGGATGTCTCGACAGCATCGAGCCAACCCGGCCGTCCCCCTGGACCACATTGAACACGCCCGGCGGCATGCCTGCCTCCATGTATATCTGAGCAAGAACCTGAGTGGTCAGGGGCGTAAGCTCAGCCGGCTTGAACACCACGGCATTGCCGCAAGCAAGCGCAGGTGCCGACTTCCACATGGCAATCTGTATTGGATAGTTCCATGCCCCAATCCCTGCGCAAACTCCCAGAGGCTCGCGGCAAACCATCGAGAAGCCGGACGGTGGGTGGGAAAAGTGCTCACCATGTATGTCGGGCGCAATGCCTGCGAAGAACTCAAGCACTTCCGCCCCGGTGATGACATCAATGGTGGAAGTCTCCGAAATGACTTTGCCGGTATCCAGCGTCTCCAGCCTGGCGATTTCCATGTTGCGGTCTCTAGCGATTTCGGCGGCCCTTAGAAGTATGCGCGAGCGCTCGGAGGCAGGCATCCTCGACCATATCTTGAAAGCCTGTTGTGCGGCATTGACAGCACGATCGACATCTGCCTGGGATGCCTGCTGAATCTCGCAGATCATCCTGTTGGTAGCGGGATTGACCGTCTTGAACGTCTCATCCGACGTGGCATCGACAGGTGAGCCGTCAATGAACAGCCCGCGCTCGGCAAGCGTCGTATCGGCATCTACAAACCCCATGTCTATTGGTCTGACCGCATCCATGATCAATCTCCCGTCAATAAAACCCCATTTTAACGCCAGAGACGGTCTTGCCCGGATGTCCGCGAACGCAGAGCCACAGTCACCACAATCTGACGAGAGACGAAGGCTCCGGCGAGGAGTATTTGCGCCTGACCGTCTTTCCACAAAATTCGGGGAATATTCGCCTCCTGAACATGGACGTTTCCCATAGCCTGCCCGTTTGATTTAGAATGAATGCGATGGGATTGTGCCACAGACGTCTGTTTGCAGAGGTTTCACTTGCTCTGTCGGTTCTGCTTGTTCTGACACCGGCGGCAGCCGAATCTCTTCATACCTGCAATGAAAGCGGCAAGATGGTGTTCAGTAACACGGATCTCGCGTCGAAAGACTCATGCAAGATCTCGATTCGCAACTCCCCTGCCAACAAGCGCTCGAAGGCAAAGGCTGGAACAGCTAAATCATCGAAGAAATCGGGAAACTATCCAAGCGTCAGTTCGTCAACTCAGCAGAGGCGCGATCAGACCCGGCTTAAGATACTCATGGACGAACTCAGCACCGAAAGGCAGCTCGCACTCGGCTACCAAGACAAGATGCAGAACGACATCGGGCTGACCGAGCAGGAATTGAAGACGATTGAGAAAGTGCTCTCCAATCACATCCTGAACATCCAAGCCCTGCAAAAGGAAATCAAGTCACTTAGATGATCCTATGCTGGTAATTCCAGCGATCGACATTCTCAACGGTCGATGCGTCAGGCTTAGGCAGGGCGATGTTGACAACAAGACCGTCTACGATGCCGACCCGCTCTCTTATGCTGTCAAGTTCGCTGACATGGGTGCCGAACGCATCCACGTTGTTGATCTTGATGCGGCGATGACTGGAAAGCCCGTGAACCGGGCTCTGATCCGGACAATGGTCGAGGAGGTGGGAAGCCAGACGAACATCCAGATTGGCGGAGGCCTGCGGCATCTTAGCACCATTGAGAACTGCCTCAACGACGGCGTCCACTACATGGTCGTCGGCACCATGGCGATTGAAAACCAGCAGTTCCTGCGCGATGCCTGCACCGAGTTTGGAGAGCACATACTGCTCTCGATTGATGCCAAGGGTGGAATGATCGCAACCCATGGGTGGCAGAAAGTCACCAAGAAGAATGCCGCACAGTTCGTATCCTCACTGTTCGACTATGCACTTGGCTCAATCGTATACACTGACATTGGAAGCGACGGCATGCTCAACGGACCCAACATCGCCGAAACGGCTGAAATCGTCAGGAACTCCAGTTTCCCTGTCATCGCAAGCGGAGGGATACGCCATTTGGACGACATCAAGAGCCTCGCGGACGAGTTTGGACACGGAATCAAGGGAGCTATTGTCGGCAAGGCGCTTTACGAGGAAGGCGCCGACATATCCGAACTGCTGTCATGGGCCAAGAATGCGCAGTTCTCGACTACTTGAGAATGTTACCAACGGGGTTGACCGGATCGCACCCTATCAACCTGGAAAATCCATAGAGCAGGCAGCAGGCGGCAGAGATCCGGCGGAATTCGTCAAGCTAGCCTCCAACGAAAACCCACTCGGCTGCAGTCCCGAGGCGCTCAAGGCTCTCAGGCTGGCAGAGCCAAACCAGGTCGGACGCTATCCTGATGCCGATGGACACGCCCTGAAAAGCGAATTGGCACGCCGTCTTGGAACCACATCCGACTGCATCATTCTCGGCAACGGCTCAAACGACATACTTGAGATGGCGGCGCAACTGTTTCTGAGGGAGGACACGTCCTGCGTCTATTCGAAGCATGCCTTTCTTGTCTACGGTCTCGCTACGCTTGGGCGTGGCGCCAACCCGAAAGTCGTTCCGGACATCAACCATTCTCACGACCTCACGGCCATGGCCGAAGCCTGCGGTGACCCCGATGTCCAGCTCGTCTTCGTCGCCAATCCGAACAATCCAACCGGATCGTGGCATCCACCCGAGGCCCTGCTGGACTTCATCCGTTCGGTTCCGCCCGAAGTTCTGGTCGTTCTGGACGAGGCCTACCACGAGTACGTTAACACCGGCCCAGGGGAGAGCATCGCCTGGACCGGAGAGTTCGAGAACCTCCTTGTCACCAGGTCGTTCTCGAAGATCCACGGACTGGCATCGCTTCGGCTTGGCTACGGGATAGCCAACCCTGAATTGATTGACCTTATGAATCGGATCCGCCAGCCGTTCAACGTCAACGGGTTCGCACAGACGGCGGCATTCGGCGCCCTGCGCGACGAATCCTTCGTCGCGCTCAGCAGGAAAGTCAACAGTGATGGACTTGAGCAAATTACCGGCGCATTGGGCAGGCTAGGCATACAGCATTTCCCAACGCGGGGAAATTTTGTCATGACACGCTTCGACGATGCCGTCGGAACCTACACCGGCCTGCTCGAACAAGGTGTCATCACCCGTCCGCTTTCCAACTATGGACTGAAAAGCCATCTGCGCATCACGGCCGGAACGGCCCAGGAAAACGACAAGCTCATCGCTACATTGGAGAGTCTAGTATGAGATTCGCCAAGTCATCCACCCTTGCGGTCGTCGGCACCGGACTGATCGGTGCATCCATGGCGGCGGCACTTGGAAAGATGCGCGCCAGACCCACCCTGATCTGCATTGACCGTTCGAGCCAAACCCGGCGGCTTGCCCGGGAGCTGGGACTGTTCGAGCATGCGTTTGCCCGCTTTTCGGAAATCGGCCGGCCAGTCGACATGGTGTTCATCGCCGTTCCCGTTCTGGCGTTCGGGGACGTGTTGCAAGACATAGCTCCGCATGTCGGCGACAAGACAATTCTCTTCGACGGAGGCAGCGTGAAGATGTCCGTAATCAGGGATGCACAAAAATCCCTTGGACCGAAAGCGTCGAGATTCGTTCCGTGCCACCCCATTGCAGGAAGAGAGTTCAACGGCATAGATGCCGCCGATCCGGAGCTTTTCAGGAAAAGAAACGTGATCGTCTGCGGCGGCAAGTCCGCTCCCGATGCGGTGCGTTCCGTGAAGACGGTCTGGAAACGGATAGGAGCAACTGTCAGAAACATGGACGCAGAACTGCATGACAGGGCCTTTTCCGCTGTCAGCCACCTCCCGCATGCACTTGCGTATGCATTGGTGGACATGGTGGGAAACAGCCCGTTTCAGAAGCATCTGCTCGACAACGCCGCCAGCGGTTTTCGGGACTTCACGCGGATAGCAAGTTCCAGCCCTGAAATGTGGAAGGACATACTGATAGCAAACAGGGCGAACATGCTAAAGACAATCGAAGACTACGAAAGGTCGCTCCGGAAACTGAAGAAAGGAATCCGGACGGAAGACCATGAGACGCTTCTCAAGATCTTCGGATTCTCGAAGAGTCTCAGAAGCCGCTGGCTGAAGCGGATCGAAAAGTGAATCTCATCCGCGTACGTCCTGGCAACGGGCTCAGCGGAGATTTGCGCACTCCATCCGACAAGTCCATTAGCCACCGGGCATTTCTCCTGGCGCTCCTGGCGAACGGTTCCAGCGAGATCAGCCATCCACTGGAAGGTCTCGATGTGCAGGCCACCATGAACGCAGTATCCCAGTTCGGCGCAAGGATCCGGAAAGGCGATGACCTCTACGAGGTAAGGGGACCCGGACTGGAAAGCCTTGCATCTCCGGAAGAGGGGATAGACTGTGGCAATTCGGGAACCCTCATGCGCCTGCTGAGCGGGATTGCAGTCGCCGGAAATGTCACCTGCACCCTCTCCGGCGATGAGTCACTCAACAGACGGCCGATGGGACGTGTCGTCGATCCTCTGACCCGGATGGGTGCAAACATCATGACCACGGATGGGACGGCGCCTCTTCGAATATCCCCGGCCATACGACTTGATGGGATCAACTACGAATCTCCGGTGGCAAGCGCCCAGGTCAAGTCGCTGGTTCTTCTCGCAGGATTGAGCGCTAGCGGCAAAACCTCGGTCACCGAACCATCTCTCAGCCGCGACCATACGGAACGAATGCTTCCGCTGTTCGGATGTGAAATTGCCAGAAGCGGACTCACTGTGACGGTGGAGGGAGGCGCAAGGCTCCACTCCACACATCTTTCGGTTCCGGCTGACATTTCATCGGCGGCATTTCCTCTCGTCGCAGCTACCATCGTTCCGGATAGCCGTGTTCTCCTGCGGGAGGTTTCCGTCAACCCGGCGAGAGCGGGCATCCTGGAGATACTCGCCATGATGGGCGCTAGAATCACCGTGCAAAACCGTAGAGAGTTGTCCGGGGAGCCAGTGGCAGATCTCGAAGTTTGTGCGGCGGAACTGAAGGGAATAGAGATCCCCCCCGGCCACGTGGCAAGCGCCATAGACGAATTCCCGGCAATCCTCGTGGCCGCCGCCTTGGCCCAAGGGACAACCACGCTGCGCAACGCCAGCGAACTCCGTGTCAAGGAAAGCGACAGAATAGCCGCAATGGCGGCCGGACTGGAATCTCTAGGCGCTGAGACGGAGGAGTTCGAGGATGGGATTTCGGTCAAGGGCAGACCGGAAGGTCTCACGGGTGGAGAGGTTGAATCGTTCGGAGACCACCGCATTGCCATGGCTCTCGCGGTTGCCGGCACCAGAAGCCGTGACGGCGTCACCATTTCGAACTGCGACAATGTCCAGACATCGTATCCTGGCTTCATCCGCCAGTGCCGTGAACTGGGCATTAACGCTTCCGGGACGGATGACGGCCTCTAGGTCCCGTCCTCCACCTTGCGGGAGAGCGTGTACAAGGCCAGCTCGGCAAGCAGGTTGGGCATGAACCGTATCTCCTGTCCACTCGTGAGATAAAGCCGGCTGGAAATCAGGAACTGGTGATCTTCGCACAGATGGTCAAAGTCGCTAATGGTGCAGTAGCGGATGTTCGGCGTGTTGTACCATTGATAGGGCAGATATTTCGTCACCGGCATATTTCCGCCAAGCAGCTGTCTGCGGAGCTTCCAGTAGCCGAAGTTGGGAAAGCTGACAATCGCCTTCCTCCCAACCCTGGTCATTTCCTTCAGGAGGGGAACCGGATTCTTGATCCCCTGAAGCGTCTGCGAAAGTATGATGTAGTCGAACTGGTCGTTGGAGAACATTCCCAAGCCTTCGTCAATGTCCATCTGTTCAACAGCAACTCCGTTCGACAGACATTCAAGAATATGACTGTCACTGATGTCGATCCCGTAGCCGACGGCCTGCCTCTCCTCCTTCAGATGCATAAGCAGTTTTCCGTCACTGCAGCCCAGATCCAAGACGCTGGAGCCTTTCTCAACCCAATCGGCGATCCGGTCAAAGTCCCTGCGCTGTGCCACACTCATCGCCGACTCCGCAACCACGCATTTTCGAGATAGGTCTTCACCGTCCGGTGGTACTGCTCATCGGCAAGCAGGAACGAATCATGACCCTGCTGCGTACCTATCTCGGCATAACTGACATTGATGCGGTTGAGCAGAAGCGACCTGAGCAGCTCTCTCACCATCTCCGGCGAAAACCGCCAGTCGCTCTTGAACGACACCAAAAGTATCCCGCTTCTGATCCCGGCCACAGCCCGGTCGAGATCGCCGTCGAAGTCGACGGCAAGATCGAAATAGTCAAGCGCCTTGGTCATCAGCAGATAGGTGTCCGGATCAAACGTCTTGGCGAACTTCTCTCCCTGGTGGCGCAGGTAGGATTCAACCTCGTACTCGATATCAAACGTATATCCGGGACCATCACCGCTCCTTCTCTCCCGTCCGAACTTCTTCGACATCAAGTCACCTGATATGTAGGTGACATGCGCCAACATCCTGGCAACCGCCAGTCCATTGACGATCTTGTCGTTGCCGGGACCGTCCCTGTAGAGAGGATCCCTCATGATCGACTGGCGCGCAATATCGTTGAACGCAATGTTCTGAGCCGTAAGCCGTGCAGTCACAGCTATGGCAACGACATGCCGGACAAAATCCGGATAAAGCTGCGCCCACCTAAGCCCCTGCATTCCTCCAAGGCTCCCCCCGACAACGGCAAAAAGCCCTGGAATCTCCAGACGCTCCAGAAGCCGTTTCTGTGATTCGACCCAGTCATCCACCGTCACCATTGGGAACCCGCTTCCGTACAATTCCTTGGTATCCGGATTGACCATGTTCGGACCGGTCGAGCCATGGCAGCCACCAAGGTTGTTCGGCGACACCACAAAGAACTTCTCAGTGTCGATGGGCTTGCCAGGCCCTATCATGTTGTCCCACCAACCCACATCCTTGGGATTCGACTCGCGGTGTCCAGCAGCATGTTGCCCACCCGACAAGGCGTGGCAAACCAAGACCACATTGCTGCGGTCAGCGTTGAGCGTGCCGTAGGTCTCGTAGGCAAGACGCCAACTCTTCAGTTTGGCGCCTGACCTCAAAGTGATGCCGTCGTCAAACTCAGCCAGTTGATCGACAACGGAACCAACGCTGTCTTTCCCGGAAGGATCCACCGTCAGCCGCGAGCCGTGGAGCGTGAGATTGCGAGCAGGATGCCAATGCTGACGAAAATGCTCATCAGTGCGGTTCCGCCATAGCTCATGATTGGCATCGGAAGACCTACGACAGGCAGCAGGCCACTAACCATGCCAAGATTAACGAACACGTAGAAGAAATAGACCACGGAGATGCCAGAGGCGGCCAGCCAATCAAATTTGACCGGTGAGTTCCAGCCAATCGAAAGGCCACGAAACACAAGAGCCAGATTGAGAGCCAGCAGGAACAGGCATCCGACAAAGCCAAACTCCTCAGCATAAACTGCAAATATGAAATCAGTGTGGCGCTCGGGCAGAAAGCCAAGCTGGGCTTGCGTTCCTTCCCCCCAGCCCTTGCCCCAAGTGCCTCCGGAGCCAACGGCAATGGCCGACTGGATTGTGTGGTATCCGGATCCCAGCGGATCCCGGTATGGATCGAAAAGGGTCATGATGCGGTCACGCTGATAGTCCTTCAGCACCGACTGCCAGATCACTGGAGCCATCACCGCGGCGGCAACACCACCCAAGCCAATCAGCCACCAGCTCAGTCCTGCCAGGAAAATCACTGCAAACCCTGAAACCATTATCAGCAGGGCCGTTCCCAAGTCCGGCTGCCGAAGCACCAAAATGACAGGAACCGCCAGTAGCGCTCCTGCAATGATATGCTGCCAGAACCGCGTGCGGTTGGTAAGGCTGTAAAACCACGCAAGCATTAGAGGAGCTGCCACCTTCATGAATTCTGACGGCTGTATGCGGACTCCTATGTCAAGCCAGCGACGCGCATTGTTTGTGTCCGTTCCAAACAGGTGTGTGGCAACGAGGAGAGCCAGCACACCGCAGTAGAGTATCGGAGCCGCCCATCTCATCAGACGTACAGGAACAAACGCGATGGCGATCATCGTTGCAAACGCCAAACCGAAAAACACCATCTGTCGACCAAAGTAGACCGATCCTGCTGTGGCGCTATGGAGAGTGAAGGAACCAACCACCGCCAATCCACAGACTATGAACATTAGCGCCGGATCGAGAAAAATCCCTGTCTTGCCTCTCTTGCCCATCAATCAGAAGCTCGAAGCAACAGGATGGAAACGGACCGGTTCGACATCCCAGTCCGGCCTGTCGATCTTCTCGATTTCGAGAAGATACTTGTCCAGCATGGCACGCGCCACGGGACCGGCAGTCCGGCCACCGCTGCCGCCATGCTCCACTAGAACCGCAATCGCAACCATAGGGACATCTGCCGGGGCATAGCCGACAAACCAAGCATGATCTCTCAGGTTCTTCGGAAGATCCTCGTTCTTGACACGATTGCCATGCTCGTCGTAGCGAAGTTTCGAAACCTGGGCTGTGCCAGTCTTGCCGGCGATCGGATAGCGGGAGTCACGGCCAACACGGACAGCGGTTCCTCCGGGAAGCGTCACCTGAGCCAAAGCATCCTGGATAATCCTTATGTTTTCGAGGGAAAACCCTGCGCGATCCGGATCGCGGTTCCTGGAGCTGAGGCCGGCCAGTTTCGTTGCGGAAGGAGCTTCCTCGGCGGAAAGAAGAAGATGCGGCCGAATCATACGCCCGCCGTTGGCAATGACCGCCATAGCCCTTGCTATCTGCAGCGGCGTCACCTGAACGTAGCCTTGCCCGACCCCTACCGGAATCGTGTCGCCCAGGTACCAGGGTTCATTGTACGAATCCTCCTTCCATTTTCTGGTCGGCACCACCCCCCCCTTCTCGCCCGGCAGGTCAATGCCGGTGGGAAAGCCGAAGCCGAATACGCGCAAGCCGTTAGCCATCTCGTCGACACCAACATCATGGGCAAGCTGGTAGTAGAAGCTGTTGACTGAGCGCACTATCGACTTTGTAATGCCAACCACACCGTGTCCCCCTGCCTTCCAGTCATGAAAACGAATCTTCGGCGTCAACTGGAAATGTCCAATGCTCCTGTAAGTATAGTCAGGCAACCGCCATCCACGCTCCAAGGCGGACAAGGCAAGAAAAGGCTTGATGGTCGACCCGGGAGCGTATTGTCCGTAAATCGCACGATGGATCAGAGGCCGCTGCTCCATCCCGTTCAAACGCTTCCAGTTTCCCTGGTCTATCCCGTGAACAAAAAGGTTGATGTCAAAGCGGGGACTTGAAACCAGCGCCAACACCTCCCCGGTCCAGACGTCAAGCATGACGATCGCACCACTCTCCTCCCCGAGGAGGCTTTCGCCGTAGGTTTGGAGCTCGTGGTTGATGGTCAGATACACATCGCTCCCCTTGCGCGGCAACACACGGTCAACGCTACGCAGGATCCGTCCATGAGCGTCAATCTCCGCCTCCCTGACGCCGTACAGGCCGTGCAGCAACAGTTCCCGCTTGCCCTCCACGCCCGTCTTGCCAATAAAGCTGCTCCCGCTGTAGGCCTTCTCCTTTCCACGCGCCCGCAGCTGCCCGATGTCATCCTTGCTGATTCTGCCAACATGACCTATGACATGAGCAGCCACACTTCCATGGGGATAGTCCCTGGCGAAATCGGCTTTCAGAACCACCTCGGGAAAGTAGAACTGCCATGAAACGAAACGGGACACCTCCTCCTCAGTCATCAGGCTCTTCAACTGAACCACGCCGCTGTAGATCCTGCTGTTCGCAACCTCTTCCAGCCGCTCCCGAACCGAAGGGGCAATATCGACAACCTTCTGCAACACGTCGATCTTGTCCAGAACCTCTCCGGCAAAGTCTGACACTACGGACAAGGAATAACTCGGCGTGTTCTGCGCCAGTAAAAGCCCGTTGCGGTCAAATATGAACCCCCGCTCCGCGCCCACCGGGATCAGTGTCAGCCTGTTTTCCTTCGAAAGCTTCGAGTAGTGCGCAAACTCCTTGACCTGAAGATGGTTCCATCTCCAGACTAGCCCTCCACTTGACAGCAACATCACCAGCATGGTCAGAATAACCCGGCGATGGAATGTCCTTCGGGCCTCTTCAAGCCCACCCAGCTCTATGTTGAACATCTCAGCCGATGGCGGCCATTCGGTTCTTAAAGAATCCTATGAACAGAGGCAGTCCAAGCCAAAGAGCGGCAGCAAAAGCCTCAGGTCCGAAATATTCCCAGTGGAATTCCGCATTCTCAAGAAAGTAACTCACTGAGAACAAGGTGAACTTGCTGGCAACCAAGATGAACGCGACATGAATGGCCTGGCGGAACAGGTCAAGTTGAAGACAGGTGGTACGCGTCCTGAGCGCAAGGAAAGCCAACACCGAATAGGCAATCACATGCTGGCCAAGAGTCGCGGTGTAGGCGAGATCCATCAGAAAGCCAAGAAGAGCCGCACAGGCAAAGCCTGCAACTTTCGGACTGTGCAAACACCAGTAGACCAGGAATAGCGCAACCATATCCGGCTTCATCTCGAACATCGTGTCGCTAAATGGCAGCATGTTGAAGACAAGCGCCATGAACAGGGTGACACAGACCAACAGGGGCCGGGCCGGGCCGTCAATCACCTTGTAGTCGTCCGAATGGTATCTCATCGGCTTCCCCTAGTCTTTTCCGAACAGCGAGGTGATCGGGTTTTGCCTGGACTGCTTCCGCCTGTCCGGTTCAGATCCGAAAGACGCAAGATTCGGGGCCTCCAGCGGGCTTGACTTGTACACCATCAGCAGACGGTGCTGCGACACCTTTCCTGTCGGCTTCGCCGTGGCCTCCAGAAAAGCCCTTCCGGTCCTTTTGCTCACATCGGTTATCTGAGCCACCGGAAGACCCGACGGGAACACATCACCGTCACCTGCAGTCACCAGAAGATCGCCAACCTGCAGGTCGCCATCCCCGGGAACGAAATGCACCTTGAGAAGCCGGCTGCCGGCGGGATCGCCCTGCACAACAGCGAGCAGGCCGTTTCTCATGACGCGCGTCGATATCCAAATCCTTGGATCGGTGAGTAATGTAACCACGCTGGTGTGTGCATCGGTGCGGGTAACCTGACCTATCACGCCTTCCCTGTCGAACACCCCTTCGCCGTTGCGCACGCCATCATAACTTCCCTTGTCCAACTGTACACGATCCACAAAAGGCAGACTGGAAGTGTTGATGACTTCGGCCACTTCGCCGTCAGGGTGCGCTTCCTGCCGCAATTTCAGGAGTCCCCTAAGCCTGCGGTTCTCCAAGTTCAGCTGGCCGTTCCTGTGAAGTTCACTCTCAATCTTGAGCAACTCCTGCGCCAATTGGTTCTTTTCGACAATAAGCTGATCCCTCGACTTGATGAAATCACTCGTTGTGTCGGCAAGCTGTGAGGGCAGCCGCGCAATGGCGGCGATCGGACTAACTACGGCGCCACTAAGGAACTCTCGGACATCTCCAAGCACACGAGTGTTGTAGTCGGCAGCCACACAGCCAATGCCTAACCCAATGCTCGCAAGAAACCGAAGCGTAACCGGAATGTTTTTCATGGCCTATCCGACTGCCCCATGTGACTTGATGGGAAAACCGTCATGACATCTTGGCGCTGTCGTCCATGAACACGCTATGCAGCGTATCTATGTACTTGAGTGCCGCTCCCGAGCCTCTGGCAACACAGGTTAGCGGATCGTCAGCCACCTTTACCGGGAGACCAGTCTCGGAGGCAACACGCCTGTCCAGGGAGGCGATCAACGCCCCTCCCCCCGTCAGAACCACGCCGCGTGAAGCGATGTCAGCCGCAAGTTCCGGCGGCGTGTTCTGAAGCGCCGCCTTGATGGCTGAAATGATGTGGCTGATCGGCTCGGTTATGGCCCGGCTAACCTCGGTGTCCGTCAGACGAAGCTTACGCGGCACGCCTTCGGCAATGTGGTGGCCGCTGACCTCCATCTCGGTCTCGTCAAGGTTGTCCGGCATGGCATTGCCGATCTGCTTCTTGACATTTTCGGCAGTGGTGTCGCCTATGGCTATCCCGTGCTGGTTCCGCACATAGGCGGCGATGGCCTCGTCGATCTTGTCACCGCCAACACGAATCGAGTTCGCGTAAACGAGACCTCCAAGGGAAACAACGCCAACCTCGGTTGTTCCTCCACCAATGTCAACAACCATTGAGCCGGTTGCCTCCACAATCGGGAGATCCGAGCCGATGGCGGCAGCCATGGGCTCGGAAATCAACTTCACATCGGTCGCTCCGGCCGCAAGTGCGGAATCGTGAATCGCACGCCGCTCGACAGGCGTCGAACTGTACGGAACGCAGATGATGATCCTCGGACCAGGAGTGAACAGCTTGGCCCCATGCGCCCTCTTGATGAAAGCGTTAAGCATCTGCTCCGTGACGTTGTAGTCCGCTATGACTCCGTCCTTCATGGGACGGACAGCCCTGATGTTCCCGGGAGTTCTTCCGATCATCATCTTGGCTCCGAGGCCGATATCCCTTATGACCTGCCGGTTGCCAATCTGCTCGATCGCAACAACGGACGGTTCATTGAGAATAATCCCTTTCTTGTCAAGATATATGATGGTATTCGCAGTACCTAGGTCAATCGCCATATCCGACGCAAACCACCTGCGAAAAATCCCTAGCATTGCCTTTTCCCCATGTTTTTGTCCGTAATTTGTAGACGGACCTGATATTTTAACACCCAAAACCCTGATATTTTACTATTTTGCATGGTTCCAACTTGGTGTTGCAGGGCTAACTGGCGACCGCAGGACATGCCAGAACACGCCTTGAAGACCAGGCTCGGAAGCGCGTCCGAAAGTCCGCAACATTCCCGCCTGGGCAATTCTTGGCGATCCCGAACATCTAAGGAACCTCCGGATTGCCGCATACGAATACAAGTCGGCAGAATGCTAGAATCCCGCCGTGAACAAGAAAACCTGGTTCCTGCCCGACTACATTGAGGATCAGCTTCCTGCCGAGGCACAGGCTGTCGAAACGCTGAGACGAAGCCTGATTGACTGGTTCAGGCAGCATGGCTATCTCTACGTGGGAACGCCGATGATAGAACATCTCGAAACACTTCTCACCGGCGTTGGCGAGGATCTCGACAGCCGTACGTTCAAGTTCACCGATTCACTCAGCGGACGTACACTAGGCATCCGTGCAGACATCACTCCTCAAACTGCCCGCATTGACGCCTACCTGCGCAAGCAGTCCAACCTTAACCGCCTATGCTATTGCGGACCTGTGTTGCACGCCATCCCGTCACATCCCTGGTCGAACCGGGAACTGTTGCAGATAGGTGCGGAACTCTACGGCTGTTCTGCACCATCCGCCGACTGGGAATGCATTGACCTGGCATGCTCTTCGCTGCGCCAGGCAGGACACTCCGAACTGCACATTGATCTCGGACACGCATCAATATTCAATCGCATGACGAAGGATGCGGATGCGAAGGCCAGACAGTCCGCCAGACAGGCTCTGGTAAGAAGAGACCTGGCACCCATCCGCAAGGAAAGAGGAGATGTGTTCCCGGAAGGCATGATCAGGAAACTTGAAATGCTGATTGAAACCTCGGTGGAGAGCGAACCGCTTGCAGCCCTGCGCGCCAGGTTTGCGAAGGACACTTTCATTCTCGAAGTCGCCGACAAGATCGAAGCCCTTGTCGAGGCCCTTGCGGCCAGTGGCCATGAATCCGTCGGCATCGACTTCTGCTCGCTTGCCGGCTACGGCTACCATACCGGAATGGTGTTCGACATCTACTCCGTGCGCAGAAGACTCGTCAGGGGCGGCCGTTACGACGGGGCACACACCCTGTACAACGACAACCGCCCTGCTGTCGGCTTCAGCATGGATCTCAAGGAAATGGCAAGGACGTCCAGTCCCCAACCCCAAAAGGACAGACGGGAAACCGTAGCCGTGCCCGTGCCAAGCCGAATTGATCCCTCCTGGAGCAAGGCGGTGGCGCAGCTCCGCAAAGACGGCACAGCCTTGCGCTTCATTCACGCCGACAACGAGGATACGGAATGCTGTTCGGCAAAGCTGGTCAAAAAAGGAAAGGACTGGCATGTATCTTCCGTCAGCTGAACGAAATGGCGTGTAGAGAACTGGCCGTTGTAGGCCTACAGTGGGGAGATGAAGGCAAAGGCAAGATAGTTGACTGGCTGTGCTCGGATGTAGACTATGCCGTACGGTTCCAAGGCGGCAACAACGCAGGACACACCATCATCATCAACGGCAAGCGATCGGTGTTGCACCTCATACCTTCCGGCATATTCCATGAACAGGTTACATGCCTGATTGGCCAAGGGGTCGTACTTGACCCTTGGCAAGTCTTGGAAGAGACGGACAAGCTTGAGCGGGAGGAAGTGAACACCCGCGAACGGCTTTTCATCAGCGGCAACTGCTCGCTGATTCTCCCTCACCACGTGGCAGTCGACGAAGCCCGCGAGCGGAGAACAGAAGGCATTGGAACCACCAAACGAGGCATAGGTCCCGCACACGAGGACAAGGTGGGGCGACGCGCTCTGCGACTTAACGACCTGTTCAGCGATACACTCGAGGAAAAACTCGCCCGGCTTGCCGAATTCCACAACCACATGCTCTCGGAAATGTACGCTGCAACGCCAATCAGCCACAAGCAAGTGCTGGATGATCTCGGAAGAATTGCCGATCGGCTGCGGCCTCTTGTCAGTGACATACCGGCCATGCTCGCCAAGGCGAAAGAGGAGAACAGGAAAGTGCTGCTTGAAGGCGCCCAAGGCGCCCTTCTCGACCACGAGCACGGCACTTATCCTTTCGTGACCTCGTCCTCATGTCTTGTAAGCGCCTCCGTAGCAGGAACCGGCGTCAGCATGAACCCAACCGTCATAGGAGTGGCCAAAGCCTATGCAACCCGTGTCGGCAACGGACCATTTCCCACTGAACTCAACGATGAAAACGGAAAGACGCTTCTTACGCTAGGCAACGAGTTCGGAGCAACCACTGGGCGACAAAGAAGATGCGGCTGGCTTGATCTTCCTGCGCTACGCTACGCACTTCAACTGAATGGCTGTCGGCATATTTGCCTGACCAAACTGGATGTCCTTGACTCGCTTGACGAAATCAAGTTGTGCGTCAGCTACACGGTCGATGGAGATGTCACGGACAGATTTCCCGTCGAGGCGCTCGAGCGTCCGGGAACAAAACCGGTATACGAAACGCTCCAAGGCTGGAAACAGCCAACGTCAGATCTGCATTCCTTCGAAGATTTTCCACAAAAACTGAAGGATTTCGTTAGGCATGTCGAGGAATTCACCGGCGCAAGCGTCAGCATGGCATCAGTGGGAGCGGAGCGGAGCCAGACGATCATCCGCGAATCCGACGGCTTCCTTCAGGCCTTGCAGCCTGCGCCCTAGCTCAGCGGCTTCGATCCCCTGTTCAGGCCAACCGTTCCGCTACGAACCATCTCAATCACGGAACCCTTCTCACAGGCCTCAAGAAACGAGTTCAGTTTGGCCTGATTGCCAGTCACCTCAATCACGTAGGTGTCCTGGGTTACATCAACTATCTTGGCCCTGAATATGTCCGTCAGCCTCTTCATCTCTTCGCGCCGATCACCCTTGGCGTCGACCTTGACGAGCATGAGCTCGCGCTCGACGTGCGACTGATACGTAATGTCGCGCACCTTGAAAACCTCGATGAGCTTGTTGCAGTTCTTGATGATCTGTTCAAGAACGTCGTCATCCCCTGTCGTCACCACAGTCATGCGTGACAAGGTCTCATCCTCGGTCGGCGCCACCGTCAGGCTGTCAATGCTGTAGGCACGTGCGGAGAACAGTCCGGCAATCCGCGAAAGAGCTCCCGCCTCGTTCTCGACCAATATGGACAATATCCGACGCCGAGTCTTCATAGGTCCTCCGACATGATCATGTCGCCAAGTCCCTTTCCACCTTCAACCATCGGATACACATTCTCCGTCTGATCAGTTATGAAGTCCATGAAGACCAGATCCTTTTTGCGGTTGAAGGCATCCTTCATGGCATCTTCGACATCACCCGGCTTCTCGATGCGCATGCCGACATGGCCATAACTCTCTGCAAGCCTGACGAAGTCAGGCAGTGCGTCCATGTACGACTCCGAATAGCGGTTTCCATGAAAGAACTCCTGCCATTGCCTGACCATGCCCATGTACCTGTTGTTCAGGTTGACCACCTTGATCGGAAGCCCGTACTGCTTGCACGTTGACAGCTCCTGTAGGCACATCATGATGCTCGCCTCGCCGGTAACACAGGCAACCTGTGATTTTGGGAAGGCAAGCTGCACGCCCATCGCCGCCGGCAACCCAAACCCCATGGTGCCAAGGCCTCCGGAGTTGATCCATCTCCGCGGCCTGTCAAAGCTGTAGAACTGGGCAGCCCACATCTGGTGCTGCCCAACATCGGATGTGACGTAGGCGTCGCCCTTGGTGGTCTTGTAGAGTGCCTGCACCACCTCTTGTGGCTTGATCACCTTGGCATTTCTCTTGAACTTGAGACAGTCCCTGCTCCGCCACTCGTCGATCTGTTTCCACCACCTGTCCATCTCAGCGGAATCGGGATGACACTTGTCCCGATCAAGCAGTGCAAGAAGCTCCTTCAGAACGGCAGCGACATCCCCCACTATGGGAACGTCCACGCTGACACGCTTCGAAATCGACGACGGATCAACGTCGATATGGACTATCTTTCTCCCGGAGCGCTGAAAATCTGCAGGGTTTCCTATCACCCTGTCATCAAAACGCGCACCGATGGCAAGCAACACATCGCAGTTCTGCATGGCCATGTTGGCCTCGTAGGTACCGTGCATACCCAGCATGCCGATAAACTGAGGGTCAGTTGCCGGATAGCCGCCAAGCCCCATTAGCGTATTGGTGCACGGACATTTGAGATTCTTGACCAGCTTGGCCAAAAGAGCCGACGCTTCCGAGAGAATGACGCCACCGCCCGTGTAGACCATCAGGCGCTTTGCCCCCTTGACAAGCTTAAGCCCACGCTTGATCTGGCCTGTATGTCCCTTAGTCGTCGGCGCATAGGAACGCATGCTGGTCGAAACCGAATAGTCGAAGTCAGCCATCTCCGCACTCACATCCTTTGGAATGTCAACCAGCACCGGCCCCGGCCGGCCGGACCGGGCCAGATAAAAGGCACGCTTGATCTGCATCGCCACCTGACCCGCCGACTTGACTATTACGTTGTACTTGACACAGGGACGGGTAATCCCAACTGTGTCAACCTCCTGGAACGCATCCAGTCCAATTGCATGCGACGGCACCTGGCCACTGATGATGACCATCGGAATGGAGTCCATGTAGGCGGTTGCGATGCCCGTAACCGCATTGGTCACACCCGGACCGGAAGTGACAAGGCATACCCCAACCTTTCCGGTGGAACGTGCATAACCGTCGGCTGCATGCGCAGCGCCCTGCTCGTGACGCACCAGAATATGCTTTACCTTCTTCTGCTTGAACAACTCATCGTAGATGAAAAGCACAGCACCGCCCGGATAGCCGAACACGTGCTCAACACCCTCCTCCTGAAGGCATCGTATGACAATCTCCGCTCCGCTTAGTTTCATGGGTGTTTCTATCGGTAAACTTTCAAATATAGCACCAAATCCTGAAAATCCAGGGGTTCTTGACATTAACACTGGCAAAGCAACCATTCATCCACATTAAAGATCAAACAAACGCGCCTCGCTAGCTTCCCCGGTCAGCAAGCATCAAGCCAACGACTTAGCATCCGTGAGATAATGCAGTTGAAGAAGAATTATGGTCGGGGCAACGGGTTTGAACTTGCGATTTCGTGCGAACAACTGGAAATGTCTTCCCGAATCTTTTTGATTTCCATGATATCAAGGACACCTCAGGCGTTGAATGAGCAATCACCGGCGATCGGAGGCCAATGTGAATAGTTCGGACTTGATCCGGGAGATGAGCGTACGAAAGGTTGCATTGGATTCGATCAGAAAGCTTTCTTCTGCATGGAACTCGGGGGTTCCATGGAAAGAAATCGACAAGGGATTTATCGCGGACGAAGGGGAATATCGCTATGCCTCGAAAGCTTGCGGAATATTCAAGCCGAAAGGATTATGGGCAGCCCTAAGTATCAGAACATCCGTCCCCAGAACCAGTCGCAGAAAATGGTATCGCGATCAGTCCATGGGAGAGCTACCGCTGGGCAAACACTCGGACCTGCTGAACTATGATCTTGAACGAGGCGGAAACTCATACAGGAATGAATACCTCAAAAGAGCGATACAGGAAAAACTGCCTCTCATCTATTTTCATGGGATTGCTCCAGAGCTGTATCAACCAATTGCACCAGTATGGGGTAACTACAACGAGCATGAAGAGCACATTTCATTGTCGACAACCGCACCTTTTGTAGGCGAAGGCCTTAACCCATCCCATCTCATAGAACCCTCGTACTCATGGAGCGAGCACAAAAACAGAAATCACCAAACGCGGTTCAGCGCCAAAGTACGAGAGGCATACCAGTGGAGGTGCGCCTTCAGCAACCTGCCCGTTCGGGAACTACTGGTCGGCGCACACATAATCCCTGACTCGGAAGGGGGGTCTGCCACGGTGAACAATGGGATCAGCATGTCAACCTTGCACCATGCCGCATTCGACACAAACCTGATCGGCATAGACAACAAGTTCAAAATCCATGTGTCGCCAATCCTTCTTGACCAGGATGACGGTAAGGTTCTGGATGAACTGAAAAAGCTCGAGGGCAGAAAGATTGCACTCCCTCCGGATCCCGCAGACCGGCCCGACGCGAAATTTTTGGAACAGAGATTTGAGACCTTTCGGTCTTCCTTCAGGTGAACAAAAATGGTCAAAGGATTCTGTTGGTACAAGTCTGGCGCATGACCTTCTTTCCAAACTCTCCGAGTTTGTAGGAAAATCATGTTATATTTTATAAATGCTCACAAGGGCAGGAGATTTTACATATGGCAGAGTTGGAAGCAACATGCAACTCTCGGATCACTGAGGTCGGTGTTTTCCTTTTCTTGTCGGCTCTCCTGATCCCTGGGTCGGTAACTGCGCTGATCTGCACCTATGGATTCCTGGTCTGGATGCTGGAATAGGCGGATGGATACGCCAAAACTCTCCCGAAGGGCTTTTTTCCGCCGCCTCGCCGGCTCTCCCCAACCGATACGTCCGCCGTGGACAACCGAGCGTTCGATTGCCGAGAAGTGCACCGCCTGCGGCGCCTGCGCCGATGCCTGCCCGGAAAAGATCATCCGACAGGGCAACAAGGGCAAACCGGAACTTGTTTTCCTCTCCGGGCGCTGCACATTTTGCGGCGCCTGTGCCGATGCCTGCGGTGTCGAGGGGCTGTTCGACCGCTCGGCGAAGCCGGCTATCACCGCCAAGGCGACCGTAGGCGACGATTGCATGATGCTGTCCGGAATCTTCTGCCAGAGCTGTCGAGACGCCTGCGACTACGGGGCCATCTCCGGCGGGCTGCTACCCGGTCGTTCGCCTGAGATCGCCCCTGACGCCTGCGTCGGCTGCGGCGCATGCGCCTCCGTATGCCCCGCCTCCGCAGTGGCGGTAGGCTGATGGGCGGTCACATCGCCAGCGTCTTGGTGCGCACCCGGCCGGAAGACGCCGACCAAGTAGCCGACCGGATCTCGGGGATTCACGGCGCCGAAGTCTCTTGGCGGTCGGACGACCGTTGCAAGACCGTGGTGCTGCTGGAGACGGAATCGGCCGGCGCGATCGCGTCGTGCATCGAATCGATATCGGCAACGGACGGCGTGGTCACGGCGGATTTGGCGTACAGTTGCGAGGATACATAGCATGGACCAGAGCAGAAGGGATTTCCTGAAGGCGCAGGCCGCCTCTGTGGCGATCGCCGCCGCCAGTGCGCCGGCGGCGGCGATGGCAGCTAACATAGAGACTGAGACCGACAAGACCGCGATCGCCTGGTCGAAGGCTCCGTGCCGGTTCTGCGGCACTGGCTGTTCGGTGATGGTCGGCGTCAAGGACGAGAAGATCGTCGCCACGCACGGCGATGTCCTCTCACCGGTTAATCGGGGCTTGAACTGCGTCAAGGGCTACTTCTTGTCGAAGATCATGTACGGGCAGGACCGGCTGACCAGACCGCTGCTGCGGATGAGCGGCGGGCGCTACAGCAAGAACGGCGAGTTCCAGGAGGTGTCTTGGGACCAAGCCTTCGACGTCATGGCCGACCAGTTCAAGAGGACGATCCGGGAGAAAGGCCCGACTGCGGTCGGGATGTTCGGATCCGGGCAATGGACGATCTGGGAGGGCTACGCGGCCGTCAAGCTCTTCAAGGCGGGCTTTCGCTCGAACAACATCGACCCCAATGCGCGCCACTGCATGGCCTCCGCAGCAGCTGCGATGATACGCTCCTTCGGAATCGACGAGCCGATGGGATGCTACGACGACATCGAGAACGCCGACGCTTTCGTCCTGTGGGGCTCCAACATGGCGGAGATGCACCCGGTGCTGTGGACCCGGGTGGCCGAGCGGAGGCTCGGGTATCCGCACGTCAAGGTCGCGGTGCTGTCGGTCTTCGAGCACCGATCCTTCGACTTGGCGGACATCCCGATGGTGATGAAGCCGCACGCCGACATGGCGATCATCAACTACCTTGCCAACCACATCATCTCCTCCGGCGCAGTGGACGAAGAGTTCGTCGGCAAGCATGTCGGATTCCGGCGCGCCAATACCGACATCGGCTATGGCCTGCGCGACGACCACCCTCTCCAGAGGACCGCCGCCAACGCCGACGACACTGGCGGGTCGCAACCGATGACCTTCGAGGAATTCGCCCGTTTCGTCTCGACGTATACCTTGGACCGGGCAGTCGAAGCCAGCGGGATCCCCAAGGCTCACCTCGAGGAACTCGCCGCCCTCTACGCCGACCCGCAGACGAAAGTGATGTCGTTCTGGACGATGGGATTCAACCAGAATGTCCGCGGCGTCTGGGCTAACCACGGGGTCTACAACCTCCATCTGCTCACCGGGAAGATATCCAAGCCTGGCAACTCGCCGTTCTCGCTGACCGGTCAACCGTCGGCCTGTGGTACGGCCCGAGAGGTCGGCACCTTCTCACACCGGTTGCCCGCAGACATGGTGGTCACCAATCCGAAGCACCGTGCGCTGGCGGAAAAGATATGGCGCCTCCCCGAGGGAACCATACCTCCCAAGCCGGGCTACCATGCGGTGGTCCAGAACCGCATGTTGCGCGACGGCAAGCTCAACGCCTACTGGGTCCAGGTCAACAACAACCTCCAAGCGGCAGCCAACCTCGAGGAAGAGGGATGGCCGGGCTACCGCAACCCCGACAACTTCATCGTGGTCTCTGATGCCTATCCGACGGTGACGGCACAAGCCGCGGACCTGATCCTTCCGACAGCCATGTGGGTGGAGAAGGAGGGCGCCTACGGCAATGCCGAGCGCCGCACCCAGTTCTGGCATCAACTGGTTCCGCCCCCCAGTGATGCCAGATCCGACCTGTGGCAGCTCATGGAGTTTTCCAAGCGCTTCACCACCGACGAAGTCTGGCCTAGCGAACTCTTGGACAAGAAGCCCAAGCTCCGCGACAAGACCCTGTACGAGGTTCTGTTCGCCAATGGATCCGTCGACAGGTTTCCGCTGTCGAAAACCAATACCGCTTACGCCAACGACGAATCCCGCCACTTCGGCTTCTATGTGCAGAAGGGCCTGTTCGAAGAGTACGCCTCTTTCGGGCGGGGGAAAGGGCACGACCTGGCCCCGTTCGACACCTACCACCGCGAGCGCGGCCTGCGCTGGCCAGTTGTCGACGGCAAGGAAACCAAGTGGCGCTACCGCAGGGGGGATGATCCGTACGTCTCCGGCGACGAGGAATACCGTTTCTACGGCAAACCCGACGGGCGCGCACTGGCCTTCGCCACGCCCTATGAACCTCCGGCGGAGAGCCCCGACGAGGAATACCCGTTCTGGCTCACCACTGGCAGGGTGCTTGAGCACTGGCACTCCGGCTCGATGACTCAGCGCGTCCCGGAGCTGTACAAGTCGTTCCCCGATGCGCTCGCCTATCTCAACCCGGAAGACGCCGACAGCCTCGGCCTGCGCCGTGGCAACGAGGTCATCGTCGAGTCACGTCGCGGCAGGATGCGCACCCGCGTCGAAACCCGCGGCCGCAACAAGATGCCGCGCGGCGTAGTGTTCGTGCCGTGGTTCGACGCCAGCCAGCTGATCAACAAAGTGACCCTGGACGCCACCGACCCCATCTCCAAACAGACGGACTTCAAGAAGTGCGCGGTCCGGCTGATTCCGGCATGAGCATAAGAATCGCTTGGGCAGCGACGCTCTTTCTGCTGGCGGCGGGAGCCGCCGCCGACGCCCTGCGCGGTCCCATCCCGATCAACGAAACATCGGAAGCCCCGGCGATGCCGAAGGTCGACGACAGCGACGTGCGCAAGGTGCGCAACTATCCGGAACAGCCGCCGGTGATCCCCCACGATATCCGCGGCTACCAGGTCGACCTGCGCTTCAACAGGTGTCTGACCTGCCATTCCCGTGAAGCCGCCCCGGCCGCAGGCGCGCCGATGGTCAGCGTAACCCACTTCATGGACCGCGACCAGCAGGTCCTCACCGAAGTGTCGGGGCGCCGCTACTTCTGCACGCAGTGCCACGTCCCGCAGATGGTCGTGGAGCCGGCGATCGGCAACACATTCGACGAGAACTGACCGGTCATGCTGGCACGGATCGCTTGCGCCGCCAAGATCCTCCGTCGCGTCGCCTTGCGCCCGAGCACCCACTTGAGCATGGGCCTGCTCGTCCTCGGCGGCTTCGCAGCCGGAGTCATGTTCTGGGGCGGCTTCAACACGGCACTCGAACTGACCAACACGGAGCGGTTCTGCATTTCCTGCCACGAGATGCGCGAGAACGTGTTCGTCGAACTTAAGCGGACCATCCACTACAGCAACGGCTCAGGCGTGCGCGCGACCTGCCCCGACTGCCACGTGCCGCACGAATGGGGAGACAAGATCACCCGCAAGATCAAGGCTTCGAAGGAGGTCTGGGGCTGGCTGTTCGGCACCATCGACACCAAGGAGAAGTTCGAGGAGCACCGGTGGATCATGGCCAATCGGGAATGGGCACGCATGGAGGCTAACGATTCGCTCGAGTGTCGGAACTGCCACGAGTTCGAATCGATGGACTTCACCCTGCAATCTCCGCGCGCGGCGGCAGCGCACCAGCAGGGTCTCGGCGATGCCGGTCTGACTTGCATATCGTGCCACAAAGGCATCGCGCACGAGCTGCCCGATCCGAAATCGGGCGCGACCGCTGCCTCCCCCAACTAACCTCCGGCTGACATACGCGGTGGCGGAGACGGCAAGGAGGCGTTTCGGTCGTTCCCGTTCCATATAACCAGCGCGCAACCTTATCGAAGTTGCTAAACCAGCACGGCTACAGCTCAACCATGGAAGTGGTTGAGAATCTCTGTGGCTATTCTGATGTCCAACTTGATGATCTGGTCAGCGTTGTCGACAGGCCAAAGCCGAAAAAGTCTCGCTGATTTTTTACCAGATTAGTGTGAGGAAGAGGATACCCTTTCGATCTTGAGTCATTGAGCAAACGTTAAATCCTTCGCCCACAAAGAGCGAATGATCACAATTGGGTAACAAAAATTCTTGAACCTCTAGGATGCGCCTAAAAAACCACTTAATTGATTAATAATGTAATATGTAATATGGTCGGGGCGGCGGGATTTGAACTCGCGACCCCCAGCACCCACCATGCTTCCTTGGGCATTTGCTATCATTCGACTCTAATCGGTATCAATCGTATGTGTTTGAAACAAATTAGACTTATCGATCTAAATAATCCCACCGATTAGCGCCGATTTGAATCAATTAATACCGACCGAAATGTAGTGGACACGTTAGTTTAAGCCACGTAACAGGGAGAACGATCTGTCATCTCGCACTCTATCCTCTCGTCCGACAAGCCGTGCAGCTCTTCAAAACCAAAACCTTGAACATCAACATCTCGTCGGTCCCATGCTCCGTCTTCGTCCATGACCCATTGTTTCCCATTGATCCTCTCAATTGCCAAGCAACCACTTTTCCCGACGTCCATCCCGCCGTCGATTCACATAAACTCTCCTCTCACTCAACGCTAATTATTCGAAGTCCTATATCTGCCTGAGTCTCTTCACCATGCCTCATAGATCAGATGGCTAGCCCACAAAAGCTCAAATCTCGCTGTTGAATGGGGAAAGGATCAATTCTGATCTTGAAGTCTCGCCAGTATTTCAATACCGACCATCAACTGGAATAGAGAACTAATCTTCTCAACTTCTGCCTCAATCTTTTGAATTCAAAATTTCAAATGCTCGCTTTCGATTTAGATGAGGGTGGGCAAATTGATTACGGTAACTGCGCAAACAACCGTAGCAACTTGAATCGCAACCGCATTTTCCTTCTACTCTTTCTCGCGCATTTCTAATCATCTCATCAAAAACAATTTTCTGCTCCAATTGAGCTACTAAACCAGCACCACCTGGCACGTTGTCATAAAGCACAATTGCAGACTCGTTTTGATTGGCACCTCCGGTAATTGTCACATTCAAATCCGTATCAGGAACGTTCAATGTTTCCGCTGTGCCGAGCAGAATGCCATAGGCCACAGAATAGGCGATCCACTCATCGTGTAGTCGTGGAAACTGCACGCGTACCACATCTGTCACCAATTCGTGACCAAGCGAAAATAGCTCCAAAGTGCCTTGGCATTCAGAATTCCAAGGCGATTTATGCCGCACTTGTCGACTTGTCATATGTGCGCCACAAGAGCGGCAGATAAAGAAACCTTCTTTATTTCTACCCTCACAGAGGATGACCAAGATACCGGGCGAGGCTTTGGTAATTTGCACATTGGAAAAAATCTGCACTACGGGCTTGATATCGGTGTCAAAGCCTCGAAAAAATGGTCGAGTTGTATACAAGCGACGTGTTCGTCCGTGTGGTTTAGTTGGTGGCTTAAACAACGGTGTAACAAATCCGAACTCTGGTATCAGATATTTTCGTCTGTTGGGAGGGACTGTCTGGTCCTCCTCGTTCCATTGTGTAAAGCTGCGGGCGTCATTATATTGATAATACCGAATATGCCATTCCTTGCCTGGTACTTTTTTCACGCCACAGGATTCCCACTCTAATTTCTTGGCAACTACTTTTCCTCCAGGCGCATATTCGGCAATGGCTGAAGACAAATCACGCTGAAGCGTAACACCAGTAGGCCTACCATCTTGGGAATAAGTATCAAGTTCGACAACATCTACTGGGAATCCGTATTTCGGAATGACAGCCTTGCGGGAAAGAAAGCTCAGGACTTGTTCCCTAGCGATGGTATTTAATCGCTTGCGGATTCGAGCTACGAACTTGTCTTGACCCCCATCATAATAATGTTTTCTGAGATCCATCATTTCAACATAGTCACCGCATACTTCTTTTTCCACACTAGCAAAGCGGCTCTGTAATCCTGCAATCTTGTCAATCCAGATGTCATCCGCGAGACCTACTGAATCGTACATACATACCGGCACGATATGTCTCAACGAATCCCTCAATTCATTATTATTCTTACAAAAATTCTTCAAGTCAAGCACAGCACTAGGGCGTGACCATTTTACAACAAAGTTTTCCACCTTATCGAACCGCCCTGCATTTTCTCTGAAAAAAGCCGACAGAGCAGTGGCAACCATGTGCCGCAATATGATCTTCTCATTCGTCATACGCAGACGTGGTGGATGCACTATGCCATTAACAATCCGATTGAGTGGATCCCCATAGTGATACAAATCATGCGGATTGCGACGGCAATAAGTAAGTGCCAATCCAGGAATCTGCCGGCGTCCTGCTCGTCCTGCTCGCTGGGTGTAGTTGAATGGCTCGGGGGGGACATTTCGGAGAAATACAACTTCCAGATCACCTAGATCAACGCCAACTTCAAACGTAGTAGATGAACTGAGGAGATGAATACTTCCATTCTTGAAATCGTCCTGCCTTCGGCGAGCTTCCTCGCTGTCAATCTGCGCGGTATGTTCTTCCGCACTAAGTTTAGGGGGTAATTCTTGGCTTTCGTAGAGGATCCGATAGTGGTTCTCTCGAAGGCGTTCTTGATCTGCTCGCTTCAAATCTCCTGGGCAACGATTTCGAGGACATATACTACGAATATTATAAGGACTTAAAGTCGCACAAATATTGCACTCCCAAATCTCATCAAACTCCACGGGCTTTATTCTTAACCAGCGAGAAGAAAGCCTGAATGTCCCGTTAATTTTTCCGCGTGAAAAAATGGAGCCATGATCCAATAAAGTTCTCCATATTCTGTCCATAAGATTTTTTGATGCTTCATCTTTTTGGCTATTGGATAGATTATTGCCCAGTAGGCGGCGAAGGAAATGTTTCACAATCGCAGAATCAAGACTACCCCATTCTGAAACGTGCGGTCGGCTTCCCGGTCGTCCGTGACAGTAGGCTCTTTGTGGTCTAGTAGATACTATGTCCCACGATGGGCTTTCAGGACCGTCGGGCAAACTCATAGCTCGATGGAGGCGCAACTCGTCTAGTAAATATCCGACCAAACTATGTGCCTCATCATCGGTAAAGTTCCAAGGGGATTGTCGCATGACTTCACCAGGCAAATTCAGGTCATCAGGAATTTTAATGAACCACTTGGACAAGCCAACTCCGTTCAGGGACAATCTCTTTTCTTCTGTAAATGCCTCGCATAAAATTGAGGTGAGCACTCTTCGGTTTCTTTTTTCCTTGGTGTCCGAGCTATCAAACAACTCAGCTAGATCCCATTCCTTGAGCAACCGATTTTTGAGATCGTCGATGGACAAGCCTTCTGGGGCAACTTCCCCTGCCCTGAGTGCCCGCAAAATGAAGTTACGATCGCGTAGTTTTTCATACGAATCTTCAGCGTACCATGCAAAAAATGCCGCTTCTTGACGACTGTCTGTAAAGGCCAACACCTTACGTCTATCCTCCGGTAACAGTTCATGCAGGGCAGTAGCGATAACAGTGCTAGGTCCGTCTGAACCATGTACAATCTCCTGAACCGGATCCCCACCGCCTTGATATTCACAAGTCTCGCATTGCTTCAGTTGGTCAGCATGATTTTCACGTGGAGTACATTTCTTTACGCGGACCTCTGCTGCGCAATCACAATTCAATACAGTTTCTGAAAGCGCACCACAATGTTTGCACAGAAATTTATCTCCATCCTCTGTAGGTAAATAGTAATCCACACCAAATCCAGACTGGCTAGGATCACGAATTGCTTCTTCCAACTTCCCGCCCTGCTGCCGACCAACATAATAATGTTGGCCGCATTCCTTGCAAAGGGCGATTTCCAACGGCTTCGCATCCAACATATCTCCAGATTCACTTTTTCGGTTGAGGACGACAGCATCCGCCTCGTCTCTGCGTATGAGAAAGGCACCTTCAAGCGCGCGCACAAAGGCGTGATAGCAGCGTGGTTCTGCGCTATTCTTATGCTTCGAATCGCCGAAAATTATTCCCTGTGTGCCAAAAAACTCTCCGAAGAGTTCTTGCGCAAACTCAGCAACTACACGCTTGTCTTCCTCGGCTTGGCCAGAAGAAATGGTGGCGCTGGTGGCTATGCAGCGGAATGAATCCATTCGTCCACCATCGCGTAATCGTTGTTTAAGCCGGCGGATGAGCATTCCCATTTCCATTCCTTTGGCACCTCTGTACTGATGCGCTTCATCAAGTACGATGAATTGCCAACATACACTTCTCCTGTTGTCGAACAAGGAGCTGTCGTTGGGACGGATAAGCAAATACTCCAGCATTGAGTAGTTGGTTAGCAGAATATGGGGAGGGGTGTTCCGCATCTCCTCACGGAAGACAAGCTCTCCAGGCAGGCGCTCTTTCTCCCGCGTAGTAGCATTGCGAGAATTATCTCTAGCGTTTTCGGGGGTTTGACCAATGTATTGGCCAAAAGTTGGTTCAAATTTCGATCCCGCATCGCGAAGATCACGACAAATGTTACCAAGGCGTTTACGTTGGTCGTTGGCAAGCGCATTCATCGGATAAAGAATCATGGCGCGCACGCCTAGGGTTTCGAGTTGTCCAACAAGGTACTGCCGATACAGTTCAAATAAGATCGGGTAGAGAAAGCTTTCGGTTTTACCACTGGCAGTTCCAGTCGCGACAACAATGTTCTGGCCACCTTGTGTAGCACGAATGGCCTGTTCTTGATGCAAGTACAATGGATCGTCAATTAATGCCGGGAAAAGATCGTCGACATTGTCCTGAAAGCACTCTCCTGCCAATTTGCGTGCGTCTAGGGCTGTCTCAAAGCCGCGAGCGGACTCGTCAAACGGACCCTTCAACAGATTTCCTTCTTCTTGCAATGCAGCTTGGAACGAATCTCGTAACTCCGGCTCTTTGAAGAAAAAGGAAGTTTTCAAATAATTCTCGTAACGTTGCTGAATTCTTTCAAGCCAATGCGACACATCATTTGCGTTAGGCATCGATCATCTCCCTAATTGCCTTTATATTGATCTGATGCTTAGTTCGTCGACGTCTATCAGTACGTATCGACCTGAACGCAACGTCAACCGCTGTCAATCCAGATTCCTGCAGTTCATCATAGCTAAAGCCCTTGCCACAACGCCATCCTACGGGACGCTTGATATAAGCGGGAGGCCACGTGATAATCGGCATACGCTCTGCAGTGAGTTGAATGAGTGTAAGAATCTTGTCATCATATTGTACCTTGAACAAGGCATTCCTATTCAGGTTCTGATTTATTTGGGAATAGTCGACAAAATCGATTAGCAGGAGTTCGATTTTATTCTTGATTGCATTGTATTTTCGATTTACTTCATCATCAAAACCCACCAAAACGGACTTAATTCGCTTTGGTAGGCGAAGCAGTATCTTCACATTTGCATCAGCGTGTTTACGAAATTCTTGTCGCGTCATCACAAAAGGTGTTGCCTGCCATTCTTCGGATTCGTCTCTGCTATGCTCCATTCGCCACCAGATACGCGGGAGATTCAACACGATACTGACGCGATTGTTGTTGGTCTCGAGCATACAGGATACGCGATCCGCGCCCGGATGCGACTCAGCGATGATTTCGTTTCCTTGCATTTTTATCCGTTCTGCATCGAATGGCAAGGTGGGACAAATTGGGCTACCGTCAGCACCAATGAAACGAACCCTAGTCGGCGGATATCCATCCTGAGGTGGAACAAGTAGCAAGCGTTTAGTGTACTGTTTCTCATTCACTTGTATCTCTTGGAGATCACGCAAAAATCTGAACTGATCGCTACTCTTCCTCTCCGCCTCATCATAAACGCGGATAAAAAATCTTCCTTCGCGGCCGTTCAAGACTTCTGAAAGAGTTTTTTCAGCTGGCCTGAAATTCTCGCCACTCCAGCCATCTTCTTCTTCCTCGCCTACTCGTGCAAATATAATATTTTGCGGAACTTCCAGACTGGGAACGGCATTTACAAATAATTCCCCATCATCCGAATCATCGAAAACTCTTTCACCAACTAATTGGAGATCAGATGAGATGGAAATAATTTCATGCTCTTGAAAACCACCAATCTCTTCTTCCAACTCGCTTTCGTGTCGAAAAAAATAATGCGCCGTATAATTTATATCCGTACAACCTTCTTGCTCAACAGGCACGTGACCGATTCGCGTCCATCCATTTGGAGTGATGACTATGTAGTGTCCTATCGTAATTCCTCTCACTTTTTGACCATTTCCTTTCCAGTTGTTCCGGAACTTAAAAATTAAGGGTTTGTCATCAAACAATGGGACTTGACCTTGCCGACCATCCTTGAATACTATGGACAACTGACCAATGAATGCCAAAAGATTGCATTCCCCATTCACAATGTCCAAATGTTGCCCGTTGTACTGAACTTCTTCGACTTGGCATTCGTCATCCACAGATAGAACGATGTTCCAGTTCAACGAATTCTGAGATCTACGGCAAACTAGTTCTGGCCAAGGCGCAAGAGATCGTTGTGGCACTGATGCCTCGCTGGAACTCTTAGATGGTCGCGTCCGCCTCGATCCTATCTCGCGCGGAATTCCCGATCCTAATTCGTTTTCCTTTCCATTGCCTCGCGCATCATCAAGTTCTCTAGGCAATTTGTCTCTGTCAGAAGTTTTATCCTCCTCTGGCAATCCAATTGGATTTGGGGAAGGCTTTTCTTCTGATTTGCCATCGTCCAAAGTAAGCGGTTCTGGCTTCGTGTGGATTGGGTCATTTAGACTGCCACCTATGTTTTTCTCAGTCGTGACAACATCGTTATCATTGAACGGGGGGACAAATGCTTTAGGCGAAGAATCCTTCGGATTATCTCGAGATTCTTGTTTGTCGCCCTCAACTTCGGTGTGTTGCGGCTTCGGTGCGATTTCATCCGAATGCTCGTTCGCTGGCTTGGTCGGGGAATTTGCCTCTTGGAAGCCATCTCCCGCTCCCGCTTGACCTTCTAAGGTCAATGTTTGCTGGTCTACTTTTTTCCTCTTAACTAGCTGATTGGGCGCCGATGCGGAAACTTTCCATAACTGCCGGAGCCGATCCATCCATGTTTGCAATCTTTGGGAGATTTTTTGCAGCATAATCCAAATTCCCTCGATTAGAAGTTCCCATCAGTGGCGCTTGTCGGGAATTTCTTTCTCTCTTTTCCGCTTCAGCGTCGTTTGACAGTCGCTAATAACATTTGGCAATAATATACCTGTTGATCCCGAATTCCCGAAAAAGTGGTCGGGGCGGCGGGATTTGAACTCGCGACCCCCTGCACCCCATGCAGGTGCGCTACCAGGCTGCGCCACGCCCCGTTCCAATTCGGTCAAAGATGCTTCATGACTTCAGACAACTGGCGACGAAGCATCTTCACATCCAATTGCGACTGGACGGCCACTTTCTGCCCCTGTTGCTTGAACACTTCGCGGGCACCGGGAACCGTGTAGCCCTCATTGTAAAGCAAGTCACGGATCGTCCTTACAAGAAGTATGTCGTCCCGGGTGTAGTAGCGGCGATTGTTGCGACGCGAGACTGACTTGAGCTGGGAAAACTCCTTTTCCCAGTACCGAAGCATGTGAGGCTTGACCATGCATAGGCGGCTTGCATCGCCTATCGTAAAGTGATCCTGGTCAGGAATCTCAGGATAACTGTCCTTGCGAGACTTAGCTCGTCCCATTATCCGGGTCGGGCAAGTCCCCTATGGAACCCTTGAGACGCGAACTGGCCTTGAATGTCACTACACGACGCGACTTGATAATCTTCTCCTCACCGCTACGGGGATTTCTCCCTACACGCTGCGCCTTGTTCCGGCACTTGAACGTGCCAAGACCGTACACTTTCGCAACACCTTCCCGCATAATGATCGAGGCTGTCTCGTCAAAGTAGTCCTCCGTGAGCTTGCTGGCATCCTTAAGGCTACCGGTTACTAGGCAAACCTTCTTCGCAAGATCGTTTTTCGTGAGGGTTTTACCCTTTTCCTTCCGTTGCATTTCACTAAGTCGTTTTTTTGGCACCTACAGTGCGGAGCAACAGTTCCTCCATTTCCTCCATGATTGAAACTATCTCCGGTTCTGCAAGAGTTCTATCAACACCTTGCAAGTATATTCTAATTCCTAATCGTTTGAATCTGTTGCCTGAATCCTCTTTTGGAACATAACTGTCAAACAGTTCCACAAATCTGACCTCATCCCTCTTTTCCAATGACTTAGCCTGACGCAGAATCTCTCCGGCAGGCACGTCCGGTTTCACCGCGACCGAAAGATCGCGATAAACCAACGGAAGCTTGGACACCCGCTCCACCTTGATTCTTCTGCCATGCTGTTCCATGGCGCTGCGGGCTGGAAACTCAAAAACATGTGTCGATTCGGGGAGTTCGAATCTCTGGACCAGACGGGGATGCAGACTGCCAACGTGACCAATCACATGGTTTTTGACAACCACTTCAGCACATTTGCCGGGATGCATGGCGGGATGTCCAGTGCACTCTCGGAATTCGGCATTGGCCGGCAAAAGATTCTCCACGTCGGCCTTGACATCATAAAAGTCCGATTCGCGTGACGGCACCGCCCATTGATCGGGAAATCTGGAGCCATAGCAAAGACCGGCAATCTTCTCCGGTTGCTCGCCGGCTATTGCGTCCTGTGACGGGAAACATCGTCCCACCTCGAATATCTGCAGACGCAGCTGTCTATGGCTGTGATTGTGCCTGGCACGGTCCACCAATCCTCCAAGCAGGCTGGAGCGCATGACAGTTGCCTCATCGGATATCGGATTCGAAAGACGCACAGGATCGCTGTTCCCGTGCAGAGAGGATTCCCACTCCTCGGAAACAAACGCATAGGTGACAACCTCATGGTAGCCCATTTCCGCCAAACGCCGCTTCAGCCGGAAGGAACCACTACGAAACTTGTCTGGAGACAGCATGTGCCCTTCGGCACGCGGCATGGTGACCGGTATGTTATCGTATCCATAGTCGCGAGCCACCTCCTCAACGAGATCCTCGCCAATCGTGATGTCGAAACGATGGGATGGCGGTGTCACAGTCAGAGTCTTGCCTTCGGCCTCGACTAGAAAATCCATTTTTTTCAGTGTCTTCCGAACTTCGGAAATGCTCCGAGCAAGGCCTAGGTGACGCTCGAACATACCCACATTCATGCGGATTGGTGGACGTGACGGAAGAGCCCCTTTACGCGTAATGCTCACAGGACCAGCCTTCCCGCCACAGATCGAGGTAATCATCCTTGCTGCCAGATTCAAGGCTATCGGCGGCAAGGTGAAATCAACCCCACGCTCAAACCGGAAGGCCGCCTCTGAATTCAGGTTGTAAATCCTTGTCTTCCCACGCACCGCTTCAGGCAGGAAAAATGCGCCTTCAAGCAGAATGTCGCTGGTGCCAGGCCCGACTCCGCTATCCATGCCACCCATTACGCCCCCCAAGGCAACAGGAGCCTTCTCATCGGCAATCACGAGAGTTCCCTTTTCCAACTGGACATGTTTTCCGTCAAGGAGAAGCAATGATTCTCCCTTGACAGGAAAACGCACGTGAATGCCACCATTGATTTTGCACAGATCGAAAGCGTGCAGTGGCTGTCCACATGTCATCATGACATAGTTCGTGATGTCAACGGAAGCGCTTATGGGGCGTATTCCGCATCTTCGCAAGCGTTCCCGCAGCCATAGCGGAGAAGGACTGTCCGCCCTGCTGACGCCACGGATAGCCACGCAACCATAAAGGGGACAGGCCCAAGCCGCATCGTCGGATATGGACGCACTGAACTTTTCATCTAGTGCCGGATTGAAATTGGTCTTGATCTTCTTCAGCCGGCCACCAGTGCCAGCCTTGATTTCACGTGCAGTTCCCAGCACACTTAGGCAGTCCCCCCTATTGGGTGTGATTGCCACGTCAAGCACCGACGCATCCAGGCGAAGAGCCTGCCGGACTTGAGCACCTTCCCTCATCTTCCGGTCCAGCACAAGAATGCCGGAATGGTCAGAGCCAAGGCCAAGCTCCTGTTCGGAGCAGATCATCCCTTCCGACCTGACCCCCTCGATCTCCCGTGTCTGTATCTCCACGGCGCCAATGGGCGTTCCAGACGGTGCAACAGCGACTTTCATGCCTTTTTTCACATTGTGAGCACCACACACGATGTCAAGACATCCAAGCCTTTCGCCGACGTCCACTCTGCATTTCCTGAGCGAAGTGTCCCTGACCATCTCGCAGCTCACCACCTTGCCGACCAGAATGCCTTTCAGATCTGGACCTGCAGGTTCAACAGACTCAATCTCAAGCCCACGCATGGTGAGAATCTCAGCAAGCTCATCAGCCGCGGGAAGAGGGGTGACAAGTTCCTCAAGCCAGTCGCTAGCGATCTTCATAGCCTGGAAAAAGCCTCTAGAAAACGAATGTCGTTCTCGTAGAACAGGCGGATATCCTCTATGCCGTAAAGCAGCATGGCAAGACGCTCAAGACCAACCCCGAAAGCAAAGCCTTGGTGCACCTGAGGATCAATGCCGGCCGAACGCAGAACATTGGGATGCATCATGCCGCACCCACACACTTCAAGCCATCTTCCGCCCCAGCGAATGTCAAACTCTGCAGACGGCTCGGTGAATGGAAAGAACGAAGGCCTGAACCGCATCTTCAGATCGGCATCTTCGAAGAACAGCCTGAAGAATTCGGCCAGTACGCCTTTCAGGTCGCTGAACCGCACCTGCCTGTCAATCCACATGCCTTCCACCTGATGAAACATGGGCGAATGGGTCGCATCATGATCCACCCGGTACACCCTGCCTGGCGCAATGATCCGCAAGGGCGGCTGACGCTTCTCGGCATAGCGGATCTGGACCGGAGAGGTGTGTGTGCGAAGAAGATGATCCGGATGCCCCTCTATATAGAACGTGTCATGGGACGACCGGGCCGGGTGGTCCTCGGGATGGTTGAGCAGGGTGAAGTTGTACTGGTCGCTTTCGATTTCGGGTCCTTCGGCTACATCAAACCCAAGCGAAGAGAAAAGCTGCTGCAACTTCTCCAGCGTAAGCGTCAGAGGGTGAAGACCTCCCGCCCCCTGTCTTCTTCCAGGCAAGGTGACGTCTATTTTTCCCTCTGAAATCCGGCTCTTGAGATCCGCCTCCCTGATCTCGCCTCTTCTCGCCTCAAGCATCTCCTCAAACCTGTTCCGGATGATGTTGAGCCGCTCGCCCATGTCGCGGCGCTGATCCTGGTCAAGATGCCGGAGTTTTTGCAGTTCGGAGGTGATCAGCCCCTTTTTTCCGAGATACTGTGATCTGACTTGATCCAACTCATGCTGCTTAGTGCTGGATGCAAGAGCAGCAAAGGCTGATTCCAGAATGTCACCGGACGCCATGTCCGAATCAGGAGCCGGGCTGCCTCGCGAGCTCCGTGAGCTTCCTGAAAGCGTTCTCGTTGTGAACTGCCAGATCGGCCAAGACCTTTCTGTCGAGATCTACCGAAGCCTTTCTGAGACCGCTTATAAGCGCATGATAGGTAAGACCATACTGGCGAGCCGCCGCATTGATGCGAACGATCCATAGTGAACGGAAATCCCGCTTGCGCTGGCGACGGTCGCGGTAGGCATAGGTCTCCGCCTTCATCACCGCCTGTTTTGCGACCCGGTAAACGTTCTTCCGTCGCCCACGGAATCCCTTGGCCCTCTCCAGCAAGCGTTTGTGGCGCCGGTGGGCGGTAACCCCTCCTTTCACTCGTGGCATGACCTTCTATCCCAGGTACGGAAGCATCTGCCGGATTCTGCTGGCGTCACCGCTGCCCACAACCGTAGTGGTCGATCTCAGACGCATTCTCCGCTTGGCCGACTTATGCGTCAACATGTGCCGACGAAAGGACCTGGCATGGCGGATCTTGCCGGTGCCGGTCCGTGAAAAGCGCTTGGCCGCGCCCCTATTTGTCTTCATTTTGGGCATTGTCCCTTTTCCTGCTACTGTCACGCCTTGGAGCCAACATCATCTGCAACCGCTTGCCTTCAAGCTTTGATTCCTGCTCAACATCAGCTATGTGCTCAACATCCTTCAGAACCCGCTCCAGAACCAGATGTCCCCGCTGCGACTTGACAATCTCGCGTCCACGGAACCAAAGCGACACTTTCACCTTGTCTCCAACCTCAAGAAAGCGCATCACATTGCGTATCTTCGTCTGGTAGTCTCCGTCTCCGGTCGAAAGCCTGAACTTGACCTCCTTGACCATCGTTTGCTTCTGCTTGGTCTTGGCGTCATGCCGTTTTTTCCGCTCGCGGTACTTGTGCTTGCCATAGTCAAGAAGCTTGCATACGCTGGGCGTCACGTTTGGCATGATCTCAACCAGATCCAACTGGCTTTCCTCAGCATAAGTCAAGGCACGCTCCAACGAAACCACCCCGACCTGCTTCCCTTCAGAATCAATCAGGCGGACTTCAGGAACAGTAATCTCACGATTGACTTTTAAGTTGATCTCTTTTTCTGCCAGCGTGTCTCCTTGATTGATCTGACGAAAGCAAATATGCACCGCATTGCGCGGGAACCGAATTATATACCACCGGGAGCCTGCCATTGCCGCCCTCCATGGGCCAACAGGCAGAATCGCCATGCCAGTGTCTTTGTGCCGGCCGTGGGAAGGGGCGGCACACAGACCCGGAAAATCCCTGGGGTCACCTGCCTGGGCTGCCGTTGACATCACAGCCAATAAAGTCCCTCCCTGTCTTCATACAGGCCTCAAGGACCGTAAAGGAGCCGGCAGCCGGGTCAACCACGAGATCGCCTGGATGTGTGACCGCCTCAATCAACCTTCCCTGGAGCCCAACCGGCTTCCGGTGCACATGGCCTTCCTGGGATACACATTCCTCAAAGACATCAGGTATGTTGTGCGACATCCAAACTCCCTTGGCCCGGCGAGGGGGTTTTTGCGCCACCACGAGATGCTCGCCAATGCGACGGCTCCGGTAGCCCATCCCCATCCTGCCTTTCTTCCAGGTGATCATGTCGACCACTTCCAAGGAGGTGTCCGCAAGCCACTCCCCAAATCCAGAGCACAGGTGGAACTTGTCCATCCAGAGAAAAAGATGCCCGGTTGGGATCAGGACGCGATCAATCTTCGCCACGAATTCCATGATGACCTCTTCACTCATCTGGATCAGTCCGGCACGTCTTTTTTGTCGGGCTGTCCCCTCATTGCCATAGATCATTTTGTCCAGCACCCCGCGGTACTGCGGATCGAAGAAAACGGCAGACACGGAACCGGCAGGAAGCATGTCAAGCAGCTTCCTGCCGTCCATCTTCAAGGGACTGTTCCGCTTCAGTTCCGAAGGAACCGGCTTTCTCTTGACCGCAACCGTCCTTTCCGAGGAAAACACCGTGGCGGCCTTCCTTTTCCTCCCTGAACCTTTTCCTGCAGCAGCTGGCATCAACCTCCTCTCTGGTTTGGCCGCAAACCCACATCGTTCCAGCCGGCTAAATTCTGCCACAAGTGGTAGAATTCACCGCCTTTAGGCAGGAGCAAGCCATGCAACTGATTGACGGAAAGAGAGTCGCGGCCGAAATAACGGAACAGGTCAGGGAAAAGTGTGCCGAACATGCAAAAACGCACATTCCTCCAGGCCTTGCCGTCGTCATTGTTGGCGACGATCCCGCCTCTCAGATCTACGTCAGGAAGAAAATCCAAGCCTGTCAGGACAATGGCATCAATTCAAGGCAAATCGAACTTGCCGGTGACACAACCCAACAGCAGCTTCTTGACAAGATTGGCCAGCTCAACGAGGATCCGTCCATACATGGAATTCTTGTTCAAATGCCTCTCCCAAAGCAAATTGATCCGCAAGCGGTGATCAGCCACATCAACCCCCATAAGGATGTCGACGGATTTCATCCCGTCAACACGGGAAAACTGATGAATGGAACTGATTCCCTGTGGCCATGCACCCCTAACGGCTGCCTTGATCTTCTTGACCATTACGACATCAAAATCGAAGGGGCCAACGCAGTTGTGATTGGACGCAGCAACATCGTCGGGAAACCCATGGCGCTGATGCTGATAAACCGGCGAGCCACAGTGACGGTCTGCACCTCCCGGACCAAGGATCTGAAAGATGTCTGCGCCACCGCCGACATATTGGTCGCAGCGGTCGGAAAGCCCCGAATGGTCACAGGTGAAATGGTCAAGGAGGGAGCGGCAGTCATTGATGTCGGCATCAACCGCCTTGACGGGAAAATCGTTGGCGATGTCGATTTCGAATCCGTATCGAAGAGGGCGGGATACATCACTCCTGTCCCGGGCGGCGTTGGTCCGATGACTATCGCAAAGCTCCTGGAAAACACTCTCAGGGCCGCCCAAAACCTCTTGGGACAAGCCCGCCACGACTAGCCAGGCCCCTTCGGAGCGGCCTAGCCACCTAAGGGGAATTCCGGCTCAAACGCCGTAACGCCCTATGTGACGGTCAATGCGCTCCAAGGCGTCCCCTTTCCCGGTTTCCGCCAGAAACGCCCTCAAGTCATGCACAGTGGCGATTGAATGAACCGGTATGTCCAACTGCCGCTGCAGTTCCTGAACTGCCGTCACGGACGAACTCTCCGTCATGCGTTCGCCGCGGTCCAAGGCAACCAGAACGCCACAGACACTGGCGCCTGCCTGCACCACATCCTCGAACGCCGCCTTCACCGATATGCCTGATGTGACCACATCATCAACCAGCAGGATATTCCCGTTCAATCTTCCGACAATCCGCCCATTGTCTCCATGATCCTTAGCCTCCTTCCTGTTGAAGGCAAACACCGGGTTTGTGCCGACGGTCCGCTCCGATTCGACAGCTATCGCCGCCGCAAGGGCAATCCCCTTGTAGGCACTCCCAAACAGTCCGTCAAAGCGCAGACCATGCAACTCCGCAGCGGCCAGATAGTGTCTCGCCAGTTGCGACAACGACCGACCATTGTCGGCAAGGCCTGTATTGAGGAAATAGGGCGATCTCCGCCCCGACTTGGTTGTGAAATCCCCGAAGCACAGAAGACCGTTCTCGACCGAAAAACCCAGAAAGTCGGCGGCAACCTGCTGGCGCGTCAGCGAACCCATCACCGACTAGTAGTCAGCCTCGACTTCGTCCAGATCCAAGTGCTTGAGCTTGCGGTAGAGATAGGTGCGTTCCAAGCCTGCCTTCTGTGCCGCCTCAACGATGTTGCCGCCCGTATTTGACAGCAGCCGCTTGAAGTATTCGCGTTCAAAAATCTCTCTGGCCTCGCGAAGCGGCTTGTCGTAGATCATCTGATCGGATGTCTGACTAATCTCATGCGGATGACTCTGGCTGATGACAGAACGTACGACCGCCTCGTCGATCTCCTCGACTACCGAGAAGTGCATCGCATTCCGTATGGTCTTGACGAACTTGGAGAAGTTGTTTTCCCAAGGATGGTTGCGAAGAACGTTTACCGCACTTGTGGACAGCGTCTTCGCAGACACCTCGTTATGTATCACAAGCTGCTTGGAGATTAGGACCGCAAGCTCGGGTATGTCGCTGACGAATTCGGAAAAAGGAGGGATCCGGATGACTGTTTCATGAAACTGATCCAGAAGCCGATCTTCAACGCCGCCCAATCTTCCCAACCCCTCCCGGTCCAAGCTGCTGTGTGCCACCACCCTAACCTTCGTCTGCAACGCCTTGGAGGCAAGCAAATAAACGGATCTAAGCTCCGTGTTTTCCATCATGTCCAGGTTCGGAACAAACAGAACCCCACCAGCAACATTCTTAAGCGTTTTCATCGGATCAATCGCAACATCCCTTTCGCTTGAAAACGACTGCATGATTTTTCCAGGGGGTGTCAGCATCCCTGCAAAGAAGGACATTCCTGATTCAAGACTGCCGGTGAACAGCAAGTTGTCCGGAAGTGCCGATGCACGGAGCAACTGGTCCTTGAGGGATTTCATGGCCTCGGACTTGCCGAAATTGGCATCCTGGATGATTGGGTTGAACAGAGGATTGGCCGGCGTTGTAGTGGCCTTCTTGACTGCCGCCAGCAGCCTATCCGCTGAAATCGGCTTCTCAAGAAAACTTGCGGCTCCCAACTGTGTGGCTTCAACGGCAGTATCAACAGTCGCATGTCCCGACATCACGATGATGGGAGGACCCATGAGCCCGTCCTCCTTCCATTTCCTAATCAGCGAGATCCCGTCTATGTCAGGCATCCAGATGTCAAGGAGAATGATGTTGGGCTCCTTCTCCACACGACTCCTGTGAGCCTCTTCGCCGTTGTAGGCCGTCGTGGTCTGGTAGCCCTCGTCGCGCAGAATCTCAGTTAGGAGTTCGCAAATGCCCGGCTCGTCATCAACTATGAGAACCATCGGCTTGTTGTTCGACAGGAGTTTAGACATGGTGCAGTGGCAGGTCTATTCTAGTCTGAAGACCCGAATTCGTGTTCACCAGGGAAATTTTTCCTTCCATCTGATCCACGATGCGCTTTACTATTGGCAAGCCCAAACCGGTGCCTTTTGGCTTCGTAGTCATCTGTGTTTCAAAAACCTTGTCCAAAACCTTGCTTGATATGCCGCCGCAGTCATCCACGATTTCTATTGAGGCATGATTATTATTGCTGACAGTGCGAATGTCAATATGTGCCTCATGCCCTGAAGGGGCAGCCTCGATCGAGTTGTTGATAAGATTGATGAGAAGCTGCCTGACCAGAACCTGGCTTCCCTTGATTCGCATCCTCTTCTCAGCCAGGTTCCTAGTGATTTTGCCACCTTTGTACTGGTACAGGTCCAGCGCTTCAGACAAGGCAGCGTTCAACTCAATCACCTCAAGATTGGCCTGAAGAGGCTGAGCGAACTGACGAAAGTTATCAACCATCTCTCCCATGGCGTCAACTTGGCTGACTATCGTCTTTACATACCGGGCCATTCTCTCGGTGTCCTCGCTTCCCAGTTTCGATGCAAACTTGTGCTCTATACGTTCGGCAGCAAGCCTTATCGGAGTCAGGGGATTCTTTATTTCATGGGCAAACCGTTGTGAAGCCTTTTCCCAGGTCTTCTCCTCGCTCTCGTTCAACTGCACTGTGATGTCATCAACCAGAATCACCATCCCCCCACCCACCGACCCGGGCAGGACACGCACCCTGATGAGCAGCCTGCGGTCACCTAGCTTGATCTCCTCGGAAAAATCTTCCGTCGCAGCCATGATCCTGTCCCCGACCTGATCGATGAACATTCTTATCTGGTCATCGGCATCCGACCATTCCTTCGGCAACTTTCCGAGCAACTGGCCGGAAGAGATTCCCAGGATGTCACACACTGCCGCATTGATTCTAGAGACTTTCAGATCCTTTCCTAGAACAATCACTCCGGCCGAAAGGTTGGACAAAAGAGCCTCAAGATAGGAATTGCTCACTTCCAGCTTGATCTGGTTGCTCTCGGCCGACCGCCTAGCCTGCTCCAGCTGCTCGCCCATGCGGTTGAAGGAATCGTTGAGTTGGGATATCTCTCCCTCCCCCTTAACAACGGTGCGACGACTAAGATCGCCGCGCGCCACGGCCCGGTGAGCTTCGGCCAACTCCTTGAGCGGACGACTCAGCACCTCGCCAATCTGTGCCGCCAAGGTGAAGGCGAGGCAAAGCACAACTGCCGTGGCAATGGAAAGAGACCCTATGAAAGTGGTCTTCAGTGTCTGACGATGCGTCTGAAGACGGTCATACTCCGCCTTTCCTCTGCTAAGATTTTCAATGCTTTGGTCCAGCCACACCGGAAGCCGGGAGGAAACACGCAGAGCAGCGTTCTGCCCCAACCCCCGCTGCGTCGAGGTGAGCGGAACCGTCACCTCAAGCTGGTAGCCGCCATAGAACGGCTTTGTCACCCTACGGCCTAGAGCGGTTCCATCGCTGATCAGTTCGGTAACGCCATCGACATCTGATCCAGGTGACAGCTGCCGCACAACCAGATTCTGCCGGCTTATGATCTCTATGTCCTCCAGTCCGTAACTGTAGGCAAGCCGTCTTAGGTCGGAACGCTCAAATACGTTCAGCTGTCCTGCAATTTCCCAAGCCTGGTCCTCAAGCTCGTCCAGTGAACGGTTGATCTGCCTACGAGCCACATCAAGGCCTTCGCTGAACACTTCCTCCAGTTCAGCACTGAACCAAGAGTCAATATTGCGGATAATGGCTCCGGCAGAAGACTGGTAGACAAGAAGCACCGGAAAGAATGCCATCGCCGCCAAAATGCTTGCAAGCATGAGACTGATCCTTCCGCCAAATATTCCACGCCTGACCTTTCTGACTATCCGCACTATGGAATAAAGCGCTATCAGAAGCGAGGGAAGTCCGAACAACAGCGCAAACGCCGTAAAGCCGAGCGGATTGGAAAGCGCGAACCTGGCAAGATCCGGTGTCTCCTGGTACGTAAGCACATTCACTCCCGCCAGAACAACCAAGGTCGAAACGATGGCCAAGGTGATGAGGAAGCGTCTCAGGGTCACTGTTCCAAACGCAAAAGATCGGAAGACGGCCATACCCGCCAGCCTGTGGAAAAGTTCCAGTCAAGCGAACTAAGCATCGCTATCCGCATAGGAGAGGGAAGCCGGTCAACATCCACCTCGAAGCGAGCGCTCACGCTGGTGTTGTCAGTTTGAAGCACATCCCCCAAGCCATTGCCGATCATCTCCAATCCCTTAACATCCCCTAGAATCTCGAACGCATGCTTCATATCCCGTGCAACACTTTCATTTCCGTTGAAAGTGATGACTTGAAATGTGTTGAGGACATTGTCATAGATCAAATGTGCATCCCAACGCAGCGTCGAATATTCAATGTCAAACCAGTAGGGACGAACAACCGCCACCTTCACCTCAAAGTTGAAGGCAAGCGACTGCTCTCCACGAAGCGCTTCGACCAGCTGGTCGTTCGGAGTGAAATCCACTTGGGCACCGAGCTGGGCCCTGTCCTGACCAACCACATGTATGTCCATAGACACCACTTGCTGCTCAGCCGCCTGTGACGCAGAGAACAGAAGCACTGCCATACCTGCCATCGTAAGCGTCCAGCATCCGCGCCGAGTGTCCGACACGAGTCTTCCACCCCTCAAAATGAACATTCTTCCACCATGTTTCCTGGTTATGCAGATTCCATTCAAGGCACACTCAAGACTATCCTGGATGGAGCAGACGCATTCCATCCAGAACAAGACTGGACTCCCAACGCGCTTCCGGAACCATTCTCGACAGCCTCTCCCCCTCCCCTCCGCAGGCAACTACGGGAATGCTGTCAGGCCTGATCCCGCAACGTTCGCTGAAAAGCCTGAATGCACCCTCAAATGCAAGCGCTATCCCAGCCTCAATGGCGCTGTTAGTGTGCAAAGCCGGAACTTCCGTCTCCGTTCCGCCAGTCCACTCCAGATTCGTCCGTTCTGCCAAAGCTGATTTCATTAGTTCAGTACCGGGCAATATGATCCCGCCCCGAAAGCAGCCCTGGTGATCCATCCAGTTCAAGGTGAACGCCGTACCCGCTGTAATGACGATACACGAGCCGTACTTCAAATAAGCGGCCACCACAGCGCACCAACGGTCAACACCAAGACGAAAAGGCTCGGCATAACCGTTGCGAACGCCGAGCGCCTTGCTTTGGCTAACCACCTCGTGAACATGCTTGCCAACAAGGATCTGGCGTAACTGTTCAATCCTGTCCCCCCTGCTCACGCTGGCAACATATACAGCATCTGCGGAACGTGCCGGTGTTTCGAGCAACTTCAGGCTATGCTCGTCACAGGTGCCCATCTCCAGCCAACTCCCGTCACCTGAGGAAAGACCCCACTTGATCAGGGAGTTACCGGAATCAACATAAAGAGCGACACCCATCGCTGTAATAATAAACTGAATCAATGCGAGCTGAGCAGAAAAAGCCAAGGGAACACACCCTCAGACGTGATCAGCATCATGAGTCAGACTGGCATCAGCACCGAAAAGAGTCATCATGAACCGGCAACAGCTGGAGCCGAATGTCCTTGAATACGGATCATCCGGATGCAATGTCAGAAAACCGCTTCAAAATGAAATAATCGAGGGGAAAACCCGCGCATTGAAGAGGTGCAGGAAGCAGACAGCAGACACAAGGGTTAGAAACCCGTAGATCGGAACGAGGAATTTCGCTTTTATCCGGGAACGCATGGCGGTTAGCAAGAAGGGAATGACAAAAAAGAAGAGGGGAAGCGGCTTCAGGTAGCCGGTGTAGTCTTTGAGCACCAATGATTCAAAACATGTGTACAGAAGAGCACAAAATGCAGCTGTCAGTGAAACGCCGAGCACCAGATAATCGTTATCAGATCGTTGCAGGCTGATCTGCTTCCTGTTCCGTTTCGCCTTCCCATGGGAACTTAAGGGCCGGCTCCGAGCGAACAAGACTGATGTCATCCATCCGGAAACTGACAGCTGGCATACAATTACCAGAAAAAACACCATTAAGAGTGTCGCCTCCTGATAGCTAACGAAACTTCCCTTCCAGTGGTTACCTGAAAGCCGTTCTGTCAGGAAAGTCCACCAGGTTGCCAGAGGCTTTCCGATCACCAACGACACAATTTCATCCGAAACCTTGCCAAGATGCAGATAAAGGTAGATTTTCCAAAGCAAGACGACGGCCACTGGGAACGCCAGACAGTATGTTCCCTTCCATACAATCATTGACTTCAAGGACTCTTTCAGCCCGGGTTTGCTCAAGCCCGAAGCGAATAACTGCAGGGTGAAGCGTGACAGGACAAAAAAGGCGGGAAACAGAATGTACACCTCTCTTGAGAGAACGGAAAAGGCGAGTGGAACCATCGCCAAGACATACCGGTTCCTGTAGAGACAGGCAAGACCGAGGACAAAAAACGCATCGGCGGCCGCATCAGGCAGGGCACTAAACAAGGTGATGAGAACACCGGAACTAAACGACCAAAAAAACATCAGAGCCGGATGGCCGCCTAGGCTCTGCAACAAATGGCCTCCCGCAACAACTGCCAATGCAATCAGAACCAGATAGCTGATAAAAAACAGAGAAGGGGACACCCAGTCCATTCCCAAAGCGAATGCCACCATTGCCGTATACAAGGACAAGCCGATGCGTTGGTACCTGTAATTTGGATAGTCGACATGATCAGCCGTGTCTTTAACGGCAAGTACGTCGTTAGCCATAAAATAGTAGAATTGACCGTCCCAGCCGGTATTTCTGTCATCGGTAAAGTAAGGCGTTATCCCCTTCGCCCGCAACTCCTCCGGAATGCCAAACATCTTGCTTGTCTGCATGTGGAAATTGATATTGGACTGAAGATAGTTCTCCAAGTGCAATAGGAAAAGAAACACTGTGACAAAGGCAAAGAATGCACCAGTTAGCACCGCTGGATACAGCCGTGCCTTTGCCAAGTCCGGAGTCCGGTTTGACCTCTTCACCCCGAGTCGTCCTGTCCTGGCAGAGAAACTTGCCTATTGACGCGATACCGCTCCGCTTCCCAGTCAAGCAACTCGGCAACCTGAATGCTTGAAAGCGACACCAGAGACACACTGTCCGGCTGCCGGGACAGAACCTCATGGTAGCATTCAAGCTGTTCCCGCATGTCCTTGGTAAAACCGTCACAGGCATAGACACCTTGTCCTCTGACAAATGCCAGCCGCGGCACCTCACCCAGGGCAACCGACCTTTCCAATTCCTTCCATGAGTTGAAGATGCAAGCCTTAGGCCCCAGAAAAACCACATGATCGGGATAGAGAGCCCAGTCAGTAGGAAGGCGCTTGAACAGGTTCAAATCAATTGCCAACTGGTGCACTTGATCGCCAGGCAGTGGGGAATACTGCTCCATGGGCGAGGGTTGCGGGACAAATCCAGCCTTTCGCAGATTCCCATGGCCCAGGCAGTCCGTCAAGACCCGCAACTGCCTGTCAATCAGGGAAACATCGGAGCCGCCAATCACAACCCCATGACTCTTTAGGAATATCACATTCGCTTCCGGATGGCTGGGCAACACTTCGTGCAACGCTCTTGCAAGGTCGGAACCCGGCTTATGGTAGTCAACTGACAGCCAGGAAATCGAGCTGTCCACTTGCGCATTGAGTTCAGCGTCACAGTCCCTTCGCACCAGATGAGCCAGGATTTCCACCGCATGAAGATGAACCACTATGCGATGCGGCATCAAGGCATGGAGCAACGTCTCAATGGAAGGACGAAGGGAGCCGGCGGCGGCTTCCGGCTTGGCAAAAAAGTCACCTTGGGAGATGTGTCTGGAGACGGCGACAAGATCCACCGGCGAGAATATGTCCTTGTCACCGGCTTCCGACAGTGAGAAGCCCGAAGCCTTGACCCAAAGCGTATCGCCATCCTTCCAGGAAACATTCCCGCCCGCCCCCTGAACGAGAAGGGGATCCCTTCCCAACTCAACACAATAGTCAACTACCTGCCGATCTATGCCTGTCTGTGCATTCACGATCCATTTCCGAGTCTGGCAATAAGCTGCCGCAATTCCTCAAATTCGTGAAAGAACGCATCCGGAGCACAGTCACCCTGTCCCTGCTCAACGCCGTCATGTATTTTCTGCAGAGTGACGGCGTCGATGCTTTCGCGGGCACCTTTTATGTCGTTTACGCAATGATCGCCAACCATCCAGATGCACTCACATTTCGGAGGAAGCTTCTCCTGGGCGATTTGGAACGTGGCCTTATGTGGCTTGTCAAAGCCAGCCTCCTCGCTAGTGACCATATGGTCAAAATAACTGTCAAGCCCAAAGTACACCATCTTCCTGAACTGTATCTGAGCGGTGAGATCAGTGACAACCATTATTGGAAGTGACATCAGGCGAAGATCCTCAAGGAGTTCCCGGACACCATCGAACAGGACAGCCTTGCTGAGAAATGTTCTCCAATAGGTTTGCTCGAAATCCAGCACGGTCAGCATTTGCGAACCCAAGCCCATGATTTCCAGCATGCGCTGAAAATACAAAAGACGGCTATGAGACGAAGCCGTGCCCTTGAGTCTCTTGTGAACCTGCTCCCTAGCCTGGTTGAAGACACTGTCAAAATCATTATGCTTGATCGAAAGTATGCTGACGGCCTTGTCTCTGACGGCACTCTGGGCCGCATAGTGCGCCGGATCATACGGATACAGCGTGTTGTCCGTGTCAAATATGACCGCATCAGGCAGACGGCTGAGTCTTTGCTCCGAGAGGATCTTCATCATACGGACTTTTCGGTAAGAACCTGGTCGATATGCGATAGAGCGATCAGCTGCATCAAACCCGTCACACCGCTTTCCCATCGGGGATGGATGTCAAGGAACTCAAGAAGCCTTGGACATATCAATTGTGCCGCCATCTCTATGTCCGGTGCAGATACTTCGCCATCGATACGAAATTCTACTTCACCCGGACTCTCGCCGCCTAACATGTCGACATGCAAGCCTAATATGCCAACCAACACCCGCATCATAACCAATTCATCTCTTACCGTGCGAGACTTGGCAACCAAGATCAGCTGGGGAGGAGCGCTTTTATCCTCCAGCAACATATCCTTCATCCGCGAATTGGCAGGATGAAGTGACAGCACCAGATCAGCATGGCCTGCCTGCGGACGAATGAAACGCTGGGATTCCGATTCGCGTCTCTCCAAGGACGAAAGCACCTCCTCCTCCGAATGTCCTCGAAACCCGGAGTCCCGTTTTATCTTGAAAAACCTGCGCAATGCCTCGTCCGTATCAAGATAGATACTGAGATCGTAGCAGTTGCGCATGGAGGGATGGTAAAGGGCATGCAATCCGCTGACGATGATTATGTCGTTGCTCCTTACCAGGCGGGCATGTCCCTTATGACCGCTGTCATGGTCGTAGTGGCCTAGCCGTATGTCCTTTCCGCTAATCAGTGACACAAGGTCGCCAAAAAATCCCGCAAGATTGTTTGCCCTTGGGTTCAAGTGCGTCATTACCGACCATATCGGCTTGTGTCGATCCCACAGGTGATAGTCATCTCCAGTAAGCATCGTAACGGAATGTGCGCCAAACAACCCCCTGAGAGCATCAGCAAACCTGTCCTTGCCAGCCCCCGAGTCTCCTGCAATGCCAACAACAAACGGTTTACGGCTAAAACGGAAATAGTCGTTGTGCCGAATTTCCTTCACCCAAACCCGAAATGCCAGGATCAATCCGGTCGCCGCCACTCCGGTATTCAGGAGCGTAGGCAGCCTGCTGTCCAGCAGCCGTACCAAGCCTTCCGATGCCTGAAAGGAAGCGTGGAGCACATCCGTTCCCAACGGAAGCAGGTTGCTTAAGGCATAGAAAAGCCCTAGGAGAACCACAAAGCGCTCTCCGGAAGCGTGATAGGAAACCAAAAAAGGCACTGCCCAGACATACCACCCAGGCGAGGAAGGCGAAAAGATGACAACCACCAGAAAAACCAGGCCTAGCGTGGTAAAGAACAGATCAAAGTTCAGGCGTCTTACATTCCAGACGGAATAGAACATCAGGGCGTAGATGAGCGGAATGATGTATATTGCCGGCTTGCCGAAGTCGATGCGTAAACTGTATATGTTGCCCATCTCAGGGTTGTTGAACAACATGGCTGTGCCGGCCTCGGAAAGAATGAAGAAAGGCGCCAGCAACAGGATGGTTCCAAGAAGCAGTCCCTTTCCGAAGTGAGGGAGCAGCTTCCGCAAGCGCCTGCTTCGCACCAAATAGATCAAAAAGAAGGGCAATGCCATCACCATGCTAAGCTTGGCTGAAATGGCCAAGGTACACGCCAGCCCTCCGGCGAACATGTGCAGCTTCCTGACATAGTAAAGGGCAACTGTCAGCAGCAGCACAGGAAGCAGATCATTGAACCCCAGCACGTAGTTGGCCACAATCACAATCGGGGAGAACCAATAGGCCCACATAATGAGAGGCTTCTTCTCCGGAAAGACATTGCCAAGCAACAGGAGCATGCCTATGTCTGCGATAAGCAATGTTCCCGAGTAGCAGTATGAAAGAGGCATCCCCGCGAACTCTCCTAAGAACATAAGCGGAAGCATCAAAAGCCACATGACGTATCCATAGGGAAACGCAAGAGTCGTGCCGCCACTGTCTGACCAGACCTGCCAAGGATCCAGGCTGAATGAATTGACGCTTGCCTCCATGAATGGAACGTACCATTCGGTGACCGGCATGGGAGCGACCGCTCCAATCAGCGCCAGACGGACAGCGAGCCCCAAAAGGAAAAGAGGATGACGGACAAGCTTTTTCACTTGAATGCGCCGGCTTGTTCCCACAGGTCGGGCCGTTTCGTACATACCGCGTCCGCACCTATTGCAAGATCATCAAGAGTCCGGGCCATGAGGGGAATCTCCGTATCAGCGTTGCGGCCCTGGAGTTCCGGGGATACCAGACACAGCCTGAACCCGGCATTTTTCAGGCGGGATGCGCCCTTCCTGTCCAAAGGGAAGCGGCTGAAACAGTCAACCCAGATCCAGTCAATCCTGCCCGCCAAAGTCATCGCCGTATCAATCGATTCATACTCAGACACCCGGGCAGCACAGCGCCGTTCACCCAGCATGGCCCACTTAACAAGAAAAGGAAAGGACTGGTCCAGAAAGAAATAGTCCTCTATGCCGGATGACTTCATAAGGGAAATCAGCTCCTGCTCCAACCCTTCCTCTTTGACATTCAGAATCAATGTTCCGTGCCTGTATTCCGCAATCCAGTCCTGAAATAGCGTGCCGCGCTGAAACGGATCATGGTGGGTGATCAACTGCTCTCTCTCACTGCGAACATCAACCTCGACTCCATACCTTGACGGTACGGCTTTCAGGCTGTCGATGGTGTTGCAACGGTGCGCTATCAGATTCATCGCTTAAGATTCCTCTTCAGTTCCAGGCTGAAACTGATTGTCCGACGGATAAACTTCCACTTTGCACTCCAACTGACATTCCAATGGGAAACGCCATGCGCCCTCTCACCGAATCTGACCGGGAAGCGGTGAATAGGCAGATCGCCGCACTGTGCCATGTAATAGGCATACAGATCCAGAGAGAAGTCATGGGGAGGGTTACGCCATTCCTCAAAGAAGGACCTCGGAAACATGGTTGGCTGCGCATTGATGTCCCAAAGACCCTTGCGAAGAAGCATCGTTTCGAAAAGACTCATGCCGACGGTGAAGAAGACATCGGCAAACGGACGTCCATAACGGCGTCCCTTCACGAAGATATCCGAACCAAACCGCTCAAACAGTGTCTGTCCACTTACAGCATCCTGCGGATCGGCCTGAAGGTCGGCGTGCGTCCAGCCCAGCACCTCGCCGCGCGCCTCCTCCAGACCGGAAAGAATACCGTAGCCATAGCCTCGATTTTCCCGCACCCGGACGCTCCGGCATCCTGGACAGTTCGATTCAACATCCTGCAGTATCGATGAACTCCCATCGGTGGACCCATTGTCAACCAGGATAATCTCCATGTCAGGCCTGCATGCAACTTCCTTGCAGTTCTGCAGAAGCAACGCAAGACTGGCCTCCTCGTTGTAGCAGGGAATGACCAGTGAAAACCTCATCGGAACTGCGACAGCGACCGAGCCGAGAAAACAAACCACTTCATGCCCAGAAAATTGAGTGCGGCGGAAATGCCAGTGGCCAGCAAAAACGCCACCTGGACCGCCCCCGCCATCTCACCAAGCAACTTCAAGGTCAGCGAGTTGACTCCGATGTTGACACAAAGAGTCCCGGCATATAAAAACACAAAACGCCAAGCACTTCCGGCAGCATGGCTTCTCCAGCCAAAAGTCCAGAAACGATTGGCCAAGTAGGCGAAAGCCGCCCCGGCCATAAATCCAACTCCCTTCGCAGGATCTATCCCCGTCAGGCCTAGAGTCACAAGGCTTCTGTAGACAACAAAATCCAGCAGTACCGTCAGAAAACCAACGAAGAGAAATATGCGGACATCACGTTTGAGCATGTAGTTAATATATCCTTGTCGTACAGGCGGCGAGTCCATATGGCGGAAAGCAACAGGAAGCCTGTCACTGTTCCGGCAACACACAGCCTGTCACCGACTTCAAGTCAAATAATATAGCATATTGAAGACAATCGAATGAGGTCCAAAACGAAACTGCCAGTGCAAGAGGCCATCTTGAATAGCGCTAGACAACCTAGCGCAATCCAGGAAATCGTCTCCTGAAACGGCACTGAACGGCCTCCATACCAAGGCTGCAATCTACAAGCTAATTTCCGCTTAGGAACACTTGGTCTGGAAGGCCGAGCCGCCCAGCCCAGCGGACCCAGTTCCGGCAACAAGCTTTCCCTGACCGGTTTCGTACCGCCTCCCATCCAAACAGCCTATGCATCGGAGCCGATTACTTACTGCAAACAGACCACCTATGCCCGCTGCAAGAAGTTTGTCCGCCTCTTCCTTCGGCACTCTCTTCCCGTCTATGGAAAGAAGGCGGCCACTGTTGAGATCGAATTCCACACTGTAACCGGAATCAAGCCGAGGCTGCCAAGCGTAGCGGCAGGAAATCTCCCCTTCCTCCTCGCCCGGATAAATGAAGAAGTAGTTTCCGTTTCCCGCCAACGCAATGCCGCCACCCGCAAAAAGATCGGAATCCGGTTCCAAGGACTGTGGGTGTGAGCGCATCTTCTCGAACAGGAGGCTTTGAAATTCGTCCCGCGCATCACTATTCCCCATGCGCTCCTCCCATTTCGCCAAAAGGTATAGCTGCGTATATGTCGGCATCCGGTGCGAACGCAACGCAGAAATGAATTCCTGAAGCTCCGTCTCAGTTGCAAAATTCTGGTCAAGCAGCAGGAACAGAAGATCAGCACAGGTATTCGACCTGGCGAAGTCTATGCTCACACTGCCCTTCCACTTCAACAGACGAACCTGATATCTGCTGGCTTTTTCGAACTCATCACGCTCCCTCAGAGTGCGGCTCATTTCTCCCAGAGCATCGTCATCCCGCTTGATCTCAAAAGCGATGGCAGGCTCCCCCTTCTCCGGCTCATCCCGCAGAGCCGGGCGAGGCTGGGATCCTCCCAAAAGAAAACCGCGAAGATCCAAGGCCTGGTTGATGCCGTACCTTTCCCTGCCCGCCACGGTCAGCACCTCCATGTTCAGGTGTCCGCCATCCCAAGGCCGCTTTGCATAATAGTTGAGAATGAAACTACCCATCAGTTCCCGCCTCATTGACCGTATCTCCACCATCCTCAACCACGCGGCGCCTGCCATCGTCATCCATGATGTGATAGCGGAACTTCTTGCCCGCGAACACAGTCTGTTTCAAATTGACCAGCATCGCACTGCTTCCGCCCATCGGACTAATCAACTCCACCAACCACAAACGATCGCCACTTTTCCAGTCAGCAGGACGCAATTTTCCAGTCTTCTCCAAACGGACCTCCGACTCAGCATCCAAGTAACCCCACAAGGCCACTCCGACTGGCTGGCGTCCCTCCTTGCGGAATATGCGGAACTGCTTGAGCGCTATCGCCGGAATCAGAATCCACTCCAGATCCGAAATGGACAAGTCCCTGTGCTTCGGAGAAGCAACCAGCAAGGCAACAGCCTCTCCAAAAACGCCACCTATCGTATTGCCAGCAACAGCTTTCGCTTCTTCGCTCATGTACCAGCCTTCCCCTTCATCTTGACAGAGTCCTCAGGTTCGATCTCTTTCAGCTCAATTCCACCCTCATCGCCGTGCACAATCGACACCAATCTCCTGTGCGGGAAAACCTCGCCCTTCAAAGCCTGCAGCAGCCGGCCAGGCTCCACGGACCCAACCGCATCCATCACGACGGCAGAATCACCGCTTTTCCAGTCTTCCGGACGCAACTTAACCGCACCATTGCGTATCCGTTGCAGAACTTCGTCACTCACCAAAGCCCAAGAGATGAAACCCACTGTTTCGTCCTTGCCGTTTCGAACCAGTTTGTACTGGCTCAACGCCACCGCCGGGAACACCATCCAATTCAAATCCTGAACATAGTGATAACGATGTGTCCCGCTAGAAGCCATAAGCAGAGCCACCTCGCCCACAGTCTCGCGGACACCTCGAATGAATCTCTTCCGTTTTTCCGCATCAAGGGGAACGGGCTCCACACTGTGCTCTTCCATCGTTTCTGAGCGGGGCTGGCCGTTGCCGTGTCCTGGACCGGTCATGCCGTTGGGGAGGTGAAATAGTCGATCTCGTCCCAATAGCGCGCACGCACCTCATCCGCACTCTTAAAAGCCGAGGTTCCACCGTTGAATGCCGCCATCTCGTCGATCAACGCCTGGAAATCCTTCGCCAGCAAAACATGAGTGTCCGTCTCTATGCTTTCCATACGTGACGATCCGCCGGAAAAATGACCACTCACGCGGATGCTATCGGAAGACTGACCTTGCCCATTGAGCAACCGAATCATCAGATCATTGCCGGATTTTTCCAAACGCACATTTGCCAGCATAATTCCCGTGTCCAAGCGGATCACATCTCCGCCACTCCCATCTCCCAGGTTTCCATACGCCTCGTCCACACGGTCATTTCCGCTTCCATAGCCAAGCATGTACACGTCATTTCCGCTTCCGCCACGCAACACAGCATCACCAACTCCCACACCGAACACATCCGAAAAGTGAGCCCTGCCGTTGTAGGTTCCCGCTCCCGCCGTGGAAACCAGCACAGTGTCAAGCAAGTCCAGTTCCCATACTGCACCACTGCCGAACTCGACGCTTTCAACCTTTGAGACCGAGGAGGAACCGAACTGCCCCTTGATCAGCAGGCTTGAAAGCACTTGACCCGACTTGCCTACCAATGCCAGTCGAAGATCATCCCCTTCAACGTATAGCCTTGCCGATTCCTCTCCTCCAGCCACCAATATCTGATCTCTGGGATCGCCCACATCCGTACGGGCATGGCCTTCCTCAATGGAGCCATGCCCGCCATTGGAATCCAGACGGTACACGTCATTACCCGTTCCTCCGCGCAGAACGTCTCGGCCCGCACCCAGTTCAAACACGTCATCCACCCCGTCAAGCCCCGTTAAAACGTCATTGCCGGAGGTTCCCCTGATTGCAGCCAGCGCGAATGTATCCCAGTCCCAATGAGTCCCGTCAGAAAAAATAAGCGCCTCGATTCTGCGCTCCTCCAGCAAAAAGTAGTCTTTGACCGTCAAAGTGTCCCCTGTACGATCTCCACCGCCACTCGCCAACAACACGAACATCAGGTCGTTCCCAGTCCTGACCAGTTCCACATCGCCTGTCCCGATGCCTTCCTTCAACGCGATCACGTCCCATATTCCACCCAAATCAGCCGTTGAGGACGACTCAAGTATCCGGTCACGACCCGCACCGTAGCCAAATACATAGCGGTCGTCACCTTCACCACCGTGAATCTCGCTCGTGCCGGCATCCGTCAAGTCATACGTGTCATCTTCGGAAGTCCCAACAATCGGACTGCCTGACGTGTCATAGTTTCGCGCCGCCTTCGTGAAATCCTCGTCCGACCACAGCACCTCCCCATTGAAAAGCTCCACCCACTCTATTTGTGAAACCGCCGAAACGAAAAAGTTCTTCACTGTCAGCACATCCCCCGTCGCACGACCCTCCGCGTTAACCAGCTTGACATACAAGTGCCTGGCATCACGGCGGAGGCGTACGTCATCGGCCTTCAATCCCTTCGCCAAGCGAATGCGGTCACCATCATCACCCAGCCCCTCATTACCGTACGCCTCGTCAACCACATCGGCTCCACCCCCCAAACCGAAAAGATAGACATCATCTCCCGTTTTTCCTCGCAAAATCTGGGCGCCAGAGTCCGAACCAAAAACATCCCCGAAACTTTCCAAGCCGTCCAGGACAGTTCCGGCAACCACCGATGCACGAATCTCTGCCGCCATCAGATGCCCCCGGTTCCACACTGTGCCATCAAAAAATGCAATGAATTCGACCTGAGCCTGCACCGATACAAAAAAGCCGAGAACCTTGAGTGAATCCGTCACTGACCGCACACCGTCCGCATTTGCCTTGCCAAGGAGATTGACATACAGATCATCCCTGGTTCGAATCAATTCCACATCCTCGACCCCCAAACCACTATCTATTCGAATCCGATCCGCAGCATCGCCATCACCCGTATTTCCTATGCGCTCATCTATCGTCGCAGATCCAGTTCCTAAACCAAGTTCATAGATATCATCCCCACCCTTGCCGTGCAACACTGTTTTATTGCGACCACGCAACACATTTGCACCCATGTCCCCCTCAAGCGTGCTTGAGGATGACGATGGCAGCAATACCCCTGTGCGCTCCCACAGCATCCATTCCGTGCCGTCTGCGAACAGCAGACGCTCCACGCGGCTCTTGCCGTCCGTGTAGTAGTTGTAGATCTGCAGGCGGTCGCTCACCTTCCCCTCCGTCAGAACCCCGATATACAGGTGCGTCGTGTCACGCCACAGGCGGATGTCGCCGGTCCCGATCCCCGCCTTCAGACGAACCTCGTCACCCGCATCGCCGCCATCAGAAACATGGCGCTGGTCCTCGCGCACCACGTCCAGGCCGGTTCCGCGGCCCAGCCAGTACACGTCGTCACCGCCATAGCCGTACAAGATGTCGCCGCCTCCGGCATCGCTGTCGAAGATGTCCGACTGGTGATCCAGCCCATACAGCTGATCATCCCCGGAGCCGCCACGCAACCGGACACGCATGAACTCCGACGCACCCCACTCCGTGCCGTCCGCAAACAGCAGACGCTCCACGCGGCCCTTGCCGTCCGTGTAGTAGTTGTAGATCTGCAGGCGGTCGCTCACCTTCCCCTCCGTCAGAACCCCGATATACAGGTGCGTCGTGTCACGCCACAGGCGGATGTCGCCGGTCCCGATCCCCGCCTTCAGACGAACCTCGTCACCCGCATCGCCGCCATCAGAAACATGGCGCTGGTCCTCGCGCACCACGTCCAGGCCGGTTCTGCGGCCCAGCCAGTACACGTCGTCACCGCCATAGCCGTACAAGACGTCGTTGCCTCCGGCATCGCTGTCGAAGATGTCCGACTGGTGATCCAGCCCCTGCAGCTGATCAGCCCCGGAGCCGCCACGCAACCGGACACGCATGAACTCCGACGCACCCCACTCCGTGCCGTCCGCAAACAGCAGACGCTCCACGCGGCCCTTGCCGTCCGTGTAGTAGTTGTAGATCTGCAGGCGGTCGCTCACCTTCCCCTCCGTCAGAACCCCGATATACAGGTGGGTCGTGTCACGCCACAGGCGGATGTCGCCGGTCCCGATCCCCGCCTTCAGACGAACCTCGTCATCCGCATCGCCGTCATCAGAAACATGGCGCTGGTCCTCGCGCACCACGTCCAGGCCGGTTCCGCGGCCCAGCCAGTACACGTCGTCACCGCCATAGCCGTACAAGACGTCGTTGCCTCCGGCATCGCTGTCGAAGATGTCCGACTGGTGACCCAGCCCCTGCAGCTGATCAGCCCCGGAGCCGCCACGCAGCCGGGCACGCATGAACTCCGACGCACCCCACTCCGTGCCGTCCGCAAACAGCAGACGCTCCACGCGGCCCTTGACGTCCGTGTAGTAGTTGTAGATCTGCAGGCGGTCGCTCACCTTCCCCTCCGTCAGAACCCCGATATACAGGTGTGTCGTGTCACGCCACAGGTGGATGTCTCCGGTCCCGATCCCCGCCTTCAGACGAACCTCGTCACCCGCATCGCCGCCATCAGAAACATGGCGCTGGTCCTCGCGCACCACGTCCAGGCCGGTTCCGCGGCCCAGCCAGTACACGTCGTCACCGCCATAGCCGTACAAGACGTCGTTGCCTCCGGCATCGCTGTCGAAGATGTCCGACTGGTGACCCAGCCCCTGCAGCTGATCAGCCCCGGAGCCGCCACGCAGCCGGGCACGCATGAACTCCGACGCACCCCACTCCGTGCCGTCCGCAAACAGCAGACGCTCCACGCGGCCCTTGACGTCCGTGTAGTAGTTGTAGATCTGCAGGCGGTCGCTCACCTTCCCCTCCGTCAGAACCCCGATATACAGGTGCGTCGTGTCACGCCACAGGCGGATGTCGCCGGTCCCGATCCCCGCCTTCAGACGAACCTCGTCACCCGCATCGCCGCCATCAGAAACATGGCGCTGGTCCTCGCGCACCACGTCCAGGCCGGTTCCGCGGCCCAGCCAGTACACGTCGTCACCGCCATAGCCGTACAAGACGTCGCCGCCTCCGGCATCGCTGTCGAAGATGTCCGACTGGTGATCCAGCCCCTGCAGCTGATCAGCCCCGGAGCCGCCACGTAGCCGGGCACGCATGAACTCCGACGCACCCCACTCCGTGCCGTCCGCAAACAGCAGACGCTCCACGCGGCCCTTGCCGTCCGTGTAGTAGTTGTAGATCTGCAGGCGGTCGCTCACCTTCCCTTCCGTCAGAACCCCGATATACAGGTGGCGCCTGTCACGCCACAGGCGGATGTCGCCGGTCCCGATCCCCGCCTTCAGACGAACCTCGTCACCCGCATCGCCGCCATCAGAAACATGGCGCTGGTCCTCGCGCACCACGTCCAGGCCGGTTCCGCGGCCCAGCCAGTACACGTCGTCACCGCCATAGCCGTACAAGCCGTCGTTGCCTCCGGCATCGCTGTCGAAGATGTCCGACTGGTGATCCAGCCCATACAGCTGATCAGCCCCGGAGCCGCCACGTAGCCGGGCACGCATGAACTCCGACGCACCCCACTCCGTGCCGTCCGCAAACAGCAGACGCTCCACGCGGCTCTTGCCGTCCGTGTAGTAGTTGTAGATCTGCAGGCGGTCGCTCACCTTCCCCTCCGTCAGAACCCCGATATACAGGTGGCGCCTGTCACGCCACAGGCGGATGTCGCCGGTCCCGATCCCCGCCTTCAGACGAACCTCGTCACCCGCATCACCGTCATCAGAAACATGGCGCTGGTCCTCGCGCACCACGTCCAGGCCGGTCCCGCGGCCCAGCCAGTACACGTCGTCACCGCCATAGCCGTACAAGACGTCGTTACCGCCGGCATTGCTGTCGAAGATGTCCGACAGGTGATTTGCTCCATATAGACTTTCCGACGAAGTCCCTCCTCGGATCGTGGTCGCACTCTTCTTCCAAGCCGGCGCGGTCCAAGCTGCTGCCGCTAAGTGAGATTCAGACCACAAAACGGTCCCATCATGCCAAAGCACCGTCTCCACACGCGCCCAGCCATAAGCATAATGATTACGAATAGTCAAACTGTCTGTCACCGTATCATCGGCATTACGCAGCGAAATGATCAAATCGTTCGCTGTCCTGCTCAGGCGCAACCGGTTACGCTTGATGCCGGCCTTCATGCGCACCACGTCCCCGTCATCACCCCCGAAAGCGTTGCCGTGCGCCTCCTCAACCACATCATGTCCGCTGCCGGAACCGAACAGATAGACATCGTCGCCGCTCATGCCGCGCAGAATGTCATTCCCGCCCCGGCTGCCGTCCAGAATGTCTGAAAAGCCGTTCCCGAGACCGCGAACCACGTCGTCCCCGCTACCCGCATCCTTCTGCACAAGCTTCCCAAACCGGTCCGGTCCCCAGACCGTCCCGTTAGAAAACTCAATCCCTTCGATCCGGGATGCCACAGCACTGTAGTGGCCACGAACCGTCAGGCTGTCCGTCACGGAGCCCTTGGCCAAAAGGGAAATCACCAGGTCATTCCCCTCCCTGCTCAAGCGCAGCCGGTTCGGCCTGATGCCGGCCTTCATGCGCACCACGTCCCCGTCATCACCCCCGAAAGCGTTGCCGTGCGCCTCCTCAACCACATCATGTCCGCTGCCGGAACCGAACAGATAGACATCGTCGCCGCTCATGCCGCGCAGAATGTCATTCCCGCCCCGGCTGCCGTCCAGAATGTCTGAAAAGCCGTTCCCGAGACCGCGAACCACGTCGTCCCCGCTACCCGCATCCTTCTGCACAAGCTTCCCAAACCGGTCCGGTCCCCAGACCGTCCCGTCAGAAAACTCAATCCCTTCGATCCGGGATGCCACAGCACTGTAGTGGCCACGAACCGTCAGGCTGTCCGTCACGGAGCCCCTGGCCAAAAGGGAAATCACCAGGTCATTCCCCTCCCTGCTCAAGCGCAGCCGGTTCGGCCTGATGCCGGCCTTCATGCGCACCACGTCCCCGTCATCACCCCCGAAAGCGTTGCCGTGCGCCTCCTCAACCACATCATGTCCACTGCCGGAACCGAACAGATAGACATCGTCGCCGCTCATGCCGCGCAGAATGTCATTCCCGCCCCGGCTGCCGTCCAGAATGTCTGAAAAGCCGTTCCCGAGACCGCGAACCACGTCGTCCCCGCTACCCGCATCCTCTAACACCACTTTTGTCAGCCAGTCCAACCCCCAAACCGTACCATCGGAGAACTTGATCTGCTCCACCTGTGAGACTGCATTCCGATACTGATTACGAACTGTCAGACTGTCTGTCACTACACTGCCGCCGTCCAGAACCTCAATCACCAAATCCCAGCGCGTTCGACGGAGTCGGATCCGTGAGATGTCCAACCCGACTATCCGAATGACATCCAATCCGCCGTTTGATCTGCTGTTGCGGTATTCCTCGTCCACCACATCCGAACCTGATCCCGCACCTAGCTCGTAAATGTCGACACCTGCGCCGCCGTACATCGTCTGGGCCCCAGCTTCCCTTTTCCACAACTGGTCAAGATCCTCAAAGTCTTCAGAATCCAGAGTCTCGCCATTCGAAAACACAATCCGCTCAATCTGTGCTTTTGCATCCCTAAAATGCCCACGTATCAGAAGGCTGCTTACGGCGGCGTCCGACTCGCCATCAACCTCAACCAACAAGCCGTCTCCCGAACGAAACAGGTGCACGGAAGAAGGGGCTATTCCAGCCTCAATATGAATCTCATCCCCCGAATCCCCGGAGTTGGTGTTGCCCGCCGCCTCGTCAATTATGTCATGGCCTGACAGAAGGCCCAGCTGATAGGTGTCATCGCCTCCGCCTCCCTGCAACGTCTGAGAGCCCGCCGCCATTCCCAGCAAATCGTCGAAGTACGATGAGCCACGGACAGTTGAAGCATCCGTATCACCGTCATCCACCAACTCCACCTTTGCAAACTCGGTCGCCCCCCAGGAAACACCGTCTGCAAATCTAATGCCTTCGATCTGTGCAGAGATGCCACGAAAATAGTTTCGCACTGTAACCGAATCGCCAGTCGGAATGCCGTCTGAATCCACGAACGATACCGTAAGATCGTTACGGGTGCGCGACAGAACAGCGGAATCGGAGTCATGCCTATCGACAAAGACCCGATCGTTTGCGTCACCCCAATAGCCGTTGTCCAGCTCTTCGATCACATCCGAGCCAGTCCCAACATAGTACCAGTCGTTCCCCCAGCCACCGCGAAGAACCTGCGAACCAGCCTGATCCGCAAAATAATCCTTCACCCAGCCGTCAAGGCCTTCAACCGTTGCATCCCCATCAACATCATCGACAAGGCGTGCAAGCGCGAACTCTTCCTCACCCCATTCCGTTCCATCCGCAAAACGCAGCTTCAGTGCCGGTTCACGCAGGAAGTACCCTGCAATCTTGAGACGATCCGCCTCTCTCCCCTCCGAGTCAACCAGCTGCACAAACAGGTCCCCGTGGCTTCGCACCAGCAAAACCTTCCTGGTGTTCGTATCCAACCGCACCGTGCTGAACCCCAATGCATCCTCTATCGTGTCCTTGCCTGCCCCAAACCCAAAGTGGTAAACATCATCCCCGCCCCCTCCCCGCAAAACCTGATTTCCCGCTTCCTGCGCCATATGGTCGGCAAAACGATCCAAACCTTCCACAATGCCATCCGTATTCCCGTCGCCGGCATCGTGAAGCTGCAGCACATCAAATTCCCCGGTTCTGAACAGAAGGCGGCCCAAATGGCTGTAAATCTCTTCCACCCGGGCCTGTTCCGAGACATAATAATCCTTGATTGTCAGTGAATCCGTCTTTTGATTCCCGTTCACTAGCGAGATCACCAGATCTGTTCGTGTCCGCTCAAGACGCAGCGACGACAGCCGAACGTCCGCTTTGAGAACCACCAGGTCACGGTCACCCCGCATGTTCAAGTAGCCTTCCTCCACTATGTCATGGCCGGTTCCGGCACCAAGGACATAACGGTCTGAACCTCCGCGACCACGCAAACGGTCATTGCCACCCTCATCCGCATCAAAAATATCGCTGTCCGGACTGCCGTCAAGCGTATCGTCGCCGACCGTATCGGAAACCGCGATCGCGGAAAGATTTGCAAACCAGACGTCTCCCCAAACCGTGCCGTCACCAAAAACGACCTGTTCAATCCTGTACACCGAGTTTCCGGAGAAATGGTTTTTGACCCGAAGAGTGTCTGTCACCGAACCGCCAACCGTCGCACGCAATGAAACCAGCAAGTCCCGGCCAGAACGTGCCACAGTCACAAGATCAGGGGAAACTCCGGGAGCCACACGGATCACATCAAAGGTGTTGGTGCGGTTGCCACGAGCCTCATTGATCACATCATGACCGATGCCGTACTCCAAGAGGTAGATGTCGTTTCCGTCCGCACCGTACAAGGTGTCTGTTCCGCGACCGTTGCCGATCAGCACATCATCCAAGTGCGTATCCGCATCCCATCCGTAAACTGCGCCATTTTCACTGAGCTTGCCTTTAGAATCTTGATGAACGCGCTCAAATACACGCAGACCAAGCTGGTCTGCGTAATACCTGTAACCGTAGGATAGCGAGGAATCCGCACTCAGGCTCTGCGCAAGCATCGGCTGAGTGCGCGAAAACACAGTCAATGCGCGTACAAAGTCCGCCAAGCGCGCACCTTTTTCGCGCTCCAACAACGCCAGTGCACCGCCAAAATCAAAGCGCCTAATGCTGCCATCCTTTTCCGTCTCAATCCTGATCGACGTCCACAAGTCCGACAGATGGGTTTGGATCATCAGGCCCGCCCCAACCCATTCCCTGATTTCGTACCATGTCTGCTGAATCTTTTGTGCCGTCGTGTAGTTCGGACGGCGATAGCCGCTGTTCTCCAGCCATTTCCTGCCCACAAAGGATTCCACTACATACTGCCAGCGTGTGTCCAGCTTGTTGAATATCGCACCCACTTCGCGGGGAGTCACGTCCGTAGCGCCTGTCCACCGATACAGAATACGGTTCAGCAAATCCTCCCTTGTTGCACCACCGGACCGCATGGCATCCGAACCGAACTGCTTAACCAGCTCTTTCAGATCACTGTCCTTCTCCATAGCCACGTGCAGGCTTGTCACCTTTCCGCTGCCAGCCAAATAAGGCAGGGATGAAATCTCCAGGCTCAGCGACGCCGGCACCGCCTGTTTCGCATGCTCCGTGTCCACGGCGAACCATACGTCTGCCGTCTGACGCACTCCCAAAGACGATCTGTAGGATCCAACGAAACGGTGCTCGTTGCCGTGCCCGTCCACGTGTGACGAACGCGAAAATCCCAGGTTCAGCGACAGAACCCCCGCCTCCGACAAGGTGAGCAGCCGCTTCGTCTCCAAAAAGCCGTCATTATCCAAATCCGCCCACTGGAGCAGCCTAAGATCATTCCAGCGGCTATCCCTGTGGTCCACCACACCGTCGCCATTGCTGTCCAGGCGCGACAGCGCCTCGAACCCGTGGCGTGCCTTGCGACCACCTATCGCCATGCCGGTTCCGAACAGCTCACGCCCATCCTCAATGTCGCCGCTGCCATCCAGGTCAATCGCCAGCAATGCATCATCCGCACCCGACATCGCAGTCCATTCCGAAAAGCCATCCCCGTCGTGATCAAAAAACACGGCCTTGGCCGTAGTTTCAACACCGTCTCCGTCCAGGTCCAGGACAAGCGGGCTTCGAGGATCGGAATCCGGCGGCAACTTCAGGTCAGGCGGGAGGCTCACAACCGACAGGAGCTCCGCCATCAGCGCCACGTTCCCCAGCCGCAACGGAGCGTCTTTTTTCAGGCCGTGGCGCATTGCCCATTTCACCAGGCTGTTCAAGTGCAGGCTATCCGCCTGCCGTGCCGAAGAACCGGACATCAGCAACGAAGATTCCCTTCCGAAACGCTTGAGAGGATTGCTCTCCCTCCTGGAGAGCCTATACAGAACGTTGTCCGAAAAGCGCACCTCGTCGATCACCGCATCCGATGCGCCATCCTCCCAACCGACCAGAACAATGCTCTGATCGAGCTGGTCATAGTCCTGCCCGGACGCATTCCAGCTGTCCCGGACCTTGATCACCAGATCCCCGTTCTTCCCGTAGCCTAGCCACAAGTCCCAGACATGAACCGTCTCATCAAACAGCAAAACGTCATGTCCCCCGCTGTCCCTGATCCTGTCGTTCCCATCCCAAAGCGAAAACTCGTAGATATCGTTGCCGGATCCGCCCGACAGAGTGTCGTCACCGCCACCGCCACGCAACCGATCGCCACCGGAACTTCCCGTCAAACTGTCCGCGCCTTTCGTGCCTTTCAAACGCTCAATGCCCGACAACTCGCCGGCGCGGGAAAGTCCCCCGGCCCAGCTTGCCGCCCACGTTCCCGCCGACAGGTCCGCCGCCACTCCCCGCAACTCCTGACCACCCAGTCCAGACAGAAACCCGAAGTCCACCGTGTCCAGACCATCACCCCCCACCAGCTTCAGTCCTGAAGAAAATCCGCTTGAGATTCTCAGCGAATCGTCGCCTTTCCCTCCCGACAAGCGGTCTATTCCCTCTCCAGCCACCAGCACATCGTCACCCTCCGTTCCCAGTATCGAGGTGCCCGCAGCGTATCCGGCCGATGCCATCGCCGCATTCAGCCAAACCGCCACACCGGAGGAACCCACACCGTAAGCTGTCAACGCCTCGGAGAGCAGTATCCGTGTCCCATCCCGCAACGCCAGATACTCAACGCGCCGCAAGGCGTCCGACCATTTCCTCAGCGTGACCCGGTCTGCCAAGAGGTCGAAATCCGTCACCCCGTCCTCCTTGATGGCCACCTGAAGATCGGTGCCATCGTAGCGCAGCACCAGATCCGTCAAGGCGATCCCCGAACCAAACAGAAGAGTGTCCAGGCCGGCATCTACCGCGACCCCATTCTCCAGGCGCTCATCCAGCACCACGTCACGGCCATCGCCAAGATTAAAGACGTAAACGTCCTTGCCGCCGCCGCCTTTAAGCGTGTCGTCGCCGCCCGCTCCCTCAAGCGTGTCTTCCAGCGGAGCCAGCCTCGTCAGCCTTGAAGCCAGAACATCCGCACCTGCCTGCAAGTTCAGCTCCGAAAGTTCGTAATAGCCCCCGCTCTCAAACTCCAATGTCTCAACCCGCGCACGGTTGTTCAGCGAAGAGAAGTGGTTCCGCACCCGAAGGCTGTCATCCAGGCCCGTGCCGGAACGACCCAGCAACAGCACCACCAAATCGTTGCCTTCCCGTTTCAGACGCACGTTGTCCGCCGACCAGCCCGAAACCACCCGGATTCTGTCCTCGCCGCCCGCACCCTCCTCGTCCTCGTCAATCACATCCCTTTCCGTCCGCGGTCCCAGGTAGTAGAGATCGGAACCGGCTCCGCCTCTGAGCGTATCCGATCCTCCCGCATCGGCATGAAACACATCCATGCCCGAACCGCCCGCCAGCACATCGTCATCCGACGTGCCACGCCGCCAGAATCTCCTGGCCGCCTCCATCTCCACGTAGCGCGCGCCATGCCGGCCCACCAAGACCTCGTCTTCCGAACTGCCGATGAACTGGGCATCGGCGGCGAGGCCGATCAACTCATCCCATGTATACGTCACATCCCCGAACATGAAACGCTCCACCGGCCTCTGCCCGGAGTCCCAGTCCTTGACCGTCACCTTGTCGGACAACAGGTCGAAAGCCCAGCGCTTGTGCTCCGCATTGCGGTACACCCAGTCCAGGTTGAACTCCCCATTCACCCACTTGCTCAGGTAGTCCTGCAGGGCAATGACCAGCTGCCCTCCCTCAAAGCGCAGGGCAATATCCTGCGGACCAAACTCGCGCTGCGATTCGCCACTCACGAACTTGAGCGTGTCCACCCCGCCGTCTGCACGTTCCGTCAGGAGATCATGACCCGCATGGTAGCCAAAAACATAGGTGTCGTCACCGCCCCGTCCCTCCAGATGGTCGTCACCGGCCAATCCCGTCAAGGTGTTGTCATGCGAATCCCCCACCAGCAAGTCCGCATGCTGACTCCCCACCACATTCTCAATCCCCACCACCAGGCCCGAACTTGCCGCCGCATCCCTTGTCCGATACGTTCCCCTTGACAAGTCAACCGACATTCCCTGCCTTGCATTCGTTATCAGGGTGTCCCTGCCCGAACCGCCCGCCAGAACACTGTCCGCCTCATCCGCTTCAATCGTGTCGTCGCCGGCGCCGCCATACAGCTCGTCGGCGCCATCCCCTCCGGTCAGATGGTCATCCCCCTTTCCGCCACGAACAATGTCCGCACCCGAGTCGCCATACAACCTGTCGCCACCCTCTCCGCCGGCGATCTCGTCATCACCGGAACCGCCATGCACCATGTCATCGCCCTCGCCTCCCGAAAGGACGTCATCGCCAACGCCTCCGTACAGACGGTCCTTGCCGCCGCCGCCATGCAAGGTGTCATCCCCCCCCACACCGAGGTACAGATCCCGCCCTTCGCCTCCCTGCCACCGATCCCCGGCATCCGTGCCCAGAACCCCGGCATTCTTCAGCAGCGCAGCATCCAGCCCCAGCCGGGTGGCACGTGAGAGCACCGCTGCCCAGCCCAGCACAAAGCTCTGCTCCACCTTCGACAACGCCAGCGAACTTGCAAGAGCGCTTCCGCCGTCAGGCACATCCAGGCGGCCCAGCAGATAGTTCTCACCTCCGGCAAAGAACAGCTCCTCAACGAACCCGCGGCCGTCCTCCTTGAAATGGCCCTTCACCCGTAACGTATCGCTTTCCTTCCCGTCCTTGTCCAGCAATGCCACTAGCAGGTCATCTCCCTTGCGCGAAAGCCGGACATCAGCGCCGCTCACTCCCGCACCCACCAGGATCCGATCCTTGCCGCCCCCTCCCTTGCGATCCTCATCCACCGTGTCATCCCCGGTGCCCGAGCGAAGATAGTAGATGTCATCCCCGCCACCGCCGCGCAGGATGTCACCATCACCGGAACTGTCGAACACGTCCTGTCCAACCGTTCCCCGCAACGTGTCGGCGCCGTTCGTCCCCCTAACCGCCATCAAGTCGGAAACCAGCGCCTTGGCCTTGTCAGCCAGAACAAGACCGGCCAGGTTCAGCGTGCCGCCCCTGGCGAACTCCAGCTTCTCAACCCTGCCCGCGGAACCCTTGACAAAATGTCCAAGCACGCGCAGAGTCGATCCATCCACGTACAGACGGACAATCAGATCATCCCCGTCCCGCTCCAGCTCCACACCGTCAGCGCCCGCCACCGGCTCCACCAGGATCCGGTCCCTGCCGCCTCCAGACTGTCCCTCATCGATCGTGTCGGCACCCGTGTTCAAGCCCAGATAGTAGGTGTCATCGCCCAGGCCGCCGCTCAAGGTGTCGTCACCGCCGGCATCCGCATCAAACGAATCGGCAACGGAACCGGCCTTCCCTTCCAGCAAGTCGGCGGCAACGGTGCCGCGTTGCCGGCCGGCATCTGCGGCTACCTGCGAACTGCTGTCCACGGACGAACCCGGCATGATCAACTCCATGGTCTCCGTGATCTCATCATGGTTGGCCACGTACAGCAGAAACTGGCGGGCCACATCGAGATCCGACACAAGAGCCGTCACCGAATCCGGATTGCCAAGATCATAGTCCCAGTCTGAAAACACCTTCCATGACAACGGATCAACACCCAACAGCGCTCCCGGTCTCTTCATCTGCTCCAATGCGCTGGTAACCGCATAGGCATAGGCCGCTCCGCTGTCCTGCCGGAACTCCCTAAAGTCCCTGCCGCCCAGATAGTCGCTTCCGTCCTTGTCCGAATGGAAACCGAAACCCGTGTCAATCCTCTGCCCGGGATCACCGCCCAAAGCCTCCGCAATCATCGTAAGCACGCCTGCGATGCCATCTGCATGGCCGCGCAACTCGCCCTCAGGCTTGCCATCAGCAAGCGTGTCATATACCCTGAACCGGCTGGAGAGGCTGGAATCCTCGTCAAGGTTCGCAATGTAGTGGTGCACGGTCTCGTCATCGACGAACAAACCACCCAAAATGGCTCCAACCGCGGAGCCGATGATTGTCCCAAGTGCACTTCCAAACGGACCGAACGTGGAGCCTATCCCGCCTCCTAGCGTCCCTCCGATCTGCGAAACCAGAGCTTCCTCCTTCGTGTTAATGAAACTGAATTTCGACACGACAACATTCGCCGCTATGCTGACCGCTATGCTTCCCAGGAAGTTGCTCAGCGAAAAGGCGTCCAACGCCAGGTCGCTGGCATCCGTCGAAAACAGTTTGGTCCTGCCTAGGTCGGCATATACGTCAACGATATTCTGGGCCTTGCCGACATTCAGCAGATTCTGAACCACCACATTGGTCATCGGCTGAACCAGCGAAGAGAACAATCCCCCCGCCACAACGCCCCTGATGCCCAAGGCATCCTGGATTTCGGCAACCAGAAAGGAGCTGATCGAACCGACAGCCGCATTCTTCAGGTCGGCGCCGAAATCACCCCACGCATCCAGCTCGTCAGACCCCTTGACCACATATCCAATCTCCTCTCCCATGTTGCCGAGAAAAGTGCCAAGAACCGTGCCGTAGACAATCTGCTCGGTCTTCGTTTCCGCCAAGTAGCGGCCAATGAACGAGCCAATTTTGCTGCCGGACTTTTCGAGCAGGCCGGGTTCCAGCTGGTAGACCTTCCTCTCGCCATCCTCGGTCAAGGTCGCCGTGCCGGTCAACTTGTCAAATTCAACGTCAGTCTCCCCAATCCTCAACCGATCCGTAAAACTTCCATCGCGGATCAGCTGCAGCTTCACACCCTGTCCTATGTCAGAATCAAGTTCAGCGAACATGTCACGCAGCAGCCTGCCGCTTGCCGCATCGAACTTGTACTCCATCTTGTCGCCATCATCGTCCTTAATCCAAGTCGAGAAGCTTTTCGGAATACGGTTCCGGTCAAACTTGACCTCCAAGTTCTCGGTGTTCCCATCACCTCCCGCCGGGTCCGTCCGTATGACGGCATATCCGGTGACCATGCCATCCGTCCTTTTGGTCCGGTACAGCCGGAAAGTCCTCCCATCCTTCGTCCATTGCGCAACGTTATCGTCATTCTCTATCTTCGGAGCGCGATCATCAACCGTGATGCCCTCGCCAACCAGCAGACCTGATTCCTCAGCAAAATCCTGGGGAGGAACCTTGGAGGAAACCGGCTCTCCCTCCAGAGGGAAAGAGCCGCTGGAAATGATCTCCTGCAACTTAGTTATTTGATATTCGGCTCCCGGAAACACGCTGTCAATCCCAAACAACCCGGCAAGATACCCCGAGCCGTCTAGCTTTATAGTCTCCAGCAACTCATTGGTCTCATCGCTTGATAAGTTCCCAATTGCTTCCAAGAGTTTCATGGCAATCGTATTGCTGTTCGGCCCCTTTGCCGCATCGTATGGATGGCCTGCCTCATGCAACTTATTGGCTTCCTCCGTCACTGTTTTAAGGACTTCTTTCGGATCGCATTCGGCTTTGCAGACCGACTGCGCATTCTCGAACAGCTGCTCCGCGAAGGCGGCGTCCGGCGAGCCGTCCAGAGGGCCAATGGAGACACTCAGCGAATCTCCCGGACGGTCAGCGTAGCGACCGCCTCTATCCTCAACAACGCTGTTGCGGAAACCCGAAAAAACCGTTGCCTTCCCGTCAATCACAATCATCACAACAAGATGCCCCGCCTCCGCGAGACCGCCCCCGGGAACGTCAAGATTCCGGGCCGTAACGTAGACGCCGTCTTTCGGAACCTCAGCCATCTCCGCTCCCCGCCGGCACACCCGCCGGACCGCGGACACCCGTCAAGGACATCCTCCCCACCCTCTCTGCCAAACCACGCAGCATACCCTCACTCCTAGTCCGGAAGGCGGCCTTCGCGCACTTCGCGCAGGTAGTCGGCTGCCGCCCTGTATTCGTTATATTCCCCGCTCGTGATTAGATATTCATGTAATCGCGCCAGCTCCTCGGCGGTCCTGCCTCCCGTTTTGCGAGCTTCGGATCTGGACTCACTTTCGACGCTCCTACCCCAACCTATCCCCCTCTTAATATCCCTTATCGATCCACCCGTCGACCTCAGGCCGATATCCGCCCCGGCGGCCACCAGATGCTTGACGGCCTCAAGTGAACCCGAATACGCCGCATACATCAGCGCCGTCCACCCGCTGTCATCCACCGCATCCACGTCAACCCCCAGCTCCAGAAGCAGCCTGACTTTCTCGCCATCATAGTCAAACTCTGCCGCTCGCATCAGCAGGGTCTGGCCATGCTCGAATCTCGCTTCCAGGTCCGCACCTGCATCAACCAACAGCCTGGTGTGCTCAAATCGGCGAGACCGCATTGCTCTCCTTAGCGGAGAAACGACAAGGTGATTCACGTATATGTCTTCCCTGCTGCCTTCAGGGAAAGACTCTAAGCCTTTAAAGGAAGTGCTTATGAATTCCACCCTCCGGTTCGGATCCGCACCCGCGGCCAGCAGCAGCTTCAGCGGCTCAGGGCTTTTCCTGTAGCTAGCGGCAATCAGAGGCGTTAGAGCATGTGAAACCGCCTCAATGTCGGCTCCCGCCCGGATCAGCAAGTCCATTGCATCCACATTGGGATCGGCATGGAGAGGCCTTCCAGAAACAGCCACGATCAGCGGCGTCTCACCTGGCCGTAACGTAGAGATGACCAGAGGGCAGAAGCGCCCCTCCGGACATTCTTGTTTCTCCATCCTCTGTGTCGTCACCTTAACCTGCCTGGCCGTGTTCACGTCCGCACCTGCGTCCACAAGCAGCCTCATCGCCTCGAAACTGTCCTCCTCCGCCGCCGCAAGCAGGGCCGTGACGCCATACTCGTTCATCGCGTCCACCTCCGCGCCCGCCTCCAGAAGGCGCCGCAGCCCCTCCACGTCGCCTCGACGGACCGCGCTCACCAGGGGCGGGTTGTCCCGCTCCACGTCCACGAAGTCCCCTCGCTTTTTCAGAAGGCCGCACGACGAAAGCGGCAATGCAACGGACAGCAGCAGCAACAGCCGCCCCGCCGACGCAGTCCAGACCCGGTTGCCCAGTCTCATGTCACACCCTCCCAAACCGTTGCGTCATTGTACAGGCCGATCCGACTCGTCAGGCCACCCAGACGCAAACCATCCGGACGGTTAGCGCAGCGCTGGCGCACCCGGACCGCCTCTATCCTCAACAACGCTGTTGCGGAAACCCGAAAAAACCGTTGCCTTCCCGTCAATCACAATCATCACAACAAGATGCCTCACCTCCGCGAGACCGCCCCCGGGAATGTCAAGATTCCGGGCCGTAACGTAGACGCCGTCTTCCTTCGGAGCCTCAGCCATCTCCGCTCCCCGCCGGCACACCCGCCGGACCGCGGGCACCCGTCAAGGACATCCTCCCCACCCTCTCTGCCAAACCACGCAGCATACCCTCACTCCTGGTCCGGAAGGCGGCCTTCGCGCACATCGCGCAGGTAGTCGGCTGTCGCCCTATATTTGTTATATTCCCCGCTCGTGATTAGATATTCCTCTAATCGCGCCAGCTCCTCGGCGGTCCTGCCTCCCGTTCTGCGAGCTACGTATCTGGACTCACTTTCAAGGCTCCTACCCCAACCTATCCCCCTCTTAATATCCCATATCGATCCACCCGTCGACCTCATGCCGATATCCGCCCCGGCGGCCACCAGAAGCTTGACGTTCTTAAGTTGACCCGAATACGCCGCATACATCAGCGCCGTCCACCCGTTGTCATCCACCGCATCCACGTCAGCCCCCAACTCTAGAAGCAGCTTGACTTTCTCGCCATCAATGCCAAATTTTGCTACCCTCATTAGCGAAGTCTGGCCATGCTCTAATCTCGCTTCCAGATCCGCACCTGCATCAACCAACAGCCTGATGTGCTCAAATCGGTCCCCAATCGTTGCTATCATTAGCGGAAAACGGACACGGAAATTCACGTATATGTCTTCCCTGCTGCCTTCAGGGAAAGGCTCAAAGCCTCTAAAGCCAGTGCTTATGTATTCCACCCTCCGGTTCGGATCCGCACCCGCGGCCAGCAGCAGCTTCAGCGGCTCAGGGCTTTTCCTGCGGCCAGCGGCAATCAGAGGCGTTCGAGAATATGCAACCGCCTCAATGTCGGCTCCCGCCCGGATCAGCAGGTCCATTGCATCCACATTGGGATCGGCATGGAGAGGCCTTCCAGAAACAGCCACGATCAGCGGCGTCTCACCTCGCCGTAACACAGAGATGACCGGATTGCAGATGTACCCCTCCGGACATTCTTTTTTCCTTATCCTCTGTGTCGTCACCTTAACCTGCCTGGCCGTGTTCACGTCCGCACCTGCGTCCACAAGCAGCCTCATCGCCTCGAAACTGTCCTCCTCCGCCGCCGCAAGCAGGGCCGTGACGCCATACTCGTTCATCGCGTCCACCTCCGCGCCCGCCTCCAGAAGGGCGCCGCAACCCCTCCACGTCGCCTCGACGGACCGCGCTCACCAGGGGCGGGTTGTCCCGCTCCACGTCCACGAAGTCCCCTCGCTTTTTCAGAAGGCCGCACGACGAAAGCGGCAATGCAACGGACAGCAGCAGCCCCGCCGACGCAGTCCAGACCCGGTTGCCCAGTCTCATGTCACACCCTCCCAAACCGTTGCGTCATTGTACAGGCTGATCCGACTCGTCAGGCCACCCAGACGCAAACCATCCGGACGGTCAGCGCAGCGCTGGCGCACCCGGAATGCCTCTATCCTCAACAACGCTGTTGCGGATACCCGAAACAACCGTTGCCTTCCCGTCAATCACAATCATCACAACAAGATGCCCCACCTCCGCGAGACCGCCCCCGGGAACGTCAAGATTCCGGGCCGTAATGTAGACGCCGTCTTTCTTTCGAGCCTCAGCCATCTCCGCTCCCCGCCGGCACACCCGCCGGACCGCGGGCACCCGTCAAGGACATCCTCCCCACCCTCTCTGCCAAACCACGCAACATACCCTCACTCCTGGTCCGGAAGGCGGCCTTCGCGCACTTCGCGCAGGTAGTCGGCTACCGCCCTATATTTGTTATGCCCGGTCAGGATTAAATATTCCTTCCCTCGCGCCAGCTCCTCGGCTGTCTTGCCTCCCGTTCTGGCAGTTTCCATGCTGGACGCATCTTCAAGGCTCACACCCCTCACGACCCAATACACAATTGAGTCTATCGCTCCACCCGTCGACCTCAGGCCGATATCCGCCCCGGCGGCCACCAGAAGCTTGACGTTTTCAAGCTTCCCCATGCGCGCCGCATACATCAGCGCCGTCCACCCGTTGTCATCCACCGCATTTATTATGTCAGCGTCAGCACCAGCCCACAGCTCCAGAAAGCGCTTGAGTGCCTCCCGATGAGCACTTGTTGCCGCCGCCATTAACAGGGTTTTGCCATGCTCCAATCTCGCTTCCAGGTCCGCACCTGCATCAATCAGTAACTTGATAAGCTGCGTTCCGTTAAAAACCTTCACCAAATACCGCAATGGAACAAAGACACGGAAATTACTGTATCTGTCTTCCCTGCTGCCTTCAGGGAAAGGCTTGATAAGCCTGAACCTGTATTCCTCCCTCCTATTCGGATCCGCACCCGCGGCAAGCAACAACTTCACCATTTCCAGTGACCGAGCAGCATAGAGCAAAGGCGTTACCTTATTATATCTATATAGAGTTTCCGCTTCAACGTCGGCTCCCGCTTCAACGTCGGCTCCCGCCTGAATCAGCAAGCTCGTCGCATCCACATTGGAATGTCCAATAGCATGTAACAATGGTGTCATGCCGGGGTATACACTATAGGGGTTCCTATCGCCTTTGCTTTTTTTCCACGCATAAACCTGCCTAGCCGTGTTCACGTCCGCACCTGCGTCCACAAGCAGCCTCATCGCCTCGAAACTGTTCTCCTCCGCCGCCGCAAGCAGGGCCGTAACACCATACTCGTTCATCGCGTCCACCTCCGCACCCGCCTCCAGAAGGCGCCGCAGCGCCTCCGTGTCGCCTCGACGAACCGCGCTCACCAAGGGCGGATTGTCACGCTCCACACTGAACTCCTTTTTCTTTTTCTGAACGCTGCAACCTGATGCGCCGCAGAGCACGAACTCACTGTCCTCTTCGGAGTTTGGAGCACTGCAGCCTGATAAGCCGCAGAGCGCTAACGTGAACGCACTTGCCGCCTGTTTCTTTTCCGGAACACTGCAGGACGAAAGCAGCAGCGCAACGGACAGCAGCAGCAACAGCCACCCCGCCGACGCAGTCCAGACCCGGTTGCCCAGTCTCATGTCACACCCTCCCAAACCGTTGCGTCATTGTACAGGCCGATCCGACTCGTCAGGCCACCCAGACGCAAACCATCCGGACGGTCAGCGCAGCGCTGGCGCACCCGGACCGCCTCTATCCTCAACAACGCTGTTGCGGAAACCCGAAACAACCGTTGCCTTCCCGTCAATCACAATCATCACAACAAGATGCCCCGCCTCCGCGAGACCGCCCCCGGGAATGTCAAGATTCCGGGCCGTAATGTAGACGCCGTCTTTCGGAACCTCAGCCATCTCCGCTCCCCGCCGGCACACCCGCCGGACCGCGGACACCCGTCAAGGACATCCTCCCCACCCTCTCTGCCAAACCACGCAGCATACCCTCACTCCTGGTCCGGAAGGCGGCCTTCGCGCACTTCGCGCAGGTAGTCGGCTACCGCCCTATATTTGTCCCCTTGCCCTCCTAGCTTCCAATGTTGTCTCAGTCGCGCCAGCTCCTCGGCGGTCCTGCCTCCCGTTTGGCGAACTTCGGATCTGGATGCACTTTCAAGGCTACTACCCCAACTTATCCCACTCTTAATCTCCCTTATCGATCCACCCGTCGACCTCAGGCCGATATCCGCCCCGGCAGCCACCAGATGCTTGACGGCCTCAAGTGAAGCCGAAAACGCCGCATACATCAGCGCCGTCCACCCGCTGTCATCCACCGCAGCCACGTCAACCCCCAGCTCCAGAAGCAGCCTGACTTTCTCGCCATCATAGTCAAACTCTGCCGCTTCCATCAGCAGGGTCTGGCCATGCTCGAATCTCGCTTCCAGATCCGCACCTGCATCAACCAACAGCCTGATGTGCTCCAATCGGCCCCCAATCGTTGCCATCATTAGCGGAAAACGGACACGGAAATTCACGTATATGTCTTCCCTGCTGCCTTCAGGGAAAGGCTCAAAGCCTCTAAAGCCAGTGCTTATGTATTCCACCCTCCGGTTCGGATCCGCACCCGCGGCCAGCAGCAGCTTCAGCGGTTCAGGGCTTTTCCTGCGGCCAGCGGCAATCAGAGGCGTTCGAGAATATGCAACCGCCTCAATGTCGGCTCCCGCCCGGATCAGCAGGTCCATTGCATCCACATTGGGATCGGCATGGAGAGGCCTTCCAGAAACAGCCACGATCAGCGGCGTCTCACCTCGCCGTAACACAGAGATGACCGGATTGCAGATGTACCCCTCCGGACATTCTTTTTTCCTTATCCTCTGTGTCGTCACCTTAACCTGCCTGGCCGTGTTCACGTCCGCACCTGCGTCCACAAGCAGCCTCATCGCCTCGAAACTGTCCTCCTCCGCCGCCGCAAGCAGGGCCGTGACGCCATACTCGTTCATCGCGTCCACCTCCGCGCCCGCCTCCAGAAGGCGCCGCAACCCCTCCACGTCGCCTCGACGGACCGCGCTCACCAGGGGCGGGTTGTCCCGCTCCACGTCCACGAAGTCCCCTCGCTTTTTCAGAAGGCCGCACGACGAAAGCGGCAATGCAACGGACAGCAGCAGCCCCGCCGACGCAGTCCAGACCCGGTTGCCCAGTCTCATGTCACACCCTCCCAAACCGTTGCGTCATTGTACAGGCTGATCCGACTCGTCAGGCCACCCAGACGCAAACCATCCGGACGGTCAGCGCAGCGCTGGCGCACCCGGAATGCCTCTATCCTCAACAACGCTGTTGCTGCTTGAAGCAGGAGCTGACATCAATGAGACTGATGATACGGGTGCCACCCCGCTCCATCATGCCATAGGAGTGTATGATGTGAACATGGTCTCCTTTTTGATCAAGGCAGGTGCAGATCCTAATGCGACAGATAACATGGGATATTCCACCCATCGGCTGGACTCTTAGTCTGCAGTGGCTCGAAGCAATCGTCATACTGATCGACGTAGGAACCTGGGGCAAGTTTGATGAAAAAACGCAAATCAGGAGACTTGCCAGCCGTGCGGGGTGGAGTGACTGGAGAACCAACAGATTGCCTGAGCAGGCGTCGCCGAATAGGTCGATCCCAATGCCTTAGCGGCATCCGCGATCCCCTAGACCACCTGACCGAAACCTCTCCCATATCACTGATTTGCCATAATCGTGTAGGATTCGCTCTCTCATCGAACAATGGACTGCAAATGTTGGAACAGGTGATAAGTGGATGAAGTGCCGTATCTTGGGATGCCTTGGCGAGGTTACTGCTTTTCCCAAGTCTGGCCATTAACGCTCAAACCGGCTTGTTCGGGATGGTGGAAGGGAGGTGCATCCCTCATGTTTCCGATGCTGTTTTCGGCAGCGGTCATCCTTCACAATCCGCGATCACTCAACGGGTACACTCTGCAACATGACTGAGCGTTACAAAGACTTGGGAAGCGCACTCGTCTGCCTTCTGCTGGTGGCGAGACTCTACAAGATGACAGCGGATCACCAAACCCTCCGCCACGAATTCAGCCCTTCGGGAAAAGACCTTGACACGGTTGGCTTGCTGAGAGCGGCGAAAAGAATCGGCTTCAAGGCGAAATCATCCGGAATCAAGTGGCGCAGGATCCGCACGGTCCCATTCCCTGCCATTTGCGCTCTCAAGAAGGGAGGATGGGCCGTGGTAACCATGGTCAGGGTCGGTGAGGGTAAGGAATGCAACCTTCTTGTGCACTTCCCTCATTCGGGACACGCGGAGACCATGTCGATCGCCAGCGCAATGGAGCAGCTGACGGGAGAAGTCATACTGCTCACGCCGAGGAAGGAATTGCAGCAGAGCAGAAAGATAAAGTTCGGCTTTCGCTGGTTCATTCCCGCACTCAAGAAGTATGAGATCCAGTTGTGGGAGGTGTTGCTGATATCATTCGCCATCAATGCCCTGGGACTGGCCATGCCGCTTTTCTTTCAGACGGTCATGGACAAGGTTCTGGTCCACCGTGTCCTGTCGACGCTGACAGTGCTGGGCTATGGCATCATCACTGTTCTGCTGTTCGAGTTCACATTGGAAATGCTTCGGACCTATGTGATGACACACACGACAAACCGCATTGATGTTCAACTCGGATCCAAGCTGTTCAAGCATATGCTGCGGCTTCCACAGTCCTATTTCGAAGCGCGTCCGGTTGGAGTCACAGTGGCCAGAGCTCAGGAACTCGAAGCGATTCGCTCTTTCCTGACGAGTTCTCTCGTGATGGTTGTCCTGGACTTGCTGTTCGTCTTTGTGTACTTGGCGGTGATGCTCTACTACTCCTGGGATCTAACGCTGATCGTGCTTACTTCGTTGCTCCTTTATGCGGTCATTTCAGTGGTCGTTGCGCCCATTTTGCGAAGCAATCTTGAGGAGAAGTTCAGACGTAGCGCTGCCAACCAGGCCTTTCTCGTCGAGATGGTGTCATGCATCTCAACAGTAAAGGCAAACTCGGTCGAGGAACGCATGAGTGAGGCATGGGACGAACGGCTGGCCTCCTATGTCACCATATCGTTCAAGACAACGCTGCTTGCGGCAATCGGCGGGAATCTGATCCAGCTGATCAGCAAGTTGACTACGATCGCAATCCTGTGGGTCGGTGTCGATCTGGTTCTTTCGCAGGAGCTGACCATCGGCCAGCTCATCGCATTCAACATGCTGGCGGGAAGGGTTTCCGCACCGGTGATCCGGCTGGCTCAAATGTGGCAGGATTTCCAACAGGTGAGCGTGTCGATGGAACGGCTCGGTGACATCTTGGAGACGCCGACGGAACTCAAGGACGGTCTCATGTCGGATCTGCCCTCGATCCGTGGTGAGATTGAGTTTCGGGACGTCAGCTTTCGCTACCCCGGCAAGGAGACGGATACTCTACAGGGAATCAGCTTCAAGATCAGGCCAGGTCAGCGCATCGGCATCATCGGGGAATCGGGCTCGGGAAAAAGCACCTTGACCCGCCTTATCCAGAAACTGAATGTTCCACGCACTGGTCGGATACTGGTTGATGGTGTGGATTTATCTATGGCCACTCCTGACTGGATTAGAAGGCAAACGGGTGTCGTGCTCCAGGAAAGTCGACTCTTCAACGCTACCATCAGCAAGAATATTGCCTTTAGCGAACCTGACGCCTCTGCCGAACGGATCATCAAGGCTGCAACCTTGGCGGGAGCGAATGAGTTCATACTCGAAATGGAACGCGGGTACGAAACGCAGCTGGAAGAGGGAGGATCCAATCTCTCCGGCGGTCAGCGCCAGAGAATTGCAATTGCCCGGGCTCTCATCAAGAAACCCAGCATCCTGATTTTTGATGAGGCGACAAGCGCTTTGGACTACGAAACCGAGGCGGTCATACAGGCGAACTTGGATGAAATCGCACGGAACCGCACTATGCTGATTGTTTCACACCGCCTGTCAGTGATCCGGGACTGCGACCTGATCATTGTGGTCAGCAAGGGGAGAATTGTCGAGACCGGAACCCATGAAGAGCTGCTCCGGAAAAAAGATGGATCTTACGCAAGGTTGCACATGCTGCAAAGCGCATAGAGATGAAGTCCGGTAGAGACTGGAAAAATCTGATCAAGCAGGGTCTGCAACGAATCACGTCAGAATCGGTACAGCGCAACTCCCTTGAAGCGTCTTTTCTGGCCCCAGTCCTGGAAATCCAGGAAAAGCCGCCAAGTCCTACTGCTCGCATTACCGCGATGACACTCGTCTTGCTGGTTTTCCTGGCGGTTCTCTGGGCATGTGTCAGCGAAGTTGACATTGTCGTAGTCGGAAAGGGCAAGATCATTCCGGATCAAAGAACAAAAGTTGTGCAAGCGGCAGTGGGAGGAGCTGTAACCCGGATCCTGGTTTCCAATGGAGATGTTGTCAGCAAGGACCAGCCACTCTTTCTGATCAACCCGACAAGCATCGGCGCCAGTTTGGAGCAGGCTCTGAAACACCAGCGCTCAGCGAGGCTTGATCGCGCCATGCACAGCCTGCTTGTCCGTGCGGATGCCACAGATGCCGAAACGGTGCTCGCTCTCGCTGACCTGCATGAGTTGAGCGGACTCCCTCCTGAACGGATCAAGCGACAGCAGGAACTGTTGGATGAGACTTATGAGACTCATCGGAATTCCTTGAGTGGAGTTCTGCTTGAAATCAGTACGCTTAGGCAGCAACGGAAAATCGAGCTCAAGACCGTTGCCAACACCGAACAGACCATTCTCAGCCAGGAGGAGTTGAGCCGCATACAGCAGGAAACCATATCGAATGAAATCAAGCCGCTGCGCAAACTGCTTCCGCTTGCAAAGACTGAATACGCTTCGCTGCAAAAGTTGAATGGAAATCAGGTCGTCTCACGGCTGCAAGTCAACCGTGCGGAGGAAAAGTACACCACTCTCAGCGGAGATCTGACCAACCGAAAGGACCGACTCAACGAAATGCGGGTGGCGGCCAAACTTCGCAGACTCGAACTTGAGCAGAAGCTTAACCATCATCAACACAAGGCCGAGGAGATCGCCATAGCCATCCGGGGGCGCGAACAGGTTCTGAAAGGTATGCGCTCTGAGTTTCGCAAGTCACATGCGGATGCGCGTGAGCAGAGCCTGCGTGAACTTGAAAGTCTCGAACAGGAAATCGTCAAGCTGGAGCAGGAACGCAAATCCCATACCGTTCTCTCCCCGACCGACGGCGTAGTTCAACAACTCGTCCTGCATACGGTTGGCGGCGTGGTTCAACCCTCGCAGGAACTGCTTGTCGTCGTGCCCAAGAACCCCGTGCTTCGTGTCGAGGCGCTGATTGAAAACAAGGACATTGGATTTGTCGAACCCGGCCTGCCTGTCGAGATCAAGGTCGACGCCTTTCCCTATACCAAGTATGGACTGGCGAAAGGGGAAATCCTGTACATATCGCCGGATGCCGTTCAGGACGAACAGCTCGGTCTCGCCTACATTGCCTACATTGCCTTGGAGGAGACACTCGTCGGAAAAGATGGCGAAGTGAACTTGACCACCGGCATGGGTGTGACTGCTGAGATCAGGCTCGGGAAACGGCGCATCATTGAGTACATTCTCACACCGTTCCTGGAAACAGGGCAGGAAAGCATGAGAGAACGATGAAGCTTCGGAAGGTTTACATGCTCTTGGTATTGGTGTGGCTGGCGGCATCACAAGCGCCTCTGCCCGCGTTGGCACAACCGGACAACACTCTGCTTTCTCTCGTCAAGACCACCCTCCATAACTATTCGGGCATCAAGGCCGCCGAGTTCGACCGCAGGGCAACGCACAAGATTGTCGATATTCGTCGCGGACCGTTGCTGCCCAACATTAGCCTTGACAGCCGCATCGGCAGGCAGGAAACGCATCGCAGGGGAATTTTTTCCAGGAAAAACGAGGATGACGTGAACTCCTTTTCCATCAACCTGCGGCAACCCTTGTTGGCAATGCCTCTTTTTCTAAGTTACCGCAGTGCAGAGAAGGCGGCTTCGGCTGCCAACGCGGACTATGAGACCTTGCGGCAGCAAGTCATCCTTGAAACGGTCCAGGCATTCCTTTCCTGGCATATGACATCCGACAGGCTGGCACTCCTCATGAAGCGCCAGGAACACGTTCAATCACAACTCAAGGCTACCCGGCAGCTTGCTGAAGAGGGTGTGGGAAATCATGCCGATGTCCTTCTGGTTGAGGCGCAACTTGGTCAAGTGAAGAATCTGATCGAAACCGCCAAACAGCAGGTCATGGCCGCCAAAGACACTCTTTGGCGGCTCAGCGGCCTTTCTCTTGACCGGTTGCCAGGACTCAGTGACGATTTTCTTCCGTCCAAACCGCTTCGGCTGCAGGAATGGACCGGCTCCGCCATGAAGCACAACTCACAGATCATCGCGGCCACCGAGAGGGTCGAGGAGACTCGTCTCCTCCTAAAGGCCGCTCATGCTGCACACCAGCCCGTCATCAACCTGTCCGCACAAAAAAAACTGGAGGACGGCAGCGACGAGTCTTTCTATGGACTTGAGGTTCAAATCCCCCTGCTCAGTGGTTTTCAGACATCTGCCGAGGCACAGCGTGCGGCCTTGCTCCATCAGGCTGCCTTAAGCCGGCTTCGTGAACTGCAAGCCCGGATGAACGAATTCATCCGAACCCAGCACGGAATGGTCACCGCTCATGTTCACAGAGCGAAAACCGCCCACAACACGGTCTTGCTTAGAACCGGATATCTGAACAAGATAACCGAGGCTTGGTATGAGGGCTTCGCCTCTACAACAGATGTTCTCAACGCAGATGAGGAGCTGTTCAATGCCCAAGTCGAACTGCGCAACACGCATTATGGCTACTTCTCTGCCCTTCTTCAGCTACACTCGGCCGCCGGCACGCTAAACGAAACATCATTGGGAGACATCAGTGACCAATTCAAAGCCTAAGGTCCCCGGGGAACCGAACCCGAGTACGGCAAAACCCAATGGAGAGGAGACATCCTCGCAAAGGAATGATCCCTATGCTCCTATCGAGCGGGCTCTCGGCGCAGTGTTGCACCTCATGGCCCAGAATGCGCAATGCTCCGGAAAGAGCCTCAATGAACTGTATCAGCGGGTGCTCCCCGCCATTGTGACCAAGCAATTCCGGCTAGTCCGTAACGACGATGAGGAAGTCATTGCCTATGCATCATGGGCACTGGCATCACCAGAAACGGAAAAAAAGATCATTGAAGGGCAGGAAGCGCTCAGGCCTTCCGACTGGCAAAGCGGGACAAGCGCATTCCTCATCGATCTGGTCAGTTTGGATCCGAAACTGTCCGCAGGCTTTGTTCATCGACTCAAGAAAGAGGTCTTCCCGGACACCGTTTTCAAGGCGCAGAGGGCAGTCCGGGGAGAAAGCGCGAACCCGGAATGGATTGAGGTCGAACTCTAGCCTTTAGCGAAACATGATATCCTGGCCAGGCTTGCCAGATGCGAAGTGTTCCCTAGTGACATTTCAGTTTGCGGGCAAGTCGGGAACAACCCGTTGACAAGCCAGTTTCAATGAAGGCAGGACATCCGGTTCAACCATGCCGTCAAGTTCAAGACGGTATGGATGAGCTGGCCACTTGTCAAAGCATGACTGCCAATATTCGAATGTCCGCAAGTCATCCGGCGTTCCCCATGACAGGAAACTGTCAGTCAGGAACAGGCGGCAGTGCATGCCAAGATCAATGGCATCGTTGATACATGAATCCATGTAAAACTCGCCGTTGACCCTGCCGTTCCTGGCGACTAGCCGGCTTATGGCCTCTCGAAGCTGGCCACCTGATCGAAAAGTGAACGTTCCAAGAACCACGGGATCCTTGGCCGGCGAACCCAGCGGCTCCTTGACTGCAATTCTCTTGACACGGCCCCTCTCGTCAGCCTCTATCCAGCCAAACATCTCAGGATGACGCACAGCATTGGCATGCCCTCTCACCCCCCACACTATCACGTCCACATCAGGGTTCGACGCCATTTCATCAAAAGCCTTCATGTCATACAAGGCGCCACTGTCACAGGTGCCAACAGTTATGGGACCTACGGTCTGGCCAGTCTCTTCCAGCGTGTCCAAGCCAAGCAGCGTTGTGCATGCCTGACCCTCAGTGACTTCCGAAACCAGGCGGGCTACAGCGCCAGGCTGGAGACGCTTGAGTTCCTCCACGATCTTCTCATGACCATGCATGTCGCCTCTGACCACGAAAACGGTACGGTACGGCGCTGGCAGGCTGCATAGCGCCTGCGCCACCATTGGCTTTCCTGAAACAGGAATAAGCGGCTTCGGGGTTCTGTAGCCTTCCTTTACGAAGCGCGAACCGAGACCTGCCATCGGCATGATCAGCGTCCCTTTTACGGGATGATCCCTTGGGCGTGGCGCGGAAAGACGCCGGAAGGCCACTGACCAGTTTCGGTACTCCGCCAAGTCTTCCGGAGTTCCCCACTGCATGAAATGCTGCAGCGGGTAGACCGCCACGCCTTTGCCGGCGGCCAAGGCCGACTTGTACGCCAAGCTAACGTAGTACTCGTCCCCAATGCGCTGCCGCTGTTCCATCATGGAGCGAAATGCCCCAACCATGTCTCTTCCTGATGCGAAATAGTAGGTGCCGCTCGAGGCGTATTCCTCCATACGGTTGCTTGTATAGGGCTGCTTCTCCTGAATATCCCTGACCCATCCGTTCTCCTCGCGCATATAGGCGTAATTGGTGCTTCCCAGGCTATGCGGATGAAAACCCCGGTATGCGGGTATGGCACCCCAGCAGCCGCTCTTGGCGACGAATTCCCTGAAGTGCCGCCAGTCCCAATAGCAGGTGAAGTCGCAGTAGTTGACCAGTACGGGCGCGTCCAGAGCCAGCATCCGCTCCGCCTGACACACCGCATGAACCGGTCCCAGCTTATGCGGCGCAATGCCGACAACCTTTCCCTCCGGACAGTGCCTTCTTAGGATTGACTCCATGCCGTAGTCCGGGTGCTGCAAATGATCCCGGTTGCATATGAAGATGAAATCCCGCTCTCCCGGGAACATGTCGACAACATGGGCGATCATGGGCTTGCCTTCGACCTCGATTAGCGGCTTGGGAACTTCGTATCCTGCACGCCGAAAACGTTCCCCAAAACCGGACATGGGGATCACTATCTGCATGCCTGTCCTACTCCGCTATCCGGCTGATATGCTGCTGGGAAGCAGCCTTGGTTTTCAGATTTTCCCACCTTACGAAACCGAACCCGGCATATGAAACGGGTCTAGTTGATCTCTGCATTGAATTCCTTTTCAATGCCGGATGGCGTCTCTAGCAAAAGCTCGCCGGACTCCCCTATGTCATGGTATGTTGCTTCACGCAAATTCCCTGCCGCATCGTGAAAGCTGATCCTGTCACCTCGTCTGTTAAAGCCGCCTTGCCGCCACTCGTCGCTGATTGCTGCAACACCTTTCCGCTCAAACTGCCGTATGCGCCGGGAAAGGCTTTTCAGAAGCCAGCCGCATGCCGCGTTGCGGCCGATGTCCGGCTCCAAGTCGGATAGCGAAGCGAATGCACGGTCAACGCCTCTGCGCGTCCCTTTCGGAGTGGAATGGTTAACCCCTATGCCTATTTTCACACAGGTGCCGGAACTTTCCGGTCTTGCCTGAACCAGTATTCCCCCTAGTTTGGCGCCTTCAGAAGTGACGATGTCATTGGGCCATTTCAGCCTTGACTTCGGGACAATATCACGCACTGCAACTCCGATCGCAAGACTCAGCCCCATGCACCTGTCAACCGGCCGGCGCAGGGACATCATCGCGGACATCAGCACATCGCATCCCGGCACATTGACCCAGCGCCGAGCTTGGCGCCCTCTTCCTGATGTCTGGTATTCGGCAAACAGGGCAACCATGCCGCCGCCGGCCACATTCATCCGGTCTATTTGGTCGTGTGTGCTTGATGTCTCGTCAACCAGTTCGAGAGTCCAAGCTGCATCTCCGGAATGGCGAACAATCGTTTCGCGGTCAAGCCATTCAACAGGTGCCGCAAGGCGCCACCCATCCTTGTGACCGCCCACTGCCATTCCGGTTTCTGATGCCACAGCGCCTAGCATCCGCTCGATTTCCACAACGGAAAGGCCAGGCACAACCAAATCTGCCGGCTTGAAACTTCTCTCGGCCGAGAGAAACTTGAGAATCCTGACCATCCCGGTTGTGAACGGCCAAGAAAGAGCTTTCCCGCGGGATAGCTTCCAGTCACAAAGACGGCGACCTAACGGTCGCCGTCCAGGAATTGAAAACTATCTCCTGCGTGCAACAGGTTTTCTCTTCGCCGGCTTCTTTTTCTTCGCTGGCTTTTTCTTCTTCGCAGCTACCTTCTTTTTGGCGGCCGGCTTCTTTTTCTTCGCTGGCTTTTTCTTCTTCGCAGCTACCTTCTTTTTGGCGGCCGGCCTCTTCTTGGCTGGTGATTTCCGCTTGGAAGCCGATTTGCGAGCTGAAGATTTCTTCACTGCAGTCTTTTTCTTGACAACCCTTTTAGAGGTTGCTTTCTTCTTTGTTGCCATACTTCTCTCCTTCCTATGATTTATGGCTTTGAAACATTTTATCTAACCATTTTTCCATAAGCGACTCTTCACTGAGAGTATTCCTATTTACCGTTACTCTTTTGTTTTTTCCACACGGAAGGAAATGGAAGGAATGAAAGATGAAAACGCTAACTCCAGTCGAGTCCTCCGCCCGACTGATACTCGGTGACGCGTGTCTCAAAGAAGTTTTTCTCCTTTGAGATGTCAATGACCTCGGCCATCCAGGGAAATGGATTGCTGGCGCTCTCGAACACCGGCTCTATGCCTACCTGTTCACACCTACGGTTCACGACGAAGCGGATGAAACTCTTGAACATGTTTACGTTCAGGCCCAGCACACCTTCCTCCATCGTCTCTTCCGCATAGCGGTACTCCAAGTGTGCGGCGGTTTTCATCATTTCCGAAACCTCCTTGACAAACTCGGAGGTCCACAAGCCGGGATTTTCAAGCTTGATCTGGTTAATGACATCGATGCCGAAGTTCAGGTGCAGGGTTTCATCCCGCAGTATGTACTGTATCTGCTCGGCAGAGCCTGTCATCTTGTTCTGTCTTCCGAGAGCCAGCACCTGGACAAAGCCCACATAGAAGAAAAGGCCTTCCATGATCATTGCAAAGGCAATGAGCGATTTGAGCAGCTGCTGGTCGGTCTCGTGCGTCCCTGTCCGGAACGAAGGGTCGGTCAGCGTGTCGATGTAGCTGACACAGAATGCATCCTTGTCATGAACAACGGGAACCTCGTTGTACATGTTGAATATCTCGGCTTCGTCAAGCCCCAGCGACTGGACAATGTACTGGTACGCATGCACATGCACCGCCTCTTCAAATGCCTGCCGCAGCAAATACTGCCTGCATTCGGGATTCGTAATCAGGCGGTAGGTTCCGAGAAGGATGTTGTTGGCGGCGAGGGATTCGGCTGTGGCGAAAAAGCCGAAGTTCCGCTTGAGCATGTGGCGCTCCTGAGGAGTCAATGCGTCTTTCGAGTTCCACTGCTCTATGTCTTTCTGCATGCTGATCTCATCCGGCATCCAATGGTTCTTGCACCCCTTCAGATACTTTTCATAGGCCCATTTGTACTTGATCGGCATGAGCTGGTTAAGGTCGGACTGGCAATTGATGATTCTTTTGTCATCAACGCGAAGACGACGCAACGGAGGAAGAATCCTCTTGCCTTCCTCCTGGACCGGCTGGCCGGATGTCATCTGGCTGGCAGCCGCAGCAGTGGTTGTTGTCGCCATTTCTTCTCCTTTCTCTCTTTTTTCCGTTTGCGGTCTACTGACACACCTCACAGGTTCCATCGCCTTCACACCCTGTGAACCCGCCACCGCTTCCGGCGGCGAGTGGCGTCTTGTCGGTGGTAGGCACGCCGTTATGCTCTCCTGTACGATCGGACGTGTACTTCTCGGAACTGCTCGCGCCCAGTGAGCGGAGGTAGTAGGTTGTCTTTAGTCCATGACGCCACGCGCTCCGGTAGATCTCGTCAAGACGTTTGCCGCTCATGCGCTTGGTGCCGCCTTCCGCAACATAGAGATTAAGCGATTGCGCCTGGTCAATCCATTTCTGTCTTCTGGCTGCCGCCCTGATGAGCCAAATCGGATCAATCTCGTGGGCCGTCGGATATTTGTCCTTGATGTCCTGCGGAATGCGGTCAATCCGGTCAAGATGCCCCTTGCAGTACTTGACATCTGCAACCATAGTCTCATCCCAGAGGTCAAGCTTCTTGAGATCGTCCACCAAACTGACATTGTTGATGATGAATTCGCCGGAAAGGTTGGACTTGACGAACATGTTCTGGTAGGTCGGCTCAATGCTGGATGTGACACCAACAATGTTTGCAATGGTTGCGGTCGGCGCTATCGCCAGGCAGTTCGAGTTGCGCATCCCCTGCCTCTGTATCTTCTCTCTCAAGACATTCCAGTCAAGCCGCATCGTCCGGTCAACCGTCACCTTCACGCCACGTTCCTTCTCCAGCATGTCAATGGTGTCAAAAGGCAGCTTGCCCTGATCCCAGAGACTCCCCTCGAAGGTCTCATAGGAACCACGCTCCATGGCCAGGTCGGAAGATGCGGAGTAGGCATGATAGGCAACCGCCTCCATGGACTGGTCGGCAAACTCAACTGCCTCGTCAGACGCATAGGATATCCCCATCTTGTAGAGGCAGTCCTGGAATCCCATGATGCCCAGGCCAACCGGCCGGTGACGCAGATTGGATTTCCTCGCCTTGTCCACAGCGTAGAAATTGATGTCAATGACATTGTCGAGCATGCGCATTGCCGTGCGCACGGTCTTCCCGATCCTGTCCTTGTCGAGCTTTCCGTCCTTCAGGTGGCGCACCAGATTGACTGACCCGAGATTGCAGACAGCGATCTCATCGGCGCTTGTGTTCAGCGTGATCTCGGTGCACAGGTTTGAACTGTGCACAACACCTTGGTGTTGCTGGGGCGAACGTATGTTGCAACTGTCCTTGAAAACCATCCAGGGATGACCGGTCGCGTAGAGCATCGTGAGCATTTTTCTCCAGAGCTCAACGGCACTGACCGTCTTCGCCTCAATCCCGTTCCTTTTCGCCATCTCCTCGTAGCCGACATAGGCTTCCTCGAACGCCTTGCCGTACTTGTCATGTAGATCCGGCACATCGTTGGGGGAGAAGAGAGTCCATTCCTGATCCTGTTCAACCCGCTTCATGAACAGGTCGGGGATCCAGTTGGCAGTGTTCATGTCATGTGTGCGCCTGCGCTCGTCGCCGGAGTTTTTCCTAAGATCAAGGAACTCCCATATGTCGCTGTGCCAGGTCTCCAGATAGCAGCATACGGCACCCTTGCGCTTTCCTCCGTTATGGGCAAGCGTCGAAGAGGTCATGTAGCTCTCATCAACATCAACCTTGAGATCGTGAACATGGGGGAGCGGATCCATGGGATCAATGTCGTCAATCCTGCTGCATATGTCGCCATGAAGCCGGAACCAGCCTTCGCCCTCACAGGCCTCCATCCTCTTGCGGATATCGGCAACCGTGATGTCAAGCTCGGTTTCGTCAAGCGACAGGCGACGGCCGCGGCAGGGAACACCAAGGCGAAGAAGCTGGTAACGGACATCCTCGGCAAGATGGCGGGAAAGGCGCGTCACACCCTTGTCCTCGCCCGCTGAAATCACGCCCTCAGCCAAAGACAATGTCAGGGGCAGGGGCATATGCGATATCCGGCGAGGGATCCGCCCCAGACCGGCCATGCCGGAAAACATGTCCTGAACCGGGGAGGACGGGAAGGCGCCTCCTCCTGCACATGCCCTTGCCGAGGTCTCGGCAACAAGACGGATTGAACCGTCGGCCTCTTCGGAGAATGCCATGCCCTGGCCCTTGAGGTAGGTTCTGGCGAAGCGGGATGCATTGGCATCCATATGGGAGAGATCCAGAGTGATCAGGCCGGTTTCGGAAACCGAGCCGGCAGCAATTGCAATTCCCGCCATGTGCGCATCGCTTTCGCTCATGCCGACGACATTAACCGTCTCCCGGGGAACAGTCTGGACAACATGGTCGCCCACACCAAGCGTTCCCGCATCATGCCACCTGGGAGAGCGCTTGCCCTGCCGGGCGCTTTCCGCAAGCGTCTCCTCGCCGGCCTTTGGCCGTCTCACGGCCATCAGGGGATGTCCGGAGGTGACCATCAGGGGATCAAGCGAATGAGCCACGGAAATGCTCACCATCGGATCCGTCTGGCGATAGGCGAGGTGCTCAAGCACCTCGCGGTAGCACCCGCTGTGACCGAGCACCAAGTCGCCCGGCTGGATGGCGGATATCCGGCGGAATCCATCGGCTGTATGAACCTGTGTCTCCGGTGCGAAGCACTGGTTCACCGCCACTGCGGTGTCGTTAACCACCTTGAGGAACGGAACTACGCCTTGCGATGTTCCGTTTGTTCCCCTGATACGCGAACCCATCGCCCGCACAGGTGTCCAGTCGTTGCCCAGCCCGCCTGCGAACTTGGCAAGCATCGCATTGTCCTTGATCGCAGTGTAGATCCCGTCCAGATCGTCCCCCACCGTTGACAGATAGCAGCTGGAGAGTTGGGGGTGTGTTGTGCCCGAATTGAACAGGGTGGGCGTTGAACTCATGAAGCTGAAGGTGGACAGCAGGTTGTAGAACTCGATTGCGCGCATGGTGGGATTGTCTTCCTTGAGTGCAAGACCCATTGCAACGCGCATGAAGAAAGTCTGCGGCATCTCGATGCGACGCTTGTCGACATGCAGGAAGTAGCGGTCGTACAGCGTCTGCAGGCCTATGTAGCCAAACTGAAGGTCGCGTTCGAACCTGAGCGCCTTGCCCAGCCTCTTGAGATCGAAAGTTCCCTTTAACTCCGGATTAATCAGGCCTGCGGCAACTCCGGTGTCCAGCATTTCACGGAGATGATGGGGGTACTCCTCCTCCATATGCCCATGCAGCATCTCGTAGTTGAACACCTCGCAACGCAACCTATCGAGCAGCAGCCGCGCACTGACAAAGGAATAGTTCGGCTCGATCTCAATCATTGCGCGTGCAGCCAGCACGAGCGCGTTATCAACCTCGTCCTGCTTCACGCCGTCGTAAAACTCGCCGATTGCACGTTCCAGGACAGTTTCGGTGCTGACGTTCTCCAGTCCCTGGCAGGCCAGGTCGATTTTGCGGTGAAGGTGACCGAAGTCCAGGGAGGTGTGCGAGCCGTCGGCCTTGACAACGCTGTACCCCTTGTACTCTTCAGGAGTGATGTCCTTAACCTTCCCTTCGCGCTCTTTCCGGCGTTCCTCGCGATACAGAACGTAGTTGCGCGCCACCTTCTGATGGCCGCCCCGCATCAGTGCAAGCTCGACCTGATCCTGTATCTCCTCTATGTTGAAGGTTCCCGCCTGTGGACGGTGCCGCTGAAGGGCGACAATGACATTTGCCACGCAGATATCAATTGCTTCACGCTGGGCTGTTCCCAGCATATTGCGTTCTTCGGTCGCAATGAACGCCTTGCTTATCGCAACCTTGATTTTCTCCGGATTGAACGTCACAACCGAACCGTTTCTGCGGATGACCTTGTACTGTTCGGATACATTCCCGACCGTGTCGGCGGATCCGGACACCATCTCTTTTACTTCAGAAACTGCCGGAATGACTGAAGATTGCGTATATTTTTGCTTTTCCATCAGTTTTTCCCCTCCAGTTGATGTCTTTTCAACAGCTTTTCGTCTTGGTAATTGACAAGATATGGCTCTACAGAAATCAATTTTTCATGCCTGAAGCCATATGTTGATGTTCGAGTATATCACCAAAATAGTCTGCTGTAAATGCCAGGCAGTCGCCTAAAACAATGGCTTCTGCGGACAAATGCTCCTTAAATGCCTTATCATATGATTAAAATCGTCCTATATTCTCTAAATTACGTTATCTTCATTTTCACAACGCTTGAGTCTATCTTCTTTCTGCCGCAGGACTTAAAGTAGATCTCAACCACTTCCCTGCTTTCGGTTTTTCTCACGGCCAATACCACACCCTTGCCAAATTTGGAATGCTCAACCTGGGTGCCCACACTATGGATGCCCTCAGGGGCTGTCCTGCCATTGCCGGGGTTCCGAGTCCGCGTTGACCAGAAGGCGGGATTCTTGCGCTGTCTCCTAACTTGCCGCTCACCACCACCCCCTGGTATCGCGGAATACTCCTCGATGACATCCGGCGGAAGCTCATCCAGAAACCTGGACTGACGGCTTTCATGACGTTGTCCCCGCTCCATTCTGGACCGCGCATAGGTCAGGAACAGCAAACGCTTGGCGCGTGTAATGGCGACATACATCAGGCGCCGCTCCTCCTCGATCTGATGCGGCCCCTTGGACAGATAATGGGGGAACAGGCCTTCCTGAAGGCCAACCAGGAACACAACCTCAAACTCAAGCCCTTTCGCTGCGTGGGCCGTCATCAGGTTCACTGCCGACTGCTCCTGGGCATCGGGATTGCCGGTGTCAAGCGAGGCATAGGAGATGAAATCCGCCAAGCTGGCATCCTTTCCAGCAGTCTGGTTTTCAAACTGCTTTGCCGCATTAACCAGTTCATCAAGGTTCTCCCCCCGCTCCAGATCCTCCCCTTTTTGGGAGTAGTGCTTATGAAGACCGGAAACGCCGTTGACTTTCAGCACCATCTCGGATGGCCGGGCATTGCCTTCATGGGCACGGACCAGATCCTCAAGCAGCATCCGGAAACCGTCGACCTTCGGATTCTCCTGGGCCATCATCTGGATCGCCGCATGGATGCCGTTGGGGTTCTCCGCAAGCCGCTCCATCGTTCGGGCGCCAATTCCTCTTGGCGGAAAGTTGATCACCCTTGTCAGTGCATCCCTGTCATGTGGATTGACGGCAAGCCGCAGATAGCACATTGCATCCTTAATCTCCTTGCGATCGAAGAAGCGCTGACCACCGTAGACACGGTAGGGGATTCCCAGGTTGACCAGCATCTGCTCGATCAGCCTCCTTTGTGCATTGGTCCGGTATATGACCGCAACCGAATCATTGGCAACACCCTCCTCCCCCAGCGACTGCACCGAATTCGCAACGAAACGCGCCTCGTCCTCGGCATGGCCAAATCCGCGCAACCGCAGCGGCTCAGGCGTGCCCGCATGAGCCTTCAGCGTTTTCCCGATACGGCCACTGTTCCGGGAAATCAGGGCATTGGCTACCTTGAGGACATTCGGCTGGGAGCGATAGTTGGTCTCCAGCCGAACGATTTCAGTGACACCAAACTCCTTGCGATACTCCTGCATGATGTATGGGTCGGCAGACCGGAAACCGTAAATCGACTGGTCGTCGTCCCCAACGGCAAAGAAACGGTTGCCGTCCGACTTGAACAGCTTCAGCCAATCGTACTGGAAGCGGCTGGTGTCCTGGAACTCGTCGACAAGCACATGCCGGAACCGTTCGGCGTACTGGCGGCGGACACCGGGGTGCCGGATCAGAAGATCACGGGAAAGAATCATCAGGTCTCCGAAATCCAGCTTGTTCTGCTCCCTGATGTATTCGTTGTACATTTCATAGTAGGGTAGCCACTTCCTGTTGCGGTGGTCCGACTGGATGTCGCCGGGATGCAAACCCCACTCCTTGCTGCGCGAGATGAACCCTGAAAGATCGCGGACACTTTCCGAACTGTAGTCGCTCTTGTCCTCTTTCAGAAGACGGCGGATAATTGAGGTCTGATCCGACTTGTCAATGACCTGAAAGCCGCTTCCGATTCCTATTTCCCTGCCGTGATACCTCAGAAGGCGATACGCCACCGAGTGGAATGTTCCCATCCACATCCCCGACACGTCGTCGCGGTTCAGAAGATCCGCGATGCGAACCAGCATTTCCTGCGACGCCTTGTTGGTGAATGTGACGGCGAGAATCTCCCCGGCATGAGCCAGTCCTTGGGAAACCAGCCATGCGACCCTTGAGGTGAGCACCCGTGTCTTGCCGGTTCCGGCTCCGGCGAGAACCAGCAGGTTGCCGCTCTCAAGCTCGACAGCCTTTCTCTGTTCGGGATTGAGAGCTTCGGTTATCAGGCACGTGTCCATCGTGCTAGTCTATCACTGGCAGTGAACCGGAACACGTCCGCAACGGCGACTGCACAGGCTTTCAACGGTGCATCCCGGCCAACTCTCTCTGATATACTACGGGTTGATTGGAAATGAACCGCAAACCCGCACCACGCATGAAAACGTGTCTAGCTTTTCTAGCCTCGCTATGCCTCTCCCCTTTCGCCTTGGCCGAGTACCAACTGAACTTCCAGGAGCCTGCCTCACACATAGCCAGGGAGCAGCATTCGTTGCATGTCCTTGTTCTCTGGATCATTGTCTTCATAGCCATCATCGTGTTCGGCGCGATGTTCTACTCGATCATTATGCATCGCAAGTCAAGAGGGTACAAGGCGGCACACTTCCACGAGAACACCGTTGTCGAAATCATCTGGACCACCGTTCCAATGGTCATCATCATCATCATGGCGATCCCTGCAACAACGACCTTTCTGGAAGTTCGCGACACGTCGGCGCCGGACATATCAATCAAGGCCACAGGATACCAGTGGCGCTGGCACTACGACTACCTGGACCAGAACATCCAGTTCCTCAGTTCGCTCTCCACGGATCCTAAACAGATAGGAGGCCTGTTCTACAGTTCGTTTGACGCCGACGCCGAGCCATTGCCTAAAAGCGACACCTACCTCATTGAAGTCGACAACGAAATGGTTGTTCCCGTCGGAAAGAAAGTCCGGCTGCTGCTGACCGCAGCCGACGTCATTCACGCCTGGTGGGTTCCGCAACTGGGCGTCAAGCAGGATGCCATTCCCGGCTTCGTCCGCGAAACCTGGTTTCGTGCAGACAAGCCCGGCGTGTTCCGCGGGCAGTGCGCGGAGCTCTGCGGCAAGAACCACGGATACATGCCGATAGTGGTACGTGCCGTTCCCGAAGAGGAGTTTGACGCATGGGTCCGCAAGCAGGGGGGCAAGACCGCGGGAGAAGAGACTGGAAACGATGTCCCACTCCTCGCGTCAGCGGTGACAGGCGAAGTGGCTCAAGCAGTGGAATCGGATGCTTCGGCTCCGCCGGAGGACCTGACCATGGAGGACCTGATGGCCTTGGGCAAAACCGCCTATGGCCAGCACTGCGTGGCATGCCACCAACCCAATGGCCAGGGCCTTCAGCCGGCCTTTCCATCGCTTGTCGGAGCGCCGACCATCACCGGACCCAAGGAAGGGCACATCGACATAGTCCTGAACGGAAAGCAAGGCACTTCCATGGCGTCATTCGCGTACCTGAGCGATGTCGACATCGCGGCAATCCTCACTTACGAGCGCAACAGCTGGGGCAACCAGGCTGAGATGGTGTCACCGCAAGAGGTGGCCGAGAAACGCTAGCAACCAACCCATATCAAGAGAAGACCGCCGTAAACATGGAAGCGACCATACCGCCGCATAGTTCAACCCACGACAGCCATCACCATGCGATGCCACAGGGCTTCGCCGCACGGCTGAAGCACTATGTAACAACCACGAACCACAAGGACATAGGAACCTTGTACCTCTGGTTCGCCCTGACGATGTTCTTCTCCGGCGGTGTCATGGCACTGGTGCTCCGTGCCGAACTGTTCCAGCCAGGCCTGCAGATTGTTGAACCGAACATATACAACCAGTTCCTGACCTTGCATGGTCTGGTGATGGTGTTCGGAGCCATCATGCCTGCATTCACCGGACTTGCCAACTGGCTTGTGCCAATCATGATCGGCGCATCGGACATGGCATTTGCACGGCTGAACAACTGGAGCTTCTGGCTTCTCCCTCCTGCAGGCCTGCTGCTGCTCGCCTCATTCTTCGTCCCGGGCGGCGCCACAGCAGCCGGCTGGACCCTCTACGCTCCGCTGTCAACGCAGATGGGCATCGGAATGGACATGGCGATCTTCTCCATTCACCTGCTGGGAATATCCTCCATTCTGGGCGCAATCAACGTGATGGTGACCATTCTCAACATGCGTTCGCCGGACATGCCTTTCCTCAGAATGCCCCTGTTCTGCTGGACATGGCTGATCACTGCGTTCCTTCTGATCGCCGTCATGCCGGTTCTTGCCGGCGCGGTCACGATGCTTCTTACCGACCGCCATTTCGGAACCAGTTTCTTCAACGCAGCCGGTGGCGGCGATCCGGTCCTGTTCCAGCACATCTTCTGGTTCTTCGGACACCCTGAGGTCTACATCATGGCCCTGCCGGCTTTCGGTGTCGTGTCGCAGGTGATACCGGCCTTCGCGCGCAAGCCCCTGTTCGGCTATACGTCCATGGTCTACGCCACCGCCTCCATCGCGCTCCTCTCGTTCATCGTGTGGGCACACCACATGTTCACCACTGGCATGCCGACCACCGCAGTGCTGTTCTTCATGTTCGCCACCATGCTGATAGCGGTTCCGACGGGCGTCAAGGTCTTCAACTGGATAGCGACCATGTGGCAGGGGTCACTCAGCTTCGAGACGCCGATGCTCTTTGCAATCGGCTTCATCGTCCTGTTCACCATCGGCGGCTTCACAGGCCTCGTGCTGGCAATCGCTCCGCTCGACATCCAGCTCCAGGACTCCTACTATGTCGTGGCGCACTTCCACTACGTCCTTGTTGCCGGATCGCTGTTCAGTCTCTTTGCGGCCATCTACTTCTGGTTTCCCAAGTGGACCGGTCGCATGTACAGCGAGTTCCTCGGCAAACTGCACTTCTGGACCTCGATGGTGTTCTTCAACGTCACGTTCTTTGTGCAGCACTTCCTGGGCCTGGCGGGCATGCCTAGGCGCATTCCCGACTACGCCCTGCAGTTCGCGGACTTCAACATGATCTCAACCATAGGGGCGTTCGGCTTCGGCTTCGCACAGCTGATCTTCCTGTACAACATCGTGGTCTCGATCAAGTCAGGACAGCAGACCAGCGAAAAAAGAGTCTGGGACGGAGCGGACAGTCTCGAATGGGAGCTTCCGACACCGGTGCCCTATCACAGTTTCGAGACGCCTCCGAAACTCGAATGGGACGGCTTCCGGCCCGTCATAGCAGACGGGAAGTAACCCATGCGGCGGCCACCGGTTCATCCGAAGTACGTGACAGGGGCCGTCCTTGGCATCATTGCCCTCGGGTTCTTTGTCTATTCGTTCTTCCTGTTCCGCTAGCCTCGTGACTGCAAGCAAGATCCAAGTCCACAACCAGGTCATGCTGGGGAAACTCGTGGTGTTCTCGCTGCTAATGTTCGGCTTCGGCTACGCAATGGTTCCCCTCTACGAAAAGATCTGCCAGGTGACCGGCATCAACAACCTGCTCAATCCCGAGGACACTTCCGATTTCAAGGTTGATTCGTCACGGAAGCTGCGCTTCGACCTTGACGCCAACGTCCGCGGCAACGTCTCCTTCCGGCCGCTGACCAGGACCATGCGGATCAATCCCGGAGCCACCTACAGCGTGATCTATGAGATCGAGAACAATCTCGACAGGGAACTTCACGGACAGGCCATACCGAGTTTCGCGCCTACACACGCGCAGAGATATGTGAAGAAACTCGAATGCTTCTGCTTCTACCAGATGACCCTCGAGCCCAGGGAGGCCATCAGGCTTCCCGTCGTCTTCTCGCTCGACCCGAATCTCGACAGCGAGATCAACACCATCGCAATGTCCTACACCTTCTTCGAAATCGAGGGCGCAAGGTGACCGGAACATGGTGAGCCTGCAGTTGCGCAGTTTCCTGGCCGCCATGCGCTCCTTTGCCGCCGCCATGTTCGGTGTTCGCAAGCGTTCAAACGCGGAACAGGATCAGAGGAGGTTCGGACCCGTTCACGCCGTTGCCGCCGGCATCACCATGGTTGCGATCTTCATATGCATCATTCTTGCAATCGTTCATCTCATCACTGGCCAGACATCATGAACAGTCCAGCGACATCATCGCCCAGCAGTTATTTCGTTCCCAAGCCGTCCCGCTGGCCAATCTGCGGGGTGGCGTCAGCAGTCCTGCTCGTCACCGGCATGATCCTCATGTTCAACTCGCTTGTGGGGGGAGCGGTCACACTGATGCTGGGCTTCGCAAGCCTGTTCGCCACCATGTACGGCTGGTGGGGGGATGTCACCCGCGAAAGCGAGACCGGTCTGTACAAGGAACAGGAGGACATGGCGTTCCGTTGGGGGATGAGCTGGTTCATATTCTCCGAAGTCATGTTCTTCGGCGCCTTCTTCGGCGCCCTCTTCTACACCCGGTTCTATGCGGTGCCCGATCTCGCAACAGGAGCAAACGGCCTGATATGGCCCGGCTTCGAGGTCGAATGGCCATCCTCAGGACCCTACTTCAGGGACAGGTTTGAAACCATACCCGCCTTCGGCATTCCGGCCATCAACACGCTGATCCTTCTCACGTCCGGAATGACAGTCACCTGGGCCCACTGGGCGCTGAAAATGAACAACCGTACACAGCTCAACCTGGGACTCGCCGTCACTGTGGCTCTAGGCATAGTGTTTCTTGTTCTGCAGGTTGGGGAATACGGCTACGCCTATTCCGAACTCAATCTCACGCTGGAAAGCGGCATCTACGGATCCACTTTCTTCATGCTGACAGGCTTCCATGGCCTGCATGTGACCATAGGAACCGTAGCCCTCATCGTCATCCTGGCACGTTGCATGCGAGGACATTTCAAGCCGGACCGCCATTTCGGCTTCGAAGGCGTCGCATGGTACTGGCATTTTGTCGATGTCGTATGGCTCATGCTGTTCGTCATTGTCTACTGGATATAGCGGCCGCCAAGGCACATCGTCTGCCTGGCGCAGAGACATTGCCCGAGCCGAGCCGGCAAGGATTCCCCGGACAACCCGTCCCAGTGACCCCGATGTCCGGGGCATAATGTACAATTGCATGTTTTCGCTGGGAGACATATTATGGCGAAAACCAAAACGTCCAAGCCGCTCGTCGCAGTGGTTATGGGAAGTTCTAGCGACTTCCCGACCATGGAGCGAAGTGTGGAACTTCTGGAGGAATTTGGCGTTCCACACGAAGTCAGGGTCATATCGGCACACAGAACTCCCGACAGCATGTTCAATTACGCGGAGGCCGCAAGGAAACGCGGATTGAAGTGCATCATCGCCGGCGCCGGAGGAAGCGCCCATTTGCCCGGCATGCTTGCATCAAAGACACCGGTTCCGGTTCTCGGTGTTCCCATCAAGTCGGATCCCCTTAACGGCTACGACTCCCTCCTGTCAATAGTCCAGATGCCGCAGGGGGTTCCGGTGGCGACTTTCGCCATTGGCAAGCCAGGCGCGACCAACGCCGCACTGTTTGCCATTCGAATGCTTGCCTTGGAAAATCCCGGACTTGCGCAAAAACTTGCCAGAATGGATCGGCAAATGCAGAAAACCGTCAAGTCACAGGATCAGGACATCCAATCCCAGGGTTAATGCAGACTCCCATACCGTCAGGCTCCACGCTGGGCATGCTTGGCGGAGGACAGCTTGGAAAAATGTTCTGCAGCGCGGCCAACCGGATGGGCTACTCCGTTGTGGTCCTGGATCCCGATCCGGAAGCGCCGGCGATGCAGGTGGCCCAGCACCGTGTGGTTGGCGACTTTGACTCCAAGGATGCGCTTGCCGAAGTCGCGCGGCTTGCCCAGGCGGTGACTGTCGAGTTCGAAAACATTCCACACACCTCGCTTGCCCGTCTGAGCGGAAAATGCCATGTGAGTCCAGACGCCAAAGCGGTTGCAACTGCGCAAAACCGGATCAAGGAAAAAAGGTTCGTCAACGGCTTGGGACTGCCGGTCGCTCCCTACATGGCGCTTGATCCCGACACCAGTCTTGATGAAATCAGCGATTCATATTTTCCGGGAAGACTCAAGAGTGCGCAGTTCGGCTATGACGGCAAGAATCAGCGCCTTGTTCTATCCAGGGAGGAAGTTGCCGAACACATTGGAGAGCGGCGTGACCAGTCCTTCGTGCTGGAAAAAAACGTGGACATTTCCTCGGAACTTGCAGTGGTCGCGGCCAGAACTCTTTCCGGCTCCATTGCATTCATTCCACCCTGTGAGACGCGCCATGTGAACGGCGTTCTCGATCTTGCGCTAACGCCGGCCAAGATGGACAGCAACATGATTGACCAGGCAAAGGGCTTCACCGAAAGAATCCTCGAGGGATTTGGATATGTGGGCGTTCTATGCGTCGAGTTTTTTGCGGTCGACGGCGATCTCCTGGTAAACGAGATTGCTCCGCGGCCTCACAACAGCGGACATCATTCCATTGAATCATGCTCCATATCCCAGTTCGACCTTCAGGTGAGAACTCTCTGCGGACTGCCCTGTCCATCACCCGGCCTGTTGCGTCCAGCCGTGATGCTGAATCTGCTTGGAGAGTGCTGGCAGCAGGGTGAACCGGACTGGAACATGGTGCTCAGCCGCAGCGATGCCAGCCTTCACCTTTACGGAAAAAGAAAGGCCAGGCCGGGAAGGAAGATGGGCCACATCACTTTCCTGTCGGAAGACCCCTTGGAAGCTGAGAAGGCCGCACTGGACGTCAAGGGCAGACTTTATGGAACCACTGTACAAAACCCGGCTCGATAGTCTCAAACTGCTGGGCCGCGGAAAAGTCCGCGACATTTATGTCATAGACGAGGCGCGTCTGCTGCTGGTTCAGACCGACAGGATATCGGCTTTCGACGTGGTCTTCAAGGAACCCATTCCCGGAAAGGGAGCCGTACTCACCAGTCTCTCAAGACACTGGTTCCAAAAAACAGGGCACATAGTTCCAAACCATTTGCTCGACGATGCACCTGAGGATGTTGTCTCGACTTCCGAACGCGATGTTGTCCGGCAACGTTCTCTTGTAGTGCAAAGAATGGAGCCGATCCAGGTCGAGGCAGTCGTAAGAGGCTATCTTGCAGGGTCGGGCTATAAGGAGTATCTGGAAAAGCGGGAGGTATGCGGAATAGCGTTGCCTGACGGCCTGCGCTTGGCTGAGCGACTGGCCAGGCCCATCTTCACGCCGGCAACCAAGGCTCAGGACGGACTCCACGACGAAAACATCACCTTTGAGCAGGCATGCCGGATCACAGGCATGGAAACGGCAAAAGCGATGGCCGAGACCTCGATGAATCTCTACAGCCACGCTCATCGGCTGATGGCTGACAAGGGAATCATCCTCGCCGACACCAAATTCGAGTTTGCCCTTGATTCCGACAACAAGCTGGTGCTGATCGACGAGGCGCTTACACCCGATTCATCCCGCTACTGGATTGCCGACAGCCACTGTTCCGGAAAAAACCCTGAAAGCCTCGACAAGCAACATCTCAGGAACTGGATTGAAACTACAGGCTGGAACAAGTCGCCCCCGCCGCCTTCCCTCGATTCGGAAATGATCAGGCAGCTGCGTGACCGGTACAGCTGCATTCAAGGCATCATTCTAGGAAATGGCAACGGCAACAGATGACATCGCAGCTACGGCGAAAGCCGTGCTGAACGGCGGTATCGCGGCATTTCCCACGGAAACGGTCTACGGGCTTGGAGCAATGGCCACCCATGCGGAAGGCGTAAGAAGGATCTTCGAGGTCAAGCGGCGCCCCCAATCGCATCCCCTCATTCTCCATGTCCATTCCTTCGCTGACTTCGAAGGCTGGGTAGCCGGCATTCCGGAACCGGCCTATGCCCTAGCCAGGCGTTTTCTTCCGGGTCCGCTCACAATCATTCTGAAGAAGTCGCAAGCCGTTCCCGGCATAGTCACGGGCGGCCGCTCCACTGTGGCCTTGCGGGTGCCGTCCCATCCCGTTGCCAGGGAACTTCTCAGAATGGTTGCCGCACCGGTCGCGGCACCCTCCGCCAACCTCCACGGACATACCAGTGCAACCAATGCAGAGCATGTCCTAGCCGAGTTCAGGGACATCGACATGCCTGTTCTTGACGGCGGCCCGTCGGGCATCGGCATCGAATCGGCAATTGTCGATCTCTCGTCACCCGAAGCGCCTCGCCTGATGCGAAGCGGATCGCTTTCGCTCGGGGAAATCAAGGCCGTTCTCGGAATGGAGATAGCAAACCTTTCGGAGGAAATCCACGATGAGGCTTCCGGTGGCCTTGCAAGGCATTACTCACCGCGAAAAAGCTTGCTGCTGGCCGCGGACAGTGACGGGATGGCAACCGATATCTCACGCAACTGCGGTTGCGGCCTGATTTCCCGGACCCGTCCGGACATGCACACGGGACCATGGCTGAAGGCTCCCGACAGTGCCGCAGACTACGCCAGGAAAGTCTACTCAATGCTGCGGAAACTCGATGCCATGCCATGTCCATTCATCGTCGTGGAACCCCCGCCGCGCGGAAGCGAGTGGGCCGGTGTCAATGACCGGCTTAGAAGGGCATCGACACCCCGGGAAGCCTAGCTTTTCTTGCCGGAGCCCTTGCCGCCCTTTTTACTTGGCGGAACAAAGGGGAAGGCCATGTCCGAAAGTTTCATCATCTGTTCGGCCCCCTCGGAGAACTGCTTCTGTGCATTGGAGTAGACATCCATGCTCCGGTTCATGAAGTCCTGAAAGACGCTGCTGAGCATTCTTCCCTGCATGATTGCAAGTTCGCTCCAAAGCCTGTTGTCCATGCCACTGAAGTCCGGTTTGCCGGCCATCTCCTTCTGCATCTTGACCAGCATCGGCATGGTCTGGTCAAGAAAGGCGCCCAGCGAGTTCTGCATGGCGCTGCCGTAAAACATGATAATGTAGCGCAGGCTGGATTCGCTGAACATCGGCACTTGCATGACCTCCTGGTCCAGAATGATCTGCAGCAGTATTGATCGCGTAATGTCCTCGCCGTCCTTGACGTTCTCAACCCGGAAGAGCACGCTATCACAGACGAGATCCCGTACATCATCCAATGTGATGTAGCAGCTCTGTTCCGTGTCGTACAGCCTGCGGTTCGAATACTTCTTGATGATCCTAGGTTCCTGGCTCATATCGCTTTTCCGTCCTTGTTGATGTTGCCGGAAATCTGGCGCACAGTATCCGACAGTTTCTCGATGCGTCTAGTCAGTTTCGAGAGCGTTTTCCGGTGGGCTGCAAATTCGGAACGGCCAACCGCCCAGTTCTGCTCCGATTCGACATACTGCTGCAACGCCTGTCCTAGCCTAGAGGACAGGTCCCGCGCCTCCCTGAACACTGGACGGATCGCGCTGGCTACAACATGACCGGATATGTCGGCTCCTCCGGCCTCGACAAGTTCCGAAACCGCCTTCAGAAGTTCAGCGTCCCCTTCAACGGACCATTTCGGAACCCCATGCTCGTCAACCGAACGGAAAGCGATCCGGCAACTGGAGTGGACTGCAGGGTGCACCGGATCGAGCAGGCCGCACTCCCTTATCCTGAAAGCAATCCGCCCCGCATCCCAGAAGCTGACTGCGAGAACCTTTCCGCCGCTTCTCGCCAGACTCTCTCTCATTTCCGGCCAGGCCGCTATCTTCCGGTTGAAAACGGAAGCTGAGAACCGGCTGATGGCTTCCCTCAGCATGACCTAGGACATCCTCCCGGCAACGGCTCCCAGTATCCGGAATGCCGCCTGGTCAATGCTTGCAGCACTGCCGGGATCAACCTCAACAGAGGCGAGAGGCTTGCCTCTGCCGTAGTTCCTGGACAGTGAATGTCCGTAGCCGATATCATAGAATTTTTCGAGCATTTCCTTCACAAGCCTGTTGACCTCCCCTTTTCTGTGCATGGCAAGCCAGTTTTCAAGCAATTGCCTCCCAGTATACTGCCCAATGCTCCGTAAAGTCTTCTCGAACAGATTCTCCGAGTCTACATAATCCTGGTATTCGGATGTAATGTACCCAGCCCGCGCCTCAATGGAAGCGGTGACTTCGACCACCGGAGCCGCTCGCATGCAGGAAAGAAGCGAGCCCGGGAGATGTATTTCACCTATCTTGCGGCTTTCCGCCTCGAGAAAAACGAATGTCTCCCTGCACACCCTGGAAAGTCCCGCGCAGAGGCCACTTTCAAAGGCCTTCTGCGAAGGCTGTTCCCCCAGGACGCCAAAGGCCGATCCCCGGTGACAGGCAAGTTCCTCCAGATCGACTACGGCCGCACCCATTTCCTGGATCCTGGAAAGCAAGCGCGTCTTGCCAACACCGGTTCTTCCCGCCAGGACAACCATCCGAACCGTTCCCGGCAGGAATTCAATCTGTTCAAGCACCCATTTCCTGTAGCACTTGTATCCCCCATTCAGCCGATGCGCATTCCAGCCCACATGCCTCATGACATCCACAAAGGCCTGGCTTCTCTGGCCACCCCGCCAGCAGTACACCAGAGGACGCCAACCGACGGAACGGTCTGCAAGTTCATGCTCCAAATGGAGTGCTATGTTCCGGGCAACCAGGGAGGCACCCTTCTTCCGAGCCGCGAAAGCGGACTGCTTCTTGTACATGGTGCCGATTTCGCTTCGCTGCACATCGCCTAGCACCGGCAGGCTGATAGCGCCCGGAATGTGGTCGATGCGGTACTCCTCCGGAGAGCGAACATCAATGATCTCGTCGAAGCGATCCCAGTTTCCAGGTTCAATAGCGTCCATCGGAAACTGTGCGGAAACGTGAGATGGCAAGCGTTGACGCGGAAACCACGGTTTGTGAATCCCATATCGGGAAATAGCCCTCTTCAGATTCGGCCTGATGGCGGATGCTGACCTTCACGTTGGGAACTGCAGCCAATTCGTTATCGACATAAACGAGAGGCATTGTGCTTCGCACCCAGGGAGGCACACGCGCTTCCCTAAGCAAGTCACGAACCTCGCGGTCCGGACGGTTTTCACCCATGGGGATCCTCTCCCCTCCGCTGAGGGGCCTGATCTCCATTCTTCCATCACCAAACCTGTCCGCCTTGATGCCGTTGACGTCATCCCTGTGAAAAGTCAGCCTGCCGTACCGGTTTCCGTACTGCCGGGTGCCGTCAAGTTCATGTGTACGGAGAATCCCGGCATTATCGGCAAGCGCATCGGCGGCAACAATGTAAAGGTCATCTCCATAGGTGGCAAGTGAGCGCCTCCCCAAACTTAGAGACAGGCCGGCACCCTTGTCGCTAGGCAGGCATATCTGCCTGGCTGTTTCGGCAATCTGTCCACCAGTGACGAATCCCAGGCTGTTCGCGTCAATCAGGTGGCTCAGCCAGTTGGCAGTGCGCTGAGGGCCGATCTCACGAAAAGCCGAACGGGACCAACCGTCACCGTGCAAGGCGAACCTGTGGTCAAGGCATGCCAACTCCTCCAGCAAGCCATTCGCCTCTTCCACCCCTCGCAGTGTCGCCGGCAACGTACTGCGATAGCCGGTGAAATGCTTACCCGCCAACGGAAGCAACTGGTTGCGGATGAAGTTACGGCTGTACTTGCTGTCCTGGTTCGTCTCGTCCTCAACCCAGTCAAGCTGACGGGACTTGGCATAGTCCGCTATCTCCTCACTTCCGCATCCAAGCAGAGGGCGAACCAGGAATATCTCCGAATCCGCCGAAAGGCGGGAATACGATGACATCCCGGCAAGACCGCTGATGCCGCTTCCCCGGAAGGCACGGAACATGAACGTCTCGATCTGGTCGTCCAGATGATGTGCGAGAGCCACAAAGCCGGCATTGACGCGCCCAAAGGCATCTCTTCTAACCTTTCGGGCACGGGCTTCGAGATTCGGAAGACTGGCGTCAAGACCGGCCTTTTCCACAGTCAACGGGACATCACTCCGGACACACAGCTGCCGACAGAATTCGGCCCATTCGCCGGACCGGGAACTAATGCCGTGGTCAACGTGCACCGCCTGCAGCGTGAACGACGAGCCGTCCCTTGCCCGAAGTTCGTACAGGAGATCAAGCAACACAACGGAATCAATTCCCCCCGAAAGTGCGACGCAAACCCTGCCGCCCCTCGGGATGTGAATCCTCCAGAAATCTCTGACGGCCTTGATCAGCGAACCGGAATCATCTGTGCTGCGTCCAGTTTCCATACGATCTCCAGATTTTTCGCCTACGCTCAATCAGCGCATCATCCTCAAACTTCCCAAGGTTCCTGAGTGATTTCCCCACAGCGTCCCCTACCTGCTGAAACGCCTCCTTATGCGAACGGTGTGCGCCTCCAAGCGGCTCGGGAATGATCTCGTCAATCAACTTCATTCCCTTCAGCAGCTTGGCCGTGATGCTCAGCTTGTCAGCGGCGGCCGCCGCATGCTCGGCGTTTTTCCACAGAATGGAGGACGCGCCTTCAGGCGAGATGACCGAGTAGATGGAATACTCCATCATCAGAACCATATCACTCATCGCAAGAGCCAAAGCCCCGCCGGACCCTCCCTCACCGATCACAACACTTACGATCGGTGTCTTGAGAGATATCATTTCCAACAGGTTGTTCGCGATTGCTCCTGACTGTCCACGCTCCTCTGCACCTATGCCGGGATAGGCGCCCGGGGTGTCGATCAGGGTGATGACCGGCAGCTTGAAACGTTCAGCTGTCTTCATCACCCTAAGCGCTTTCCTGTACCCCTCGGGATGGGGCATGCCGAAATTCCGGAACACCTTCTCCTCCGTGGTGCGGCCTTTCTGGTGTCCGATGACCGCCACCGGAATCTTGTTATACCAGGCATAGCCGGCGACAATGGACCTGTCGTCGGAAAAGGCGCGGTCGCCGTGCACCTCGATAAATCCGGTGAACATGCTGCCTATGTAGTCAAGTGCAAACGGGCGCATTGGATGGCGTGCCACCATGCATGTCTGCCAGGGAGTGAGCTTGCCATAGATCCTCTTCAGCAAGCGCTCCGATTCCTGCTCAAGCTCATTCATTTTACGGAGAATGACCTTTGACTCGCCTGCCTCGTGCTTGAGGCTCTGGATGCGTGCATCAATCAGCTCGACTTCCTTTTCGAAATCCATGTATTGCACCGCCTATGCCCCCCCGTCGTATGTCTGCGCTTCCAAAATCCGAAGCTTATCGACGAATTCCTGCTCGTTCAGGCAGGCAACCCCCAAGGCCTGCGCGTCAGCCAGTTTCTGTCCCGGATTCTCGCCTACCACGACAAAACCGGTCCTAGCCGAAACCGAACCGGAAACCTTTGCACCAAGAGCCTGCAATCTCTCTTTCGCCTCGTTCCGCGAAATCCCGGTCAAGATTCCCGTCAGAACAAAAGTCTGACCATTCAGGCCGGAAGTTTCACCTCCCCTGCCCAGATCCAGTCCTGCTTCCGACAGGGCGGAAATCATACCCGCATAGTGGGGATGGTTCAGGAACTTCGCCACTTTTTCGGCAGCCTGCCGCGAGGCCGGGCGACCGTCATAGGCAACAGCCCTTGCAACTTCTTCGGCAGTTGCGTCCATCAACTCCTTGAGCGACGGGAAACCTTCCGCCAGCCTGTTGAAAACCACGTCGCCAACACCATCCAGAGGCCTGTCGCCGTCCACACGGACAATCTCGTCTTCAGTCAGCATGGACTTCATCTTCCTGACGACGCCGAAGAAGCTCTCCAGACTGACATGCCGGCCTTGACGGGATGTGACGGGCCTTGGATGCACACCAAGCGCCAGCAGTTCGTCGACCATGTCCATGTTGCGCGGTTCGGACCACCAGGCCACAACCTGCCTTGCAGTCTCCGCCCCAACATCCTCGACAAACATCATCAGCTCGATCCCTGACTTCCGAAAGCACTCCAAGGATCCGAAAAAGCCGGCGATCCTAAGGGCCGCACTTTCGCCCACATTCGGGATCCCCAGCGAATATATGAGCACGTTGAGCGGAACCTCGCGCGAATCCGCAATATGCCGAAGCAGCTTGTCGGCAGAAACCTCGGCAAACATCGGCATTTCCAGAAGATCCTCCCTGGTCAGGCGGAACAGGTCAGGAGGCTTGGCGACCTTTTCGTGCCGGACCAGTGCCTCAACTATCTCTTTTCCAAGACCCTGTATGTCAAAGGCGCGACGTGATGCGAAGTGCATCAGGCGGCCGCACACCTGCGCTCTGCATTCCCGGTTTGGACAATAGTGCAGAACCGGTCCTGCAGACGCATCCCCGTCCGGAACCTTCTCCCTGCTGAGGGCCACTCCCGCACCGCACACCGGACACGTGCCGGGAAAGACATAGGGCCTTGCGGATTCCGGCCGGCGGTCCGGAACGTTTCGGACCACTTCGGGAATGACATCGCCGGCTCTCCTGATGAGCACGACGTCAGGCACCATGATTCCCTTGCCCTCGATCTCACTGGCGTTGTGCAAGGTCGCATTCGATACCACTACGCCGCCGACCAGGATGGGGGCAAGTCGTGCAACCGGGGTCAACGCTCCGGTTCTCCCCACCTGAATGTCTATCTGCAGAAGCTGCGTCTCGGCAACCTCGGGGTTGAACTTGTGCGCAACAGCGTAGCGCGGCGCCCTCGATATCATGCCGAGCTTCCGTTGCAACGCGAGATCATCAATCTTGTAGACGATGCCATCGACACCAAACGGAATCTCCGACCTGGTCGCCGCAATCTCACGGTAGAAGCCGCTCATCTCCTGAATGCCGAGGCCGGCATGACGCCGGGGAGATATCTTGAATCCAATGTCCTCGAGCCATTCGAGAACAAGCGAGTGTCGTTTCAGGCCAGCATCCAAGCCATCTACCGAACCCACTCCGTAGGCGTAAAAATGCAACGGCCGGCTGGCAGTCACCTGTGTCACAAGATTTCTCAGGCTGCCTGCGGCAGCGTTGCGGGGGTTCACAAAGGGTTTCATGCCCAAGCCTTTCAGACGGCTGTTCATCTTCAGGAAGTCGTCAGTGTGTATCAGAACCTCGCCGCGGATCTCGATCTCCTCCGGAATGCGGGAGCCTGAAATTCTTTCGGGGATCGAGGCAATGGTCCTGACCGATTCGGTTATGTCCTCGCCGTGGATTCCGTCGCCGCGTGTAGATCCAAGCCTGAGCGTTCCACTCTGGTAGAGCAGGTTGGCCGCAACCCCGTCAAACTTCATTTCGGCACTGTAAGGCACCGCATCCATCTGCAACTCCTTGCGCATTCTCGCATCGAACGCATCCACCTCACCCTCGTTGAAGACGTTCGAGAGCGACAGCATTGGATTCAGATGCTCTACCGCGGCAAAGGATGGCGACGGCGACCAGCCTACCTTTTGTGACGGAGAGCTTTTCGTGATCAGTTCCGGATAACATTCCTCCAACGCCAGCAGCCGGGCAAAAAGACGGTCGTAGTCCGCATCGGTGATCTCGGGATCGGCCTTTTCATGATAGAGCCTGTTGTGCCGGCGGATCTGCTTGCGCAAGTCCCGCAACTCATCCCTGACTGACTGAATTTCCTTTTCCATGGATGAAAGATCCCCGGCTGCGAGAGGGCTGCGCGCCCATCACAATCAGTTGAAAAGCGTTCGTGCAATGGTGCTGCCGGCAACAACCCCGTACTGGTCCATTTTCTCACGGATTAGGACAATCTGTTCGCGGAACATCTTCAGGTCCTCATTCGATATCGGAACGCCTTTGTCGTTGACAAGCGAAAAGTGCAGGGACTGCGCCAACTTGCCGGCATGCTCAACCATGGTGTCAAAAGCGCTGGCCGGATCGGAAAGCTGAGGGATGTCCATCTCGAATTTCAGGCCGGCCAGCACTCTGGTTGCAGGCTCCTGTCCCAGTTTCCCTCCGTTCCGCGCCTTGAGTATGAACAGCCGCTGGTTTTGCAGGAAATAGGTGATGTCACCGTTCCGGTCCTCGACAAATCCTTCCGCACAGGCAAGCTCGCATATCGACTGAACCGTGTTTCTCTGGGACCTGTCACCCGGCATGGCTGCCAGATAGATGCCTATGACCTGATCCACCTCGGAGCAGAAATTGTCGAGAAGGTCTATGTTGCGCAACGTCTCATCCGTTCTCGGAAGGCTTACGAAAAAGTCATGCTTGGCGGCAAAGGCCGTCACGTATCCCTCTATGGACCTGACATGATCCTCGGTTAGCCGGCCCGATCGGTTCGCTAGCGGGGTACTCCAGAAATAGCAGGAATACAGTGTCTCCAGGCGAGGCAGGGTCCACTTGTCCTCGTCAGGTCCATATGCCAGAAATGTCGGTTCCCCACCAAGGAAGTTTCCCGCGAGATGTCCCATCAATCCCTTGAACGCCTCGTCATCGAGCGCCTTCGGCTGATCCTGCCACATCTTGACAATGTAGTGCACATCCACCTTGAAATCGTCCGGCAAGTCCGGGAAATCCGCCTCTGTCCTGATCACTTCCTTGACCAGAGCCGGAGGAGGCTGTATTGGAAGAGTTCCGCCCATGACAGGCTCCCGACGACCTGCATCTGTGATGGCCGGCCGACTGGGTTTGGCTCTCGACTTTCGCCAGAAAATGAACAGATAGAAAGAGACCAGAAAGGAAACGCCTGCAACCAGTATGAACAGTGCCTTGTCCATTACGCGGGAGCTCCAGTCTCAACAAACTTCCCGATTTCGCTGGTCTTGACAGTGACAAGAGTGGACACGCCCCTTTCCGGCTGAGCCACTCCGACCAGCCGGTTCGCCACCTCGGCAGTGATCTTGTTGTGTGTCACCACAATGAACTGCACTTGACCGGAGAACTCGCGTATCAGGTTGTTGAACATCACTGTGTTATGGTCATCCAATGCCGCATCAACCTCATCCATGACACAAAAAGGGGCGGGATTGAGCGAGAAGATCGCCAATATGAACGAAAGCGCCACCAGCGACTTTTCTCCGCCGGACAGCAGGTGCATGCGGTCCACCGTCTTTCCTGGCGGCGTCGCCTTGATCTTGACGCCCGAATCCAGCATCGAATCACCCTCCATCTCCAGGCGGGCGGATCCTCCGCCAAACACCTTCCTGAAGAGTTCGTCAAACCTTTCGGAAACCTTCCTGAACACCTCATTGAGCCGCTCCAGCATCTCGCGGTCGATCTTCGCTATGGCATCCGACAGGTTTCCTATCGCCTCGTTCACATCCTGGCGCTGAAGCTCAAGCTCGCTTTCCCTCTCTTCCGCAGCCTTGAGTTCGCCCTCAGCGGCGAAGTTGATGTCGCCCAGACGGTTCCGCTTGGCGATCAAGGCATTGACATGGCTGTCCGCCTGTTCGCTGTTGCCGATCCTGTCCCTCAGTTCCTTGTCCACCTCGACTTTAAGTTCCGACATCTGCTCCCCAATCAGTTCCATCTCCGTTCTCTTCGTGGATTCCTCGAAGCCTATCTGCTGAACCCGGTCATGAGTCTCGGAAAGCTCCCTTTCAAGGACCTGTCTGCTGGCATCATTCGCCTCGATCTGCGAAAGGATCCGGTTTGCCTCTCCGACAACCTGTTCCAGTTTTTCGTTGGCATCCTTGAGATGGCTCTCCTGCCTTTCCCTCTCCGCGCCGAGTTCGTTTTCATCCATGCTGGCCAGTTCCTTGCGCTGTTGTCCAGCCTCCCTCTCGATCTCGGCTATGCGCTGAGTGGCAGTCTCCAGTCTGACATCAAGAACGGTTGAGTTGGTGGCCATTTCACGGAGAGTGCCGTCATGACGATTCCGCTCCTGCAGAAGCCGTTCCAGCTCCTCCCGCATTTCGGTCACTTTCCTGCCTTCAGCCTCAATGGTGTGGCTCGACATCTTGAGATTCCGGTCGTATTCGTCAAGCGATGCCTTTATCTTTGACACCCCGGCTTCCAATGCGGAAAAAGCCTTTTCAGCCTCCTTGAGTTCCTTGCGCAGCGAATTCATCTGGGCTTGAAACTCCTTTCCGCGCTCAAGAGCCCATTGGCGACGGGCGGCACTCTCAATCTGAACCTTCTCGGCCGTACGCAAGGCGGACTTGCAGGCTTCCGCATTTGCGTCAAGCGTGGCAAGCAAGTCTGATTCACTCTCCAGCCTCGCAGCGATTTGCCTGCCCTGACCTTCGTGCACCTCCAACTCCTTTCCGATCTCATGGTTGCGGCGCGTAAGCTTTTCCATTCTCGCGCTCCAGTCGTAACCTCTGTGCGCATCTGCCGGAATGCATACGGAATCCTTTCCATAAACCTCGCCTCTTGGCGTCACCAGAAACTCATTCCCTTCTAGCAGAGGCCTGAGATTCCGTGCGGCATCAGGACTCTCGACGGCATAGTGACCCGCAAGCAGCGAGGACAACAAGCCTCTCCACCGCTTCTCGCACTTGATCCTGTCGACCAGCGGCGCCAGTCCATCCCGTGCCGCGGCCACAGGCTCACCTGCACAGTCTCTGTCAACCAGCGCCATGCCGGCCGGAAGCTGTGAATCACCCAGATAGTCATAGGGGTTGCTGACCAGGTAGGCGGAGATCCTTGCACCCAAAACCGCATCAACAGCGCGTGCCCATTCGCCTGCGTTTATCCTCACCTGTTCGGTCATCAACTGGGACTGCGATATGCCGGCCTGCTTCGCCCAGCCTTCCGCATCCCCGCCGTGAACACCCTCCACCGACATCAGAAACTTCCGCTCTGTCTCCAACTTGACGCTCTCCGTCTTCAGTTCGCCTGCGGCCGATGTGTGGGCATCCATTTTCTTGCCAAGCTTGTCCAGTCTCCCTTGGCAGTCGGATCTTTCCTTTTCCGCCTTATCAAGACTCTTTCTCGCCTGGGCAACCTCCTTTCCGGCTTCACCGCCTTCCTCAACCACCGCTTTCGTCTCGGAGAATCTCCCCTCTGCCTCCTCAATGGCGCTCCTGAGTGAATGGATCCGGTCGCCAGTCATCGAAAGCTGCATCTCCTTGGTCTGTAGAAGATGCCGTTGCTGGCGGCTGTCCTCTTCAATCCTGTCGTGGCTCTCCTTCCTGGAGTCGCCGCTTTTCCTTTGCTTCTCGATGTTCTCCTCAATCCCGGCAATCCTCTGGCCGAGAACCCTGATCTCGGCATTCGCCTTTTCGGAGAACGACTTGCCCTCGGCCTGCTGTCGCCCCACCTCCTCCACCTGCTTCCGCTGGGTTTCCAGGGCAAGTTCAAGCTCCCTAACCGCCTCGTTCCGGTTGGTACGCTCCTTGCGAAGCGATTCGATCTTCTGGACCGTGGTCGCAACGGCCGCGCTCATTCTGTAGGCTTGCGCCTGGGCTTCCTGATGTCCCTTCATGGTCTTGGCATGACTCTTTCTCAGTTCAACGGTCTGGGCATCAAGGGCTTTTCTTCGGTCAACGAGAGTGGCCTCCTCACCCGCCTTGTTCTCCCTCTCCCTCTCCATCTTCTCGATTTCCGCCTTCAACTCCTTCAGTTTCCACTCCAGCGAGATCCGGCGCACCTGGTCAATCTCGCCGCTAAGCTGCCGATGGCGCACCGCAGCCGCAGCCTGTCTTTTCAAGGTGGCAATCTGGCCGCGCAACTCGTCATGCTGGTTCTCAATGCTGGCCAAGTTCTCCCTGGAATGCCGAAGACGATGCTCAGTCTCTTTTCTGCGGTCCTTGTAGTGCGTAACGCCGGCCGCCTCTTCCAAATAGACCCGGATGTGGGCAGGATTGTCCTCGACGATGCGCGCCACCATTCCCTGCAGAATCACGCTGTACCCGTGCGAACCCAGCCCCGTTCCGCTGAACAGGTCATGGACGTCGCGACGACGGACAACCTGGTTGTTGATCCTGTAGGTCGAACTGCCATCCCGCTCCAGCTGGCGCTTGACCACCAGTTCGGGATACCCGCTCCACATCTTCATGTCCGCTCCGGATTCATCGGTGTTGTCGATCCGCATCTCGACACTGCACCAGTCCATCGGCTTGCGCTTGGAGGATCCGTTGAATATCACGTTCTGCATGCTCTCTCCGCGCATCATGGACGCCCGCGATTCCCCCATGACCCAGGTCATGGCTTCAACTATGTTCGATTTCCCGCAACCGTTCGGACCCACGACACACAGAACCGGAACATCCATCTTGAACGTCACCTGGTCGGCAAACGACTTGAAGCCGCTGATTCTTACGCTGTGCAGCCGCATCAGTGGTCGGATCCGGAACTTTCAGGCTTTTCTGAAAGCCAAGGTCGCATTGGTGCCGCCGAAACCGAAAGAGTTGGAAATCGCCACGGAAAGCGATGCCTGACGCGCCTCATTGGGAACGTAGTCAAGATCGCAACCCTCCCCAGGCTTGTCAAGGTTGACAGTGGGAGGAACGCAACCGTTGGCCACGGAAAGCAGACTGAAGATCGCCTCAACGGCGCCGGCGGCACCCAGAAGATGGCCAGTCATCGACTTGGTCGAACTGATCATCATTGCGGAGGCATGGTCTCCGAAGCACTTGCGCACCGCCAAGGTCTCGGCAACATCCCCAAGCGGAGTGGACGTGCCATGGGCATTGACATAGCCGACCTCCTCGGGATCAATCCCTCCGTCGGCAAGCGCATTGCGCATACACCGGACAGCTCCTTCACCTGTCTCCAGAGGGGCAGTCATGTGATGGGCATCGCTACTCATGCCATAGCCTGCCATTTCACTGTAGATGTGCGCATTCCTGCGCCTTGCGTGTCCGAGCTCCTCCAGCACCAGAACCCCGGCGCCTTCGCCCAGAACAAACCCATCCCGCTCGACATCCCAAGGCCGGCTGGCCCGATCCGGCTCGTCGTTACGAGTGCTGAGAGCCTTCATGCTGCTGAAGCCGCCCAGCGCAAGCGGCGTAATCACCGATTCCGCCCCGCCGCAGACCATCACGTCCGCATCTCCATACTGTATCATCCTAAAGGCGTCGCCAATGCAGTGGGTTGATGTTGTGCAGGCACTGACAATCGACATGCTGGGACCCTTGAAGCCAAAGCGGATCGACACCTGGCCAGCCGCCATGTTGATGATCGAAGCCGGGATGAAGAAAGGGGATACCCTTCTCGGCCCCTTCTCCATATTGATCTTCGAAACCGTCTCAATCATCGGTAGGCCGCCGATGCCCGAACCTATGTTCACGCCAACCCGTTCCGGATTGACGGTGTCCGAAGTGACACCTGCATCAGCCAGTGCCTCCGCCGAGGCAATCAGGCTGTACTGGATGAAGAGATCCAGATGGCGGGCCTCCTTCGGGGTGATTAGGCTGGTCGGATCAAAGCCGGCAACCTCCCCTGCTATGCGGGACGGAAAATCCTCGGTGCAGTCAAAGCGGGTGATTTCACCGATTCCGCTTTTCCCTCCGATTACGGCATCCCAGGCGCTCTTGACATTGTTGCCAACCGGAGATACAACGCCGAGGCCGGTAACTACGATCCTCCGTGCGTCAGACATAGGGCCGTGCTTAGGCGTCAGGCGTCAGGTGCTTGTTGATGTAATCGATGGCCGCACCAACCGTGATAATCTTCTCCGCCTCATCGTCGGGAATTTCGCATTCGAACTCTTCCTCAAGCCGCATTACCAACTCAACGGTGTCCAGTGAATCTGCACCCAAATCCTCAATGAACTTCGATTCGCCAGTAATGTTCTCGACCTTGTGACCAAGCTCGTCAGCCACGATCTCTTTCACTTTCTTGGAAATTTCTTCGCTCACATCAATGCCCCAAATTTGAAAGACGGATTATATCAAACAACCCACTTCCCAACGAACCGGAGAGTCTGGCCCTCCAACTGCAATATGCCGGGGTCGGTCTGCAAACCGCCTGGAAACGGAAACTCCGTCATTGGAGAGTGTGCGCCATTCCGGCAACCTGAAAGGCGCAGGTCACCGCGGCAAGCTCCAGGGAACTATCTTTTCCGCAGTTTCCTGATCGCCTGTATCTGAGCCATCGCTTCGGCAAGTTCGGCCTGGGCGCTGGCATAGTCCATGCCTGTCGGCTGGGCGGTAAGGCGCTCCTCGGCATCTTGCCTTGCCTTTTCGGCGCGCCCCTCGTCAAGCTGGTCATCCCTCATCGCCACATCTGCGAGCACCAGCACCTGGTCCGGCTGGACCTCAAGTATTCCTCCGGAAACGTAAATGTACTTCCTTTCCCCTCCCGGCAGTGCCAGCTCAATAAGGCCGGGACGCAGATTCGTCATCAGCGGGGCATGGTTCGGAAGGATGCCAAGTTCGCCGTCGACCCCGGGACAGGAGACAAATTCAGCCTCGCCGCTGTAGAGGCTGTCCTCGGCGCTAACGATCGCTATATTGAAGACGGACACGGCTAAAGCGAAAGTGGATCTGCTAGGCTGCCGCCTTCATTGACTTGCCTCTTTCCACGGCCTCCTCTATGTTGCCCACCATGTAGAAGGCCTGCTCGGGCAAGTCATCGTAGACGCCGTCAATGATCCCCCTGAAGCTATCGACCGTCTCCCTGAGCGGAACGAACTTGCCGCTGGTCCCGGTGAACACCTCGGCAACAAAGAACGGCTGGGAAAGAAAGCGCTGTATCTTGCGCGCTCTCGACACCGTCAGCTTGTCTTCGGGAGACAGTTCGTCCATACCGAGAATCGCAATGATGTCACGCAACTCCTTGTAGCGCTGCAGAGTGTTCTGGACGGCTCTTGCCGTGTTGTAGTGCTCCTCGCCCACTATCAGCGGATCCAGCTGCCGCGATGTCGAGTCGAGAGGGTCAACTGCCGGATAGATGCCAAGCTCGGCAACCTGACGGGACAGCACCACCGTGGAATCCAGGTGTGCGAACGTGGTTGCCGGCGATGGATCTGTCAGGTCGTCCGCAGGGACATAGACCGCCTGCACTGAAGTGATCGAGCCTTTTTTGGTGGACGTGATCCGCTCCTGCAGCCGGCCCATCTCCTCCGCCAAGGTCGGCTGGTAGCCAACCGCCGAAGGCATCCTTCCGAGCAGAGCGGAACATTCGGTTCCGGCCAGCGTGTAGCGGTAAATGTTGTCAATGAACAGGAGCACGTCACGCCCCTCATCCCTGAAATGCTCTGCAATCGTCAGGCCAGTCAACGCAACGCGAAGACGGTTCCCAGGAGGCTCGTTCATCTGGCCGTAAACCAGGGAAACCTTGTCGAGAACCTTTGATTCGCTCATCTCATGGTAAAAGTCGTTCCCCTCCCGGGTCCGTTCGCCAACGCCTGTGAACACCGAATAACCCGAATGCTCAATGGCGATGTTGCGGATAAGCTCCATCATGTTGACTGTCTTGCCGACGCCGGCGCCGCCAAACAGGCCAACCTTGCCGCCCTTGGCAAACGGGCATATCAGGTCGATCACCTTGATTCCGGTCTCAAGGATCTCCTGGTTGGGCGACAGCTCCTCGTAGCTCGGCGCGGTGCGGTGGATCGACATGCGCTTCTGCTCGCCGATGGCGCCCGCCTTGTCAATGGGCTGCCCAAGCACGTCCATGATCCGCCCCAAGGTCTCCTTGCCAACAGGAACCTCGATCGGCTTGCCGGTGCCGGTCACTTCCATGCCCCGCCGAACCCCCTCGGAAGCGCCTAGCGCAATGGTGCGCACCACTCCGCCGCCTAGCTGCTGCTGAACCTCGAGAGTCAGGTTGGTTCCCTCAAGTTTAAGCGCATCGTAGATCTTCGGCAGATGGTCCGTCGGAAATTCAACGTCAATGACCGCGCCGATGATCTGGATAATTGTTCCTTTTGACTGTTCACTCATCTCTATCTTTCCTAATGGTCGGTTTGTTCATGCCAACTTGACGGCAGTTCCGGACACGGACACCAGGAGCATGTTCCCGCTGTTCATGCCGATCACCTCGTAGTCGATGTCGATGCCAACAACTGCATTGCACTGCAGCTCCAGTGCCTTCATCTCGATCTCGTTGAACGCCATCTCTCGCGCCTTTGCAAGCTCCTCCTCGTAGGCTCCCGAACGGCCGCCAATGATGTCGCGGATTCCGGCGAAAAGGTCCTTGAATATGTTGACGCCCAGGATCGACTCTCCGGCAACCACGCCGCAGTACTCGGATATCTTCCTGCCCTCAACGGAATTGGTTGTGGTGAATACGATTTTTCCCGTCATGATTGGTTCCTCCTTTCCTACACGGCCGCAGCGCCGCCGACAATCTCGGCGATCTCTTGCGTGATCGCCGCCTGTCTGGTCTTGTTGTACACCAGGTTCAGCTCCGATATGAGTTTCCCGGCGTTGTCAGTGGCGGCCTTCATGGCAACCATGCGCGAAGACTGTTCCGATGCGATGTTCTCAATGACACTGGCGTAGACGACCGATTCGATGTAGCGCTTGAGCAGAACGTCAAGCACGGTCCGCGCATCCGGCTCGTAGATGTAGTCCCACGGCATTTCGTGCCTGCCGTAATTCACCTCCATGGCGCCAAGGGGCAGCAGCTGCAGGATGCCGGCGGTCTGCTTCATGGTGTTCTCGAAGCTGTTGTAGACCAGCTGGACCTGGTCCACCTCGCCGGAGGAATAGGCGTCGAGCATCAAGCCGATCGCGCCCAGCATCCTCTCAAGGCGGGGGTTGTCGCCGATGCCCACGGCACTCGACACGATGCGTGCATTAAAGCGGTTGAGGAATGAGAGTCCCTTGTTGCCGAACACGCTGTAGCAAACGCCCTTTCCTTCGGATTCCAGCCGCTGTGATTCGCTGATCACCGAACGGAGGAGATTGGCATTAAGCCCGCCACAGAGACCCTTGTCGGTCGTCACTAAAATCATGCCGACCTTGTTAACGCTCTCACGCTGAACCAGGTACGGATGCCTGTACTCGCCAACGGCATTCCTGACATGGGCGCAGACCTCGAGCATTCTCTCCCTGTAGGGACGCGCCGCACGCATCCGGTCCTGCGCCTTCTTCATCTTCGAGGCGGCAACCATCTCCATGGCGCGCGTGATCTTCTGCGTGTTCTGGACGCTTCGGATCTTTACGCGTATTTCCTTTCCGCTAGCCATCGGACCGCTATGCCGCAACAGTCTCCATGAATGACGAGAGCGCCTGCTCCAAGGCCGAACCGGTCTCTTCGTCCAGTTCGGGCTTGGCCGCAATTCGGTCCACCAAGTCCTTGTGCTGGTCCGCCATGTGGCTTCTCAGGGATTCCTCGACCTCCAATGCACGCTCCAGGCCGATCTTGTCGAAGTACCCTTTCTCGATGGCGAAAAGGGTGACCGCCTGCTCGGCAACGCCAAGCGGAGCATACTGCTTCTGCTTCATAAGCTCCGTGACCAGACGGCCCCGATCCAACTGCTTGCGCGTAGCCTCGTCAAGATCGGAGGCGAACTGCGCAAATGCGGCCAGTTCCCTGTACTGCGCAAGGGCCAGGCGCACCCCGCCGCCGAGCTTCTTGATGATCTTGGTCTGGGCCGCTCCGCCCACTCGCGATACTGAGAGTCCCGCGTTGATTGCGGGCCGCACGCCGGCATTGAACAGGTCGGTCTCCAGATATATCTGCCCATCGGTGATTGAGATCACGTTGGTCGGCACGAACGCCGTCACGTCACCTGCCTGGGTCTCAATGATCGGCAACGCCGTCAGCGAGCCGGTCCTGTCCTTGACGTCACCCTTGGTGTACTCCTCGACATACTTGGCGTTCACGCGCGACGCGCGCTCAAGAAGGCGGGAGTGGAGGTAGAAAACATCACCGGGGTACGCTTCGCGGCCGGGAGGACGGCGAAGAAGAAGCGATATCTGGCGGTAGGCCCAGGCCTGCTTCGTCAGGTCGTCATAGACAATGAGAGCGTCCCGCCCCCGATCCCTGAAGTGCTCGCCCATCGTGCAGCCGCAGTAGGGCGCTATGTACTGAAGCGCGGCCGAATCGGAAGCGTTTGCCGCCACTACGATTGTGTGCTCCAGCGCACCGTGCTCCTCAAGCTTTCGGACAACGGAGGCCACTGAAGAGGCCTTCTGCCCTATGGCAACGTAGACGCAAATGCAGTCCTGGCCCTTCTGGTTGATGATGGTGTCAATCGCAATCGCCGTCTTGCCAGTCTGGCGATCGCCAATGATCAGTTCACGCTGACCCCGGCCTATCGGAACCATGGTGTCGATGGACTTGAGGCCGGTCTGCAAAGGCTGATCCACCGACTGCCGGTCGATCACGCCAGGCGCGATCTTCTCAATCGGTTCATTGCCGGACGAGTCGACGTCCCCCTTTCCATCAAGCGGCTTGCCCAGAGGGTCAACCACCCGGCCCACAAGCCCTTCGCCCACCGGAACCTCAAGAACGCGGCCGGTACACTTGACACGGTCACCTTCGCTAAGATGGTCAAATTCGCCAAGAACCACGGCACCAACCGAATCGCGCTCAAGGTTGAGCGCAAGACCGTAGGTGCCTCCGCCGAACTCAAGCATCTCGCCTTGCTTGGCCGCCGACAGTCCATAGATGCGGACAATCCCGTCGGTGTTCGAGAGCACAATGCCCTCGTTGTGCATCTCGGCGCCAAGATCGGCTCCGCTTATCTTGCTCTTTATGATTTCGTTGATCTCTGACGGATCGAGTTTTCTCATCTCATCTCCTAATGTCTGATTGAGTTGGCTAGACGGTCGATCTGGCTTCTCATGCTCATGTCGATCACATCATCACCCATCTGGATGCGCACTCCGCCGATCAGCCCTGGCTCAACCTGGACATCGAACTCCAGACGCCGCTCGGCGCCATACTTGACGGAAAGCGTCTCTTCAAGGCTCTTCAACTGGCTGTCACTCATCGGAAAGGCGGTGTGAATGGTGACTTTCAGGATTCTTTCCTGTTCCAGCTTGAGTTCAAGGAACCGGTCTCTGACCGCTGCCGCCTGCTCCAGGCGTCCGTTTTCGGCCAGAATCCTGACAAAGCCGGCAAAGTCTCCGTCAATCTGGTCACCAAGCGCGGAAAGAGTCAGTGAAAGCAGTTGGTGATGGGTAACGCCGGGACGGTGCAAGGCATCCGCATACGATTCGGCTTCAAGCAGGCCGGCCAGAAGATCAAGGCCCGATTCCCAAGCCTCAACGGCACCCTTTTCGAGAGCATGCGAGAAAGCGGCCTCGGCATAGGGCCGAGCGATGGCACGATCCCCTTTCATTGCCTTCTCAAAGCCTGCTCCGAAGCGAATCAAGCATCTCGGCATGCTTGGCGGCATCGACTTCGGACTGAAGTATCCTCTCGGCACCTGTCACGACAAGCTCTGCAATTTTGCCGCGCATCTCGTTGACCATGGTGTTGCGCTCCTGTTCAAGCTCGTTGCGCCCTTCCCTGACGATGCGCGACTTCTCGGACTCAGCCTCGGAGCGCGCCTCCTCGAGAAGCTGGGACTTGCGCCGCTCACCTTCCTTGACGACCTTGACTGCCTGGTCGCGCGCCTGTTTCATGATCTCCGCCTTGCGCGCATCGGCATCCTCAAGATCCTTGCGTCCCTGTTCGGCGGCGGCAAGGCCATCGGCAATCGACTTGCTGCGCGCCTCGATCGTCCCGATGACAGGAGGCCACACGTACTTGTAGATGAACGCCACAAGCACGGCGAACGTGATCAACTGTCCAACGAAAGTCAGGTTGATGTTCATTCAATCGCTCCTATCCCAAGAGCCCGCCTAGATGGCTCCAAGCGCGAACAGAAGCGCCATGACAATCGCAATGATCGGCACAGCGTCGGTTAGGCCGGCGGCAATAAAGTACTTCGGCATCAGCTTCTGCTCTAGCTCAGGCTGACGCGCCAGGCTCTCAAGCAGGCGGCCACCTAGGATGCCTAGGCCTACGCCTGCGCCAACGGCGGCGAGACCGAAGCCTATCGCAACGCCAAGTTTAATCAGACCTTCTTCCATAGCATGTCTCCTTGAATTGAATGACTGGATTAATGGTGTTCGTGGGCAAGGCCTATGTAGACTACTGTCAACATCATGAACAGATAGGCCTGCAAGGGCACCACCAGTATATGGTATATGGCCCATGGACCGCCGAAGATCCACTGGAAATAAAGCGGAAGCAGCGCAATGATCAGGAAAATCATCTCGGCAGCGAACAGATTCCCGAAAAGCCGCATCGCCAGAGAGAGAAACTTCGAGAAATCCTCAATGATCCTGAGCAGGAAATTGGCAGGGAGAAGCGAAGAGCCGAACGGACGGGTCATCATCTCGGCCACGAAGCCGCCGGCTCCTTTCGCCTTAAAGCCATAGTAGATCATCAGGACCAGAACGGAAAAGGAAAGCGCAAAGGTCAGGTTCGGATCCGTGGTGGGAACCAACTTTGCGTGGAAACCCATGACAGCAAGAGTGTCAACCGGCACAAGATCCATGGTGTTCATGAGCAGTACCCAGGTGAATATGGTGAACGCCAAGGCGCACACGAACCTGCTGGCCTCCGGGAAAACCCCCTTGACCTGGCCATCTACGAACTCGAAGAGCATCTCTATGACGAGCTGTCCCTTGGATGGCGCACCCGTGGTGAATCTTTTGGCCGCCGCGGCCAGAAAGAAAGCAAAACCAAAGCCAATGACAACGGAGAAAACCCAGGTGTCAACATGAAAAGCCATCGCTCCAGTCTGACCATGACCCCATTCCATGGTCTCGAAGTCAAAGGAAAGATTCTCCAGATGCCCCCGGATGTACTCCTTGGGGGTAAGTGACGCTCCAGAGGCCATTGTGTCAGGTTCTCCGAGGCCCCCTGACAAGCGTCAGGTAGCCAGCCGATGCTGCGAGCATACCGAACAGCGCCTTTGGTCCGTCAAGCCCCATGCTGTTAAGCGTGACCACCGCGCCGACAGCTAGCGCAACAGTGGCAAGAACCTTGAAAAGATGGATCAGGCGTGCCACGGCGGCGTTTCCAGGATGGCCGGAATTCCGCACTCCGAAGGCAAGGCGTGCCACAGCATACTGGATCAGTTCGGGAACCGCTATCGCCAGGCCGCCGGCAACGACAGGCAACGCCAAGACCGGATATCCCGACACCGCACAGCAGAAAGCGGCCACGGCCACGGCAAGCAAACGACCCACCACCAGCTGTCTTAGAGCCAGAAAATTGTCAGTTGGATGGATAAGTTGCATGAACCAGGGAAAACGGGCGAATTTTAAACCAAGCCCATCACAGTGTCAATCACGCCGAACGGCGCAAGCCGGTGAAAACCTTATGTGCAAGACAGGCGTTCCGGAATGCCTGCTCGGCCGCTGACAGCAAGTGTCCGGATTCGGACAAGAGGAAGGGAAGCGTCACTTGGAGCTGGAGGCACGGCGGATTGCGCGGCGTTTGCGCCACAGTGCGTGTAACGGAAGCGTCACGGCGACGGCAATGCAGAACGAGTACGCCATCCAGATGTGGAGGCCATGGCCTCCCATTGAAAGCCATTCGACAAGCATCGGCCACTGCGCAGTCATCGCCGACGCTCCCCGGCAAGTTCGCGAACCCAGGAGCTCCCGGCTTCACGCTCAACCAGTTCGGCCTGGGCCCGGATCATGGCCGTAACTACATACGCAAGCTTGAAAGCGGCCGCCATCACCAGCAGAGGAACCAGCATGTCCCTGTGTACCGACGGCGCACCAATCTTCATGATCGAAGCCGGCTGGTGAAGAGTGTTCCACCAATCGACGGAATAGTGAATGATCGGGATGTTGACAAGCCCGACAACAAGCAAAATTGCTCCGCCTTTCCACGCCACGCTGCGGTCAGAGACCGTCTCCTGAAACGCTATGAAGCCCATGTAAAGGAATAGCAGAATGAGTTCCGATGTCAGCCTGGCGTCCCACACCCACCAGCTGCCCCATGTGGGCTTGCCCCATACCGATCCGCTCACCAGTGTCACCAGCGTGAACGCCGCGCCGATCGGCGCGGATGCAACCGCGAATACGTGAGCCATCTTCAGGCGCCATATAAGGCCGACACCGGCGGCAAGCGCCATCGCAGTGTAGACAAACATCGACATCCAGGCCGCAGGCACATGGACGAACATGATCCTGTAGACATCGCCCTGCTGATAATCGACCGGTGCGATCCACAGGCCATGAACAAGCCCCCAGATGAAAAGAATGATGGCCAAGGGGCCAAGCCGCGGAATCCAGCGCTCGGCAAACGCGTAGAAATGGGGGGGCGAACCAAGCATGTCAAGTGGTCCCAGCATCAGCTGTGCCCTCCGGTGGCGGAAAGCACAGCTGCCGTTGCCATCGGCATGAGTGTCAGCGCAAGCGCAAGCATGGCTCCCAGAAGCGAAACAGCGCCGCCGTAGTCAAGGCCGTTTTCAGCCAGATGGACAAGGCCTGAGGCGAAAATCAGCACCGGCACGCACAGAGGAAGCACCAGCAAGGCCAGCAGAGCCGCCCCGCGACGCTGCCCAAGAACCAGCGATGCCCCGAAAGCCCCGAGCAGAAACAGGGTGGGCGTACCCAAAACCAGAGACAGCGCCAGTATGGAAAGCGACCCGGACGGCATGCCCATCATGTAGCCAACCAAAGGGGATACGGCTATGACCGGCAAGGCGGACCACACCCAGCGTGCCGCAACCTTGGCGGCCACAAGAAGCGGAAGTATGCTCGGACTCGTCAGCATCAGATCAAGCGTGCCATCCTCATGATCCGATGAAAACATCGTCTCGACCGAGACCACCATCGCCAACAGGACTGTGGTCCACACCACTCCGGAGGCAATCCGGCGCAAGTCATCCGGATCGGGTCCGGTGCCAAAAGCGAACAGCATGGCGGCCATCAGGCAGAAGCCCACCGGAATAGCCGTCTCAACCGGACGGCGCAAGCCCAGCCTGACATCCCTTAGGAACAGGCTTTTGAAGGCACCCGGCTTCGGAAGTCCGGCGCCGTTTCCTGAACCCTGCTCATCCATGCAGAAGAAGGGTCTCCGTGCCGACATCAGGCCATTCGACTCTCCGGTGTGTGGACATGATCACCATTCCGTGCGACAGCTGTTTCACAACCATCGAGTGCAGCATGTCACATCCTGCCGTATCAAGATTGGCAAGCGGCTCGTCCAGCAGCCAAAGATCCGCCTTCGTTACCAGCAGACGCGCCAATGCAATCCTGCGCTGCTGACCTGCCGACAATGCGGAGCAGGGAATGTCCGCCTCGTTGCCCAGACCCACTCTTTCCAGGGCCTCACCAGGCTCAAGCATCAGGGTGCCGCCGGACAGGGCCATATGGAAGGCAAGATTCTCCCTCGGCGACAGGTCGGACTTGGCCCCGTTCCTATGTCCGACATATGCAAGATCGTTTCGGTAGCTTGAATCAGGGGATCCGATCGGGATGCCCCGCCAGTTGACTATCCCCTCTTCCGGCACCAGCAGGCCGCTCAGGAGCCGGAGCAGCGTAGTCTTGCCTGAGCCGTTGGCACCCTCGACCTGAATGGCTGTGCCCGGTGCTGCCGAAAGACTCAGTCCGTCAATTATGGCAACACCGTTACGCGAATATCTGATCTGGTCAACGGTCAGCATGGCAGTGATGATTTTCTCACAAGGCGAACCGGCAACCGGGCATTCGGGACCCCGAAGGGGCTCAGACCTGATGCCAAAGTCCGGTCGGCAGTCCATTCACCCGTTCGTCCCGTGGCAGTGCTTGAACTTCTTCCCGGAGCCGCAGGGACAGGGATCGTTACGCCCAACCTTCGGCGCCACCTGGGACCGGGACTGTGCCAGCTTCCGGTCAGTCCCCGGCTCCGCCGGCTGTTTGCCGGCGGAGCCGACGTCCTCCGCATCGGGATGCTCATGACGGATGTTCTTCGGCCTGCTCGGCTCCACATGCGACATTTCGTTCCTCTGAACCCGGAGGCTGAACAGTATCCGCGCCGTTTCAAACCGGATCGTGTCGATCATCTGGTTGAACATGGCAAGTGATTCGCGTTTGTATTCCTGCTTTGGATTCTTGTGGGCGTAGCCGCGCAGGCCAATGCTTTGTCTGAGGTGGTCAAGCGACGACAGGTGCTGACGCCAGTGGACATCCACGATGTTGAGAACCAGTGAACGCTGAAAGTCGCCAAACTGCCCGCGGTCGGCATCGCCGAGCTTTTCCTCCATGAGCCGGCGTGTCTCCGTCTTCATGCGCGCCACTATGTGCGTCGAATCCATTTCCTGATCCTCGCTGATCCACTTCCGGACCGGCAGGGAAAGCTTCAGGTCTCCAAGCAGAGCCTGCTCCAACTCCTCCAACCGCCACTCCTCTTCGGGCGAACCGGGAGGAATGTAGTTCCCCGCCAAGCCGGCAAGCGTTTCGTTGCAGAACTCATGCGTGATCCCGTCGATGTCTGCCGCTCCCATGATCTGTTCACGCTGTTCGTATATGATCCGTCTCTGGTCATTGGCAATGTCGTCGTATTCGAGAAGCTGCTTTCTCGCATCAAAGTTTTGCGCCTCAACCTTTCTTTGCGCATTTTCAATGACCCGGGTGACCATGCGCGCCTCGATCGCTTCGTCCTCGTCTATCTTCAGCCTATCCATGATCCGCGCGACCCTGTCGGAGGCGAATATCCTGAGCAGCGGATCCTCGAACGACAGATAGAATATGCTTGAACCGGGATCACCTTGGCGTCCTGAGCGGCCGCGGAGCTGATTGTCGATTCTCCGGGATTCGTGGCGCTCGGTTCCGATGATGCGAAGCCCACCCGCCGCGACGACGCGTTCATGCCGTGTCTTCCAGTCCTCCTGGAGCTGGGCAAGAGCGGCTGTCCTCTCCTCCTCGCTTCCGTCCTTCATCTGTTCCTGCAACACGCCGCGCTCAACATCAAGATTGCCTCCCAGCACAATGTCAGTTCCCCGGCCAGCCATGTTGGTCGCTATCGTTACCGCTCCCGGCATGCCTGCCTGCGCTATGATCTGGGCTTCGCGCGCATGCTCCTTCGCATTGAGCACACTGTGCTGCAGATTTTCCTGCGCAAGCCACTTCGACAGCTCCTCTGAACTCTCGATCGAGGCCGTTCCCACCAGTAAAGGTTGGCCTTTTTCGTGGCTTTCCCTGATGTCGGCTATGACCGCACGGAACTTCGCGGCACGCGTCTGGTAGATCTTGTCGAGAGCGTCCTTGCGAACCATCTTCTGGTGTGTCGGCACTATCACAGTCTCCAACCCGTAGATCTGATGGAATTCCGACGCCTCGGTGTCAGCTGTTCCCGTCATGCCAGCCAGCTTGCCATACAGCCTGAAATAGTTCTGGAACGTGATCGACGCCAGCGTCAACGTCTCTTTCTCGACCGTAACCCCTTCTTTCGCCTCGACGGCCTGATGAAGTCCCTCGCCCCAGCGCCGGCCAGGCATGAGACGGCCCGTGAACTCGTCGACAATGACCACCTGTCCGTTCTGAACAACATACTCCCTGTCCCGCTCGTAAATGTGATGTGCACGCAGGGCGGAGGTCAGGTGATGCAGCAAAGCCAGGTTGTTGGTGTCGTAAAGGCCACCTTCCTTCAGGAGACTGCGCTCGGCAAACAGTGCTTCAGCCTTCTCGTACCCCGATTCCGTCAGGTGCACGTGCCGGGTCTTCAGCTCCAAGGTGAAGTCGCCGGGCGAATAGTCCTCGGTGGGGCCGTCCTGACGGATCTCCCCCTGCTGGCAGACAAATTGGGGCGCAACCTCGTTGGCCACCTTGTAGAGATGTATGTGCTCATCCGACTCGCCTGATATGATCAGAGGGGTTCTTGCCTCGTCGATCAGTATTGAATCCACCTCGTCGACGATCGCATAGTTGAGTTCCCTCTGAACCTTCTGGTCATAACGAAGGCGCATGTTGTCCCGGAGATAGTCAAAGCCGAACTCGTTGTTGGTTCCGTAGGTGATGTCAGCTCCGTACGACTGCTTTTTCTGCTCAAAGCTCAGGCCGGGCACGTTGACGCCAACCGACATGCCAAGTCCCAGGTAAACCTTGCTCATCCAGCGCGCATCACGCATCGCCAGATAGTCGTTGACCGTCACGATGTGAACCCCCTTGCCCTCCAGCGCACTCAAGTAGACCGGCAGCGTGGCCACCAAGGTCTTGCCCTCCCCGGTACGCATCTCTGTGACCTTGCCGTCGAAAAGCGCCATCCCGCCCATAAGTTGGACATCAAAGTGACGCATCTCCAGATGTCGGCGCGCCGATTCGCGTACATACGAAAACGCCTCCTCAAGCAGATCTGCAAGAGCGGCACCTTCGGCAAGGCGCTTGCGCAGTTCAGGCGTCTTGCCCGCCAGCTCCTTGTCCGACAGGCGCCTGACACCCTCCTCCATGGCATTGATCCGCTTGACCTTGGCGCCATAGCGCCTGAGCAGGCGGTCGTTGCGGGAACCTACCACCGCCTTGAAAAGGCCGCCGATCATGTTCTGCCGGCTAGCCCACGGTCGCGAAGAATCTTGTCGATTGTCTTGGAATACTGACGCGGCCGGCCATCCACGCGTATCTCGTAGTGCAGATGCAGTCCCGTCGAACGGCCGGTGCTGCCAATGATCCCTATGACATCGTTCTTTGAGACGAAATCGCCAAGTTCAACGCGGTAGTCGCTTAGATGCCCGTAAAGCGTCGAAATCCCCTTGCCATGGTAGAGCTCAATCGTCTTGCCGTAGTTGCCGAGCCTGCCCAAATAGACGACCATGCCATCCGCACCGGCCAAAATGCGCGTGCCGCGCTGGGCCGCAAAGTCATATCCCGAATGAAACGTCTTCCGTCCGGTGAACGGATCACGCCGGTAGCCAAATCCTGATGTTCTTCTGCTTTTTCCGGCAATCGGCCTCTCCTGTGGCACCGTGTTCCTGAGCATCGAGTATCGGCCCGCATACAGCCTCATGCTGTCAAATCCCTGAGTCATCTCCCTGGATTGACGGTTCAAGACCGCAACCCAGCTCGAAAGGTGGGATATGGCATTCTCACTCCTGTCATTCTGGAACGACGAATCCTGGAAGTACTCCCCGCCCAACAAAGGAAAACCGCTTCCGGGAAAGAACTTTTGGGGGGGCACGCCAATCTCTTCGGCTATGCTGCCGCCAAGCTGGTTGAGCCACCACACGCGCACCTCAACGTCGCTGATCTGCTGCTGAAGCGAATCGATCGCCTGCTTCCACAGTGTACGCCGCTCCTCTTCCCCCTTGGCCCGGGAGGCGTCCACCAGTTCGGCTATGCGCGCATCACCGGTCCGAACCCATCTCTCGACCAGCCGTACGGCGAAAAGGTGCACCACCAAAGCCAGTCCCACCAACACCAACGCCAGAACAACCCAGAATCGGCTGCCGGGAAGCGATAGCTGTACCGACTTCTTGAGGCTATCTGAGACAATAATGATGTTCATGAATTCAGCAAAAGACCATCACCGCCCCTCAACTGTCCTCTCTGCCGGAGAGGTGCTTCAGGGCGCCGACCTAGGCAAACTGGATGACCGACGGCGCCAGTATGCACAGTTGCGCATGATTCTATCGGAAAACATCGGCGATCTAGCCGTGTCAGACGGGTTTGACCTCACTTTGCAAGAGGACGGCACGCTGGATCTGATCGTCAACTGCTCCGCACATGCCGAACTGGTTCGCCAAATGATGCCGGTAATAGAGGAGGCACTTGGCACCGAAGGGATTCGCAAGGTGCGGCTTAAGCGAAAACCGGCTTGACGCATCCGACGCCCAGCACACTTTCCAGCTGGCTAAGCAGATCGACCTCAGGCTTGATGCGGTGTGAAGCGCCGAGATCAATGTCACACTCCCAATTCCCGTTCACACAGTGAACCCGCACCCCGCAGGAACCGCCGAAATGTGGTGATAGCAGGGGACGCAGAAGCTCCACGCATGCGTCGGAATTGTCATGCCGCTGCTGATCCAGGATGAGATCCACACGCTGCACCCGCTCAGCCACCCACTGGTCACGGTTCCAAATCCTTTCGGCCTTGAAGCCGGACGAACCGCGCTTTCCTGCCCACTGCATTGCGCCTTTCGCAACCAGCAGCCTGCCCACCTTGGACACTTCCGGACACTTCTTCAGCATGTCCACGGTCACCAGCACCTCGACTGTGCCGGACATGTCCTCAACGACAAGCACTTCAATCCCTTTCCGAATCATGCCTCTGGTCGACATGCGGCCCGTGACAACCCCCGCAAGGAGGAGGGTTTTCTCCGTCCCCGCCAAGTCCCCCAGCCGAACCGTCTTCGGACAGTACCGCTTCACCCAGAGATCATAGGCCTCATAGAAGTGGCCGCTAAGCGTCAGGCCGGTCGCCTCGACTTCGTTTGTGAAACGCGTTTCCTTGTCCCATGCCTCCTCCCGGGGAATGTAGGCAGGCGCCTCTTCGCCTCCGAACAGCGATTCCTGCCCCTCGATTTTCGAAACGCCATCGTTCTCCGAACGCAATTCAACCAGCTTCAGCACTTCGGCACGATTGGCATGCAGGGAATCGAGTGCACCGGCCTTGACCATCATTTCCAGAGCCTTCCGGCCAAGATGGGGAACATCACGGATACGGGTGAAGAAATCGTTGATTCCCTTGAAATGGCCCGCTTCACGGATCTCCACAATCTGCTCCGACGCCTGACGACCCATGCCCTTGATGGCGCCAAGCCCAAAGCGGATGTTTTTCCGGTCAACCGGAAGAAACTGATAACAACTCGCATTGATGTCGGGAGGGCTGACGGTGATGCCATGTTCCTGGGCATTCGCAAGCAGCTTACGGATGTTCAACGTGTTGTTCATGTCCGCCGACAGCGCCGCGGCAAAAAACGCCGCAGGATGGTTGGCCTTAAGCCAGGCGGTCCGAACCGCCAGCAGAGCGTATGCCGCCGCATGCGACTTGTTGAAGCCGTAGCCGGCGAACTTCTCGATCCTGTCGAAAAGCTTGCGGGCGGCCCACCGTCCGCCTTTCAGCTTGTCGGCGGCTCCTTTGACAAACCGCTCCTTGTGCTTCGCCATCTCTTCCGGCTTCTTCTTGCCCATGGCACGACGAAGCAGATCCGCCTCGCCCAGCGTATAGCCAGCCAGGATCTGCGCCACCTGCATCACCTGTTCCTGATAGACAACCACTCCGTAGGTTGATGCAAGTATCCCTTCGAGAGTCTCGTGCATCAGGTCAATCTTCGAGGTTTTGTGCTTCCGGTCTATGTATTCATCTGCCATGCCGGAATCAAGAGGGCCAGGGCGAAAGAGTGAGATAAGCGCCACAATCTCCTCGAAGTTGTCCGGCTTCAGTCTCCTCATCAGGCTTCGCATGCCGTCGGATTCACTCTGGAACACCCCGATGGTGTCCGCCTTGCTGAAAAGCCTGTAGATCTCGGGAGCATCCAGAGGTATCCCGGTTTCCGGATCAAAGCCGGCAAGCGAGGGATCAAGCCGTTCCATGTTGCGCACAGTCTCGGTGATCGTCGTCAATGTGGTGAGGCCAAGAAAATCGAACTTGACCAGACCAATGGCCTCAACGTCGTCCTTGTCGTAGTGGCTGGCGTATCCTCCCGTCTCCTCGGCTATGTAGAGCGGACAGTGGTTGACCAGCTCGTCGGGTGCGATCAGCACGCCGCCGGCATGCGTGCTCACATTGCGCGGCAAGCCCTCCAGCTTTGCCGAAAGGGCAAAAAGCCGCTCGACCTCCTCCTCTTTCCGGATCAATTCGGAAAGCTCGCTGTTGTCAATCTTGGCCTGCTCAAGAGTCATGTCAAGCGCAAAGGGAATCAGACGGGCTATCTGGTCACATTTCATGTAAGGCAGGCCAAGCGCACGGCCTGCCGAACGAATCACGGCCTTGGCTCCGAGCGTGCCGAAGGTGCATATCTGTGAAACACAGTTCTGGCCAAACCGTTCACGCACATGCTGTATCAGCCTGTCCCGGTTGTCCTGACAGAAGTCGATGTCGAAGTCCGGCATGCTCACACGCTCGGGATTGAGAAACCTCTCAAACAGCAATCCATGCCTGATCGGGTCAAGGCCCGTTATCCCCAAGACGTAGGCAGCCAGCGAGCCTGCACCCGAGCCACGTCCGGGACCCACAGGAATGCCGTTGTCCTTGGCCCACTGCACAATATCCGCGACAATAAGAAAATAATCCTCGAAACCCATGCGCCGGATGATCTCCGTCTCCATCCGCAAACGTTCCTGGTACACCTCCATCTTCTCCGGAGTCTGCCCTTCAACTATCGCTGCAAACGCACGCTGCGTTCGCTCATCCAGTCCGTCACGCTTCTTGCGGGCGAATTCAGGCAACTTGACGGTTCCGAACTCAAAGCGGAAATTGCACCGCTTGACGATCTCAACAGCATTCTCAATGGCTTCCGGAAGGTCATGGAAAAGCTTGGCCATCTCCTCCGGCGACTTGAGGTACTGTTGCTCGCTGTACCGCCGCGGACGGTCCGGATCGTTCATGTACTCTCCAGCGTAGATGCAGGCCCGAACCTCGTGAGCCTCGAAGTCCTCGGGGTCAAGAAACTGAACCGGATGCGTACACGCCACCGGCAGGCCAAGACGGTCCGCCAAGGAAACGTGATCCTCAACCAGCCCATCCTCGTTAGCCTGTCCTATCCTCTGCACCTCGATATAGAAGCGGTCACCCATGACATCTTTCCAATGCCGGGCAATCCGTTCAGCGCCCTTGGCATCTCCAGCCACGAGCAGACCGCCAATCTCCCCTCTTGTCCATCCCGAAAGAGCTATCAGCCCGCCGAAGTCTTTTGCCGTCTGCAGGCTCCGGGAAACATGAGGTTCCGCAGGCGCCCGAACACCTTGCTCGTGCGCAGCGGTGATCAAACGGCACAAGTTGGCATAGCCTGTATCGTCCTTGCACAACAGAAGCATCGATGGAAGATGTTCGCCGCCGTTCCTCAACGCCTCCAATCCAAGATCGCACCCTATCACCGGCTTGATGCCTGAGCGCAGACAGGACTGGTGGAACTTGACCGCGCCAAAAAGATTGTTCTCATCGGCGATCCCCAGTGCCTGAAAGCCGCGCTCTGCCGCCACTTCCGCCAAAGGCCTCATGGAATCAGGTATCTTGGATGAGTCTTTTCTCCGGGACAAGTTGTCGGATCCAGGCACTTTCGTGAGACGAAGCATACCGTCACGGATCGAATACTCTGTACGTAGCCTCAGATGGGGAAACGTCAGCATCGAACGCTTTCCGGCTCTCCTCGACCCATTGCCTGCCCGGCGAACGGCCACCTACCAGCTCCTCCGCTTGCCATCCATGAAGAAGCCTCCGGTTGGCCCGTCGCAAGGCAAGGTTGCAGCCCATACAATTCCTGCCACTCCCTCCTCAACCGAGCGGTCCGCATGGTCTCCTCCCATGTCAGTACGAACCCACCCCGGCGTAACAGAATTGACCTTCGCATTGGCTGCATCCGACAATTCCACCGCCAATATGCCGGTCAGGGCGTTCAAGGCCGTCTTCGACATTCTGTATCCAGGCGCGCCCGCGCCCATCGAACTCAGTTGGCCCATGTTGCTTGACACATTGACAATGCGCGGTGCCGGCGACCGGCGAAGCAGCGGCAACAGCGCCTTGGCCACCCTGTAGGCACCGAGGACGTTTGTTTCCATTGTCTGACGCACTGCACTAATGTGATCTTCGAGAGAGCCTGATTCTAGCGATGGATCAGCCAGTTCCGGAGCAATGCCGGCGTTGTTTATCAGAACATCAACCATGCCATAGCTGGACTCCAAGTGGCGCGCCATGGAGTCAACCGCTTCCGCGTCGTTGACGTCGGCAACGAACACCTCCGCCTCGGCGGAAACCGCCAAGCCAACAGCCGCCGCCTGACCACGGCAGACCAGGAAAAGCCTATGGTCACGCTCCGACAGCGCTTTCGCCACTCCCAGCCCCAACCCCCTGTTGGCACCGGTCACTACGGCTAATGGGAATCGGGGCGGCACATCCTGCATGCAAACTATTCTATCCACTCGGAATAGCCAGTCAACATCGAACAAGTCCGGTTTTTCTGCACTGCCATAATCCAGATATCCTGGGATGTTCAGGGATCCGTCTCTCTAAGGCATGACTAGCTCGCTAGTCCGATCACAGCCTCGATGCAGAGACATTCGGACAAGGTTTTCCCGGCTATGGCGAGAAAATGGAAAGGTTCAGGCCTCAACCTAGGCAGTAGGCTATCCGGACGCGTCACGGCTTGGGCAAGGTTTGCATGCCCGTAGAGGAAAGGCTTTTCCAACCTGCCAGCCACTAATTCTTCCAGAGGAACCTGCTGCCCACTACAATGCCAACTCTTTCCGAATAGCCAGCAGGCACCTCCAGGACATACTGCGCCAGCACAGGAGGCGAAAAGACTTCGGGATAGGAGTCAGGCATAACCTCTCTCTCCAAGTGGACAGCCACCTTCTCCCCATCAATCCATATGATGTCAATGGGGAAATGCATGTCCTTCATCCAAAAGCGCTGTCTTCCAGGCTTGCCGTACACGAACAGCATTCCCCGTCCCTCCTTGAGCGACTGCCTGTTCGATAGCCCAAGAATCTTCTGGACCGGCGTCTCCGCCAGTTCGGCCTGAATGTCAATTCCGTTGACCGAAACGGTTTTGACGGCGAGTCCCGAGGCTGAAAGACCGGCATTCACATCGATTTCCGAGGAAATCTCAAGCGAGTCCCTTGCCCAAAAGACGAGCACCATGACAAGTGCCAACGCCAAACACCACAAAGCCTTTCGAGAGCCGTTTTTCATTGCAGGACAGGCTTTTCCCGAACCCTAGCCATTTCCTGCCCATCGTGTGCCGGATGGCGACATTGGCTTTCCAGTCCTCTCCCTTTCGCAGGCCGGAAGAATGTCCAGACTCGGCCACAGCCTCATGGCCATAGGAAAGTGCGCCCTTATGGACACCCTGATGCCGTTCCCGTCCATCTCGGGGAGAACATGCCAGGCGCTTGGATGTGCCGTCGTTGACCGGCATGCCGATAACACCGATATCCCGAGGTCCACACACCTCTTTGCGTCAGGAGGCACCTGACTGCGGCAATAGCCGCACCATTCATCGGACATGACACTGCAACGCCATTCGTCAGGCTGCACATGTGAAAGAAGGGCTCACCCTGGAATTCCTCGAACCCAATTGTCTGCAAGACCAGCCAGGGCCTGATCGGGATAGGCTCGCATGAACTTGAAGGCTAATCTCTTTTTAGGCGGGGCGCATGTTCTTCGAACATGTGAATGTTCTCGCTAAACCACCTTATGTCGCGTGCTGACACATAGTACGGAGTGAAACGGTAGCTTTGAAACCTGGGAACCGCAACTCTGTGCTTGGGCTTGACCCGCCAAAGCCAGTAATCTTCGGTTTTCTCGATGACATCATAGAGATCATCGAAGGTGGTTTCGCTTTGGACCGGCACCAACTGGCCATCCCGAAAGACGTGCTTTGCCGCAAAATGCATATCTGGCGGTGCGAGAATATGGGTGAAAAAACGGTTGGGAACGAGTTCGCTAACACCTTCCCTCATCAAAAACGACATCCCATACCCCTGAAAGAAGTAGATGGGAGCCTGATGGTGGAAATAGTAGTATCCTGGAGATTGAAACCACCATTTGGCGTGATAGTCAAGCAAGCCTAGAACGCTTTCATCCCGCGCCAGCGACATATACGCCTTGATCAACGGATCAAACTCAAGAAACCTCGGCGGACGATATGTTGAACCGACACCAAGATAAGGGTTGTACAGGTCGTCCTGATAGGGCAGTCTGTTAGCCGTTCCAAATAGCCCGATCACACCAAACACCAATGCAAACGCAAAACCCAGCTTCTGGGAGCGTCCTGACACCCTTGCCTTTGCAGGTCCAATTGCAAGGCTAATCCAGCAGGCGCCGATCATGAGATAAAGCGGAATCCAAGGAAAGGAAACACGGTACAACTTGTGGATGAGCATGCTATGGGGGATGACGAACAGCGCCAGCAAAGAGAGGAAAAGAAAGTAACGGCGAGGGCGGATAGCTGCCAAGGCTATTGCAAGCCAGGCAAAGCCCAAGCTTGCGATGCCGTACCAGAGAACATAGCTTGCTATCGGCGCTTCGTAGTCGGTGTCGTATTTTGAATCGTGCTCATAATTGAAAATGAAATGATTGACTAACGAAGAAAACAGCCCTTCTTTCCACACGAGATAGTCCGGAAGTCCTGCCAAGACCAGAGTGACAATGCCGGCGCCGACAAAAATCAACGCGCGGCGGCGATCCAGTCCGGTCAGCACCAGTGCAGCAAGCGGCGCGACAAGCAAGGCAATCTGGTAGCGTATGGCGACTGCCACGGCGAAAAGGATGGCACAGGCGACAAGGCCTGTAACCGTTCTTTTCCGGAGACTGGCAAAGGCAAAGCCCATGAAAGCCACATAACAGACGATGGTGTCGGAAAGAGGCCTGTGGGCGAACACCACAAACTCGTACCAGAAGCAGCCAAAAAGAAAGGCAATGACAGCAGGGCGTTCCCCATACATGTTGCGCATGATGAAGTACATCGACACAGGCAACGAAAGGGACAGTGTGCACAGCAGGATCTCAATCCCCGGAACATAGTGGCTAGGCGTCCCGAGACCAACCAGGTCAAGGAAAAGCAGGCCTCCGGCAAGAAAATAGGGAATCAACGGATTCCTATAGCCCAGAATCTGCTCGGGAGGCAGCAGTCCTGCGTCAAAGGCAATCGTGTGCGCCCAGCCAAGATACTGGGTCACTTCATCAGGATGAAACACAAAGTCGCCGGACAACGCCACACCGACACGTGCCAGCCAGGCAAGTCCCAGAAGCCACCAGAAATGCCGGAACAAAGGCTCAGGCCTCAGTTCCGGAACCGGACGGAAAAACAGCTCCTCCAGGTTCCGTAGCCTAAAGCCTACCTTGCTCTTCCCATCCCTTCCGGAACGTCTCTTCCTTGGGGATTTCGGTGATCCTCTTCCTTTTTGCGCTCTGCTCATCTGCCCAAGACCATCTCTCCTTCGTTTTCAGGCAACGGGGGCGCCAAAAAATGTCCTCTCTTCAAGAACCTAATTATAGTTTTTTTGCCATGCAAATCCGTCTGCACGCCCTGCGCATTTCACGATCAAATCCACAGGCAGACTGGGAAAGGATTCACCTGCAGTCAAGTTGAGATCCGCACCAAATGAACTCCCCTGAAGGACTTCTTCGAACACCAGTGGAACTTGTTCCGGCTGCAACATCCTTTTTCGGCGTAATGCTCGTCTCGCTCTCCCCGCAGACATTCCACTTGGAACCCATTCCGATACGTCTTGCCGTCATCGCCTTTCTGACCGTGCTCGGTGTCTACCGGACTTTTCAGAGCCTGACGATCATCCTGTACCGCATCGGCATTTGCCGCAGCCACAGGCTGTCCGTCAGGACAGAGAGAATTCCCTCAATTCCCCACCGCCTCTATCTTGGCAGAGGGTTCGAATGGCGCCCGGTACACACTCAGCGCCTGTCCGAACTGCACCAACACCCGGAACGGGCACGCCCGTTTGCGGCAACCAGATGGCTTTGGAGCCTGTGGACAGGCCATGCGAAACCCTGCCAGGACAATCAACCGAATGCAAGCGGCAACAACGCAATACACGGCGTCGGAAGAAAGGAAAGAGACATCTGGATGGAAACAGCCGACCGGGTTGGACACACCCTTGTGCTCGGCACTACCCGCGTCGGCAAGACACGCCTGGCTGAGCTTATCGTCACCCAAGACATACGCCGCGGCGACACGGTCATCTTTTTCGACCCCAAGGGCGATGTCGATCTCCTGCAGCGCATGTACAGCGAGGCGGCACGTTGCAAACGCGACCATCATTTCCATTTCCTCCATCTCGGGTTCCCGGACCTGTCCTCGCGCTACAACCCTGTCGGCCACTACGAGAGAATCACCGAAGTGGCCAGCCGGATCACGGCACAACTGCCGGATACGGGGCAGTCTGCGGCATTCCGCAATTTCGCATGGCGCTACGCCAATATTGTCGCACGCGCATTCGATGCTCTCGGGATACAGCCAACCTTCGAACGTATGCGCCGGGCAACGGAGAACATCGATCCCCTGCTCGTCAAGTACTACCTGTTCTGGCTCAAAGGAAACGGTCCGACCGGCTGGAAAGAGGATTTCCTCGAGTACGAACGGCGGGCAAGAAACCGGCGCGACACCTACGTAGCCATACCACGTGAGATGAAGACACGCGATCCGCGTGCGGCAGCTCTTGTGATGTTCGTCCGCGACAAGCTTAGGCTGCCCGGAGACAGCGTGATCCAGGCGATGGAGCAGGTACTGCGCTACGACCGGTCATACTTTGACAAGCTCATCGCCTCCCTGCTTCCGTTTCTGGAAAAAGTCACCACGGGCCAACTGTCGTCACTGCTCTCGCCGCAAACGGGAAGCGACGATCCCCGGCCGCTATTCAGCTGGACCTCGGTGATCAGGGAGGGAGGAATCGTCTATGTGGGACTTGACACACTAGCCGACCATGAAGTGGGATCGGCGGTTGGCCATGCCATGTTCTCAGACTTGAAATCGGTTGCGGCATCGATATACAAGTCGGGATTCCAGCCCGAGGCATTTCCTGAACTGGCAGAGGAAAGAAGGCGAACCATCTGTGTGCACGCCGACGAGATGAACGAGATCGCAGGCGAGGAGGTGACCGGCATGTTCAACAAGGCTGGAGGAGCGGGGTTCCACATGACCGTCTATGCGCAGACCAAGCAGGACATGACTGTCCGCCTGAAAAGCACAGCGGCAGCCGAGCAGCAGATAGGCAACCTCAATTCGCTGATCATGCTCCGTGTCAGGAACAAGGACACTGCGGCACTGCTGGCTGACCAACTCCCCTTGACGAACACCGTCGACAGCCATGTGGACACTTCCACAACCGACGGCAAAGGCGTTTTCAGCAGCCGTAGCGGAGACAGCCTCCACGTGACCAGACAGTCCCTGGTTTCCGCCAGCGATCTTATGAGCCTTCCGCGGGGAGAAGCCTTTGCACTTCTGGATGGTGGAAAGCTGTACAAGATCCGCATACCGCTAATTGAAATTGACGGCCCGAAGTGCACTCTGGCGGAGATGGCGAATGGCCTGCGGGCCAAGGTGCGCACTCCTTGAACCTTGTGCGCCCGGCCATTGTTGCGCTGACACTTTGCCTGCTGTTCCGGGTCGCAGCTTCGCTGTACCATGCCGAAATCAACCGCATACCCACACTTGGCAAGACCGTAGCCAAAGACATCCACCGCATTGAACAGGCTATGGGGACCGCTGTGGCCATACGTGCACGAAAATGGATGGGAAATGTCAGGAAAGTCATCCAAGGCGATTCCGTCCAACCCATAAGCGGAAAACAGCGCATAGGAATATCGGAAATCGAAAGCGACCTGTTCACCAGGCTCGGAGACGGCCTTGGCAAGATGAAAACTCTTTTCCTACTCAACCTGGAAATGGCTGCAGGACGGCTTGCGGCCATCCTGGCAAGCCTGCCTCTCGGTGCGCTTGCGCTCAGCATCGGCCTGTCAAACGGATACGCCAGCCGCCACATCCGGCAACATCGTCTCGCGCCGGAGTCATCCTTCCTGTTCAGGAGTTCCCTTGCCAGTCTATGGCTTCCCTTCACCTGCTTCGCACTCTATGTGACGCTTCCAATCCCCATGGATCCTGAAGCCGTCGTCCGCACCGGATGGGCCCTAGCGGGCATCGCCGTATTTGCAGGTACAGCACTCTTCAAAAAGCGTCTTTAGCCACAAAGCCCGATAGTTGGAAAACCGCCGTCAGGTTTGACCGATTTCCAGTGAAAGGTTGCAGAAAAGCCGGACTTATGATAAAAGAACACTAATCAAAAATCCAGGAAAACAGCCATGAAACTAAGCGGAGGTGATCTTACCCGGGAAACGAAACTGTCCATCATGAGACTGGCGCTTGACAAGATGCGGCATGACAATGAGGACGCAAACCTTCTGGATGAGCTTGATTCCCTGTGCCTGTCCGATCTTGACATCTTCTGCCGACGCCTTCCGATGACGGTTGACATCAGTCTCGACACTTTCAGGGATGCCTTGGAGCGGCTGCACTATACGCGCAGAACCGACCAACTGCTTCGGGAATTCGTCAGACGGGGGGCATCCAACGGTGTGCTGCACAAGCTGTTCGGCGTCAGCAAACTACAGGCGGAGCAAATCAAGAGTCAGGAGGGGCTTTCCGGAAAGTTCATTGGCCGCCCCCGTCTTCCTTCCGGAGATGTACGGGGCCAGATATTCAGAAAGTGGGAGGAACTTTCAAGAGAGGAAAACGACTTGCGCACCCGCTACCTTCAGCTTTCGGACATCTTCCCGGACATCACGATCAGTTCACTTCACCAAACGATCCGGAAGGAAAAGAAAGAGGCAAGACAGGCCAGCATCCTCGCGGAAGCCTTGCTGTCCTGAGAAAACAGCCCCAAACGTCAAGCGGATCCGAAAGGATCCTGAAGCATCCAGTCCATTGGCATGGAAATCTTCCGGTCAGAAAGTGTGAATGACCGCCCTGACCACGCCCTGCACCTGAATGTCATCCCTGCCATCCAAACTGATCGGACTGTAGTTCTGATTCTCAGGATGCAACACAACGCCCTTTTCCCCCTTCATCAGCCGCTTTACCGTCACCTCGCCATTGATCGCCACAATGACGATATCCTTCATCCTGGGTTCCGCATCCGCATCGACAATCAAATGGTCTCCATCGTTAATCCCGGCACCCATCATTGAATCGCCCCGAACGGTCACAACAAAAGTTGAATCCGACCTCACCCTTAGCAGGTCGTTGAGTTCAACACAATGCATAGACTGGTCAGCAGGAACCGGTCGCCCCGCCGACACGCGACAGTCATAGTGGCTCAATTGGAAGGCATTGTTGTCAACCCATTCCTTGAACTGCAACTGGACACTTTCCGGGATGCGCACCGGAACAGTGGCCTCTCCAAACCTTCCGCTCCCCTTGGGGCGGCCAGAACCCGGCCTTTTTCCACCTTTTGGCATATGTGCAGTATGAATTGATGACGATTATGCAACCACCCCTTCCTGACATGCAAAGAAAACGGACAGGAAGGGAAACCGTTTTCCAGTCGACTACATTCCCGAGCCACTCCAAGTGCCATCATCTTCCGCCATGTCAGACAATCTGGAACCGTTAATTTTCGGATGCCAACCCAAGGTAACTGTTATAATGGCAACGCGGGGTGGAGCAGCCCGGTAGCTCGTCAGGCTCATAACCTGAAGGTCGTCAGTTCAAATCTGGCCCCCGCAACCAATAAAATCAAGGGATTATCCCATTTCGGTTCCAACTTGCAAGTTCTTTGCAAATCATTCCCGTTTTTGTTGGCTTGCAAAATAACCTGACAAGACATTTTGTATACTTCCTCAACACGATCAGGTTCAGAGGACGACGAACCAAAAGAGCAGTTTGTTAGCACTGATCTGGCGCGATTATGCCGCTACTATCTCGCTTGCCTTGGCTATGACGATACTGGTGTTTCGACGTTTCTTACGTCGAAAGGAGATCTGGACTATCAGGAGGTCGTGAAGATCCCAAGTTCGCCTAACGACATCGCGGAAAGCAAAGCAGCTAGAAACCTTCTCGGAAGAATGCGGACAGAACAGGGGCGATACGGTCTCTATTTCGGATATCCCACGCATTTAGCATTCCTGCAATCACGGCGTTCAAGTTGGTCAGGATTCCTGGTTGAGCCCATCCTGCTTTTCCCAATTGAGCAGGAAGCCGGAAGTGGGCACCTAACCATCGATCTTAGCTTTCCTGTCATTAACCCAAAGCCATTCCAGTCTTTTACGAATTCCGAGCAGGACATGTTGATGAACGAGCTTGTCCAACTGGAGCAGGAGCTTGGCTTGGGCGAAGAGGAAGGTCACCCCGATATCAACGAGATGGCCATGCGCCTACAGGCTATTCGTCCGGAATGGCCTTGGAAGGAAGACATCGACCCAAGTGTCTTGGGAAATGACCGACCTTCAATCACCTCGATAGATGAGGCAGGCATCTACAACCGGGCCGTTATCATGATGGCGGAAAAGTCTTGGTTTACGCATGGACTTGAAAAAGAGCTTCGCGACCTGTCGCAATTCCCAGAAGCGAAGTACGCGAACACAGTATTGGGTCGATGGCTATCCGACGATACGACGCCTTCGTCGGACGCCTCAATGGCAGCAGAGACACTCATCGAGGTCCTGCCAATGAATTCGGAACAGCGTCAGGCCGTTGCAGTCGCGCTAACCCAACCCATCACGGTGATCACGGGGCCGCCTGGGACCGGAAAGTCCCAAGTCGTAACCAACTTATTAGTGAACGCAGCCTATTCCGGAAAACGCGTTCTCTTTGCCAGTAAGAACAACCAGGCCGTCGATGTTGTGGAAACGCGAGTCAACGCTCTCGGATCCCGGCCAATCCTTCTGCGGGTCGGAGCACAAAAAGCCTATCAAGCGCGGCTTGCCGAATACGTACTCAATTTGCTGTCGTCAACGACCACTGCAACAGAGAAGGAAGATTTTGCCGATAAAAAGGGCAATCAAGATCGGTTACTCGCCGAGCGCAAACGACTCTCCGAAGAAGTGAACAAACTCGTTCAGTTGCGAAACGACGTCGATTTTCGGGAACGGGAGACCGAAGAGGCGAGGCAGCATCTCGGAGAAAAGATCTTTGCGAAGGCACCGAACCTCAATCTCGATCAAATCAGAAGTTCGCTCGAGGAATTTTCAGCGGCAATCGTAAGGGCTGACAAGAACCGTGCCGGTTTGCTGACCCAGTTGCTATGGCCTCTATTCCGAAAGAACCGCCTTAACAAGTTTGCCAGTTCGATCAGATCCGCAGATGCAGCGTTTAAAGCTGTGAACGTGGAAGGGCCCCCGCCGCTAAGCGATGAAGATGTCTCTAAGGCCGAAAGCAATCTTAAACAGGCATTCTTCAATCTAACTGAGTTGGAGAAGGTCGTTGCCTACCGGCGCGCACTGGAAGAGTTGCAGGCGGCTCAATCTCTAGAAGAAATTGCTCGGAAAGAAGCCGATCTCTTGGGTCGGATCGCTCAACACTCTGAAAAGCTATGGAAACTCTGGCTTCGACTTCAGCCTTCAATGTTGTCCGCAGATGAACGAAAGAAGCTAGGCAAGTATACCGCGCTATTGAAGATGGTGATCGAAGCCGGGGAAGACGGTCAGCTTGAATGGCAGATCCGTGGGCAGTACTCCTCAATGCTCCAGGATATCTCCCACCTCTTGCCGTGTTGGGCTGTCACTTCTCTATCGGCTCGAGGGCGTATTCCCTTAGAACCCGGTGATTTTGATCTGGTCATATTTGATGAAGCAAGCCAGTGCGATATTGCTTCAGCATTACCACTTCTCTACCGGGCGAAGTCCGTTGTCATTATCGGCGACCCCAATCAGCTATCTCACATCAGCAGATTGCGACGCGGACAGGATCAAGCCCTTCTGAAACGGCACAACCTTTTAGAAGAGTTTCCTCATTGGAGCTATTCACATCAGTCATTGTTTGCACTGGGTTCGACACAAGTGGCTGGCGAGAGCATCGTCAGCCTTGTCGACCATCACCGATCTCACGCAGACATCATCAACTTTTCGAACGAGGAATTTTACGAGGAACGACTCCGCGTCGCGACCAGATATGACAATCTGCAGTCTCCCAATCGCGATGAACCGGGTATCCGTTGGGTAGATGTGAAGGGCAATGTAGTCCGTCCCGAAACTGGAGGGGCCGTGAACTTGGACGAAGCCAAAATCGTCGTCAAGACCTTGCGTGATCTTATTCTGACAAAGGGCTATAAAGGAACGGTCGGCGTGGTCACGCCGTTCCGGGCGCAAGCCGACGCCATTACCCAAACCGTCCATCGTGACGACAAACTCGCGTCCGCCTTGATGCGGCAAGGATTCTTGACTGATACTGTCCACAAGTTTCAGGGCGATGAGAGGGATGTCATGATCTTCTCGCCTGTCGTCTCGTCGGGCCTTCCTAACAGGGCCTTGGGCTTTCTGCGTTCTAACGGAAAGCTATTCAACGTCGCGATCACCCGGGCAAGGGCTCAACTGATTGTCGTGGGAGACGCAGCTGCCTGTGGCGCTTGTGATGTCGGCTACCTTTCCCGGTTCGCCACATACACCGCCTCACTGGAAGGACAACGCCAAGATGGCATCGAAGCTCAACTTGAAAAATTCGGCCCGAACTATCCCAAAGTCACAAAACCCGAGCTCGTATCCGACTGGGAGAAACAGTTCTATATCGCCGCCCACAAGGCGGGTTTTCGTCTAATCCCACAATACAACATCGAAAAATATATCGTCGATTTCCTGATGGTTGAAGGTGAACGGAAACTGGTGATCGAGATCGATGGCGAACGCTATCATCGTAATTGGACCGGCGAACTCTGTCGCCGAGACCAAATTCGAAACCACCGCCTTTTCGAACTGGGCTACGACGTCATGAGGTTCTGGGTCTATGAGGTCCGGGATGACCTCGGCAGATGTTTCCGGCGGCTGGAACAATGGCGTCACGAGCCCAATGCTGATGCGAGCTCTTAGAGATCAGGATGGTGGCATTTGATCTTCTTGCCCTCGTAACCTTCAGACAGCAGCAACTCTTGATCCTCTCCCACTGAATTGGTCCACGCTTATATTAAGGAAATGGGAGGAAGACCAAGATGGCGAAGGAAGCTACGAGCCCGAAGTGATCGTCGCGAAGCTTAGACAGGTTGATGCTCTGCATCTAGTGTCGATGAGTGGTATGGTCGTTCTGTGGTCTTGGAGAGTATTCTTCAGACATAGCACGCATGATGTATATGCCGCTTGGATTAAACTATACTGAACTTTAAACGGGTAGGCTCATGGATTTCGCTTTGTCTGAAGAACAGGAAATGATCGTCTCAACAGTAAGGCAGTTTGTTGAACAGGAAATCTATCCGCATGAAGCTAAAGTAGATAAGACGGGCATTGTTCCACCCGAGCTAGGCTATGAGATTGCAAAAAAATGCCGTGATCTTGGCTTTTTCGCCTGCAATTTTCCTAAAGAAGTGGGGGGAGCTGGCCTAGACAGCTTGGACTTCACACTAGTCGAGCGTGAGTTGGGACGGGGGTCTTATGCGCTAACGGTTTTTTTTGGACGGCCATCCGGTATTCTGATGGCTTGTGAGGGCGAACAGCGCGAAAAATATCTTTTGCCAGCTGCCACTGGAGAGAAATTTGATGCACTTGCGATGACCGAACCAAATGCGGGTTCCGATGTGCGTGGCATGAGGTGCACGGCTCGACCGGACGGGGATGATTGGATCATTAACGGCACAAAACATTTTATCAGCCATGCCGACATCGCTGATTTCGTAATTGTTTTCGTGGCTACCGGAGAAGAGGAAACAGCACAAGGCATGAAAAAGAAAATCACCTGTTTTCTGGTCGATAAGGGAACCCCTGGATTTGATGTGCAGCCAGGCTATGATTCAGTTTCCCATCGTGGCTACGCAAACTGCATTCTCAGTTTTGATGATTGCCGTTTGCCAAAAAGCCAGATTCTTGGCGAGGTGCACCGCGGCTTTGAGGTCGCTAATGAATGGCTTGTTGGCACCCGTCTGTCAGTTGCGGCCTGTGCGGTTGGACGTGCCCGGCGTGCTTTTGAAGAAACCCTTCCCTACGCTGTTCAGCGCAAGCAGTTCGGTCAGCAGATTGGCAAGTTCCAAGGGGTAAGTTTTCAGCTTGCGGACATGATCACCGAAATCGATGCGGCCGACTGGCTCACGCTCTCTGCGGCCTGGAAGCTGGCAAAAAACCTGCCCTGCGACCGTGAAATTGCCAGTGCCAAGCTCTATGCAACGGAGATGCTTGGACGGGTTACGGATTGCTGTATTCAGATTCATGGCGGTATGGGCCTGATGTCGGACCTTCCATTTGCCCGTTTCTGGCGCGATAGCCGGGTTGAGCGAATCTGGGATGGCACATCAGAGATCCAACGCCATATCATCTCACGGGATCTGCTACGACCTCTCGGAGGGTAGACAAATGTCATCCCTTGCACGCCTGATAGCCCCCTCATCAGTTGCCATTTTCGGCGGGAATTGGGCTGAATCTGTTGTCAACCAATTACATGTCCTCGGTTTCAAGGGGGAGATTTGGCCAGTGCACCCATACCGGGAACAGATGGCTGGTCAACACTGTTTTAGGAACATCTCTGACCTGCCATCTGCACCTGATGCCAGCTTTATAGGAGTCAACCGCAAATTATCGGTCGATATCCTGGCAGAGCTTGCTGCAAGAGATTCAGGAGGAGCTGTCTGTTTTGCCTCCGGATTCGCAGAAGCGGAAGCGGAAGATGAAAAAGCGCCTGCCTTACAGGAAGCTCTTGTGAATGCGGCAGGTGACATGCCTTTTTTGGGACCGAATTGCTACGGTTTTGTGAATTATCTGGATCGAACTGCCCTATGGCCAGATCAGCATGGGGGAATTGCAACAGATAACGGTGTTGCCATCATCACACAAAGCTCCAACATGGCGATCAGCCTGTCGATGCAGAACCGAAGCCTTCCCATTGGTTTTCTGGGCACGGCTGGCAATCAGGCCTGCATCAGCCAGGCAAAACTGGCTCTCCACTTGTTGGAAGATGAGCGTATATCAGCTATTGGCCTACATATCGAGGGGTTCGGAAATCTTGCCGACTGGCAAAATCTCGCTGAAAAATCACGTGCTCTTTGCAAGCCTGTCATTTGCCTAAAGGTTGGAACCTCTGAACAAGCGCAACAGGCAACTTTTTCGCATACTGCCTCTCTTGCCGGCACCATGGCCGGTGCCAAGGCACTTATGGCGCGACTTGACTTTGGCATCACATGGTCACTACCCGTGTTTCTTGAATCCCTAAAACTTGCACACTTTGCCGGACCACTGAAGAGCAATAAGATCTGCACCATGTCCTGTTCCGGTGGGGAGGCATCACTTGCCGCTGACACTGCAAAAACCTGCGGACTTGAATTTCCTCCGTTGTCGGCATCCCAGCAGACACAGTTGCGTTCGGCACTTGGTCCATTGGTGCATCTTGCCAATCCGCTTGACTATCAGACCTACATTTGGGGACAAACAGAAGTGATGACAGATGCTTTTGCCACAATGCTCTCCGGATCGCAGACTTTAGGCGCTCTCATTCTGGACCTGCCACGGACTGACAGATGTGATGAGAAAGCATGGCAGGCTGCCAGTACTGCCTTCATTCAGGCACACAAACGCACCACAGGAATTGCCGCTGTAATCGCCACCCTTCCAGAGTTACTGACCGAAACGCAAGCCAAACCATTCATTGATGCAGGTATCATCCCTCTATGCGGCTTGCAGGAGGGGCTTGCGGCAATCCGTGTCATGGTGGATATTGCGGAACGCTGGGAAAAGCCTTCAGAACCGCCAGTTCTAGAGGCCGCACAAATCAGTTCCAGAAAAGACAAATTCATTGACGAAGCTGATGCCAAAACCTTACTGTCAGATGTTGGAGTACGATGCCCATTAGGCAAGACTGTTAAAACCCCAAAAGAAGCGGAAAAGGCTGCCACGCAAATAGGGTTCCCCATAGTTTTGAAATCTCGTGGTCTTAGCCACAAGACTGAAGCTGGTGGCGTTTATCCAAACTTGAAGAGCCTGGATGAGGTTAGGGCGGCGTTGATCAAGATGCCGTCTGACAAGGGCTATCTGGTTGAAGAACATATCTCCCAGCCGCTCGCGGAGTTGTTGATAGGCATAAGGCGAGATACGGCTCACGGCTTCTTGCTGACTCTGGGGCATGGAGGCACTTATGCTGAAATCATGCAGGATACGGCTAACGTCCTTTTGCCTGTATCATCTGCATCCATCGAAAATGCGCTTCGTTCGCTAAAAATCTGGCCACTTTTGACTGGCTTCCGAGGTGCGCCCGTTGCCCCTCTGGACAAAGTAATCGGAACCATTGAAAAGTTGGTGAAGTTTACAGAGCGTCATCAGGAAAACATTCTAGAGTTGGAAGTGAACCCCTGCCTGATCCTATCGGATGAGGCAATTGTGGTCGATGTCCTGATACGATTTGGAGAAAATGGAGAAGATGTATGACTGATATGCCTCTCAAACAGCACCGCGACGGGGCAATACTGGAGATTACTCTAGACCGGCCAAAAGCCAATGCAATTGATCTTGCCACCAGCCGAAAAATGGGTGAACTGTTTATGGCATTCCGTGATGATCCCGATTTGCGCGTAGCGGTTTTACGAGCGGAAGGTGACAAATTCTTCTGTGCCGGATGGGATCTCAAAGCGGCCGCCGAAGGCGATGCAGTAGATGGTGACTACGGCATTGGAGGGTTCGGAGGTCTGCAGGAACTTGGCCAGATGAACAAGCCGGTTATATGTGCAGTAAACGGGATTTGCTGTGGAGGAGGCCTCGAATTGGCCTTATCCTGTGATCTGATACTGGCAAGTGAAGATGCCACGTTTGCGCTTCCCGAAATCCGTTCCGGAACTGTGGCAGATGCGGCGTCAATCAAGCTTCCCAAGCGCATTCCCTATCATGTTGCCATGGACTTGCTGCTTACTGGAAGATGGTTCGATGCCGAGGAAGCATTGCGATGGGGTCTTGTAAAAGAGGTGGTTAGGAAAGACGCTCTTCGCGACGCGGCATGGGATCTTGCAAAACTTCTGGCCTCGGGACCACCCCTTGTATACGCCGCCATCAAGGAAGTGGTTAGAGAAGCGGAGAACATGAAATTTCAGGACATGCTGAACCGAATCAGCAAACGGCAACTAGCCACTGCTGATCGCCTTTATTCAAGTGAAGATCAACTTGAAGGCGCAAAAGCATTTGCTGAAAAGCGTACACCCGTGTGGAAAGGAAAGTAACAATGACACCACCTATTAGCTGTGTTGCAATCAGTTCAGCCTAATCCGAAGCCAGTTTATAAACTCTCTGCTTGAACAGCCATCCAGACCAGCAACTCCACATCATCCTCCCCAATAATTGGCAATGGCTCTGGAACCAAGGACGGCTCAAGACCACTTTCGAGCACTCTTTTCACCAGTGTTGCCGCTCTTTCATTCGATGGCAAACTTTCGCTTTTTTCGAACCAGATCTTCAGTCTGTTCTCATCCCGCCTTGGCCAAGGCGTTTCAAGAATATCGAGAGCTTTGTCGATATCCATCTGTTGGATGCCAGAAGGCCTGCTGTCGCGAATAAAATGGGCAACCTTGCGATTCAATGGCCGCACCTTGGGCTGAAGATTGAGGGGATCGGTCTCGTACATCCAATCCCTCCATATCGCATTCCGCACCACAGGCCAAAGATCATAGGCTGCATCAGAAGCTGCAGCGCTAAGTTCAATTGTCTGCTCTTGTGTACATTCAATCAAACGCAGGCAAGTGGCCAATTCTGTGGTAAGCCTAGGGAGCTTCTCCAATGAATCCTTCGTTTCGTCAAGACAGGGTTTCCAGTCATCGTTACAGTGGATAAAACGAAGATAGGTGCGTTCGCCCACCTTGGCACAAAAGAACATTCCTTGCTGATCTCCCTGAACCATTCCAGAACCACATTTCCAAGGCATATCCAAAATGCCTTTCCTGTTCTCCGCAAGCGCTTTCCTTAATGTCTGACGATATTCCTCTCCGCTTTGCGCGGCACTAGGGGTGCCACCTCTTTCATACAGGGAAGGATCCTCATCAAGCAACTTTTCGATCTCCTCCCTTGTTTCAGAGAATACGCGTTCATTACCCGACACTTCAGCAACGGGTGATGCGACACCTATCGAAGCGGCCGCCATGGCTATCTTTCTGAGTATCTTCTCCTCAAGCTTCAACAATGCATCTAAACGGTCAGTCGGAAAGATCGTTCGCAGATAAATGCGGTTATGCCTGCTTCCGATACGATCTATTCGCCCATGCCTCTGCACCAGCCGCATCGGGTTCCATGGCATGTCGTAGTTGATGATATGCCGGCACTGTTGCAGATTGACCCCCTCAGCCAGCACGTCTGTACACACCAGGACATCTGTCAAATCCTCGCCAGTGGCGCTTCCCGCGGTCTGCGGAGAGAATTTCTGGGCAGCCAAGGCCTTGTTGGAGTCCTCGCCGGCTCCGCTCCCGACAACCATGTCAATGCGATCCCTATAGACCGCCAAATCCGGGTTGCGCTTAATTTCAGATTTAAGAAACGATTCGACCCATCTGACACTGTCCGCGAAGTAGGAGAAAATCAGTACTTTTCTTCTTTGGATCTCATCCTCCCGGGAACCAGCCTCCTCCTGCGCTTGCCTTGCGATCATTACGAGATGTCTGGACATTTCCCTAAGCTTGGGATCGGATCCCGGCTTGATGGAGGCAATTCGACTATGAATTTCCTTGAGCTTTTCGTGGTCCGATCTTACATTGGCCTCAAGCTCCGTGATGTTGTAGTCTTTAGCTGGAAAGGAATAGTCACTATCCTTAAGCAGTTCATCAAAATCCGCATTGTCATGTGGCGACAACTCCTTGAAAAATTCGGTTGTCACGATATGCCCCTTGTTCAGAGATTTCAGCAACGCATCATGCTGTCTGATCATTCGCCCAATGCTGATCCGGAATGCCTCGCTGGAGGACTCGAAGCGCTTCAGCAGACCGCTTAGGAGCAGACCAGTTACGATGCTCATCTGTCTTTCATACTCGGGATCACGATCCAGCAGATACGCCTGCACCGAATAGCGTGCAAAAGTTAGCGCTTTCGGGCTGTCGGGGTCAAGATAGGTCTCAATCAGATCGAACAGTTCAGGATGCAGATCGTCAAGATCATATCGGACAGAAATGGCATGAGGCTGGGGAAACACGATCGGCATCATCTTCCCGTCAGGCCCCATGATTTCGTCATTGGGATAGTGCTTTTTCACGAAGGAACGAGTCCTTTTCACCGCGATCGCGTCAATGACCGGATAGAGGACATCCGGGGAAAGATTGTGAGGATCTATCCTCATGGCGGTTTCGAAACGTTCCCTAATCGACAGAATCCCTTTCTTCGACAGAAACGAATCCTGCTTCAGGAAGAAGCGTGTCAGGTGGTACAGATCCCATAGTGAATTGTTCACAGGAGTGGCCGTCAGCATCAGCAGATCCTTCCGGCGACCATAGAGCAGGGCGCGAAGCGCATCGGCGCGGTAGGGAGAATCCGGATTACGGTAGTTGTGCGCCTCATCGATAATAACCAACTGGTATTCGTCGATGGCCCGCTTCAGGTGCTCCATCTTGGCATTCTTCCTTCTATCCCTGTCGTACAGCTGTTGATCCATCGCCAGCTGCTCGTACGACAACACCTCGAGGTAGATCTGGAAATCGCTCGTAAACTTCTTCCATGTCGAATCACGCAATGCTGCCGGACAAATCAGAACCGCTCGTTGCCGGCGCTCCTGATAGTTCGACATGATCTCTCCAGCAATAAACGTCTTGCCAAGACCCACCTCGTCGGCCACAATGACTCCTCCGCATTCATCAATCAGGCGGAGTGCTCTCACCACGCCATGCTTCTGAAAGCTGGTCAAGGGAAGGTTCCGGTCGCTTTTCTCGTCCTGGTCGATTTCATCCCCATAGAGCTCCCACAGAACCCTGATGAAGATTTCGAAGGGTGTCCTTGGAACCAACGCCTCCTGAAACATGGATATCAGATCAAACGGTTCGGCACGTTCCCATAGCCTGTCAAACCAGTCGCACGCCTGTGCCAAAGCCAACCGATCGTATCGGCCCAGATTGAGTTCAAGATTCGATGACAGACCCGCCGCCGTCAGGTTGGATGATCCGGCGATCACGCCGCTGGCAGGACTGTCAGCTTCCTGTCTGCTGAATATGTACGCCTTGGCATGGAGAAAGTTCTCAGTAAACCTCCGCACCTGGACGTTTCCGGTCTCAAGACAAGATGCCAGTCTTTCGAGAACGGAGACCGTCTCGCGTGAGAAAGGCATGCAATCCCTCTCAACGCGGATGCTTTTCTCCTGTTGGGTCAGCCTGTCCTTCATCTTCCGCTGCATGAAGCCGTGATCTGTCTCATCCAGCCGCTTCTTCCATTGACCTGCATCGACAATGGGATCGGATCCCAGCAGAATGCGTGTATCAGCGACATGTCCAATGCTTGAGGATATCCGTGCAAAGCCATGAAGGCTAAAAAAGGCGGTGGCTATTCGAACCTCGTCAGGGTTCCGTCCATCACCATAGCCTTGGCTGCCAGCCCCCAGAACTTCACGGAGCGCCTTCGCAAGCGTGTTTCCGTCAATGTTGTCGATAAAATCAGGCTGTGCCATTCTCTCCAATCCTGTCCTTCCATAGTCTATAGTGCACAAGCACGTTGTCCAGCCGGGATCTGAAATCCCACCCTGCATGAAATGTCTCAAAAACGTGAGCCATCTGGCTTTCTGACAGGCCGTAAAGATGACCAGCCACTGCATTGATCTGGTCGATCATGCACTGCCTCTCCTGCTCGCTCAACTTAGTCCGTTCAATGCCAATGCCCGAAACCCATTCCGAATAGCGCTCATCCACAGCAGCCAGAGTGGCGGACAGAAAGACCATGCGCCTCCACAAGGCGCACGAACGTTCAGGCCGGGGGACAGGCAGGGAATTGAAGACATGAAAATTGAGGTGTGTTTCCACAAAGCGCCTGGCATACCAGTCGAGCGGGATGGAAGAGAGAATCCCAAGAAGATAGGCTTGATCCTTTTCGTCTCCAAACGGCCACAGGAGATAAGGACCCTGATTCGTCAGAAAAACCTTGGGCGGAACCAGACATGCAATGACTGTCCGCTGGTTGGTCCTATTGGTAATGTCCCGGAACGCGATCCGCGCCTTGTTGCAGGGGAGGGTTTCGGGATTTGCCAGGTGCAACGGGGAAAACTCGGAGTGGGCGCTCTTCTTGCTCTTTTGCCCTCCGCTTTTCATTCGCTTTTTCAGAAGCCATTTCTTCACTTCCTCAGGATTGGCAAAGCCATAGCGCTTGTCCGTGTCCGGCGTCCACAGGTTGAAGGACTCGCCTGCATAAACCGGCCAGAATCCCTCGGGACACTCCTTGACTTCCCGGTCGATCAGGCCGTCCTTGACCTGGTTGGTGGCATGCATTTCCCCGTCCGGTCGGGCACGCCAAGTCCCCTCCCTGTGCTCGGGCAACAGCAACGAGGGGGATTTCCTGATCTCCCTGAACACCTCGATGGATTCCGAAGAGGGAAATAAAGGAAGTGATGCCGAATTGCTCCAAGAGAGCACCTCGGCTGAACCGAGTACAACAAACTCTTTCCTACTGGATTCAAACGATGTAGCATCCCGGAACGGTCCGTTAAGATGAATCGAAGAGGGCTCGGGCTTGCCGCGCTCAATCACGCACAAAGCCATGGTATATTGCGGATGAACTTCTGGGAAAACCCACTTCCCCTTATTGAGCAACATCGTTAGATGCAGGCTTTTTGATCCTTTCATGACCTCTCTACGGAATTCCTCGGATCCCTTGGCGGCAAGGGCGCTTCGCGGAAGCACCACGCCCAACCTGCCGCTGTCCTTCCTGACCAGGTTCCAGAACCTCCAGCAGAACGCCTTGTAGAGGTCAGGATCGCCTTTTCCCATTCCCAGGTAGTTTCCAGAAGATGTAAGGAACTTCCTGATACCTGTCAGTTCGGCCTGCTCGCTCTCGAACAGGCTCTTCAGATCAGGGCGCTGTTCTTCCAATTCCTTCATATGGAGGCTTTGCTCCCTGCTGCCCAGTCCCCGAAGGCCCGGGAAATGCCGCGCCCAGAACGCCAACTTCTCCACCGTCGCCTCCTGCCATGGCGGATTGCCGATAATGACGTCGAACCCCGGGCTTTCTTCCAGAAAAACCTCCGGAAACCGGACGGGAAAGTGGAAGGCATCGATCCCCGACAGATCCTTGCGTGCTTCCTTGAACTCCGCACTTCTCAGAATCCCTTTTCTTTTCTCCTTCCAATTCGAAAACTGGAATGTCCTGATCCTCTCACTGTCGCTGATCGGATGCGCCGTGATCAGATCACACAAGGCCTCGGTATCCTTGATCGCAGCTTCAGCCTCCTCCATATTTTTCCGGGAAGCCTCTATGTCGATCACTGTCATGTCCCTTGAATTGGCCAACCTCCGCAGTGGTGCTCTAGCCTCTCCAAGCAGTTGGTCAGTATCATCAGGCAACAACGACCCTCCAGGCTTCAGTTTCTTTCCAATATCGTCCATGTCGCCAACGCCGACAACGGAATTCCCCCGCACCAGATTATGATCAAGAAACGACAGTGGCAGTCCGGGAACAAAGGTGTGGATCCAGATCGACAGGCGGGCCAACTGAACCGAAAGCGGATTCGCATCAACACCGTATATGCAGCGACGTGCTATCTGTCGACGTAGCAACAGACTATCATCAATGAGCAGACTCTCACCGAGTTCTCCCAATGATTTTCTAGCGACCTCCCTCAGATCTGCAAGTTCCGCCCGAACACCTGGCAAAGGCCGATCCTCCAACTCCCTGGCCATCCTTATTTCCATAAGGTCAATGGCTGCAACCAGAAAATGGCCAGATCCCATTGCTATGTCTGCAACCCTGAAGTTAAAGAACCTTTCTGCCGCCTCTGTTTCGTCCTTTTCCCTGAGGTGCTCGAAATGCCTATTCAAGGCAGAGATCAACGCCTCCTCCAAAAGATGCTCTACCACTATCTCAGGGGTGTAATAGGAGCCGGAATGCTTACGTGTGCCCGAGCGGTCATGAAGGTAGATTTCCCCTTTCTTCACAATCGCCTTGCTTTCAGCTGTCGCCGGTACATAGGCTCCCTTCTTGTCAAGCGTAAGATCCTGTTCCGCCAAGGAAAGCTCAGACTGAAGCAAACCTTCATAGATGGTTCCAAACTCCCGGACACCTAGCGAGCGAAAATCTACAGGTGCATACACCCCTTCGGGTGTGTCGATCAGAAGAAGTCCACGTAACACTTCCATGAAATAGGAATTCTCTAGCCTAATGCCAACAAGTTCTGCGCCTGCTCGCGACACTTCTGGATCAACTGAAAACATCGCTCCGTTATAAGCTGGAACACCCCACTCGCTGTTCCCCTCCGATACGGCGCACCAAAGCTGCGATGTCTCTTCCCAGTGATGTATCCCAGCAGATGAAGCATCTTCCGTAGCCAACTTGGCCAGTTCCTGTGCCTTCTGCTTCAAAGACCTTCGACGATAGAATTCGTTGCCTTTGTACGGCAACAAATCTCTGTCCTCCGCATAGGCAATGAACAGCAGACGAAACAGAACGGTCAGCGCCATTTCATAAGTCAAGGACAGATCCGCACTTGTCGGTTTGCCTAGGTCGCGAGCCGTGGCAATGCCAAGTGCCAATGAAGGCACTACCAAGTCATATATCCGCTCCCTAAGCTTGTCAGCAAGCCGGCCTGCAAAACGACGTGACTGATCAAGCACTTGGCTGAGGCTTCCCTGCTGGGTCAACGCGCTGGCTGAAAATAAGAGCCAAAAAAGGCCGATGTTGCTCTCAGAAAGCAGGGCTGGCTGACATTCGACAAAGGCTTCTGTTCGGCTTCTTCGGGCTACACCGATATTCCTAGTGGCATACAGACGGATCCGATCCGCTTGGAGCATGATCACCCAATCCAGCTTTTCCTTGTCTGCCTTATTTAACGCATATGACAACGGTGAAAGGCTGTTGAAACGTACGCTATCACCTTCTGGAGTTTCCCGCTCCTCAAGCATCACTGCTAGCGCCGTCCGTTCCTCATCGGAACGTAGAAGCAATGTCAGGTTGTCCAGAGGTTCCTTGCTGAAACCCAGATTATCCAGAACATCTCCCCATCTCTTGTTCAGAACGGAATCAGAAGTCTCACAAGCTTTCTGCCAATCGGAGCGACTCCTTGTTCCACACAGCAACTCATGGGAAGATAGTAGCCCCTCATTCAATATTCCTGCCAAGCCCGTTTCCAAAGTAGGAATCGCACCCACAAGATAGCGGATGGCACTGTGCCGATCCGGCTGTTCCAACGCAACTATGCACAACCGCTCAGCCTGTCTCTTATCACCTATACGAATGATAGGCGGCCTCTCGCCTGTGGGACCACAAAGGATAGCTTCCTCTCCATGCAGAATAACACCCAAAACCGGCGAGGGACGTCCAGCTTTCCTGCGTTTCCAGACCTTATGAACCGTCGTATTGGAAATCTCAGCCATCGCCTCATACACCACCACCTCCAAAGAGAGATTACCTCTTCCGAGAAACAAATTCTTTGGAATTACCTCTCGTTCATCAGACTGAAGCGGCCGCGACTGAAAGCCTGAGCCATCAAGAAAATTTTTCATACATTTCAGTAAGTTGTGTTTCGTAATCTATGCATGCTATACTTCAAACGAAACTTCATTCTACTAAATGCGATGGCATCCGTCTATGTAAACGATGAATCAAGTGATAGATTGGATACCTAGCGATTTACTACCCCATGCTTAAACTGCGATAAATCTCATGCGAATCATCAAGCCTTACGGAGTTAGTGCAACCAGGCGGAAAAACGCAAACTCGAATACCTTGACACAACCAACTCGAGCTGCGGAAGATAAACCTTACGCAAGGATATTACGGCCAAGGCAAACACTTAAAGATGTTTCGTTAAAAGACTTTGTTAACCAAAATGAAAATTTGACCATTGCCTTATGGATATCGACAATTGACAAGATCGTTAATAAGAAACTAGAAAAAGAAAAGCCAACTAAACTGCAAAGACAGTTACGGGACTGTTTAGGAAAGGCCGCACGATACCAAGTAAAAACGAGACTAAACCAAGATCTTAACAAAGAAATCTGGGAGAAAAAGATACATCCCTATAAAAAGGGTCTTGCTAATGGTGATTACGATATAAAAGGCCGTTGGTATAGCCGTTTCACCAACCTTAATCCTGATAAAGTTGATGATGCTGAAGCAAAAAAAATTGCAGAACGGATTTATCAACATCTTTATGAGAATGCCTTGTCTTTCAGTGAAAAAGAACAGTACAAGAATAAGGGTAAGGGACGTATCGAAAACATAATCCGTTCAATTGAAGGAAATGTTCTTTATGACAAAAAAGATAAGCTCATACAATTCTGGTCTGAAAGTGTCCAGAGTGTATATGATACATATAAACAAAAAATTGGTTTTGATCTGGCAAAACATATAAAAAATGACATCGTAACCAAAGAAGGACAAGCCTCACGATGGAATATAGCTGTAGCTAGGATTTATGAGGCTTATGGCAAAATCTTTAAAGATGAAAATGGAAATCTACTATCTATATCCCAAGCAAGTCAAGATCAAAACTACTCAGACTTGTTCGAGTTGCATAAAACGATCAAAAATATTTATCTATGGTTGCTAAAGAAAAGATGTTATAAAAAAGAATCTCTTCCCGACAATTGGGAAGCTTTAAGCAGGCTTGTCAGTGCACGAACAAAGAATCAAAATATCAATGAAAGGATTCGCCGCGGCCGGATAATCCATTATGAAGCCCGACAAGAAAACGTGATTGATTGGATTAAAGCGCATCATAGAGATGACACGCTTAAAGAAAGTGATTACTGGCTTAGCGATCGGCAAGCGGAAATCAAACGTAACGAAGCTCTTGTACGGATATGGCGACGTATCATTACATTAGCATCACAAACATTGCATGACTGGAAAGGCAGAAGCACCAGGGAATCGGATATTCTTTGGGAGAAAAAAATAGAATACGATCAAGAAAAATACCATAAAAAGCTTTATGCTATTTTTGGAGAGAATGGGTGTATTTTTGACAAAAATAAAGAATCAAACAAGATGGTATTAGAAATGATGCACGAAGGGTGGAAAGAATTACGTAATAATACTTTTCATTTCAAGATGATTAAAACTTTTTCTAATAGTCTAAGAGAATTAGGCAACAAGACTACACCGGCTTTCCAAAATCTATGGAACAAAGATATTTCTAATTTCCGTAAACGCCTTACTAATATAATGAACGCATCAAATTTTAAACTCTTTATTTCCCAGAAGCAAGCCGAAACGTTTGTCAAAAGCTACTACTCTGCTTCTCCCAGTAAAACCCCAATGCCAAATTTTAGGCGTGTTCTCGATCGTGCTAAAAATGCTTGGTCAACAAAAGAAAACAACCTAAAATTACCTCAACGATATAATCAGTTAGAATCTTGTAAATGGTTAAAATGTCAGTACATTACACTTAATCTGCTCTATCGGCGAGTATTCCCTAACTGGTTAGAAAAAAATGATGGCAATTATTTAAGAAAATGGATTGAAACGGCAGAAAATCGATCTACTAATGCTGCACAATCACTCAATAAAAAAGCAACTAACTTTGATTTATACAAGGATACTACCACCAACATCAACATGTTTATGGACGAACTAGCAGCAGCTACAGCAACGGAAATGCGTGTCTGTCGCGGTTATAAACCGGATCCCGACCAAGCTAGAGAGCAGGCATCATATATTGAGAAACGAAGATGTGATGTAGTAGCGCAAGCTTTTAGTAAATTTCTCCATAAAGAAGAATTCGAATGGGTACTCACAGAAAAAGCTCCCGTACCTACTACTGAATTCGATCCGAAAAAAATACCACCACCTGATATCAATAATGAAGTCACTGTAGAACCTTGGATGCAAAAATTATATTTCCTAATTCATCTTGTCCCAGTCGAGGAAGTAAATGTTCTTTATAATCAACTGCAAAAGTTTACTGTTTTGACTAGTGAGAAAGATTCACTTCTTCAAGAATTGTTCGTTGTGTTTCAATTATATCTCGATATGCACAATGCTCAGTTTGTAGGATGTACAATCCCTGAAAATCAAACTAATGATCTATTACAATTTTTTGAGAACAAGGAAGATTTTGAAAAAATTTTTCCTAGAGGAAATAATGACTCCTCTTATCGCGGCCTACGTGAGATGCTACGTTTTGGCAACCAGTCGGCACTAACAAAAATATTTGTTCAGCATAAAGTCACACAAAAACAGTGTAACGAATTTCAAGCTACTGGAAAAGGAGAAATCACAAGTGCTCATAATGAGCGTCAAAAGTTACACCAGAAACTGAATCAAAAGAAACCTAAAGAGATAGAGCACGAAGAAGATGAATATAAACGACTTCTAGATAGTCTTACTAGGTATCGTCAGCTAAAAAATCACGTTACACTAACTAATCATGTACGGCTGCATCGACTGCTCATGAAAGTGTTGGGACGATTTGTTGACTATGCAGGCTTATGGGAACGCGATTGCTACTTTATTCTGCTTGAATTGCTATATCGGAACAAAGTCGGCAGGGTTTTCAAAGATGATTTTCGAGAGAATTTAGAAAATAGACAAATTGTTAAGTGTGTAAAACATTTAGATGTCGCTGATAAAAAGAAATTTAACGATATCTTTCCAATAGGAAGAGAAATAATTGATTATCGTAATAATTTTATGCACTTTAATATGCTTCACCAGAATAACAAGAATACTCATCCAAATCTAACCACTGATGTAAATAAAATGCGTGATTTGATGAGCTATGATCGTAAACTCAAAAATACAGTATCAAAATCGATTATTGAATTATTGCATCAAGATGGACTATGTCTCACATGGGGGACAAATGATAAGCATAAACTTGTCCATGCTCAAATTCATGCTCGGGAAATAATCCATCTCAAAAACAACAAACTCTCTGAGACGTTACATGGACAAGAATATGTAAGTATGGTGGCAAAATTGTTTGACGGTTCTATTTGCGATATAAAGGAATGTCGAAAATGCAGCACAAATATAAAAAATTACAAACGAAGATAAAAAGCATTCAAATAACGATTTTTTCTTCGTAAAAATTAGTGTTTGACAATAGAATGACAAGGTTATACAATTGCGGTGTGAGACCACCCCCATATGAAGGGGGACTACAACCAAGGTCAACACTGGATCGCTGTCGCCGTAGTGTGAGACCACCCCCATATGAAGGGGGACTACAACCTCGCCGACAGCACGCGGAGCGAAGGTTATGTGTGAGACCACCCCCATATGAAGGGGGACTACAACCGTTCAGGCCGCGAAGGGCTCGCCCAACGTGTGTGAGACCACCCCCATATGAAGGGGGACTACAACGTATGCAATCGAATCTCCATGCTCACAGTCGTGTGAGACCACCCCCATATGAAGGGGGACTACAACAGGCTTTACCAACGCCTCCTCTCGCATGCTGTGTGAGACCACCCCCATATGAAGGGGGACTACAACTTTCCTTTCCTTTTCCATGTTTTCATTGTGTGTGAGACCACCCCCATATGAAGGGGGACTACAACTGTCGTCAAGCTTGAATCCCACAATCCCCTGTGTGAGACCACCCCCATATGAAGGGGGACTACAACCGAAGATTGAACGTTATCGATGTGCTTGTGGTGTGAGACCACCCCCATATGAAGGGGGACTACAACCGAAGATTGAACGTTATCGATGTGCTTGTGGTGTGAGACCACCCCCATATGAAGGGGGACTACAACCGAAGATTGAACGTTATCGATGTGCTTGTGGTGTGAGACCACCCCCATATGAAGGGGGACTACAACCGATGACCCGCGCATACAGCGACCACTGCAGTGTGAGACCACCCCCATATGAAGGGGGACTACAACCAGGCATGGACGACAGGCACTTGCGGCAACGTGTGAGACCACCCCCATATGAAGGGGGACTACAACCAGGCATGGACGACAGGCACTTGCGGCAACGTGTGAGACCACCCCCATATGAAGGGGGACTACAACCAGGCATGGACGACAGGCACTTGCGGCAACGTGTGAGACCACCCCCATATGAAGGGGGACTACAACCGATGACCCGCGCATACAGCGACCACTGCAGTGTGAGACCACCCCCATATGAAGGGGGACTACAACCAGGCATGGACGACAGGCACTTGCGGCAACGTGTGAGACCACCCCCATATGAAGGGGGACTACAACCAGGCATGGACGACAGGCACTTGCGGCAACGTGTGAGACCACCCCCATATGAAGGGGGACTACAACCAGGCATGGACGACAGGCACTTGCGGCAACGTGTGAGACCACCCCCATATGAAGGGGGACTACAACGGAGCACAACTACGAATACAAACCATTTATGTGTGAGACCACCCCCATATGAAGGGGGACTACAACTGAACGTCATCCTGCAGCTTGCGAATGGAGTGTGAGACCACCCCCATATGAAGGGGGACTACAACGCGCCAGCGGCATTGTCTTGACCCGCACCCGTGTGAGACCACCCCCATATGAAGGGGGACTACAACGATACGTCTCGATCATTGCTGGTTTCCTTTGTGTGAGACCACCCCCATATGAAGGGGGACTACAACCGTTTTGTCCTGCAAGTTTGCCAACATCGCGTGTGAGACCACCCCCATATGAAGGGGGACTGCAACCGCGACCTCCTAGGTATGGACCAAGATGGGTAGTGTGAAACCAGCAGCACTGACAAGGTTGAGGTCGAGTACCCGGTACCTCCTAGGTATGGACCAAGATGGGTAGTGTGAAACCAGCAGCACTGACAAGGTTGAGGTCGAGTACCCGGTACCTCCTAGGTATGGACCAAGATGGGTAGTGTGAAACCATCCCCATGGGACTACAACAGATTGGCGAACACTGCGTATGTATTCTGGGGGTGAAACCACCCCTTGCATGACTGAAGACTTAACGACATCATTTGCAAATGCTCAAGCCACTTTCCGATTTAGCTCAAAACTTAGGCTCTTCACTCGGTAATCTCCTTTGGCGACATCGTCAAGTTTGTCAGCCAAGGCTTCAGCATCCTATCTTATGTTCTTGTATTTACATGTGATCGACCGCAGACAAACAGCTTAGAAAGTGATTTTCAATAATACATACTTCCGAAATTTTTGTCGATATCCTACTTTTCAGAAACAAGGTTACCTGCAAGTCCTATGCAGGAAACATCTCAACAAACTCCTTGATCTTTTTCCCTGATTCACCGCTGTCAAGCACACTTCGGGCACACTCAACTCCCTCCTGAAGACTGTCTGACAATCCCCCCACATAGATGGTGGCTCCCGCATTCATCAGGACCACATCTTTCCGAGGCCCCTCTTCCCCGTCAAGCACTTTTTCGACAACAGCTAAGGATTCCTCCGCAGAGGAAATTTGAATGCTCTCTAGCGGAGCACGCTTCATGCCAAAGTCCTCAGGCTTGATGACATATCGCACTATGGAGCCATCTTCCCGTAACTCGGCGGCCCGGGTCTCTCCGGCAATTGTGATTTCATCAATTCCATCTCCATGGACTATTAGACATCTCTTTGACCCAAGCGCTTTCAGGGTCTCCACGTAGACATCAACCAGTTCTTCCAGAAAAACGCCGGTCATTTGCCTAAGGGCGCCGGCTGGATTGGACAATGGCCCCAAAACATTGAATATTGTCCTCACTCCGAGCTCTTTTCTAACCGGAGCGGCGTACTTCAGGGACGAGTGATGATTGGGAGCAAACATGAAACCTATTCCAATGGTTTCTATGGCCTCGGCGATCCGGTCGGGAGTCATCAAAGGTATGCTGGCTCCCAAAGCCTCCAGCAAGTCAAAGCTGCCGCTTGTTCCGCTTAGGGCCCGGTTGGAGTGCTTTGCGATTCTGACACCGGCTGCAGCCGCTATGAACGCCGCCAGTGTGGAAATGTTGAAAGTGCCTTTGCCATCCCCTCCTGTACCCACTACGTCAACAACCGTGTCGGGATCAACACCTTTGACCGGGAGAGCATGTTCTCTCATAACTTCCACGGCCGCGACAATCTCGCCTTTCGTTTCCCCTTTTGCACGCAGGGCAACCAGAAACCCTGAAATCTGCACGGGGGTCCACTCATTTTCAAGCATGGCACGAACCGCGCTCTTCATAATGCTTGAATCCAGGTCGGTCTTCTCCAAAAGACTGGCCAGTGTTTCGCTAAAAGAAAGTGTCATGTCAAAACAATATCCTGTTCGCTGAAAAGTGTCTTCCTGTTCCTGTCTTGCTTCGGCCGAGCCTGTTTCCATTCATGTAGTGACAATATCACTGTATTCCAAACCGTCAGGATATTTCGTGACTGTCCTGGAACAGGTCATGTAACATGAACAATACGGTGTCCTGTCAAGCGAGGTGCATTTGGATTGTAGCAGTAAACAGACATTCGGAATCCAAGGCTTTCACATCCTACCTGCAAACTGCGATAGCGCCAGATTGCGACTGAAGCTTTCGGGAGACAGGCACATCATGCCGGCAGTTGCAGCCTGCCTTTTCCGCCGGCATCTGGCTATGGCGTGCAGCATCTTGGGGAAGCAAGCTTGACTTCTGTTCGCCTATTGCGAAACGGATCGAAAGGGGAAATGCTATATAAAAAAGTTTTTAGCTAATTTTTCTCTTTTGGTGAATTATGTTAAAATGCATTATGGAAGATGATGAAAAAAGCGCTTTGCTTCAGCGTCGAATGGCTTTTTACATGATGGTACGGCTGGGATTTATGCCGCAATTTGAATTTGAGGAAGTGGCGCAACATCATTACTGATAGAAAAAATCATGGTGAAGAAGAAAAAAAGTAAAGTTCAACGCTTTACCCCCGAGCAGATAGTGAGTTTTCTTAAAGAGGCGACGTCCGGAGTCTCTGTCGCTGAATTGTGCCGAAGGCACGGATTTAGCAGTCCGTCGTACTATCTATGGAAGCGCAAATATGGGAGGAATGTCTCCTCAGGGTCAGCGAAGGGAAGCGCCGGATCCCTGTTGAAAAAAGCGCCTTCACTGGCAAAAACCCGCAGACAGATTGAGAAGTTTGTGGAAACGTTCGAAAGCCTGGTTACAAGCATTAGGAGCATCCACGATCTTCTGCAATCTGAAGGCTTGTCCAGGGGTGGAAAAGCGAAGCCCAAGTCCGCAAGAAAAGCCGCTGGTCGAACCGCCGCAAAAAGAAAGGCAGGTTCAGGCAGGAAGCGTGTATCCGCTACCGGTAGGAAAAGGGGAAGAAAAAGCCGGCATGCCGGCAAGATGCTCGTCCCTGTTGTAAAGAGCAATCCGAGACGTAAAGGAAGCATGAGCTGGAAGAACTTCAAGCTTTACGGAAAAGAAGGCATCTCCTATGAGAACTATCGCGACAAGGGAGGGAAATCGCATGACTTGGAGCGTGACATCAAGGACAAATACGTTCAGGTCAAATAGGCGGCGGACGCACTAAAGCCTGCCACTTGGCTGGTTAATGATCCTTGGGTATCGGCTCATCCTCTTTCCTGAACGTCGTGGTCACTGCCAAAATGGATTTTCATCACGTCTTCCTTGCATCTGATTCACGTTTCAACAGGGTTTTCTTACGTTCAACGCCCCATCTGTAGCCGCTAATATCCCCATTGCGGCATACAGCCCGATGACAGGGAACTACCACTGCAATGGTGTTGGCTGCACATGCTCCCGCCACTGCCCGCGCTCCGCCGGGACATCCTATGTTCTCTGCCAGTTCGGCATAGCTTATGGTGTTTCCGCTTGTCACCTTCCTTAGCTCCCGCCAGACTCTTTGCTGAAAGAAAGTGCCGCGGATATCAATCGGGATCCCACGGACATCACCAGAGATTTCGATCAGGGTGGCAATTCTGGCAGCTAGTGCGGCCAACCCGGATTCATCATGTCTAACAGAAGCCTTTGGGAACCGTTCACTAAGCTTTTTCCGGAGAGAGGTGCGCCTGCCGAATTCCAGAAAGCAGATTCCCTTTTGCGCTACAGCGGCCAGCATTTCACCTAGACTTGTTGGCACAAATGTGTAGCGAAGAAGTTCCCCTGCACCGCCTTTTAAGAGCTTCCTTGGATGCATGCCGAGAAAGTCACTGTCTGCGTATGCCTTGGAACTGCTGCCGTAGCCGGAATCAAAAATGGCATTGGTCACCGAATCGCAGTCGGACAGTGCATTCAGGAACTGATGCCGGCGAAGCGCCAAGGCGTACTGCTTGGGTGACAGTCCGGCATGCGCCTTGAACAGTCGCTGAAAGTGTCCGGGACTCAGTCCCGCGGCATTGGCAAGCGCCTTTAGGGGGACATTGCCCTCCTGCCTCATTCTTTCGCAAGCCTGCGATATCGCATCTGCATGAGGAATGGCTTCGAGGCTCTTGTCCGGGGAACACCGACGACAGGGGCGAAAGCCTGCCTTTCCGGCTTCCGAGGGAGTTCTGAAAAACAATACGTTCCGGCGCATTGCCAGGCGCGACGGACAGCCGGGACGGCAGTATACGCCTGTCGAACGAACAGCATAGACGAACTTTCCGTCGACGCTCCTGTCTCGACGGCAGACTGCGTCCCACCACTTGTCCTCTTTGACATGGATGTTCCTTTCAGGACTGTTACGCTGCATGGTCGGCTCCGCGCCTCCTTGTCCATAAACGTCCGTCAATCGCCGCAAGGCCGGCGCCAATGAGTGCCATGCCCATGAAATGCCTTGTCTGCAACTCCTCCTCAAGAACAAGAAAGCCTAGGAGAACTGCGCTGACCGGAACAAGAAACGTCACTAGCAGGACGTTGGTTGCCCCCGATGTTGCCAGTATGCGGAAAAACAGGATGTAGGCCAACGCCGTCGACAGGATCGCGATGCCGGCAAGCGAGCCAACAACCTCAAGTCCCGGCACGGGAAGATTCCATGGCCGATCCACAGCCAGCATGAGCGGCAGAAGAATAACGCTTGACGCGGTTACCTGGCCAGTTGCAGTCGCTATCGGGGACATTCCCATCTTCCCGAAGCGACGTCCAAAGCTTGCGGCAATGCCATAGGAAAGCGACGCTCCCAGACAGGCGACCTGTGCCCACACATCGACGCCTATTTCCTTGAGGAGATCGCTTCCGATGATCACGACCACTCCGGCAAAGCCTAGAGCCATTCCCAGCATCCTCCCGCTGGTGATTTTCTCGTCAGATGTCATCCAGTGGGCGACGATCACGGTGAATATCGGCGTGGTTGCATTGAAAATCGATGCCAGTCCGGACGCTATGTACCCTTGGCCCCAGACGATAAGCGAAAATGGAATGACATTGTTCAGCAGTCCCATCGCCATGAAACATGCCCACGCCTCCTTCGAGACCGGCATGCTCCTGCCCGTCATCCTCATGATAAGGAACAGCGCGGCCGCACCCAGCGAAACCCTGAAGAACACAATTGTGAATGTCGGAAGCTCCCGAACTGCAACGCCGTTGAAGAAGAACGCACCGCCCCAGAGCATGGACAGCAGAACCAGAAAAAACCAGTCCAGAGGAGCCATCGACCTGTTAATCGTTGGGTTGTCAGACATTCAGATATTCCGTTGCACAGTCCATGGGCATATTGTGTGTCTTAAGCCTAGTGGTTTCATCCTCTTTCTTGCGATCAAACTGCTTCATTCATCCTGCAGGCCAAACTTCCCTCTCAAGCTCCTCTCAAGTTTTTCCCTGTCCTTCACCTGGCACTCCCAGATCACTATGGGCCGCCAGCCAATCCTTCTCAGTTTCCTGATGTTGGCCTTGTCTCTTCTCACATTCCCTTCGAACTTGGCCTGCCAGTAGTCAACCCTGGTCTTCGGTGTGCTGGCAAGAGGGCATCCCTTGTGGCGATGCCAGAAGCATCCATGAATGAAGATCACGGTCCTGTGCCGGGCAAGAACAATGTCGGGCTTGCCTGGAAGGGTCTTGCAGTGGAGCCTGAACCTGAGTCCTAGCGAATGAACGACTTTCCGCACCGCAATTTCAGGAGAGGTGTTGCTTCCCTTGATGCGGGACATGATCCTGCTTCTGGTCGCCGGATCAAAAATGTCTGTCATGGTGACTTCTATAATTCCGGATACCCAGGAAGCATGGCCTGCCAAAAACCCGGTTTCCGTATCGATTCATTCTGGCAACCGCGCATCGGCATCATCCTACACCAAGGATACAGTCGCGGTGAGCGGAATCGGCATTCCCACACAAATTGTTAGAATCATCTTCTTTACGTCCCAATGTCCGCCGCACAGCCATCTTTCGATACGGATCCTGCACTAGGGATCTATCCTGACCCAATCGCCAAACTTGTCAGAGGGGAAAACTCACGCGTCTGGGACGACAAGGGGAAGGAATACATTGATTTCAGTGGCGGCGTCGCCACCTTGAGCCTCGGACATGTCCATCCCAAGCTGACTGCTGCCCTGAACAGGCAGGCATCCAGGATATGGCATACGTCGAACATCTACGCCAACGATGTACGCTCCGAACTGTACAAATCGCTGTGCGACCGGACCTTCGCCGACCGTGTGTACCTGTGCAACAGTGGAGCCGAGGCGAACGAGGCCGCACTCAAGCTTGCGCGGCGGCGGGGACTGGCGATCGGTCCGGACAAGGACAAGGTGGTCAGCTTCAGCGGAGGCTTCCATGGAAGAATCGGATTCTCGCTGGCGGCATCTCCGAATGTCGACATGGGAAGGATCTTCGGTCCGCCTGACGGGTTTGTTGAACTTCCGTTCAATGACATTCCAGCAGCAAGAAAGATGATCGACAGGAACGTCTGCGCTGTGATTGTTGAGCCGGTTCAGGGCGAAGGCGGTGTCAACATGGCAGACACGGATTTTCTTGTTGAACTGCGCAAAATTTGCGATGAGTGCAACGCACTGCTGATCTTCGACGAGATCCAGTCGGGTGTGGGACGTACGGGCGCGCTTTACCGCTACATGGAAATTGACGTCGTCCCAGACCTCCTCACTTCGGCCAAGGGGCTTGGCGGTGGCTTTCCGGTTGCTGCAATGATGGCAAGTGAACCGGTCGCGCAGTCTCTTGGAGTCGGCGAGCACGGCACCACCTACGGCGGCAATCCGATGGCCTGTGCTGTCGCACTGGCGGTTCTGGAGGAGGTTGGCCAGGCGGACTTTCTGGAGCGGGTTCGGAACAGTTCGAAACGGTTCTCGGAAAAGCTTGACGGGATCAATTCACGGCAGACATGTTTCGATGAGATTCGGATATCAGGCCTGCTCATAGGCTGCGACTTCAACAAGGGGAAAGTGGCGGACTTTCTGCCCATAGCGGCAGGTCATGGCGTACTGGTCATCAAGGCCGGAGCAAACGCCATTCGCCTGGCGCCTCCACTCGTCATCACCGACGAGGAGATTGACGAGGGAATGGAGAGGTTGGAACAGGCTCTTAGGAGCCTGTAGAGCGAACTTGGAGACGCCAGTTCGCCGGAGGCAAAAGGGTTCCTGCTAGTGAAGGCCTGAGATGTACTCGGACACGGCCTTGATGTCCTCTTCGCTTAGACGGGAGGCGATCTGGTTCATCACCACATTTGCCCTTGTCCCATTACGGAATTCAAGCAGGGTGGTTGTGGTGTATTCGGCGTACTGTCCGCCTAGGCGCGGATAGGCTGGCGGGATGCCTATGCCTGCAGGGCCGTGGCAGCCCAGACAGGCAGGCGCACCCGTCTCAGGAACTCCCCCGCGGTAGATTTCGCGCCCCCTGGCAACGAGAGCCTCGTCGGTCGCTCCTGCAAGAATTGCAGGCTGCTCTTGAAGGTAGAGCGCTATGTTGATCATGTCCTGTTTGTTGAGTCCTAACGACATTCCAAGCATGACCGCATTCTTTCGCACGCCCTCCTTATAGTGTTCAAGCTGCTCGTAGACATATTCCGGATGCTGCGCCGCAAGTATCGGCTGCGTCGGCACCTGGCTGGCTCCCATTGGTCCGTGGCAGGTGGCGCAGACCTGGTTGTACTTGGTCTTTCCGGCTTTCGGATCGCCATCAAGGATTCCGTTGGCGCCGTCACCATATGCAAGCTGTGCATAGCCGACTCCTGCAAGCAGAAGCGTCAGCAGAATGATCCAGGTTGATTTTCCGGTTTCCGGCACTAGCGACATTGACAATCTAGAGGTTGCGGTGATTTTATCCCACTACCACCGTTCTTCCAATATGTTGGGCGCCATCGGCGGATAAATCCCTCTCCTTCGTTCCAGGTCCACATCCGCTATAGAGCAAACAAGCCAATCGAAGAAAGCAGGAGAAGAGCTCCCATGGCCCGGTTGTATGCCCTGACATGCCTTGGCTTCTTTAGCATGTATGACAGTGCGGCCCCGAAGCCTGCCCAGGCATTGGCCGAAATGACCGACACGATGACTGCACTGGCGATCAGGGCAAACATGTGTGCAGATAGGAAACCCTGGTCGGGATCGCTGTATAGCGTCAGCATGCTGACGCACACCGTCCACGCCTTGGGATTGATCCACTGGAACATCAGGGAAAACAAGAAGCCCGGCGGCTTCGCCCTTTTCTCTCCGATCTCAACCTCCGCAGTTGCAACCTTGTACGAGAGCCAGGCCAGCATGCACAGGGAGACAATCTCGAATGTTCCACGCAGTTCCGGAAAGGCGCTGAACACCTGATGCACACCAAGCCCAATACACGACAGCAGCATGGGAAAGCCCACTACTACGCCCATGATGTACGGAATGGTGAGTGCATAGCCATGTCTCACCACACTTGACGAGATGACAATGTTGTTGGGGCCCGGAGTCATCGCTCCGGTAAGCAGGAAAACCGACGCAGGAATCACCGACGTCGCAAGGTCAGGGTTCATGGCCTATTCCATGAACAGGCTGATCAGGTCGTTCATGTGTCTCCAGCCCAGCTCGGTGGCACGGACATTTCCATCCCTACTGCTGGCCAAACCTCTGCTTTCCGCATCTCCGACCCGTTCCACGACTTCGGAAAAGCTGATCCCGCACAGGTGCACCGGATCCTTGATGTTGAAACCCTCCCTGATGCGAAAGGCGTTCAGCGCAAACTCAAAGAGTCTCTCTCTGACCGGAACAGTCCAGCGCCTGCAGGCGCTTTCCCCTGCAAGCATCTTGCGCATGTAGCTCGCCGGCGAATGGACCCTTTCGGTGCGCTCGATTCCGCTTTTGCGGGTGAGCTTGCCGTGTGCGCCGCATCCTATTCCGACATAGTCGCCAAACCGCCAGTAGTTCATGTTGTGAACGCACTGCCGCCCCGGACGGGAAAATGCCGAGATCTCATACTGGCTGTACCCCTCGCTCTCCAGGCATTCGGCGACTGCATCGGAGATGTCAGCCTGGTCGTCAAGACCGGGAAGCTTGGGAGGATGCCGCTCAAACACTGTTCCCGGCTCTATGGTCAGGTTGTAGGCCGATATGTGTGGGGGAGCGTACTCGCAGGCGGTGCGGACATCCTGTACCGCCTGGCTGAGTTCCTGTTCGGGAAGCGCATGCATCAGGTCGATGTTGACGTTGTCAAGGGTCTCAAGCGAATCCTCAATGCATCTTCTGGCCTGAGCGCCATCGTGGATGCGGCCGATCAGTGAAAGCATGCGGTCGTCAAAGGTCTGCACGCCAATCGAGATGCGGTTGATCCCGGCGGACCTCAGTTCCCGGACCTTGCCGCTCTCAACTGTTCCGGGGTTCGCCTCAACCGTGATCTCCGCCCCGGGAACAATCGGAACGAGAGCGCGAATATCGGCAAGCAGGCCGTCCATCGCCTTGGCTGAAAACAGGCTTGGAGTGCCGCCGCCGAAATAGACGCTTCCTATCCTGCGACCCCATATGTTCGGCAACTCGTCCTGCAGATCGCACACCAAAGCCCGGCAGTAGTCCCCCTCTGGAATGTCGCCTTTTGCAACATGCGAGTTGAAGTCACAGTAGGGACATTTGCGTACACACCAGGGAATGTGGACATAAAGGGACAGTGGCGGCAGCGCCAGTTCCAAGGCGCCGGCATCGGCAATCCCGATTGGCGCATCAACTGGTACGGATGCCATGCTCTTCAAGACCCTTGACCAAGGCGGCAAGAGCCTTGCCCCTGTGGCTAACCCGGTTCTTCTCGCCAATTTCCATCTGTGCTCCCGTCTTGCCTGAAACCGGATCGAAAAAGACCGGATCATAGCCAAAGCCTCCGGTGCCGTGGCGTTCCCTCGTCACCAGCCCTCTCCATATCCCTTCGGCTATGATTGGAGCAGGATCCTGCACATTACGGACAAACACCATGCTCGCATGATAATGGGCGTTCCTGTTCCCATGACCTTCCATCTCGCGCAACAGCAACTCAAGATTGGCCTCGTCGTCCGCATCAGGACCGGAATACCTGGCTGAACGGACGCCCGGTGCGCCGCCGAGCACATCCACGCAGATTCCCGAATCATCCGCAATGGCAGGCAGTCCGCTCGCCTGTGCGACATGCCGGGCTTTCGCCAGCGAGTTTTCGACAAAGGTCGCATGGATCTCATCGGCCGGTTCTATGCCAAGTTCGCCTTGGGTCGCCAACTCGATGCCGCTTTTTCCAAGCGCCAGGCGCACCTCCCTGATCTTTCCCTCGTTGCCGCTAGCCACCACCACTTTCACTGAACGGTCCCCTCGCGATGATAGGGATGGCCCCTGATCAGGGAATCCACGCGGTAGAGCTGCTCAGCCATGACCACCTTGGCAAGCGCATGAGGCAAGGTGAGCCTGGAAAGAGACAGTCTTGACGCCGCCATCCGGATGACCGACTGGTCAATGCCGTTGGCACCGCCGATAACGAATGTCGTGACAGGCCGATCTGACGACATAATGGCATCGGCAAATCTCCGGGTGTCCGGCATGTCTCCCTTCTCATCAAGCACAACCAGATTTTCCCTGTCTGTCAGCCTGCGTCTTATCAGTTCTCCCTCCCTTCTCACTGCCTCGGCCGGATCCTTTGACTTGTCAGGACGGATATCGACAAGTGACACTTTCAGGTGTACGAGACGCCGCAGATAGCTCTCAACAGCCGCGGCAACCCAAGCCGGAGGACGTGACGTCACGGACAGCATCCTTATCTCCATCAGGAACCCGAAGCGGACTGGCCAAAGCTCCAAAGAGTGTCGAGATCATAGTATTTGCGGGCGGCGCGAGTCATCACGTGAACCACAACGCTCCCCAAATCGATCAGCACCCAGTCCGAATCACCCTCACCCTCAACGCCAACCACCTTGTCTCCGGATCTCTTGATCTCACGCTCGATCTCGCTGACAATCCCATTGATGTGTCTTGTCGAGGTGCCGGTGCACACGACCAGCCATTCAAACAGGCCGCTTGACGTTTCGACTGCATGGTAGGAAGATACGTCGACCGCCTTCCGGTCCTCGAGAATCCGGTTGACCAGTTCCAACAAGGGTGATTTCCTCACGTCAGCGGTACAGTTCATGTTCACGTATGTATTTGGCTACATTTTCCGGAACCACGCTGCAACAGCCATCCTCCCGAAACGCATTCCTGATGTCAGTGGAAGCCTCATCCTCGGAATTGATCCCAAGAAGAGCCACGGTGCCGGGCTGTCTGCCCACCGCGGAAACGGACACCGGCCCACTGCCAAACTCCTCCATCACAACCATTGGAACATTCACAGGAAAATCGAAGCCGGTGCGCGGAGCAACAAGCCAGCCGCACATGCCGACAAGTTCGCGCCAATGCCGCCACTCATCAAGCGTGGCAAATGAATCGGCTCCCGTAACAACCACGACATTCTCCCCGGGAAACCGGTCCGCAATCCTGCCCACCGTGTCGACAGTGAAGTAAGGCCCTTTCCGGACATCGGCCTCCATGTCGGACACGTCCGCACCCGGAACCGAAGCCATGGCCAGCCGAGCCATCTCCAGGCGGTCGCCAATCGGGGCGCTTGGATGGTTGCGGTGAGGCGGAAAGGCGTTGGGAACAACCACTACCCTACTGAGATCCGCCTGTCCAAGAGCCGCCTCCACAATCCGGACATGGGCATTGTGGACAGGGTCGAATGCGCCGCCGAAAATGCCGATTGCCATGCCGCCTATTCCGGTTCGCCCGGCGCAAGAAAACTCTCCCATTCCTGGCATGCCGGACACTTCCAGTAGAACCGCTTGCTGCCAAAGCTGCATTTGCTGCACTTGTGCCTGATGCCTCCGTTCTGTTCCCTAAGCGGGATGTAGAGCTGGTCAAACAGTTTGCGTTCGCTCTCGTCGGCCAGCAGCCGCTTGGCCTCGAGCCACTTGACCGTTGCAACCGGAAATGCAAATCTCTTCAGATGGTCCTCGGCCACCCGGATCGCCACAGGATATCCACGGTGCTCCGCCATGGCATCGAACACTGCCTCAAACATGGCCGGTGTCGGCTGGGCATGCAGATAGTCAAGCAGCAGGGTTTCGCCTTCCATGCCCCTGCCGAGATCGGAATGCGCCTGCATCAACGGCATGACCACAACCTTAAGCGCCTCCTTTTGCCGGCGCTCGACTTCGCACCAAAGCCTGATTGCCTCCTCCCGGTCTCCCCGGTCCAGGGCAAGCTGTCCCTGCATGGCGAACACCCTGCCGCAGTTCGCGTTGGCCTTGCCTGCCTCTTCAAGCAAACGCCCCTTTTCCTCCCGCGGAGTGCTCGGTTCGTCGGCCCATTCGCAGTAGAGATGCGCCACCACCCGTGAGTCGGGATGTTTCGATTCGAGCATGGCCGAAATCGCCTTCTCCCACTGGCGCGCCAGCAGATATATCTGAAACAGTTCGCGCGAAACGTCGGTTTGGGGACGCCGCATGGCCAGTTCCCGGAGCGTGTCCTCGGCGAGCCCGAGAAAGCCGCTTTTCCTGTAGTCAAGCGCAAGCTCCTTCATGGCCTGGCCATAGTGCTTGCCCTCGTCCTCCTGGTTCAGGATCGCGCGGTGCATCCGTATAGCGTTCTCAATGTCGCCACGTTCGCGGTATATGGCTCCGAGGGCGAACTTGAACTCTTCAACTTCCGTCTCCACCTCGGAGACCTCCTTGAAAGCCTCGAGCGCCTTGTCGCGCTCGTTCTGAAGAAGATAGCTGATGCCCCGCATGCAGATTGCCGGCACCTTTCCTGAATCGCTCTTGACCTGCCTGATGTCAAGCCGTCCCCCTATCCAGCCTATCGCTATGCATATGAAGAAAACAACGGCCATCCACGGCTCGAACCACTCCATCGGCAGGCCTCAGCGCTTCATCGTGAACTTTTGACGGCACGTGCGGAATGCAGGCCGCACAGCGCATCTGGATTCAGGAGGACTTGCGCGCCTCGTCAACCGCATCCCGCAGTTTCTTTCCGGGCTTGAAGCGAGGCAGCCACTTCTTCCCGACGGAAACCGAGCTTCCAGTCTTGGGATTCCTCGCCACCCGGGCGCGGCGGTGGCTGAGAAAAAAGCTTCCGAATCCGCGGATCTCAACGCGCCCTCCCTTGGAGAGTGAATCGACTATCTCACTCTGTATCATGTCAACTGCCTTGGCGATTGACTCCCGTGGCAACGACTTGTTCCGTTCGCTAAGCGCATTGATGAGATCGTTCTTGAACACCATGCTATTCCTTTTCCGTACCATCGGCAACAGGAGCGGTGGCTTCGGCATCCTCCGCCTTCTGCGCGGCCTTGGCCTTGTTCTCCTCCATCTTGGCCTGAAGGAGGGCCCCAAGGGCGGGAGCCTGCTCGTTTTGCTCGCTTGACAGTTCACGCAGTACGCGCTCACGCTCGGCACGGTCACGCGCCTTTAGCGACAATGTCAGCGTGTGGGTCCGTTTGTCGATGTTGACCAGCATGAAGTCCATTTCCTGACCGCTTTTGACCTCTTCGGAGATGTTGGCGGAACCGGCCTCCGAGACTTCGCGTGCAGGCAGTATGCCCTCGATCCCTTCTGCCAGCCGGACGCGTGCATAGCTCTCGTCAATGTGAACGACCTTGCCGGTGACGACGGTGCCTTTCAAATGCTCACCAACGTACCTGTTGAACTCGCCATCCGCCAGCTGCTTGATGCCCAGCGTGATCTTCTCGTTCTCGACATCGATCAACAGCACCACTACCTGGACTTCCATGCCCTTCGAGTAGTTCCGGATCGCAGTCTCGCCGCTTTCGGTGTAGGAAAGGTCGCCGATCCGTACCAAACCGTCCAGATCACCCGGAAGGCTGACAAAAAAGCCGAAGTCGGTGATCGTCTTGATCGTTCCGGTCAGGATGCTGCCGCCGCGGTAGGCCGTGTTGAAGTCCTGCCAGGGATTGGACTTGCACTGCTTGATTCCGAGGGATATCCTTCTCTTCTTCTTGTCGATGTCAAGAAGCATGACCTCGATCTCCTCGCCCACCGTGACAAACTGCGCAGGATCAACGCTCTTGCGGGACCAGTCCATTTCGGAGGTGTGGACCAGCCCGTCAATGCCCTCCTCCAGTTCAACGAAAGCGCCGTACTCGGCTATGTTCGACACCTTGCCCATGACCTTCATCCCTGAAGTGTAGATGCGGTCTATGTAGTCCCAAGGATCCTGCTGCAGCTGCTTCAGACCGAACGAGAGGCGGCCCTTCTCCTTGTCTATGTTGAGGATCTTCAGATCCATCTCATCGCCGACGTTGATTATCTCAGTCAGGTTGCGCACACGCTTCCAGGCGACATCGGTGATGTGCAGAAGTCCGTAAAGCCCGTTCCCGATGTCAACAAAGGCGCCGTATTCGGCAATGCTGGTGACGGTTCCGTGCACCACCTGTCCTTCCTCGAGTTCCTCAAGAGCCTCCTCGCGGAACTTGCCGGCACGCATGCGCTCCTGTGGCAGCCGCCGCGAGACAACCACGCCGCCACGCCCGAACTCCATCTTGATGATGCTGAAGTCGCTCTTCAGGCCGATGAACGCGTTGAGATCCTTGACCGGAACGACATCGACCTGCGACCCTGGCAGAAAGGCGCGGTAGCCGTCAATCACCGCTATGAAGCCTCCCTTGACGCGCTCCTTGATGCAGCCGGACACCGACTCGTCGTTCTCGTAGGCATCCTTGATCTTCTTCCACGCCAGCCGGCGCTTGACCTGTATCCGGGAGAGAACTGTCTGCCCCTTGCCGTTGTCCGTCAGTTCAATGCGGACGGTAACCTTGTCGCCAACGCTGATCTCAAGGCCAGATTCCTCGTCCATGAACTCCTCTATGGGAACGTAGCTCTCCGACTTAAGTCCTGCATTGACCACCACGTGGTCACGCTCTATTGATTCGACGGTCCCTTCAAGTTCGCCGCCCTCGCGGAAGCTTTCTCCTGTCAGGCTCTCGTTGTAGAGAGTCTCAAAATTCTGCACTGCATTCTGCTGCACGCTTTGGCTTGTTTCCATGTTTTCTGTAATTGCTCCTGTTTTCACCTCTCGCGCAAACAACCCGGACAGATACGCACGCACGACTAGCTATCTTCAAACCACTTGCAGATGACATCAACTGTTGCACTACAGTCCATCTCCGAGTTGTCCAGCGTTCTTGCATCCTGTTGACACATTAGCGGCGCCACCGTCCTCAAAGTATCGCGTTCGTCCCTATCCAGAAGATCCGAGAGAATGTCTTGTATTTTAACACTCTTCCCCCTTGCACTCAATTCAGCCGCACGCCGGCGTGCCCGGATCTCGGGATCCGCAGTAAGAAAGACCTTCAAATCAGCGTCCGGGAACACGATGCAACCCATGTCGCGCCCTTCAGCGACAAGACCCGGAGAGCGCCTCAAGGCTCGCTGACGCGGCAACAGAGCTGTCCTGACAGCCTGGATGGAGGACACTCTCGAGGCCATCTGCGAGACACGCTCCTCCCTCAGATCCGGAAGCGTCAGCAAGGCCTCCCAGCCGTCATCATCAAGACCAACCAGTTGCTCCAGCACCGGATCAAGATCATCCGGATCCGCTCCGCGACGAAGGGCAAGCAGCGCAACCACCCTGTAGAGCGATCCGCTGTCCAGACACATGAAGCCGAGACGGCTCGCCACGCCTGCAGCGGCTGCACCCTTGCCCGACGCAACCGGACCGTCAATTGCTATTACCGGAACGGAACACATCAGTTGCGGAAGATTCCCGACACCATGCCCATCAGCCGGTTCCACACCCTGTTGCCTTCCGATTGGTGACCGGAAGATTCCGCAGGGGAACCCTGAGATTGACCGGTCACAACAGCCCTGTCAACAAGAATCATGTCGAGCTCCCGGATTTTCCGGTCGTATTCGCCTTTCAGGTTGTCAATGTCCAATTCCCCATCTCTGTCCATGGTGGCCTCAGCCAGTCTGGCCGGCAAGGCAGCATAGGCCGGTTTTCCACAGCTGGGGATCCCAAGGCCACCAGCCGGTCAAGGGATGCAAGGAAACCATGTCCACGGCTGACTGCTGCCAAACAAACGCTATTGACATTGAATTCCTATGATACCATGAGCCCATGTAGCCACAGGCACGGCATCCGAGGACTCCAGAGGCTTGCATTGCCCGAAACGGCAGCATGCGCTTTGGAATTGCGAACCCCGTTGGATATAATCCGCTTTCTCTCACCATTCCCATGAAACGAACCTATCAGCCATCCAAACTGAAGCGCAAGCGCACCTACGGCTTTCGGGCCAGAATGGCGACGCGCGGCGGACGTGCCGTCATCAGGGCTCGACGCGCCAAGGGCAGGATCAAACTCTCCGCCTAAGCGCCACGGCCGCCTTGGCTACTCTCGGACGACTTCAGAACAAAAGGGACTTCGACCGGGTCTTCTCCCATGGAAAGGCTCTGCGTCAGGATTCGCTTCTGATGCTGGCCACTCCCGGAACAGCGGAATGCTCCCGCCTCGGCATGGCAGTTCCCAAGAAGGTCATGCCTCTTGCCACCCGGCGAAACAGCATACGTCGGCGCATCCGCGAAGGCATCCGCCACATAGAGCCTGAACTGCCAAAACTCGACATTGTTGTCGTGCTCAGGAACTGCCGCGACGATCCCCTGAAAACCAGGGACTCCGCATTCGGACGCGATCTCCGGAAACTTCTGGACCTTGCGACGCAACACAGTTGGGGCTAATGAACATCGAAACCATGAGATTGACCTTCACGGCGATCTTTCTGTTGCTTGTGTTCTCACTCTGGCAAAGGTGGGAGCACCGGAACGGCCAGCCTGAAGCGACACCGTCCGGAACGTACAGTTCGATACCTGGAAACGATTCGGCGACATCGCAAGTTGCCCAAATAGACGAGGACCTGCCGCAGCCTACGGTTGATCTGCGTTCCGAGGACAAGTCCGACGTCCCCCCCCCGGATACGACGCCACAGACCGGCTCCGGTTCCGAAGCCGTGATGCTGTCGGCAGATTGGCTGAACCTTCTGGTCTCTTCAAGAGGGGGAGACATTGTTGAGGCGCAGCTCCGCAAACATGCCTTCTCAAACACGGATTCCACGCCGTTCAGGCTGCTTAAGAGCGATGCCGACGGCCTCTACATCGCCCAGAGCGGACTGATCGGAGGAGACCTTCCCAACCACAAGTCGGAATTCACAATCCTCGGGGACACTCAGCCTGGGAGTGGCAGCGTGACACTGCAGATACAGACCAAGGCGGCACAGGTTCGGAAGACCATTTCAATTGCGGACAAAAGCTACATAGTGCAGATCGGCTTCGACATCCTCAACACCAGCGACACTCCTCTCACAGTGCTCGCCTACCACCAGCTGCTGCATGACGGAACCGAGCCGGAAGCCTATTCCTCCTTTCTTCCCACCTTCTTTGGAGCCGGCATCTATACCAACAACGACCGGTTCAACAAGATTCAGTTCGACGACTTCAACAGCACCGGATACCCAAAGCAGGACGACAACGGTTGGATCGGACTGATTGAGCGTTACTTCATGGCAGCCTGGCTTGGCAACGAGCAACCGCGGGAGTTCTTCCTCAAGTCGACTCGCAACGGCTACGCCGCAGGCATGATTGTGCCGATCGGGGTGATCATGCCGGGCGAATCGAGGACGTCGCAGATGCCGCTGTATGTCGGCGCCCAGGAACAGGAAAGCCTGAGCGAGCTGAGCGACAACGGAACGGCGCCAGGCATCGACTTGGCTGTCGACTACGGCTTTCTAACCATCATTGCCGAGCCCATGTTCTGGGTGCTTGCCCGGACCAACGACTACGTAGGCAACTGGGGCATTGCAATAATCATCGTCACTTTCCTGATCAAGCTCGCTTTCTTCCCTCTGTCGGCCACCAGCTACCGTTCCATGGCGAAAATGCGCGCAGTCGCGCCGCGGCTGCAACGCATCAAGGAAAAGCACGGCACCGACAAGCAGGCCATGCAGCGCGCCATGATGGATCTCTACCGCGAAGAGAAGATCAATCCGTTCGGCGGATGCCTTCCGATACTGCTTCAGATCCCGTTCTTCATCGCACTCTACTGGGTCCTGCTTGGAAGCGTCGAACTGCGCAACGCGCCTTTCGCCTTCTGGATCAACGACCTGTCCGTGCCGGATCCCTGGTTTGTCATGTCAGTTCTGCTGGGCGGGCTCATGTTTGCCCAAACCAAGCTGAACCCGTCGCCGCCAGATCCCACCCAGGCCATGATCATCAAGTTCGTACCTTTGGTGTTCACTGTGTTCAGCATATTCTTCCCTGCCGGCCTTGTCCTCTACTGGGTTGTCAACACTCTTCTGTCGATTCTTCAGCAGTGGCAGATCACCCGGACAGTCGAGACCGAAAAATCCAATGCGCGCCGATCGTGACCTTGTTGCCGCCGTTTCGACACCGCCCGGCAACGGAGGCATCGGCATTGTCCGGATCACCGGGAAGGATCCTGCTCCACTTGCGGAAAAACTGACGGGGAAACATCTCCCGGAGCCACGCAAGGCCGAGTTGCGGCGCTTTCTCGACCAGAACGGACAGCTTATCGACCAAGGCATTGTCCTGTTCTTCGCCGCTCCAGATTCATTCACTGGTCAGGATGTGCTTGAACTCCACTGCCATGGCGGATTGGCAGTCACGCAGTCTCTCATCGGCAGGTGCCTCGAACTCGGCGCACGCGCCGCCAATCCCGGTGAATTCACTCTGCGTGCGTACTTGAACGGAAAGCTTGATCTTGCACAGGCCGAAGCGGTCGCCGACCTGATCGGGGCGTCAACGGAATCAGCCGCCCGGGCGGCGGCACGCACCCTTCAGGGAGCGTTCTCCGATGAGGTCAGGGCGATGGAGCGGGAACTTGTCGAGGTCCGTTCGCTGATTGAGGCGCATCTTGACTTTCCGGACGAGGATCTTCCTCCGGAAGCGGAGAGCGGCATCCGCGAAAGAATCGAAGCCCTCGCTAGAGGACTCGACAACCTTCTTGGCAAGAGCCGCCAAGGCGTCCTTATGCATCAAGGCATCCGAATCGCACTCATAGGACCGCCCAATGTAGGCAAGTCAAGCCTGATCAACCTGCTTAGCCGTGAGGATGCGGCAATCGTCACCGACACGCCGGGAACCACGCGTGATCCGGTTCGCAGAATGGTTTCGATAAGGGGCATCTCTGTTGAACTGACAGACACTGCCGGCATCAGGGCAACCACCGACCCTGTCGAGGCGGAAGGGATCAGCCGTTCCAGACAGGCCGCCGAATTGGCCGACATTGCAGTTGCCATCTACGATCCGGACTCGGCTTCCAAACAAGACAGGATGGCCGGCCTCGATCCCGACATCGTCATACACAACAAAATCGACCTGAGCGGAGCCAAGCCGCACCGGAAAGGATCGGAAGTGTGGATGTCAGTCAAGTTCGGCCAAGGCATCGACCTGTTTGAGGCGGCAGTCCTGGAAAAGGCAGGATATGTGGAAACCAGGAGCGCCTTCATGGCGCGACCACGGCAAATGAACGCCATCAGCCGCGCATATTCCCATTCCGAGGCGGCGCTCGGCGAAATGAAGTCACTGGAAATCGCGGCCGAACGGCTGCGCGAAGCGCATGATGCGCTGGGCGGGATCACCGGCAGAATGACCGCCGACGAATTGCTGGGAGAGATATTCTCGCGCTTTTGCATCGGAAAGTGAGAGGCACCGTCAGCCTTTACGGGCGGCTGTGCGGTAAAATCAGGAAAATTCAGGTCTCCGGAGGACTCATGTCACAGGATCAGGACTGGAAGGAAAAACTCACGCCACTCCAATATGACGTGACGAGAAAAAAGGGAACGGAACGTCCGTTCACCGGCGAGTACCACGACTGCAATAAAAGCGGAACCTATCAGTGCATCTGCTGTGGGTTCCCTCTGTTCTCGTCAAAGCACAAGTTCGACTCGGGCACCGGCTGGCCCAGCTACTACCAGCCGATTGACGGGAAGAACATCAAGGAGAAGAGCGACTTCTCGCTTTTCGTGAAGCGCACCGAGGTCCTATGCATAAACTGTGATGCGCATCTCGGCCACGTTTTCAAGGATGGACCCGATCCGACCGGACTGCGCTACTGCATCAATTCCGCAGCGCTCAGCCTGGAGGAGGAGCCTGGCGAATGAAGCTGCTTGCAGAGCTGCTGCCGCTTGCCGCGTTCTTCACCGGTTACCAGATCGGCGACATATTTGTCGCCACCATGTGCCTGATGGCTGCCGCACCAGTCACGCTGATCCTGCTGAAACTTGGCGGACACCCGATAGAGACGGTCCACAAGGCGACCTTCGCCATGATCCTCGTGTTCGGGGGCCTGACACTTGCCTTCGACAACAAGGCGTTCATCCAGTGGAAGACCACTTTCCTCAATTTCGGCCTTGCAGCCGCACTCCTTGTCTCTGTGCATGTCCTCTCGAAAAATCCGATCCGCGCGGTCTGCCCGAAGAAAATGAAAATGGATGAACGGGGCTGGCTTACGCTCGCACACATATGGGTCGGATTCTTTGCCTTCATGGGAGCCCTGAATACGGCACTGATCCACCTCGTCTCCGAGCAGGCGTGGGTGAATGCAAAAACCTTTGCCTATCCGGGACTCTCCCTGGTCTTCTGCATCCTTCAAGGCATATTCATCTACCGACGTGGCACTTTCAGCGACGAAAATCCGCAGGCCAACCAGTCTCCCGCACCTGCAGAAACCTGTAGCGGGATTTCTCGACAACAAGCGCGGTGAGTGTGCCCGTATGAAAGACGCCGGTGTCTATCCCAATGCGATTGTCCCTAACCTGAGGCGATGGCGCCGGAGTGTGTCCGTGAACCACCATGACCCCGTGACTGTCCCCACTTGACAGAAAAGGTTCGCGAATCCAAAGCAGATCATGTTCGCTCTGCCCTTCAAGAGGAATGCCGGGCCGGATTCCGGCATGAACGAACAGGCACTCTCCCTCCACATGATAAGGCCGCAATCCCCTCATGAAGTCCAAATGCCTGCACGGAAACATTTCCCTATCCCGTTCACCGCTGATTCCGTAGCTGTGTTCGGTTTCGATCCCGCCGTTGCCTAGGCACCACATTCTTGCCTCCTCCCGGTCTGCGCCATACAGGGACTGCAGAAAGAGATCCTCGTGATTGCCTTTGAGAAAAACCAGTTCGGCACTTTCAATAGGGTTCGAAAGCAGCAACTCCATGACACCCCGGCTGTCAGGCCCTCTGTCGACATAATCGCCTAGAAAAACGACTACATGACGCCTCCTTGTGGTTGCAGCAATGTCTCTGTGGATCAGGTCCAACATGGAATCCAACTGACGGCGACACCCATGGATGTCGCCCACGGCATAGACCACCGTTCCATCCGGAACCCTGTATTCCATGCTTCCACCCAAATGCCCACAATCAGGTGCCATGTCCAACATTCCCGGCGACTGGCTCACGCCTTGCTGGTTGCGGGTTCCCGAACACGACATTCCCCGCTTCATTGGAAATTCATGGGTCATACGAATGTGGACACTGAAGCCGCTAGCCTAACAAAACCTCAATATAACCACGCAGTACGAATGTCCGTCAAGCTTTCGACGAAAATTGAGGTACAATTTCCGACTAACGTTTTGAACACTGTGAGCGAGAGACTGTCCAACAATCCCCTGCTTTTCGAGGCAATCCATCGAAGACTGGCGGATCTCCGTCCGGTTTCGATCAGCATTTCCGACGAGAGCCATCTCCACGAAGGTCACAAGGAAGCAGGCAACGGCTGCCATCTGGCACTGGAAGTCGTGTCGGATTCTTTCGACGGACTGTCAGGTTTGGAACGCCACCGGGCCATTTACAGCAGCTTGGATTCCCTCCAAGAACTTGGCATACATGCCTTGTCAATCAGGGCAATAACACCTCAGGAGAAGAACTCAAATGAAAATGCACACTAGAACAGCCGGACTTGCCACTGCCTGCGCCTTCCTGGTTCTCACCGGATGCCTTGACGGAGGGGACGACAAAACGGAAGACGGCCGCAACTACATGATCGGCAAGGATGAGACGATCATAATGCGCATCGATGGCCAGGACATTCCCGAGGCCAGACTCGTGGCGTATGCCACTCCAGGTGTCGAAATCAACGATCAGATGCGCCAGCAGCTGATCGACAACATTGTGATCAACCAGCTCCTTTCGGCCAAGGCCGGAAGCGAACTGGGCACCGATCCGCACATCCGCGAGCAGATCGAGATTGCCCGTCAGGGAATTCTCAGCCGAGCGCTGCTGTCAAGGATGATCAAGGAAAACCCTGTCTCGGACGAGCAGGTACAGCAGAACTACGATCGGATTGTCGCCGAGAACGCAGGAGCCAAGGAGTACAACTCTAGGCATATCCTTGTGCAGGAAGAGGCGGAGGCCAGGGAGATTCTGGCCGAACTGCAGGCTGATCCATCCAAGTTTGCCGACATTGCCGGGGAAAGGTCGATCGATACCGGTTCGGGACAAAACGGCGGTGAACTGGGCTGGACCAGTCCGGAAAATTTCGTGCCTGAGTTCTCCAACGCCATGATTGCCATAGAGAAGGGAACGATTGGAGCGGAGCCGGTTCAATCGCAGTTTGGCTGGCACATCATTTCAGTCACCGACGTGCGTGACGCACCTGTGCCGGAACTAAACGCCGAACTCCGCCAGCAGATAGCGTCAACCCTTCAGAATGAGATAGTATCCCGTCTCATTGGAGACATTCGCAGAGAGGCCAATGTCGAGGATCTGAAAGGGAACGGCTAAGCCGTTCCCTTAAACCTTCTAGTTTGCCGGCACGCAACGAGCCGCCGCACGAATAACACCAAGCGGCGGATCCTGTACGATGAACGCGCAACCTTCCGTTTCGGGATTGACGGGGATCATTGAGTAAATGCCGTCGCCATCCGGCTGGAGCGGCTCTATCCGCTTGACGATGTTGTGGTTTCTGAGGATCTTGCTGTTGTTCTCGCCACCCTTGATCTCCGTCACTGAGCTTGTTTCATAGACAATCCCGAACACGCGTCCCTCCAGATCGGGACCGGACACTTTCGCCTTCTGGCTGCCATTCCCCTCCCTTGCAACACGTATGCTGTGCTTCCTCAATGCAGGGTTGGAACGTATCTCCCTGATTGCCCTGTCGATACCGCCCTGGTTTGTTCCAGACGTCTCGTAGGCTCCCCCTATCACCGTTTGCGGAGTGTAGGCTGAGCGGCGGCCACGGATCCTTTCGTTGTAGAGATACTGCCGTTCGGTGTGTTCTCTCTTTGACCATATGTCCTTCCACTTGCCGGCGGATCCGTAGACAAGTTCATCCCAGTAGTCAACATGAACCTCAAGTGCAAGCACATCCTCCCTGTCCAGGTATTCGCTGGCCAGCAACTCCTCAGCAGGCGGACAGGAATAGCAACTCTGCGAGGTGAACAGTTCAAGAACAACCAGCGGACCCTCCGCTGCCCTGGCAGCTGGCAGTGCAAGCGCCAAGGAGGCCAAGGCCAGGCTGCACAGGATACGTAACGCGCGACAGGCTACGGAAGCATATCCTCTCATCGCCACAAGTCCGCAAGGGCACTTTGGGGAATCTCGTCATCCATGGTTTCCGAAGGGCTGAACACGATAGCGGTCTGCATTTTCCTGTGACCGATCATGCTCCATTTCTCCAGACCGGTGCACTTGACCGCTCCACAGGTGGGCAGTGCAACGTCGCTACGGTCGCCAATCTGCAGAGTGAACATCTCAAGTTCGGGGTTATGGCCCACAATCATGACGGAACTGGTCTCGTCCGGCAACATGGAAAGCCTCTCCACCCAGTGTTCCGGACTGCATCCGTAGTAGCTCCAGTCCTGCTCAACGGAATCACGCAGGCCAAGAGCATCCGCAACCGTCAGCGCGGTCTCTAGGGCGCGCGGTGCGGAACTGGCCAGAATCACATCCAGCTGTTCATCCGCCGCCTTCAGTATTCTCGCCAGATGCTTTGCCTGTCTTACTCCCTTGCCGCTAAGGGTTCGGCCACGGTCCTCTATCCCAGGCTCACGGGACACAGCTTTTGCATGCCGAAGAACTACTACGCTTTTCCCGCCCATGTCCGGCTCTCAAACTAGGCCAAGCGAACGCCAGATGGCAAACTGTCGCCGTCGATCTCAGCCAACTTGATGTTCATGAGATCGACTATGGCCTTCAACTGTGCCTTCTCGCTCTCGTCAAGCGGAGCCAAGGGATGCCTTGGAGGACCCACAGGCAGTTCCCTCATGGCCATGCCTTCCTTTATGCACTGAACGAACTTGCCACACTTTCTTCTGTACTCCATCAGCGGCAACATGGCAGCCATGATCTTCCGGGCCTTGGGAAAGTCCTGCTCGACAACAACCGATTCATGAAGCATCCGGTGTGCCTCGGGAGCAAAGTTGGATCCCGCACACACCCAGCTCCTGCAACCCCACACATAATATTCCAGAGCCTGGTCATCCTTGCCGCACGCAACCTGGATGTCGGGATATCCCGTCGCCAGAAGGTGCAGCCTGTCAATACTCCCCGAACTTTCCTTGATCGCCTGGAAGTTCGGCGAGCACGACACGATGTCCAGATATTCGGCTCCCATGTCGGCACCAGTTCTTGCTGGAAAGTTGTAGAGCATCACCGGAAGGTTTGCAGCGCGGTCGATTTTAAGGGCGTGAGCGGCATTCTCTCCCTGGGTTGGGAGCGCATAGGCGGAGGAGGCTATCAGAATCGCATCGGCCTTGAGGGCTTTCGCTTCTTCAGCGTAATGCAGCGTCTCCCGGGTTGCGGTTCCCCCTATTCCTACGATCAGTGGTACACGGCCTTTCACCGCCTTCCTGGCAAACCTCGCCACCTCGACGCGCTCCTTGGGCGTGAGAGCGTAGTGCTCACCGGTGGTTCCACCCACCATGACCTGGTCAACCCCCTTTTCGATTAGGAACTCAATCACGTCGCCAAGGCGGACGTAGTCGATCTCCTGGTCTCCATCAAAAGGGACAACTACGGGAGTGACAATCCCGTCAAAACGCATGGTGGCGCCGGCTACGAGGTTTCTGTCAGGCTGAGAAAGCTTGGACATGAAGAATGGATCCCGAAGCCATTATAAGCAATCCGGCCATCGCCCGGTTCCGTCTAGGCCAGAGAACTTTTCGACTTGACCCTCATGTTCCCGTCAAGCGAATAAACAATCGATCTCCCTGTCGGCAACTCCAAGTGTGGAATGTCCTCTGCACCCAGCCTTTCAATGTGGGCAATCAGACCCCGCAGAGAATTGCCATGGGCGACGACCAAGACGTTGCGGCCTTGGTCAAGTTCACATGAGACGCTATCCTTCCAGCAGTCCACAACACGTTTGGCCGTCTCCCTGAATGTCTCTCCGTTCGGAACACGGATCAAGCCCCTGTAGCGTTCGCTGTTCTGCAGTGGATGGTCATGTTCGCTTTTCGGCAGAGGGATATCGTAGCCTCGACGCCAAAGGCGCACCTGCTCCTCACCGTACTTCCTGGCTGTCCTTTTCTTGTTGAGGCCCTGAAGTGCGCCATAGTGCCGCTCATTGAGCCGGCAGTCCTTCTTCACATCTATCCAGGCCCTGTCTAGGCTCAGCAGAACTATCCAGAGAGTGTGTATAGCCCTGGTGAGACAGGACGTGTATGCCACATCAGCACTGAACCCTGCCGAACCCAGCTGTTCCCCCGCATTTTTCGCTTCGCGCCTACCCTTGCCGGTCAGGCCGACATCCACCCATCCGGTGAAGCGGTCGAGTCTGTTCCATTCGCTTTGACCATGCCTAATGAGCGCAAGCTCAGGCACGTGTGGGAACTACCAGGTGATCCTTGATTCTTTTCATGGCGCTAGCCTCGATCTGGCGGATTCGCTCCGCGGAAACCCCGTACTTTTCCGCCATGACGTGCAACGTACTCTTGCCTTCGTCTTCGTTGAGCCACCTTGAGCAGATGATGTCCCTGCTCCGGTTGTCCAGCTTGTCAAGAGCCTCGTAAAGCAGCTTGTGTCTCCCTTGCCGGGCATCCTCTTCGGCGATCACGGTTCCAATGTCCTCCGAACCGTCGGTCAGGTAGTTGGCCGGGGAATAGGTCTCATCATCATCGCCGGTCTCCAATGTCTCATAGGGTATGTCCGGCGAGGACATTCTATGCTTCATCGTGAACACGTCCTCCTTCTTCACGTCCAAGTCATCGGCAATCTTCGCCGCATCGCCATGGGACAGCCGACCCTCGCCAAAATCCTTCAGCTTGCGGCGCAGGTTGAAGAACAGCTTGCGCTGAGCCTTGGTCGTGGCAATCTTCACGATCCTCCAGTTTCGGATTATGAACTCCTGGATCTCGGCCTTGATCCAGTAGAGCGCAAAGGTGCTGAAACGGGCGCCGCGGTCGGGATCGTAGCGCCTAAGGGCCTTGAACAGACCAACGTTGCCTTCCTGGATCAGATCCTCTTCGGGAAGACCGTAGTTCCTGTAGTTGCGTGCAACCGCGACGGCAAGCCTCAGGTGCGACAGGATCAGTTTCTTGCCTGAGGACGCATCGCTGTGCTTCCGATAGGACAGGGCGCTCTCGCGCTCCTCCTCCTCGCTGAGCATCGGAATGCTCCTGACCATCCTGAGGTAGCCGGAAAGCCCCCCGCTCAGAGACGGCATCCCGCTTTCAGGTGACAGGCTTAGTGCTGTTTGACCTAGGCTTGACATGTTAATCCAATTACAGATGATTCTAGGGACTCCATCCCTGTTTTTCAATAGGAAGACGCACAAAGTCGCATCCTGCCGCTCCGAGATGCGCTCAAGGAGGGACAAATCCGGCAAACGGATATCAAACTGTATTTTATGTGTTTTTCATTAGCCCTGCAACTCACCATACTTGGTAGAATTGGACATGGAAATGACTTGCAGGAAAATCTCTCTGGCGGGTTCTGTGAAGTCCCGCAACCCATAGGGGAATCCGGCGAGATCTCCGTATGAAGGACATAGCGTCAAGAACGGACGAGGATGTAGGCTTCGAACGTACGTTGCGCCCACAACGGCTGAAAGACTACATCGGACAGGGACGGATCAAGGAACAGCTCGATGTTTTCATGGAGGCGGCCAAACGCCGCCAGGAGCCGCTTGACCATGTCCTGTTCTGCGGTCCGCCTGGCCTTGGCAAGACCACGCTGGCCAACATCATTGCATTTGAAATGGCTGCGCCGATCCATTCCACATCGGGCCCTGCGCTTGAGCGTACAGGGGACGTGGCCGCCATGCTCACCGGCCTGCAGAGAGGCGATATCCTTTTTGTCGATGAAATCCACCGCCTGCATCCGTCGATTGAGGAGGCCATGTACTCGGCGCTGGAGGACTTCCGGTTTGACATTGTCGTCGGGGAGGCTGCTTCCGGGCGTTCGGTCAAGCTGAAACTGGAGCCTTTCACTTTCGTGGGGGCGACAACCCGTGCGGGGATGATGACCTCTCCGCTCAGGGACCGCTTCGGTATCGTGCTCCGACTCGACTACTACAGCAGTGACGAGATGATCGAGATCGTGCGCCGGTCGGCAACGCTTCTCAAGGTGAAGAGTGACGAGCAGGGCCTGGCTGAGATCGCCTCCCGGTCGCGCAGCACGCCGCGCGTGGCCAACCGGCTGATCAGAAGGGTGCGCGACTATGCCGAAGTCCGCGCCAACGGTTCAAAAGTCACCCGTAGTGTTGCGGCGGACGCACTCGAGATGATGGATGTCGACAGTGCCGGACTGGATACGAGCGACAAGAAGTATCTGGAGATACTGCTCCACCGGTTCGGTGGCGGGCCGGTTGGCATTGACACGTTGTCAGTGGCCCTCGGCGACGAGGTCGACACCATCGAATCGTTCATCGAGCCTTTCCTCATGAAGGAGGGACTGATCCAGCGCACCAGCCGTGGACGGGTCGCAACGCCAAACGCCTACCGCCACATAGGACTGCCTGCGCCTGCCGGATCCGATACTCTCTGGAATGAGTGACGCTCCGCTGCATCTGCTTGAGCAGCGCGTCTACTACGAACACACGGACGCTGCCGGCGTCGTCTATCATGCGAACTATCTCAAGTTCTACGAGATGACCCGCACCGAATGGCTACGCAGCGAGGGATTCGATCACGTCAGGATGCGCAAGGAGTTCGGCCTCGTATTCGCCGTACGTAGCGCCGAACTGGGGTTTCACAAGCCCGCCATGCTAGACGACCTGCTTCATGTGTCGATTGATTCGGCTGTCAGGGGGCGACGGGCCAGTGTACTCTTTGACCAGTCGGTCAGAAGGGACGGCACGCTGATCTCCACTGCCAAAGTCACCGTGGTTTGCATACGCATGAACGATGGATCTCCCAGATCCGTCCGCATACCAAGGGAGATTGCTGATAAAATTCCTTTCCAGGAACCGCCGCCTAAGTGACCAACGCCTCCGAATCGCTCTCCGTCCTCGCCCTCATTGCGAAGGCAAGCCTGGTCGCCCAGCTGGTGTTGCTGCTGTTGCTTGTCCTGCTGTTCTTCGCGGTCTGGTTCATCATTCGGAAAAAGAAGGTTCTCGACAGGGTTCGCAACGAATGCGATTCGTTCGAGGAGATCTTCTGGAGCGGCAAGCAGATGGACGAGCTCGAAAAGGACGTCAACGACGGCCGTTTCGGATCGGACGGTCTGGCTGCGGTGTTCCTCGCCGGCCAAAAGGAATTCAGAAAGTTGCAGGAAAAGAAGATCACCGATCCAGTGGTCGTGCTCGAAAGCGTTCAGCGCTCAATGGAGGCGAGTTCCCAGATCGAGGTGCGCAAGCTCCACCAGAACATGCCGTTCATCGCGACAGTCGGCTCGGTCAGTCCGTACATCGGCCTGTTCGGAACCGTCTGGGGCATCATCAATGCCTTCCGGGCGCTTTCGAGTTCGCAGCAGGTGACGCTCGCCCAAGTGGCGCCTGGGATAGCCGAGGCGCTGATCGCAACCGCTCTTGGGCTGCTTGCTGCAATCCCAGCCGTGGTCGCATTCAACTTCTTCGTATCGCGCATCGAGCAACTGAGCGAACGCTACGAAAGTTTCACCGACCACTTCAGCAACATACTGCGCAGAAACCTGTGAGACGTCACCACCCACACAAGCCAACCCTTCTCAGCCAGATCAACGTGGTTCCGTTCATCGACGTGATGCTTGTTCTCCTAGTCATCTTCATGGTGACCGCACCCCTGATCGTCCAGACTGTGATCGAGCTTCCCGAGGCGGGCGACGTCGGGGTCAACCAGAAAAGCGAGGCCATCGAGGTGATTCTGCGAGCCGACGGCGGAATACTCGTCAAGGACTACAACTTCAAGGATGAATCGAACCTCGGCGACGCCGAGGATCTGGTGGAGCTGGTGCGACAGCGGCGCCTCCTGTTTCCTGAAGCCCCGGTGGTCGTATCCGCCGACCGAAGCCTGCGCTACGAGCAGGTTGTCAAGGTGCTGGGAAAACTCATCGAGGAGGAGATCGGCCTGGTGGGGCTTAACGTCCGGACAGTGCAATAGGCCGGCCGGAATAGCCGAGCGATGCTGTACGCCAGAGGACGCCCAGCGCCATACATGACGGCATGCGAGGAGCAGGGCATCGGAATCTCGGCGCTGCAGGCGAGCGTTCTGGTCGTGTTGCTGCTTGGCGCGCTGGCCGCCAACTTCAACTGGAAGTGGCGCTCTCCGCCACCAGCCATGGACGTGATGGTTTTCGACCGGAACTTGTCTCCGCCCAAACCGCAGCCCAAGGAGCCGAAGACCCCAACCGCGAAGTCACAGCCAGCTCCCAAGCCGACTCCAAAACCTGAACCGCGAGGTGCCGAACTAGGCGTCAAGCCGAACGAGACCAAAACGAAGAAACCCGAACCTGCCCCGGTTCCCAAGCCGGAGGAAAAGCCGGCTCCGGAACCCGAGCCGGAACCATCCGACATCCGCGAACTGCTTGAGGAGATAAGTGAGACGGAGCAGGCGGCTCCGGATCCGGAGTTGGTCGACATCTACCGAAACCGTATACGCTCGCTGATCGAGCGCTATCTGCGCCACCCCGAAGGAGTTCCACAGGATGCGAGAGTGGTGCTTATCGTTCGGCTCGGCACCAATGGCGCACTGAACGGCGATCCGGTCATCGACGTCAGCAGCAACTATCCGGATTACGATGTCGAGGCAGTCCGTGCAGTCATATTCGCCCAACCCTTCCCCATGCCGACGGATCCGGCACTGCTTCGCGAATTCCAGGAGCTGAGGCTGACGATCGAGCCCAGAAAAAACTGAGGATTCCGTGGCGGACAGTCCAGTGCCCTTCCGGTTGAAGTGCTGTGACCGAGCCGGTCGGTTCTGTTAGTCGGCAAGCGTAGTCAGCAAGTCCGCCCCAAGAAGGGTAGCCAAAACCACTGGCCACATTGCAATTTCCCTCTTCATGATGTTGGCTTTTGACGGAACGAGGAATGTCCTTTTCATTGCGGGCGTTCCCTGCTTTTGGCGAAAAACCCGCTATGTAGGATAATTTGGGGTTTACAACCTCGGCATAATTGCATGACCTTCCGTAAGTTCTCCCTCCTCTGTGCAATGTTGCTTCCGTTGCTTCTGCACGCTCCGGTCCGGACTGCGGTGGACATTGACCTCAAAAGCGGAGGCACCCGGAAAATCAACATTTCTGTCGCCCAGTTCGCCAACGGGGAGACGCTCCCCACCCGCATATCCTTTGTCATCGTCAATGACCTAACCAGAAGCGGCTACTTCCGGGCGGCGATTGACAAGAGTCTGACGGCACTGCCAAACGGAACCCAACCTCTTGACTACGACAGTCTGCGGTCAAGAAAGGTTGAGTTTGTCCTCCTGGGTAACGTCACTCCAAGCCAGGGAGGGGATGGAGCCAGGGTGGTGTTCGAACTGGTTGACACCATCACCGAACGCTCGCTCGGCGTCTACAGTTACCGCGCCAAACTTGAAAACGTGCGCAGGATCGCCCATGAAATGTCCAATCTGATCTATGAACAGATTCTGAACGAGAGCAGTCCCTTCACTAGCAAGATCGCCTATGTCTTGAAAGGGAAGGACAGGTACGAGTTGCGCGTGGCCGACTACGACGGCTTCAACCCCCAGACGGTCATCTCCTCGCCGGAGGCCATGATGTCGCCCGAATGGAGCGCGGACGGCAACCACATACTCTACGTATCCTTTGAGAACGACAAGCCAGTCGTCTACATGGTGTCCCTGCTCAAGGGCAAGCGCAGAGTGATCGCCAACTACAAGGGCAACAACAGCGCACCGGCGATTTCGCCAGCCGGCAACATCATCGTTGCCCTGACCAAGGACGGACCCACCCAGCTGTACCGTGTCAGCCTTCTGGGAGGCGATCCGGTGCGGCTGCGCTCGAGTCTCGGCATTGATACGGAACCCGACTTTTCTCCTGACGGCAAGCGGCTGGTTTTCATGTCCGATGCCGGCGGCTCGCCGAACATCTACCTCATGGAGCTGGACGGGGAGAACGGGGAGGCAAAGCGCATCTCCTTCAACAGCACGTACAACGTATCGCCTGCGTTCGGACCGGATGGGAACCTTGTCGCCTACGTCCTCAAGGATGCAAACGGATATAATGTGGCGGTGGCGGACATCCGAAACGGGAAACGGGCCGTGCTGACTTCAGTGCGTCTGGCCGACTCTCCGTCGTTTGCCCCAAATGGCAAAATCCTGCTTTTTAAGGATGAAACACGCCCCACTATTTTGAATACCATATCCTTTAATGATAAAATTAGAGTGCCTTTTGAGAGGCCTGAGGCTGGCGAAGTGATAGATCCTGTGTGGGGTCCGGCAGTTTCGGGCTGGTATTGATCGGTTATCTATAGAGAAACACTGAGAGAGGGATCGCCCAATGGAGAAAAACAAAACACTTCTCATGCTCGCAATGGCAGGGATCTTGGCATGGGGCACTGGTTGCGCTTCCAAGGAAGCCCTTACAGGCAAGGAACAGGGAGATACGTCAGCCAGTTCGGATTCCTCAGGATCGGGAACCCAGTTTATCGAAAGGGACAGTGTCGGCGACGGTCGCCAGATCCAAGGCAATCTTCTCTCCAAAAGGCTGATTTTCTTTGAATACGACAAGGCTGTTGTTCCCTCCGACTATGTAACGCTGATATCGGCCCATTCCGACTTTCTGGTGGCTAACAGGGACAGGGCTTTGGTGTTGCAGGGACATGCCGACGAACGTGGCAGTGACGAGTACAACCTTGCGCTCGCACAACGCCGCTCCGATGCGGTCAGGGAAGTGATGCTCTCTTCGGGTGTCTTTGAGCGACAGATTGAGACCGTCAGTTTTGGAGAGGCACGTCCACGTGCCTTGGGTCACAACGAGACCGCTTGGCGTGAAAACCGCCGCGTTGAAATCGTCTATACCGACGAATAGGCCACCCGCCTCCACCACACTTTTCCACTCCCTTATGACCCTAAAACGGCAAGGGGGTTGCTTTCTCCTGTGCTTGTTGCTGGCGATGCCGGCCTACGCACTGCTTTTTGACGACGAGGCGCTGCAAAAGAGGCTTAGCGAACTGGAGGAACGCATCGAACGCATCGAGGCAACCATCCAGCAGCTTGCCGGCAAGCTGAACACAGCCAGTGTGAAGGATCAGGAACTGATCGACCAGATCCGCCAGTTCCAGGGGCATATCGAGGAAATTGGCCACAAGATTGACCAACATCAGTCAGTCATCCAGGATGTCGACTCCGCACTTCGAACGGAAATGCAAGACATCACTGGACGACTTCAGAAAGTCGAGGGCGCCTACGAGAGCGCATCAGCCCTTTCGGAGGACGAATACTACGAACAGGGCTACGCCAATTACCAGTCGGGAGAGTACCAAGGCGCACTCACGGATTTCTCACTACTGATAAAACACCATCCGGAAAGCATACAGGCAGCCAATGCACAGTACTGGATCGGACTTTCGAACCTTTCACTTGAAAAACACAACGATGCCATCACGACACTGATGGCCTTCATTGAAAAGCACCCAAGAAGCGATCGGGCCCCCGCTGCGATGCTCAGCCTCGCGGACGCCTACGCTGCAAAGGGAGAAAAGGGGGCCACAAAAAAGACGCTTGAGAGCCTGATCAAGGCCTATCCCTCCTCGCTTGCAGCGGACAGCGCGAGACAGCGGATCAAGTCTCTCTAAGGAAGTTAATGTAGACTTCGCTTGTCATGCGAAGTTCCTTTTCCATTCACTGGTCGTTAATGTTGTTCTGTCTGGGGGCATCCATGGAACCTGTTGAAAGGGCAGAAGCTGCCTTTGAAGCCCAAAAATGGGTTCATGACGCTGGTGTTGAAATCTATTTCTATCCCGTGCCCGATCTACCCATCATAGATGCAAGCATTATCCTGGACGCCGGCTCGGCACGTGATCCGGATGGCAAGGAAGGACTCTCCGAACTGGCGGCCACTCTGCTTTCGGCAGGAACGGCCACTCTGGATGAGGATGAGTTTGCCGAACAGCTGGCTTTTACCGGCGCTGACATTGACGCCAACGTGGACCGCGACAAGATGATCATCTCCATACGGACGCTTTCCGACACCAAGCCTAGGAAACGCGCCTTCGAGTTGTTCAGGATGATGGTGCGGGAACCGGTCTTTCCGAAGGACATTCTGGAACGCGAGGTGAAGCGCCTGGTCCTGGGCCTGAAACAGTCCCTGACGGAACCCGGACCGGTTGTCAGGCGCGGCTTCAAGAGCGCACTGTTTGCCGATCATCCCTATGGAAAACTTATAACCGAGGATTCGCTCGTTTCGATTACGCAGGCGAACGTTGCCGACCTCTATACGGAAAACTTTGTACGAAAAAGGATGAAGTTCGCTTTTGTCGGCGACATCTCCCGCGAGGAAATCAACGCCATGGTCGATTCGCTGTTGGATGGTCTCAAGGCTGGTACGCCTGCCAGCCCCATTCCCGACAGGAATGAGACACCCGGAGGGGTGACCAGAAGGATCAAGCATCCGTCCGTGCAGAGCCACATCGTGATTGGCGCGCTTGGTCTCAAGCGCGGGGACCCAGACTACTTCAAGCTACACCTTGGCGCCGAAACGCTTGGCGGCGGAATGACATCCCGCCTTTTCCGGGAAGTTCGAGAGGAACGGGGGCTTGCATATTCAGTCTCAAGCCATTTCAATCCGACAGGCGCCAGGGGCGAATTCGTCATGTCGGCACAGACATCAAACGAACAGGCAGATAGGACCCGACAGGTCATGATCGACACGCTACGCCGGTTCATCGAGGAGGGTCCCACGGAAGAGGAGTTGGACAGGGCCAAGGAGACTTGGAAGAAAGGGTTTGCGCTACGGTTGGACAGCAACAGGAAAATCATGGGCTACATGGAGGTCATTGCGCACTATGGGCTGCCGCTTAACTATCCTGCCTATGCGGCGAGCGAGATCGGCCGGATAAGTGCCAAGGATGTGCAAACGGCATTCCGGGAACGAATCAGCCTGGACCGGCTTGTCGAAGTCGTCGTTGGATCCTAGTGTCATGTCCTCGGTCCGGATCATTGGAGGAACGTCGCGGTCCAGAAAGATCCTCGTTCCGAACAGGGTTCGCCCGACCACCGACAGGATCCGCGAAAGCCTGTTTAACCGGCTGGGACAGGACTTAAACGGGAAACGTTGTCTGGACCTGTTTTCCGGCACTGGAGTGCTAGGTCTTGAAGCGCTTTCCCGCAACGCCACTCATGTCACGTTCGTGGAGAGATCGGCCTCCGTCCTGACACGGATCAGGAAGAGCGCAAACACCTTCCACGTCAAACCGGACAACGTCCGGTTTGACTGCTCGGACGTACACCGTTGGCTTGCGGCGAAGCGAAACGGGAAGTTCGATATCGTGTTCGTGGATCCGCCCTACTCCCACATGAAAGATGAAGGTGGCTGGCAACGGCTGCTCACACTGATAGCTTTCGTCTGTGGAGACCGAAATTCAGTCGTCTACTGCGAGTGGTGTAGCGACTTCAATCCCAGTGCATATGGATGGAGCACGCTTCATACGGAAAAATCAGGAGGCGTCCACTGGAAACTCCTGTCACCGCAGGATCCCGGCAAAGCGGCATGACAATCGCAACCGTTCCCGGGACCTTTGATCCCATTACGCTTGGCCATGTGTCAATCATAGAGCGCACCTCGACGGCATTCGACAATGTACTCGTTGCTGTCGCGGCAGGAGTACACAAGAAGACACTGTTCTCGCTGGAAGAACGGGTCGACATGGTCGAATCCTGCTTTAGGAACAACCCGAAAATCCGGATCGCTCCTGCAAAAGGACTGCTTGTGGACTTTCTTCGGGAGAACGAATCGCATGTGCTCATACGCGGTCTCAGGGCAGTCTCCGACTTCGAACTGGAAACACAGCTTGCTTTCGTCAACAAGAAACTGTATCCGGCTCTCGAAACCATGCTGATGATGCCGGATCAGGAGTACACACACATCCACTCGACTCTCGTACGGGAAATCGCTCTCCTGAAGGGAGACATCAGGCCTTTCGTTCCGGGTCACATATGCGATCGGGTGGTCGAGAAACTTGCAATCCAGTATGGCGACAAGACCTAGGTCATGGCACTGTGGATAACCGACGAATGCATAAACTGTGATGTGTGCGAACCCGCATGTCCGAATGCGGCCATCTCAATGGGAGAGGAACACTACCAAATCGATCATAGCCGTTGCACCGAATGTGTGGGACACTATGACGAACCCCAGTGCGTGTCCCTCTGCCCTGTCGACTGCATTCCCGTCGATCCTAGCCATACGGAGACAAGGGAGGAGCTTTACCGGAAGCACCTCGGCCTAACAGCCGAAACTCCGGACGGGAGTCAACAGGAAACCTAGCCCAGACCGGTTTCGGCCCTGACCAAATCCTCGTAGGTTTCCCTCCTTCTGACGACCTGGGAACCCGAACCTGAAACCATGATTTCACAGGGGCGCGGACGTTCGTTATAGTTCGAGGCCATTGCCATCCCGTAGGCTCCAACATCCCGCACTGCCAGGACATCTTCCGTTCTAGCATCAACCTCACACTCCTTGGAAAGGAAATCCGCACTCTCGCAGACAGGACCAACCACGTCGACCGAATAGCCCTTTCCCTTGGAAAGCCTATCCTCAAGGATTGGGGATATCCTGTGCCGCGCACCATACAGGGCGGGACGCAGCAGGTCGTTCATGGCGGCGTCAACAACTGCAAACTTCCGATCAAGATTGTCCTTGACGTAGCGGACCCGGGTTAGAAGCACACCTGAGCGCGCAGTGAGTATCCTGCCGGGCTCCAGCATTAGTTGAAGCCCGTCACGTCCGGACAATACATCCCGATAGGCTTTGAAACAGCTTTCCAAGTCGACACCGCCGTCCTCGTTTTCGTAGTTGATGCCGAACCCGCCTCCCAAATCAACCGTGTGGATCGGGAAACCCTCCGACATCAGATGTTGCGCGAGATCTGCCGTTTCCACAGCCGCTTCACGCAAGGCGTTGACGTCGAATATCTGGGAACCTATGTGACAGCTTATCCCTTTCAGACTGCCGACGTCCGAATCAGCGATCCGACGGGACAATGTAAGGGCCTCCTCGACAGGAACGCCAAACTTGCTCGAACGTATGCCGGTTGCAATGTAGGGATGGGTGTCGGGATCAATGTCCGGATTAACCCGAATTGACAAGGGAACATCAACGCCATGCGCCTTGCCCACCTGGAGAATCTTCTCCAGCTCTGATGCCGACTCGACACAGAGCAGCTGAATACTCTTCTCCAAAGCCACTTCCATCTCTTCAACGCCTTTACCAACGCCGGAAAAGACCACCTTGGCCAAGTCTCCGCCAGCAAGTTCAACCCTGTGCAGTTCCCCTAGGGAAACGATGTCGAAACCGAGTCCACTTTCCGCAATCAACTTGAGCACAGCAATGGACGGGTTGGCCTTTACGGCGAAATTAACCTGCGGATTCAGCGGGGAGAACATGTCCAGAAACCCGACGCATGCCCTTCTTATCGAGGCAGAAGAGTAGACATAGGCGGGCGTACCGTGCCTGATCGCCAATTCTTCAAGTGAGACATCCTCGCAGTGAAAGACTCCTTGGCGATAGCTCCAGACATCCGAAGAGATCACTCTCCGAGCTCCATCTCATGCAGTGACGGAACCGCAGTTACAGGGAGTTCCAGCGGACCCTTAACGCCGCAGCCTGTGGCAAGTGCCGCGGCTACGAGTAGAATTGCAGCCGGAAACAGCTTGGGCAGGCGGATCGGCTTTTCCGGCCGTGTTGAGCTTGCACCCCTGCTTTCAGTTCTCATGGGAAAGGAGTGTACGTGATGGATGAAAAGGAATATAGCCTGAACTGTAGCAAAACGTTTGCGGAAATCGAGGCCTATCTGGAGGATCAGGACGGAGATTTCGATTTCGACAACAACAACGAGATCTGTGAAGTTTCATTTGACGACGGGCGCAAGATCATAATCAGCCGCCAGCCGCCACTGAAAGAGATATGGCTGGCAGACCGTAGCGGAGGGTTTCATTTCCGCTACAAGGATGGCGTCTGGACCGACACCAAGGATGGCGTCTCCCTTTTCGAACGGCTTCGCATATGTATCGAAGGCTAGACCTCAGTAACTTCCGCCAATGCGGTTTAGGATGGACGGATCGCGCAGGCCGAACACCATGTCGTAGTGGGTGGCGTTTGCAATCAGATGCTTGACGTAGAGCCTCGTTTGTGTGATGGGGATCGTCTCGATGAAAACCAGCCTCTCAATGTCCTCGCTGCGGGACTTCCATCTTTTCGGTCGTCCAGGGCCGGCATTGTAGCCCGCAGCCACTAGGATCGGATCCTTGCCAAGAGACTGCTCCAACTCGCTTATGTAGTGGGTTCCGATAGTAATGTTGGTATCGGGACGTTTCAGCCGTGATTTCCGGTATTTTGTGAACCGGTTCTTTCTTGCAACATTCTTCGCTGTTGAGGGAAGAACCTGCATAAGTCCCTGTGCATTTGCATAGGAAACTGCATCGGGCATGAACCTGCTCTCCTGCCGCATCAGTCCGTAGACGAAGGCCAGGTCAAGACCCAATTTCTCCGCATGTTCCCCAACCAGCTCAAGATAAGGGGTGGGAAAGCGGAGCAAAAGGCTGTCGATCTCATGAGGAACCTCCTCCGCTGCAAATGTCGAAGCCAAGTACCATCCTTGCTCGTCAGCATGCTTGGCAGCGGCAAGCTTCTCCTCAGGTGAGAGTTCCGACAGAGCCCAGCGCCATATTTTCAGTCCCTGCCAGCGCTTGCCTGCCTTTTCCACGGCGGCCGCCAGCTTCAGATTGGGATTGTTCCCGACCTTCAGGCTGATTTTGGGATCGTTGGCTGCCATTCGTCCGGTACGCACGATTTCCCTGCCAATCCGCTCGCGCGCCAGCAGACCGTAGAAATCATCTGCGTCCTCTCCAAGAGCGAGCAGGACAGCCTCTCCCTCCTCCACAAGACCGACTTTCTGTAGGGCAACTCCCTGCCAGTAGCGCCATGCGGTCACCACGGCCTGGCTTGGCGGCATGGCGGCTATTACCTCAAGCACCTCCTCCCAGTCGGTGGCGCGCAGAGCAGCCCGCACCCTCCAAGCCCGCGCCTCGTCGTCATAGATGTCAAAAGGAACGCTTCTGAAACGCGCCAGCGCATCAGTCCGATGGAACTTGGCCAACCAGACTGCAATAGCCAACCAAACATCGTCATTGACTGATTGAGGGAAATACTCCGAGAACTTCTCCCACCTGGCCGCAACCAGAGAGGGGTTGGATCGCGCGGCAACCATTGCCGACACCGCAACCAGTTCCTTCCGTCTGCGCGTATCAAGGTTGTGCTTACCCTTGATGCGCGTGACGGCCTTGTATACCGAGTTCCTAAGCTGTCTGTTGGAGGGGCGGTCTCCCTTTGGTAGAAGCGACATTACCAGACGTGCTGATTTCATGTTCCGACCGCTGGCCTCCAGCCGGAAAGCCCTCCATATATCCTCCCGCTCAAGCAAGCCCGAGGCAGCCGATTTCCTGAACAGGTGTGTGCATACGTCTCCACCGTCCATTCCGGCCAAATACCACAGGCTACGTAGTTCGGCAGGATCCGGTTCAGGCTCGAACAACATTTCACCGCAAGCCAAGGAAGGTTCGTTTTCCTCGGAACCGCGAAAGAACTGTGAGAAGCCTGGCTGATTGCCCTTTAGTGCATAGTGGTCCGCCAAGGCGATCCGAAGCCGTTCCCGGACATACGAACTTCCCGAAGCAACGTGGAGTTCCTCCGCAAAACCGGGATCGCCATGCTTTAGACCGAAAAGCGCAATGCGGTACTCCAAGTAAAGCCGCCCACCTATATTTTCAGGAAGCGACTCTGCACGCTCCAATGCTTTGGAAACTTTTCCTCTGCGCAGATCGTCAAGACCGGACAGATAAACCGCATTTACAGCATCATCAGCGGAGACGTTCAAGGGAAACATCCCCAGAAACACAGCCAGAAGCCCAAACGAAAAGCGTCTTTTCATGGTGGACAATAATAAGGTATAAGCGGCATTTCGGTGCGGAAATAATGAAAAGGCAGGAACTCTCCACGGCGAGACGAAGCACCGACTCCTACAGGCGATGGCGATCCCAACCGCGTGACAAAGATGGGCTTATACACCTAGGTTCAAGGAAACGCAGCCCATAGAGCGCACATTCATCCCACCGTCCTAGACATGTCAAGATAAAACAGGCTGTCGGAAGGAATGTGTGATGTCGTCAAGATCGGTTGATCGCCGTTTCGGGCTTCTTAAAGCGACACTTCAACGCGAAAGTGCATTTCCCCACAAAATCCCTGGTTTTTCAAGCGGATATTGGCTAGACCCGCTCTCTATTTTGACATTATGCATGCCAACAACCGGTGGAACCTGCATTTTTTTAGGGTCTGGCACCTTGTTTTTATGAGGCAACGCCCATATAATATTTGTGTTGCATTGCACAATAACAGGAATTTTCATCCATGGTCACTTACAACAACAAACTGTTTGAAGAGGGTGTTCAGAGGCTAACCGCCACTCAGCAACTCGTTTCCGAACAGACGGCGGAAGTCTTTCAGGCCTCGCTGACCTCAACCATGAAACTGGCTGAAATTCAGCTTGCAGCGGCTCAGGACGCCTTCAACAGGAACCTGAGGCTTCTTGAGGAGATTAAAAGTCTGAGAAGCAGCAATGACATTGCAACGCTCCAGAAAAAGTTCTACCAGGCCGAAACCGAAACACTGCTTGACCAGTCTAGAAAAGTGACGGATGTCCTGTTTCAGATTCAGGAACAGATAGAGGTTGCTTCGAGAAAAAACCTGTCGGAAGTCAACGACACGCTTGCCAAGGCAATTGAAAGTTCATTTGGTGTTGCCAGCGGATCGTCGTACCATCCTGCATCGTTGCTCAAGCACAGCCTTGACACGCAAAGAGATGCTTTCGAAAAAATCTATGCCTTGTTTCAGAAAAACTGGACGCAGACTGGCACTGCCCAGGGAGTTGCGGCCAAGAAACCTGTGGCCAGAAAGCCCCGCAAGGCTCCGCCAGCTACCAAGAGAAAAGGCTCCCGGTCCAAGCGCAAGGGCTAAACTTTCCAAATTTCCGGCGTTGAACCTTTTTCTACTCCCTCCTCCCTAGGATTAACGTTGGAAATCCTGAACGGACATGGCCTTGGCCATGTCCGTTTTTTTCATTCTTTCCTCAAGGAGCCGGTTTTCGAGCCTCCGAGGCTCAAGTTGCTTTCAGCAACACTTGCTGTTGCGTTGCAAAAAGAGCGGAACGGGCAGGCAAACTCGTGCTTTTTAACCTAAAAGATAAATAAATTACAGTGCAATACAGAATCAATGGATTTTTTGTCCATTAGGCCTTGTTTTCTCAAATCTTGAGCATATAATATTTATATTGCAATGCACAATTGAAGGAAACACATGTTTACAACCAATATCAATCCTTTTGGGGACCACGCTGAACAATTGACTGATGTCCAAAGGTTGACAGCAGATCATGCCTCTCAGGTAATTCAAAACTCGCTTACCTCCGCCATGAGGCTTGCCGAACTGCAAATGGAAAATGTCAAGCAATCCTTCGGGCAGGGCATCGGGTTCCTGAACAGGATCAGCAACGTGAAAAGCGGAAAGGACGCGCTTGATCTTCAGGACAAGTTCTACCGGACACAAACCGGCGCAATGCTTGACCAGTCAAGAAAGGTGACGGATGTCATTTTCGATGCACAGGAGCGCATGGAAAGTCTCACCAAGGAGAACTACTCCAGGATGAACAAGACGCTGAACAGGACGATCGACAAATCGCTTGCGGCCGTTAATGTCTCGAATTCCTTTCCCGGCACACTGTTCAGGAACTATGTTGAGATGCAAAGAGATGCCTTCGAAAGGGCTCTGGGATTGACGCAAAAAAACTGGGAACAAGGTGTTTCACAGGCTCGCAAATCAACTCGCAATGTTGTGGATCAGATTCAAAAGGCCACTGTAAACGGAAGTTCCGCCAAAAAATCAAAGGCGTAACAGCCTACCAACTTCCGGCGCTAGTTTCTCTTCACTCCTCCTCCCTGAAATAGCGTCGGAAACCGGAAAGCGGACATGGCATCAGTCATGTCCGCTTTTTTTATCTTCATCTTCTCGAGTGGTCTGGGGAGAACGCAACAGCCACCAAATGATGAAGCCAACTAGCCCAAGTGCAAGCACGATTTCCGCTAGCACCCAGATCATCCCGCCTCCTGGCATCCGCCATGAATGAACTCATTATGGCTCATAAGCCAGCAGGAAAGGAAAGGAACCACTCCCAGCCCAGCCCAAAGGACAAGCAAACCATGCGGCGAGTGCACATGCTCCATCAGAAATCCTCCCGCCACAGGCCCTGCAAACAGGCCTAAACTGAACATCTGGTTGAAGATTGCGCTTGCGGTGACCAGTCGCAACCCCTTGAATCTCATCGCAACCGAGAAAATCCCAATCAGGTAGACGGAGCCCAATGCCCCTCCCCATAGCACGAGCAGGGGCTTGAGCAGGGGCATGTCCGTCACTACTCCCAAATACATCAGTGGCACTCCCCCCACAAGCATGGCCGAGACTACCGCCATCACATGCATGAGCCGGGCCCTGCCAAGAAGCCAGCCAACTATCGGCGTGAATATCATGCTGCCTAGACCAATCATGGTGAGCAGAACCGCCGTCTCGGATGCACTGTAGCCAGTCTTCCCCGCATAGACGGGAAACAGGTTGAGTGTTGTGATCTCAATGGCGCCGTGTGTAAAGGCGCAAACCATTGCGAAATACATTAGAGGGAACACGTCCCTTATCCGTGCTTTTTCCTCACCGGCAAGTTCAATGTCGCCGTCAGACATGGATGGCACCAGCAGGAAAATCAGTGCAGCCGAGAAAGGCAGAGCCGCACACACCAGATAGGGTGTCCAGCCTTCCGTGCCGGAGGCCGCCAGCAATGCCGGACCAATCACGCATCCCAACGAATAGGTTGAGCAGTAGATTCCGACAGCCAACCCCCGCCGAGTTGCCATTGACGACGAAATGATCAGCGTCTCGCTAACAATAAACACCAGCGCGATCCCGATCGCATTGGCAACATATATCGCGTACCAGACTGCCAATCTGCCCTCCGTGATCCTGAACAGCAGTACGGTCACCGGAAGCACAAGCAGTGCAAGCACTGCCATGCGCGTCAACCTGATTCTCCGAGCAAGACGGGTCACCACCAGCGGTGCAACCAAACCGCCGCTGGCGGCACAGGCTCCGAGAACGCTGATCTCGACCGGTGAATGCCCATCCTCTGCAAGCCTGATGGACAACAACGGCAACAGAAGAGTCAGATCGGCTGCGAATATCCCCACACAGACCAACGCCCCGACATACCTGGCCAAGGAGACGGTGCCGCCCTTCTGTGCCAGTTTCCCATCCATTCCCACCTAACTCCCCGCCATTAATATTCCCTGCAAGCGATCCGAAACAGGGAGACCGTAAAATAGGTGGGAATTATAACCGTTCGCCTGGAAGGAAGTTTATAATCGGACTCCATGACGAAATTCGTCTTTGTTACTGGCGGCGTGGTCTCTTCCTTGGGGAAAGGCGTTGCCTCTGCTTCTCTCGGCGCTGTTCTAGAATCCTGCGGGCTTGCGGTTGACATTATCAAGCTGGATCCCTACATCAACGTAGATGCCGGCACGATGAGTCCGTTTCAACATGGAGAGGTCTACGTCACCGAGGATGGTGCGGAAACTGATCTTGATCTAGGCCACTACGAGCGTTTTCTCACTCGCAAGATGTGCAGGAACAACAATTTCACGACAGGCCAGATCTACGCCAATGTCATACAGAAGGAGCGTCAAGGCCACTATCTGGGGACGACCATTCAGGTGATCCCTCACATAACGGACGAAATCAAGGAATCAATCCTCAACAGCGTCAAGAAAGACATTGATGTTGTGATTGTAGAAGTGGGAGGAACTGTGGGTGATATTGAATCGCTTCCTTTCCTCGAGGCAATCCGGCAGTTGCACCTTGATCTGCCCAAAAACGACTCCTGCTTTATCCATATGACCCTGATCCCATACGTGGCATCAGCGGCTGAGATCAAAACCAAGCCAACCCAGCATTCAACGCGTGCACTCCGTGAAATCGGCATCCAGCCGGATATCCTGCTTTGCCGTCTCGGCGGCGATGTCCACTTCGAAAGCGACCAGAAAAAGAAGATCGCTCTCTTTAGCAACCTGTGCCCTGATCGGGTCTTTCCCATACATGATGTCACGAACATCTACGAACTTCCTCTGGTATGTGCGAAGTTAAGACTTCACCATGCAGTGGCGGAAACCTTGGACATCAATCTAGGTGAAGCCGAACTGGAACCTTGGCACAAGATCACCAGAAGCCTCGTGGATTTCCACAGTGAGGTGTCAATCGCCATAGTTGGCAAGTACGTCAAACTGGTTGATTCGTACAAGTCGCTTAACGAGGCTCTCATCCACGCCGGCATACACAACCAAACCAAGATCAATATCAACTACTTCGATGCCGAAGACGTTTCTGAAAAGGGATCCGAAACTGTGTTTCAAGGCATCGACGCCATTATCATTCCCGGCGGGTTCGGAACACGCGGCATAAACGGAAAACATGAAGCCGTGCGCTATGCACGGGAGAGACACATTCCCTATCTCGGCATCTGCGTGGGCATGCAGTCCGCGATCATCGAGTTCGCACGTAACGTTGCCAATCTCGATGCCGATTCGGAGGAATTCAATCCCAACGTCAAGCACCCTGTCATTCACTTCATGAACGAGTGGACCAGCAAGGACGGACGGGTCGGTCGCACAATGAACAGTGGAGCGGGAGGAACCATGCGGTTGGGTGGAGACGAGTGCATTCTTGCCGAGAAGACGCTGGCGAACCGCATATATGGAAACCAAAGCATTTTTGAGCGCCATCGGCACCGCTATGAGTTCAACATCAAGTACCGCAAAATTCTTGAAGATTCCGGAATGGTATTCTCAGGATGGGACCCAAACGGTGAACTCTGCGAGATCATCGAACTAAAGGATCACCCTTGGTTTATCGCATGTCAGTTTCATCCGGAATTCAACTCGAATCCGAGAACGGGGCATCCCCTGTTCAACAATCTGGTGAAAACTGCATCCGACCAGTCACGGAAACGCTCCTCCAAGAGCCTTGCAGCCGCCTAACCCTAGCGACAAGCCTGACCGCGAACTGCTGGTCATTGCAGGTCCGTGTGCCATCGAAAGCGAAGACATGCTTCTTGAGACTGCAGAAAGTCTTGCGTCGACCTGCCGGACACTAGGAGCCCACCTGGTCTTCAAGTCGTCCTATGACAAGGCCAACCGCACCTCTAGCCGCTCCGCGCGGGGACTGGGGCTTGAAAAGGGTCTCGCCGCGCTGGAGCGTGTCCGTTCGGAGACAAAGGTTCCCGTTCTCACGGACGTGCACAACCCTGAACATGCCGAAGAAGTCGGCAAGACGGTTGATGTTCTGCAGATTCCCGCCTTCCTGTGCCGGCAGACGGATCTGGTTGTCGCCTGCGGGAACACGGGTAAGCCGGTCAACATCAAGAAAGGGCAGTTCATGGCTCCGGGCGACATGCGTCATATCGCCCACAAGGCGGTTGACGCCGGAGCCTCTCAAGTCTGGCTGTGTGAACGTGGAACAAGCTTCGGCTACCGGGACCTTATCGTTGACATGCGCGGACTGGTGATCATGCGCGACCTCGGATATCCCGTTGTATTCGATGCAACACACTCGGTCCAACTTCCCGGAGCCGAAAACGGCAGCAGCGGTGGTCAGCGTACACTTGCCGCTCCGCTTGCCCGGGCCGCTGTGGCAGTCGGCGTATCCAGCCTATTTGTGGAGACGCATCCAAACCCGGACCAGGCAATATCGGATCCCAAGACCCAAATCCCCCTCAATCTTTTCGAAGACTTCCTGACGCCTCTGATCGAGATTGACAAGGCTACACGGCGCAACCAGGCCAAATGGCTTGAACGTGTCCTTGATCCCTAGAAGAATTACAGGCGTTTCTGGCAATGACTAGTACGCCCCATTCCCCAAATGACCGTCCTCTAATCAGCATCAGCCTAATGGTTGGAGGCATGTTGATCGCACCCATGGGGGATACGGTTGCCAAGTTGCTGAGCACCACGTTGCCGGTGGTTGAGATCGCATGGCTCAGGAACATGCTTCAAGCGGCACTCCTTTTCCCGTTCATTCATCTGTTGCATAGGGGCTGGGCATTCAGGCTTGTCAGCAACATCAAAATCCTTTTTGTAATGGGAACGCTATGGATACTGTCCACGATGGCGTTCTACTACTCGATCTCCAAAAATCCCATCCCCAACACACTGGCGGTATTCTTTGTCTGTCCCATAGCGGTGATGACCCTTGCACCCTTGTTTCTTGGAGAACGATTCAGGCTTAACCAACTGATGGCAGTCCTGATCAGCTTCCTAGGCGTCCTCCTTGTTCTACAGCCTGACCGCAGTTTTGACCCTTCGATACTATTCGCCTTGCTCGGTGGAATCTGCTTCGGATGCTATCTCATGAGCCTGCGCAAGGTATCAGGCCGGATGAGTCCCCTGGAACGCAGTTTCGGAGCAGGATGCATGGCCCTCATACTCCCTTTCCCCGTCGTGCTATGGCTATGGGAATGGCCTGGCTGGGATCTTGCGGTTCCGCTGACCGTGCTCGGACTCACCACTGTCATAAGTCACTGGCTTATCGCTCTCGCAAGCGACTACGCAGACGCTTCGGTCTATGCTCCCTTCAACTATGTGGAGATACTCAGTGCTACGCTGCTTAGCTGGATTTTCTTCCGCACTTTTCCCAACCTGTGGGCCTGGGTTGGCATACTTATCATCATCGGAACCGGACTTTACCTGATGCTCATGGAACGGAAAGCGGCGAAGGTTGATCAAATCACCCTACCTTAGGGCTGCCTTATCCGTCCCTTGCCTTGCCGAGAATCTCCTTTGCATCGGATTCGAGCATCGGACCGATGTGCCTGTGCAGAACAACGCCGGATCTGTCAATTAGAAACGTTTCCGGAATCCCGTACACGCCGATCTGATGCCCGATGTCGCCGTTACTATCGGCCAGCGAGAACATATAGGGATTGCGGTTCTCCTCGAGCCAGTCAAGTGCATTCCTTTCGCTGTCCTTGTGGTTCAGGCCGATAACGGTCAGCCCCTGCTCCGAAAGCCAGCTGACCTGCGGGTGTTCCAGCCGGCAAGGCCCACACCAGGAAGCCCATATGTTGAGTAACCACACGCGACCCCTCATGTCGTCAAGGGAGATCGTCTCGTCGGAATCGCTGCCAAGCTTTGCGGCCCGCAGGGAAGGCATAGTGCCACCAACTTTGAGGAAGGAAGACTTTATCTGAGGAGAAGGGTCGGAAGAGATCTCAAATGCCACCGCCAACAGGATTGGGACAAGAAACCCTAGCAGTGCAAGATGAAGTGCCCTGCGAGACAACCCGCCTGTGAGACTAGATGCCATGGCTCGCCTGCCAGCCGAACAGGCCATGGCTTCCGTGAGAGGGCGTCCACCCCATAGCTAGTTTTTTTCCAGCGTCTTGGCCGCCTCAAGTGCTGCGGCCGCCTCGGGCGGCATGTAGTTCTCGTCATGTTTCGCGAGAACCTCAGAGGCCGTCAGAAGACCGTCGCCATCAAGCCTGCCCTTGACAACAACCCCTTGTCCCTCCCGGAATAGATCGGGAAGAATTCCCTCGTAGGCTACGGGTACCGAGTTAACCGTGTCGGTCACCGTAAAGGTGACCTTGATGCCTTCCTTCTCCCTTTGGACGGAATCAGCCGTCACGAGTCCGCCAACACGGATCTCTCTTTCCCTTATGACTTCTCCCTCCACGATCTGTGAAGGTGTGAAGAAGAAAAGCAGGTTTGACCGGAAAGCATTCAATGCCAGTGCTGACGTCACCGATATGCCGGCGAGAAAGAACAGCATCCATCCCAGACGACGCTTCCGTGAAGGTCTCATTCTCCCGTTCTCCCACCAATTGGAACCGAACCGTACATTGCATGCCAATTTTCCCATAAAAGTGCCATGCCAAGGTAGTCTGTACGTGATCGGCTCTGCGGCTTGTGACACCTCACAGTGACACGGAGAATGGCGGAACTAATGAGATAATCGGCAAATGACCAAGATACTTGTTCTTGCACTCGGGATCTTTCTGGCGCTGATGTTGCCCCGTCTTCTCAGAAAGATTGGCAGAAACCGGGAACCGGGTGAAAAACGCAGAACCGAACGGCTGGTTCGCTGTGAGCGATGCGGCGTCCATGTGCTGGCGGGAGAGGAATGCGAATGCAGGCGCGAAAGTCCATGAGCCACTATCAACGCCATATCTTCATGTGCACCAATGTGCGTGATAATGAGGCATGTTGCCAGGACTGGAACTCCGAAGGAATGCTCAAACACTTCCGCATGAGGCTGAAAGGCCTGCAGTTGCACGGTGCAGGAAAAGTCCGCGTCAACAAGTCCGGCTGCATGGATCGGTGTGCCGAGGGTCCGGTCATGGTGATCTATCCTGACAATGTCTGGTACCGCTACGAGAGCGAAAGCGACATCGACGAAATCGTCGATGAACATATCCTAGCCAACAGAACTGTGGAGCGGCTGCTTATCTAGATGACAGCCGACAACTACTCTCCAAAAACTTCGATCATACAGGGACCGGCTGGTGATCTGGAGATAGCCACTTCCGTTCCGGGACAGCCAGCCATAGGAACTGCACTGGTCGCTCATCCGCATCCTCTCCAAGGCGGCACCATGGCCAACAAGGTGGTACAGACCCTGTGCAAGCACCTGTTTCGCTCCGGATACCGGGTGGCAACAATGAACTTCCGAGGAGTCGGAAAGTCTGGTGGACAGCACAACAGCGGGATCGGCGAGGCGGACGACATGATTGCACTCGCCCGGCATCTGGGTGCGGATTCGGATGGCCTGCCGATCGTGCTTGCAGGATTCTCCTTTGGCGGCGGCGTTCAAGTGCGGGTCAGCCAGTTTCTTGGTGTCCGGCGCATCCTGCTCGCCGCTCCTTCCATTCCGGACGATGCACCGCCAATCGATACGGAAGCCCATGTTCTCATGGCCTTCAACGACGAAGTCGTCAACCCGGACCGGGTGCTTGAATGGAGCCGCAGAAACAGGGCGACAATTACTCTGGTCCCCGATGCAGGGCACTTTTTCCACGGCAAGCTACACGTGGTCGCCAACTGGGTGAGACAACAAGCCGAACATCTTTCCTGAAACTGGAGTGGTCACAAACGATCCAGCCACTTCAGAACCTCATGCTCAACGTCATCCTGTTCCGTCCCCTGATCCCTCCCAACACCGGCAATGTGATCCGGCTATGCGCCAACACCGGATGCGACCTACATCTCGTACGGCCGCTTGGATTCGCACTTGATGATGCCCGCATGCGCAGGGCGGGACTTGACTACCGTGAGCGGGTAAAAGTCAACGTCCACGACAGCCTGGACGATGCACTCAAGACAATCGGGACAGGAACATTGTACATCCTGACCACTTCCGGCACGGCGCCCTTTCATTCGGCAGGATTCAAGATGAACGACACACTTCTCTTCGGTAACGAGGAGGAAGGACTGCCGGACGAGGTCAGGAAAAGTGTACCGCCTGAACACCAACTGCGCATACCCATGCTTCCGGAAAGCCGTTGCCTCAACTTGTCGAACTCGGTGGCAATCACGGTGTACTTCGCACTTGACCGGGCTGGTGCGCTTCGCTACATGTCCTAGGGAAAAGGATTACAATCCCCGGTACAAGAGGATCCACATGAAAACAAGAGCGGCAATTGCACACAAGGCGGGAGAATCGCTGTCCATTGAGACCATTGATCTCGAAGGTCCTAAGGAAGGCGAGGTCCTGATAGAAATCAAGGCTACGGGTATCTGCCATACCGACGCCTACACACTCTCCGGCGATGATCCCGAAGGGGTTTTCCCTTCAGTCCTTGGGCACGAGGGAGCCGGGGTGGTGGCTGATGTGGGACCAGGCGTGTCAAGTCTTAAGGCAGGCGACCATGTCATTCCACTGTACGTGCCTGAATGCCGCAACTGCAAGTTTTGCCTTTCAGGGAAAACCAACCTCTGCCAAGCTGTCCGTGAAACACAGGGCAAGGGCGTGATGCCTGACGGAACCGCACGTTTCTCGTCCGGAAAGGAGAAGATTCACCACTACATGGGAACCTCGACATTCTCCAACTTCACGGTCGTCCCTGAAATCGCCGTTGCAAAAGTTAGAGAGGACGCGCCCTTTGACAAGATCTGCTACATTGGATGCGGGGTCACAACAGGGATTGGCGCCGTAATCAACACTGCCAAGGTTGAACCGGGCGCGACAGTCGCGATATTCGGTCTCGGCGGCATCGGGCTCAACGTTGCGCAGGGAGCCCGCATGGCCGGAGCCAGCATGATCATCGGCATCGATTTGAATCCGGCCCGCGAGGAGATGGCACGGAAATTTGGCGTCACCCACTTTGTTAACGCCTCGCAAATGGGAGGCGCCGAACTGGTTCCACACCTGGTGGAAATAACTGGCGGGGGCCTCGACTACACATTCGAATGCATAGGGAACGTCACGACGATGCGCCAAGCGCTTGAAGCCTGCCACAAGGGCTGGGGAGTGAGCGTCATTATCGGCGTCGCAGGAGCGGGTCAGGAGATATCAACCAAACCGTTCCAGTTGGTGACTGGACGTTCGTGGCGTGGAACCGCCTTCGGAGGAGCTAAAGGCCGGACGGACGTTCCTAGGATTGTCGACTGGTACATGAACGGCATGATCAACATTGACGACCTGATTACACATACCATGCCCCTCGAACGGATCAACGACGCCTTTGATCTTATGAAGAGGGGCGAATCAATCCGTAGCGTCGTGGAGTTCGACACGGCCTAGGCAACCATGCCGAAACCCGAATCAAACGGAAATCACCTGTGATATATTCCGCATTCTTCTCATAAACCCAATGACTTCGACATCCACCACGTAGGCTCTATGCGTTACTCCATATTTTCGCTAGTCCGCAATGCTTTGACTGGACATAGGGACTGGCCTAAGGCTTGGCGCAGCCCCGCTCCCAAGCGGGAGTACGATGTCGTCATTGTGGGCGCCGGAGGGCACGGCTTGGCTACTGCTTATTACCTGGCCAAGGAACACGGAATAGGAAACGTGGCTGTTCTTGAAAAAGGATGGCTTGGCGGAGGAAACACTGGCCGCAACACAACCATTATCCGCTCCGGCTATCTTCAGGAGAATTCTGCGCATCTCTACCACCATGCCGTCAAGCTGTGGGCGAACCTCAGCAGGGAACTCAACTTCAACGTGATGTATTCGCCACGCGGGTGCCTACAGTTGTCACACACAGTGCATGACTGGCAGGAAAAGCAACGTCGGGCGGCATCATGCCGTTTGCTCGGTCTTGACATCGAAGCAATCTCTGCTCAGCAGGTCAAGGAACTCGTTCCCAACATCAACCTGAACACGCACTATCCGATCAATGGCGCTCTCTACCAGCCCGCCGGCGGCATAGCCAGGCACGATGCAGTGGCTTGGGGCTTTGCTCGCGGCGCCGACCGTCTCGGCGTTGACATCATCCAGAACTGCGAAGTGACCGGATTCAAGATCGAGAACAACACCGTGACAGGAGTGGAGACCACACTAGGCCCCATCGGGGCCAAGAAGATCGGTTGCGTGGCATCCGGCCACAGCGGAATGCTCGCCAGCATGGCAGGATTCCGTCTTCCGTTGGAGACCTATCCGCTTCAGGCACTGGTATCCGAGCCGGTCGAACCCATGCTTGACATCGTCGTAATGTCGACGGTTCTACACGGCTACGTCAGCCAGTCTGACAAGGGCGAACTGGTCATCGGAGGCGGCACCGACTCCTATACGACCTACCGGCAACGCGGAAGTTTCCATCACATGCGGGCCGTCATCCCTCCGCTTGTCACAATGTTTCCGCAATTTTCGCGCCTGCGCATGTTGCGCCAGTGGGCTGGTCTTGTTGACGTAACGCCTGACCGGTCGCCAATCATTTCAGAAACCCCAGTCAAAAGCCTCTTCTTCAACTGCGGATGGGGAACTGGAGGTTTCAAGGCAACTCCCGGTTCGGGTCATGTGTTTGCCCAGACAATTGCACGGGGAAGCGCATCTCCGTTGGCGGAAGCCTTTTCGATTAACCGTTTCAACACCGGGGCAATCGTTGACGAAGGTGCGGCGGCCGGAGTGGCTCACTAGATATGTTGCTGATCCGTTGTCCATGGTGCGGGGAGCGCGAGGAAACCGAGTTTGGAGGCCACAGCGAAGCCCACATAGTTCGCCCCAAGAAGCCAGAGAGTGTCAGTGACGAGAAATGGGGGGATTACCTTTTCTTCCGGACAAACCCCAGAGGCTGGCATTGGGAACAGTGGTCTCACGACTTTGGCTGCAGAAGATGGTTCTACATGCTGAGAAACACCGCAACCGGAGAAATCCACTCCACCTACGCTCCAACCGATCCAAAGCCTGAACCGCCCAGGAAAAACGAAGGCAAAACGGAAACCGGCAAGCCATGACACAGAAGAGAAGACTGGACCTGAAGGGCTTGATTAACCGTGAGCAACCCCTGAAATTCACTTTTGACGGCAATTCCTACACTGGCTATCAGGGTGACACACTTGCTTCGGCCCTACTCGCCAACAATGTCATGCTTGTGGGAAGAAGCTTCAAGTACCACAGGCCCAGAGGCATCTATACGGCGGGCGTGGAGGAGCCGGGCGCGATCGTCAATGTTGGCGACAGAGCGCATGCCGAGCCCAACACCAGGGCAACCTTGGTCGAACTTTATGACGGTCTGCAGGCAAGAAGCCAAGGAGGCTGGCCCTCTCTTAGGTTTGATGTGCTTAGCGTTCTTTCCTATCTCTCCGCATTGCTGCCGGCAGGTTTCTACTACAAGACCTTCATGAACCCTCCAAGCCTATGGATGTCCTATGAAAAGATCATCCGCCGGGCCGCATCCTTCGCCGAAGCTCCGCAACACAACGATCCGGACTGCTATTCAGAGCGCTACGCCCACTGCGATGTGCTGGTTGTGGGCGCTGGGCCGTCAGGCCTGATGGCAGCCCTGACCGCCTCAAAGGCGGGGGCCCGCGTCATACTGCTTGACGACCAGCCGGTACCAGGCGGTTCGCTTCTCCACGATGCCGATTCACAGATAGATTCGAAGAGCGGTATGGACTGGGCGTCAGACATGGTCTCCGAACTCAAGGCAGCCAGCAATGTGACATGCCTGCAGAGAACAATGGCAGTTGGCTACTACGACTTCAACTACCTAACCGCCCTCGAATCAGTAACCGGCCACCTCGGAACCGCAGGCCACAAATCGTCGAAACCGCGATATCGGCTGTGGCACATCCGATCTAGGCAGGTCATCGTGGCCGCTGGAGCAATAGAGCGGCCACTGCTTTTTTCGAACAACGACTTGCTTGGCGTCATGATGGCCGATGCAGTGGAAAAGTACATAAACCGCTATGCGGTGCTTCCAGGTCAAAAAATCATCTTGTTCACCAACAATGATTCCGGATACAGATGTGCGGTAACAGCTACCAAGGCGGGAGCACAGGTCACAGTCATCGATCCGCGCGGCGAAAGCGGTGAGAACGGATGGGTGGCCAGGGCAAAAGACGCGAACATTGATATCCGACAAGGCTATGTCCTGGTTGAAGCACAGGGCGGACAGCGGGTGAGCATGGCAGAAATAGCCCCAGTCATCGATTCCTCGTCAGCACGCCTGACCACCGGTGAAACCAGCAGGCTCCCCTGTGATCTGATCGCAGTCGCAGGTGGCTGGACGCCAACCATACATCTCTACAGCCAATCCGGAGGCAAGTTGGTGTTTGATGACAAGATTGGAGCTTTCCTCCCCGACGAGCCAAGCCCAATAAGTCCAGCCTGCTGTGCAGGATCCGCTGCCGGAGCATTCTCACTTGGCACATGTATTGCACAAGGCATGACTTCCGGCGGCGAAGCCGCACAAAAGGCCGGCTTCTCAAAGCCGAATATCAAACAGCCAAGCGTCTCGGGACTGGATACCGACAATATTCAAACTCTTCATTTCCTGCCAGCCAAGCGGCAGAAGACCGGACTACGCTCCAAGATTCTTGTTGACCTGATGAATGATGTCAGTGACGAGGATATTCTCCTAGCCGAAAGGGAAGGATACGGGTCGGTCGAACACATGAAGCGCTACACTGCCGCCGGCTTTGGAACTGACCAAGGCAAAACCGGAAACGTCAACGCTCTCCGGATTCTTGCAGATGCCAAGGGTGTTTCACCCAAGGAAATCGGACACACCACTTTTCGTCCACAGTATGTCCCTGTTCCGTTCGGTGCGCTTGCTGGAAGACGGACAGGATCGACATTCATGCAGTCGCGTAAGACGCCGATGCACTCCTGGCATGACGCTCATGGTGCCGTCTATGAGGATGTTGGTGACTGGCGCAGGCCCCGCTATTTCACCACCACCGGAGAGTCGATGTACGATGCGGTCCAGCGGGAATGCAAGTCCCTTCGAGCGGGCGTGGGCATGCTCGACGCCTCAACACTCGGCAAGATCGACATCCAGGGACCAGACACTGCAAGGTTTCTTGACATGATGTACACCAACATGTTCAGCACTCTAAAGATCGGGCATGGACGATACGGGATCATGCTCAATGAAAACGGCATGCTTATGGACGACGGGGTGACTTTCCGGCTTGGTGAGAATCACTTCCACATGACCACCACGACCGGAGGTGCCGGTAGCGTAATGAACTGGCTCGAAAGATGGCTTCAGACAGAATGGCCCGAAATGAAGGTCTGGTGCACTTCCGTGACCGAACAGTGGGCAGTCATGTCACTGTCGGGACCTCGTTCGCGAAACTTGCTGGCCGAACTGACCGACCAGCCGCTTGACAATGATTCGTTCCCGTTTATGACCTACAGAGACTGTCAGGTGGCAGGTGTTCCGGCACGCATTTTCCGCGTAAGCTTCACCGGAGAGGTGGGCTTCGAGATCAACGTCCCGTCAAACCAAGCCCTGCATGTCTGGGAGAGAATTGTTGACTTTGGCGGAGCTCACAACCTAACGCCTTACGGGACGGAATCCATGCATGTGCTGAGGGCGGAAAAGGGCTTCATCATAGTGGGGCAGGATTCAGACGGAACACTCACCCCGCATGACATGGGCTTGAGTTGGATGGTGTCGAAGAAGAAGGACGATTTCATTGGCAAACGCTCGCTATCCCGGCCAGACACCACACGCGAGAACAGAAGACAACTAGTTGGCCTGCTAACCGATGATCCCAGCAAGATTGTTCCGGAAGGGCATCACCTTGTCGAAAGCTCCTCGCTGCACACTCCGGCAAACATACAGGGCAATGTCACTTCCAGTTATATGAGTCCGACGCTTGGCCGGTCCATAGCGTTTGCCATGGTCGTAAACGGACGCCAACGCCATGGGGAACAGCTGTACGCATCCGATGGCGGAGATGATGCCATCCCTGCCAAGGTGTGCGAACCCATCTTCTACGACAAGGAGGGTGAGAAGCTCCGTGGATAAGGCCCACTCTCCTCTGGATACCTTCACAGGAAACGCCATCCTCCAAATGGAGGAGCTTACTGGGATCGGAAAGGTTATTTTTCGATCCGAACCTGACGACAAGACACAAGCCGCATTTAAGAAGGCCACTGGTTCCGAACTCCCACTGAAAGCGAACACATCATCGGCCGCAGAAGATTGCACCGTCTTCTGGATGGGTCCCAACGAGTGGATGATCCACTGCCCTGAAAATGAAGCGACATCCCTTGCGGAACGCCTAAGGAAAGAGAATGATGGATCTCACGTGGCGGTCATCGACGTTAGCGACTATTACACTGTCATCCGCATTGGCGGCTCTCACGCAGAGGCGGCACTAGCACACGGATGTCCTGTTGACACCCATCCCATGAAGGCCGGAGATTGCGCACAGTCCAGGTTTGACACCGCAGCGATTCTGTTCCACAAGGTCAGCGATTCACCTGTGTTTGACATACAGGTGCGGCGCAGCTTTGCCGAACACGTGGGGAACCTCCTCAATCTTGTCGCAGAGGAGTTTGGAGAAGAATAGGCTCTCTCGCTAGACGAACACCACCTTCCGTTAGGCTACGATACGACTGATATGGAGAACTGTGCCCCTGAAAATTGTTCTGCAACGCTTGTCAAAGTTTCCAAGGTTTTGTAAACTGATTCCAACTAGATCTAGGGGATACAAAAATGGTCAAAAATAATTTCATACGTAGCATGGTTGTCGCTCTTGTCACAAGTTTCATGGCGCTAACCCCGGTTCATGCGCAGGATGATCCGGTTTTTCTGAAAACTCCAGTTGCATTCGGATCCCATCTGATTGCGCTGGGAACTCCGATTCTGTACATTTCCAAGACACTTGAGGAGGTCAGCGGCGGTTCAATCAAGATGAGGTTCTACGAGCCTGGCAATCTTGTGGCGCCATTTGAGATCCTGGATGCAGTATCCTCGGGCAAGGTGAACTCCGGATACACAACGGCTGGCTATTGGGTTGGAAAGATGCCTGCATCACCCCTGTTCGCATCCATTCCGTTCGGACCTGAAGCCCCTGAGTTCGTGGCTTGGCTTTTCTACGGCAACGGCCTCAAGCTCTATCAGGAAATGTATGACACCTACGGCTACAACGTTCACGTCGAACCCTGCGCCATCATCCCCCCGGAAACCTCTGGCTGGTACAGGGAGAAGATCACCAGTCCCAGCCAACTTGAAGGGCTTAACATCCGCTTCTTTGGCCTTGGCGGCAAGGTCATGGAGAAGCTTGGTGCGAACCCCTCGCTACTGCCCGGAGGTGAGATCTTCGGAGCCCTGGAAAAGGGACAGATTGATGCCACTGAGTTTTCCATGCCGGCCATTGATGAGCGCCTAGGCTTCTACAAGATAGTGAAGAACAATTACTTTCCAGGCTGGCATCAGCAGTCCACCCTGTTTGAGCTTCTCATCAACAAGGACACCTGGTTGAATGACATGAGCGACACACAACGTGCCATTGTTAAGACGGTATGCATGGCATCATTAACCAACTCCATGGCGGAAGGAGAGGCGGCACAGGGAGCCGCTCTCACGCGCCAGCGTGATGAAAACGGGGTAAGTATTGAATACTGGAGCGAAGATATGCTGAATACGTTCGAAAACGCTTGGAACGAGGTTTTGGAAGAACAGGTCCAGGATGAGTTCTTCAGGAAGGTCTGGGATGACTTCTCCGCCTTCGACGAGAATTACCAGTTGTGGGAAAAGAACGCATACCTTCCGCGCAAGTAGGTTAACCTATTCATGACTCCTGAAAGGGGCGGATCCGGATCCGCCCCTTTTTTAGAGCCCCGGAAACGGTTCCGAAAGCACAATGTCTGCTCGGCCCGGAAGGATGCACCACCCGTTCTGTGACGCTGTAGACGATCTTGTCATGCGCTCAGGGCAGGCTCTTGCATGGGTCAACCTTGTCCTGGTAGTCGTCATCTTTGCACAGGTTCTGTTGCGTTGCGGCTATGTGGTTCTCAGGAACTGCAATGGCATCTCTACGCCGTGGCCATTATTGGACTTGTGGTGCATTCCCACAGATAGTCAACTGGCTGTCCGTCTACGTTTATGGCTAGCTGTTCTACGCCATTTCCAGAATGTCGACTTTCAGACCGACGGGAACCATTTCGAACAGTTCCACAATGTTGGCGTTCCGCATCCGGATACAACCGATTGAGCCTGGCTTGCCGTACTCCACGTCATCAGGTCCCCCATGGATGTAGATGTAGCGGCGCATCGTGTCGACCTTTCCAAGCCGGTTTCTCCCCCTCTCCAAGCCGCTTAGCCACAAAATGCGGGTGAGTATCCAATCGCGGTCAGCACTGGCACACAGTTCAGGCGAATAGATCTCGCCTGTGGGTCTGCGCCCCCTAAACACCGTGTTCAGCGGTGCGCCAGAGCCAATCTTGGCCCGTATGACATGCATTCCCCTGGGAGTCTTGAAACTTCCGTTGATTTCCCCGGCTCCGAATTTCGAAGTGGAAATCGGATATTCCCTCTTCAGCAGATCTCCATTCCAAAGCTGAAGCTTCTGCTTGTCAAGCAGAATCCGGATTCCAGTCATCTTTTCTCCTTGAAAAACGATTGCAGCAGTGCCACTGAATCGTTTGCAAGAACGCCGGAACAAACCGAAGCATGATGGTTCAGGCCATGCCCCCCATCGAACAGGTCAATACGGCTGCCGCAGGCTCCGAACTTCTCATCCGACGCACCGTAGACCAGACGCTGCAGGCGCGCATGCATGACTGCGCCAGCACACATTGCGCAAGGCTCAAGCGTGACATAGAGCGTACAGACAGGCAGGCGATGATTGCCAAGCCTGTCAAATGCGCTACGCAGCGCCACAATTTCCGCATGGGCAGTCACGTCCCCTTCGCGTAACGTTCCATTAAAGCCCTCACCAACCAGCTGTCCGTCCGGATCGACGACAACCGCACCCACTGGAACCTCTCCGCTTGCCATGGCCTGTTGCGCCAATCCCAGTGCATACCTCATCCAGGTCTCATCGGCATTCCGCACCAAATCGGCGCCTAACTCAGCGGCGGAATAGGGAGCGCTTTTCAAGGAACCGTTGGTGATAGTCTTCTGCCGGCCAGAACCGAGTTGCGGCCACAACCTCGGTGGCTATGGGCTTGTTGTAGATCCGGCGGCTCTCCAACTCGGACTTCGAGGCTTCAGCCTTCTGTCTCTGATCCTCGTCCAGATGGAAGATTGCTGTTCGGTACTGTCTGCCAACGTCCGGTCCCTGACGGTTGACCTGCGTGGGGTCATGTATCTTCCAGAACACTTCAAGAAGATCCTCATAGGTCGCCACAGCAGGGTCATAGGTCAGGAGAACCCCTTCCGCATGTTCGGTCGCCCCGGAGCAGACCTGTTCATAGGTTGGATTGTCCACATGGCCGCCGATGTAGCCGCACAAGGCATCAGAAACGCCTTCCACCTTGCGGAATGCAGCCTCGATTCCCCAAAAGCAACCGGCGGCAAATATCGCCTTGCCACTCTCGCTTTCCATTTCCGTCCTTTCTTCCATGGTTTTCTTTCCGATTCCTATTATAAGTAATGTTCACTGTTAGGCATTCTGCTACCATGCAGGGATGACAGAATATCCGCAGACAGGCTAATGTCATTGCGCATCGCACATCTGCTTCCCCGTTTTGAGGAGGGCGGGGTTGAGCGCGTCGTGCTTGAACTCAATCGCGAAATGGCTGCCGTGGGACACAAGCCATTCGTGTTCAGTCTCGGAGGACGACTTGAGGAACAGGCCAAAGCTGACGGGAGTTATGTTCTCAAAGTCAATCTCGCCAGCAAAAACCCGCTGACCTTCCCTTCGCGGGCACGAACCTTGATGGCCACCTTGGCCAATGTGCAGCCCGATATCGTGCATGTGCACAGCCGTGTTCCTGCCTGGCTTCTTCGCCTTGGCGGCGCGAAACGCTGTTATCCAGTCGTGTCCACTGTACACGGCTTCAATCACGTCAGTCTTTATAGCAAGGTAATGACCGACGCACTTAAGGTTACCGTTCCGAGCTCCGCACTGAAAAGACATGTCATCAAATACTACCGGATTCCCGAAAGCCAAGTGGCGGTTGTCCCGTGGGGAATAGATCCAGGCACCTTCAGCGACAGCAAAGTCGATCCGAAAACCGTTGAACAGATCAGAAAGATCTGTGACAACAACTCGAAATGCCATCTCATAGCCTCCATTGGACGGCTTTCCGGAAGAAAGGGACATGACCTTTTCATAAAGGCCCTTGCAATGGCACAACGCAAAAGAGGCAACCTGTTCGGAGTGGTTATCGGAGGAAAGGGTGATTCGTCTGAACGGGATCGCCTCATCCGACTCTCCCACTCCGAAGGCATGGGAGACCGGATCCGGATGGTGGACACGCTTGATGACATCGTCTCTGCCTATTCGGCAATCGACATCCTAGTGGTCGCATCGCCCAAGCCTGAAGGCTTCGGCCGGGTCGCACTGGAAGCAATTGCAATGAATCGGCCCGTCGTAGCGGCCCGTCAAGGCGGAATTCTGGACATTGTCAAGGACGGGGTGAATGGCATACTCTACGAGCCCGGCGAAATAGGCGGAATGGCAGCGGCCATCATCCGCGCTGCAAATGCCGAATGGGGTAGCCTCAGGCCTTCAGTGGAAGCGTTCCAAATCGGACGATCCATCGATGAAATCAACAGCATATACAGGAACTGCAGGGAGATGTTCCTGCACGGAAGATAGGGTTAGAATCCAGCCATCCGATGAAGATCAAACCACTCTCTGCCTCTCCGTCAACAGCCTTGCCCAACCATGCCCAAGGCTCAGGAAACCTTCTCGGTTCAGTCACCTCGGTTCATTCATCCTTGTCCGAGGAGCCGCCTGTCCCTTTCAAACGCCCTTGGTGGCTGTTCAACTCCCATCTGGAAACCCTCTATTCGAATGCAAGATGCGCTAGGATCAGGATCGAATACGAACATGAAGAGGTGCTCACGCCCGATTCGGATTCAGTGCTGTTCCACTACATCAGCGGCGAAACGAACCGCCCGATGCTTATCTTGTTCCATGGCCTCGAGGGAAATTCAAGCAGCCCCTCCATCAAGATGATTGTCCATCATTTCCAGCAACGTGGCTGGTCAGTGGTCATTCCACACTTCCGCACCTGCGGGACAATGAACCGGTTGCCACGAGCCTATCATGCCGGTGACGCCGACGAAATCGAGTGGATGGTCAAGTACGCCAGCAAACTCATCCCCGTCTCCCGGATTCATGCTGCCGGCATTTCGCTGGGTGGAAACGCCCTAATCAAGTTTCTGGGGGACAAGGGGCAGAACCATCTGGCTTCGGCCGCAGCCATCTGTGCGCCAATGGATCTCTCTGCATGCGCACGGTGCCTCGAAAGCTGGCCTAACAGCAGGATTTACAGCAGGCAATTCCTAGAAACGCTTCTGCTCAAGGTTCAGATGAAGTTGCAGAAATATCCTTTTCTTGTTGACCAGAAACTCCTAGCAGGGATCAGGACCATCCGCGAATTCGACAATATGTACACCGCTCCCATCCACGGCTTCAAAAATGCAGAGGACTACTACCGGAAATCAAGCGCCCGACATTCAATCGCCATGGTGAGCACCAGTTTGTTGTGCATCAATCCGATAAACGATCCTCTGGTGCCATACCGGTCAATACCTAGGCAGGCAGATGTGCCTAGCTGTGTCAGAATGGAAACACCTAGACATGGAGGGCACCTTGCCTTCGTCGCTGGAAGAAAGGGTTTTGACTGGCTTCCCAAGCGCCTTGAAAGCTTTTTCACAGTAACATGAAAGGCGACAGAAGGACGGCAGTGTGCCGTTCCATATTCAAGGCATATGACATAAGGGGAATTGCTGACGAACAGCTTGGCGGCGAGGTTCCCGAACTGATTGGACGCGCCTTTGCCCAGCAGATGGAGGAAAACGGACGCGGCAAGGTGGCGGTCGGAAGAGACGGCCGCCTGTCCAGCCCGCGGATCGCCAAGGACTTGGCGAAAGGTCTTTCGCAGGGCGGCGCCGAGGTGTTTGACATTGGTCTTGTCCCAACACCGATGCTCTACGAATATGCGTTGCTGCACACTTCGGGCTCCGGCATCATGGTTACCGGAAGCCACAATCCAAAGGAGCATAACGGACTCAAGATGATGATTGGGGGACAGCCGGTCGTCGACGAGGGAGTGTACCGGCTATACGACCACATTACGCAGGGATTCCCCCCACCTGCTGGAAAGCCAACACAGGTTTCGGCATGTGATTTCAAAAGGGAGTACATCAGCCGGATAAGGGATTCGATTACGCTCAAACGGCCAGTCAAGGTTGTCGTCGACTGTGGCAACGGAGCAACCGGCAAGGTGGCGCCGGAATCTCTTGAGGCGGTAGGATGCGAGGTTATCGGTCTATACACTGACATTGACGGCGAATTCCCCAACCACCACCCTGACCCTGCGGATCCGGAAAACCTGAAGGACTGCATGCATAGCCTTAGGGAGACCGATGCCGAACTCGCCATTGCCTTTGACGGCGATGGCGACCGTCTTGGCGTGGTTTCAAGAGATCTGGGCATGATCTACCCGGACCTGATTCTCCTTCTCTATGCCGAACAGGTGCTACGCATAAAGCCAGCAGCAAAGGTCGTCTACGATGTCAAGTGCACCAGACTCCTGAGGCAGTGGGTCGAATCACGCGGTGGAACTGCCATTATGTCGCGAACCGGCCACTCCTTCATCAAGAAACTCATGCGCGAAGATGAAGCGGACATTGGCGGGGAAATGAGCGGACACTTTTTTTTCCGCGACCGGTGGAGCGGTTACGACGACGCCATTTATGCCGCCGCCCGCCTACTGGAACTTGTATCCTGTGAGGATCACGCCGACCGACTGTTCGATCGGCTGCCGGAAATCTTCGCTTCGCCTGAAATCAAGGTTGACCTTTCGGGAATCGGCATAAGCCCAGCGGAACTCGTTTCCCGGGTGGCAGCGGAGTTGGAGTTGCCTGAGGGAGCCAGTCTCAATACGACTGACGGGCTAAGGATAGAGTTCCGGAACGGCTTTGGATTGGTGCGCGCTTCCAATACGACACTTTCGCTAGTGTTACGGTTCGAGGGCGATACGCGTGAGGACCTGTCCGAAATCAGTGAATGGTTTCGCCAGATTCTTCAGGTTCTCCTAGGATTTCCGGAAATCTCGTTTCCATCACAATCCCGCTTGATAACGGGATAGCCAACCACCTCCAACTCCACGGTCTTCCAGACTGATGCCGGAACGACCATATTTATCTCCACGCCATACTCTCTAATCATGGAACCCCATGCTGTATGACTTCCAAAATCCCGATCCAAGCGCGCAGAAACCACCGCATACCATCTGGTGGCCTGATAGATGTCGGCATTGTTGCCCACGCCATTGAGATAAAGGTGAACCAAGTCGAGTTGGGAACACCAGTCTCCTTCCTTGGCGCGCATCTTCGTGTGTCGGAAATTTTCCCTCTGTACAGTCTCGATGTAGCTAATCGTGGGGAAATACATCATATGCCTTGCGTTTTGAGTGGCCACGTACTTGATTCCGCTTCCTGCCTCATTCAGAAAATAGAACAATGGAATCCATCTCGGGTAAGAGGCATCCTCGCTAGCGACAACCATCATATGACGTGTCTGATTGTAATCATGCACGTTGACGAGAATAGCAACCGAACCTATCGCTGAAAGCCAGATGGCCATGATCGAAAAAACGATGCCGATGATTCGTGATTTCATGGAGGATGGGGATGTTGCTATATTTCCGTTACACAATCTAAATTATACTTCCAACAGCCATGTCAATCATATGCAGCATCATGATGCCCACTGCAAGGTCAAGTGTGGCTCCTAGGCAATGACGAAAGCCTCCAAGCAGAAAAAAACAAGAGCGATCCTGCTAGGTCTCTACTATGCCGGATGCCTTCTGGCTGTGGCCGTCTCCATGTTCGTGCTCTTGGCTTCCTACGCAACGGATCTTTGGATCGAGAGAAACAAGAAGGAAATCGAAGCCAAGGTGTCGGAACTGTTCAGTGACACACAGGCGGTGCAGACATCAATCGAAAGCATCAGCTTTGCAACGAACATACTCAAAACCCATCTCCATCTCAAGAACATCATGGTATTCAGCAAGAACCAGGATGCCGAGATGCTCTCCATATCGGATGCTTATGTTGAACTTTCGTTCGAAATGTTTTCAGACACACGCCAACTGCCACTTAAGGTTATTGTGGTCAAGCCCCGCCTCTTAATAAAGCGGCTGAAGGACGGATCCCTACAGGTCGCCGGGATCAACCTCGCCCCTGGAATTGACAACAGTCATCCGAAACCTATTCTTCCAGGAAGAGTCACGCTTGAAGATGCGGAAGTGGCATTCGTTGACGAGACAGGTCAGTACCCCAGCCTTGATCTGCAAAACATTGACCTGGATCTTCAGTTCGATCAGCAAAGGCTGCTCGCCGCCCTAAGCGCTGAGACCGAAAACACTAGTGGCGGAAAGCTCCTGCTCGAAATCGACACGCAGACGCTTCTTAACTCCGGAGATGAGGGAGGAGAGTTCCACTTTGAACTTCATGCCCCATCAATCAGCCATGGCTTCTTTTCGTTCAGCAGCGAATCACTGAAGGCTTTCGGCGTGGGAACAGTCAGAAACGGAAGCATAGAGTTGAAACTGGACGGTCTGATGGAGCAAGGACATCTAAGTCTACCGGGGATGAACTATGAAAGTTCCAGAGGAATCCTTGAGGGAACGTTGCAAGCATCATTCGAAAAGGATACGTATGCCGTCAATGTTGACAGTTCCTTGTTACGCATCGAACTCAAGGACGCTGTGGCCAACATGCAAGGTGCCATGCGCCATCCCGTACCCATGTCGTCATTGAAGGCCTCCGTCGTTTTAAGCGGATCGTTCGAACACTGGTCGGCCGATATTCCAGTTGCAGTCGCCAGCAATCCTGACGTGAAAGTTGCCGTCACAGCCTCCTTTAGGGGATATGGAGACGAAATCTCGCATATGGATATGATAGCCCGGTCATTCGGAACGCTCAGCCATGACAAGGTGCATAAATACTTGCCTGCACTGGCTGACGACGAGGTGGCCGCCTGGCTGGAGCTTGCACTTGTCGGTGGCCAGATTTACCCGCTTACGGCCACTGTCAGAGGCTATCCAGGTGATGCACCCTTTGCGAACGGGGAGACTGGCGCATTCCGGCTGGCAATCCCATTTAAGGAAGCGGATTTCAACTACTGGCCCGACTGGCCTTCAATATCGAAGGCTAGCGGTGTTCTTACGTTCGAGGGCAAGACCATGGCTCTGGACTTGGAAAGCGCATTCCTCCATGGAATCGACATTGGCGGATCAAGCGCACAAATTCCCGATCTGCTGGTGTTTGATGAGCAACTCCATGTCGACCTGCAGGGGCAAGCTGCAGGCAACGATCTGCTTGCTGTGATCGCCGCCATCCCGCCACTTGCCGAAAAAAGGATCGCCGACCAGTTGACCTTGGGAGGCGAAACCCTAGCCTCCGTTAAGATCATTCTTCCCATTCGCCACAATGAGGATTTATCGGTAGACGGCGATATCCGGTTGAACGACAGTCTGATCGGGCTGTCAAACCAAAGTTTTGTAGGTGAGTTGCCGTTTGAGATGTCCAATGTCAACGCGTACCTGAAATTCAACGAATCCAAGGCAACCGTATCCGCACAGGGAACACTTGTAGGAAAATCGGCCTCGCTATCCGCCACTCTAGGCATTGATTCATGGGAATCTTTCTTGGAGATCAGCGACGTCAGCGCCAAGGACTGGCTAAGGAAAGCTGATCTGGAAACCTTTGCAGAAGGTGTTCAAGGAAACGCGACAGTCAGGGTCGAAAAATCGTCGGGAGGTCCCACGATCTTATCCAGTAAACTGGTGGGAGTGGGCATCGACCTACCAACGCCGCTTGGAAAAGTCCAGAACGAAAAGGCGCCGCTAACCGTCATCCTGCATCAAGACGGCTCTATCGGAGCCAACTACCGAGACGGCTTGCTTAAGGTGAGGATGTCGGATTCACAGACTCTGATCGGCCTTAACCAAAATCCACCCGGAGAAGGGTTCGCAGAGGAAATCGTGGTTCGGGGAACACTTCAGAACATATCGCTTGATTCCTGGCTAGCTCTGACTGGAGGGAAAATGGAAAACGGATTGTCGTCAATCAACGCATCCTTGGCAATCACCGACGCGGTCGTTTTCGAACGTCCTAACAGCTGGTTCAGGGTCAAAATGCTAACAACGCCAGAAGGAGAGATCAGCGTTTCAATTGATGGTGAGCATGTGGCCGGATCGGCAATGCTACAGGAGCCTGATGGTGAGACAGTGATCAATGCCGACTTCAAGAGAGTGAGAATAGGGTCGGATAAAAAGGAAGATGAGGTGAATGAAAGCCACAGGCTCCAAGAAGAACCGAGAATCAACTTTCCCGACCTGCCTAGAATTGTTTTCATATCCGAAAATGTGATGATCGGCAGGAAGAATTATGGCAAGGTCCTGATCGAAGGGGCGCCTCTAGGATCCAGGTGGATGCTTGAAAAACTGACTGCGGAGAACCACGGCAACAGGATGACAGCGACTGGATACAGCACAATAAGAGGAGTGCCGAAAACGGAAATCAGGTTTGAGATGGAAATAACGGATCTGGGCAGTCTGATGAGTGACTGGGGAGCGCACGAGGCGAACGTTAACGAAGGCACTGCCTCACTGAATGGAACACTGTCCTGGGATTCTTCCTTGCTGGATCCGTCGATCGGGACAATGCACGGAAAAATCAGCCTAGCCGCTAACGACACTAGGCTAACCAAGGTGGATACAGGACTGTTTAGTATTCTTAGACTCCTAACTCCAGACACTTTCCTCAGCCTTGGGTTCACTGAAAATCTCAGGGATGGTCTTCTTTTCGAAACCATACGCGCCAACTTCAGGATCACAAAGGGAATAATGGACACAGACAACTTCGAGGCAGAGGCTGACGATATAAACTTCAAGTTTAGCGGGCAAGCCGACCTTGACAATGAAACGCTTGATTTCAAAGGAAGGATCCAGCCAGGAATCGTTGCAATCAACGCCCTGCTCGGAGTGACCGCAATTGCCTCAGGATCCTCTTCAGCACTAATTGGATGGCTGGGCGGCAAGATTTTCGAGGAACCTCTCAGTGCCATCAAGAAACAGTTTTCGGAAATTGGCGCCTACGAGTACACTATCACCGGAAAATGGGACGATCCCATCTATACCGAAATCAAACAAAACTGACAAACAGGCTCTCTTGAGGTGTATGTTATTGACAAGGGGGCTGTTTTCCATGTTCGCAGAAGCAGAAGCAACATCGACGACACCAAGCCACTGTCTTCCTGTTCCCGCTGCACTCCAAATATCCTGTTCATGCGGCAAAAACTGACACTTCCAGATTGTCCAAGAGACACAGCATCTTGCTCTGAAACATGATCCATATCATCAATCGCGGATTTCGGAATGGATCGGTGGAAATCCATTTCCGCTTTTGTTACAGTAGCATTGCAAAATGTCATATTGTGCTGTCATTCAGGCATCCGTCAACTGGCGGCATGTGCTCCCCCGAAACAGCAGGGACGCCATCATAATGATGTCATTTTCTCATTCCCTTCCAGATTCCAGACAATCGTAACCCCATGGACAAAACTGGGATCAAGCTCCTGAGAAGCCGGATAGACCGGGTGGATAAGCGTCTGGTTGCACTGATGAACCGGCGCGCGCAGTTAGCTGGGCAGATTGGAAAATGCAAGGCAAGGCGGAAAGGGACCCTTTGGCGTCCCGAACGGGAAGCACAGGTGATAAGAGCCGTTAAGACCGCCAATGAAGGGCCGCTCAGCAACCCCCATCTCGAAAACATCTACCGAGAACTGATCAGCGCCTGCCTCTCGCTTGAGGGCGCTGTGCGTATCGGTTATCTCGGACCCATGGGAACTTTCAGCCACGAAGCGGCGATTCACCAGTTCGGCAGTTCAGCCACGCTGGTTCCCATGGAAACGATACGTGAGATCGTGAACTCGATCGAAAAGGATGTCTGCGACTTCGGCATCCTGCCGGTGGAAAACTCAACTGAGGGAACCGTTGCCCAAACCCTCGACATAATGCAGGATGTGCCAGTTCGGATCTGCGCCGAGATAGTGCTTCGGATCCGCCAGCACCTTCTCGTCAAAAGGGGAACATCGCTAGGGAAGATCAAGCGGATTCTTTCGCATCCGCAGTCCTTTGCGCAGTGCCGAAACTGGCTTCGGGGTAATCTCCCGAAATGCGAGTTGGTCAACTGCTCAAGCAATGCTGGCGCTGCCCGGAGTGTCGGGAAATCGAGTGGTGCCATTGCAGCCATAGGGCCGCACAACGCCGCCACAATATACGAACTTGACGTTCTGGCAAGAGACATCGAGGATGATCCTGACAACAACACCCGTTTCTGGATCGTCGGCAATACGGAACCCAAGCCAACCGGTGCAGACAAGACTTCCATCGTCATGGCCGCCGCAAAGGACGAGGCCGGCGGCCTGCTGGCCTTGCTAGAGCCAATGGCCAGGCACGGCATAAACATGACGAAACTGGAATCCCGCCCTTCCCCACATGGCGGACTCTGGGAATACATCTTCTTCGTTGACCTTGAGGGACACCACAAAAGCAGGAAGGTTGCCAAGGCATTGGCGGAAATCAGGGCACGAGCAGCCATTCTCAGAATACTGGGATCGTACCCGGCAACATCCTGATATGCCGCTGGCCAAGCGCGTCATTCCCTGTCTCGATGTCAGTGGCGGCCGGGTGGTCAAGGGAGTTAACTTCCTAAATCTACGTGACGCCGGCGATCCGGTTGAGGTGGCGCGACGCTATGACGAGCAGTTTGCCGACGAACTGGTGTTTCTCGATATCACAGCAAGCCACGAGGGGAGAGACACCTTGCTGAACATGGTTCAGGCGGTTGCCAGCGAGGTGTACATACCCCTTACGGTGGGAGGAGGTGTCCAAGACGTCGAAGGATTTGCCACCCTGCTCCGTTCGGGAGCCGACAAGGTCAGCATCAACTCGGCTGCCATCAGAAACCCCGGGCTGGTGCAGAAATGTGCCAGCCGCTTCGGTTCACAGTGTGTCGTGGTTGCAATTGACGCCAAGCATAACCGGAATGGCTGGTCCGTATACACGCATGGTGGAAGGAACGACACTGGCATCGACGCAGTTGAATGGGCTACAAGGACATGCTCTCTTGGGGCTGGAGAGATACTGCTCACCAGCATGGACAAGGATGGTACCAAAAGCGGATTTGACCTCAAGTTGACCAGTGCAGTCGCCGATTCTGTGCCGATCCCCGTGATCGCAAGCGGAGGGGTCGGAACTCTTGAACATCTCGCAGAGGGTATACTCGGAGGCAGGGCTGAAGCAGTGTTAGCCGCCAGCATTTTCCACGACGGCATCCATACTGTCGCGGAAGCCAAACAACACCTTTCCAGCCGGGGAATTGAAGTCAACCTGAACTGACATGAATGAGCACGTATTTATCGAAAGCTTGGAGAGGCTGATCGAATCACGCAAGAATGGGGATCCGAACGAGTCATACGTGGCATCCCTGCTTCAGGGTGACGAGGATCAGATGCTCAAGAAGATCATTGAGGAGGCGGGGGAAATGGCTCTTGCTGTCAAGAGCGGTTCGCGTGATCGGATCCTGAACGAGGCGGCCGATCTGTGGTTTCACATGCTTGTTGCGCTCGCACACAAAGGAGTCTCCTACCAGGAGTTGCTGGAAACCCTGAAGGCGCGAAAAGGAATGGCGGGGCTTGAGGAGAAGGCAGGAAGAGCTGATCCCTAGGTCCATTTCCACCAGCCGACAGACAACCCGTTATAATAGATGAAAATTTATGGAGACAGTCCCGAATGGGCTTTAGCATTTGGCAACTTGTGATCGTTCTACTGGTGGTCGTGGTTCTCTTTGGGACGAAGAAGCTTCGCAATCTCGGCTCCGATCTCGGAGAGGCCGTCAAGGGCTTTAAGAAAGGCGTGAAAGATGACGAGGAGGCCGCAAGGGATGCGGAACCCCAGGTGATTGAGGCAACTGCCACCGAAGAGAACGAGACTGAAACGGCTTCCAAGGTTGCAAGCGGCAAGAACTCGTAGAAGCCGCCATGTTCAGCATCAGTTTCGGCGAGATGATGGTCATTATCGTCATGGGGCTGATAGTCGTCGGGCCGGAACGGTTGCCGGCAGCGGCCAAGTTCATGGGACACCTGTTTGGCCGTATACAGCGGCAGATGTCTTCGGTCAAGCGTGACATCAAAAGGGAAATGGACCTTGCGGAACTGCGCGACATGCAAAACAGCTACAAGCAGACCGCAGACGAGCTCAGCCGGTCAATGCAGAGTCCGGTCACTGAAATGAAGGAAAACCTTGAATCTCTTTCCAATAGCGTGGAGGAGAGTGCACAGAAGACAAACCAGCCGGAAAAACATAAGTCTGAAACCGCAGTTCCTGACTGAACATGAGCGATGAGACTGCCAAGGAAGGACTGCTTGACCATCTTATCGCCTTGCGCAGCTGTGTGCTGCGTTCCTCCGCCAGCGTACTCGTGGTATTTGCAACTCTGTTCCCATTCTCAAACAGAATATATGACATTTTCTCGGCACCGCTGACCGAAGCGCTTCCTGAAGGAACACAAATGATATCCACTGGGGTTGTTAGTCCCTTCCTTGTTCCCCTGATGATGAGTCTGTTCCTTGCGCTGTGCATCGCACTTCCCTACGTTCTCTATGAGATATGGCGCTTTGTTGCACCAGGCCTGTACGAGAATGAGAAGCGATTACTATTTCCACTGGTGGCGTCAAGCACACTACTGTTCTACCTAGGAATGGCATTCGCACATCTAGTCCTGTTCAAGTTTGTTTTCGGCTTCATGGTGAATATTGCGCCAGAATCGATCATTTACTCGCCTGACATCCAAAACCATCTCTCTTTCGCCCTCCGCATCTTCCTCTGTTTCGGAATAGCGTTCGAGACACCTATTCTAGTGTTTGTTCTCGTCAGGAGCGGAATGGTGAATGTTGAGACATTGCAAAAGGGACGCGGCTACGTGATTGTCATACTGCTCATCGTAGCGGCAATCCTGACTCCGCCCGACATGTTTTCCCAACTGATCTTGGCGGGTCCGGTCTGGCTTCTCTACGAAGCCGGCCTTTTCATTGCGGCCAAGACCATGAAAGGAAAGCCAGAGAAAGAACCCACTGATGAGGAGGACAGCAGTTCGGCAAACGCCTAGGAGAACATCACCCTATCTGTCCCGCCGTATCCGCCGGACTAGTTTCCACGCCCCCGGCAACAGAGCCATTGCCATTGCCATCTTGACACACTCCCAAGGAACAAACAACAGGAAGCCTCCTTGGAATGCCTTTTCAAATCCAATCAGATACGACAACCAAACTAGACCCAGCGCAAAAATGATGATTTCACCGGCAAGCATGGCCAAAAGGGTGCTTACCGGCGACTTGCCGTAGCCCCGCTCTGCAAGAAAACCGACAACCGCAACCGCAACCAAGAAACCGACAAGATAGCCAGCGGTAGGACCAGCAAAATAAGCAAGGCCAGCCTTGGCAGAGTAGAATACCGGAAGGCCTGCTGCACCTTCGGCTAGGAAAATCCCTACAGTTGCAGTTCCCAACCGTGAACCATAGGCCATCCCTATCAGCAAAATCGCTAATGTCTGGAACGTGAACGGAACAGAGCCATACGGAATGCTAGCCTTGCTTGCAAGCACAAGCAATATGTTTCCAGCAATGACTAGAGTGAACATCCGGATCCACTTCAGGGATGACACTTCCTGCTGTGGCCAAAAATTGTCGATGAGAACGCTGTTGCGCATGGTATCCACATTGATGCTGGTCATAAAAACCTCCTATATTTTATTCTGAAAAAAACACCCCGAAGTTAGGGCAGTTCGGGCATGAATTGCAAGGGGTTTAAAGGTTTCCCGCCCTTGCGAATCTCAAATTGCAATTGTACCCGATTTGCACCAGTATCGCCCATCCTAGAGATTACCTGTCCACGCTTAACCTTGTCTTGTGCCTGTACAAAAATTTCCTGATTGTTTCCGTACGCACTAACATAGTCGTTCCCATGTCGGATGACCACAAGCTTGCCGTAGCCTTTCATGCCGCTGCCGACATAAAGGACTTCACCGTCCGCACTCGCAAAGACCGGTGAGCCATCTATGCCGCCCAGAATCATGCCTCTTAACTGTTCACTAAACTGGTCGAGCACCTGAACACTCCCTCCAACCGGCCAACTCCAGCTATTGCCGAACTTGTCCTTGACGGTTCCGGGTGGAGGAACCGCCACCGTTCTTTCAGGTGCATAGGCAAGTTCGTCAGGTTCTCCAATCCCTGCACTTTTAACGCTTTTGAGTTCCACCAGTTTGGCCTCGGAATAGGGATGGCTAAGCGCCCTAGGTCCGTTCTTGACGATCGAAGCAACCGGCTGAACCTGGGCAACCATTGCCTGATCCCCCCCGATGACCCGCTTCTCCGGAACGATTTGTCTTTCAAGTGAGGCAGGGTCAGCCAGCGTAGATGCGGCCGGATCGCCGCCACCCAACTTCTGGGAAGCGATAGCACTGACAATCGGAGCGTTTTCAGGCTCCTTCAAAAGCAGTTTCTGACCAACATCAATGTGATCGGGATTGGAAAGCGTATTCCACAGTGCAATGTCATTGTGATCAAGCCCGTAGTTGAGTGCAATTTCAATCAGCGTCTCGCCGGGCTGAACCAAGTGGTACTCTGGTCTCACCACCTCGGGATCGGATGAAAGTTCACCAACGGATATGGATTCCACCGGAGCAGGAACGGCAGCCCCACCACAACCGCTGGCCAAAAGCGCCAAGACGGCCAGCAACGCCGTTGAGAAGCCTGAGAAAAGAACCTGTAGCATTGACGTTATCCCCGGAGCCCTTTCAGCAGAGGCACGAAAGCGACATGATCGTAGTCGGCACGCACAGTTTCGCCGTTCCGTCTTTTTTCCACCACTGCTATTTTAGTCACGTTATGCTCGATTTCAAGTGGCGCAACCAGTCTAGCTCCAATACCCAACTGCTTGATGAGCGCTTCCGGAGCCTCCTCTGCGGCTGCAGAGACTATTATCCCATCCAGTTCCCCAACTTCCTGCAACCCCCCTATGCCATCCGCATGCTTCACACGGGCATTGTTGTATCCAAGCCGCCGCAAATTGTCTCGCGTCATCTGTGCAAGAGCCTTGATGCGTTCAACGGCGAACACATTCTCATACATCTCGGCAAGAAGGGCGGTCTGGTAGCCGCAGCCGGAACCAACCTCCAAAACACTGTCGCGCGGGCGGTCCGCCTGTAACAGAAGGTTCAGCATTTTGACTATGACGGTGGGTTGCGATGTAGTCTGGCTGAAACCGATCGGCAACGATGTATCGTCATTCGCATGAGACTTCATGGAGAGATCCAGAAACTCGCTTCTCGACACGGAATCCAAGGCGGCACGAAGCGCCGGATTGAGACCCTTTTCCCGCTTCAGGTGAAACGCCAGCCGGCTACCTTTTGACACGGTGGAACTATGCCTTGAGCCAGCCATCAACCTTGCCGAGGCTCTTATGGTCAGTAAGATCAATATCAAGAGGAGTCACCGAGGCATAGTCGGATTCAATCGCGTGGAAATCGGTTCCCTCCCCCGCATCCTGCGCCTCGCCTGCCTCACCGTACTCGAAATATCTGGCCGCCTGGTCATCTGATGCGCTGGTCAGCCTAGCCGGTTCCGAAAAATGTCGGCGACCAAGCCTAGTGCAGATGATTCCCTTCAAGTCTGCATGGGGAATGTCTGGCACGTTTACGTTGAGCAACAGACAGCCTTCCAAGGGCTTGTCCATAAATCTCCACACAACATCGGCAGCAACTTGACCGCCGGTTTCATAGTGTTTGGCCGGCTTGGCAGCCATAGAGAACGCAATTCCCTGAAGGCCAAACTGGGCAGCTTCAAGCGCCGCTGCAACAGTGCCTGAATAGATCGTGTCATCCCCCATGTTCTCGCCGTTGTTCACCCCAGAGACGACTATGTCCGGCTTCCAAGGCAGGAAATCGCTGGTGAGGGCGAGATGAACACAGTCGGACGGAGTGCCGTGCACAGCATAGAGTCCTTCACTGACAAAGTCAACCTTGACCGAACGATCCAAGCTAAGCGAGGAGCTTGCTCCGCTTTTATTCTCCAGCGGCGCAACCACGACCACCTCGCCAATCTCTCGCATGGCATCGGCCAAGGCTCCTATGCCTGGCGCATCATAGCCGTCATCATTGGAAACAAGTATCTTCATCATGCCCGAATGTCGACCGATTCTCCCATATTACTGCCAAGTTCCCGCTTTGCACAAGAGAATGCCCTATGATATCCAGCATCAGTTTGCAGGATGGAAATTTTCCTAACGTCGTTCTCGCTTATCATATTTCCCAATGGAAAATCTTCTTCTAGTGGTCGCGCATGCACCTTCGAAAAACACGAAAATGCTGTTGGACGCGGTCGTGTCCGGAGCATCCCACGAGGATATGAAGGAAGCGGTCCGAGTCCGGCATGTTCCACCACTTCAGGCTCAAGCCGAAGATGTTCTTGAGGCTCATGCTCTCATTCTCGGCACCACCGAGAACTTTGGCTACATGAGCGGTGCGCTCAAGGACTTTTTCGATCGGATCTACTATCCCTGTCTGGAAAAGACCGAAGCCATGCCCTACGCGCTATACATAAAGGCCGGAAAAGACGGAACTGGAACCCAACGGGCCGTCGAGGCAATCACCGCCGGCTTGCGCTGGAAAGCCGTCCAGCCGGCACTAATACTGAAGGGATCCTACCAAAGCGGATTCATCAGTCAGTGTCAGGAACTTGGTATGTACATGGCTGCCGGCATGGAAGCCAAGCTGTTCTGAACATGCTATGGAACCGGAAAACGAAGGATCGCGAAATAGGGTATCGTTCCATATTCAGAAAAAAGATATGTAAAGCGCTCTTTTCGGTTGCTCCCGGTTCGTATCCGAACATACAATGTGGGAGAAAAAGGACAATCGAGGTTTAGAAATGGCTCTACAAATTGGAGATATCGCACCGGACTTCACAGCCGATTCCACCGATGGAGTCATACGCTTCCATGAGTGGCTTGGAGATTCCTGGGCAATATTCTTTTCGCACCCAAAAGATTTCACCCCAGTCTGCACTACTGAGCTTGGCGAGGCGGCAAGAATCAAGGGCGAGTTCGAGAAACGGAACGTCAAAGTCCTCAGTTTGAGCGTGGATCCGCTCAAGTCTCATGTCGAATGGTCAAAGGACATTGAGGAGACGCAGGGGCATGGGGTCAACTATCCCATGATTGCGGACGAGGATCAGCACGTGTCGAAACTCTATGACATGATCCATCCCAATGCCAGCGACACCATGACGGTGAGAAGCGTATTCTTCATTTCACCGGACAGGAAAATCCGTGCCATCATCACCTACCCGGCAAGCACTGGACGGAATTTCGACGAACTTCTCCGAGTAATCGACTCGCTACAATTGACCGACAGCTACAAGGTGGCCACACCTGTCAACTGGAAGAATGGTGACGATGTCATCATCGTTCCCGCTGTCTCGGATGAGGATGCCAAAAAGCGCTTCCCTGAGGGTTGGAAAGCTCCCAAGTCCTATCTCAGGATCGTTAAGCAACCAGAAGCGTAGATTTCCTCAGCCCTCGCCCTAGGGCGAGGGCTTTTTTCAGGGCTTTCGCCGACTAGCCTTGGCATGTGATTCGATCAGTGCAATCGCGCCCAGTGTCATGGCAATGCCGACAGACTGGGCAAGGGTCAGACTCTCGTCATGCAAAAGAACACCAAACCCAATCGTAAGCATGGGTTCAACATAAATGTAGGTCGAAGTCTCCACCGAGCCCAAAGTTTTTAGCGCCTTGACGAGAAGCACAAGGGCAACCGTAAAAGCCACGGCAGCGACAAAAGACCACCACCAAGCTCCGGCCGGTTCGCCACCTCCCGTGCCGATGTACAGGAACAGGAAGACAATGGCCGGGAAAAGACTGCTGATCCGTATGAACTGCCAGTTTCCCACCGAGGGTGTTCGAACCACCGCCACATTGACAATCGCCTGGGAAATGGCTGCGAGCAGGCCAAACAGCACTCCCGCCAGGTTGATGGCGTCACTGTTATCACCACTGACCAAAATCCACGTGCCCAGCATTGCCAGCACATAGCCGAAAAGCATGACCAGATTGGGCAGGCGCCGGCGAAGCAAATTCTCCAAGGCATATGTCAGAACAGGAAACAAGAAGAAAATGCATACTGCCACGCTGACCGGAAGCAGATAGATGGCGGCCAGATAGCCCAGTGACTGCACACCCATGAAAACCGACTGTACCGCTAGCCAAGGCTTCTCGTTCCTTTTTTTCAGATGTGGCAAGCTGAAAGGCTTCCTGGTAACCAGCGAAGACACCGTAAGTGTCATAGCAAAGCGAATCAGCAGGAACAGAAACACGGACCCTCCAAACCCGTATGCAAACTGAGCAAGATTGTTGTTGAGTGCAAACATAAACCCAGCACCAAGAGCGAGATACACCGAACTGCCTACCGTAATGAAACCAGGATACGAACGAACGGCCTTATGAAAGCCTAAACATTCTGCTCGCCGTGATAGAGACGAACTACATGCCGCGCCTCGACGAAAAACAGCCATCGTTCGACCAGCAGTCCAACAAACATGGCTATCCAGGCGGTGCCTGACAGCAATCCCAGCATGACAAACCTGCCGGCGACAAGAAGAATTGCAGGTATGCAGCAGGAGGTTGCCAACGCAAACATTCTCAGCCAAGCCAACCGCCTGGCAGAGCATGTGTAGACAAACTCGCGCGGCAGGAAGTTCGGACCGGAATGTCCAAGTTCGAACAGCTTGATGCGTGCCCTGGTGAAGCCGGTCGCAGAGGATATGCTCACCGGCCTTGCCTGACCGACTCTTCTGTAGTGCTGTATCCTGCCAACCATCCCGGCTAGCGTCAGAAACACCGTTATTCCTGCAAGGCTCGGACTCCAACTCTCCACTGTGTGATGCATGGCTGCAAGCAATAAAAAGCCTGCCATCAGCGAAACAGGAGATAGTTTACGCTGGTCAGCGGACTGTGCCACTGGGGTATCGTTTTGAGGCTCGCATATATCATTTCAGTGCACCAGACCGTCATCAGCGAGAGCATGGAAAGAGCCACATCCAAGTGCAGATTGAACAACATTTTGGCATCCAGCACAGCCACCAGTTGAAGCGGAAAATACACGAGTGCAAGCACAGCGAACTCCGGTGACGATTCCACCGCGGCCCAGCCGAGAGCCATTTAACTGGCTGACCGGCCTCTGAGGGAAATCGCCCTCCCAGCCTGAGACGGGCAGGCCAGTCCGGCATGTGCGGAAGCAAGCTGTTCCAGCCTCGTCAGAACACCCGGTTCAGCCGGGACGACCTTGCCCCTACCTGTGTCGACATGCAACAGAAGCATCTCGGCGGTGGCAAGAACGGCATCATCTGCAGTCCGGTGAATCGCATGGAGCAGATGGATTCTCTTCTCGTCGGAACCTAGAATCTGGGTGACAACATGGATTTTATCACCTACCTTCCCCTCATTGAGATGACAGATGTGAGTCTCCGCAGTATAGTAACTGAAGCCGCGGTCATGATAGGCGCCGTCCAACCCCAGATGGAGCAGCAAGGCGTCCGTTCCGTCACTAAACACCTGTAGATAGCGGCTTTCAGTCATATGGCCGTTGTAGTCAATCCATTCCGGCTGCACGCTGCTACGGTACAACCGAAGCGGAGCGGAGCCGTCATCCTGGTCATCCGACTCCTCCCGGTGTGAAACCTCGTAAAGCAACTCCTCGTACCGGCGGTAGACCTCGCCCGCCCCGCAGTTCACTCCACGCAATCCCTGCAGCACCGCAACGATGCAGTCATCGCGCTGGCACGTAAGATCTTCGATTGATCTTCCGGCTGCTTGCTCATCCGACTGTCTGGTGATCGTGTCAATCAGCCCTGCGTCAAGTTCAGGCCCATCGAATCTTGCCCACGGCAGCCTAAGGGTGGGACCGAACTGCTCTAAGAAGTGTTTCATCCCCTCCTTGCCACCTCCCAACCGGTAGGTGAGAAACATTCCCATGAAGGCCCAGCGTAAACCCGGACCATACAGGATAGCCTGGTCAGCTTCATCCGCCGTAACCACGCCGTCCCGGACAAGATGGAGTACCTCGCGCCATACCGATTCCAGAATTCTGTCGCTTACGAATGCCTCTATCTCCTTGCGTATGGTCAGGGGATGCATGCCAATGCCAGCGTAGAACTCGGCAGCAAGATGCTTGGTCTCGTCAGTGGTCTGCTTTCCACCAACAATTTCCACTAAAGGCAACAGATAGACCGGATTGAAAGGATGGCCAATACAGATTCTCTCGGGGTGGGGGCAGTCCTTCTGGAGTTCACTTGGCAAAAGGCCCGACGAAGAGGACGCGATCACGACTCCGGCGCCGGCAAGGCGGTTTGCCTCTTTCAGAAGAGGCAGCTTGACATCCATTCTTTCAGGAGCACTCTCCTGGACAAATTCCGCCCCGTCAAGCGCCTCGGCAAGGTCACGGGTGAACGTGATGGAGCCCTTGAGATCGACTGGCACAAGAGTCAGCTTGCGGTAAGCCCTGATGGCATGGTCGAGAGAACTCCTGACGGAGACCTCGACCTCGCCCGGATCGTAGACCGCAACATCGATTCCGTTCACCAACAGGCGTCCGGCCCAGCCCGCCCCAATGACCCCTCCGCCCAGAAGGGCAACCTTCCTGCTCCGTGCCATTGGATATGCCTACCAGCGCTTCTGCAACTTGAGCTTTTCCCGAACCTGCCCGGGCGATAAGATGCTTACGTTCATTGCCGACAGGATGGTCATCGCACGTTCCACGAGCTGTGCATTGGTAGCATGGACACCGCGCTCCAGCATAAGATTGTCCTCCAGACCGACGCGCACGTTGCCGCCAGCCAGTACAGCCATAGCCACATAGGGCAACTGCATCCTGCCAAGTGAAAAAGCCGACCAGACGGCCCCTTCAGGAAGCCGGTTAACCATGGCAAGCAGTGTGCCGGGATCGTCGGGAGCTCCGTAGGGGATACCCATGCAAAGCTGGATCAGGACCGGATCGCCAATGATGCCCTCCCGAACCATCTCATTGACAAACACGAGATGACCGGTGTCGAAAACCTCCAGTTCAGGCCGAACACCGATTTCCTGAAGCCTCTTGGCTGCGGTACGCAACATCGACGGCGTGTTTACCATAACGTAGCTTCCCTCGTTAAAGTTCATTGAGCCGCAGTCCAGAGTGCATATCTCCGGCAGTAGCTGCTCTACGGCCTGAAGCCTCTCCAAAGGACCCACTAGATCGGTTGCAGATGTAGGAGGCAATGGATTTTCACCTTCGCCAAGACACAGGTCCCCGCCCATGCCGGTCGTCAGGTTAAGCACAACATCGACACCACTGTCACGAACCCTGGAAACAACATCTTCGTAAAGCTCCAACCTCCGGGACGCCTTGCCGTTTTCAGGCTCGCGAACGTGGATGTGCGCCACCGCCGCCCCCGCCTTGGCCGCCTCAATAGAAGCGGTTGCTATCTGCTCAGGCGTCACCGGCAAATCAGGATGCTTGCCAGCCGTGTCGCCGGATCCGGTCACTGCACAAGTGATGAATGCTTCTTTGTTCACACCGATCCCTCTCTACGAATGGAACTATTCTATACGATGGATTCGCATCGGCTGAGGCGCTATGCCAGATACCGCATCCAATGCCGAAGGAATATTCTCGAAAAACATTCCGTCAAAAGCGTTGATGAATCCGCCCCGCTCAAGCGTTCTCCTCGTATCGGGTCTCAATCCGCAGAGAAGCAAGCCGCCTCCCTTTCCTGCGCATCGGCGGGCCTCCATGACGAGCATCTCGGCACCAGCGACATCAATGTAACTGATGCCATCGACCGCCAGAACCACAAAAGGCTTGTCGCAGCTTCTGATCCTGCTGGAAACCCTGGCAACGACTCCGAAGAAAAGCGGACCGTTAAGCCGCGCAACCACTTTATCGTCTCCGAATGATTCCTCCATCTCCATCCGCATCGTCCATGGCCTTGGCGCCCGGAAAGCATAGATCGCCAGCGAGGTGGCAATGCCGATGTATATGGCCGCTTCAAGCGGAAGAAACAGTACCGAAAAGAAAGTCGCACCGAGAACAACAGTGTCGGCCTTGCTAGTCTGCACGATCGTGCGGATGTGGCCCCACAGTAACAGGCGATAGGCAACAATCAGCAGAATCGAACCCATGGCGGCAAGCGGAAGCCTTGCCGCCAGAGGGGCAAACGCTACGACAACCACTGCAAGTGCCAGTCCTGCAAAAATGCCGGAAAGCGGAGTGCGTGCGCCACTGTCGTAGTTCACGCCACTACGAGTAAACGACCCGGATGACACGTAGCACGAGAAAAGGGAACCGACAAGATTCGACATTCCTTGACCGAAAAATTCGCGGTTGCCGCTGATCAACTGTCCAGATCGAGTCGCAATGGCCCGTGCGATGGAGACAGCCTCAACCAGTCCCAGCAGACCAACTGCGGCCACTCCGGGAAGCATTTCAAAAGCAGTTGCCGGATCAATGTCAGGGATCCGGAACGGAGGAAGCGATTGCGGTATTTCGCCAACCATCCGAAGCGCGCCGTCCCCGGCATCAAGAGCGGCGGCAACAAGCGCACCCGCCACCAGACCGGCTGCCATGTGGGGACTGCGGGGGGAAAACCGTTGCAAACCGAATGTCACTGCCAGCACCGACAACGCCACTGTAACCGAAGACGGATCGGCAAGGCTGACCGAACCGTACAAGTGCGACAGGGTTTGCCAGAAAGAGAGGCCGTCGGGCAGGTCAATACCCAGCACATGCCTAAGCTGGTTTGTGAATATCAGCGCTCCGGCTCCCGCGGTAAAGCCGATGACGACCGTGTGGGACACGAAGTCAATGAGCTTACCGAGATTGCCAAGCGTCAGTAGCAACTGAAAAACTCCAACCAAGAGTGTAAGCGCAAGGACTGTCTCGACATAGGTGTCCGTGCCGGGTTCGGCATGTTGTCCTGCAACCGAGAACACCACAATGGACAGTGCTGCGGTGGGGCCCGAGATCAGGTGCCACGAGGAACCCAGCACCGCTGCAATCATCGCCGGGACCATTGCGGCATAAAGCCCATATTCCGGTGGCAATCCCGCGATCAGGGCGTAGGCAATCCCCTGGGGAAGGACAATGATCGCGTTGGTGATCCCGGCAAACAAATCCGCACGCAAAGTCTGCGCATTGACTATGTCAAACCAGCCGAAAAATCTTCTGGCCGCCCTCAAACGAACCCCCAAGCGGACGCAACCTTTCCTTTCATATGCAACTTCCGCTTCTTCATGGCAAGAGACGGTATTTTAATCCGCCGAAATTCTCCGGCAACATGTATAGAATGAGGGTATGAAGAAAGGCAAGGCAACCGAGCTTCTCGTTTTGTGCAATGCGCCCTCGCCAGAGGTTTCCAGCAACATTGCCCAGAATCTGGTTGAATCCAGACTGGCCGCCTGCGTTAACATTCTGGGCGAATGCCGCTCGGTCTACCGCTGGAAAGGCAAAACCGAATACGACTGCGAGATTCCGCTTCTGATCAAAACGACCCAAAGCCGGTTTGAAAGCCTACGCGATGCCATTGTCAGGCTGCACCCCTACGATGTCCCGGAAGTGATTGCGGTGCCGATCACTGACGGTCATTCCCCCTATCTTCAGTTCATACGCGAATCATGCGAAGAGCAATAGTCGCATTTCTGGCGGCGTCTGTCGCGCAGATGACGCCATGGTTTACGCAGGCAAACGCCCAAGATGTTGACCTGCTCCTGCCAGAGGAGGCTTTCGCATTCTCCGCAGAAATGGACGAGGAGTTCATAAGGATAACCTACGACATCGCCGACGGCTACTATCTCTACAAGGACCGGTTCATACTCTCGCAGGGACAAAGCAAGATCCCCAGTAGCAACCTTCGGTTCTCAGAGGCGAAAACCCATGAGGACGAGTTTTTCGGCACAATGGAAATCTACCGCAACCACGCAACCATTCTCGTTTCATCCTCCACGATCGACCGCAACAATGGCGCCGTGCTGAAAGTGATATCCCAAGGCTGTGCCGACATAGGGGTATGCTACCCACCCCACACCGACCAGACTACGCTTGCATTTGCCTCGGTAGAAGGGTTTCTCGGCGATGAGGAGGCTCGTGTCGATGACATACTGAGCAACGGAAGTCTGCCATGGGTAAGCGCGGCATTTCTCGTCTTCGGAATGCTGCTGGCCTTCACTCCCTGCGTTCTTCCCATGATTCCGATACTGGCCGGCATACTTGCCAGAGGCACTCCTAGCCAAGGCCGCGTCATGCTTCTGACCGGAGTCTATGTGTCCGGACTTGCGTTCACCTACACTGCACTGGGTGTATTCGCAGGTCTCGGCGGATCCGTTCTTTCGTTCACACTTCAGAAGCCGGCAGCGCTGGTAACCTACGCTACAATCATGCTTCTGCTATCAGCCTCGCTTTTCGGACTGATCCGGATCCCCGCAGCCATAACACAGGATGGCATCCCTAGGAACAGCCATAGGCAAAGCACACTGGCCGGCGCTTTGGCAATGGGCATCTTCTCGTCCCTCATCACTTCGGCCTGCGTCGCTCCTCCTCTTGCAGGAACCTTGCTCTACATCTCAAAAACGGGAGATGCGGTGCTAGGTGGTACAGCCCTGTTCTCAATGGCAATCGGGATCAGCCTGCCGGTTGTTACGGCAGGACTGTCGACAAAGTCACTAATCCCCAGAATGGGAGCATATGCGGTCATCATTAAGGGGTTTCTCGGCTATCTGATGATCGCCGCAGCGGCATGGATCGTATCGCCCCTGATGTCAATTCCTGCACAAATGACGCTACTAGGCCTCATCGCCGCCGCTGGCGGACTGCAACTCGCTTGGATGCTGTTACGTCGCTCCTCCCGCACTTTTCCCATCGTCGCCCTAGCAAGCCTTCTGCCCTTGGTCACTGGAGGCATATTCATCGGTGGTGGCGTGACAGGTGGCAACGACTTGCTCAACCCGCTGGCACACCTAGGCAAGCAGGGGCACACCGTTGCAGTTGACCGTCTGAACTTCACGACACTAGACAGCATGAAAGAACTGCCACAGACCATCAGTTCGCTCAAAAACCGTAAGGCCATGCTCTATTTCACCGCTGACTGGTGTATCTCATGCGATGAACTGGAACGCTTCACCTTCTCAGATCCCAAGGTGGCACAGCAACTGGAAGATCTCATGCTGATCAAGATCGATCTCTCCGGAATGACACCTGAACAGGCTACACTGCTTCGGAACTACGATCTAGTCGGACCTCCAAGCATGGTGTTTGTTAATGCCCAGAACCGACCCCTTCTCAAACTGGTCGGCTACAAGCCGCCGGAGCGCTTTCTCCGCGCCCTTGACCGCATAAGGGCCGACCAGCTACGGCTTCCTTCCTGAGCGGAATTCACGCACTATCTCACAAAGCAAATGGATGCGGCTCAGGGCCTCAAGCGGGGTCATTGAATCCGGGACAGCCATAGCCAACTCCTGTTCAAGACGTTCGAGCATAACCAAGTCCTTTTCCACATCAGCATTCGCCTCTTTCGTCAAATCCGCACCAAACAGGCTGTACTGCATCCCTTCGCCGGTTGATCTCGCTCGGGACTGTAGATCGCTCAAATGCCGCTTCGCACGGCGAATCACCTCTTTCGGCAGGCCTGCCAGCGATGCAACCTGTATGCCGTAGCTTCGGTTGGCAGAGCCGGGACGAATCTTGTGCAGGAACACCACCTTGTCATCGACCTCCTTGGCCTCAACATGGATGTTCTCCACTCCATCCAGAATCTCCGCCACCTCGGTTAGTTCGAAATAGTGTGTTGCGAACAGTGTCATCGGGCGTTCCGAATCCATAAGGCTCTCCATCACTGCCCAGGCCACCGCAAGACCATCGTACGTCGACGTGCCACGACCAATTTCGTCAAGGAGCACTAGGCTGTCATGGGTTGCACTGTTGGTTATCTTTGCCGTCTCGGTCATTTCAACCATAAAGGTTGAAAGACCACCGCCCAAGTCATCATGTGCCCCTATGCGCGTATAGATTGCATTGATCTCTCCGATCACCGCCTCCTCGGCAGGTACGAAGCTGCCGATATGGGCCATGAGAACAATCAGTGCCGCCTGACGCATGTAGGTGGACTTGCCACCCATGTTTGGCCCAGTCAACAGCATCAGCCTTCTCCCAGCATCAAATGTGAGATCATTTGACTCGAAATGTTTAACCTGAGTCTCCACCACCGGATGCCTTCCGTTTCGGATCCTCAGAACGGAACCATCGGCAAATTCCGGACGAACCCAGTTCTGCTCTGCAGCCAACCTGGCCATCGCAATGCATAAATCGGCCTCAGCAACAGCGCAAGCAAGATTGCGAAGCACATCTGTCTTCTTGGCAAGCATGTCCAGTATCTCTCCGTAGATCCTCTGTTCGGTCTCCAAAAGTCGGCTTGACGCATCAAGCACCCTGTTTTCAAACTCCTTCAGTTCGGCGGTTGTGAAACGCTCGGCATGAGCCAGTGTCTGCCTTCGCTGATAATCCTGAGGCATGTTTTCGGCACGCTGTCTCGACACCTCGATGTAGTAACCGAACACCTTGTTGAAACCAATCTTTAGCCGTTCATTCCCGGTTCTCCGGCGTTCACTTTCCTGTAACTCAGACAGTTTCAGGTCTGCATTTCGTGTCAACTCCCTCAATTCGTCTATTCCCCGGTCGTATCCGTCGGCGATCACGCCTCCGTCGCGAAGGTTGACAGGAGGCTCGTCCACAATAGCACGCTTGAGTAAATCTCCAATGCCTTCCGAAGGGCGCACTTTGGTGGCCATCTCTGTACAGGCCTTGCCTCCCACAACCTCAAACTCTTCAGCCAGCACCGGCAATCTGGCGAGCGTTAGCGAAAGTGCGGCAAGATCTCGTGGACGGGCGCTAAGCAGGGATATCCTAGTGACAATGCGGTGAAGATCACACATACCCTTAAGTGTTTCGGCCAAGCGCTGCCAACCACCACTTCGAAGCACATCAACCAGGTCAAGCCGCTGTTCAAGCCGCCCACGATCGCGAAGAGGATTGTGAATTTCATAGGAAAGCAGACGGCTGCCCATTGAAGTCTGGCAACTGTCCATAACGGAGAACAGGGTTGGCGTCGGCTTGCCCCTGATCGTCTGTGTAAGCTCCAGACTCGAACGCGCACTGGCATCCATTGCTATGAATTCCGAATCCGTCTCCACTCTCAGCAGGCGTATGTGCCGAAGACTCGCTTTTCTTGCGTTTCGCGTGTAGGCAAGCAGCATGTGCGAGGCAAGCACAGCCAGCGGTTCCTCCTCTAGTCCGAGTCCTGCAAGCGAAGCCACCCCGAAATGCTCTCGCATGGTTGCTTCGGCGATTTCCCTGTCAACCTTCCAATCGGGGATGAACGTGACCTTGCCACTGACACCTGCCGGCAAATGTGCTGATTCGACAACGATTATCTCGGCAGGCTGAATTCGCGCCAGACAGTCACCCAAGCGCCGTTCGGGGACAGTTCCCGTCTGAAACGAGCCTTCCGAAAGCTCAGTCCATGCATAGCCCGCCGCACCGCCACGGAACAGAAGCGCCATGGCAATGCACGCCTGCTTGTCATCCATGAGATTGCTCTCTGCCAGCGTTCCAGGAGTGACGATTCTAGTGACTTCACGCTCTACAGGACCCTGTCCCTTAGGGTCGCCAATCTGTTCGCATATTGCAACAGACTCACCCATCTTAACCAGTCTCGAGAGATAATCGTCGATGGCATGAAAAGGTACCCCAGCCATCTTGACGGGTTGGGCATTCGACCGTCCCCGTTGCGTAAGGGCTATGCCCAGAAGCTGAGAAGCGCGAACCGCATCCTCGAAAAACAGTTCGTAGAAGTCGCCCATGCGGAAGAAAAGAAGAGTTTCAGGATGGCGATCCTTGATCTCCAGATACTGCCTGATCACCGGAGTGTGCATGGACTTTCTATGCAGTCTGTTCCGCTCTCAAACTTAGAATCTGCTTACGCAACTCGGCAGCCACCTCCGGCGAACCGCCCACCATATAGCCTGTGGTCTTGCCATACTCGTAGCCATCCAGATGAACCGGTATAAACATTCCGCCATTTTCCTGAACCATGATCGCTGCTGCGGCATAGTCCCAGTAGCGCATTCCGTTCCCGAAGGCTCCGTCAAAGTGGCCGGCGGCTAGCATGGCAAGATCAAGAGCGGTTGATCCTGTGCGACGTACACCTTCGGACTTGCGTGAAATCTCGGAAATCATGCGGCGCATCCAGCCTTCCGAGCCGATTCCACCTAGAGAGACAACCAACGCTTCGGAGAGCAGGCGTGTCCGGTATGGTCGGCAGCGCCTGTCGTTCAGGAACATGCCCTTGCCCCGCTCTGCTACGTAGAGATCATCCCGACCTACGTCATAGACAACACCCACCCGGCCTTTTCCTTGAACCACGTATGCAAGCGATATGCAGTATCCGGGAAAACCGTGCACAAAGTTGGTTGTTCCGTCCAGCGGATCGGCAACCCAGCAGTGATCGCTTTCTCCGGTCAGGCCAGACTCTTCGCCAAGAAAGGAATGTTCAGGATGGCGATCCATGATCATGTCGCGGATCAACTCCTCCGACGCCTTGTCAACATTGGTCACCCAACTACCCTTCTTCTTCGTCGGCTGGATCGTGCGCCGGTTAGCCTGGGCGCGGCGCACAAGTTTCGCTGCCTCTCGCACTGCAGCGACGGCAAGTTCCAAATATGCCCCGTTCATAACCCCATATGGTAGTCTATTACCTGTCGGCATCCACATGCTCTCCACCAATTTCAAAAACAACACTTGATGATCCATCCACAGAGAATCAGGCGCAGGATGCTAGCCGTTGCCGCATCATGCCTAGTGGTGGCGGCATGTTCTGGCGATTTCCAGTTTTCACAACTGGAGGGGTTTGAATCACTTCGCAACCAGTTCGGCGAGAATCTGCCAACATCAAAGGAAAGGAGGCTCCTCGTCCTCCATAAGCCTGAAATCCATCTTCCGCCGGGACATGAAGGTCCTATCGATTTCTACGAAGACTATGTCGCCCATGGAGAACTGCGGGATGGGAACAGCAAGCTTATCAGCGCGGAGGTGACACCTGAGATCCTGAACCGCTATCGTAATGATCCGGAGGCACAATTCATCCATGTCGCGCCAGTCAGAGGAACACCGGTTCGGCCAGTGGTGTACGGAAGCGCCAGCAGGCATCACATTCCCTTTCTTGGCGGCAACTACACCTTCCTCTCCTACCATGCGGTCTTCCGGACATCCGGCCTGCCGCTTGAACTCGGACCCTTTCGGGAGACGCTTGTGCGCACATTCGGCGACCGGAGAGACTGGCACCAGCTAGATCACTACACAGCGGTCTTCATTGTCCTTGATCCCAGCCTTAACCGCTGTGCAGTGCTTCTTCAGCAACACAACTACATGCGCACTTATCTTGTCGACAACAACGGTCCCTTTAACCGTGAGGATCCTGTCAGGATCGATGTGGCTATCGATTCTAATGAACTGTACCCACACTCGGCACAAAGAAGAAAGCACAGAGCCGTCGGGTTTATGGCCCCAAACACCATTGACTTTCTGCTCAACCTGACCGATGACATGCCTTTCCAAGGCTCCTTTGACGTTACCGAAGGATCAACTAGGATCGACTACCAACTACGGCATCTCGTTCCCAATGACGCTTTTTACGTATTCGAAGGCCGTCTAGGAGAAAGAAGGCAATTACCCGGCCGTGACGGTCCTCCCGGAGCCATGTACAATACTTGGCCCGCCCTGAAACCCTACCATGTCATGCTTCCCGCTTTCTATTGGGAAGAGGGAGATGAAACCTATGCACACATCATACGCAATCTTGACCCGAACAATCTGGAAGCTGGTGGAATCCTACAGGAACTGCAGGATCGGTTCAAACGAGCGGCGCAGATGAAAGGCGTCTGTAGCCAATGAATAGCGTGCCCAAAGAAAAACGGAGGCGATGGACGCTTTTCCGGAGACACGAGATTGTCGGTGTGCTTTCGGTTGCCATGGTTCTTACCGCTTCCAACTACTGTGTCAGGCTCGTCATCAACGACTGGCTCACATGGGGCGCTTTCATCTATCCCATGGCATTTCTGGTTACCGATTGCCTGAACCGAATCTGGGGGAGCGCATCGGCTAGGCGAGTCGTCATCGCCGGCTTTATGGTCGGGCTGCCTATCTCACTTTTGTTCAACCTGTCAACACCTGAACAGGGGCAAGCGTTCCAGGAGATTGCCGCCATCGCAATCCGCATCTCATGCGCATCAGGCGCCGCGTTCCTAGTAGCCCACCTTCTGGACATCCATGTGTTTTCCCTGTTGCGAAAACACCCTTGGTGGATGGCACCCGCACTCTCATCTTCTGTGGCATCAATATGCGACACTTTTCTTTTCTTTTCAATCGCATTTGCATTCACGGAAGCACCTTGGATGACTCTCGCCCTAGGGGACTTGGCAGCAAAAGCCTTCATGGTTGCATTTCTGTTGCCTTTCTATCGCATTGCGGTATGGACACTGCTTGATCAAAGCCAATCGCAAACTAGACTGGAAAACCGCTAGCGAGATGTGGCGGTCACGCCCGGCCGTCCAATTATCTGAAAAAGCTTCATTTTCACGCTCCATCTGGATTTTGAATACGGAACTTCCATTGATATACTGGCTTAAGCCGAAGAAACGAAAATGAACAGGCGAACGAGAAAAAAAGGCTGGGTTTCAGCCGAAATGACGGCAATCTTGGCATGCCTCGCGTTCCTTAAGCGATGATTCCACTAATCTTACGGTCGCTCTTCGGGGCCCTCGTCCTGCTAACACTGGCCACAACCCTTGCAGATTCCGAACGGAAGAATGGCTTCGATCTGGCCAACTCAATCATAGATACAAAGTTGATTCTCCTAGGAGGACCGCCGAAAGACGGCATACCATCAATCGACAATCCCGTTTTCCTAAACGCAGGCGAAGCGAATCTCCAAGATAAGGATCGCATCATTGGTGTCTCCCTTAACGGCATCGCCAAAGCGTATCCTCTTAGGATTCTCAACTGGCATGAAATTGTCAATGATGTGGTGGGAGGAGTGCCACTAGCCGTCACTTTCTGCCCCTTATGCGGCACCGGTGTCGTGTTTGAAGCCAAGGTCAACGGCAAAGCCTTGAATTTCGGCGTATCCGGACTTCTCTACAACAGCGATGTCCTTCTTTATGACCGTAACACCGAATCGCTATGGTCACAGATACTCGCCGAATCCGTAACTGGACCGTTGGCAGGCAGCAAACTTGCGCTTCACCCTTCGCGCCTGACTTCATGGAAAGACTGGAAAACCGCACACCCCAAAACCCAAGTGCTCTCGGAAGAAACGGGCTACCATAGGAACTATCAAAAAAATCCCTATGCTGGATATGAATCTGTGCCGGAAATCTTCTTCCCAGTTGAAAACGACATCCCTGGCAACTATCACCCAAAGGAGGTTGTTCTAGGGGTGGGTGTGAATGGCAAGTACAAGGCTTACCCTTCAAGCGAACTTGAGAAAGTGTCCAGTGGCATGCTAATCGACCAAGTCAACGGAACGGAAATCACGGTTTTTTGGGATTCTGACAACGCTTCCGGGCATGTTGCGAAGGCAGATGGCAGAGCGTTTCCTTTCTTACAGGCGTTCTGGTTCGCCTGGTTCGCATTCCATCCTGAAACGGAGATTTTCCGGCAGGAATAGCCCACCGTATACGACTAGGCGAACTAGTTGCTATAATTGCGTATCAATCCACAGCAAGACAGAGTCGAGATATGAGCAAGAAAATCAAACTGACAGTTGGCATGTGCTCCCTTCTAACGGTAGTCGGATGTGCCACTATGGAGGACGGCTTCTATGACAAGGTTGCCATTGACAGTAACGCAAAGAACGCCTATTGCACAGTCGCTCAGGATGGCGCCGGACTGGTCGATGCTGTTGTCACACCCGGCGATCTGCTTGTCAGACGCAAGCGCGAGGCCAAGTTGACGGTAACATGTCGCCGGGACGGCTACAAGGAAACCCAGATGGTTCTTGAGCCGGTTCTGCCACCTTCAACCGATGTCACCAATACAGGTCGATCAATCAGTGGATTCCTCTTAAGTGCGGGCATCGGCGTTATTGTCGATAGCGCCTCCGGAGCGAACTACTCTTATGATGACGCCTATGTCTGGATGGCGAAAGAGTAAAGGGAACCCCTGTTCCTGAACAGTTAGGTTCCGGAAGAGCCGGATTTTTCTGGACGTCTCCCTTTTCTGACCGGTTTTACGGACGTCTCCCTTTTCAGTCTTGCGCTGAGTTCCTGGACTTCAGCTTCCAGTTTGTCCATCTTGGTGACCGCTTGGCTCAGAATGGCTGACTGGACCTTAAAGTCCCTATGGGAAACCAAGCCGGTTTTCCCGATCATCCTTCCGACAAAAACCTGACCAGTCCTGCGAATGTCTCTCACCGGCACGCTGTCCAGGATGTTGCCAATCAGAGTGAAAATCATCCTCTCTTCCCCGAACATTTCCAATTACTGTCCATTTCCTCCGATTCTAGCATCAGCGCCTAGCCACCTGTAGTTTCACCGTGAGTCCTGCCAAAACGAAAATTTGCGGCATCACTGATATCGCTGATGCCAAAGCGGCGGCAACGGCCGGAGCCGATGCCGTCGGTGCCGTGTTCTCGCCAGGATATGCTCCGTATGTCACTCCTGATCAGGGTCGCAATGTTTTCGAAGCGCTACCGCCATTTGTCTGCAGAGTCGCCCTGTTCGTTGACCCGGAAGAAAGCCTGGTGAACGAGATCATCAGGCATGTGAGACCCAGTCTGCTACAGTTCCACGGAAACGAGTCTTCGGATTTCTGCACCCGCTTCAGCCTTCCGTATGTAAAAGCCTGCAGGGCAACAGGTCTGAAAGATATAATCGACACCATGAACAATCACGCTGGTGCAAGCGGGTATCTGCTGGATGGCTTTTCCGAAAATGCACCCGGCGGCACTGGAACCGTATTCGACTGGTCGCTTGCGGCGAAACTGGATTCGAACAAGCCGGTCATGGTTGCCGGAGGACTCACTCCTGAGAATGTTTCCCAGGCAATAGCAGCCTGTCATCCCTACGCCGTCGACGTTTCAAGCGGAGTATGCATGGAGGGGAACCGGCGGCGGAAAAGTCCGGAGAGAATCAAAAGGTTCATTGACAATGTCAAATCCTGTTGCAACTGAACCGGTCGGGCTTCCAGACTCAAAAGGCTTTTTTGGAGAGTACGGCGGTATCTACATCTCCGAAACCCTGATTCACGCGGTTCATGAACTGGACAGGTCCTATCTCAAGTACAGGGACGAAGAGGCCTTTGTTGCCGAATTCCAGCAACTGATGCGGGATTTCGTTGGGCGTCCCAGCCCAATCTATCATGCCGAGCGCCTGTCGGAAGACTGGGGATCAAAGATCCTCCTGAAACGCGAGGACCTCAACCACACCGGTGCACACAAGATCAACAATGCGGTTGGCCAAGTTCTTCTCGCACAACGGATGGGAAAACGCCGCATCATTGCGGAGACCGGAGCTGGACAGCATGGAGTTGCAACCGCCACTGCCTGCGCACGTGCCGGAATGGAGTGCATGATCTTCATGGGCGAGGAGGATATGCGGCGGCAACAGCCGAATGTCAAGCGAATGAAACTGCTGGGAGCTGACATCATGCCGGTCACATCAGGATCCCGGACACTTAAGGATGCACTCAACGAAGCGATGCGACACTGGGTAGGAAACATAGACGACACATTCTACGTGATAGGATCGGTGGCAGGGCCACATCCGTATCCAACGATGGTCCGGGATTTCAACTCAATCATAGGAAAGGAATGCATAGTCCAGATGGAAGAGCTGTATGGACGTCAACCGGATGTCATCATCGCCTGTGTAGGTGGGGGATCCAATGCAATGGGCATATTCCATCCGTACATCCCCCATAACGTCCAACTCGTTGGCGTGGAAGCCGGTGGAAAAGGTATCCAGACAGGATGCCACGCAGCCACCTTAGTGGCCGGAAAACCCGGCATACTACATGGCATGTTCAGCTACCTTCTTCAGGATAATGACGGGCAGGTGCTGGAGACAAGCTCGATATCAGCCGGTCTTGACTACCCTGGAGTCGGGCCGGAACATGCATATCTCAAAGACATTGGACGGGTTCAGTATGTTGCCGCAAACGACAATGAGGTGCTGGATGCTGTATCAAGCCTATGTCGACAGGAGGGAATCATTCCTGCCCTAGAGAGTGCACATGCACTTGTCCATGCCAGAAAGCATGCCCTAAAGAATCCGGGCTCCCTTATTCTCATCAACCTGTCGGGAAGAGGCGACAAGGATCTGGAGACGATCCTAGAGGCAAGGGACGAGTTGTGATAGGTTCGGATCCGGAGGAATCGGTCAGTAGCTTGACGGAAGAGGGAAACAATCCCGCCGGCAGTCTCACAACCATTGAAACGGCACTGTCCCGCATAGGGAACGACAGGGCCGCACTCGCCATTTTCACCACTGCCGGATACCCGGACAGGGATGCGACTGTCGATATTCTCCAGGCGATCTCGGAAGGCGGCGCCGACATTATTGAGATCGGCGTTCCGTTTTCAGATCCAATTGCCGACGGACCAGTGATACAGCATTCGTCGGATACTGCTCTTCGGAACGGAACCAACCTCACTCATGTGCTCAAGGCCGTGTCGGACTTTCGCGATGTCGGAGGAACCACACCGGTGGTTCTCATGGGATATGCCAACAGTTTTTTCCAGTTCGGACTCGAGCGTTTTTCGCAACAGGCTGCCCAAGCCGGCATCAACGGGGTTTTGGTGGTCGATCTGCCGGTCGAAGTTTCCGGAAAATGGAAACCCTACCTCCAGAGGCACGGCATCGCCATGGTTCTGCTCGCCTCCCCCACAACAACCCCCGACCGCATGAAACTGATCGCACAGTCCTCGCAAGGCTATCTTTACTGCGTCTCATTGAAAGGTGTCACCGGTGCGGGAAACTTTGATGCCACATCTGTCGGAAACCTCGTCTTATCCCTGAGGGAAATGGCACGCATCCCGATTCTGGTTGGGTTCGGGATCCGCACGCCTGAACAGGCTCGGCTTGCAGCGAAATGTGCAGATGGCATTGTTGTCGGCAGCGGAATTATCGAACTTATCGGAAAAGCCAGACCAGATGATATCGTCAGCACGGTTACTTCCTATGTTCAGGAGATGCGCCGTGCCTGCGAGCGCAAATGAACTGGCTAAACAAGATATTCCCCCCCCGGATCTCACGCTCACCCAAGAAAAGTGTTCCGCAAGGGGTCTGGGCCCAATGTCCCCGTTGCCAGACAGCACGCTATTCCGGAGAGCACGAGAAGAATCTCTGGGTATGCACTAACTGTAATTTTCACGAACGCATCACTCCGGAACAGAGGATGTGTTCCCTTTTCGACAGTTTCGAGGACAGCGTAGCAATCGGCATAAAGGTAAAACCCACCGATTTCCTGAATTTCAGTGATGTCAAGCCGTACTCTAAGCGCCTGTCCGAAGCCCAAAACGGGGATACGTCGCGTGAGGCCCTATCAGTCCGGAGAGGTGCGGTGGATGGCGCCGAGATGGCTGTTGCCGTATTTGACTTCACTTTCATGGGAGGATCCATGGGCTCAGTCGTGGGAGAACGCTTTGTGCTTGGAATCGAGGAGGCAATTCATCTCCAGCTCCCATTCATATGCTTTTCCGCCTCGGGAGGGGCACGTATGCAGGAAGGACTCACCTCGCTTTTTCAAATGGGAAAGACGACAGCCGCGATCCAGAGGCTAAACTCGGCAAGGCTTCCCTACATCAGCATTCTGACTGATCCGACAACCGGCGGTGTTGCAGCGAGCCTCGCCATGGTTGGTGACGTGATTATCGCCGAACCTGAGGCCAGAATAGGCTTTGCCGGCCCGAGAGTGATTCAGGAAACTGTCAGGGAAATCCTTCCCGAGGGATTCCAGAGTAGTGAATTCCTGCTCAAGCATGGGGCCATCGACATGATCGTCGACCGACGTGAGCTACGTTCACATCTTTCCAAACTAACCGAAGTGCTGATGCATACAAAGCGCCATGCCTGATGCCTAATACCTTGGAGGGATGGCTTCAACACATTGAACGGATCTCCCCCAATTCAGTGAATCTTGGCCTAGACCGTATTTCGAAGGTCTGGAGCAAAATGGATGTTTGCTTGGGAAATGCCGTTCTGATCACTGTGGGCGGAACCAATGGCAAGGGTTCATGCACAGCCATCATGGAATCAATTCTGAACCATTCAGGATATCGGACGATGCGGTACAGTTCACCACATCTCCTGAGGTACAGCGAGAGGGTTCGCATAGCAGGAGAAGAGGCTTCTGAAAGCATGCTATGCAAATCGTTTGCCAAGGTAGAGGATGCGAGAAACCGCTGTGAAAATACTGAGTTGACATACTTCGAGTTCGGCACTCTTGCTGCCATGTGGTGCGCTGCACATCATGAATGCCAAACCTGTGTGCTAGAAATCGGACTAGGGGGGCGGCTGGATGCAGTAAACTTGTTTGATGCCGATGTCTCAGTCATCACCACGGTCGATATCGACCATGTCGAATACCTAGGCAGTGAGCGTGAGCAGATTGGCTGGGAAAAAGCGCACATCATGCGTAATGGCAGACCAGTGGTCCTGGGTGAACGTACTCCGCCAGCCTCAATCCTAGACTACGCGGAGAAAATCGAAGCAAAGGTTACCCGGCTAGGTAAGGATTTTGGCTTCGAACTGAATGAAAGCCACTCATGGAACTACATTGGCAAATCGGTCTCCTACCGGTCACTTCCCCTCCCCTCCCTAGCGGGAAAGCATCAGCTGATAAACTCCGCCACGGCACTGGCAGCACTTGAAGCTGTTGGCGACAGGCTACCATTAGCAGTGTCCCATATCCGTCAAGGTCTTCTATCCACTGACTTGAAAGGCAGGATGCAGATAATGCCCGAACAGCCTGTGATTGTCCTAGATGTCGCCCATAATCCCTCTTCCGCCCAGATTCTGGCTGACGGACTTCTTGACATGGGCTATTTCCCTAGGACAGTGGGTATTTTCGGCATCATGGCCGACAAGGACATAAGAGGTGTGGTTCAGGCTCTTTCCGACAGGATTGACTTATGGCTGACAGTGCCGCTTGACTCTCTACGTAGCAGCATTCCGCAGGAAACCGCTAGGTTGATAAGGGATATGGGGGGACAGGCTGAAGTCTGTGATTCGGTTGCACAAGCGCTCAGCCATGCCAAAGACAACCTCTCCAAGCGTGATAGAATGGTTCTGTTTGGATCATTCCTGACTGTTAGTCAGTATATGGCACTATCAAGCAACTGACAAGTCATTTGACTATGAACGATCGAACTGGCACCGGATCATCCGAAAGGAAAGAGAATCAGAACCTGGAACCGAACGGAAACAACGGATTCCATTACCTAGTGGGGGGAGGAGCTTTTGCGCTTGTCCTGTTCGCTCTGTATATCTCCGTTTTTGAGAAAACCCCACCACCCTTTCTTCTGGAAAGAGAAATGGAGGAACCGAAACGGATCCAAGTGGGTAGTGATCGCCCCCGTATCGTCATAGAGGATGTCGACTTTAGCGGAAAAGCTCTTTCTCAGCAAAACGAGGATAAGGAAGATTACTCCGTGAGCAATATCGATCTTCCTCTCTCTGAAACAGATCCACACAGTGAAGACGTTTCGGCTGTTCAACAAACTAATAATGACCGAGCTGAGAGTGTCATAACAGATCCGGATGGCTCTTCACCCGCCGACTCTCAGATCCCTCCACATGATGGGGCTTTCATCGTTCAAGTCATTGCAACCCGGGACAATCTCAATGCGAAAAGAATATCCGATGAGATTGAAGCCCAAGGGCTTAAAGCATACGTGGAACCGCTAACACGTGAGGATCTGACTCTTCACCGTGTCCGTGTCGGCCCCTTTATTGACCGAGGGGAGGCTGAGATAGCCAAGCACGATCTGGGGCTTCTAGGCTATGGGGATGCAGTGATCATTGACTTACGCTAGATAGGACATAGGAACTGATGGCCAATGTTAGCCTGCTCGATGTAGCCATTCTTTTTCTCTTCACCGTTTCGACCTTTTGGGGAGTTCAGGCAGGACTAGTTGGCGGGGTGCTCCGGATCCTAGTTCTCGTGGCAGCTATATTCTTCTCCTTCCAGTACGGAAAACTGTTCTCGGAAATCATGGTGGCGCAGGCATTTCTGCAAGAAGGCTGGATAACGGATTTAGCCAGTTACCTAGGCCTGTTTCTAATCCTACTAATCGGCGGCGGGCTGGCCACTGAACTTCTGAGAAAGTCTATCAGGATTGCAGGGCTTGCGGGAGTGGACCGTGTGGGTGGTTTTCTCTTTGGCTTTGCACGAGCCTATCTTTTCTGGGTGGTGGTGTTTTACTTGCTATCCTATACCCCGCTTAACAGCACCGTAACTGTCCGCAACTCGAAACTTGTGTCTGTATTCGAAGGTGGGGGAAAATGGCTGGCACAACACCTTGATTTCGAGTTGAAGGACGGCAATCCGCTTCCTGACATCATGCCCAACGCCAACGTGACGGCAAAACACCCTGAAGGTGTAGTAAATCAGCGTAAAAACAGAAAGCCCGAGAGCAAAAGAAAGTATCCTGTCAACGAGGTGGACAGGATCACGGTTATCCGTGAACTTCTTCGCTACATTAAGGAACATCAGAAGCCTGCCCCAAACCTCTAGCCATATCCACTGGAAAGAAAATGCAGGTGTGCTAGAATGTCCCTTTAATCAGGCTGGTAGCCGGTTTTCACACATGATATGCAGTAGCAATATACTGTTGGAAATGCAGGTGGGATGCTTGGCAAACATGTCTGTCCCACATTTCTCCCGCAGAATGTCACAGCCCGCCACGAATGGAGGTCTGTTTAAATAATGTGCGGAGTAGTCGGAATTGCCGGAGTAAATGGGGAAGAGCCGGTATCAGCTCTCACCTGTGAGGCGCTTCTTCTTCTGCAACATCGCGGACAGGACGCTTGTGGCATCATCTCCATGAATGGTAGCCGGCTTGCGATGCATAAGGGCTTCGGTTTAGTCAGTGAAAACTTCAAGCCGCACCATGTTGATGCACTTAGTGGCGAATTTGCAGTTGGTCACGTCCGCTACCCTACTGCCGGGAAGGCAACCGCACTGAACGAGATTCAGCCGTTCTATGTCAATTCCCCCTTCGGAATGTCAATGGTGCACAACGGTAACCTTACGAACTGCACAGAGTTGCGGGAAGCCCTTAGTAAGGAAGCTCACCGGCACATCAATTCAGATTCCGACTCGGAAATTCTGCTCAATATCTTCGCCTACGAACTGACAAGAGCGCTGAAAAACGGGCAAATCAACTCTCAGGTGATTCTTCACGCGGTAGACAACCTGCACAAGCGTTGCAAGGGAGCCTACTCCGTATGCGTACTGATAGCGAACTACGGACTGATTGCGTTCAGGGATCCAAATGGAATCCGTCCGCTGGTACTTGGGAAAAAAGAAACTGCAACCGGAACGTCGTATATGGTGGCTTCTGAGAGCGTTGCCCTAATCAATCTGGGATATGAACTTGTTCGGGATGTACTCCCAGGCGAAGTTGTGATAGTTGACCAGACATTCAGGTTGCTAGAGCCATCCAGTGTTTCACGGGAAACGGGACATCCATGCCTGTTCGAATATGTCTATCTTGCACGGCCAGACTCCATGGTAGAGAAAGCCTTGGTGTACGAAACCCGCATCAACATGGGAAGCCAGCTTGCCCGTCAGATCAGAAAGAGACACAACGGCTTGGAGATCGATGTGGTCATTCCAATACCTGATTCTGCGAGACCTACGGCGATGCAGCTTGCACAGGAACTGTGCATACCCTACCGTGAAGGCTTCGTCAAAAACCGCTATATCGGACGGACGTTCATCATGCCTGATCCAGCCATGCGACGCCGTTCGGTTCGAAGAAAACTAAGCGTTATTCCGTCCGAGTTCTCAGGAAAAAGAGTACTCCTAGTTGATGATTCCATCGTTAGAGGAACTACTGGACGCGAAATAGTACAGATGGCACGGGAGGCAGAACCGAAAGCCATCCACTTCGCTTCGGCCGCACCTCCTGTACGATATCAGAACGTTTACGGCATTGACATGCCTAACCGCAAGGAACTGATCGCCGCCGAACGAAATGACCAAGAGATTGGTACATGGCTGGGAGTCGATCAGATGATCTACCAAGAAATTGACAGCCTCGTGGAGGCTGTCCGTAGCGCCAATCCGTCACTTTCCAATGCGGAAGCTTCCTGTTTCACTGGAGAATATCTAAAAGGAACCGTATCTGATGAATATCTAACTTGGCTTGAGCGAACATCCACAGGCAGACTAGGCAGGGCAGTTTCAATGGGACAGATGGATCTTGCCCTGTCGGTAGTGACGTGAAGCCAAAAACAAGACGAAATTGGGCCTTCAGCACAAAAGGCGTCCGTACTGGAACATCCAGAACCGAGCATGGAGAACATTCCGATGCCATATTCCTCACCTCAAGCTTCCAGTTTGATAGTGCTGAGCAGGCAGCGCGACGCTTTGACAACCAAGAAGAGGGGTTCATCTACTCCCGGTTTTCAAATCCTACAGTAGCGGCATTTCAGACCCGGCTTGCCGCTCTTGAAGGGGCTGAGGAATGTCTGGCAACCTCTAGCGGCATGTCAGCCATCATGGCCTGTCTGATGGGCATTTGCTCGGCTGGAAGCCGAGTTGTGGCTTCTTCGCAACTATTCGGTGCGTCAATAACCCTGATGGATCAGTTCATTTCCAAGTTTGGGATCAGCATTGACTATGTCCACACCAATGACATCCTTGATTGGGAGAGAATGCTGGGTTCACCTGCCGATCTCGTTTTGATCGAAACCCCCTCGAATCCCACGCTGAGAGTGTTTGATATTTCAGCCTTGTCCCGTATATGCAAGCGCAACAATACGCTGCTTGCCGTTGACAACTGCTTTTGCACCCCTTATTTTCAGCGACCACTGCAATATGGAGCGGATCTGATCATTCATTCTGCAACAAAATACATTGACGGCCAAGGCCGGGTTCTTGGCGGAGCAGTTTTGGGATCCAAGGATCTTGTGGATAGGATATTCCCATTCCTCAGGGCTGGGGGGCCTGCTCTTTCACCATTCAACGCTTGGATTTTGTTCAAGTCGCTGGAAACCCTAAGCGTTAGGATGGAAGTTCATCAACGTTCAGCACAGAAAATTGCGAACTATTTGGAAACTCATCCGAAGATTCGCAATGTCTATTTCACTGGTCTTCCATCCCATCCCGATTACCAGCTAGCTTGCAGGCAACAGACCGGACATGCTGGCATCATCAGCATTGTTCTGAAAGATTGCAACAGGAAAGCGGTCTACGAATTCATCAATCGCGTCCGCCTGTTCTCCATTACGGCCAATTTTGGCGATGCCCGCTCCACCATTACCCATCCCCATTCCACAACCCATTTACGTGTTTCCGAACAGATCAAGCAAAAGACCCGACTGGAGAAAAGTCTAGTTCGTATCTCTATTGGTCTTGAAGACACGGATGACTTGATAGACGACTTGCAACAGGCGTTGGAAACAGTAACCAAAAAAAGGCGATTATAACTACTACTTGACGTTCGCCACCTGACTTCCTGTATTCCGTTGTGTGCCTAACCTCGCTCTTGAGCGTATCGAGCATGAAGTTGCATCGGGATATCGGCGTTTCGCAGCCGAACGCGGGGTTCATGTTGCATCGTATCCGTGGAGACGGCAAAGTCGATGAGACGTAGTGGGAAGCACCGTAACATGTCGAAGGCGAAGCGCGAGATGCTGACGGGGCGGCGCGCGGTTGGAAAGACAACGGTTTGCGGGCGCGAAAGACCAGGCGAAGACAGCCAAAAGAGCACCGACAAGCCAACGCTGCAACGCTTTGTCGGTGCCAGCCGCGCAGTCCCGGACACCACGGTCTACACCGATAACCGAGCCTATGAGGGAATGCCGTGCATCACGCCGCCGTCAATCACTCCGTCGGAGAGTACGTCCCGGGCATGGTGCACACCAACAAATCGAATCCTTCTGGTCCATGTGCAAGCGAGCGTACAAGGGCACCTTCCACAAAATCAGCCCGAAGTATCTGAACCGCTACGTCTCCGAGTTCGCTGGCAAGCACAACATTCAGGACTCAGGAACGTTCACCCAGATTAGCGATACCGTTGCCCGGTTGGTCAACCGCAGCCTACTCTACAGGGGTTTGGTCGCGGACAACGGGCTTGCCTCCGGGTCCCGGTCGTAGATTCCGATTGCGTAGCAACGGCCGGGGGAGCGCCCGCCAAGTCGTAGGTCCGGGATCCAACATCGATCTCATGGTCGTATTCCTCCGGCTTTAAGTTTGGCGACAAGTTGTTCTTTTATGATTTTCGTCGCTGACAGTGGAGCCGTCAAAAATGACTTCACGCCTCGTAGCGAGGATCTAAGCGGCTGGGAAATAGTCTCCGTCACGCACTTTTTCTCCGCTTCACAGGCCGAAAAAACCTCTCCTTAAAGTAACTTTTCCCGATCAATCAGTAGGCATCCCTTAAGGCCCTCTTAAACGGGCATCGGAACGCTCGTTTTTTCCAATCATCGGCGTCCACGCGCTTTTCTCATCACAAACCCCTGTTCTGTCTCGCTATATCCCAGAATCCAATCTAGTTTGATCGCGCACATCCTCCCATAGAGCGTGTGCTTGTGCGACCTGTAGTTCAGGCTCCCCAAGGTTCCATCGGATCGGAACATCTTCGCTGTGATCACGTCGTCGAACAATGGCTCCCTGTCGTTGTGCAGGCGCTTCAACACGAGTCCCACGGCGAGCGGCGACAGGATCCCCGCCCACTCACTAGCGGTTAGCCTGTCCGCCGCCACAAGCGCTGTGACGCACCTGTAGCCAGCACCATGTCGCCCTCGTTCAAGTTCGCGCAAATCCGGTCAGCAAGACGACGGGCTTTTGCGTCGGTAGCCTAGTCTCGCTTCCGGCGGCTCTTCGAGTCGCCCAGATATTTCTTGTATTGAGGAATCTCACCAGGTCGAAGCTAAACCACAAAGCCGTCGGAATACGTCCTTCTCCATGCGCTCCCGTGTCCATTGCCATACGCGATGGACGCCGAGAAATTACATAACACACGTATTCGGGATCGTACGCCCCGAACACCGCATCCATAAGCATCTTGAGATAGTAGCTCGCTGGCGGATCGCAGTGGGAGGCAGATGGAGCCGGTCGGCTGAGCAGACGGTCCATCTCAGGCAACCGGACAGCCGTCATGATGAGATAGGACTTAATGCCCACGCGAACCCGGCGGCGACAATAATGGCGTAAAACATGAGCCTGGCGGTCGGCAATCTCGCCGTGCCAAGCCTCACGTCCGAGAGGATCCACGTGTCCTTGAAGCTGCGCCAGTCGTTTCGGAGCCGATAGGGACTACATAATCGCGGTTTGAATTGAATGGCGGGTTGCAGGATCCACGGACTCGCTATTCATACCCCGCATGATGTCGAGATTGTCGCCGGTCCACAGTACGCGGTTCGGCCAGTTAGCCATCACCGTCCGATTTGACCTTAGAACGCCCGCGCTAGCGGTGCGCCAACGGAGAACCCACCAGGTTCCCTGCACCAAGACTGACATTATCTGCCCACGTCCCTCGTGAGGCGCCCCATTTACTATTGACACCGCGTAGATCGTTGTTAGATCGCACCGGGATAGAAGATCATCTAGGCAACGGCGGATTGGTCTGACGAGCATCATCCCCAAGCGCAACTATGCGTCGTGTTTGTGTCACCCGAACAGGAGACCACCAAGCTTCCGATAATCCACTCACCACTCCATCTTGCAATCATGCCAAGTTCTCTCCAACGTCAAGTAGTATTTATAATTCCCCCCCCCCCCCAAAAAAAAACGGTAGTGTTACCTACCGTTTTTTTTGAATTAAAGTACCGTACTAGAAGAAAGTGGACGCACCACAGTCGGTGTACACTGGAGGTGTAGCCGCGGCAGGACGCCATATCCCCGCTTCAACTCCAACAAGGGTAGTGGTGGCGTCTTTAGCGGTAACGGTAGCGGGAGCCTTGAAGACACAAGACTGCAAGGCAGTTGCAGAGAGAGTGCCGGCGGCGGCGCTGAACCCGTCATAGTTATTAAAGACAAGGTCACCCCCTTGAGGAGTACCCTCATCAACCTTACGGTCAACTTCCGCCAGAATGTTGCTCGGTATCCTAGGTCCGGTGTGGGCCTGTAGCCTCTCGATGCTTTGGGGACCACCTACAATCATGTAATGTGCCCCGTCATGCCAAATGCTCATGATGCCGCCATATAGATTTAGCGGAGAATTTGTGGCCAGAGATCTACTACCTGTGTCCGAAGTACAGACACCACAACGTATAAGACCGGCGCCAGCGAGATGGTTAAACACAAGAGGAGAGTCTACCTCCGCAAGTTTACCATTACCATCTCCGTCGCCCGCCGCTCCTGGAACGTATCTCTCCGCTTCGATGTAGTCTCCTGGCAGAGCACCGTAACGATCAATGAATGCATACCATGCAGCTTTCAAGGAATTTGTACGGTCTGCTATTGCCCGTACCCGGGCATTATTGATCAGTTCTTGACCTTTCAATATGCCACCAAGCAACAATCCAATAATAACCAGTACAATAGCAATCTCAACAAGAGTAAAGCCTCTTTTATTCTTGAATTCTCTTTTCATTTCAACCCCAAGGTAATTTTCGTTTGGTATATTGTAGCAACAGAAAAAATCAAAGTCAAGTGGGCGGAGGGGAAGGGGGCTACAATCCTTGCATTGCTTAAGCTCTTGGAATATCATTAAATTCTTGACTGGGCTTGACTTCTCTTAGTCTATGAGCCACGTTATCAATTGAATTGCGCACAGAGCATGCCTTGAATGACATCATCGATGAATTGTCCTGATCTACTAATTCCTAATCATCGTTGCCGAGTTAGTATCATTGTCCCCACATACAGAGAACGTGAGAACATTGAATTTCTCGTTGTGCGTGTGTCCCAAGCCTTGGATAGCCGTTTTACTTGGGAAATGATCATTTCTGACGATGATTCTGAGGATGGAACTGTGGAGCTTTGCGAGAAACTGGGGAAGCAGTACCCAGTCCGCCTAATCACCCGCAAACAAAACCGAGGCCTGTCTCCAGCCGTAATCGATGGTATTTCCCAATGCAACGGGAATTATGTGATCGTGATGGATGCTGACCTGTCACATCCTCCTGAAACCGTACCGGAAATGGTTAGAAAACTAGCATCTTTGGAAGCCGATTTTGTAATCGGATCAAGGTATGTCGAGGGGGGGGGGACGGAGGCAAAGTGGTCGTTTCTGAGACGCCTGAATTCCTCAATTGCAACGCTGTTGGTGTATCCTTTGGTTAAGATTAAGGATCCCATGTCGGGCTTTTTTGCCTTTCGAACTGATGACCTGCCTGAATTGCGGCTACTCAACCCCATTGGTTACAAGATCGGACTGGAAATCCTGATAAAGGGACATTTTAAGAAGACGGCAGAGATCCCAATCCATTTCTCGGACCGAATCCGAGGCAAAAGCAAGTTAAGCCTAATTCAACAGATACTCTATTTGCGTCACCTAAGGCGCCTCTACCATTTTCTTCATCCGCAGGCTATGGAAATTGCCCAATTCATCTTTGTGGGAGCGATAGGGCTATTTTGGGACCTTTTGTTTTACTTCGTTTTTCAGTGGATGGGCGCCTCACATATGATTGCACGCGGACTTTCATTCTGGCCCGCCGTAACCAGCAACTGGTTTCTCAACCGCATCATGACTTTTAAGGAACGCAGGCATGAGGGTTTCGCAACAACTCAGTGGCTGAAGTTTGCGCTGGTGTCTGCTGTGGGATTTTTGATCAGTTGGGGCACATATGTAGCCCTGACCACTCAAACCGTATTCTTCGGTAACCACCGTCTAACCGCCCTGTTGTTCGGAGTTGCACTCGGAACACTGTTCAATTTCAAGTTGTCGGACAGAGTTGTGTACGTGAGGAAATCCAAGGATAAACCCTAGGGCTTGATCCTGTTGTAATCGTCCTCGTAGCGGGTGATGTCATCCTCCCCCAGATAATCGCCAATCTGAACTTCAATGATGACCGCATTGACCCTTCCCTCGTTGGATATGCGGTGACGCACTCCAACTGGAATGTGGCAGGACTGATCTACCGCCATTTGAAAGACACGTTCACCTATGGTGACCGTGGACTCTCCTTCTATTGTAGTCCAGTGTTCACTTCTTCTTTTGTGGGACTGCAGGCTTAGCCGTGCACCCGGAAATATCTCAATGCGCTTGACTTTATGTCCAGGCCTTTCGGACAGAACCTCATAATGCCCCCAAGGCTTGCTTACTTTAGGCGGCTCAGTGGCTTCCTTAAAATCGCTATTCCCCAGACGATCAGCCATTTTTCCAATCTTTTCAGCATCACTCGTCTGGAATACTAATGTGATGTTGTGGTCATCGATGACACAGATGTCGTGCAGACCAACCAAGACCACCAAGCGGTCAGTGCCCCAGAATATGCATTGACTACAGTCGGATAAGATGCCGTTTCCCTTGATGCGGTTGCGCCTTTCATCGGGAGAAACCATTGAATTTATAAGAGATGTCCATGTGCCAACGTCACTCCAACCCGTATCCCGAGCTTCCACAACAGCCAATCTTTCCGCCCGCTCAACTACCGCATGGTCAAATGATTTGCCGTCAAAGCGGCTATAGTCCTCCAAAAGTGGCAGGATCATATGAGTGTCATCCCCATCCTTGGATGCAATGCGCAACGCAGTTGCATGCATGTCACGCTCATACCGTTCAAACAGGCTGAGAATCGATCCGGCACAGCCAATAAATATGCCTGCGTTCCAAAGATATCGACCATCTGCAAGGTACCTTTCCGCTGTTGTCAAGTCCGGCTTTTCGACAAAGCGTGTTACAGCATAAGCATGATTCTCCAGTGCCTCCCCCTTGCAAACATACCCATATCCAGTCTCCGCACTGACAGGCGGAATTCCCAAAAGAACCAAGGGCTCCCTTTTTGCAACCTCTATTCCAGAACTAATCGCCTGATTGAAATTGACAATGTTTTCAATCACGTGGTCAGCTGGAAGGACAACAATTACCGTATTGGCACCAAACCGTCTTTTGACCACCGCTGCCGCCACAGCAACTGCTGGTCCTGTGTTGCGACGTGTCGGCTCTCCAATCAGCACATGAGGGATCCCCTTAACGCAACTACCTTCTCTTTCACAAAAGTTCACCTGGTCACTTGCGCCGACTGTGACCAGCCCACTTATCTGGCTGAATTGTGTAACAAGGGAATAAGTCCTTCCAGCCAAGGTGCTTCCATCTGGAAGAATGAGAAAAGGCTTGGTCAAGACCCCACGGGAACTTGGCCACAACCGGGATCCACTGCCACCGCACATCACAACCGGAACAACAGCCATCAGATATTCACCATGAATGGTGCTAGGCGAGCACTTTGACTTGAGCAATACAGAACGATTGCCCCTGTCTGATCAGACTTTGCCAGACATTTGTAAACAGACATGCTAGGTAAGCTACCGTTAGTCGGTAAAATCTTGGATTTCAAAACCATTGTTGATGCCATATGAATTTCATGGGATTCTAACCATAAATCGTAAGGAGCTTTCGTATCTCCAAGGTTTTGAAAAGGTCGCATATGTAATTGGAAAGAAGATTGAAAACGTGTGTGGGATAGAGATAGCCTGTAGATTTGCCCTTGCTTTTCCAGAATTAATCTCCATTTGTCTTTAGAGGTTATATAACCGCAAAAACAAAGGAGCAGCAACATGTCTAAAATCATCGGTATTGATCTCGGAACCACAAATTCCTGCGTGGCCATTATGGAGAGCAAATCACCCAAGGTAATTGAGAACTCCGAAGGGACACGAACTACTCCATCCGTAGTGGCCTATACGGATGAACAGGTTCTCGTTGGTGCGCCAGCTAAACGACAATCTGTCACCAACCCTGAAAACACCCTGTTTGCCATCAAACGCCTGATCGGCCGACAGTTCAAGGATGACGAAGCACAGAAGGAAAAGAAACTTGCTCCGTTCGCAATCATTAAACACGACAATGGCGATGCTTGGGTCAAGGTTAAGGGCAAGGATATATCCCCTCCCGAAATCTCATCCAAGATACTTGAAAAAATGAAGAAAACTGCCGAAGACTACCTTGGTGAAACCGTCTCTGAAGCTGTGATTACGGTACCCGCATACTTCAACGATTCACAACGTCAAGCAACTAAGGATGCTGGAAAAATTGCCGGACTGGAGGTCAAGCGAATCATCAATGAGCCAACTGCGGCTGCGCTTGCGTTCGGTCTCGACAAGGAGAAGAAGGATCGGAAAATCGCAGTCTACGATCTGGGAGGGGGAACCTTCGACATTTCGATCATTGAAATAGCTCAGGTAGATGACGACACGCAATTCGAGGTTCTGTCCACCAACGGAGACACTTTCCTAGGCGGCGAAGACTTTGACCAGCGCATCATTGACCATCTGATCGACGAGTTTAAAAAGGAACAAGGCATCGACCTTAAAAAGGACACTATGGCCCTCCAACGCCTGAAGGACGCGGCGGAAAAAGCCAAGATCGAACTGTCCAGTACTCCGCAAACCGAAGTCAATCTGCCCTACATCACTGCTGATTCCAGTGGTCCCAAGCATCTCGTGGTCAAACTGACATTAGCCAAGCTGGAGGATCTTGTGGGCGATCTCGTTGAAAAAACCGTGGTTCCCTGTGTCACTGCCCTCAAGGACGCTCAACTGGACAAGTCTGATGTGACCGACGTTCTGCTCGTGGGCGGCATGACCAGAATGCCTCTTGTACAGAGAAAGGTCGGGGAAATTTTTGGCACGGAGCCAAGGAGGGACATTAACCCGGATGAGGCGGTTGCCGTAGGAGCCGCAGTACAGGCCGCGGTTCTGCAGGGGTCTGTTACAGATGTCCTGCTGCTTGATGTCACCCCGCTATCCTTGGGCATTGAAACCGAGGGGGGGGTCATGACCAAGTTGATTAACAAGAACACAACGATTCCAACCAAAGCGACACAGACATTCTCAACCGCTTCCGATAATCAAACTGCAGTTACGGTTCATGTTCTCCAAGGAGAGCGCGATGTGGCTAGCGGAAACAAAAGCTTAGGAGACTTCAACTTGAGCGACATACCGCCAGCACCAAGAGGTGTTCCGAAAATCGAGGTGGCATTTGACATCGACGCCAACGGTATCCTTCATGTTTCCGCTACCGACCAGCGGACTGGGAAAGCAAACAAGATCACCATTCAAGCAAGTTCGGGGCTGAACGACGAAGAGATCGAGCGCATGGTTCGGGAGGCTGAAAAACATGCCGCCGAAGACCGTAAGAAAATCGAGCTTATTGAAAGCAGGAACCGCACTGAATCTCTTGTCAATTCGGTTAAGAGAATCCTGGCGGAAAACGGCTCGCTCATACTCAAGGATGAGCGTAAAACTGTTGACGACGCTATTTCCCAAGCCGAAACAGCTGCTAAGGGCGACGATGTCGCAGTCATGTCAGAAAAGTCTGATATGCTCGCAAAAGCCGCCCAACCTCTCTATGAAAAGGCCGCCAAGACAAGCCAGTCTCAAAAAGAAGGAAATGCTGAGACTGAAGAACAGCGAAAAGAGGTTACAGACTTTAATGACATCATGGAAGACAACAAACCCGATCGAGATGTTGTGGATGCCGACTTTGAAGAAATCAACGAGGATAAAAAGAAGGACTGACTGGACGGGCACATGTCTGCTCCTTTAACTTTCCAAACTGTGGCGATCAGAACCTTTCATGGCTGAACGGAAAGACTACTACAAAACTCTCGGAGTTGAGCGCGCCGCCAGTGCGAGCGACATCAAGAAAGCCTTCAGGAGGCTTGCAATGAAATGTCATCCGGACCGCAATCCAGGAGACAGTCAGGCTGAAGCCAAGTTCAAGGCGGTTCAGGAGGCCTACTCCGTTCTTAATGATGAGAGCAAACGAGCTCGATATGATCAATTTGGAAACGTTGACGGAGGAAATGACAGTTTTGGTTTCCGAAATTCCGGTTTTCATGAAGGAAGCTTCTCCGACATTTTCGACAACATTTTCGGAGAATTCGGGGACTTCTTTGGCGGACATGCTGGACCTAGAGCCCCGCGCTCTGCCAAGGGACGGGATCGCGAAGTTTCTCTTGACTTGACGCTGGAGGAAGTAGCTCAAGGCGTAAGTAAGATAGTGCGCATGCCCACTGTTCTTGAATGTAACTACTGCCGCGGATCTGGAAGAAGCGCCCGTTCCGAAACGTCGATCTGCGCAACATGCGAAGGCTCGGGAAAGATACAAACCAACAGGGGATCGTTCATTCTCCAGCGAACTTGTCACGACTGCAGAGGCGAGGGATACACTACCCAATCCCCCTGTGGTCATTGCAAAGGAAAGGGATATACCACCCAGTCCCTGAAATGGTCAGTGAATGTGCCCGCCGGAATTGAACACAACAATCTTATCAGGCTTCAGGGAAAGGGAGATGCAGGCAGGAATGGCGGCTCAGCAGGCGATCTTTACATTCGAATTAACCAGATCCCACACCCTATCTTTAAGCGCCAGGAAAACAACATTCTTTGTGAGATCCCAATATCCATTACCGGAGCAGCCTTGGGCATCACGGTCGCAACTCCAACACTGAAAGGCATGAGCAAGGTTGAAATACCTGCCGAAACCCAGAATGGAGACATTGTCACACTGAAAGGTGAAGGAATCAGGAACCAGCGCTCTGGTGTGACGGGAGATCTTCTATGTCGCATATTTGTTGAAACTCCAATCAACCTTAAACCGCAACAGAAAGAACTGTTGCGGAAATTGGAGTGCTCCATTGAAGAGGATGATACTGAGCATTCGCCCAAGTCAAGCCAAACCTGGCTTGAAAAAATGAAGGGGATCTTTCACTCCCTGTAGTGCGCTAGGAACAGCAATACCTACATTTGACTGAACCTAGTAGGCCTTGATGTCAGGAAGGGATTTCTTCTTCTGGAATCTCAAGGCGGATTCATCAGAACTTGGCGATTCCCTTGAGGACGCAAAGGAAAGGCCTTCGCCGGATTCCTTGCCATAGATCATTACAATGTCTTCAATCGCCAGAATCACATTGAAAATCTTTCCTTTAAAGCGAGCAGTGAAAACAGCCTGATGGTTGTCAATCTTGAGGTTCCTGACGGCTCCAGGGCCAACATTCAAAGATGCAATGCCGTTGCTTGCCGCAATGTCTTCCGGCAAGTGCGACTTGCCATTCAACTTCACTGCCACATGAGGCGTGTTCGAGTTGTCTAGGCACCATTCGTATATGGCGCGGATCAGGTAGGGAGTGAAAATCTTCATTGGACTCCGAAAACGATCAGTTGCAACCGCTAGACATCAAGAAAAACTCCAGAACCAATGAGACGCATCAGGTCAAAATGGCTCCTGTCAGCCCACGGTGGGAATTCTGAAATTAGTTCGACCATTTCAGTCCTTTCACCCAACCTCCGGTAGGACACCATCAGCAAAAGCGATACATCAACTTCGGTTGAGCTGCCTTCCGGGACTTACTGCCTAAAAGACGAATGGCGGCTTCACGCCATCTAACGAAATCCCTTGTGGAAAGTGCACGATAGTAGTCGATCAAAGGCCGTAAATCCTTCGGCATCTTCGAAACACACACCTTGTCAATCCTGCTCCAGAAAACAGACATCTTTTCAGGATTCAAAAAAGCGTTCAGCAACAAGACCTATGCCTGTCAAACCAAATACCAGTTCCACAATCGGCACAGCAACTGTTCGAAACGGCTGTTCTGCATGTAGCGCTTTCATCATCCGAACCAAAATTCAGTCACGCATTACTTTTTCAACTGCCGTAAGCGAATGGATGAAGCCCTCCCTTGAAAAAATCCTTTGTGCGTACTTGAGCAGGGGAAGAGCCCTCTTTGGCAGCTGAATTCCGTAATGAGGCAACCGCCAAAGCAACGGAGCCAAGGCAACATCTCCTAGCGTAAATTCCACACCCATAAGATACTTCTGGTCCGAACCCTTGAGTTCGCTTGAAACCACAAGTAGTCTGCGAACAATATCCTCTTTCGCCTTCTCAACTCTCGCATCGGACTTGCTTCTCATGATCGTGTCAAGATTGAGGTACAACTCGCGCTCGAACGTCTGCATCAGAAGCTTAACCTGAGCCTTTTGGATAATGTCGGTCGGCAACAGTTCGGGGTGAGGGAATCGATCGTTGAGGTACTCATTGATGATGTTCGATTCATGGAGAACCAGATCTTTGTCTACCAGAACCGGGACTTGATTATAGGGGTTGAACTGGGCTAACTCATCAGGCTTTCGACTGAGATCAACATCAATGATCTGAGCCTCGATTTCTTTCTCCTGAAGAAGGATGCGGCACCGGTGTGAATAGGGGCAATAGGAGCATGAATAGAGCGTCATCATGAAAACTCCTCGGCTTACTTGATATCCTGCCAGTACTCTCTATAGAGCAGGTGCGTATAGACAAGCAACACCAATAGGAACAGCAATGTATAAATCCCTGCCCGAATACGGAAATGCTTTCCAGGATCACCAACATAAACAAGAAAGTTGGTTATATCCAAGACCACATTGTCATAGAAGACAGAATTGACGTTCCCTTTTACCGCCTCCGCTAAGACTGTGCCTTCTTCAGTGGAAACTTCTGAAGCGACAAGTAAAGTGTCCTGCAGTCCATGCAACACATGCGGCATGGCAGTGTTTTGGAACACAAGATTATTCCAGCCAGTAAGCGACTCACTGTCTCTGTAATAGCTCCTGAGAAAAGAGTATATCCAATCTGCACCGCGAACACGCGCAACCAGCGTCAAATCGGGCGGCACTGCCTGATTAAACCATGCTTGGGCATCCTGCTTTTGCACTGTGGATCGAACATGATCCGTCATCCTGTATCCAGTTCCCAATAGATTATCTATGAATATGGCGGAAGGGATGCCCAGATCGTCTGCAATCCTTTCATAACGGGCATACCTCAGTCCATGACAGCCAATGCAGTAGTTCATGAAGATCTTTGCTCCTCTCTGAAGCGAAGGGTAGTCATAGGTGTCGACTGAAGCCCGGGAAATATGTGTTGTTTCAACTTCGGCGACAACCTGAACATTGGCTGCTCCAAATATGATCGGAAACGCCATAGCAAACAATCCCATCAGCCACTTTCTCATTTCCCGATCCTCTCGGGCGGTTGCGAACAGTGATCTTTGGCAGAATACCAAGGCATAAGCAGAAAAAAGGTGAAGTACAAAACCGTCAGAACCTGGGCAGTCACTTGTCTAGCTGGGGTTGGCGGGACGGCTCCCAGATAGCCCAGCCACACAAACGTGATGACAAAAACAGCCAAGGCTGTACGGGTTAAGGCTCCCTTATAGCGAATTGAGCGAACAGCACTCCTGTCGAGCCATGGAACCACAAACAGAATAAGCACGGCAAGACCCATGATCAATACTCCCCAGAACTGGGTTCCAAGAAAAGGAGGAACAGCCCTGAGCATAGCGTAGAAAGGTGTGAAGTACCATACAGGAGCTATGTGTTCTGGAGTCTTGAAAGGATTGGCCGGCTCGAAGTTTGGTTTTTCTAGAAAATATCCCCCCATCTCCGGAGCAAAAAACACTATCAAAACAAACACTATCAAAAAAACTATAAGGCCAAAAGTGTCTTTCACTGTATAGTATGGATGAAACGGAATGCCATCCAGCGGTTTTCCTGAGGCATCTTTCGCTTTCTTGATCTCAATCCCCTCAGGGTTGTTGGAACCAACTTGGTGAAGCGCCACCAAATGCATGAAAACGATCCCTAGTAGAAGCAGGGGGATTGCAACAATATGAAGAACATAAAAGCGGTTGAGAGTAACATCCGAAATGGCATAGTCGCCCCTAATAAAAACCGACAGGTCTTCGCCAATCAGCGGCACAGTGGAAAACAGATTCACAATCACCTGTGCCCCCCAATAGGATGTCTGTCCCCACGGCAACAGATAGCCCATGAACGCCTCTGCCATGAGAAGCAGGTAGATCATGACACCAAAAAGCCAAATCAGCTCGCGAGGTGTCCGATAGGATCCGTATATTAGGGCGCGGAACATATGAAGGTACACAACGACAAAAAACATTGAGGCCCCAGTCGAATGTATGTAACGAATAACCGATCCCCAGGCAACCTCACGTTCAATGTACTGCACTGATGCAAAAGCTTCCTCGGCACTAGGTTTGTAGTTCATCGCCAAGAATATTCCGCTAACAATCTGAATAACAAGCACAACAAGAGCCAGCGAACCAAAATAGTACCAAAAGTTGAAGTTCTTCGGGGCATAGTACCCTGTGAGATGTTTGCGTATGAACGATGTGAGTGGAAGACGAGCGTCAATCCATTCAAGCATGCCTCCGCTCTTAGTGGAGTTTGGCGAGTATCCTTCCATTTTTAGACCGACTTGTCTGCACCTATCATCACGGTTTCATCATCCGGAAAGTGATGAGGAGGTATGGGCAGGTTGGCGGGAGCTGGACTCCCCTTGAACACCCTGCCTGCGAAGTCAAATCTTGACCCGTGGCAAGCACATAAAAAACCGTTTGAGCCGTCTAGGCCCGGAATGCAACCAAGATGAGTGCAAATGCCAACGCCAACAAATATGTCAGGGCGGATAGAGCGCATTTTATTTCGGCAATACTCGGGCTGTACACTGCTTCCTGATTCGGGATCCGAAAGGCGATCTTCAACCTCCAAAAGCATATCAAGCATTGTTCTATTGCGCCTAATGACCCATATTGGCTTCCGACGCCATGATGTTAAGATCAGTTCTCCCGGCCTCAGTGAACCTATATGCATGCGAACTGGAGCACCAGCCGCCTTGGTTTGACGGCTCGGTTGCCAACTTGAAAGAAACGGATAGGCTACACCAGTTACGCCGATACCCGCTAGAACCTGACCGCCACGGGTCAAAGCCTTCCTCCTGCCGGAAGGGTTCTTGTCCCTGCTAGACTGTCCTTTCATTGGATACAACCTCACCAGTTCTAGAACTAACCTAGGATACGGGACTCAAGCACCTTCTCCATTTTCTGGAGAAGTTCTGCCGCAAAAAATGCCGTAGGAGATTGAGGGCTAGTTGTTATCTGTTGACGAAGAAAGCAACGACTGGAAATCGCTATCTTTCGCCAATTTCGATGCATAGGTGGGTATCGTCCCAGGATTGCTGACTACTAGGTTCTCTCTGATTTGACTGGTTGAGGCGGGTATCGTTTGCCCTGGCTTGATTTTGACCCGCTCCCTACGCAACAGATCAATAGCAACCAACTCTCCTTTCTCCGATGCAACCTCATTTACATCAAGACCTTGGGAATCATAAAGATCCTGAGCCTCAACCAATTGGCCATTAACCAGCAAAGTTGAATTCTTATCGCCAATCTTGATGTAGCCACCAAAGATCAGATCCTGGCTTCTTCCACGTTCTCTAACTACAGGATCATCAAAATCTATGAATTCGTCTAGGATAATGCCTTCAGTGACTACTTGCTCTTCAAATTCCTTGATTCTAGCCGTCGCTATCTCCTGTATCCTGTCCAACTGCTCATCTTTCAGCAAACCTTGCCGTATGGCTTCAAGCACCCGGCGTTCTTCGGAATTCAGGAAGAGCCGAAGCATGTCACCTGGTGGCTCGATAGCAGAACTTACGCTATTTCCTTCCTGTGAATACGCTACTCCAGACGTAACAAATGTGGAAAACATAGCCACACAAAGCACACCATCTGCCAGGAACTTTCCGATAAACGGTTTTCTGATCTTCATAACCACCTCCTTTAGGCCTGTTCTTTACCTTCGCTACTTTCTAACTGAGCCTCCGGATCAAACACTGAAAGCCATTCTACCTGACACGTTGCATTAAAGTTTGCCTTCAATTCAACCTCAAATGTATCGAAAGCGTCAAGGCTAATGTCGCAAGTAAGAGGTACAAATGTGCCTTCCACACTAGATGCATAGTCTTCCATAAACATCAAGAAGTCAAGATCATGCAACATTGGCATTGTAAACTTCATGCTTGTTGCCTGTATTATTACCGAACTGCCTTCGCTGAAAGCGAACTGATCCGATGCAAACTGTAATTGGTTATCTATTTCATAACTGATGTCATACAAACGACGCTTACGCGCAATACTCTGCAACTTTTCAACCCAGTTGAGACGTTGCTCTGAACCGATCACGCCCAGTTCAACAAAGTTCTGGTAACTGCTAACATACTGTTGCTGCACCTTTTCCTCATCGCTGATCTGCCCTAAACGCTGCGTATAGTCGGATCTGCTTGCTTTCAGTTCGCTGTTTCTCGAATTCTGTTTCTGAGCGTATTCGGTATCCAGCCATTCCGCACCCTTGAACACCCCTATCAGAATGACTAGGTACACAACCACCCGAATCAGCAGATCCTTTTCTTTTTTTGTCAGTTTGATGTTCACTGGCTTCTCCTAGTGCGATTCGAATGCAAAACAGTAATTTCTCGATTACGTTGTTGTCTCAATCTCATCACTAAGGATTGAGTCTATAAATTTCCGGTTACGTTGCTTCCAACGCACTTGGATCACGAAGTCCAACGATGTTAGCTCAGACGCCACAACCACTTGCTCATTATAACTTGCTGTGCCAGAAAGCGCTTTAGTAGCGTTAAGCTCCCTAGGACCGGAAATCACTTTAACCTCAATGCCACTATGCTCCTGAAAGCCTCCAATGAACTGCCCAACTACACCCAGAAGTTCATTCAACGTCTGATTCTGACGATCAAGAAACTTGCCTTTCAGAGTGACTATCTGGTAAAGTTCTTCTCCGCTGAGATACGAAAGAGGCGACGGGCTGCCTGCATCTACTTCTACATTGTCGGTAAGATTCCATGTGATCTGATTCAAATCAATCAGATTGGAGTTCTTTTGTAATGCCTTGCTGACATAGTAAAGCAAAGGTGCGGGATTGATCTGTTCATAATTCGAATAGGTGAATATGTTTGAAACCGCTCTCATGTTCGCTGGTGTTGAGGGAGGAGTTCCGAAAGCGGCCACTTGGTTTTCGTATCTGGATTGCAGACGGGCCACATCCTCCTCCAACCTCGAATTTTCAAGTTGATAGTTGAAATAAGTCCCGAAAATCGTAACGAATTCACCTCCAATAACCAGAAAGGCGTAAATCGAAGCGGCTACAAGCCCGATCTGTGTTATGAGCCTAAGCCAATAGTAGCGAACAACGTCAAATGGAGCTAAGCTCATTAATCGAACGCTGCTGAACATAAGATCAATTGCGATTGAACTATCCTTGCCCCACTCAACCAGTGGTTGCGATATCCCCAGCACTTTCGCCACTTGTTCACCATCGTAGAAGAAGTAGCGTTCTGCCTTTTCTCCAACTATTTCTCTAAACGATTGCTGGAATTCACCCAGTTCGGCGGGAGGAACAATGACATGGTACTCTATTCGAACCCCGCGGGCAGTCTTCAACTGGATCAGATACTGTTGGAAGCGTTCGGTTTCAGCCGCAATCGCCCGCATCACAAGGTTTGTCGAACTTGATGGCGGCAATTTTGTAACCCTGCTATGCCGCATCTGCCCTGCATGGAAATAACACTGCCTGATTGAGTTGCCTCCACCGAAAGTTGTGAGAACCACGTGTCTCTTGCTAAGATTCAACTTCTTGGCAAGCCGCTTCAATACCAAGGCTTGGCTGTAAACCCCCGCAATCTCTATGCCATAGCGTGAAACCAGATTCACCCAAGGCGCAACTTTATCCTCGGTAAGAACACCAACGAATAGTGTCATGTCCTGCCTCTTGCCGAGCTCTTCACGCCCCATTATCACAGACTGAGTGAACTTCGAGCCACGGTAAAGAGCCGTAGTTCGCTTATTGATGAACGCAGTCTTGTAACGTCCAATTAGGTGAGGGATAAGCTCGAATCGATAGTCTTCGCCCACAATGTTCAGAAGTACGTGCACCGAAATTTTCGAGAAGACTTTCTTGTTGCTTTCAAGAAAGTTCTTGAACTCGTTTATCCCAACCTGATCGTTCGGAAAGGAGGAGACCAGATCAATCTTGCCCCTAGTCCAGCTCACAAAATCCATACGTTCGTCACTCAAAAGCAACGCAAACCGCTTCTTGAACAGAAACTTCTTGGGTAGGGGAATCTCTATGTTCATAGCGTCAGATCTCCAGAGTTAGCCGATTTTCCCGAAAGAGTCATACAGCGGTGCGTAAATGGCAACAATGACCCAGGCGAGAAGCCCAGCAAGAACAAACATCAGTATTGGCCCAATAGCAGCTTGCATGACTCCTATCGCCTCATTCGCATCCTTGTCATAGTAAAGCTTGACCTGTCTCATGGAGGCATCTATCCCACCTGTCGTTTCTCCCAACCTTACCATTCTAAGCACCAGCGGTGGAAATATCCCGGAATCCTTGAATGCGTTCGAAAGAGATTTCCCTTCGTTGATTTCTGAAATGATTGCGTTGAGGGATCTGGACACGAACCGGTTACCTAGGGCACCTTGAGAGATTCTTAGTGCCTCAATAACACTGATCCCCGATCCGTAAAGGAGACCAAAAATGTTTGAAAAACGAGACATCATGATTTTCTCAAGAACCACTCCTAGAAGCGGTAAACGTATCTTGAAGCGGTCAATCTGGAAGTCAACTCCAGGTATGGAAAGAACCAAGACCTTAATGACGAAGTAGACGACGAACGGCATACCAAGAATATAGGCCCAATTCGCCGCGATAAAGTCGGATGTGTTAATCAGCGCTATGGTATAGCCTGGAAGTTCCTGTCCTAATGATTCTAAAACCAGAATAAGTTTGGGAACCACAAGTATGAGGAGCGCGGCGGTGGCTGCGCATATGACAATCAAGGCGAAAAGGGGATAGACGAAGAGTTTTTTCGTCCTCTTTAAGATTTCGTGAGTCCAACGGATGTTATCGCCAAGATTCTTCAGCACGAGGGACAACTCACCTGATTCTTCCCCTGCACGAATCAAACTGACAAAAACACGGTCAAATGTCTTGGGATATTCCGCCAAGGCGTCAGAGAGCTTTGAACCCTGCTCAATTTCTTGTATGATGGATCCAACAATGTTCCGTAAGGTTGAATTGGTAAGCGAATCCCGCACATCGGCCAGACCCTCAATAAGCGGCACCCCTCCACTGACCAATTGCTCAAGGTAGAAACAAAACTGAGCCAACTCCTCCTGATCAATCCTAGGCTGGAAAAGGGTCAGCCTACGACCCGAAGACTGAGAAACCAACTGCAACCCTAACCGTTCCAGCCTTTTCTCAAGATCCTCTTTGCTGGAAGCGTCAAGACGGCCTTGGATCGTCTGTCCCTGCTGATTGATCGCTGTGTAGCTAAAAAGCGCCATGACTAGCCTAAGTAGCCTGTCAGGTCGCAAACCCTGGCAACTTCGTCAATTGTGGAAGTGCCCTCCAGCACCTTTTCCATGGCGTTCTCAGCCATTAGGATGAAAACACCCCCTTCAGTCGCTTTCTGCTTTATCTCCCGTAGAGAAGCCCGTCCTGACACCAGTTCGTCTATGTCCTCGTTGAACTTGAGCAACTCCATTATGGCACATCGCCCTCTATAGCCAAGATAGTCGCAATGTACACAGCCTACCGGCTGGTACAATTGGGGTTGCGTAGGATCCTCAATAAAGTGCTTGAGAATCTGAAGTTCCAGATCTTCAGTTTGCTTCTCAACCTTGCAGTGAGCACACAAACGCCGAACAAGCCTCTGAGCCACCACGCCGATAACGTTTCCAGCCATGATGTCAGGCAACACACCCATGTCAAGAAGCCTTGGTATGACACCAAGAGCATTGTTTGTGTGAAGGGTTGTCAGCACTTGGTGACCTGTCATCGCTGCACGCAATGCTTGGTCAGCAGTTTCACTGTCGCGAACCTCACCGATTAGAATGATGTCGGGATCCTGTCTCATCATTGACTTGATGCCGGAAGCCCAGTCCATCTTGCTTGATTCATTGACTGCGGACTGACGGATCATGTGCATCGGATACTCTATCGGATCCTCCAAGGTCATGATATTCACCGATTCCGAATTCAGGTGATTGATAATCGAGTAGAGTGTAGTGGTCTTGCCGCTACCTGTCGGACCAGTTACCATGATCACCCCTTCAGGACGCGATATCATGAGTTCCAGCATTCGCTGCGCACGCTCATTCAGACCAAGCTGGTCGATTGGCATCAGAGCCCTTTGCTGATCCAGTATCCGGAGAACAAAGTTTTCGCCATGTGCTGTGGGCTGGCAAGCAACACGAAAATCAACCGTTCTTCCATAAAGCGACATGGTGATGCGTCCATCCTGAGGAATGCGGCTTTCAGCAATATTCATCCCGGACATCACTTTCAGGCGTACACCCATTGAATCCCAATAGTTGCGGTGAAGGCTGCGGACCTGCCGCAAGACACCATCTACACGGTAGCGAACCCGGAGAAAACTTTCCTCCGGCTCGAAGTGGACATCAGAGGCAATCCGCTTGACAGCGTCAAGCAGGAATGCGTTAACCAGCCGAACCATTGGGCTGGTAACTTCCTCACTCTGACTGTGAAACTGGGCCGGATCCATCTCACCAGTTTCAATTTCATGCAGAATGCCTTCAATTGAGAGTTCCAGTCCATAAAACTCGTCCACCGCACGGCTGATCTCGGATTCACCAGCAATCTTAATATCCAAGCCTACTGAACCTTCAAGAACCGACTGAAGCTGATCGAACAGCAAAAGATCATCGGGATTGGCAGCAGCTATGCTAAGAATGTTGTTCTCCTCATCGTAACCGATCGGAAACACGTTGTAGCGCTTCGCAATGTCTAGAGGCACCATGTTGACAGCCGTGGGGTCAACACTGATGTTGGTAAGGTCGACACTCTGTGCTCCCTTGGTTTCACTCAGCACGTCACGAATCGTTGATTCGGTAACAAAGCCAAGTTTGACAAGTACACGACCTATCGGCTCACCAGGATTCGATTCCTGCTCAACCAAGGCTATCCGGAGCTGATCCTCGCTCAGCACCCCTTTTTCGAGCAAACGTTCCCCCAAGGGAATATCCTCAACGTACTGCTCAACGACTCCGCTTTCTTGGTAGTTTTCTCCTATCTCAGCCATGTCACTACTCCTCTCAACTATCCAATTGCAGAATTCTTGTTGCCAATACGGAACCGTCAAAACCGTGCGGCGCCTTTACGGCAAGATCCCGAGCCATGCGATAGTATTGAAGCGCAACCCGTTGCTTGTTTAGGTATTCCAGACTTACCGCAAGATTGTAGGCATAGTCGGGATTGCTAGGTTCGGCTGACAAAGCCCTGAAATAGGACGCCTGAGCTCCATGCCAGTCCTGTTCGCCTGCAGACAGGTTTCCAAGTGCAAAGAAAACTCGCCCATCCTGAGATGGAACACGTCCTATCAATGACCGTAGACGCTCCTTGGTAAGTCGGCTATTGGGCTGAACTGCATGTATTGAGATTAACTCGGATATGGCCACAGGATCATTCGGACTCAATTCCAGCACCTTGAGGTAGATTGACGCAGACAACCTGTACCTGCCGGATTCCGAAGCCACCATAGCCAGTCCTTTCATGGCATTAAGGTTGTTGGGAACCTCGGCAAGAATCTTCCGGAATGTTTGCTCAGCGCCATCAAGATCACCGGAATCATAATGGCTTTTTGCCTCATCCAACATGTCAGTGATCATGGCACCTTTCTTGGACACTTCAATCACTGCCTCCGACGAACTGATCTCCTGGACACTGCTAGTGGTGCTTCTTGATCCGGATTTCTTAGCCGCCTCTGCCTCGTTACCAGTTAGGGAAGCTACCGAAAAAATTCTAACACCCTCCCCCAAATCAACATTGCTCAACTCCAAGGCCAGGTTGGCTTGCGACGCCTCCGCACTGGTCAAGGGAAAATCAGTTACTGACAACTCATGCGCCTGAGCCGCGCTTTCCTCTTCCACACCGCCATCAATATCCAAGTCGACTGCAAGAACTTCCTCCTCAACCACAACAGGCTGCTCAGGCTCGGCAAAGAGACCACTGGTTAGCGTCGCTATGCGTTCCGCAACTTCCTGTTCGTTCACTACACCATCCAGCTGCTGGTTATCTCCCGAATAACTGGCAAAGTTGATGAGTTCTCTCTGAATATCAACCCGCGGAGATGGCAAGGGCAGTTGATCTGCGGGGGCAGCAGCAACAATCGTTTCCGAAACGCTATCTCCTGTGGCGGAATCTCCCTGAGGTGCGGATGATGTAACTGACCCCGATCCCCCACCACCAAACTGAAAATAGCTATACCCGCCTATGCCTAGGACAACAACAGCAGCAAGTGGCAAAAGAAACCTTCTACCTTCCGAAACGGCACTACCGGTTTCAACAGCACTCTCGCCCGCACCGACAATGCTTCCAGCCCTGGCCGTCGCCGAAACGGGAGCCGCCGCCGAAACACCAAGACCAGATAATGTCGTCGAGGGGCTGGGAACCGGATCGTCTATTGCATCAAAGTCAAAAGTCGATGCGTCATCATCTTGTGCCTGAAGCTTGGGGCGGGCGGGAGCCGGAGAACTGCCTGCCGCTGGAGGCGGCGGCGGAGCAGACCTCGGAGTCCCGGCAGGTGGCGAAGCAGGAGGGGCGGATGAAGCAGGTTGCCCCCTAACCGCTGGAGGCCTAGGCGCCTTAGGAGGCGTTGGCCTAGACACCGGCGGCTTCGGCTGACTGAACATCCCCAGCTTCCCAATTCCACCTCCGCCAACGGAAGCCTTGGGAGTGGGCGTGCCGCCGCTTGGATGCTGTGTCGGCACTTGCTGGGACTCAGACACTTCCGCCTGAACAACCTCTGTGCCGGCGGCATCTGCAGTCTCCGAAGAAGAGCCTGGACTATCTTCGGTCTTTTTCTTTTCCTCTTCGGATTTCTTTAGTGCGTCAAGAAGTACACTCATCTACAACTCCTGTCATGTGTCCGTGGCGATATCTGGGCGTCAGTACTTACTTGACTTTCTCCTGCTCAGGAGTGAACAGGACATTGCCTGTCTCCCTCCGCATAAAGTTAGTGTCTGGCAACAGAGATTGATAGTCAATGAAATCGCCATGCAAAGTTGGATTCTTGATGATGGACGCCTTGATGAATATCACCAGCTGCACCCGCCTCGACTGCTCTTTCTTGTTCTCAAATAAGCCGCCAACACCGGGAAGATCCATGGCCCCGGGTATGCCGCTATGGGTATCACTTGAAAAATCCTCAATAAAGCCGCCAAGAACGCCAACTTCGCCATCGTTGAGGGTGAGCAGGGATTCAAACTCGCGAACCCGGGTTATCGGCTTGCTCCCCACAGCTATTTCCCCTACGGCAATTGGGAGGTTGGGAAGATCAACTTCACCGATCACCCTAGTCAAACTAGGCCTCATGTTGAGCATAATCTGTCCATCCTTGCTAATCTGTGGCAACACACTCATTGAGAAACCGACAGGAATCACTTCTTCATCAACTTCATAAGTGTAGGTTGTGTCTGTTGTGCCGTCTTCATTTTCTTCCTCCTCCGAAGAGATTACAACCTCGAAATAGTATTGGTTGTCAACAATACGCAGAAGCGCACCTTGATTGTTCATAGCACTTATCCGTGGGCTAGACATCACCTTGGCATCACCAAACCTGTTCAACAGGTCAACAGCGACCGCAACATCACCTCGAACAATCTGTGCCCCAAAAGATGCATCATCCAGCCTACCACTTTGAAGTACAGCGTTAATATCCAAGGCGGCGTTTTGATTGGCAAACAGTCTTCCGTTGTTTCCAGCGCCATCCCCACTAAACAATCCCCAGTTGATTCCCTGGGCATAGTTGTTGTCTAGGAAAACCTCCACAATCGTGGCTTCAAGCAACACCTGCCTATGGGCAACTTCATGCAACGTATCCAGATATTCTTGTACCTGATTGTGTATTTTCTGCGACGCATTAACCACGATAATCCCACTGGTTTCGTCAATCGAGAAGTACGCTTCATCACGCCTGACTTGACCTTCGTTGTTCGCCAAGTCGCTCAACAATGTATCTTCAAAAGTGTCGCCCACTTCATTCCCTTCGTACGAGTCCAGCACCATCTCACTGATCATCGCCTCCACCTGATTCCAAAAATTATAAGTCGACGAAACGCTGATATCAGCACTTCCAGATCCGCCTGTCTCGCCATCCTCCGGCTCAACGTTTTCAATACTCGAACTTGAAGCGAAAGATCGTTGTATGTTGAGATAGTCAACGACATACTGCTTCGCGTAGGGCGTGTCCAAACCTATTTGAACTACGTTGTCAATGAACTCATACCTGAGCGGGATCTGACGGGATATTCGTTCCAATATCTTCTCAAATGTCTGGTCAAAGGCGCTGATTGACACGACACCAACGACATCAGTATCAATGTCTGCATTCAACTTGAGATCCCTAACGAGCGCAAACAAAAGATCACGAACCGAAACGTTGTGGACAACAACATCGAATGTCTCCTGGGTTTCGGAGTATTCTAGACTAGGCATTGATGCGGTCCGACGAATCAATTTCGGCACATCCTCAATATGCCTAGGAGCTTCAGCGGCAACGTTTTCCTTGGTGATATGGAGTTCCGAAGGCTCGAAGGTCTTAGCGCCACAACCTGACAGGAAAACGGTTGCGGAGGAACAGAGCAATGCAAGTCCCAAATTTTTTCTCTTCATAGCACAAACCCCTTTACCTTGTTGTGTGTCGGGTAATTCTAACCCAAATTGGCTTGACTTGTAAATTTTTGTAAGAAAAACCTGTGATCCGCCATTCCACCTACGGGTAAGTACTCTATAGGACGGTATCGAAGGAAGGTGACACCAAGCGGGGCAGGTTCGCCATCAGACAGTGCAAAAGCCCATTCGGACACACTGCTTCATCACACATTGAATCTGAAATGGATCACGTCAGCCTCCTGAACACGATATTCTCTCCCTTCCAGCCTGAGTTTGCCAGTCTCCCTAGCATGTCCCTCGCCCCTGCAGGCGATGAAGTCATCATAAGCTATCACCTCCGCCCTGATGAAGCCTCTTTTCATATCCGTATGGATTGTACCCGCAGCATCCTCGGCCAAGCAGTTGCAACCGACCACCCAAGCCTTGCTTTCTTTCGGCCCGCTCGTAAAGAATACCTGAAGACCAAGAAGATCGAATGTAACTTTCGCCAGACGTGCAAGTCCGGATGTTTTCATTCCGTACTCAGCCATGAAGTCGGCACGGGATGCGGAATCAAGAAAGGCAATCTCAGCTTCCAACTGGGCATTGAGCGACAGGATCCTGGCTCCTGTCGCCGCCGAACGTTCAGCCAAAATCCGATAGGCGTCGTTCTCTCCCTCTTCGCCAACATTTGCGGCATAGAGCATCGGCTTCATAGTCAACAGATTAAGCGGCTCAAGCACTCGACGCTCATGCTCATCAAAGGAAAGGACACGCAGAACCGTCCCTCTCCCCAGTTCGGCTTTTGCACGTTCCAACGCCCTGGAAGCCAGTCGAGCCTCTGCGTTTCCCGTCCGAACACCAGCCTCGACCCGCTTATGCGCCTTTTCAACGACATTCAGATCAGCCAAGGCCAATTCCAAATCAATCACCTCAACGTCCGCCAGCGGATCAACCTTTCCGTGAACATGAACCACATCAGCACCGTCAAAGCAACGCACCACATGCACAATTCCGTGTGTCTCCCGTATATGGCCCAAAAACCGGTTCCCCAGCCCTTCGCCTGCGGAAGCTCCCTTAACTAGCCCTGCTATGTCAGTAAACTCAATGGAAGCTTTGACAATCCTGTTTGAATTGGATATCTCAGCCAACTGGGCAAGCCTAGGGTCATTGAGTTCGACGATCCCAACATTGGGTTCAATGGTGCAGAAAGGATAGTTTTCAGCCGGGATCCCGTTTGCAGAGAGAGCATTGAACAATGTCGACTTGCCCACATTGGGTAGTCCTACTATTCCGCACCGCAACCCCATCACCAAGTCTTCGCTTCTGAACCGGCTTCTTCCGTGTGCAGCGATTTCATCGCATTTTCCATATCCCCTTCCAAAACTGCCATGAACACATTGAGCGTTCTCTCCACTGATTCCTCCAGTAACTGAAAGCTAGGAAGAGCCATCTTCCTGAGCACATAGGCTGCCATGTCTTCTTTGGCTCCCCCCGCGCCAATCCCCAGCCTCAAGCGCCAGAAATCTCTGGTTCCAATACCCTCCGCAACGCTGGCAACACCCTTGTGTCCCGCCATTCCGCCACCAAACTTGAACCGGGCACTACCCAATGGCAGATCAATCTCATCGTGCACAACCAGAATCTGGTTCGGCTGATGGTTTGTCCGCCTGAGTACTTCCGCAACCGGCTGACCACTCAGGTTCATGAAAGTGAGAGGCTTGACCAGAAGAACACCACGTCCATCCGTCCCACACTCAGCCTCGTTTCGCCAGCTTTTGAGATGATACCCTCCACCTAGCCGCAGAATGTACCGTTCAAGCCAGAGATAGCCGGCATTGTGCGGCGTTCCCTCATGCCGGCTTCCAGGGTTCCCAAGTGCAACGATGATTTTGATGGGAGCATTTCTGTCCAGCATGGGGAATTCTAAGCTCCAGATTGAACCTGCAGCAACACTGGCAAAAACTCGTTTAGAATCGCACCCATATGGGGTCATAGCTCAGTTGGTAGAGCGTCTGGCTTGCATTCAGAAGGCCGGGGGTTCGAATCCCCCTGACTCCACCTACAACATAACCTCAACACCATGAAAATGCCTTTTCAAACCATTGCCAAAGAAACCTATATTGTCGACGCACACTACCTGAGAGACGGAATGACATGCTGTGCCATCGTCACTGACGGCGGGGAAGCAGCCATCATTGATGCCGGCACGGCCGGAACAGTCCAGGCAATGCTGGAAACTCTGAAAACTCTTGGAGTCCAGCCAGACAACGTCCGCCACTGCATAGTCACCCACGCCCACCTCGACCATTGCGCTGCCCTAGCGCCCATGCTCAAGCATTTCCCCAACGCCACGGCACATGCGCACGAAGCCGCCGCTGAACATGTTCTCAACCCGTTCACAAGGCTTTGGGACAGCGCCGTTGCGCTTTTCGGACAGAAACTTTGCGAAAAACACTATCTGTGTGCTGGGAGGATTGACAAGCACCGTCTGCAGACGGTTGGAAAGGAGGCTTCAGTCACGGTCGGTAAACGCAAGCTGAAGATGATCTACACCCCAGGACACGCATGGCATCACATAAGCGTATTCGACGCACAAACCCGCACAATGTTCGCCGGTGATTCCTTCGGAGTGTCCTATCGGGAAATGGATGTCAACGGCTCGCCACTGATGCTTCCGACCACACCTCCTCCCCAATACAAGCCCGAGGTGCTCAAGGCATCTGTCCGGAAAATGCTTGACTACGACCCCGAACGGATATGTCTTACGCACTATGGCGTCATCAGCCATCCGGAGGCGGCGGCAAGGCAACTATTCGCCAACATGGATCAGTCCCTTGAGATAGCCAAGGATATCTGCACAAAAGACGACGGTGACAATGAAAAGGCCTTGGAGCAAGCATTGCTGAACTGGTACGTCTCACTGGCTAGCAAGGCAGATTGCTCCTTGTCCGGAGAGGAGGTCTGCTCCATGCTCACGTTTGATGCCGCCCTCAACTCCAAGGGCATCCTTCATCTTTTGCAACGGGAAAAAACCAAGGCGCAGAACACCTGAACAGAATCCCGCACCATGCTTGCCACATAAAACAAGAGCATTGTCCCTGTGTCAAGCATACAAGTATATAATGACCCTCCGATAACACGCATCTCCCGCATTTGGAGGAGTAGCTCAGTTGGTTAGAGCAGCGGAATCATAATCCGCGTGTCGGGGGTTCAAGTCCCTCCTCCTCTACCTGCATCCCACAACCTCACCAAGCGGAACGTGGGGCGGTGGCACCATTGTCAGTTGAACGCAGGAGCCTCGAAATGGCCTGCATTGACCGCCTGCTGGTCAGCATGGTAGGAGGAGCGCACCATCGGTCCGCATGCCGCATTGACAAATCCCATCTCTCCGGCCCATCTCTGATACTCAGCGAACGTCTCGGGAGAAACGTACCGCCTGACCGGAAAATGGTGAAGGCTTGGCTGAAGATACTGTCCCACCGTCAACATTTCGATCCCGTGTGCGCGCAGATCGCGAAACACTTCGCGCACCTCGTCATCCGTCTCGCCAAGACCCACCATGATGCCTGACTTGGTGGGAATTCCAGGATGACGTTCGTGAAATCTCCTGAGGAGATCCAGCGAATGCGCATAGTCCGCACCTGGCCTTGCCTCGCGGTAGAGGCGCGGAACCGTCTCGATGTTGTGGTTCATGACATCCGGGAGCGCTTCGGCCAATGCATCAAGCGCCAAGTCCATGCGACCCCGGAAATCCGGCGTCAGGATCTCAATCCTTGTCCCCGGGGACCTGTTTCGCACCGCAGCTATGCACTGCACGAAGTGCGACGCACCCCCATCCTTGAGATCGTCGCGGTCAACGCTGGTCACCACAACATAGTTGAGCCTGAGTTCGGCTATCGCTCCCGCAAGATTGGACGGTTCGGCAGGATCAGGCGGAACGGGACGGCCATGGGCAACATCGCAAAACGGACACCGGCGGGTACAGAGATCGCCAAGAATCATGAAAGTGGCTGTTCCCTTGCCAAAACACTCGCCAATGTTCGGACAACTGGCCTCCTCACAGACTGAATGCAATCCGTTTTTGCGCAGTATTGACTTGATCTCGCGGAACCGTTCGTTGTACGACGCCTTCGCACGGATCCAGGCAGGCTTTTTGAGCCGTTCTTCCACAGGATGGATCCGAATCGGATTGCGGGACACCTTCTCCGAATCCCGCTGTTTGCCTATGTTCTCCATGGGCGGCAGTATATCATCGCTACCCGGCAAGCCGCCGGAACTGTGCCTGCAGATACTCAGCAAGTTCGGTTTTGACATCATTCACCGAAAGCCTGATTCCCAAGCTGGCGAGGCTGACAACTTCCAGATCCGGGTGCCCACAGGGATGTATCCACCCAAACGGCGTCAGGTCCATATCGACATTCAGGCTGACACCATGATAACAGCAGCCCCTTTTCACCCTTAGACCCACCGCGGCTATTTTCCTGCCTGCCACATAAACGCCCGGCCGTCTACGATCTCCCTGCCCCTCAATGCCGTGACGAGCAAGCAAGTTGACAACCGATCTCTCCAAACACTCAATCACCGCTCTCGGACCGCATCCAATGCGGCGTAAATCAACCAATACGTAGGCGATCACCTGCCCAGGGCCATGGTAGGTGATCTGTCCTCCGCGATCAGACTGAACCAGCGGAATGCCTATATCCCTGGTCAGATGTCTGGAATCACCCGCATACCCAAGCGTATAGACGGCACTGTGCTCAAGCAGCCATATTTCATCCGGCGTGCCGGGGGCTCTTGCAACCGTAAACGACTGCATCCGTCCGAGACATTCCTCGTAACCGACAAAACCCATATCTCTGATCTTCATTCCCGAAGGCATTGCCGTATTAAACATGATTCCAGAGCGAACATATGGAAAGCCATCTTTGCCGATGCTGCCCAAACACACGCCGTCTGTGGTGCCGGCCCGATCCGTTCCAAGACGTGTTCCCCTGCCATGGCAGGTTGCCTGCACCGTCTTCCTGGTTCCTTCTGCAGCCTATCTCATCACCATGCCGCTCGACATCACTTTCAAGAACGCGGGATTTTTCGCAAGCGCATGCTTCACAAGAGGGCTTCCGCATCCGCCTGGCTATCCGCTCTATATCCTCTTGTGCAATCCTTTCGCCCATCTCGCCAACATCCTTCCGATCTCACCCGCCATGGGGTTGCAGTTCTGAGTGCACTGACCAACGCCCTGTGTGCGGTGGTTCTTGCATGGATTTTCCTTCAGCTGTTCGGATCCCTGATGCTGTCCGCAGGCTTGGCGCTAACCTACGCGTTCGGTATACATTCCTGGTCGCAATCGATCATTCCAGAGACCTACACCCTGAACGCCCTGCTTTTCTTCCTGATGTTCGCCCTGATCCTGCCCCATGCCAAGGCACTTATCGAAGCCGACAGGAACTGTACTGCCGTCCTAGGCTAATCCTGCACTCCTTAGCAGGAACCGCTCCGTTCGCCGGACGAAGCTCAGAACATGTGCAAACCGCCATTGATCGACAGGTTCGACCCGGTTATGTAGCCTGAGTCCTCATGCGCCAAGAAGGCGATTGCATGAGCCACCTCTTCCGGCTCACACAAGCGCCTGGCAGGAATCATGTCGATGATCTTCTGCCTCACATCATCCTTGATCGCCATGACCATCGGCGTCGCAACATAGCCGGGAGAGATGGTGTTGACAGTCACTCCATTGCCGACAACTTCCTGAGCAAGCGACTTGGTGAAACCATGTATCCCAGCCTTGGCCGCAGAGTAGTTCGTCTGACCGAACTGGCCTTTCTGGGCGTTGACCGAGGAGACATTGACGATGCGGCCATACCCTTGTCCCGTCATGCCCCCGATGAACTGGTGCGTAACGTTGAAAAGGCTCTTCAGGTTGATGTCGATAACCTCGGAGAACATCTCCGGCGTCATCTTGACGAACCGCGCATCGCGGGTAATCCCGCCATTGTTGACAAGCACCGAAACGGTACCGAAGTCGGCCTCCACCTGTTCCTTCAGCCTAGCGCAGTCTTCGTAGACCGATATGTCGCAGTAGTAGGCCTTGAATCCGGAGTAGCCCGTCTTTTCCTGATCCTCCAGCCAGCGCGTCTCCCGACCGCTGTCGTGAATGTAGGTGGTGGCTACACGGCATCCCGCGCTATGCAAAGCCCGGCAGATTGACGTTCCGATTCCTCCCATTCCCCCTGTGACAAGTGCTGTTTTCTGGCTCATTTTGCTCCTATCAGTGCTTTTTTTAACTAGGTTGATGTGTCCGCAAGGGTGTCAAACCGCCTCAACCGTGAGGGCTATGCCCATGCCTCCACCTATGCAGAGGCTGGCAAGACCCTTCCTGGCACCGCAACGCCCCATTTCGTGAAGTAGGGTCACCAGAATACGGGTGCCAGACGCGCCAATCGGATGTCCCAAGGCGATTGCGCCACCGTTGACGTTGATTTTCGAAGTGTCCCATTCCATGTCGCGGTTGACCGCAATGGCCTGTGCAGCAAACGCTTCGTTGATCTCCATCAAGTCAAGCGAATCAGTTTTCCAGCCGGACTTCTCCAGCACCTTGCGGGCCGCGGGCACCGGTCCGATGCCCATAATGGAAGGGTCAACGCCACAGCATGCGGCCGCCCGGATGTGCGCAAGCGGCTTGATTCCCCGCCTCTCAGCCTCGTCAGCCGCCATAACAACGGTTGCCGCCGCCGCATCATTGATCCCGGACGCATTGCCAGCCGTAACGGTTCCCTCCTTTTCAAACGCAGGGCGCAACTTGGAAAGATCCTCAATCCTGGCACCAAGCCGGATGTACTCATCATCCTCGAAACGGACAGAATCGCCTTTTCGCTGCGGAACGTCAACCGCAACGATCTCGTCCTTGAACTTACCGGCTTTCTGGGCAGATTCCGCCTTGTTTTGGGACGCCAAGGCGAACTCATCCTGCTCCTCCCGGGTAATCCCGTATTTCTTCGCGACATTCTCCGCAGTCACGCCCATGTGGTAGCCGTTATAGACATCGGTCAAGCCATCAACAATCATGCTGTCCTCAAGCTTGCCATTACCCATGCGGATGCCGTCGCGGGATCCGTTGAGAACATGCGGAGAGTTGCTCATGCTTTCCTGGCCACCCGCAACCACCACGCGGCAGTCGCCCACCGCAATCTGCTTCGCCGCCTCATAGACAGCGCGAAGGCCGCTACCGCAGACATGATTTATGGTCATTGCCGGAACCTCGTAGGGAATGCCAGCACCCACAGCCGCCTGACGGGCGGCATTCTGGCCAATCCCGGCAGTCAGTATCTGTCCCATAATGACATCGTCAATCTCGGAAGATTCCACTCCGGCCCTTGCAACAGCCTCCCTGATGGCAATGCCGCCTAGCTGGGCAGCGGACATGGTGGCGAGAGAACCGCCAAACTTGGCTATGGGAGTGCGTACGCACGATGCAATCACTATGTCCTTGATCATTTCAGTTTCCTTGCTCGGGTTGTATTGGCGGAAGAGGAGAGGTGACATAGGAGCCGGGAGCATCCTCGACCGGCTTGTACTTGAAACTGCCCAGCCGCTCCGGAGCGGCAACCTGCCTGCCTGAATGCTGGGCAAGCCACTTGATCCAGTGAGGCCACCAGCTTCCCTCATTTGCCTTCGCCTTGGCAAGCCACTTGTCCGTATCCGCCGGAAGCTTCGCTGAGCGACCAGTTCGAGGCAACGCCCGGAACTGGCCACGGCCCGCCTCCGGAGGACTGACAACACCAGCAATGTGTCCGCTTGAGCCAAGAATAAACTCAACCGGTCCGCCCAAACGACGCGCGGTCATGTAGGCGCTTTGCCACGGAACAATATGATCCTTCTCCGTCGCGAGCGCATAGCAGGGAACTCTTATGCGGTCCAGATCAACCTTCACGCCGCACATGGTGCTTCTTCCCTCGGCAACGTTGTTCTCCAGATAGGTTTCCCGAACGTAACGGACAAACATCCGGCCCGGAAGGTTGGTTGAATCGGAGTTCCAGTACAGCATGTCGAATGCGGGAGGGCTTTCACCCATGTAGTAGTTCTTGATGACATAAGGCCAGATCAGGTCATTGGGTCGAAGCGCGGAAAACGTTTTGGCAAGGTCAAGCCCTGACATCAGACCGCCCGAGGCAAACTTCCTTTCGTATTCGGCAACCGAGTCCGGGGTGATGAAAAGCCCTATGTCGCCGGTGTCATGGCAGTCAACCATGGTCGCCAACAAGGTCAGCGACCTGATGGGAAACTCCCCGCTAGCCGCGGCGACTGCGAGAGCGCTCGAAAGCAGGGTTCCGCCAATGCAGAATCCCAGCGCATTGACCTGTTCCTGCTTGCAAAGATCACGCACTGCATCCATCGGCTTCATGATTCCGTCGACCAGGTAGTCGTCCCATTCCAACTGCGCCTCGGCCTCGCCGGCATTGACCCAGGACACCAGAAACACCCGGTATCCGCTACGCACCAGGTGGGCAACCAGCGACTTCTCAGGAACCAGGTCGAGAATGTAGAACTTGTTGATGCACGGCGGATAGATGACGATAGGCACCTCGCGCACCTTTGGCGTCTGCGGCGCATACTCAATCAGCTGCATCACGCGGTTCTCCAGCACGATCTTGCCGGGCGTCACCGCAATGTTGCCGCCAATCTCAAAAGCATCGCGATCAGTGTTGGAGACCGCCCCCTTTTTCATGTCCTCCATGAGATTACGTGCTCCGGCGGCCAGATTGCTTCCTCCCGAGTTGACCGTGGCCTCGATCACCTCGGGGTTGGTCGTGGGGAAATTGGCCGGCGACATCGCGTCAATGTACTGGTTGAACATGAAGGTCAGCAGTTTCCGGTGCTCAGCACTGATCGGTGCCCTGTCAAGCAGTCCCAGCATGAACTTGCTGTTCATCAGATAGCTGTTTTTGAGAAAACTGAAGAGCGGGATGCCGTTCCATTGTTCCGAAGCGAAACGGCGGTCGCTATTGTGCTGTGCAACATTCTTCGATCCGTCTTCGGCAGGACTGACCAACGAAGTCATCAACTGGGCTTGGCTCTTCGCATACTCAGACATGATCTCAGACCATAGTTGGGGATCCGAACCCAGACCCTTCATCAGGCTGTTCCAAGCCTCCAGATAGCGCGAATCAGCCTTACTCGCCTGTGCCATGGGACCAGAAAGCAGATTATTCATCCATTCTGTGCCAGCAAGCCCCTCTGCGGACTTGCCGTCTCGGCTTTGGCTCGCCGCATTGCCTTCAGAGACAGAAGAGCCGCGTGATTTCTTTTCAGATTTTCCCAATCAACTATGGGTGCGTTTTTTGCACCTGCAAAAACTCATTATATCGGTTAGGGCATTCATCTCAAAATAAACAGAATGCTCGGGTTCAGGTTTCCACAGCACGTAACAGCAAAAGGAACAGAGAGCCGGAGCCACAAGCGATAGTAGAATAGCCCCTCCGTCAGCTGGGGCGCATAGCTCAGCGGGAGAGCGCTGCCTTCACACGGCAGAGGTCACTGGTTCAATCCCAGTTGCGCCCACCATAAGTTCAATAACTTGCGGAACCTAGGGCTGAACGAAAAATGCGATGTGACCAAATTGTGACTACGGCGACGACAGGATGACAGAACAGAACGGGAAACGAGCGGTGACGGATCCGAAGTTGACCCACCTTCTTGAAAGCGGCGACGACCACATCGCATTCGGCGATACGAGGGACGCGATTTCTGACTACACGGAGGCGATCAAGCTTGACCCCAAGTGCGCCGATGCTTACAGCAGGCGAGCTGGTGCCAAGGAGGAACTCAACGACTTGGCCGGTGCCTTGGCCGACTACGACAAGGCGATCGAACTCAACCAGGCGGACGCGGACTGCTACTATTATCGTGGCCTGATCAAAGCTGATGAGGAGGACTTCGCCGCCGCGTTGGCGAACTTCAACCGGGATCGTTCGCTGGGCAACCGATCTTGAAGCCGCCGCCCGGTCCAATGTCATGGCTGCCGTTCAGCCGGCGCAGCTCCCGCAGGCCAAGCGCGAAATCATCTTTGACGGCGATGCTGTCAGCCGCGCGAATCAGAACCTGACCGCCGGCAAGCGCTTCTCCGACTACGACGCTCTCGCGTTCACGCTTTATCTCAATTTCTGCGACCTGAACGGAAGCTGGATCGGCAAGGACTACTATTCGGCCTATCTGTTGCGGGCCGCGCAATGGGAGGTGACGGGACGCTTCGCTGTCGCTGGCGGCGAGATTGGGCGGTTCTGGGTGAGCCGCGTAGGGGACAGCACGTTCCGGCCCGACCGCAACGGCTGTGCCAGCGGAACCGTCAAGAGAATCCGTCGGCATCAAACACCCCTGAAACAGACTTTAAACGCCCCTTAATCCTTCTTCAAGACCGTCTGCCTAGCGTTCCAACTGAACACCACCACGTTCAGCAATCTCGCCTACGACTGGAAGTAATCGACGGCTAAATGCCGAAAGGGAACACCGTAAAGTACAATAACTGATGTCATGAAAGAATACATTACTTATGTTGTCTCTGCGGTGTTGGCTGTATTGGCCGCCTATGTAAATAGCACCGAGTGGGTACAAAAATCTGGCGCTGGCATGATTTTGACGATAGCACTAGTGTTTTTAATGGTTATTGCTTGGGCAGCTATTGCGACTAATTGGGTGGAATTTAAATGGATACGTCGCCACATAAAACGATATTCAATAGAGGGATACTGGATTGAATATCTACGTGAATACCCTAATGGCCCAATTTCTTATGGGGTTATTGCATTTGAAGGAAAACAATTTAGGTTTCATGGAGACAATTACAATCTTGAAGGAAAACTAGTAGGTAAATTTAAATGCCGTCATATAGAAGTTAACAAGTCAGGGGAAAATCTTTGGTTTCATTTCGCCGGCACTCTTATCCGTCAAGATCCGGAGGCTGAACCTCGGGGAGAAATTCAAGGTCGCGGAGAAATTACTTTTACCAGCGAATCTGGTGAAAAATACGATAGAGGTGACGGAACATTTACTGAGGGAAACAAAACTATACCGATACATCTACATAAAGTGCCTTCAGAGGTCATTAAAAAAGTTTATGGCTCCAGCGCCAAAACAGTGGATTCACGGCATATCAAAAAACTAATCGTATACTACCTTAACGAAGAATGGTTCAGGGAAGAGTACGGCATCAAAGGTAACCCTCCCACCCAACCTGGATCAGGTGCGCGCTCAACTGCCGCAGACAACGTTGAGCACACATAGACTAAACTAGAATCACTTGATCAAAGGGGAGTTACTTCTGCGATTTTGCAAAAGCACATTTTTCCAGTTTTCATGATTCTTTTCCAGAATTGCGTGATCCCTTGCCACACCGGAAATTTGGCTCCAAATAAGAATCACTTTCGATCATAACTCCCGCTAATCGGTTTGATAGAGGGTTCAAGAAGCGATGGATTTGAAAGACTAAAAGCGCATGCCAGTTCCCTGCACCTCATTGACTATTCAATATCCCTCAGCTGTCTAAGCTTGTCGAAAAGCTTGTCGAATGTCACGATTTCGACGTCCTTGGGGAGGGACAAAGTGTACTTCAACAACACTAGGATTGCACTCTTTGACCTCGAGGAACCCATCGCGCATCGGTTCAGGTTGTTCGAAAGTGCGGGTCATTAGTGGTCGACTTCGAATCAGGAAAAAATGTCCTAACAGGGTAATTACCGAGCTTACTTCTCGACCTGCACCCAGTTCTCCTTAAAGCCAATAGAAGCAAGCAAGTCATCCTTATCTAGCGATGGCGGTCTTCTGACTGTAAAGATCCGAGCCAATTGTGGTATAGCATGGATGACGGTAAGTTGTGAGCCATGCCTCTGCCAAGTCAATCGGTGGATTTCCTCTTTGTCATAACCTTGGAGATTGCTATGCCTGTTCACCTTCCAAATGATATCCTCAGCCGAAAAGCGTTCAAGCTCCTTTTCGAAGATACAAAATTTCAACTCTTTCATATTCCTGACGAAGACTAGGAGTCTCAAATCGTTGAATTCTGCCAATGCATCGTCGATCCTAGCATTCAATATTTCAATCACGGCCCGACCTGTAGCCTGAGGATCCTTCATCGGTTCCTCTATGCCCATCGAATAGCCAGGGTTATTCCGCCCTGAAATCAGCCTCACCCGCTGCTTATTGAAACTTGCTACCTGTGACTGAACTGTCTTGACCGACCAAGCGTGGCTCTCCCAACTGACATCTGCAACGCCAACAGGGCTTTTGTGATCCACTGCCTGGGAATGCACCACTTCTGCAAACATTGAGCTAAACCCGTTGCCTGTAATGTCCTCATCGCCTGTTGCCAGCTTGTAAACGATCTCTCGCCCAAGCGAACGAATAAGCGTATCAGGCAACTTTCCAAGTGCCCATAGTTTTTCTCTGCGTTTGGGAGCCTTTCTTATTTGTACTTTTGGGGGCGTTGGTGATTGCATTGACGATCTCCTTGGTAACTGCATGGATCATGGGTACGGGTACCGCATTTCCAGCCTGCTTGCGCGTCTGCGAATCGTTGCATACGATTCGGAATCTGTCTGGAAACCCTTGCAACCGGAGACACTCACGCGGGGTAAGCCGACGCTCTCCGTTGACAAGAAGGTAGTTGTAGGAGGCTCCTGCCCGGAGAGCACAGGAATACGGGTGGCTAGAAACATTGCCTCCCTTGTTTTCATGCCAGATCGCCGGCCTTAGTCTCGTCCGGTGCGTTCTGCACCGCTTCTTCCGGATGTACTCGCTTGCGAAGTGAATTGGATCAGGATTCACCTCCAACAACGCGGACAATGACCGCATCGGTACCTTTCTCGAAGGCCACTTGAAATTTTGCATCAGCCCCTCCATGAGCGCGACAATGAGAATCCGCTCGCGTTTCTGCGGCAACCCAAAATCGCGGGCGTCCAATATCCGCCAGTCCGTATCGTAGCCCAATCCTTCCAGTGCCTGAATCGCGTTCCGCAGAACGGCTCCCTTCTGGATCGTTGCGAACTGCTTGACGTTCTCAAGCAACATCGCCTGTGGCCGCTTGCAGGCAGCGATCCGTACGATTTCGTGGAACAACATCCCTCTTCCCTTTGTGTCGCGCACTCCCTCCCGGCTCCCAATGATCGAGAACGGCTGGCAGGGGAAACCAGCACATAACAGGTCGTGGTCAGGAATCTCCGTCGGCCGCACCTTTCGGATGTCCCCCTCCGGTCTTACCACAAAGTTGGCGTGATACGACTTGGCAGCCTCTTCATCGATCTCGCAGGCCCAAACACAACGCAAACCAGCGGCAGAAACAGCAAGATGGAATCCCCCAATCCCGCTGAACAAATCAATGAATTTCATAGCCCGCCCATACATAAGTTCTTATTCTACCCATAGCCGCATGTAGCCCCTTGGTGAATTGCTGTTGGACATGTAGGTCACTTTCGCCCCAAGACGGATTGTGTCCACTTTCGCGGACGTTAATCGGTGTCAATTGGAACTTTGTTGCAACTGATGTATCTCATAAATATAGGCAATAATATACTTGCTATCTGATAGTGCCTCTTGAGCATAGTCCACACCTAAGAGCGAAAAATCCTTCACACGGCAGAGGTCACTGGTTCAATCCCAGTTGCGCCCACCATGAAGTTTTTGCCTCGCCATATCCCAATCCAATCCAATCTGATCGGCGCACATGCCAACTATATTATAATCACCGGTTTAGATACATACAGTCGCGTGTCATTTTCCTGTAACTTAGCCGAATGGGGATTCTATAATGATAATTTGCATTTGAAACGCCTGCCGGCAGGCTTCAGTTTCAGCAAATACAGGCACAGGCTCTGTAAGGATGCGCCCATATCCATGTGGATGGAAGGAAGGCAGGAACCAACAGGATTATGACGAAAAAACGTTCTTCTTTCCCAGCCTACATCTACTATCTGATCTTCGTTGCCTCTGGTTTCGCAGGGTTGCTCTACGAATCCATCTGGGCCCGCTACCTCAAGCTTTTTCTCGGCCACGACGCCTATGCGCAAACGCTGGTTCTTGTGATCTTTCTGTTCGGTCTTGCGCTGGGCTCCGCCTTGGCGAGTCGCTATGCGGAACGTATCGCCAATCCGCTTTTGGCCTATGCAATTGTCGAAGCCGTAATCGCACTAAGTGGTGTCTATTTCCACGAGATATTCACGTTGGCAACCGAGTGGGCCTATGATTCGCTCCTGCCTGCCGCCGGAACAGGATTGGGAGGCACCCTAGCCCAATGGGGACTTGCCGCCGCACTCATTCTCCCACAGACAATCCTGCTAGGCACAACATTTCCGCTAATGAGCAGCGGAGTGATGAGACTGCAACCTGAGAAAAGCGGACGGACCATCTCATGGCTCTACTTCTCCAACAGCATAGGCGCGGCAGTCGGGGTTCTGGCGGGCGGGTTCCTGCTCGTGGAATGGATTGGGCTTCCGGGAACAGTCGCAGCCGCAGGATTTCTGAGCGCCATTGCCGCTGGCGCAGTATGGATCATGCACCACTTGCAAGGCAAAGACACCGGACGGATACAGCAGAAGAGCCGGGGCGTGACGAAAAGCCTAGACAGAATGATCCTGACAATTGCAGCCCTTACCGGAATGGCCTCGTTCATCTACGAGATTGTCTGGATTCGCATGCTCACCCTGCTGATCGGGTCAACCGCGCATGCTTTCGAACTGATGCTCAGCGCTTTCATCCTCGGTCTTGCCTTGGGGGGGTTCTGGATCCGCCGACGCATTGACCATCTGGAAAACCCGATGAAAACACTCGCCTTGATCCAGCTTTTGATGGGCACCTTTGCAATTGCAACGATCTTTCTTTACCAAAACCTGTTCGAGATCAATGACATCGTCGCCCGTGGGATTCAGAGAACTCCCGAAAACTACGGCCCCTACAACCTTTTCCGCTATGGGATGGCAATGGTTGTGATGCTGCCGGCTACCATCTGTGCCGGAATGACCTTGCCTCTGATGACAAATCATCTCTTCCAGTCGGGAGGCGGCGAACGTACAATAGGAAAGGTCTATGCCGCAAACACCCTTGGCTCAATTGCGGGCGTCGTGTTCGCGGTGCACCTGTGCCTTCCCGTACTGGGACTGAAAAACACCGTCATTGTAGGTGGGGCAATCGACCTGCTTCTGGGACTCTGGCTCTCGTGGCGGTTTGTGAGAACGTTGGCTCCGAAACTGGCGGCATGGGCTGTAGCCAGTTTCGGCCTTGGTCTTGCGCATCCGTCTTTCAACACCAAAATTGTTTACAAGAGTCTAGACAATATCCTCTACCACAAGGACGGCGTAACTGCATCGGTGACTGTTGGAGAAAACACCAGGCCAAGCGGTATTGTTGTACGCTCCATTGTTGTCAACGGCCTTGTCCAATCGGGAATGCAGATCAGCAGCCCCGAAGGGAAACAACCCGAGGTGGTCGATGAAACAGTCAATGTCATGTTGGGGGTCATCCCACTGTCATTCCGGCCTGACGCCAAACGGGCTGTCAATATTGGTCTCGGCACGGGAATGACGACACATACGCTACTTCACTCGGAACGGCTTCAACATCTTGACACCATAGAGATTGAACCTGCCGTCGTAGAGGCCGGAAGACACTTTTTGCCCCGCATTTCCAAGGTGTACGATGATTCTCGCCATCGTATACGGATCAATGACGCACGCGCTTTCTTTGCAACACGACAGGACAGGACAGGCTATGACATCATCATTTCAGAGCCTTCACAAGTGTGGCGCAAGGGAATAGCCAACCTGTATACACAAGAGTTCTACCGCTTTGTCGACCACAACCTGAATGAAGGCGGCGTTTTCACACAGTGGATCCAACTCTGGGCGCTCAACACCGACATGATCGCATCCATCGCTGCCACCTTGGATGAAGTATTCGGAGACTTCAGGTACTTCGTGGTTGCGAATAATATAATCGTGGTTGCCTCTCGCAAGGGGGAGCGTCTGCCGGAACTTTCCGACGAGTTTCTGGCGGATGGCGACATGCGCGATTTCCTGTCGCCTTGGGTAAGGCACCTTGATGACGTAGTGGTGACGTCGGTAGGGAACCGGAAAGCGCTACTGCCTTTTCTGAAGAAGGGAGGTGTCCCTGTTAACTCGGACTACTTCCCGTATCTTGAAAACCTCGCTGGCAAGTCTCGCTTCACCAATGAACAACACACATCCTTTGTTTCTCTCAGGACCGAAGCCGGCTTCCCTGTCATGCAAATGCTAAGCGGCCTGCCAGTCCGGACCGGAACGAAGGAAATCACGTTGGGGAACACCCTTTGGCCTTGGAGAACCAACATTGCCGACAAGATCCTAGATCCTGACAACCCGCTTAGGGGGCCTGAATTGTACGAGATAGTCGCGGATGTTAAAGAGTCAAAGCTAATTGAGAGACTCTACGACACCTGTCCGCAAACTCATAACGACTGGCTTCTGTGGCTAGGCGGAATAGGCGTCTTGGCTCAGAATGCCTATCCCTACTCCACGCCGGCCCGTAGCGAAGCCTACTGGAATAGCATTCTCGACAGATGTCTCGAACAGGCCGGCAACGACATAAGCCTCTTGGCCCGCTTCTATCGGGCTCTGGGTTCATGGGACTATGCTGAAATCGCAAGATTGGCCTCAGCCTTAGGTGGCATATCAGAGCAGCCTAGCCGGAGAGAAAGAACCGTTGTGTACGCAGCCAGCGTGGCACACATCAATCTCGGCCAACCGGAACTCGCCGCTCGGTGGCTTTCCCTTCTTGATGAGAACAACATTCCGCCAAATGAACTTGACGTGTTGAAATTGATTAGGGCAGCAACAGTGCCACGGGACACATCAAATCCGAAAAAGCAGTCTGAAGCCGACAAGCCATGATCTGCCTCCAACTCACTTGTGCCCATCCAACTGCCGTTCCATCTCTAGCCTTCCCTATATGCTCCGCTCCGCTTCGGCTCCTAGCTGGCTCGCGCCGACAGGCAGGCATCTTGGCCTAAGGCAATCCAAACCGGAGATCGGCGAAATGGCCGCAGGACATCAGCACCATCGTTAGCAGGCATCATACGCCAGTCCTACTCCTCCATCACGGTGATGCTCTTAGGCACGAAGTTCCGCAGGGACACCCGGAACGGCCGGCCCGCTATGAAGCCGTACTTGAAACGCTCAAGAAAAGTTTTTCCGGACTTTCTTCAGTCAATGCACCCATGGGTCTGGAGGAGCATACCCTGCTGGCGCATCCGGAAAGCCATGTCAGGTTGCTGGAGAAGACCAGCCCGACAGAGGGGTTCGCTTTTCTTGACAGTGACACGGTGATGTCGCCAGGCTCGCTTGATGCCGCATTGCGCGCAGTGGGCGCAGCCACGATGGCTGTCGACAAGGTGATGATGGGCGAGACGGCAGCCGCCTTCGTCGCCATGCGGCCACCCGGACACCATGCCGAGCCGGACAGACCGATGGGCTTCTGCCTCTTCTCAAACATTGCGATTGCGGCCAAATACGCCAGAAGCCACCACGGGGTCGGAAAGGTCGCTGTGCTTGACTTTGATGTCCATCATGGAAACGGAACGCAAAAGGTGTTTGAGAACGACAGGAACCTTCTGTTCGCTTCAAGCCACCAGATGCCTCTCTATCCGGGAACGGGAACTGCTGGCGAGCGGGGTTGCGGAAACATATTCAATGCTCCCCTGTCGGCCGGAGATGGCGGCAGGGAACTGCTTGCCGTCTGGAGAAAAAAGCTCTTGCCCGCCATCCTAGAGGAAAAGCCGGAACTGATCCTGGTGTCAGCAGGATTTGACGCACACCGTGCAGATCCGCTAGCCGGCCTCAATGTCGAGACAGAGGATTTCAGGGAACTCACGCTTGAAATAGCGGAACTGGCCGACAAGACCTCCAACGGACGAATCATCAGCATGCTGGAAGGCGGCTATGATCTCGCTGCCCTTGGCGAATCAGTCGCCGCACACCTTGAAGCGCTTTCGGAAGCAGGTTCCTAGCGGGCGGCCAGCGCATAGTCACACCTTGTCACTGAAACCTGCCCGTGTAGGCTGACAGCTGCATGTCCACACTGTGCATTGGCACGACCTGTATAGTCTGGAACATCGCTTCTGAACATGACAGCCATATCGTTTTTCGCAGCCAGACTCTCCAACCCCTCCTGCGAGACGGAACACATGCACGCCCAGGCGCTTCAAGCTCCAGATGAAGCATAAATGCCGCAACGCCGGACAACTTGCCTGCGGAACGCAAGCGGTCTTTCGGCCCAAACGACATGCAGACAGACAGCGCCAAGCATAGTGAAATCGAACAAGCCTCTGGAACGTCGATGTGTCTAAGCCCGGCGGTGAATCACTGATCCAGGCAACTGACATCCCCCTGTGACATTGCATGCCTTCATTGCGCATCACGTGTGAGAGCTCGACAACAACAGCATCCTGGTCAAGTGAGGACAGCTAGACAGAGCATCCCTTCCGCTTCACATACCCACAAGTGCCAATAGAGACCGCACAAGAAGAGGTTTGAGCATCGAGACGCTCAGCTTCAGCGTCCAATTCCACATTCCTGTTGTGCCAGTCGACAGCCCTGTATGTGACGCCATCTTTTCTATCGAGCGGGGAAAGCAGGGTTCCGCCTAGAATGCAGGCTTGGAGCCAAAGGCGAACACACCATATTCATGGGGTACCGAGTTAAAATCACATCCGTCCTATAGGAGATTCCAGTGAAAACCAAAGTGCTAACCGTCCTGCTCACCGCATTTGCAACGGCCTCAATGGCCGCTTTCGCACCTTCTGTTGCACTTGCAAACGAGTACCGGATTGACACGGCACATTCGTTCATCCAGTTCCGGACAAAGCACCTCGGCTACAGTTGGCTTCTCGGACGCTTCAACGAATTCTCAGGCGAGTTCACCTACAACCCCAAAGGGGGCGTTCAGGAGCAGTCCGTCAAGGTCGAGGTTAACATTGATAGCCTGGATTCGAATCATGCCGAGCGTGACAAGCACCTGCTGGGGTCGGATTTCCTAGATGCCGAAGAACACCCTTTGGCGACGTTTGAGAGCACTTCGTTCGAAGGTGATGCCAATGGGGGCGTACTGGCCGGTAAACTCAGCCTTCACGGAGTCACAAGACCAATTTCAATCTCCTTACAGTTCATTGGCGAGGGTGACGATCCCTGGGGAGGCTACCGGGCAGGCTTTGCAGGAACTTCGGCGATCAGGGCGGCAGACTTTGGCATTGACAACCCCGTTGTTGACCAGGTGGAACTGGACCTGTTCGTGGAGGGAATTAGGAACTAGCTGTGGACAGCGATGCTTCGCGGTAACCGGCAACGCTACGGCCGCATCGAAAGAGCCTTCCACTGGCTGACGGCGGTGCTCTTCCTGATGCTCGTTGCTCTTGGCGCCTGGATGACTGAACTTGACTACTACGACAGGTGGCAACCGTTAGCCATCCGGTGGCACCGCTCAATCGGAATCGTCCTGCTCGCAGTGATCGCTACGCGTCTGCTGTGGCGATTCGCAGACCTCCGCCCGGAGCCGCATCCGGACCTAGCGCCATGGGAGCGGCGAACCTCCGAAACCATGCACCGTTTCCTGCTCGCAGCCCTAGTGGTTCTTCCCGTCAGCGGCTACCTATTCTCCACTTCCAAGGGCAACGACATAATGGTACTGTGGGGCGTCACTATCCCGGCCATAACCAGTTTCAGCAAAACCGCAACGGATGTCATTGACCGCATCCACGCCGTCGGCGCCTATGTCACTCTGGCGGCCGTCACGCTGCACGCCGCCGCAGCGGTCAGGCACCACCTTCACGGAAAACCTGAAATTCTGAGGCGGATGCTCTAGGGCAATCCGTAGACAGGGCATCCCTCGCATATATAATATAATTTGCGGAGCGGTGCCTTTGAGATTCGTGAAATGTCGGCATCAAGAATGGAGCCGAGATGGCGGAATTGGTAGACGCGCTAGGTTCAGGTCCTAGTAGTGTGTAAACACTGTGGAGGTTCGAGTCCTCTTCTCGGCACCCGGCTCGAACTTCACGGAAATCTGACGCCATATCTGACATGAGAACCTTCAACCCAAATGCCTGAAACGTCAACAGAAACCGAAAACCGCATTGCGAAGATGGTTGAACAGCAGATCCGAACCTGGGATGTGTTCGAAGACCGCATCCTTGATATCTATCACCGCATACCGCGGGAATGGTTCGTCCCGGCTGACAAGCGTGACCTGGCATACTTCGACTTCGACCTGCCCTTGGAAGGAGGGCAAAGGATGCTCCCACCCAAGGTGGAGGGCCGGTTCCTCGCCGAGTTGTCGCCCCGCAATGGCGAGCTTGCCCTTCACGTCGGAACCGGATCAGGCTATTTTGCGGCGCTACTCGCACAGTTGACCGACGAGGTTCACTCCGTCGAGATAGACGGTGCGCTTGCCGAGCGTGCCGCCGAAAATCTGGCTGCGGCAGGCATCAGCAATGTGACCGTCCATAACGCTGACGGCGCCCGAGGCTTCAGCCAGGAAGGCCCCTACGACATCATCGTTCTGACGGGCTCAACACCCATCCTAGCCGAAGAATTCGCCAACCAGCTAAAGCCCAAAGGACGGCTTCTAGCCCCGGTCGGCACCGCTCCGGTCATGTCAATACGGCTTCTAGAAAACATCGGTGGATCCAACATGGCCAAATCCGACCTGTTCGAGTACTACATCGATCCTTTGGAAAATGCACCTAAACCACCCGGATTCTCCTTCTAGGGCATGAGGGCCACGGCAATCATCCTGTGCACTGCACTAGCCGGAACGTTGCACCCCGCTCCTGTCGCTGCGGTCACGCTTTGGGAACACTACCAGAGCGCTCTCAGGAAGAACGCAGATTTCCTGACCCAGGTGGCGCTCTCCCAGATCGATGTCGAGCAGCCCAAAGTGCGCCGCTCCCTTCTATTGCCCCAAGTGTCGATTGGCATCAGCAAAACACGGAGATCGAAGAGCGATGAGGCACAGCAAAACGGATCGCCCCCTAGCAAGAAAACCAAGTCACATGATCTCACGGTGCGCCAGAGCCTGTTTAACCTCAGGGACTTTCTTCTCTACCAGCAAACGCACGATGTGCGGGATGCCACTTTGCTGCGTGTCGAGGCGGCGCGCAGCGCACTGATGATCAAGGTGGCCGAGGCTTACTTCAATGTCCTGTGGACCCGCCAACAGCTGGGCTTCACAAACTTCCGGCTACGGGCCATACGCGAGCAGCTCAATTCGATCAGGAAGGGTGTTGAGGCGGGATCGGCAACCCGGCTTGACGAATTGCGCATTCAGGCGGAACTGAAGGCGGTGGCAGCAGCGCGGATCAGCGCACGTGGCGACTACGAACTTGCCCTGCGCAACCTTTCCTTGGTTTCCGGCATAGACGATGAGGCTTTGAATACGCCCACGACATTCACCGTTCCCGTAACCGACCGGGATCTGGACAGCCTGCTACTGAAAGTGACACGGAACAATTTTGAGATCAGAGCCTTGCGGAAGGATCTTAAGGCGGCAGATACCGGCGTCGAAGCGGCGCTGGGCGTCCTGCTGCCGGAAGTTGTCCTTTCGGCGACACGTTCGCGGTCTGACAACGAGCAGGATGGTCGCGATTACAGCACCGTCACGTCGGTTCAGATCGAGTGGACATTGTTTTCGGGCGGAGGAACAAAACCCGCCTATCGACAGGCGGTCGCCACAAAAAAAGCGGCGCAAACGCAGCTGAGCGGAGGCGTTCAGGCACTGTCAAACGAGGTGGCTCGCTCGCTGAACCAGATCCGCAACGGAGAAAGCCGTATCCGTGCGCTGGAGGCATCGGTCCAAGCCAATGAGGAACTGGTGGACATCGTAACCTATGGGTTCAACGAGAGCATCAACGTCCTGTCCGACGTGCTTGATGCCCAGCAAGATCTTGAGAACGCACGGTCACTTCTTGCAAGGGCGCGCTACGACCTGCTTCTCGATTCTCTTCGCCTGCTGGCGGCAAGCGGCGAACTGGTTGACGAACGGTTTATGGAATTCACGGAGGCACTGAAAGGATGAAGGAGATGAGCCATGGGAGATAAGCTACTATGCAGCAGGGACGAAGTCGCCGAGGGGGATCTGAAGGAGGTCGACCTTGATGACGGCAGGACAATCCTGCTTATACGTCACGCCGGAAGGATCCATGCGGTTGAGGCGGAGTGTCCGCATCAGGGTGCGCCATTGGCGGACGGCGAGGTTGAGGACGGACTACTGACCTGCTGTCTCCATTTCTGGAGTTGGCGGCTCGACAGTGGCGAGGCGGTCGATGCGGAAAAGCCTCTTGCGGTGTTCTCCGTCGATGAGAGGGAGGATGGCATCTATCTTGTCGAATAGCAACGCAGACCGGCCATATCTGATTGTGGTCGACGACGATCCGCTGATCCTCGAATCGCTGACTGTGGCGCTTGACGACTGGTTCCAGGTGTTCTGTGCCAAGAACCGGCGTGAGGCCCGTAGTGCGGTGCGCCAGATGCCCACTCCGCCAGACTGCGCCATCGTTGATCTCGGCCTTCCTCCGGACCGGCACAAACCTGAACATGGATTCACCGTGATCAAGGACATTCTCGCCGCCGCTCCCAACTGCACCCTTCTTGTGGTGTCCGGCCAAGATAGCGAACAGAACGCCCGACTGGCACGCACCATGGGTGCCACCGACTTCATAGCGAAGCCTTCCGATCCGGCAACCATTCTGGAGGCATTCAGAGTCGCTAGACAGGCGCGCGCAGATTCCGGTGAGGAACACGGCTTCATCGGAAATTCCCCACCGGCACGGCTCCTGTACGAACGCATCCAGGCCCTAGCAGACAATCCCTATCCAATGCTTATCCAAGGTGAGACCGGAACCGGAAAGGAACTCGCCGCCCGGGCGGTCCACCGCCTGTCGCGCAAGGCCAGTCCCTTTCTAGCCCTCAACTGTGCTGCGATTCCCGCACAGTTGTTCGAGGCCACCCTTTTCGGCCACCGACGGGGGGCGTTTACCGGAGCGATCACAGACGGCGCCGGCTACTTCGGCGACGCCGACAACGGAACGCTCTTTCTTGACGAGATCGGCGAACTCGGCTTGGAATTGCAGCCCAAGCTGCTCAGAACGCTGGAAACCGGAGAGTACCAGCGGGTCGGTGAAACCGCTGCGCGCACCACCTCGGCCCGCGTGATAGCGGCGACGAACCGCGACCTGACGTTTGACGTCGAGACAGGACGGTTCAGAAAGGATCTCTATCACCGGCTCAGCGTGCTACAGTTGGATGTTCCGTCGTTGCGGAACCTCGGAGAGGACCGCACACTTCTGCTCAACCATTTTTCCGAAGATGTCTCCAAGAGGCTGAACACGAAAAGATTCGTTCTGGATGAGAAGGCCATGACGCTGTGGAGCCGGTACCATTTTCCAGGCAATGTCCGCGAGTTGCGGAACATCGTCATACGACTGCAGTCAAAGCATGCGGCCACAATCGTCTCCGAAGAGCAGCTTCGGGATGAGTTGTACATTGAGCAGCAATTTGGCGATAAAAACAAAGACTTGTTAGAATTTTCGGTTTTGGCAGGCCAGATTGAACAGATGATTGGAAATTACGGCTCCATCGACCTCGAGAAGTCACAACGACAGTGGCGGCTCCTGTGTGCCCAGACCGCACTACGCACTGCGGCCGGCAACCACATGAAGGCGGCCGGCATGTTGCGTGTCGGCACAGAAGAACTGAAGCGGATACTTGAACTGGATGGCGGCGGATGAACCTGTATCTTGATCATTTCCTGTTGGACGAGCCTCCGTTTCGGATAACGCCGACAACGGAGTTCTTCTTCCGTGGCGGCATACGTGGCGAGGTGCTGGATGCGTTGGTCTATGCGTTGAACAACAACGGAGGAATTCTTGCTGTCACCGGAGAGGTTGGTACTGGAAAAACCATGATGTGCCGTACGCTGATGGAAGCATTGGACGATGACGTCAACATCGTGTACATCGCCAATCCGAGCCTATCGGGGCGTGAGATTCTCTACAACATCACCGAGGAACTTGGACTGGAGCCCGACCAGGACAAGCCCAACCTGGTCCGCCAGCTGCAGAACTACCTGATTGACCAGTACGGGAAGAAGATCAAGGTCATCGTTTTCATCGACGAGGCGCAGGCAATGCCGGATGAATCGCTTGAGGAGATACGGCTTCTTTCCAACTTGGAATCAAGTAGGGACAAGTTGATGCAGATCGTGATGTTCGGCCAGCCGGAGTTCACGGAAAAGATCACACAGAAGAACATGCGCCAGTTGCGCGAGCGGATCACGTCCCACTTCGATCTTAAGCCGTTCGGCTCGGAGGATGTCCTGAGGTACATTCAGAGCCGGATGCTCAGCGCCGGGTACAAGGGCAACAAGCCGATCTTCACGCAGGAGGCGTGCCAGCTGATCTGGCAGGTATCCGAAGGGATTCTCCGCCGCGTCAACATACTGGCTGACAAGAGCCTATTGGCGGCTTTTGCGCGTGGTGACAGGAACGTCACCGACCGACATGTTCAGATTGCCGCCCGCGATGCGGGATATAAGAAGCTGGTGGCAGAAGTCGTCAGGAAGAACCGCACTCCCTACAAGGCACTTGCTGCGGCAACTCTCACCGCCGTCCTGCTGGGTTCGGCCTATTACTACAACAAGCAGACCCGGCTGCTACAGGAGCAGTCCACCGCTCAGGCAACCGTCATTGAGAGCATCGACCTTGATCCTCCGCAAAGCGACGGCGAAGGCAATGCCGAACTGCGCGAACTCGTTGCGGGAACCGCCTCGCTGTTCGAGAACGTCAGTGGAAGAATCAACGAGGGGCCCGAACTGATCCGGCCTGCCGAGAAGCCTGGCGTGACCGAGCCGCTGCAATCCGACGGATCGGCACCCGAGCCGAAAACAACGCCAGGCAATCTGCCGAACTTTGATTCCATCATCGCCGCCGCCAACACAGAACCTGAACGGTCGCTGGTACTTGATCGGGCCGGCAAGACCCTGCTCGACAACCCACGTTGGCAGTGGATGCCGGGCAACAGTTATCTGCGCCGGCGTTTGAACGCAACACAGTTCCTGCTGACCTCCCAACCACGCGATTTCTACACCGTGCGCCTCATGACCGTGGCACAGGGGCGCGCCATGCATGTCGAGAACTTCCTGCGCGACCTGTCGCTGATCTACCCCATCCGCAACATCATGGTTTACCCGTCCTATGTCAGCGGCAATGCGAAGTTCGTGGTCACCTACGGCTTGTTCGACAGCCAGTGGACTGCATCCTATTTTCTCCAGCGCATGCCTGACTATGTCAAAGGTTCTCGTCCACATGCCCAAGCGCTTGTCGCCTCGCAGTTCGAAGCCGCCAGCGCCTGGTAAGGGCCGCAAGACGGATGGAACCGGCCATGCCCGCCGGGCACGGCTTGCATTCGAAACCGAGATCCATGCTCTCCAGGCCGCCGCCGACAGGCTGGACAGGACTTTCGTTCGCAGCGTGGACCTGCTCTTGGGCGTCTCCGGAAAAGTTGTCGTCACTGGAATCGGCAAGTCGGGACACATCGCCCGGAAAATCGCATCGACTTTTTCAAGCACCGGCACACCGGCCTTTTTCATGCACCCGGCTGAGGCGGTCCATGGCGATCTCGGCATGCTTTCCGAACAGGACGCCGTCCTGGCCGTATCGCAATCCGGAGAAGGCGAAGAGTTGCGTGCAGTGCTTCTGGCCGCCAAGCGCCTTGGCATACCGATGATCGCAATGACCGGAAACCTGCTGTCCCAACTTGCGGAAGAGGCCGACGAGGCAATCTCAACCCACGTTGAGGAGGAGGCGTGTCCGCTCAACCTGGCTCCGACATCAAGCGCCACCGTCGCTCTAGTGACTGGAGATGCGCTGGCAGTCGCCCTGCTCGAGGCCAAGGGGTTCGGCAGCGACGACTTCGCAAGACGGCATCCAGGAGGAACGCTCGGCCGGCGACTGTTGACGCGTGTCAGGGACATCATGCGCACCGGGAACGCATTGCCACTAATCTCCCCGGAAGCCAACGTAGTCGACGCCATCGTCGAGGTTTCCACTAAGGGCATGGGCATGGCGATCGTGGTCGACGGCAAGGGCGCGTGCAAGGGGATATTCACCGACGGCGATCTGCGCCGTGCCCTCGAGATGGAGGAGGATCCAAGAGAAAAGAGCATTGGCAGCGTGATGACCAGGTCGCCGGTTACCATAGAGGCTAGCGCCCTTGCGGTCGATGCAGTCAAACTCATGGAAAGCGAACGGATCAGCCAATTGCCGGTGTTGCACAAGGGAAAGGTTGCAGGCGCGCTAAACATGCACGATCTGCTCAAGAACAAGGTGGTTTGAATGAATGTGGAACTGGGAAAGCGCCTTGCGGCAGTCGAAACATTGTTTCTTGATGTCGACGGCATCATGACAGACGGACGAATCCACTTTCTTGAGGATGGGGCGCAGTTCCGTTCGTTTGACGTCACGGATGGACTGGGCATGAAAATGCTTCGGCGCGCCGGAATCAGGGTCGTCATCGTCAGCGCAGGAAAGTCCGAGGCTGTAGTTCATCGGGCACGTCAGCTGCAGATCGACCATGTCTTTCAGGGCGTAACCGACAAGAAGAAACTGGTTGAGCATTTTCTGACTGAAAACAACCTGAATGCATCAAGCGCCGCTTTTATGGGCGATGACATCACCGACATCGAGGCCATGAAGCATGTCGGAGTGGCGCTCACCGTTCCGGGAGCGCGTCCGGAGGCCTTGGCCGCCGCCCACTACGTCACTAATGCAAACGGGGGCCAAGGCGCTGTCCGCGAGGTGTGCGAACTGATCCTGCACAACAGTTCCATCGACATGACAGTTCTGCACCGCGAGTGAGCATTCCGCGCCATGCCCCGCTTCTGACACTGGCCTTACTGGTCGGGGCCACTCTTGTCAACCTTGTTGAGGAGCATATTCGCAGTGATGATGACACAGGCAGAAAAAGTTCGCATGCGAGCCTTAAGCGTGCCAGCCTTGAATCCACACAGGACGGAAAGATGCTCTACCGGATTGAATCAAACAGGATGACCATCCGCGACGACGGGATGGTATTCATGGACACCATTGCCGGCAGGCTGCTTCTCGAGGACAACCAAGCCAGTTTTGGCGCCGAGAAAGGGCGAACCGACACCGCCAGCGGAGTCCTTTCGCTTGAAGGATCGGTCAGCATGGACATGGATCGGGAGTTCAAGGCCAAGATCTCGGGCAAAAAAGCCAGCATGATGCTGGACGGAAGCGGAATCGAGATAAGCGACCAAGTCAAGACGGACATGGATGGCCGCAAAATCAGCGCATCCAGCCTACGCTGGCAACCGAACACTCCGCTCCAGTTCGAGGACGTCAGGGTCGTGGTCGAATGACCAGCTTAGGAAAGGCGCTTGCCTCTGTAATCATTGCTTCCGCAGCCTTGGCATCGGCTCAGACAGAAATCGAGGCGGCAAAGTTCCACTATGACGACAAGGCACAACTGTCGACATTTTCCGGCAATGTGCTGCTGACCGGTGACGGTATCACGCTTAAGGCGGACAATCTGGTTGTGGAAGGCAGACAGGACGACACTCGCTACGAGGCATCCGGCACGCCCGCCTCGCTTCAGTTCGACACGTCCGGAGGCAGGAGTGTCACGGCAAGCGGAGACAGCATCAGCTTCAACCCGGCAACAGAACGGATATCTGTTTCCCAAGGCAAGTTGAACACAAGCGACGCAGTCATCTCGGCGGACAGGATCGACTACTTTAGGGACAACAGCCTAAAGGCGCGGGGACGAATCAGACTGGTGCACGAAGGGATGAAAGTCTCCGGGGACACTCTGGCTGTCGGCGCACTTGGCGCACAAAGCGACGTCAATGTGACCGGTTCGCCAGCCACCGTGGAAGGAATCAAGGAGACCACCAACATGCAGGCCACCGCGCTGACCATCGTTTTCCAGACTGCAGAGAGCCGTATACGCCTAACCGGCAATGCGGTAGCCCAGAATGTGGGCGGAGAGATTGCCAGTGATGTTATCGTCTACGATACGGCTGACAACAGTTTTGTTGCCGTCTCCGAAGATGTTGACCAGCGGGTCACCATGGTCATCAACGGCGATGATGAACCGGACGCGACTCGGAAACAGGAGGATGAAGCCGGAGAGAGGCCGTAAATGGGGGCCGTGGCAAGCCGCCTGCTGGTCAAGGGGCTGTGCAAGACCATCAAGGGCAAGCCGGTTCTGGATCAGGTCTCGCTCGACATCGAGGGAGGTCGGATCATCGGAATCCTAGGACCAAACGGGGCGGGCAAGAGCACCTGCTTCCAGATCATCATCGGCGTCATGGCTCCCGATTCCGGCACGATTTCAATCGAAGGAACGGACATCACCCACTGTCAGATTGATGAGCGCGCCCGGATGGGCGTGGGATACCTGCCCCAGGACACCTCGGTGTTCACCCGGCTGTCGGTTGAGGACAATGTCAAGGCGATACTGGAGATCAGGGGGATGCGCGGCAACAGCCTCAACAAGCAGGCGCTGGGCCTTCTCGAGGAGATCGGCATCGCCCATCTGCGTGCAAACGATCCGACAACCCTGTCCGGTGGCGAGCGGCGCAAGCTGGAGATCGCCAGGGCACTCGCCATCACTCCCAAGTTCATTCTTCTAGACGAGCCGTTCGCCGCCATCGACCCCATCTCGATCAGTGACCTTCAGCAGACTCTTAACCTACTCAAGGAGCGTGAAATCGGAGTGGTCATCACCGACCATAATGTGCGCGAAGCGCTTCGCATCTGTGACCACGCCTACATTCTCAGCAACGGACGCGTCCTGGCAAGCGGCACACCACATGAAATCACAAAGAACGATGATGTCCGCCAGGCATATCTCGGAAGCACCTTCGACCGGTGAACGCAACACGTACAGAGGCGGCTCCCCAACTCCGCCAAGAGCCAAGGCTTCAGTTGTCGCTGAGCCTGGAACAATCCCTGTCTGTTTTGCGCATGTCAGGTCCGGATCTTTTCCTGTCGCTGACAGGCGAAGCGAATCGCAACCCGTTCCTCGAACTCCAACTTCCAGACGTTAAACCCCACGAATTCGGTCCCGACAACTACGAACAACAGCTGTCATGGCGGGAACATCTCCTGGAACAGTGCAGACGAAACGGCTGGAGCCGACATTTCGTCTCGCTGACGGAGGCCATGATTCATCAACTTGACGACGAAGGCTATCTTCATTCAAGTGACAGGGAGCTTTCCGGAATGAAACTGTTCAGCCGATATCCGCTTGCCGACATCCGCGAGGCCAGATGCCGACTAGGCATGCTCCACCCGCCTGGGATCGGTGCGGCAAGCCTGCAGGAACGTCTTCTGATGCAGTTGACCGACATGGAGGAAGACGGATGCGCTGACGAGACGACAGCTTCGGCCCGGGACATCCTGACCCATCACTTCGATAGCCTAGCGAAACAGGACCTGGACGTATTGCCGGAAGACCGCCTCCAGGAAGCTCTCGCCGTAATCGCCTCCCTAAACCCAAGGCCTACCAGTCTGTTCGGCGCCGCTACCACTCCTCAGATCCCAGATGTTGTTGTCCGCAAGAGCGGGACGCTATGGCGCGTGCATGACGGTCCCGGACTCGACATCGGCATTGCGGCGGCAACCAATCCGCACAGCACGTTCGACAAATGGGATTCAGACGCACTCTCCGAAGCCGAAAGCCTGTGGCGTACAGCCTCCAACCTGGCGCACTGCGTGTCCTACCGCCGGCGCCGGCTGCTGGAAATAGCCCAGGTGGTTGTCGATTTCCAGCGCAACTACTTCGAGCAGGGTCCGAACGGTCTCCGCCCACTCCGGCTGGCCGACATCGCGGAAGAGGTCGGCGTCAGCGTGACAACCGTCTCACTTGCCGTGGCAGGGAAAACCATTGCATCGCCAAGAGGCTTTCATGCGTTAAAATCCATCATACCAAGATCCTTTTCTGACACTGGAAAGACTAGACAGATCATGAAGGCAATCCTCAGGGACGCCATCAGCCGTGAAAATCCGCAATCACCCATGTCTGACCGGAAACTGGCTGAATCCATGAACCGCCATGCCAGTTGCATATCGCGCCGAACTGTTGCCCAGTTGCGAACTGAAATGGGCATACCGCCATCCTACCGGCGCCGCGTGCCGGGCGGCGAGCCGGGACAGAAGACAAAGGAAGAATCCACATGAACCAAATCGATATCAGTTGCCAACATCTTGAGCTAACCGATTCACTGGCCAGCCATGTACGTGGCAAGATGGACAAGGTGCTTCGCCATCTGGACGTGCCGCCGACCAGTTGCAGCGTTGTGCTGTCCACCGACAGGAATGTCCACAAGTCGGAGATCAAGATGCACGCTCACCAGCACGACTTCTTCGCCAAGAGCGAGGAGAACGACATGTACGTGGCCATCGATAGCGCAATCGGCAAGATTGACCGCCAGATAAAGGAATTCAAGCACAAGAACAACTCTCATCGAAGTTGAACCCATGGAAACTCATCTCAAACCAACCGACCTCATTCCGCTGGAGCACATCCTCCTTGATGTCGACTGCAGCAGCAAGAAACGGGTGTTCGAGCAGATTGCGCTTCTGTTCGAAAACAGTGTCGGGATCGCCCGGCGCAGCGTTTTCGAAAGCCTGATTGCACGCGAACGGCTAGGTTCGACGGTCATCGGCAAGGGCACTGCCATACCTCACGGAAGGATGGAAAGCCTGCGCCAGCCGGTCGCCGCCTTTGTCCGTCTGCGCCAGCCGATCGTCTTCGAGACCGAGGACAACGACCCTGTCAAGAACCTGTTTGTGATCATGTCACCGGAGACGCCAACGCCAACGCATCTGCGGGTCTGCGCGCAGTTCACCCGGATGCTCAACGACGCTAGCCTGATCGAGGCGCTGGACAAGTCAGAGGCTCCTGATGCGGCCCATAACCTCATCAAGCAGTGGGAAGCCAGCCACTCCGCCACCGAGAACGGCTTCAACCATCTAAAGTCGGCGACGGGATAGTCTGGAGCCTTGGCTTATGAGCAAGCCTATCCATGACGTCCTGGTCGTTGGCGGCGGACATGCCGGTGTCGAAGCGGCACTGGCCGCGGCACGTATGGGCGCGCGGACGCTTCTGCTCACCCATTCCATTGAGACCATAGGACAAATGTCCTGCAATCCCGCAATAGGCGGGATCGGCAAGGGACATCTTGTGCGTGAGATCGATGCGCTTGACGGCGCAATGGCACTGGCTGCCGACGAAGCCGGAATACACCTGCGGAGGCTTAACCGAAGCAAGGGCGAAGCGGTCCGGGCTACAAGGGCACAGACAGATCGCAGCCTATACCGGGCAGCTATCCGGCGACGGGTTGAGAACCAAGACGGCCTTGAGTTGTTCCAACAGACAGCCGAGGACCTGGCTGTCAGGAATGGACGGGTAACAGGGGTCAGGACCGGCTTCGGCTCAGTCATTCCGGCACAGGCCGTGGTGCTTACCACTGGCACCTTCCTCGGGGGCCGCATACACATCGGCAACCGGAACCATTCTGCAGGCCGTGCAGGAGAAAAGGCATCCGACGGACTCGCAGCGCGGCTACGGGAGACAATGCCGGGAACCGGACGCCTCAAGACCGGAACTCCTCCGCGCCTGGACGGCCGAACCATCGACTACTCCCAGCTCGAAAGCCAGCCGGGCGACAATCCGAGACCTGTATTCTCGTTTCTGGGCTCACACTCGATGCATCCCGGTCAGGTTTGTTGCCATATCACCGGAACAACCCCAAGGACGCATGAGATAGTGCGCGGAGCGCTTGCCCAGTCGGCGCTCAACTGCGGCAACATCAGTGGACCGGGTCCACGCTACTGCCCATCCATCGAGGACAAGATTGTCCGGTTCTCCGACCGTGAACGACACCAGATATTCCTTGAGCCTGAAGGGCTTGACGTCTGCGAAATCTATCCGAACGGCATATCGACAAGCCTGCCCTACGAGATGCAGATCGACATGGTCGCCAGCATTCCCGGCCTTGAAAACGCACGGCTGACCCGGCCGGGTTATGCAATCGAGTACGACTTCTTCGATCCCCGCGGACTGAAAGCGACGCTTGAGACCAAGGAGCTGGGCGGTCTGTTTTTCGCCGGACAAATCAACGGGACAACAGGCTACGAGGAAGCCGGTGCACAGGGTCTGCTGGCTGGCGCAAACGCCGCTCTGCAGGCCAAAGGCGAAGCGCCTTGGCTGTTGACACGTCACGACGGCTATTTGGGAGTGATGGTCGACGACTTGACCACGCGCGGAGTCACCGAGCCCTACCGCATGTTCACGAGCCGAGCCGAATTCCGTCTCCAGTTGAGAGAAAGCAATGCCGACTTCCGCCTAACCGAGGCAGGATACCGGATAGGACTTGTCGGCGAGCACCGCTGGCTGGCATACTGCGGGCGCAGGGAACGCATTGGACTCGAGGAGGAACGGCTGGTCAACACCAAGGCTGGAAATCTCGTTGACAGAATAGAACGCCATGACGTCAGCTTGCGCGAGTGGCTAAAAAGACCGGAAGCATCCTACGAAATCCTCGCAGCAACGGATAGGAATGCCGGGCTGGCCGACACGGACGCCGTCGAACTTGAGGCGCGCATCAAGTACGAAGGCTATATCCGGCGCCATCTGGAAGAAATGGAGCATCAGAAAGGGCTGCGCGACATGGCGCTTCCGGAACACTTCGACTATCGGGGGGTGACTGGCCTGTCCAACGAAGCGAAAGAGCGCCTAAACAGCCATCGCCCGCAGTCGATCGCCGAGGCGGCAGGACTCGACGGGATCACGCCGGCTGTAATATCGCTTCTGCAGGTTCATCTCAAGCGACACGCATCGACCCAGCATGAGCGATGAACGAGGTGGAACTGGCCCGCAGAACGGAGACCAGCCTCGACAGCGCACGGCTACTCCACTCCTATGTCCTGATGATGCAGAAATGGAACCGGACGCAAAACCTGACATCGGTGGCCAACGAGGACGACATCGTTTCGCGGCACTTGGTCGACACGCTTCCCCTGATTAGGGCGCTTCCGGAAAATGCGCATCACGTTGCCGACATGGGAAGCGGAGCCGGAATACCCGGCATACCGATCGCGATAGCAAAACCCCAGATCAAGGTCACACTGATCGAAAGCAGACTTAAGCGCACTGTGTTCCTCAGGCAATGCAGAATTGACCTCAATCTCCTGAATGTTGATATCCACCACGGACGGATTGAATCCTGGATGCCCGAAAATCCCCCGGACTTCCTGGTAAGCCGTGCAACAGCGCCACTGTGGAAGCTAGTCGAACTCTCTCGCCACCTAGTTGGGCCGGAAACATGCATGCTCGTTCTCAAGGGCAACGATCCCCGCGAAGAAATAGGCAGAATCGCAAGCACATCCTCTCTCCAGGTCAGCCGTATTGAAAAGATCGCATCTCCGCAGTCAAACTACATGGTGAGGCTGGCAGCCGCATGACCAGAGCCATAGCCGTCGTCAATCAGAAAGGGGGGACCGGCAAAACCACAACCAGCATCAATCTCGCCGTTTCGCTGGCAGCCTTGGGCAAAAAGGTGCTCCTCATCGACATTGACCCCCAAGGCAACGCCACCACCGGCTGTGGCATCGACAAGAGATCCATCAGGCAGGGAACCTATGCGGTCCTGACCGGGCAAACGCCCCTCTGCAATGCGGTCATGCACTGCGAGGGTCCCGGGATTGACCTGTTGCCGGCCAACAACAACCTGGCAGCCGCCGAAATCGAGCTTCCCACATCAGGAGCCGACTGGCGCAACGCGCTCTCAATGGCAATGTGCGACGCAAAGCTTGGTCACGACTACATCCTCATCGACTGCCCCCCGTCTCTCGGAGTTCTGTTTCTCAATGCGCTTAAAGCCGCCGAGCGCGCCCTCATCGTTACGCTGTGCGAGTACTATTCCCTTGAGGGACTGAGCGATCTGGCGGACAACTTGAAGCGCATGCGAAACAGCGACAACTCGAATCTGAGACTGGAAGGCGTTCTACGCACCATGTATGACCCACGCAATCTGCTGACCCGCCAAATCTCCGAGCAGCTGGAGCGGCATTTCGGCGAAACGCTTTTTCAAACGATAATCCCCAGAAATGTCCGCCTCGCAGAGGCGCCAAGTCACGGAATGAGCATCAACGAGTACGACAGGAACTGCAAAGGTGCACAAGCGTACCGAATGCTTGCACAGGAACTTGTGGAGCGGAGACAACGGACGTGAAGCGTGGTTTGGGCAAGGGCATTGATGTGCTGTTTGGCGACGGCGACAAGGCTACCGTCACTGACGACGGGGCAATGCGTAACGTCGGAATCAGCTCGCTTCAGCCAGGCAAGTTCCAGCCACGGCGAAGTTTTCCCGAAACTTCGCTTGACGAACTGGCTGCATCAATACGTGAACGGGGAGTAATGCAGCCAATCATGGTCCGGCCGGCCGGACGCAACAGCTACGAGATCATCGCAGGCGAACGGCGCTGGCAAGCTGCACAGAAAGCCGGCTTGGCGCAAGTGCCGGTGCGAATCTGCGACTACAGCGATGAACAGGCAATCTATGCATCCCTAGTGGAGAATCTCCAGCGCGAGGACTTGAATGCAGTCGATTTGGCCAAGGGCGTTAAGCGGCTGGTGAGCGAGTTTGGCTTGTCTCATGCCGATGCAGCCAAGGGTGTTGGCTTGGCACGGACGACTGTCACAAATCTGCTACGAATCCTTGCTCTTGCTCCCGAAATCCTCAGGCTGGTCGAGAACGGCAGTCTTGAGATGGGACACGCCCGCACACTGGCATCCCTTCCCGCATCGCTACAGAAAATCGCTGCCAGGAAAGTGGTCAGCCTACGTCTCTCGGTCAGGCAGACAGAAGACCTTGTCAAAAGGCTATCGGCAAAGGAACCGCCAAAAAAAGGGCACCCCAAGCGGAAAAGCAATCCTGACGTCGACGAACTTCTCGAACGAATCTCGGCAAAACTGGGCACCAAGGTAACTCTTGCCGGCGCCGGAAAGACAAGGGGTAGGCTTGTGATCCACTACAGGAATCTTGATGCCTTGGATCGCATCATAGGCAAACTCGAATCCTAATCTGGCCTGATCGCGCACAATCGTGCAGCGAAGAGCACTCCTGTTGCCAACAAACTTAGCTGGAATGCTTGGAAAACCGCCTCTGACATCCTCCAGTCAATGAAGGATGAAGGATATAGGCCGGGATCGGAGTGGGTCTGGATGGACTTGAACCAACGGCCTCACGCTTATCAAGCGTGCGCTCTAACCAACTGAGCTACAGACCCGTGAAGCGAGTGCAGATTATATCAGAGCGCCGGAACGTTGCCGAACGGCAACCAACGTCCTAAAATCCGGTCGCGACAGTCAAAAACCCTTATGTGAGGTTTAAAATCAGGGAAACTTCAAAAATGGCTGGCGCGGACTGTCCTGTGTCCGGCGCCCCAAAAGAATGGATAGGAGGAAAACATGGAAGCGAATACAGTGGGCTTCATTGAGATGAAGCATGGAACAAAAGAAGACTACGAACTTCTCGAGAAACTCGAGGCGGACTACAACCAAAGTCTGCCGGATCGGCTACTCGATGCCTTGCGAAAGCTGGAAGACACTCTTTCCGGCTACAAGGTGAGCAGGCTTGAGCATTGCCTGCAGTCCGCAACGCGCGCAGAACACTCCGGTGAGAGCGATGAGATGATCGTAGCCGCCTTGCTACACGACATTGGGGACGAGTTGGCGCCCTACTCGCACAGTGAAATGGCAGCCGCAGTCTTGCGTCCCTACGTATCTGAAAAGACCTATTGGATCATCAAGACCCACGGCGTGTTCCAAATGTACTACTACGCCCACCACGTCGGCGGCGATCGAAACGCACGCGACCGTTTCCGCGGCCATGAATGGTTCGACGATGCTGTCAGGTTTTGCGAGGAGTATGACCAGAACTGCTTTGACCCGGACTATGAATCCAGACCGCTTGAGCATTTCGAGCCGCTGGTCCGGAGCACATTCACTGCCCAACCCTTTGGAGAGGTCAAGCAGAACAGCGGGGAAACGGCATGAAAGAAACCGCCTGGAGCAGACAGGTTTTCGCTCTGACGTTGCTTGCGGGTTGCGGTCTGGTTCTGCAGTCCTGCGCACCGCTTGCCATTGGCAGCGGAGTCACGGCAGGAGCCGTTGCCAGCGACAAGCGGACTACCGGATCGCTGGTTGAGGACCAGGTAATTGAGGCCAAGACTTCGCTGATCCTCGCCGACGAGATCGGTGAGAGCGCCGAGATTGAGGTCACCAGCTTCAACCGCATTGTCCTGCTTACCGGACAGTCTCCCACCCGTGAACTTCGCAACCAGGCACAGGAACTGGTCGAGGGGATTGAGAACGTCAGGGAGATCCACAACCGAATCACGATTGCGAATCCGGCTTCGGTGACCCAGGGGCTTTCGGATTCGGCAGTGACCTCGAAGGTCAAGCTGGCGTTGCTGGGAGTCCAGAGAGGCGACTTCTCCGGGCTTCAGATCAAGGTTGTGACCGAACTTGGCGTGGTCTACCTGATGGGAATCGTCACCGAGGAACATGGAGCCATCGCCGTGGACACCGCACGCGAGGTGTCAGGCGTTCTCAACATCGTCAAACTGTTCGAATACAAGGATTCCTGATGAATCCAGAGGTCAGACTTCCGTCAACTCAAAATCCTCCTTGCGGGCTCCGCATTCGGGGCAAACCCAGTTGACAGGAAGATCCTCCCATCGCGTTCCAGAAGCGAGCCCTTCATCTTCATTGCCTTCAGCTTCGTCGTAGATCCATCCGCAAACCTGGCAAATGTAGGTTCTGTATGGCTGATCATTCATCTTCGCTGATTCCTGTCTGTGTCTGTTAAAGGTGAAATGTTTCCGGCCGTGGCCGTTTTCGCACCAACCGACCCGTCCGGAGGTGCCGGATTGCAGGGCGACATTTTAACACTGCATTCGCTAGGTTGCCACGCACTTTCCATCTCGACCGGACACACTGCACAGAACGCCGACCGCTTTGACAGCTACACTCCGGCAACCACTGCAGTCGTGCGCAGCCAGTTCGCAAGTGTTGCAGCCGCAGCAAGACGAGCGCGAAGCGCCAAGATCGGAGTGATCGGAAATGCGGCCTTGGCAAAAACTCTAGCAAGCCTGACATCGGAGATGAAACAGGCGCGAATGGTGCTTGATCCGGTGGTTGCTCCCACCGCGGTCGGCAAGCCTTTCATGAATCCGGAAATCTGGCGGAGCGTATGCAGACATCTGCTGCCACACATGGAGGTGGTTACGCCAAACCGGAGCGAGGCGTTGCTTCTCACCGGAAAGCGCACCCTTGACAGCGCCGTAGAGAAACTGCTTACGACAGGATGCCGTCATGTTCTGGTCTCAGACCTTGAAGAAAAGGGGGGCAGACTGTTTTCGCGACTCTACGAACAGGACGGTCTTGCGGGCGAATGGACGTTCAGGCGACGTGCAGAATGCCATGGAACCGGCTGTACACTCGCAAGCGCAGTTGCAGCCCACTTGGCCCGAGGCAGCGAAACTAGGGCGGCAGTTGCACTTGGGCTGGAATTCGCTTATAATTCGGTAGTTTATGCGTATTCTGTTCTTGGTCTTGGGAAAAGACGTATCCCATGCCGGGTCACTGACTGACCAGCCAAGGACACGTACATGAAAAAGGACTTACACTTATGTTTTACTCTGGCCTAATTGATCTACCTTGGTGGGGCTACATCATCGCCGCACTGGTTCTGACGCATGTGACCATTGTTGGCGTGACCGTATACCTTCACCGCCATACCGCACACCGCTCGCTTGACCTGCATTGGTCAGTCAGTCACTTCTTCAGAATGTGGCTCTGGCTGACTACCGGCATGGTCACTAAGGAATGGGCTGCCATTCACCGCAAGCATCACGCCAAGGTGGAAACTGCGGAGGATCCTCACAGTCCCCAGATTGAGGGGATCAACTCGGTGCTTTGGGGCGGCGTCTTTCTCTACGGAAAGGAGAAAAAGAAAAAGGAAACCGTTGAGCGTTACGGCTTTGGCGCTCCTGAAGACTGGATCGAGCGCAACGTCTACACCCCACACTGCGAAAAGGGCATCTACCTCCTGCTCGCCGCCAACGTTGCAGTGTTTGGCGACTGGATCGGCCTTGCCATCTGGGGAGTGCAAATGGTTTGGATCCCCTTTTGGGCGGCCGGCGTAATCAACGGCATCGGTCACTACTTCGGCTACCGTAACTTCCAGTCGGAAGACGAAAGCCGCAACATTGTGCCGTTTGGCATCATTATCGGTGGAGAGGAACTGCACAACAACCACCATGCCTTTCCGACATCAGCCAAACTGTCCAACAAGTGGTACGAATTCGACCTTGGCTGGGGTTACATCAAGATCCTGGAAAAGTTGGGACTGGCCAAGGTCAAGCGTGTTGCTCCCAAGCTGATATCCCATGAAACGAAGCCGCTATGCGATCTTGACACACTCAATTCGGTCCTTCAGCACCGCTTCGAGGTCGTCTCCCGCTTCGCCAAGGCGGTCAAGTCGAACTGCATTAGCGAGCTTGAGCGTCTGCAACGGCAAAAAGAGATTTCCCTTCCGACCATTGACGCCGTGCGAAACTGGCTCATGGGCATGAACAGCCGGCTCACTACGGATGACAACCGGAAAATTGAGAAGCTAGTGGAGAGTAGTGCGGTGTTTAAGTCTGTCTCAAATATGCAGGCGGATCTTGCAATGCTGTGGAAAGACTCGGAGGCAACCATGGATCAGCTTATCGAACGGCTTCGGACCTGGTGTGCTACGGCCGAGCAGAGCGGCATTGAGGGTCTCAAGGAGTTCGCAAGAGAGCTTCGCGGCTTCGCCACCGTCAAATCCCCGTCTTCGGCCTAACTTCGAACAAGGCAGGGGCCGCCTGCCGATTCTCAAATGAGCGCCGAACAGACGGCGGTTGATGATTTCCGCTCAAGAGTGATCGGTTTCGCGCTTGCGCTGACCGCAATATTCGCCTGGGGATTCAACTTCGTCATAGGACGCTACATGGTTGCCGATGTGCACCCGGTCATTCTGACGTTCCTGCGTTGGTCAATCGCCAGCGTTTTTCTCTTGATCCTAATGCACCGAAGCGTTTTCGCAAACTGGCACGACATCGTCAGGCACAGAAGCTTCTTCATCAAGATCAGCGCCATCGGACTCGCAGGATACATGGTGACAGTGTACTTGGCGCTTCGGCACACTCCGGTGATTAACGCATCGCTGATCAACGGAACCAGTCCCATCATACTTCTGTTGCTCCTGTTCGTCGCCAAGGCCGAAAAAATCCGCTGGCCCCAAGTGGCTGGCTGCCTGATCGCAGCGACCGGTCTGCTGCACCTTCTAGGGGAGGGGCAACACTATCCCTGGGAAATCGTTGATCTCAATGCTGGCGACCTGTGGGCCATACTTTCCGCCATCGGATGGGCCGTCTACATGCTGATGGCGAAGAGGCGGCCAGCCGGAATGCCGATACTGACATTCCATTCGGTTTGCGTAACCACCAGCGTGATCATACTGGCTCTCCCAGCAGCCGTGTGCGCCACGTTGGTCGGCCTGCCAGAACTGACTCTTCGCGAATGGGGCCTGATTTTCTATCTGGGTCTGGTTCCATCCGTGATGTGCTTCTGGTTCTGGAACATCGCAATCCAACGGCTTGGCGCTGCAACGGCAGGCATCACCTACTACCTGATACCAGTTGCAGCCTCACTTGAGAGTCTCCTGATTCTCGGCGAGGATATGTACTGGTTTCATTTCACAAGCATGGCCCTGATCATCTCGGGCGTTGTGATTGCCGAAATGAAAAAGCGGACAACATCAAAAACAGGCGGAACTGACATGCCGGTCGCAACCTGAACCCGCCTGCAGGACCGACACTTTCTGGCAGGTACAGGTGCAATTTGATTAAGAACTGCCTAGTGGGTAGACTCCCATCCGTTTCATAACCTACCTCCCGAAAGGCTCCAAATTGAACATCAGCAACGGCTATTCCGACCGAATGCCCAATGCGGCATGGAGTGAAGTCCGGCAATGAGGCCGCGTCTCAGCACAGTGCGGCGGCAAGGTCTGTACGATCCTGCACGCGAGCGTGATTCCTGCGGAGTCGGCTTTGTTGCACACATAGGCAACCAAGCCTCGCACGGCATCATCCGCAGGGGTCTGGAAATACTGGTCAATCTAGAGCACCGCGGCGCAACCGGAGCCGATCCGAAAACCGGTGACGGGGCTGGCATCCTGTTCAACATCCCGCACAGCCTGCTCCGGAACGACTGCGGCTTCGAGCTTCCTGACAAGGGAAACTACGGCATAGCCATGATGTTCCTGCCGAGGAACCCGGAACGGCGCAGTGAGATCGAAACGCTAGCCAACAGGATCTCGGAGGAGGAAGGCTTTCCCGTTCTCGGATGGCGCGATGTTCCGACCGACAATTCGGTTCTTAACGACGAGGTGCAGGGATGCGAGCCGGTGGTGCGCCAGCTTGCGCTTGGCCTCCCCGAGGGAATCGGGCCAGGCGATGACTTCGAGCGCAAGCTTTTCGTTGCCCGGCGGCGCATTGAACTGGCGGCAGACAGCATTGAACTGACGGACGATCCGGCCGGCTTTTTCATCCCATCGATGTCATCCAGAACGGTCGTCTACAAGGGCATGTTCCTGGCGAACCAGCTTGAACCCTACTACCTGGACCTGCACAGTGAACAGTGCACATCACCGCTGGCAATAGTCCACCAGCGCTTCTCGACAAACACCTTCCCCGAATGGTCACTTGCGCACCCATACCGCTTCATCGCCCACAACGGCGAAATCAACACGTTGCGCGGAAACATCAACAACATGCTTGCCAGGGAGAAGAGTTGCTCATCGGCGCGCTTCGGCGGGGATCTCGAAAAGATATGGCCGCTCATCCGGGAGGGACAGTCGGACTCAGCCAGTCTGGACAATGCGCTTGAACTGCTGCGGATGGCTGGCTATCCGCTGGCCCATGCAATGGCGATGCTCATTCCGGAAGCATGGGAACACAATCCTGCAATGGACGCAAAACTGCGGACGTTCTACGAATACCATTCGCCTCTCATGGAGCCTTGGGATGGTCCGGCGCTAGTGGCCTTTTCGGATGGCGTCCAGATCGGCGCCACACTCGACCGTAATGGTCTGCGCCCGGCACGCTACATCGTGACCGAGGACAATCTCATCGTCATGGCATCGGAGGCTGGTGTGGTTGACATGCCGGACATCAAGATTGTCAGCAAGTGGCGGCTTGAGCCAGGCAAGATGCTGCTCGTCGATCTTGAGAAAGGCGCCATCATCGATAACTCCGTGCTTAAGGAGGAAATGGCCAGCCAAGGCGCATACCGCCAATGGTCGCAGCAGTCACAGATATGCCTGTCCTCCCTGCAACGATGCCAGGCCGAATCGGAACCGGCATCCTGTGACGATAACCGGCTTCTCGAGTTGCAGCAGTCTTTCGGCTACACCGAAGAAGATCTCAAGTTCATCCTGCGCCCAATGGTCGAGGATGGCCAGGAGCCGATCGGATCGATGGGCGACGACACCCCACAGGCGGTGCTATCCAACCGGATGAAGCCGCTCTACGACTATTTCCGTCAGGAGTTTGCCCAAGTCACCAATCCGGCCATTGACCCCATACGCGAGGAAATGGTCATGTCGCTCACGTCCTATCTAGGCGGGCGTGGCAATGTACTGGAACCCGACAAGTTCAGCGAGAACGCCCTGCTCATTCTTGACCAGCCGATGCTGACACCGGAGGAACTCAATGTGATTCTGCATGCAAGCGAAACCACGAACAGCCGCCTGTCGCCGAACATCATTGACATTACATTGCCGAAAGGGCTCAACACCGGAGAGATCGCCGAGAGCATCGCCGGCATATGCAAGACGGCGATCAAATCGGTCGAACACGGCTGCAATGTGCTGATATTAAGCGACCAAGACGTTAATGCGGACAATATGCCTTTGCCGGCCCTACTTGCGATATCCGCCGTACACCATTGCCTGATAGCACAGGGTCTGCGCACCCACTGCGGAATTGTTGCTGACACAGGGAGCGCGCGCAGTGTCCACCACTTCGCCACGCTTGCCGGATACGGAGCCGATGCCATTTGTCCGCACCTAGCCTACCGGACGATTAAGAGGCTTCCGCTGTTCCGGAGTTCGAAAATGACCGTTGCCGAGCGGCAGAAAAACTACCGCAAGGCGATAAACAAGGGACTGCTCAAGGTAATGTCGAAGATGGGGGTGTCAACCTACCAATCCTACCGTGGAGCGCAGATATTTGAGGCGGTTGGTCTTGACCGTACATTCGTCGACCGCTACTTTCCCGGAACAACCAGCCAGATCGCCGGCATCGGACTGGAAGAGGTCATGGAAGAGGTGCGTCATTGGCACGGTATCGCCTATGGCAAGCCCAAGGCACCTCTGTATCGCGACCGACTTGATGCAGGCGGCGAGTTTGCGTTCCGCCTGCGCGGCGAGCGCCACTTGTGGACTCCTGAGTCCGTCAGCAAGCTACAGCATGCGGTACGTACCAGCAACGCCGACACCTACAGGGAATATTCGCAACTCATCAACGACCAGGCATCCAGCCTAGCCACCCTGCGTGGCATGATGCGCTTCAGGAATTCGGACAAGCCGGTTCCGATTGAAGAGGTCGAGTCCGCATCCAATATCGTCAAGCGTTTCTCAACCGGTGCAATGTCACTCGGATCACTCTCGACCGAGGCACATTCAACGCTGGCTGTTGCAATGAACCGGATTGGCGGACGATCCAACACCGGCGAAGGAGGGGAGGATCCGACACGGTTTATACCGCTTGCCAGCGGGGATTCCGCCCGGTCGGCGATCAAGCAGGTGGCTTCAGGTAGGTTCGGTGTGACAACCGAATACCTGGTCAATTCCGACATGATGCAGATCAAGATCGCGCAGGGTGCCAAGCCCGGCGAGGGCGGCCAACTGCCCGGACACAAGGTTGACCACACCATAGCGCGGCTGCGCTACTCGGTTCCCGGGGTTGGCCTGATCTCCCCACCCCCACACCACGACATCTACTCGATTGAGGACATCGCACAACTGATCCACGACCTGAAGAGCGTGAATAGGCACGCACTCGTCAGCGTCAAGTTGGTCTCACGCTTCGGAGTCGGCACCGTCGCCGCAGGCGTCGCAAAGGCGAAATCCGACCACATCACCATATCCGGACACGATGGAGGAACCGGCGCAAGTCCGCAGTCGTCAATCAAACACGCCGGAACACCTTGGGAACTCGGACTCTCGGAAACGCACCAGACCTTGGTTGTCAACGACCTGCGCGGACGGATCATCCTTCAGGTGGACGGACAACTCAAGACGGGACGCGATGTCGTGATCGGCGCATTGCTGGGAGCAGACGAGTTCGGATTCGCCACCGCACCTCTTGTTGCCGAGGGCTGTATCATGATGCGAAAGTGCCACCTGAACACCTGTCCGGTTGGAATTGCGACACAGAATCCCGAGTTGCGCAGAAAATTCACGGGCAAGCCGGAACATGTGATCAACTACTTCTTCTTCGTCGCCGAAGAGGTGCGTGAACTCATGGCCACGCTCGGCTTCAGAACATTCAACGAAATGATCGGCAAGAGCGAACGTATTGAGTTCGACAGCGACAATCCACACTGGAAAGCATCCAAGCTCGACTTCTCGCCGATTCTTGCGAGTCCCCAAGCCGATGACAGTGTCAGCCGTTTCCATAACAGCAAGCAGAACCATCAGCTGGAGAGGGATCTCGACATCGAGCTTGTGAGACAGTCTCAGCCGGCTCTCGATACCGGAGAGCCTGTCATCCTGAACTTCCCGATAGGAAATCACAACCGCACAGTGGGTGCACAGCTGTCCGGCGAACTGGTTCGCCGCTATGACCATTCCGGTCTTCCCGACAACACCATACGGGTCAAGTTCGAAGGAGTTGCGGGTCAGAGTTTCGGAGCGTTCCTCGCCACTGGAATCACCTTCGAACTCAAGGGCGAAGCGAACGACTATGCCAGCAAGGGGCTGTCGGGGGGGGTCATTGCCATACGGCCACCAACATCGCCGCGGCGCAAGGACAACGAAAACATCATCGTCGGCAACACCGTACTCTACGGAGCGGTTGCCGGAGAATGCTATTTCCGCGGCGTCGCCGGCGAGCGCTTTGCGGTCCGCAATTCGGGAGCCAGTGCCGTCATCGAAGGAAGCGGAGACCATTGTTGCGAATACATGACCGGAGGCACTGTGGTTCTCATAGGCCGAAGCGGACGCAACTTTGCGGCCGGCATGAGCGGCGGAGTCGCCTACGTTCTTGACGAGAATGGGGATTTCGAATCGCGTTGCAACACATCAATGGTTGAAATCAGCTCTCTGGAATCGGAGCCAGCCAGCGGCCAGCATCTCAACCGGCCAGACACTGAAATTCTCCGCTATCTGCTTGAACGCCACTTCGAGTTGACGCAAAGCCTGAAGGCCAAGAGCATCCTAGGCGACTGGGATCGGCAACTGTCACGCTTTATCAAGGTGATGCCGCTTGACTATCGTCGAGCCCTGCGACAGATTGCACAGGCCAAAGAGGAAATGGTCGCCTAGCATGGGCAAGACAACCGGATTCCTGGAGCACGAGCGGTCACAGGAGCATCTGCTCCCCGTGTCGGTGCGCCTGCGCCACTACCGCGAGTTCGTCATCATGCCCGACCATGAGGAACTTATGGAGCAGGGAGCACGCTGCATGGACTGCGGAATCCCTTTTTGCCTCACTGGATGCCCCGTCAACAACATCATTCCCGATTGGAACGACCTGGTGTACCGGGGCAACTGGAGACAGGCGCTTGACTTACTCCATTCGACCAACAACTTTCCCGAGTTCACCGGACGGATCTGTCCAGCGCCGTGCGAGGCCTCGTGTACCCTGAACATTGAGGACAAGCCAGTGACGATCAAGTCGATCGAGCGCTCGATCATCGATCACGCATGGAGCGAGGGATGGGTCAAGCCGCAGCCGACTACCGAAAGGAGCGGCAAGCGGGTCGCTATCATCGGTTCCGGACCTACCGGACTCGCATGTGCCCAGCAGCTCGCCCGGGCCGGACACGATGTCACCGTTTTCGAGCGCAACGAACGGGCAGGTGGACTTATGAGGTTCGGCATCCCCGACTTTAAGATGGAGAAGTCGCTGATCGACCGGAGGCTTGAACAGATGGAACAGGAAGGTGTCGAGTTCAGAAACTCCGTTCATATTGGGAAGGATGTTCCGTTCAGCGAGATCCGTGACGAGTACGATGCGGTGGTGATCACTGTCGGCTGCGAGCACCCACGCGATCTCGACATACCCGGACGTGATCTTGACGGGGTACTGTTCGCAATGGACTTCCTGCCCCAGCAGAACAGAAGGGTCGCCGAGCTTCCAATCAACGGAGAGAACCGTCTTGCCAACGGCAGAAAAGTCCTGGTCATCGGTGGCGGCGACACCGGTTCCGACTGCATAGGAACATCGAACCGGCAGTGTGCAGAAACAGTCTCACAGATCGAGATCATGCCACAGCCACCGGAGCGCGAGCCAAAGGACGTCACATGGCCCGACTGGCCATTCAAGCTGCGCACATCGACATCCCACCAAGAGGGCTGTCAACGGGACTGGTCGGTCGGGACAAAGGAGTTCATCGGAAAGAACGGGAAGCTCAAGGCCGTGCGCATGACACGCATCGAATGGGAAAAGGGCGAAGGCGAACGCATGCAAATGAAGGATGTGCCTGGAAGCGAATTCGAGATTGAGGCGGACATGGCACTGCTTGCGATGGGCTACGTACATCCAAGGCATGATGAACTGATCGGGCAGGCGGAAGTTGAACTTGACGCACGCGGCAACATCAAGGCCGATACTGAGAGCTACGCGACCTCGTGCGACAAGGTGTTCACTGCCGGCGACTGCCGGCGCGGCCAGTCCCTTGTGGTATGGGCCATCCGTGAAGGTCGGCAGTGTGCCAGGTCTGTGGACCGGTTCCTGACCGGATCAACAAAACTGCCTTAGCTGCTTCCGCGCACTCATGCTCGGGATATGACCGTTTTCTGTATTTCGCTCATGCCTTTGTAGATTGAGGCGACCCATATGTCGTGGCAGTAGCATTCAAGCGGAAAGTCCTTTATGTAGCCGTAGCCTCCAAATATCTGTAGCGCATCGCGCGTGGCCTGCTCACCCGCATCGGTGACGAAGAGTTTGGCCATTGCCGCCTCCTTGGCGAACGACTTGCCTGCCATGGTGCCCTGACAGGACATATGTCCAATGATGGTGCGACAGCATTTCAGTTCACCGAGAAAACCTCCCATCGGCGTACGCACCGCTACAAGGACGTGTACTCCTGCTTTTCCGGCCATGTCAATCCGTTATAGAATACACAAGCATGCTGTTACGGGAAAACTTCGTGCAAAGCAACAGAGCCTCTGTGGAAGAATCATGAAGATAGCTGTTCTGGGTGCAGGGCAAATGGGAAGCGGCATTGCACATGTATGTGCGCTGGCCGGCGACAATGTAACGGTTTATGACGGTGCCGAAGGAAAGGCCGCATCAGCTCTCAAGGTGATCGGCGGCAACCTTGACCGGCAGGTCAGAAAGGGAATGATCTCCACGGACGATGCGACACAGGCCGTAAAGCGCATCACAACACAGGACGGAATCGGCAGTTGGATCGGCGAGGCCGACTTCGTGATCGAGGCCATCGTCGAGAATCTTGAAGTCAAGCGTTTACTCTATGCAGACACGGCTCCGCTAATGAAAGGCGATGCAGTGCTTGCTTCCAATACCTCATCGTGCTCAATCACCTCGCTTGCCAAGGGTTGTGGCCTTGAGGAACGGTTCATCGGAATTCACTTCATGAACCCTGTTCCAGCAGTGCGGCTTGTCGAGATCATCAAGGGCGTAAACACCTCACAGGACACGCTGGACCGTGCCATGGGCCTAGCCGCACGGCTTGGCAAGAAAACCGTGGTCGCTGAGGACTATCCCGGGTTTATCACCAACCGGATCCTGATGCCTCTGATCAACGAGGCCGCTTTCGCAGTGCACGAGAGCATCGGAACCGTTGAAGAGATCGACCGGTCGGCCCGGCTTGGCCTGGGCCATCCGATGGGCCCGCTTGAACTGGCGGACCTGATCGGACTTGACACCTGCGTAGCGATCATGCGTGCTCTGCTCGATGGCTTCGGTGATCCGAAGTTCCGTCCATGTCCGATCCTAGTGCGGCTGGTTGCAGCCGGAAGGCTTGGACGCAAAAGCGGTATCGGGTTCTACGACTACGCAAACAATCCTCCGGTTCCAGCCGTCTGACATGATCTGGAACAAAAGCCGCACCTACAGGATGTGGGGGTCCGCTTCGTATTCGATGCCAACCGAACCCTGCCGATCTCCAGCCAGTTCGGAAGCGGCGACAAGAGCCGCCCGAACTGCATTCTTATCCGTGCCCTTGACCACGAAATGCATGCGATGAACCCTGCCTCTGCGTCGGAGGCGTGATTCTACAACGCCGAGAAGCTGCACATTGCTGCCCTTTTCCGCCAAGGTGGAAGCAAGCCGCTTGCGAACCGAGACAAGCGTATCCGTCACTGTCCTTGCACAAGTGCCGACGCCCCTGACCATGCCAAGAGCCCCATAGGGCGGAAAGCCCGTATCCTTTCGCTCCTTGAGCAGCCAGTCCCAGTGTCCGGGGCAGTCTGCCCGAAGCGCACGGAACAAAGGATGTTTGGGGAACCTGGTCTGAACCACAATCCTAGGTCGCATCCCCTTTCGATACGGCATGCGAATCAGGTCCCACAGGCCCGCAAGACCACGCTCGGCAGCACGGAAATCAAAGCTCATCAGTAGGTTATCCAAGGAGGCAATAACGATCAGGGCTGGACAGCCCATATCCTCATATGTCTCAGCCAGACGCGTGCCGACCACGACACCGACCGCATCCGAACGAAGGGGCGTCTTGGCTTTCCTGCGCCTGACTGCCGGCACATCGGAATCCCAACGGACTATCTCCACACCAGACAGAGTCTTCCTCAATCCCTCCTCAATCTGTTCAGTTCCCGGCATTACATGCTGAAGATTGTCGGATCCACATTCGGAGCATGTGTCGGTAAGCCACTCCACCTGACCACACAGCCGGCAAACCAGTGACTGCCTGCGGACCGCAAGAGGCACTTGGCAGGAAGGACAGTTTTGGATATGACCGCAACCAGGACACCTTATGCGTGCAGCCCAAGCGCCGCGACCAGCCTGGACAAAGACCCTACGGCCTTTTCCCACCTCGCGCTTGAGTCGGCTGATCAGATTGGAAGCCAGCCCATGATAAATCTGCTGTCCTGCCGAATCGTGAATGTCAACCAAGGTCACAGGCGAATGACGGCCACTTCCCTTGCTTACTGGCAAAACCGCCCCTCTCCTCTTTGCGTCATGATAATCCTCAAGCCGAGGTGTCTCGGAACAGAGCAGAAGACCGGCTCCTGTCAGGCGACAGCGCAGGCGAAGCACGTCAATAGCCGAATAACGTGGAGATTCGTCCTGGACAAGCCGGCTACTGTGCGCATCCTCGATAACCGCAAGGGAAAAGCGGGGAATCGGGGTCAGCGAGGCCGGGCACGTGCCGACCACGACATCAATCTGTCCGCGTACCGTCGCCAACCATGCCGCCGTACGCCTACGCCCAGGCATGTTGGCGTGCATGCCTGTTATCGCATAGCCTGGCAAAGCAGTTTTCAGTCTTTTGACCACCTCAGTGACGCGGCGTGACGACGGCACCATCACCAGAACCTGGCCATTGGCCTCAAGAGCATTCCGCGCCAGGTCGATCCACTTCCCGACCCTGCGATCACCTGGCGGATCCATCAGCAGGCTGAACTCGCCCTGCCCCATATCACCGAAAACCTCAAACTCGGGTTGCCTGACGACATTCCTGCTCTTTGAACCGTCCGCACCACAAGCCGGAACCTTGACGGAAGGCAGACTGAGAAGAGATCTCTCAAGTTCAACGTCAAGCACCTTGGGCTTGCGGAGCAGAGACGGCAACGCTGCATGCGCAAGCTGTCCATGGGAGAATAGTTTCTCCTCGGCATATTTCTCGAGAAACGCCAAGGCGGAAGAGTCAAACAGAGGATCAGAGTCCAGCACACACTTCACCGCCTTCGTCTCACGTTCTCCAGAGTCGGTCCCGGTCGTTCCGACAACAATGCCAACCGTCTCACGTCTACCGAATGGAACCACAACCCGTCGACCGGCAAGTCTCTCTGTCCAGTCTTTAGGTACGGCATAGGTGAACACCCTGCGCAAGGGAACGTCTACTGTGACACGGGCATACATCAGTTGCAGGAGCCGACTGGAATTGTGGAAGGAAACCTGATTCTATGTGATAGGTTGATGGCGGACCAGGCTTGGCGCAACTCATGCTGTCCTATTAAGGCACTCGCAAACTGCATGGGAATGTGCACTGAACATAAGCTTTCCCAGGCACATCAGTTAGAAGACCGGAATGACGGACACAATCCTCCCGATTAATCCGTGCCCCAATTCACTTGCAGAAGGTTTCCAACTTTGCCTAGGGAAGGCACCGAATGCAACCGGTGTGGTTTCCTTTTCAGTGATGACGACCGTCAGGTTTCAAGGATTTTGAGGGCTCAGGCACTAAAATAGCTCCAGCCCTCAGCCTGTCGCCCGGCAACATGTGCAACGGCGGCATCAGCTATCCCCCATCCCCTTTGGAGTCGAAAGACTCATGTTTTCGAGGGAGTTTCTGCATAGAACCAAGTGTGATTCGGCTGGGTCAGAACTTGCCGGAACGGTGGATACCACGGATGCATTTGCAACCAACTCCGTCTCGGCCTCCGGCTCAGCCATCAGAAGGTTGCGTACATTCCTGCGCGCCCATATGAGCGCCTCATCGGTAGATGCATGGATGACAGCCGCAGTCTGTGCACGAACCGGAACACTCAGCATGGAAAGCAGGAAAGCGGAAAGTGTCGAAAACCTGATGATTTTGTGCAACATTGCTATCTCCCAACACCACTTACAGTACATTTTCGGGGCAAGGGCGATTCTAAGCCAGACATGGAAGGGAGGCAGAGCCGAAAAACATATAATCCCGTAACCATGGTCAGAAAATCTCGCAGTAAGATATCGTTTGAAACCCTGATCAGAATGCCTTGGTATGTTAACTTCATTCTCGCGATCATGGCATATTATCTAATTCCCGAGTTGTTCGAGCAAGATACCCCTCCCCCTCCTCCCGTTCAAAAAGATCATGCGGTTATTGACGTGTCACCAGCGCTTGAACCTCTAGTAGGAGTGCTGTCAGAAATAGCAAGGCATGGATTGGCTGTCCTATTTGCTGTCCTATTTGTTATTGCAGGATTTGCATCAAAATATCGGAGTTCACAGAAAAAGAAACTGCTAGACGGGCAGAATTCGATTAAGTCGATTCGTGCCCTGTCTTCAAGGGAATTTGAGTTTCTAGTCAGCGAGGCATTCAGACGACAAGGACACTTCGTAATCGACAATGTCCCCGGCCCCGACGGTGGCGTAGATCTAGTCCTTGAAAGAGGAGATCAGAAAACACTGGTGCAGTGCAAGAATTGGCGAGCCAGGTCAGTCGGAGTAGTTGTGGTCAGAGAACTCCGTGGGGTAATGGCGGCACAATCTGTCAACCGGGGAATAGTGGTGTGTTCCGGAACCTTCTCAGGAGAAGCCAAGAGTTTTGCCAAGCAAAGCGGAGTGGAATTGATCGATGGCAGCGAACTTGCGAAACTCATCGGCCATATGCAACTAAAGCAGATGATGCAGACAACTTCCCAGCAGAACACCTGTCCCAAATGTGGCGGTGAAATGACAACGCGAACCGCAAGGAAAGGAAAGCATGTAGGACAACAATTTCTAGGTTGCAAACGATATCCTAAATGTGGAGGGACAAGAGAACTCTCATGACTTGAAACCACCAAGCCATCGCCTCAAATCAAAGCCTACTCGTCCCATCACCCCTTACTTGACATTCAATCTGAAAGATTCGCTGTTCAACAGATTGTCAGTCCATACCAGATCCATCACATCGCCGCTTTCTCCCTTGCAGTGGAACTCGAGATAGGGATCCTCTGACACTCCCGGACCCAGATTGGCAACAAAAACCTTCCGGCCATCAATCGTTGCAGTCAGCCGTTCGATATAGTTCGCCGGAATCCGGTTTCCATCCTCATCCCTGCGCAGTCCAGTCTCCATCGGATGCCCTATAAGCACTTTGACTTCCACGATCCCGTCCTTGGCTCTCGCTCTTGCCTTCACTTCCGGAACTCCTTTTCCTGCTTAGCCGCCATAGCCATTGGTCCTAACCTTGACTTTCCTTACACTTCCATGCAAATCGCCAGCGGCATCCCTCGCCAATGCTAGAACCTTGGAGGATTTCCGCATCTTGATGCGTAGCGAGAAGTTTCCCTCTACCGGCTCAGCCAGTTCCATGTGACAGGCAAGTGGCTTTGGGTTTCCGTTGACAATAACAGCAACCTCCGTGACAGGAACGTTGCTTTCGACCGTCATTGGCACCACGCCGCCGTTGTCGGCCATTTCAGGAATCTCAAGCATAATCCTGCCATCCAGGTCGTAATGTACAGTTCCAAACAGTTCCATAATCGCCTGCTGCTGCTCTTCCGCACCAAACGCTCCAGATGGACGAACGCCTCCAATGGCGCGAACCAGTGCGGTGGCCGATAGCGCTGGCAACATCCACAGCATCTGAAGAAGTGTCCTGCGTTTCACCATTCCTGTTATCATGTGGAACCATCTTTGATTCTGCACCATTCCAAAGCCAGCCCCTATCGAAAATGGCGGAAATTTTTGCGAAGCCCTCAGGAAGGCAGATCCGGCTATCTGGCATTGAGGTACTCATTGCTTCCAGCAGAATCAGGTGTACCATAGCGCCATCGATTGACTTTGAGGGACGGGTTGCCACGTCGGAGGAAATGGCTAAATCCAACACCAAGCTTGGGGTTTGCGATGGAAGTTCAGTCCCATGGACAGGCAATCAAGAAACCGCTGGTTCGAATATTCGAAGGCGAAGGATGACATGTTCTCCCACGCCGATACGAAACAGTGTCCTTGGTTCATTGTCGATTCCGACGACAAGCGGCGTGCACGACTCAACCGCATCAGCCACCTGCTGGAACAGACACCCTATAAGGAAGTGAAATTACACAGCCATCAAGCTGCCGCCCTTAGGAAGGAAGGGTATGTACGCAAGCCCTATGAAAACCAGAGCATTGTTCCTGACCACTACAGGGATTCCAAGAGGGGCAAGTAGGGAGATCGCCCTATGCTTTCAGCCATAGACTGCAACCGGCCTGCCAAGCAGACTCTCATCCGGCGCAAATCCCAAGCCTGGCGTTGATGGAACGCAAAGTTCCCCGTTCTGGTTGCGTACGCCCCTGTCGGGAGCCACATCGACGGTCAGCATGTCCTGGCATGCCCAGCAGCCAAGCCTCATCTCGGTTGGAATGGTCTGAGCCAGCGCAGCCGCCTCCGTATCCGCCAAAACCGATCCACCTGTAGCCATCACGTACATCTGAATGCCGTGGGCAAGAGCAATGTCGCGCATGCGGCGCGCTCTTGTCAGCCCGCCCACACGGTTGATCTTGATGCCAACCACCTCGGCCATGCCCTCGTGGGCAATGCGAACCATGTCCTGAAGAGTCACGAGCGTCTCATCCACCGAAATAGGTGCGGTTGTCAACTGCCTTATCGCTTTTATGTCCTCCAGCGTTTCGCAGGGCTGTTCGAAAGTCACGCCCAAGTCCGATACGGCATTCATCACAATCAAAGCTTCTCGACGGCTCCATGCGCGGTTGACATCATAAAGGATACGCTCGCCGGGAAGGCGGTTCTGTTCCAGATGCCTTATGCGCTTGACATCCAGATCAGCATTTCCTCCGATCTTGACCGAATGGCCAGTATAGCCAAGTGTACGATATTTTTCTATGCTCGACTGCATCGCCTCGGGCGTGCCAGTGGAGATGGAGGACATGATGCGTGTCCCATCACCATAGCGGCCACCCAGCATGTCCGGTATGGACTGTCCCGCCGACTGTCCCGCGATGTCCCAGCATGCCATGTCAACTGGCGCCTTGACGTACAGATGTCCTGGAAGCTGCTTGTCCATGGCATGTTCCACATGTTCGGTACGCCGGGGATCCTGGCCTAGGATGGATGAAGCCAAGGTCTCGATGCCGCTTCTGATGCCCGGCCCATGCGCAGGAATGTAGACGTGTCCCCAGGGAGTTCCTTCGCCCCATCCAGTAATGCCGGCGTCGGTCTCCAACTTGACGAAAGTTGCGTCAAGCACTTCAAACTTCAGCCGGCCACCTGAGAGCCAATAGGGTTCGGAAAGGGGGAGATCAATCTGATAAACCGAGATCCGCGTGATCTTCATGCAATGGTTTCCTCCTGTTTAGCAACAGCCCGTCGTGAACGTTTTACCACGGCAACACAACAATGTTGCCCGTATATCTCTTGTCGATAAAGGCACGCTGCGCGTCGTGCAGATCCTTCAGTGCAAAGGCCTGTGCAAGAACCGGCTTGATCTCATCCCTCTCAATATACCCAACTAGATCGGCAAATATGCCGGCTGAAACAATCGTTCCTCCCGTAAAGGTCAGGTCACGCAGATAGAAAGTCCGCAAGTCCATTTGTACCATGGGACCAGCTATCGCTCCGGAACAGGTATAGCGCCCGCCCCGGGCCAAGAGGCCAATGAAGTCGGGCCAATCTTCGCCGCCAACAACATCGGCAACAACACTGACTTCACGCAGGCCAGTCTGGTCATAAAGCGCCTGCTGTATGGGACCTTTGCCCCGAACCAGCACATCTTCGGCACCCACTTCCTGTACGGCGGAGGCCTTGGCATCCGAACAATAGGCAATGGTTCGCGCACCTCTGCGGTTTGCAAGCTGAATGAGTGCAGAGCCCACCCCGCCCGAAGCTCCCGTAATGAAAATGGTGTCCCCTTCTCCAACCGAAGCTCTGTTAAGCATGTTTTCTGCGGTGCTGTAGGAAGTGGCGAAAGTGGCCAGCTCCGCATCCGACAACGTTGATGTCACCACATGGACCTGACGTTCATCCACCTTGGTGAACTGGGCATAGCCTCCATCACATTCGGAACCGAAATAGCCACATTTGTTCATATTGTGCGGATCTGTCCAGTCACGCAGCCACGTGTCGATCAACACTCTTTTGCCAACCAGCGATGCATCGGCCAAAGGGCCGACGGCAAGAACCATGCCAGCAACATCCGCCCCCTGTATTCTCGGGAAAGCGATCGGCTGCCCACCCCATGCCGCATCATTTTCGTCTGCTGCATCAAAACCGCTTCCCGTCGTCTGCTCCATTACGGATTTTGAATACCAGGCTGTCCGCGTGTTGATGTCGGTATTGTTCAGGCCACAGGCATTCACGCGTATCAACACCTCGCTCCCTGATATGTCCGGAACAGGCCAGTCCTCATGCCAGACAAGCCTGTCCAGATCCCCATGCCCTGTCAGCATAAAGGCGTTCATTGTCTTTGGCAAACTGTTTTCAGCCATAGCCTGCTCCTCCTCCGTTTGAACCATTATATTGGGAGATTGCAGCCCCTCATCCATACGGAGAGAAGAGGCCGGAGACAACAACTTTGGACAACTCGCCTATCACGCTATAATCGGGAAGAAAATCGTAGCCGGAAACTTTCCAGGTTGCCGAAGCTTGAGGGCAACAGCCCATTAGACACATGTACACGAGAGGAGGATCTGTTTAGTAATGACAGATGAATCGCAGACTACAGGGGACGATCGTCCGATCGTCCGAATCAAGACCAACTACGGATCAATGGTTGTCCAGTTGTATCCAGACAAGGCGCCGAAAACAGTTGAGAGTTTCCTTTCCTACGTTGACGACGAGTTCTACGATAACACCTTATTCCACCGTGTGATAGCCAGTTTCATGATCCAGGGCGGAGGTTTCGAGCGCGGTCTCTACCAAAAAGGAACTCAAGCGCCGATCCAGAACGAGGCAAACCCCAACGGGCTGAAAAACACCAAGTACACCGTTGCCATGGCACGCACATCCGATCCGCACTCCGCAACAGCGCAGTTCTTCGTCAACACGGCCGACAACCCGTTTCTTGATTTCACGCAGGCGAACGAAGAAGGCTGGGGCTACTGTGCTTTCGGCGAGGTGATCGAGGGAGTTGATACGGCAAAGACCATCAGCGAAGTGGAAACCGAGGAGCGGATGGGCATGTCCGATGTGCCAATCCAAGACGTGATCATCGAAAGCATCCGCCGCGAAACCGACGGCAAGGCCAAAACCGACTCCTAGGCATACGGACCTGTTGCGCACATGTCCGGCGTAACCCGCATCCTTCTCGCAAGCGACGTTCATCTTAGAGAGGACCAGCCGGAGACAACCGACGCCTTCCATTCCTTTCTGCGGGGACCGGCACAAACCGCAGACGAACTCTACCTCCTAGGTGACATTTTTGACCTTTGGCTCGGGGACGACGAGGATTCACCGCTTGCAACCCGGTTCACCCAAGAGGTTAGCGCCTTGGACAACTCGGGAGTAGCCGTCTATTTCCAGAGTGGCAACCACGACTTCCTTCTGGGTGAGGACATGGCAAAGCGTTGCGGAATGAAACTTCTGCCCGATGAGCATGTGATCGTCTGCAATGGAAAACGCATCCTGCTTCTCCACGGGGATACGCTTTGCACCAATGACAAGCCCTATATGGAATGGCGTGCATATTCGCACAATCCAGAGAACATCCGCAGGTTCCTGGAGCTTCCGATGGAGAAACGACGGGAAGAGAGCCAGCGCATATCGGATGTGAACAGTCAGGGAGAATCACTGAACGAAAAGTCGTCTGTCAAACTTGTGCCGGACGACAATGCCGTGGCGGATGCCATGCGTAGACACCAATGTGAACTGATGGTTCACGGACACATGCATGTACAAGGCGTGTACCAAGGTGCAGCTGACGGCAAACCCTTCACTAGGTACATCCTCCCCTCCTGGTCGAATGGTCGGCAAGGCTACATGCAGATTGACCGGGACGGTCCGAGTTTCGTCAAGCTCGTCTGACTAGCGCATATCCGAAAGACCTTGCTAGAATGAAACCCATATAGCCTGTGGATAGCGGCGGAACATACTGCCGTTTACCCCATAGGGCATTCAGAAAACAGGAGGAAATTGGAGTTTCTGAATTACATGGGTGGGGTGTTCACGCCTCTCCACTTGGCAATACTTTGTTTCGGCACGATCGGGGGACTCATTCTGGGTGCCCTTCCGGGGCTCAGTCCGACCATGGCCGTTGCGCTGCTGATACCTTTCACCTTTCACATGGAGCCTGCAGCGGGCTTGATCCTTCTTGGTGCAACCTACACCTCCACCGTCGCCGGCGGCGCAGTAAGCGCCATTCTGCTCAAGATCCCGGGAGCACCCGCCAACATTGCCACCGTTCTTGACGGACACCAGATGGCCCAAAACGGCCGTGCGACGGAAGCGCTGCAACTGAGCTTCATATCTTCCGGCATTGGCGGTGTTATCGGAATTCTCGTGCTAATCTTCTTCACACCGGTTCTGGCACGCTGGGCGCTTGCATTCGGCCCGGCACACCTGTTCTGGGTTTCCCTGCTGGGCATATCAGTGATCGCCTCGCTGGCTGGCGGTTCCATCGTCAAGGGACTGATTTCCGGCGGAATCGGACTGTGGATCGCCACCATCGGATTTGACGAAATCCAAGGGGTTGAGCGCTTTACATTTAGCGATCACCTGACCGGAGGCATCAACATCATTGCCGCATTGGTAGGATTGTTTGCAGTTCCGCAAGTGCTTGACATGCTGGAACGCGCACATCTGGAACATCGCGAAATGCTGGTCATGAAGCGTCATTCCATATGGAACGCCCTACGTACAGTGTTTTCCAAAGGACGCGCACTGTTGGTCGGCTCTACCGTCGGCACCATTGTTGGGCTGATCCCCGGTGCCGGCGGACAGATAGCAGGCCTAGTGTCCTATGATCAGGCACGCAAACTCAGCAGTCACGGCAACCGCTTCGGAAACGGCGAACCCGAGGGTGTCATTGCCGCTGAAACCGCCAACAACGCAATGGTCGGCCCGTCACTGGTTCCGCTTCTAACTCTCAGCGTTCCTGGAAGTCCAACTGCCGCCGTCCTGCTGGGCGGTCTGCTAATCCATGGGATATTCCCCGGTCCTGACCTGTTCTCCAACTATCCGGACGTGGCATGGACTTTCATCAACTCTCTGCTCATTGGCCAGATCCTGATGATGGTGTTTGGCCTCTACATCAGCCGACTGGCTGCCAAGGTGATTCTGCTGCCCAATTCCTATCTGGCTGCCGGAATCATCGTGCTTGCCGTTTTTGGCACCTACAGTGTCCAGCATTCATACTCGGACGTTCTAGTGATGACCACTATGGGTCTTGGCATGTACGTGCTTCAGAAGTTCGGCTTTAGCGCGGCCCCAATCGTGCTCGGGATCGTGCTTGGACCGCTTGCGGAAGGCAACTACGTACAAGGACGCATCATCGCCCGTGCCGGTGACGGCATGGCAAGCTATTTCCTCGGAGGGCCGCTGAACATCACCCTGATCACCCTGATTGTGCTTTCGGTCGCCTGGGGCGTCAGCATGGAGACCCGCCGTAAGCGTAGTTCCACCCCCCACATGGCGGAGGAACAACCGTCGTGATGTCTCGCCTGATCAACGCCGTTGCTGCGCGCATAGGCGAAATACTTGTTGTCGCCTTCGCCCTCACCGCCACCATCGCATCCTTCAGCGCCAGCAATGCGGAAGCCTATCTCTTTCCACGCCTGATCAGCGCCTCCACGCTTGTGCTGTGCGTATTCCTGTTGCGGGAATCCTTCAGCAAGACGCCAATGGCCGCCAATATAACCCTGATAGGCCGAGTTGCGCCTAGCTTCGCGGTAATCGCCGGATACGCCACCATTGCCGAGACAGTCGGCTTTTATCTTGCCGGGGCCACCGCTTTCTTCCTTATTGTCAACCTCTACGGTGGAGAGAGCCGATCACCTAAACAACTGACGTTCCGCATCATCGTGACAGCAACGTTCATCCTGGCCATGTACCTGATTTTCTCCTTACTGCTCAAGGTGCAGGTGCCGAAGGGCTCTTGGCTGTAGGCTAAGATTGCATGTATGGTAACTGGGTGTCAGGGTCGGGTTTGGCACGATCCGTCCTTTGACAGTACGTGAGGAGTGCGAAACCCAATGAACCAATTCGACACGGGACATTCATGATAATGGTCGCGGCTTTCGTTGGCTCAATCGGCATATGTGGACAGGCTCCGTCACACTCCGGCGGCACAACCACAGTACGGATGGCTACTTGCTTAGAACAGCAGGTTGCGTGTCACCTTGTGAACCTGGTATCACTTCCAATGATATATAATTACGGCACATCTCCTTTCTTAGAGAACACAAATGGAAATCACTAGATATATCAGTTGGGGTAGGTTAGTCGTTCTTTTAGTCACATCGCTTACGGTGACGGCGACAATGTTCGGTGTCAAGGCGTCCGAACACTATCCCGACCGGCCAATCAGTCTGGTGGTGGCTTATAGCCCGGGTGGCGCCACCGATTTCCAGGCACGGATCGTCACGATGGTCGCCGGTAACGATGAGTATCTGAACATCCCGATGGTGATCTTCAACCGGCCTGGTGCCGGCGGACGTGTTGGTTGGACCCAGTTCGCCGACAAGGCCAAACCCAACGGTTACGAACTTGCCGCCTACAATGTTCCACACTTCATTGCCCAGTCGATCGTGTTTGGAACCAGCTACAGCATCGACAATCTGGAGCCAATTGCCAACTGGGGCGCCGATCCGGCAGTCCTGGTGGTTCCCAAGGACAGCCAGTTCAACACGCTGAAGGACTTGGTTGACTTCGCCAAGGAGAACCCTGGAAAAGTCACGATCTCCGGAGCCGGTCTCTATGTTGGACACCACATTGCCTATCTGCAAATGGAGAAGGCGACTGATGTAAAACTGGAATATGTTCCCTACAAGGGAGGCGCACCGGCGCTCAAAGGCGTAATTGCCTCAGAGGTCATGGCGGGCATCAACAACCTGTCTGATGCGTTCCGCAGCAAGGATTCGCTCAAGATTCTTGCGATCGCCGACCTAGGACGGCATGATTTTCTGCCGGATGTTCCCACGTTCCAGGAGCAAGGGTTCGACGTTGACAATTCCAGCGTCAACTTCCGTGGCATCATGGCTCCGAAGGGAACGCCTTCGGATGTCATTGAGTTTCTTGCCGAACGCATGCCCAAGATGTTCGAGAACAAGAGGGTGGTCGGCAAGATGAAGGCCGGTGGCTCCCCCCTGCGCGTCATGACCCGCGAGGAGGTGCAAAAGATGTGGAAGGAGCGCCAAACCTACCTCACTAACCTGCTGAAAGATCTGGTGCAGAAGCAATAGACAGCGCTGGAACGCACGACGGCTCGGCGCGAGCCTACTAGGCCAAGATCCGCGTCGCCCATGTGCGGGATGACGGGATGGTAGCCGCGGCTAAAGCCAAAGGGGAACCTAGGCACAACATCGCCGATATTGTTGCGCATGCCCGTGATGCACAGCGTCGCTTTGCCTCGGATGCTGACCAGCAGGCGGTCGACGTGACCTGCCTGGCTGTTGCTTGGTCCCTGATGAAACCGGAAAACAACCGCCGGCTCGCCGAGATGTCGGTCGCAGAAACCGGTCTCGGGAATGTTGAGGACAAGATACGCAAAAACCATCGTAAGACTCTGGGACTGCTCCATGACATACGCGGAAAACCTTCCATCGGCATAATCCGAGAGGAGGGAGAGGATGGAATCACCGAAATCGCCCGGCCAGTCGGAGTGGTGGGCGCAATCGTGCCTTCAACCAATCCGGCCGCAACACCTGTCAACAAGACCATCAATGCAATCAAGGGGGCCAACGCCATTGTCCTTGCGCCATCGCCCAAGGGTGTCGGCGTATGCACTGAACTGGTCGGCCTCATTCGCCATGCTCTAGCCGGAATCGGCGTGCCTGAGGATCTTGTGCAGATGCTTCCACCCCCGCCCCAGCGTCAGGCAACAGAGGAACTGATGGCTGCCTCCGACTTTGTGGTGGCAACCGGCTCGCGCAACAACATCCGCGCCGCCTATCGCAGCGGCACTCCTGCCGTCGGCGTCGGCACCGGCAATGTTCCCGTCATTGTGGACGAGACTGCCGACTTCGCCGACGCCGCACGCAAGATCAGGATGTCGAAAACCTTCGACAATGCGACTTCGTGCTCTTCTGAAAACAGCCTGGTTATCGTCGACGAAGCCTGGGAGCCCATGCTCAAGCATCTTGCCGGTGAAGGCGGCATTCTGCTTGACGAGGACGGCAAGCGCAGGCTTCAGGATCTCCTGTGGAAGGACGGTGCTCTCAGCAGGAACCTGATCGCCAAGGACTTTCCAGCGCTTGCCGAAGCCGCTGGCCTGGGCGCAGAAGCAGATGGACGCTTTCTGATGGTCGAAGAGGACGGCGTTGGTCAGAACCATCCTTTCTCCGGCGAGAAAATGTCTCTTGTCCTCACACTTTACAAGACCATTGGCTTCGACGATGCCTGCCGGAAAGTCTGTGAGATCCTGGAATATCAGGGGGCAGGGCATTCGGTCGGTATACACACAGCCAACCGGGAACGCCCAATAAACATGGGACGTACACTGCCAACCAGCCGCGTCATGGTCAACCAAGCCCACTGCTTCGCCAACGGCGGCAGCTTCGAGAACGGCATGCCATTCTCCCTGTCGATGGGTTGCGGCACCTGGGGTGGCGACCCGATCTCGGAGAATCTGAACTACCGGCACTTTCTGAACATCACCCGAGTTTCCCGGCCGATCCCGACAACTGAGCCAAGCCTTGAGGAAATCTTCTCCGGCTACTGGAAAACGGCAGGAAAGAGACCGCTCGGTGATGGCAACGCCGTTTAATGTCGCCTGCGCACATACGGTGCGCAGCCTGATCGACACGCATGCTGTTGAACGCGGCAAGAGCGCCTTTCTGGTCAATGCCGCGACTGGCGAGACCGTAACCTACTGCAGACTTCAGGAGGAACTTCGCGCTTTTGGTTCAGTCTTCGATCAACTCGGCATTGCAGAGGGTGACATTCTGGGTTTCATGTCCGCCAACAGTCTGTCATCGGCACGTCTGATTCTGGCGGCAATGTACCACGGCCGCACAGTACTTCCCGTCAATCTGGCCAGCGGAGACAGCCAGATCGGATATGTGCTTGAGCATAGCAAATGTCGCGTGGTGTTTACCGACAATAGCAACCGGAACCGGCTGGAGGATATTTCCTTCAAACGGAATCTCAACATCGCCGGTACAGAGATTGAATTCAGCCTGCCCATGGACAAAGCCTCATCCAGCGCAACTGCACCAAAACGTCAAGCACGGGCCTTGGTAATGTACACCAGCGGAACCACTGGCGATCCCAAGGGAGTGGTTCACACTCAGGCCAGCCTGCTTGCCGGCGGCGCCAACACCGCAGCCGCCCATGAACTGTCGGAAACAGACCGCGCCTTATGCGTGTTGCCGCTGTATCACATCAACGGACTATGCGTCACCCTTTTCGCACCACTAGTTAGTGGCGGTTCGGTAGTTCTGCCGCAGAAGTTCAGCACCGCCAAGTTCTGGATGTGGGCGGCCAACTTCAACTGTACCTGGTTCAGCGTAGTGCCAACCTTGGTGTCCTATCTGTTGCATGCTGAAGGCGCGGGAGACTGCAAGGTGGCACCAAGTCTGCGGTTCGGGCGTTCAGCCTCGTCCGCGTTACCACCGGATCTCTTCAGCCGCTTTGAGAACAGTTTCGGCCTGCCTATGATTGAAACCATGGGTCTCACCGAAACGGCAGCACAGATCCTGTCGAATCCTATGCCGCCAGGTACGCGCAAGCCAGGCTCGCCAGGGCTTCCCATCGGTAACGAGGTCCGCATCGTCAAGGATGACGGCTCAACCGCCACAGTGGGCGAGGAAGGCGAAATTGCCGTCCATGGCGCCAACGTCATGACCGAATATCTTCATGCTCCGGAGCAAACAGCCGAGTCACTGGTCGATGGCTGGCTGATGACAGGCGACCTCGGCCACCTTGACGAAGACGGCTACTTCTTCGTAACCGGTCGCAAGAAGGAACTGATCATCAAGGGCGGAGAGAACATCGCTCCGCGTGAAATCGACGATGTGCTCCACCAAGTGCCGGCAGTGGTCGAGGCGGCCGCTTTCGGCAAACCCTGTGACACCTACGGACAGCGTGTGGAAGCCTGCGTGGTACTGGAGAAGCTAGGGCAACACACCGAAAAGGAACTGATCAGCCTGTGTTGCGAAGCAGTCGGCGCGTTCAAGGCTCCGGAACGGATCCATTTTCTCAACGAGTTGCCCAAAGGACCCTCAGGAAAGATTCAGCGCCTCAAACTGGCAGAACTGGTAAGCGGCAACTAAAATCCGCTGGGTTTCGAGATGACACATTTCGTTCCCGATATCTAGGCATTTCGACGCGAGAAAGCCAAAATTATCCACACTTACAGTTACGGTTGAAACGTCGGATTCAACATCACTGGTGCTAGAATGACGATCCCTTAATTAAATGAGGGAAACAGAGGAAAGGAAAGTCTACTATGCCTAAAATGACTCCAAGCGAAGGTCTTGTTGAAGTAATGGCTATACAAGGTGTAAAAAATGTTTTTGGAATCGTCGGTTCGGCCTACATGGATGCCTTGGACATCTTTCCAGCCGCGGGAATCCGATTCATTCCGACTGTACATGAGCAGGGGGCGGCGCACATGGCAGACGGCTATTCCCGCGCCAGCGGCAAGCATGGCGTCTGTATCGCCCAGAACGGGCCGGGAGTGACCAACTTCGTGACTGCCATCGCAGCCGCCTACTGGACACACTCTCCTGTAGTGATGATCAGCCCGGAGACCGGAAGTGGAGGCATGGGACTTGGTGGTTTCCAAGAAACTGAACAGATGCCGATCTTCTCCAAGATCACCCGGTTTCAGGCTCATGTCAGCCGTTCGGACCGGCTCGTCGAATTGACGGCCCGTTGCTTCGATCTGGCGCTGGCTGAACGCGGACCAACACAACTCAACATTCCACGCGACCTGTTCTACGGGGACATCAAGGCAAACATCCCTGTGCCACGGCGACTCGAACTCGGTGCCGGCGGAGCGGAAAGCATCAAGCAGGCCGTCAAGATGCTGGCGCGGGCGAAGAACCCGGTCATCGTTGCCGGTGGCGGCGTCATTTTCTCCGACGGGGGGGACGCTTGCATCAAGTTGGCTGAGCGCCTCGGAAGTCCGGTCGTCAACAGTTATCTGCACAACGACAGTTTCCCGGCAAACCACCCCTTATGGGCCGGTCCGCTGGGCTATCAGGGCTCCAAGGCCGGCATGAAACTGATCTCGGAAGCCGATCTGGTGCTCGCTCTCGGCACTCGCCTAGGACCATTCGGCACCCTGCCGCAACATGGCATTGACTACTGGCCGACAAAGGCCAAGATCATACAGATCGACAGTGATCATCGCATGCTTGGCCTAGTCCGTCCAGTTTCGGTTGGCATCTGTGGCGACGCCAAGTCGGCTGCGGAAGCCATTCTCAACCTGTTGGGCAAGCGCAAGTTGGCGTCTGACGAGACTCGCGCCGAACGCGAGGCCAAGATCAAAGCCGAAAAGGCGGCTTGGGAACAGGAACTTAATGAATGGACCCACGAAAAGGATCCTTGGAGCGTCGAGGTTTCCAAAAATGAGGGCGGACTTCACCCGAGACAGGTGTTGCGCGAACTCGAGAAGGCCATGCCTGACAACGCGATGGTATCGACCGACATTGGCAACATCTGCTCGGTATCGAACAGCTATCTGAGGTTCAATCAACCCAACAGCTTCTTCGCCGCAATGAGTTTTGGGAACTGCGGCTACGCTTTCCCGGCAATCATCGGCGCAAAGGTCGCCCGGCCCGACCGGCCAGCCGTCGCCTATGTCGGTGACGGCGCCTGGGGAATGAGTTTCGGGGAAATTCTTACCTGCGTGCGCGAGAATATTCCCGTCACTCCGGTGGTGTTTAGCAACCGTCAGTGGGGTGCGGAGAAAAAGAACCAGGTGGATTTTTATAGCAACCGTTTTCTCGGCGTCAATCTGGAAAGTCCCAGTTTTGCGGGCATTGCCAAGTCGATGGGTGCGGAAGGGATCATTGTCGACAAGCTTGAAGATGTCGGCGGAGCTTTCGCCGAAGCCTGCAAGGCTCAAAAGGATGGCAAGACGACAGTCGTCGAAATCGTGGTTTCCCGGGAACTTGGCGATCCGTTTCGTCGCGATGCACTGAAGAAGCCTGTCCGTCGGTTGGCCAAGTACCGCAACTACGTCTAGACAGCAACAACCCCGATAGTTGGGGGAGGATGAGCGATTTTCTTGAATCCATTCGTTCACAGGCGCGGTCTGGGCAACGGTCGCGCATTGTGTTGCCTGAGGGCAACGATGTGCGGATAGCAAAGGCTGCCGCCAGTGCCGAGAAGGCGGGCATAGCGAAATGCCTGGTAATGAGGGAGGGAGATGCCGACAACCTGCCTGAACCCGAACACTACCTACCTGTCCTGAAGGAACTGAGAGAACGCCAAGGAAAAGACACGAGTGAAAACACGCTACATCAACTGATCAGCAATCCGATCGCACATGCAGCGCTTGCGGTCAAGGCGGGCGACGCCGACGGCATCGTCGCAGGCGCCTCGACTGCCTCTGCGATGGTGATCAGACCTTTCCTGCAAATCCTAGGAACTGCTTCCGGCAATTCGCTGGCTTCATCTGTGTTCTTCATGTGCTTCCCGGATCACACGCTGCTTTTTGCAGATTGCGCGGTCAACATCAGCCCCTCCGCAGAACAGCGGGCAGAGATCGCATTGCAGACCGCTGCCACCGCCCATGCCTTCGGCATAGAGCCGAGAGTCGCGATGCTTTCGTTTGTGACCGGTGATTCCGCCGACAAGGACGCCGCTGCTGAGGCACGCGACATCGTTGCCATAGTCAAGGAACGAAAGCCCGGCTTGGCAATTGATGGACCACTTCAGTATGACGCTGCCGTCGACCCCGCGATCGCCAAGTGCAAGGCTCCTGAAAGTTTGGTGGCCGGCAAGGCAACGGTGCTTATCTTTCCTGACTTGAATGCCGGCAATATCGCCTACAAGGCGGTCCAACAGTCTACGGGCATCACCTGCATCGGACCTGTCCTCCAAGGGTTGGACGGTGCCGCCAACGATCTTTCGAGGGGCGCAACCGTGGAGGACATTACCGGAACGATTGCGCTCACTGCTGTACAAGCCCGGTTCATATAAGGATAGGACAATGGACCGAAACCGCAAGACATCTTCCTGGCGATTCCGCCGCGCGCACCCAGCAAAGTCACCTACCTGAAGGCGCTCAACTGGCGAACGCATCGTGGCCGAAACGCTGCAGGAAGCTCTCCAAACGGGCCATCTACCGTCCCGCCGCCAACCGAATCTGATAAGATAACCGAACCCTACGCATACTGACGTTGATCATGAACAACAGGCAATCCTTCAAATGGGAAGATCCCTACCTGCTTGACAGTCAGATCAGCAAAGACGAGCGTCTGGTGCGTAACACTGCCTATTCCTATGCACAGGAGAAGCTGGCGCCGCGCATACGGGACGCCTACCACAGCGAAGAGTTTGATCCGGCAATCATGCGGGAACTGGGGGAACTTGGACTCTTAGGCTCCATCTTGCCAGAGGAATACGGCGGCGCCAACGCCTCCTACATCGCATACGGCCTTATCGCTCGGGAGATTGAGCGCGTGGATTCAGGCTACCGATCCTCCTTTAGCGTGCAGTCGTCGCTCGTGATGTACCCGATACATGCCTATGGATCAGAGGAGCAAAAGAAAAGACACCTGCCAAAACTTGCAGAGGGCGAAGCAATCGGATGTTTTGGACTTACCGAGCCGGATGCAGGCTCCGATCCCGCCGGCATGAGCACCAAGGCTGAAAAAACCGAAGGCGGATACCTGCTCAACGGAACCAAGACCTGGATATCCAACTCTCCAGTGGCAGACATTTGCATTGTGTGGGCAAAGTCCAGAATCCACAAAAACCAGATTCGCGGCTTTATCGTCGAACGCAACACCAAGGGGCTTTCAACGCCGAAAATCGAAGGTAAACTTTCGCTTCGGGCATCGGTCACCGGTGGAATCGTACTGGAGGATGTGGAGGTTCCAGAGGAAAGCCTGCTTCCGAACATCGAGGGCCTTAAGGGGCCGTTCGGCTGTCTCAACCGTGCACGCTACGGGATCTGCTGGGGGGTGATGGGGGCGGCAGAGTCCTGCTGGCATGCCGCAAGGCAGTACACGCTTGATCGCATCCAGTTCGGACGTCCGCTTGCAGCAACGCAGCTGGTGCAACGGAAACTCGTTGACATGCAGACCGAAATCACGCTCGGGCTACAGGGATGTCTTCGGCTTGGACGGCTTTTCGACGATGACCGGGCAACGCCGGAGATGATTTCCCTCCTCAAGCGCAACAACTGCGGCAAGGCGCTTGACATTGCGCGTACAGCCCGTGACATGCACGGCGGCAACGGGATAACGGATGAGTATCAAGTGATGCGTCACATGTGCAACCTCGAAGCCGTCAACACCTACGAAGGGACACACGACATCCACGCACTGATACTGGGCCGGGCACAGACCGGACTACAGGCATTCTCGTAACAGGACTGACGGCCGGACAAACATGGGCCAGAAACCACTCGCAGGAATCCGAGTGCTCGAGTTGGCGCGGATACTCGCCGGGCCCTGGGCAGGACAGTTGCTAGCCGATCTTGGTGCAGACGTCATCAAGGTGGAACGCCCCGGATCCGGGGACGACACGCGTGCCTGGGGTCCCCCTTTCATCAAGGCTGCAAACGGAGGACATATCGACTCGGCATATTTTCACTGCTGCAACCGGGGCAAGCGCTCCATTGAACTGGACATGGCGGTGGAACAGGACCGTAATGCCATAATCCGGCTCGCCAAGCGCTCCGACGTGCTTATTGAAAACTTCAAAACGGGTGGGCTAGCCAAGTATGGCCTTGACCATGACTCCCTTAAGAAAGCCAATCCCAAACTTGTCTACTGCTCAATCACCGGATTCGGCCAGAACGGACCGTATGCAGGACTTGCCAGCTATGACTTCATGATTCAGGGAATGAGCGGAATAATGGATCTCACCGGTGAACCGGACGGCGAGCCACAAAAAATCGGCGTTGCCTTTGCCGACATATTCACCGCCCTCTATTCCGTAATCGCCATACAGGCCGCTCTTGTCCTCCGTACAGGCGAAGGAAAAGGCTGCCACATTGACATGTCGCTTCTAGACTGCATGTCCGGGGTTCTTGCAAACCAGGCTCTCAACCACTTTGCAGGCGACACGCCAAGGCGCATGGGCAATGTACATCCGAACATATCACCGTACCAGGTGTTCCCATCCGCTGACGGTCCAGTCATCATCGCAGTGGGTAACGACCAGCAGTTCGCAGCGCTATGCGGACTACTCGGAACCGACAGTCTTGTCAACAGCCCCGATTACTCGACAAACGAGATGCGTGTACGCAACCGCCTGCAACTGTCGGACAAGCTGGGAACAGCTACCATCCAGTGGAAACGCAACAAGCTGCTTGAGAGTCTGGAGAAATGCAACATAGCGGCGGCACCAATCAATTCGGTAGCCGAGGCATTCGGTGATCCGCAGATGGTCCATCGCGGCATGAAGGCAATGCTTCAAAACCCGGAGGCCATAGACGGATTGGTCCCCACCCTGCGCACCCCGATCATGGTTGATGGCGGGATCTGGATGGATAACCGCCCTGCGCCCAAGCTGGGCGAACATACGCAGGAGATATTTGACGAACTGAGCGAAGATTCCTGACCGGCGCAACGGCTCTTCACAGCCAAGCTATCCCTATGAGAAAGAATTCGCCTGGGAAAAATCAACTGCAATCGTCACACCATATGGACTTTCATTTTGGGATAAAGGTTTCCCCTATTCTGTCGTTCAATTGGAGGCATGAGAACTGCTCCTAATCATGAAGACAAATCAACCATGCCGCCAAAGCCGGCCGGGGCATAGACAGGAAAATGTTTTGAAATCCCGTGAGGCACCAGACAAATCCTACCCTAGGATATTGTTTGAAAACCTAATATATCTGCTATCTATGGTGATACAATGAATAGCACACAATGTTGTCCAAGAAAAAATGTTCCGCTCTATAATTTCAACCGATCACTGGCTTCCTGAAAGGGGGAAGTGTAAAACTGACGAATACAACTGAAAAGGAGAGCAGGCATGACTGTGCAACTGAAGGTAAACGGCAACCAGTTCGGCGTCGAAGCGGCGCCCGGCACTCCGCTTTTGTGGGTTATCCGCGATGAGTTGAAGTTAACAGGCACGAAGTACGGTTGCGGTGTGGCGAGCTGCGGCGCCTGCACCGTCCACGTTAACGGAACGCCCGTTCGTTCGTGTTTGATGTTCATTGAGCACGTCGACGGCGCCGAGGTTACCACGATCGAGGGACTCGATTCCGACGTTGCGAGGGCCGTCCAGCAAGCTTGGGTTGAACTCAATGTGGTGCAGTGCGGCTATTGTCAGTCAGGGCAGATCATGTCGGCGGTGGCGCTTCTTTCCAAAAACAACACACCATCCAACGACGAGATTGACGAATATATGTTTGGCAATGTCTGCCGCTGTGCAACCTATCAGCGGATTCGCAAGGCCGTGCGCCGCGCCGCCGAGATCTTGGAGGGCTGACTAATGGCTATCTACATGTCACGTCGCAGGTTTCTGAAGACTGCGACGGCTTCCATCACAACAGCACTGGTCGTCGGGTTCTCACCGCGCGGCTCTTTGGCAGCTGCCCCGGTCAACAGCGGAAACTTTACGCCTTTTGTGAAGATCGACTCCGATGGTCGCGTGAGCGCGATCATCAAGCATTTCGAGGCGGGACAGGGCACGGCAACTGGCCTTACCACCTTGATTGCGGAGGAGCTTGGAGTCGAACTTGACGACGTGGCTGTGGAATTTGCACCGTCCGACACAGCGCGGTATGCGAACCTGTTCTTCGGTTCACAGGTCACCGGCGGATCAACCGCGATGGCGAACTCCTACTTGCAATACCGGCAGGCCGGTGCGGCAGTGCGCGAAATGCTACTGCGAGCCGCGGCAAAGGCATGGAACGTTGCCCCGTCATCACTGTCCCTGTCTAGCGGCATGATCCACGGCGACGGAAAAACGGCACCGCTGGCGGAGTTTGTGGCGGCTGCAGCGGAGATGGACGTCCCGGCCGAGCCGAAACTGAAAAATCCAAACGAGTTCAAACTGATCGGCAATTCTGCAACGTCGCGTCGAGACAACTTACCGAAAACCACAGGAACTGCCAAATTCGCGATGGATGTCCATTTGGACGGGCAAATTGTCGCTGTCGTCAAACGCAGCCCTCGGTTTGGCGGCAAGGTAGTATCGATGGACGCCAGTGCAGCAGCCGGGGTGCCCGGCTTCATCAATGCCGTAACAATGCCAACCGGTGACGGTGTTCTCGTTTACGCCCACAACACTTGGGCGGCACTCCAAGCGAGAGCCGCAACTGTGGTCAAATGGGATTTTTCGGACGCGGAGAACCGTGGTTCCGACGAAATCAAGGTTGCGCTTCTAGAGGCAGTGAATACAGCTCCCGAGCTTGTCGCCAAACCCGGTGTCCAATTGGCTGAAATCAATGCCCGACTTGCAAATGCGGCGCAGGTAATCGAGCGAGAGTTCTTCTTCCCCTATCTCTGTCACGCACCTATGGAAACGCTGAACTGCACCATTGAACCGACTCAACACGGCGGAGTCGTTCTGCACGATGGCTGCCAGTCTCAATCCGGTGCGCATGCAGTGTTGGCGGCTGTCTTGGAACTGCCGCCCGACAAGATCCAGATCAACACCCTCTATGCTGGCGGCTCGTTCGGTCGACGAGCCACAACAAACTCAGACTATATCGTTGAGGCCGCAATCGCATTCTTGATGAACGGAGGCCAACAACCGGTTAAGCTCGTATGGTCGCGCGAAGATGATATTGCGGGTGGCAACTACCGGCCCGCAGTCGCGCACAAGGTGCGCGTAGGCCTTGACAACGCCGGTCGTATCATTGCCTGGGATCACCGGATCGCCGGTCAACCGATCTTCAAGGGAACACCTTTCGCGGAATTTATAGTCAAAGACGGCATTGACCCAGCTTCCGTCGAGGGCGTTGCCGACACACCTTACGATATCCCCGATCAATTCGTTGGTCTTACCGATCTGAAGTCGCCTGTCACCGTGAACTGGTGGCGAGCGGTCGGTCATAGCCATACGGCCTATGTCATGGAAAGCATGATGGACATGGCGGCAAGATCCGCTGGGCAAGACCCGATTGCATACCGACTCAATTATCTATCGACCGGATCGAAGGACCAGCAGCGGCTGGTCGGTGTGCTGAAGCTGGTCGCGGACAAGTCGGGCTGGAACCGTCCTCGTGCGCCGGGCCATGCCCGCGGTGTTGCCGTTCACAAATCCTTTGGAACCTATGTTGCCCAAGTCGCAGAAATCATGCGTGACGCTGGTGGTGCTGTGAAGATCGACAGGATCACCTGCGCCGTGGACTGCGGTGTCGCTGTCAATCCAGACATTGTCAAGGCACAGATGGAGGGAGCAATTGGCTATGGCATTGGGCATGTCATGCGCGACGAAATTAGGCTCGAGAATGGCGAAGTCGTGCAGACAAACTTTCCTAATTACGAACCATTGCGGATTTCCGACATCAAACGCATTGACACCCATATCGTGCCTTCGACAGAGCCACCATCCGGTGTTGGAGAACCGGGCCTACCCCCAGCCGGACCTGCGCTGGCCAACGCCGTAGCTGTTGACGGTCCGCGTGTGACCACGTTGCCGATGGTCAGTAGCGGAGTCGATTTCGCATGATCCGATATCGGTCACAGATCAACGGAACACCACACCACTGACAAACTGATTTCGCGCTTTCAGTTTGTTCCGCTGGGAATGGAGACGGTTCTTTCCAACAACAGTGGCGTGGCAATGCCGGATTCAGCCATTTGAGGAAGGATTAACGGGCTGTTTAGAGGTGTGCCCCACAACGTTCGTTCAGGGGCATTTGATTCTCAAGGTGCAACCGCATCAATAACCACTGTCACCGTCGATCCGGCAGAAACAGCATCCTTAAGGCCGTAAAGATCACCTGAAGCGATTTTTGCATTTCCAGTTCGTGACAGCCGTGCCACCACCTCATAGGATGTGAAATCACTCATCTTCGCTTCCGGGATCATCGCCAGACTGTCGTTGAGCGTCACTGTCAATGGAAAAATGGATGGAGGAGACTGCCTATGTACCGCCAAAGGCATCGGAGTGGCGTCATCCCCAAAAGCCTTGGCGAACACGAACAGCGTTTTGGCAGGCGTCCCGTCAAGCGCATCGGACAGATCGACAACTACAACTATCTCCGCTTTCGTCGCATCAGCGCTCTCTCCGACACCCCGTCCGGATTGGCGGGCTAGTAGACGCTGCTCGGCCTCGGCAATGACGGTATCCAACTGCTGGCTGTTTTCAGAGGAATTCTCCAGATTAGAGCGAGCACGTTTCCAGTAGCCTAGCGCCGATTCCAGATTTCCCTTGGCATCGGCATTCAAGCCTGCAAACCAAAGGAGCATCGGGTTCTCCGGAGTGCGGATCAAACCCTTGGCCAGCAGGCGTTCAACTTCGCTTGAATTGTCGGCAGTCACATCCAGCATTCTTGCGTTTATCTCAGCCGCAAGAAGTTCAGGCGTGTCTCCTGCGACGGCACGCGCCTTGGCAAAGTGTTCGGCGGCTGAAGCAAACTCACCGTCGGCGGAAAGTATCCTTCCCATCCAGAACAAGGCAACCGAATCATTGGGGTTCTCCTCAAGGCGACTCTTGAGCCGGCCAGACAGTTCCTCGATGCTAGGCGCCCGATCCGACTCCATGGCCGCCTGTTCCGTCTTCAGAAGGCCAGGCTGCCCTATGGCCAGATACAAGGCCGGTGGAGCCAGAAAGAGCACAGCGATCACGATCACGACACCAAGCCAATCATGTGCTGGCGAGACGTGCTCTGCTTGCTCCCCTTTAAGGGATGAAACCCCCACATCCTGCAGAAGCTGGCTTTCTATCTCCTGTGCATATTCCTCCAGCTGCTCGGATCTGATCTCACCGGCATCGGCTCGGGCGCCTAGCCCGCGCATGCGTTCCCGGGCCGAAGCGATGTTTTCCTCGCGCTCGACATCCATTTGCTCTCCGCGGCTTCGCCGCTTCAGCAAAGACGGCAGAGCTAGCCCAGCTGCCGTCAGCGAAAACGCAAGCACCGTAAGCGAGAGTGCCAAAAACACATTCACTCCTGAAGTAGCCGTTTGGCATCCAAGCGTTCCTGATCACTTAGCTTGACACGCTTTCGGCGGCGAATAAGGGCTGGAGCGAGTGCCAGCAAGACCAGTACAAGCGTAAACGGGGCAAACCATAGCACCATCGTCTGAGCAGTGACCGGAGGACGATAGAGTACGAAGTTTCCATAGCGCTCCACCATGAAGCTAACGATTTCTTCGTTTCCTGCCTCTTCCTGAACCATGCGTTTCACCACTGCGCGCATGTCCCTAGCCAGATCGGCATTTGATTCCGCCAAGGTCTGGTTCTGACACACAAGGCAGCGCAACTCCCGAATCAACTCCATGTAGCGCCTTTCCTGAACAGGATCCTCGAACTGAACGACCTCAATGCCGCCAGCATGTGCGGCAAGCCATGCAAAGACAGAAAGCGCCAGCAACAAGACAGTACGGCTCAAAGCATTCCGGAAGGCCATGCTCATCCTTTTTCCCCGGATTCCAGACGGCGCACCAGTGGCAGTATGTCCTCCTCAATGTCTGTACTGGTAAGAGGGCCTATGTGCTTGTGCCGGATGATGCCGCTGGCATCAATGACAAACGTTTCCGGCACTCCGTATACACCCCAATCAAGACCAGCCACTCCCGCTTCGTCGACCAGTGACAACTGGTAAGGATCACCCCAATTCGAAAGCCACTGCCGGGCGTCGTTCGGCTTGTCCTTGTAGTTGAGGCCAACAAGCAAAACCTTGTCCTTGAGCAGCGCCGTCAGAAGCGGATGCTCCTCCAAACAGGCAACGCACCAGGAAGCCCAAACGTTAAGCACCCATACCTTTCCCTTGAAGTCCGTCGGCGATACTCTCTTATCCGAGATATTGAGCTGAGCAAGAGAGAACTCGGGAGCAGGTTTCCCTAAAAGAGGCGATGGAACATGTCTGGGGTTCAGGGCGAGACCCGCAGCCAATGCCAGACAGAGAAACAGGAAAACCGACAGAGGCAGGAAACGCAGTTTCATCTAACACTTCCCCTGCGGTAGCGACGATCCGCCGCGGCGATGATGCCGCCAAGCGCCATGAGCAGCGCACCACCCCAAATCAGGCGAATAAACGGTTTGTACTGAAGGCGGGCAGTCCATGCGCCATCATCCCTAGGTTCACCTAGAGACACATACCAGTCCCCATGCCAGCCAATGGAGATTCCTGCCTCGGTCATCGGATTGTCAGGCTGAGCGTGATAGCGCCTTTTCTCCGGATGAAGCGTGGTGACGGCATCCTCTCCACGCCAAACCTGCACGGTACCGGCAATGCCTGAGTAGTTTTCACCACGAACCTCTTGCATGCCTAGCAACTCAAACTCGTACGGTCCGAGCGGGTGTCTCACTCCCTCCTTAAGCAACACATCCTCCTGCAACTCGTAGATGCTGACAACCGTGACTCCAGCCACAAAAACGGCAATCCCTGTGTGGGCCAGAATCATGCCCCAGAACCCTCCTCCTGCAGGTGCGCGCATGGATATCCGGTCATACGCCGCACGCAGGGTGGCGAAGAGAACCCAGAAGGCAAGCGTGAGGCCAAACACCGTTCCAATGTTGTACGCGGCTTCAAACAGGAACGGAAACACGGTGGCCACCGCAATGGCGATGCCCATCGGCAACAAAAGCTTGCCGACGAGCCGGTGGACGGTGTCATTTTTCCATCGGCTCAGGGCACCGATGGCTGCGAATGCCGCCGAAGCTCCTGCAAGCGGAACGAACACGCTATTGAAGTATGGAGGTCCCACCGATATCTTGCCTGCATCAAGCGCCTCAAGCATGAGCGGGTAAAGCGTGCCAAGCAGGACGCAGAAGGCGGAAGCGGTCAGCAAAACATTGTTGAGCAGAATTCCGCCTTCGCGCGACACGGGCATGAAGCGTCCCGCCTCGGAAAGGCGCGGGGCACGCCAAGCGTAGAGAAGCAGGGCTCCCCCTACAGCTAAGAACAGCAGCAGCAATATGAACAGGCCACGTCTAGGATCGGTAGCGAAGGCATGAACCGAAGTCAACACCCCAGAACGCACTAGAAATGTGCCCAGCAGGCACAGGGAAAACGTGAGTATGGCCAGAAGGGCTGTCCAAGGCTTGAAAATCCCACGCGCCTCGGTCGCGGCAAGCGAATGCAAAAGGGCTGTCCCCACCAGCCACGGCATGAACGAGGCGTTCTCTACCGGATCCCAGAACCACCAGCCTCCCCAGCCCAACTCATAGTAGGCCCACCAGCTGCCAAGCACGATACCCACGGTCAGGAAAGCCCAAGCGGCCAGCGTCCAGCTACGTACCCATTTGGCCCACGCCGAGTCCATACGGCCAGCCAGAAGCGCGGCAATGGCGAACGCGAATGAAACGGAAAACCCAACATAGCCCATGTACAGCATTGGAGGGTGAATGATCAGGCCAGGATCCTGCAGAAGCGGATTCAAATCGCGTCCCTCCTGCGGAGCAGGCCACAGGCGCTCGAACGGATTGGAAGTGAGGGTCATGAAAAGCAGGAATCCGAGACTGATCAAGCCGAGGATGCCTATGATGCGGGCGCGCATAACGACCGAGATATGACGTCCGAAAACGGTGACGGCGACAGTCCATAGCGACAGCATGAACGCCCACAAGAGAAGCGAGCCCTCGTGGCCGCCCCAAACGGCCGAGAGCCGGTAAACCAAAGGCAGGGCACTGTTGGAGTTCGCCGCAATATAGGCAACCGAGAAGTCGTTCCGATAGAAAAGAATGGCTAGCAACACCATCGCAATTCCCAGAAACGCACATTGTCCCTGTGCCAGCCCGGAGGCGACGTGCATCCACGGCAGTCTCCGGTACGCCGCGCCGGCGAGCGGCATGAATGCCTGGAGAAGTGACAACGATATCGCCATCGCAAGAGCAACCTGTCCCAGTTCAGCAAGCACGTGTCTACCTCGTCAGCACAGGCTAGTGCGTAAACCTGCAGGACAGCCGAAACTGATGGATGATGTCATGATGTAGATGTCCAAGTTTAAAAGTGGGATTAGCGGAGGCACTTCGCGCACCGGAAATCCGAAACCGGCTTCGAAAGTCATTCTACCCGACAACACCTCGCCAGCCTTGTCCTGTGGCGATCCTTCCGTTATCGATTCTGACGTTCCTGGCATCCTTGATATCTGCGATTTCCCCATCGTGGGAACTGACCATTACGCCCACCCCGTCCTTTCTGATGCTTTCAAGAAGATTTCGCACCTCAGCGGCTCCGCTGCGGTCGAGATGTGCCGTAGGCTCATCCAGCAGGAAAAGTTTCGGCTTGAGAGCCCATATCCGCGCAAATGCGACTCTCTGCGCCTCACCGCCCGACAAGCCAGTGGTGGCGCATCCGGCAGCCCGATCCATTCCCACCTTGTGCAGGGCCTCCATCGCCTTTCTCCGGCCATCCGGATCGGAACGTTGGCGCAGTCCGTATTCAACGTTCTCCAGCACAGACATGTCGAACAGGTAGGGTGACTGATGCAGGAACGAAATGTCCCTGTCACAACGCCATTCGCCACGCCGACGGCCTAGGAAGACAAGGCTGTCGCAGTTGTCAGGCCTTGCCAGACCGGCAAGAAGCTTGAGGAACGTCGTCTTTCCGGAGCCATTCCTTCCCTGCAAAACAACGAACTCGCCCGCCTCCATCGAGAAGTGGTCAATGCTCAGCGCCAAGCGGCCGTTGTAGGACTTGCGAAGTCCGGACACTTCGAGCATCACCGCTTCTCCCCCCTGCCCTGAAAATAGCTTAGAACGGCGCTAACGCCACAGGCAAGAGCAAGAAGAACAATCCCCAGGGCAATCCCCTCGGCAAACTTGCCTTTCGACGTGTCAAGGGCAATTGCAGTCGGAATGTTGCGCGTATAGCCCGCAATGTTGCCGCCGACCATGAGAGCACAGCCAACTTCGGAAATCACCCTCCCAAATCCCGCCAGCACGGCCGCAATGATGCTGAACCGCGCCTCGTGTAACTCCATGAAGGCAGCCTGAATGCGGCTTGCGCCAAGCGAGAGAGCCGTCTCACGCACCCTCAAGTCATTTTTCTGAAGGGCTGAAAACGCCAATGCCGCCAGTATTGGAAAGGCAATGACGAACTGTCCGAGCACCATGGCTTGGGGGGTGAACACAAGATCCCATGCTCCAAGAGGACCTCGGCGGGAAAGCAGAAGATAGAGGATCAGACCCACCACCACGGTGGGAAAGGACAGCAGCCCCTGTATGGAGACAATCAGGATCCGACGACCAGGAAACCTTGACTCCGACAGTGCATAGGCAAGCACAATGGCGGGAAAGGTCGCAAGCACAATGGCGCTTAGCGACACCCCCATGGAAAGGCCGATGATCTCCCACACCTCGGCATCGCCGGAAAGCAGCAACCGGAAAGCGACCGCTGTTGAATCTAGAAGGGAAGCCATCCGGAGAAGTCTCGCATGACCGCAGCCCGGGCGGCAAACTGCGAACCCTTGTCGGGAAACCTAGGCGGCAGCCTTGGAAGCCGAACCGGTCTTGGAGCCTCCATCAGACTTCGGCTTGGCGTCATTGCCTTTCGGCTTCTCTTTCCTGCCGCCTTCGGCAGCGTCGTCGCCCTTGCCAGTCTTGGTCTCCGCGGCAGCGTCGCCGGCATCAGAAGCCTTGTCCTTTTTTCCAGCCTTGTCCCGGAAGTCAGTCACATACCAGCCAGCCCCCTTGAGCTGGAAGGATGACAACGAGACCAAGCGCTTGAACGCCTTCTTGCCACAGGACGGACATTTCTTCAGGGACGGCGCATTGACCTTCTCCAGAAAATCTTCGTAGTGACCACATTTCTCACAACTGTATTCATAAATCGGCATGGCTTGCTACCTCATTGACTATCCCAAGGTGGAAGTGGAGATTGTAGCCTTGTTTTCCTAGAGCCTCCACACGATCTGTCTCGGCAGTTTCTCCAAAAACACCTGACATCCGGTCTGGCCTAAACTGGTATCATCATCAACGGGCGGGCAAAATAGGAAGGGAGTATGGCAAAAATCGGATACATCGGCTTGGGAATCATGGGACGACCTGCTGCACTCAACCTGATTGCAGCAGGTCACGAACTCAAGGTCTATGCAAGACGCAAGGCCAGTCTCGAGCCGCTTACGGCAAAGGGAGCCGTCGGCACAGGCTCCCCTGCCGAACTGGCTGACAACTGCGATTTCGTGATCACCAACGTTTCCGACACTTCCGATGTCCAGGAGGTTCTGGTTGGCCCCCAAGGGGTGATTGAGGGTGCCGCCGCCGGAACCATCGTCATCGATATGAGCACCATCTCCCCTGATGCCACGAGGGAAATAGCCGGGCAGCTGGGTGCCAAGAGCGTTGAGATGTTGGACTCACCCGTTTCCGGCGGCGAAAAGGGCGCAATTGACGGGACTCTCAGTTTCATGGTCGGCGGCAAGGCCGAAGTGTTCGAGAAAGCGCTTCCCGTGTTCAAGACGATGGGCAGGAACATCATCCACGTTGGGGATTCCGGATCCGGACAGGTGGTCAAGGCATGCAATCAGGTGGTGATCGGCGCAACCATCGAGGGTGTCGCCGAAGCGGTACGCCTCGCCAAGCGAAACGGGGTCGATCCTTCCAAGATGCGGGAAGCCTTGATGGGCGGATTCGCCAACAGCAAGGTGATGGAGATCCACTGCAAACGCATGCTTGATGACGACTACACACCCGGATTCAAGGCCAAGCTCCACCTCAAAGACATGAGAATCGCCATCAACAACGGAAAACGCGTCGGTGCGAAACTGCCCTCAGCAGACATCTTCGTATCCAGACTGGAGCAGAACATGGAGAGCGATGAGGGAGAACTCGACTCCGCCGCCATCTGCCGCGTCCTTGAGCGCGAAACGTGACCCGGCTTCTTTACAGGGAGGATGCATACCGACGGGAATGCAACGCACGTGTTCTCAGTGTATCCGGTTTCCTAGTGACCGTTGACGAGACAGTGTTCTATGCCCGTGCAGGAGGCCAGCCCGGTGACCGCGGAACGCTCGTCAAGGACGGGATTGAGCTGGCGATCAAGGAAACCCGCTACGACAGGGACAGCGGATCTGTGGTCCACGAGTTCGAAGACCCTGTGGAGGACAGTTTGGCCGAAGGTGACAACGTACGGCTCATCCTTGACTGGGAACGGCGTTACCGGATCATGCGCATGCACACCTCGCTCCACCTTTTGTGCGCCGCTGTCAACGCACCCGTAACCGGCGGCAATATGCGTGAAAACGGCACTGGCCGAATTGACTTCGACCTGCCGGAAGTTCCCGACCGGAACCTGATTGAAAGTCGCTTAAACCAATGGTGCAGTCAAGGGATCGCCGTATCGGAACGGATCGTGGACGAAAAGGAACTTGACCGCAATCCAGCCTTGGTGCGCACAGTTGCGGTGCGTCCGCCACGCGGCATTGGCAAGGCGCGTCTTGTCGTCATCCCAGACGTCGACCTTCAGGCGTGCGGAGGCACCCATGTTGCCTCGACAGTCGAAATAGGGGGCTTGTGCGTCACCGACATGTCCAAGAAAGGAAAGAACAACCGACGCATCGAAATCGCCCTCAGGGAGTTGCCATGACCCGACCAAGCCGGACCAGAACCGCTGCGTTCCTGATCATCGGAAACGAGATCCTATCCGGACGAACAAAAGACATCAACCTCAACCATCTGGCCCGCAAGCTACGCTCCATAGGCATCAACCTCCGGGAAACCCGGGTCGTGCGCGACGAGGAGGATGCAATCGTAAGAGCAGTGCGGGAAATGAGCGCAATCTATGATCTGGTGTTCACCAGCGGCGGGATCGGACCGACCCATGACGACATCACAACAGCTTCGATCGCCAAGGCATTCAATGCGGAAGTCCGGATAACCGATGAGGCACGGCAGATGCTTGAGGACTACTACTCCAAGCGCGGGCAGGAGTTGACCCCTGCCCACCTCAAGATGGCCTCAACACCTGAGGGAGCTGTGCTCATCGCCAACAAACTGACCGGAGCACCTGCCTACCGCGTTAACAATGTGCACGTGCTCGCAGGAGTGCCGCAAATATTCGCATCCATGCTGGACGAGGTGCTTGAGGACATCGGAAAGGCGGAAGGCTACCACTCCCGGACCGTCCAGGTCATGGAGAGGGAATCGCTAATAGCCGAGCTGCTGGCGGAAGTCCAAAACAGTCATCCGGAACTGGATGTCGGCAGCTATCCCCAGATGAAGGATGGGAAATACTGTTGCGAACTGGTGGTTAGCGGCCTGAACCGGAAAAGCGTTGAGGAGGCGTTCGGCCAGCTAGTGAAAGCCTTGCAGACATCGGGCTTCAGGCATGCGGAGAGCCCTGAATGAACCGGGAGTGAACGGATCCCGCCGCCCATTCGTGGCGTTTGGAGGAAAACTGCAGCGATCACCACTGCCACGATGTCGGCTCCAACACCGACTGCACTTCATGAAAGGCTCCCGTCCCTGAAATTCTCATCGTAGCGCCAATCTGTCTCAAAGCCGTCGTTTGAGGCCAGCGAAGTGAGAGGCAAAACCAAGTCCCTGTATGCGCTGCTCAATCTTTTCCTGGACGGAGGCTGACTGGATATGTTCTCCATCTTAAGGTCGACTACATAGCCCTCCAGAAGCTTCCCCCCGTACCTTTTCGCACCTTTCCCGAGGCTGCTGTAGATGTCCAAGGCTTGGTGCTGCAAACCGATCAATCTATCGAGATACTCTTCACTGGGCAACCTGTCACGCTTGCTTAGATTAACCTTCGGTATCACAGGCGCCAGGTTCCAAAGATGATTGTGGCCGACATAGCTGAAGGGAATGTAGTGATCCAGGTGAAAATCATTCCGAATCGGCTTCTCGCTATAGATACAGCTTATTGTTCCGGATTCCTTGATGATCTTATCCCACCATTCCCTTTCCCTGTTAAGATCGAAACGCTTTTTTGAATGGAGTATCTTGTTGATGATCCCAGGGGTATGGGGATTGCGTGCCTGCAGAAACTCAATGAAACTGTACAACACCCATCCCATGACTATTTTCCTATTCCTCTCGAAGTAGGCGTGCCATTTCGGATTAAGAACTATATGCCTGTCCTCATCTGTTTTCTCAAAGAAATAAGGCACAGGCATCTCACAGGCGGCATATTCATGTGCAATCTCACGTACCAGCCGGGCCACTGCCGTACTCGATTTCGGCATCGGCTGCTTGACATGCTCCTTGAGAAAGGGAACTAGCCACTGCTGTGGAACATAGTCTTCCAGTCTTTCGTGTGCGTCCTTGAACGCCAGTTCCTCCTGCTTCGACCGATATTGTCGGGGGATCACCAGCTTTCCCATGCTTCCGCCCACATGCTGTTGCGCCTTCAGGATATCCATGACGACGCTTTTCATCCTGTCATCTTTTCCCAGAAATAGGTTGCAACGCACAGGTTCCGCGGCAGCCTCAAGCATTCCGTTAATTATTCTCTTAACAGGTATGCGTGAGTTGGCTTGCGATGGAAGTGAATCCAACAACCCTAAAAGCCACAAAAACTTGTAGGAAGTGTTCACATGCCGCAACGATCTCGCCAAGGCGGATATGGAGAGTCTCTCTCCTGGCGCAAGCGGCAGACTGCCATATCCTTCCTTTAACACAGTCATCTATCCCATACGATTCAGCTTTCCTGCTTAATGCGGTTTCCGATCTCAGTTCCAAGATCAAAAACCGCCATGGCGTACTTGTTGCTGCGGTTATAGCGGGTTAGGGCATAGTAGTTGATCGTTCCCACCCTGTAGGTCGTTCCTGACAGTCCTTCCAGATCCACGACGGCATAAGGCCCGTCAAAAGGAGGGGCTCCCTTGAAGTCGACCACCAGACCGCTAGCCTCTATCGCCTGAAGACTGTGTTCGGGCTTCACACTCGGCTCTAGGGACAACGTACCAGACACTTCCGCCGAAAACGCCACCGGCTGTTCCCTGCTCCAGCCATGCTCAACCAGGAAATTGCCGACGCTTCCAATTGCATCTGCAGGCTCGAACAGGTTGCGCTGGCCATCAGCGTTGAAGTCAACTGCATAGCGGTCGAAACTGCTAGGTATGAATTGACTCATGCCAAACGCGCCCGCATAAGAACCTTTAAGCGCTAACGGGTTGACCTCTCTCCGATCAAGAATCAGGATGAGAAACGATTCCAACTCCCCCAGAAAGAACTTGCTCCGGCTCGGATGGTTGAACCCTAGAGTCCCCAGCACGTCCAGCACTCGGAAGCCGCCCAGCACCTTTCCGTATCGGGTCTCAACACCCAATATGGCAACTATGATCTCCGCTGGAACGCCGTACTGATGCTCCGCCCGCTCAAGAAGTTCACGGTGCCTTTCATAGAACCGCACACCGTCAACTATGATCTCCGGATTGACGTGCCGCCGACGGTATTCCCGCCAGTAGATCTTGCGCTCAGCTGTTTCGGGAGGATCACTCAACTTGAGAACCCGTTTCAGTGGCTTCGCCTCCGACAGCACACTTGTCACGATTCCGACATCAAATCCGTGTCGGTCAGCCATCTCCTGGACGAATGAGTCGAAATCAGGATGACCCCGTATCTCGAGAGCCAACGCGGAGACAGGCGGTACGGAGAGAATGGCCGCCGCACAGGCGAACAAGCAGGCAAACCTAAGCATTGTCATGCTGGCTTAAGCCCCGGTCCAGTGGCAGGCAGGTCTCCACGTCCGGTCATCCTTCGTATCCTCTTGAGTTCGAACCGAACCCGGATGGCCAGCACTACGGTGACGATTAGATGCGAAAGAAAATAGCCTGCCCATATGCCGTTTACTCCCCAATCCAGCGTAACCGCGAACAGCGGGATAAGGATTGGCGGCAGAATCACCAGGCGCAGGGCGCTCGACCAAGCGATGAATCCTGGACGGCCGACCGACTGGAGCACTGAGTTTCCGGCAAGAATGGTGTTGTACAGCGGAGTGGAAACGACAGCCACAACGAGATAGCTGTAACCAAACCGGACGACCTCGGCATCGGAGTTGAACAGCGAGAGAATGGGTTTTCCAAGAATGAGAAACAAGCCCCCCGCAACTGCCGCAATGATGAACCCGATCCTGAGGGTCTGCATGTAGGAAATGCTTACGCGCACCAGGTTGTTGGCTCCGTAGTTTCTGCTGGCCACAGCAAGCAGGGCAACATTGAGTCCTGTAAGGATCAACAGCGCGATCTGTTCCAACCTTAGGGCGATGCCGTATCCTGCCACCGCTTCGGGATTGACTTTCGCAAGGAACCCTATGATGATGCTGAAGCACACGCCAATCGCCAGCATGTTCACTGTTGGCGCAAACGTCTGCGAGACGGTATGTCTCAACATGCGCCAGCGGGGCCGCAGGAACGACATGCGCCAGCGTTCGGCAAACACGGTTGACTGAAGCTTGGCGAACATGTAGATGAAGGTCCCCAAAAACACTATGAACGAGGCCCATGCTATTCCCGCCAAGCCCAAAGCGGGCAGGCCAAGCCATCCGTACATGAGGATCGGATCAAGAAACACGTTTGCAATCGCACCAACCACCACGGCGTTTCGGTAGGGACGCGGATCTCCTGCGCCGTTAAGTAGACCCGCGAAATAGAGTTTGCCCACGAAGAATGGGGCGGCAAAATAGATCACCGAGGTGTAGAGAACTGCCTGCCGGTGCGGCTCTCCCTCGGCACCTAGCCAACCAAGCATCAGGGAAAGATAGGGAATTACCGACGCCATCAGAAGGGTGACAATCGCAACGGCCACAAGTCCAGTCTGGCCAGCTACATAGCGGGATCTTGACCGGCGGCGCATGCCAAGCGCCGTCCCAACCATCGCGGTGGTGGCCCGGGACAGACCGACAGAGAAGGAAAGCATAATGAAGAACACTGGAAACGCAAACGCCAGCCCTGCCTGCGCGTCAGTCGAGATCAGCCCTGCGTAGAAAGTGTCAACTATGTTGAACAGCGTTCCAAACAGGAATCCCATTGTTGCAGGCGCGGCAATCCGTCGCAAATGGCGACCAACCGACCCCACTGCAAGATCACTTTTTCGATCTCTATTGTCTTTCATATGCTGGGCTTGCCATGGTAGCACAACAAAAGCGCCTAGCCCAATCAGCCGAATTGGGCAGAGTCTTGGATTGAAGACAAGTGGGGAAATGGAAACATCAAATGCCGGTTCAGGTTGGGCAGACCCTTACAGGTGGCGCAATAGCGTAGACATGGCTGAAAAAACTCAATAGAGAGGACTGATGCCATGTGATCCTGTTACAAGATGCACGAAAGTCGGTTCCGGAACCGAATAGCATTTGGCCTAGGCATTTGCCGCCAAGATGGCTACGGCCACTAACTGACACATTCGTTACAATTGGCCCTTGGGGAAGGCTTATGAACAAGAGGACACAGGGCAGCGAAAGCATTGGGTTGACGGTCGGATACAACGTCCGCAACGAGCGCAAGAGGCTGGATCTGACCTTGCGGGCATTGGCAAACCGGGCTGGACTACCAGCCGGCATGCTCTCGAAGATCTTTCATGGTCCTGAATCCTTCGACAGTCTCCCGATCCGTTTTCTGGCGTTCATTGTCGAATACCGCAAAGAAAGTTGACGGCACATCCACCCTTTCCGCACGGCCTATGCCATAGAATCGCCTTATGGATGCCACTGACAACGCAGAAGGAGTGATCAAGATAACGCTTAAGAACGGCGATGTCCGCGAATGCAGGCACGGCTCCACTAGTGAGGAGATTGCCAAGTCGATAGCCACATCGCTGGCGAAAAAGGCGCTTGCGGCGCGTATTGACGGCGAACTTCGGGACGTCTATCTGCCGATCGAACGGGATGCCGGCATGGAAATTGTCACACGCGAGGATGAGGCGGCACTGGATCTGATCCGGCACGACTGTGCACACATAATGGCGCAGGCCGTCCAGGAACTGTATCCCGGAACTCAGGTGACCATTGGCCCTGTGATCGCCAACGGCTTCTACTATGACTTTCACCGGGAAGAATCCTTCCGGGAAGAGGATCTGGAACGGATCGAGGCGCGCATGCGCGAGATCGTCAAGAAGGCGATACCGCTGCGTCGCGAGGTGTGGGAACGCGACGAGGCGGTCGGGTTCTATAAGGAGCGTGGCGAAAGGTTCAAGGTCGAACTCATCGAGGAGATGATCCCTCCCGGAGAGACCCTCAGCTTCTATCGCCAAGGCGACTTCATTGATCTATGCCGTGGACCACACATGCGCACCACGGCTGATGCCGGTCAAGCGTTCAAACTGACGAAGATTGCCGGAAGCTATTGGAGAGGGGATCACCGACGGGACCGCCTGCAACGTATCTACGGCACCGCCTGGCGCACACAGGCCGAACTGGACGACTACCTGAAATTCCTTGAGGAAGCTGTCCGCCGGGACCATCGCAACTTCGGCCGCGACATGAACCTGTTCCATCTCCAAGATGAGGCCCCAGGCATGGTGTTTTGGCACGACAAAGGCTGGCGCCTGTACCGGACTCTCGAAGGGTTCATGCGCACCAGACTGGAACGCAGGGGCTACCAGGAGGTGAAAACCCCGCAACTCGTCAACCGGACTCTTTGGGAACGCTCCGGCCACTGGGACAAGTTTCGCGAGAACATGTACCTCTCCGAGAACGAGGACGGACTCCGCGAGTACGCAGACAATCCCGAAGCCACAGTGTTCGCTCTCAAGCCAATGAACTGTCCCTGTCACGTACAGATCTATCGCCAAGGGGTCAAGAGCTACCGGGACCTTCCGTTGCGCATGGGTGAGTTCGGCTCCTGTCACCGTTTCGAGCCGTCCGGGGCCATCCATGGAGTCATGCGCGTGCGCCACTTTGTTCAGGACGATGCACACATCTTCTGCACGAAGGATCAGATCGGTTCCGAGACTGTCGAGTTCTGCGACCTGTTGCGTGAGGTCTACCGTGATCTCGGATTTGAGGAGGTGGCCGTCAAGTTTTCGGACCGACCCGAGGTGCGGGCCGGCTCCGACGCCGTCTGGGACAAGGCGGAGAACGCACTCAAGGATGCCTGCGTCGAGGCAAGGCTGGAGTACACCGTCAACCGCGGCGAAGGCGCATTCTATGGACCCAAGCTTGAATTCGTGCTCTCCGACGCAATTGGCCGCGAATGGCAGTGCGGCACGTTGCAGGTCGACTTCGTCTTGCCGGAGCGTCTTGACGCCCAGTATGTCGACAGTGATGGTGAGCGCAAGATCCCGGTAATGCTTCACCGGACGATCCTCGGCTCGTTCGAGCGCTTCATCGGCATATTGCTTGAGCATCATGCCGGTGCGCTTCCGTTCTGGCTCTCGCCTTTACAGGTGATGGTTGCAACCATCACTTCGGACGCCAACGCCTATGCACAGGATATTTGCAAACGCATGACCGGAGCCGGACTACGCGCCGAGACCGATCTGCGCAACGAGAAGATCAGCTACAAGGTGCGCGAACACTCGCACGCCAAGGTTCCGGTGATCATGGCGGTCGGCAAGAAAGAGGTCGAGGGCAAGACAATCTCGCTTCGGCGCCTAGGCTCACAGAAGACCGAAGTCATGCCGTTCGATGAGGCGCTTGCCAGCCTGTGCTCAGAGAGCACGGCGCCCGATGCCGGCAAGGGGAGCGGGAAACAGATCATTCCAAGCAGAGGAGATCCGGCATGAACTATGACAAGGAAAACGTGTTTGCGAAAATCATCGCAGGAGACATTCCCTGCGACAAGGTTTACGAAGACGAGCATGTGCTTGCATTCAGGGACATAGTCCCTCGGGCACCGGTTCACGTACTGGTGATTCCGAAAGGCGAGTATGTCTCGTTTGACGACTTCTCCGAGAAAGCGAGCGATGCCGAAATTACGGCATACATGCGCGCAATAGGCAGGATCGCACGTGAACTGGGCGTACATGAATCGGGCTACCGTCTGTTAAGCAACCATGGCCACGATGGGCACCAGGAAGTGCCGCATCTTCACGTACACATCTTAGGTGGCAAGCGTCTCGGCGTGATGCTTCCGCTGATCGACACTCCGCAGAGCGAAGAGGAGCGCTAACTGCCAGTGGCAACCGTCATATGAGCGGACCTAGAACACTGATCGTTGGCTCGGAAATCGTCGATGGCGGCCAACGGAAACAGATGGACGTGCTCCTTTCCGCAGGAAAGATAGAGCGCATGGGAGCCGGCCTGTCGGCACCGGAAGGAGCCGAGGTGATCGAGGCTGAGGGCAGGATCCTGCTCCCGGGTCTGATCGACGACCAGGTGCATTTCCGGGAGCCGGGTCTGACAGACAAGGCCTGCATCCACACCGAGAGCCGGGCTGCGGTTGCCGGCGGAATCACTTCCTACATGGAAATGCCAAACACGTCACCACCCACTCTCGATGCGGCAAGGCTTCAGGAGAAGCGTGCCATTGCCGAACGCGATTCGCTTGCCAACTATGCCTTCTATCTAGGCGCCTCGCCGGACAACATCAACGAGATCAGAATGATGGATGTCACTGCGGTTGCCGGAATCAAGGTGTTCATGGGATCCTCCACCGGAAATCTTCTGGTCAACCACGAGGAGGATCTGCGGCGCATATTCGCCGCGGCGCCAACACTGGTCGCGCTGCACAGCGAGGATGATTCCTTGATTGCCCAAAACCTGAAGCGCATCAGTGAAGACGCGAATGGCGAACTCGACGTCTCAATGCACCCGAAAATCAGGAGTCGTGAGGCCTGCCTTGCATCAACGCAGCGTGCGATCCGTCTCGCCAACGAGACGGGAGCGCGGATCCACGTGCTACACATCACGACGAGGGAGGAAACAGAACTGTTCGAGACCGGACCGGTCACCGGCAAGCGGATCACCGCCGAGGCGTGCGTGCACCATCTGTTCTTTGACGACCGCGACTACGGGAGGATGGGCAACCTGATCAAGTGCAACCCTGCAATCAAGGAGGAGGAAGACCGCAAACAGATACTCGCCGCCGTCAAGGACGGTCGCATTGACGTCATCGCAACAGACCATGCTCCACACACACTGAACGAGAAACGCAAGCCCTACTCCGAGGCGCCTTCCGGACTCCCTCTGGTCCAGCACTCCCTTCAGATGCTGCTGCACCTGGCCAAACACGGTCCGCTAACCCTGGAAACCATCGTTCAGAGAGCCGCACACGCACCGGCGGAGCTTTTCGGCATTCGTGACCGAGGCCACATCCGTGAAGGCTACTGGGCGGACCTTGTCCTTGTTGATCCTCAGCGCAAGAGTACGGTAACGAGAGATTCCCTATTCTATAGGTGCGGATGGTCACCGCTTGAGGATTTCAAGTTTGAATCGTCAATCGACACTGTCTGGGTCAATGGAAGAAAGACCTATGACGAGGGTGCGGTCATTGAAGGAGCTCCGGGCATGGCGCTCGAGTTTGACCGCAAGCCTGTCTAGGACGCACCTTCCAGCATTTCCCCTGCAATCCAGTCAACCTTGCGGGCACAATCAAAGTCCCGTCGGGTCAGCCCCTTGGCTGAATGTGTCGTGTAGTGCACTTCGCAGTATCCCCATCCAAACGTGATGTCAGGATGATGATCCTCCTGTTCAGCCATCTCCGAGATGGCCACGGCAATACGCACGGCCTTGGCGTAGCCCTTGAAGCGGATTTTTCGGCACAGAATGTTCCCCTTGATCACCCATTCTCCGCCCAGTTCCGCCAGAAGCGTCTCGCAGGTGGAAGAATCGAGAGCCAACCGGTTGCCGCTCATGCATCCAGCGTTCGGAGATGGGCAAGACGCTCTCCTGCCGGCGGGTGAGAGTCGTAGAACCTCGAGTAGAGCGGATCCGGCGACAGTACGGCAGCGTTGTCCCGGTAGAGTTTGACTAGAGCCGACTGTAGGTGCCTCGCTCCTTCGATGTCCACTGCAAATGCATCCGCCTGAAACTCATGCCGGCGGGACAGCGCGGTAAACAAAGGGGAAAGCGGAAAATGAAATGCAGGCATGATCAGCAACGTGATCGCGAACGCGCTTCCTGAAGCGACCTCCAGTCCGAACCCTTCGTAAAACCATCCGTGACTGAACAGCCAGCCCATCAGCGCAAATATCAAGAATGCACTCCCAAGTGCCCATGCGATACGGATCCCAATATGCCGCAACTTGAAATGTCCGAGTTCGTGAGCCAGCACGGCGGCGATCTCATCGATGCTGAGCAGAGAAACCAGCGTGTCGAAAAGAACCACGCGCTTGGCGCGGCCAAAACCGGTGAAGTAGGCATTACTATGGCGTGACCGGCGCGAACCGTCGACAACGAACAGGTCTTCTCCAGAAAATCCGCAACGTTCAAGCAACGCCGTCATACGCTGGCGCAAGTCGCCCTCCTCCAGCGGCGTGAACCTGTTGAACAGCGGTGCGATGAACAGCGGAAAAGCCACGGTTATAAGCAGGTTGAACCCTGCGAACAAGCCCCAGGCGTAAAGCCACCACCATGGACCAGCCCTGTCCACTGTCCATAGCATAGCCGCAAGCAGCGGCAAACCGAACAGTAGCGACAAACCCAAACCCTTGATGCGGTCGGTGATGAACAGTGCCGGCGTTATGGAGCTGAAGCCGAACTTCCGTTCGATGACGAACTGGCGGTAGATGGCAAATCCGAGTCCGGTGAGCGACGAGATCATGACGAGAGCAATCAACAGAAGCGCTCCTTGGAGCAGACCCTTTTCAGGCACGATCCATTCGCCCAGCAAAGCGAGACCTCCGCAAAGCAGAAGGATCAGCAGCACGGCGTCAACCCAGTGTTCGACAAACGACACTCTAAGCTTGGCGAGTGCATAGTCGCATGATTTGCGATGTGCAGACGGGGTTATGGTTTCCTCGAACCCTTTCGGAACGGAATCCTTTCCGGAACGGACCTTTGCAACCTGCCGGTATGCAAGATACAGTTCAATCCCAAGCCGGAAAATGACAGCCAGCAGCGAGAGCAGAAACAGAAATTTTGCCGGTGCACTCACGGCGCCTCAGAGATGGTGTTTCTCCCGGTTTTCCTGAAGCACCTTGCAGTCGATACACATGCTGGCAACCGGACGCGCCATAAGGCGCTTAAAGCCGATTGCACAGCCGCATTCCTCGCAGTAGCCGTATTCGCCGTCCTCAACCAGCTTGAGCGCCTTGCCAATCTTGTGGACCAGGTTACGGTCGCGGTCGCGCTCCCGGAGTTCAAGCGTGAACTCGGCTTCCTGGCTGGCGCGGTCGTTCTCATCGGCGAACAGCTTGACCTGTTCAGGCAGAACACCAAGTGTGTCGCCCATACGCTGGTTGGCCTCCTCAAGCATGTTCTTCAGCCTCTCAACAAACCAAGAGAGCTGCTTGGAATTCATGTACGGCTCGCTAGCGGTTGGCGTGTAGCCTTTGAGGGGCTTGCCTGACCTTTTCCTGGCGGCCGGTTTCCTTGCAGGGGACTTTCTCCCTACAGACTTGGCAGGCGCTTTTTTGACTACAGACTTCTTCGCTGGAGATTTCTTACTGGCAGGTCTCTTTTGGGCGGCCAAGACCTTCTTTCTGGCAACCGGTTTCCGGTTCGCCGTCACCTTTCTTTTGGCGGACGGCTTGCGGACCGGAGCGCTAGCCTTGGCTCTGCTCTTGGATTGGGGCTTCCTAGCCTTGGCAGTTGTTTTTGCGGATTGTCTTTTCGTTGGCATGTTTCATACCCGAATCATCTGAAGATGACAAGGGAGAGGCCTCACTTGTCGGCGTCTTTCTGCTCGGCGTTCTTCTCCTCAGACTCACCACCCTCGGAAGTCGCAGCGGAAGTCTCATCGGAGGCAGCCTCATCCTCATCAACCTTGGCCGGCTCGGAAACGATCGCAAGTGCAGGATCCGCCCCGCGGGACAGCGCTATGAACCTAACGCCTTCGGGAACCGGCAGTTCGCTCAGATGAACTGACATGCCCACTTCAAGGCTACCGACATCAACCTCCACAAACTCCGGAAGATGCTTTGGGAGACAGTGTATCTCGACCTCATTCTCAATAACCGTCATGATCCCGTGGTGCAGCTTCACCCCCGGCGAGGATTCGGCATTGATGAAGTGCAGCGGCACGTTCGCGTTGATCTCGCGTGTCTGTGAAATCTCCAGGAAATCAGCGTGCAGAACTTCGCGCCGGAACGGATGGCGTTGCAAGTCACGCAATAGGGCCTGTACAGGTTCGCGGTCCTCAATCTTGAGCGTCAGAACCGAAGAGCGGAACGCCTCGTCGTGGAGATGCCGGTCAAGATGCCTGGCATCGACTGAAATGTGTTTCGGCTCGCCCTCGCCGTAGACTACGGCGGGTACGCGCCCCTCACGCCTCATGCGGCGTGCCGGACCGGTGCCGGTACCTTCGCGTTGCAACGCTTCTACTGTCAAATCCATCTTGATGTGCCTATTCTATGAACAACGAACTTACGGACTCTTGTGAATGCACCCGCATCATCGCCTCGGCAATCAGGTCGGTTACCGTAAGGGAACGGATTTTACAGCATTCCTGTGCGGTTTTCGACAACGGAATGGTGTCGGTCACCACAACGCTATCAAGCTCGGAATCGTTGATACGGTCGACCGCGTCGCCGGATAGGACCGCATGAGTGCAGTAGGCCATCACCGTCTCGGCGCCCGCCTCCTTGAGGGCGACGGCGGCCCTGCACAGGGTGTTAGCCGTATCAACGATGTCGTCGACGAGCACACATTTCTTGCCCCTGACCTCGCCAATGATATTCATCACCTCTGCGATGTTCTCGGCAGGACGGCGCTTGTCAATGATGGCAAGATCCGCATCAAACAGCCGGGCAAATGCCCGCGCCCGCGCCACACCGCCCACGTCCGGCGACACCGTGACTGCATTGTCACAGTGCTGGCGTACCAGGTCGCCCAGCATGACCGGTGTCGCATAGACATTATCCACCGGTATGTTGTAGAACCCCTGTATCTGCTCCGCGTGCAGATCAAGCGTCAGCAGGCGCTTGATGCCCGACCCGCTGATGATGTCGGCAATAACACGCGAACTGATCGGAACACGCGTCGAACGAACCCTTCGATCCTGCCTTGAGTAGCCTAGGTACGGCACCACCGCCGTTATTCCGCGTGCTGAGGAGCGACGGATCGAATCCGCCAGCAACACCAGTTCCATCAGATTGTCATTGACCGGCGCACACAGCGTCTGCAGTATGTACACCTCACGGCCACGCACATTCTCCAGCAGGTCAATGCGGGTCTCTCCGTCGGAAAACCTCCCCACCCTTGACCGGGCCAGTTCGACCTTGAGCTCTTTTGCAACCTTCTTCGCAAACTCACAGTTCGAGGTTCCCGTGACCAGCACCAGGTCGTCTAGGGATCTGTTGTCGTTACCGTCCTTCACCTTTCTCATGCGGGTTCTGCCGGCAGCCAGAGGGAACCGTTGCGGTGATACGCCTGAATCATGCCTCGAAGCACTCCTTGAAGTGTGCGAATGCTACCATAGAAAGTCCCGGACTCCGCCTGGCAGGTCAATCCGTACGGCAAGCCGTTTTGTGTCGCAGCCGGCGGCGACTTAGAATTCTCCCCACCCGACATGCTCAACTACATCATCAGGCGCCTGGCGTATGCGATTCCAATCCTCATAGGCGTCAACTTCCTCATATTCCTGCTGTTCTTCGTCGTCAACGACATCGACGACGTCGCACGGCTCCATCTCGGCGGCAAGCGCGCGGCGCCACAAGAGGCAATCGACCAATGGAAGGCCGCGCGCGGCTACGATCTCCCCCTGTTTCTCAACGCCGATGCGGAAGCATCCGACAGGGTGACCAAAACCATATTCTTCGAGAAGTCGCTGCGGCTGTTCGCCTTTGACTTCGGCAAGTCCGACGCTGGCCGCAACATCGGTGACGAGATCCGCCAGCGCATGTGGCCCAGCCTGGCGATCGCCATACCGACGTTCATCGTCGGCCTGGCGGTCAACATCACTTTGGCGCTGCTGTTGGCGCTGTTCCGGGCAACCCGTTTCGACGTGTTCGGCGTTGGCGTGCTAGTCCTGCTCATGTCGGTCTCCGGACTGTTCTACATCATCGGCGGCCAGGCAATGTTCAGCAACATTCTCAAGTGGACCCCGGTTTCGGGATATTCCGACGACATTTACGGGGTTCGGTTCGTTGTACTGCCGTTCCTGATCGGTGTGATCAGCGGGATCGGCTCAGGCACCCGCTTCTACCGCACCGTCTTCCTTGAGGAGATGGAACGCGACTATGTGACGGCCGCGCGCGCCAAGGGGCTCACTGAGATGCAGGTTCTGTTCGGCCACGTGCTGCGCAACGGCATGATACCCATACTGACCGGAATCGTCGCGGTGATTCCGCTTCTGTTCATGGGCTCGCTGCTGCTCGAATCGTTCTTCTCAATCCCCGGTCTCGGCAGCTACACGATCGACGCGATCCAGCAACAGGACTTCGCGATCGTCCGAGCCATGGTGTTTCTTGGCTCGGTACTCTACATAGTCGGCCTAGCCATGACCGACATATCGTACTCCCTAGTCGATCCCAGGGTGCGATTCTGACATGACCGGCTTCGACTACCACCTGTTCGTCACCGACCTTCTGCTGTTTGTCGTCATCGGAGCCGGCGCCTTGGCTCTGCGTCGGGCATGGCGCGACCCCCGATGGCGCGACACGCTTGGCGCCGTGCTATGCGACCGCCGCGCCGCATGGGGGATGGTTGTGCTAGCTCCCTACCTAGCTGTCGCGCTATTCGATTCGGTCCACTTCTCTCCACAAATTGGAGAACGGAACGGCGAGCCTGTGTACGCCACCCAAACGCTCAGCGCGCTCGATTTGCTTCTCACTCCGATGCGGGAAAGCATTGAGACCACCTATTCCGCCCCACTCGCTGTCCGTTCGTTCGCCAAGGAGACAGTCGACCAGAAAGATGGCTCGACATCGACACATTATCCACGGCTGACGCACGGAGGCAGCCATCTCGCCAGCGAAGACGATCGTGGCGGCGATGTGGCTTTGCGCATGATGGCCGGAATTGCCGGCGGCAGCGTAGCCTGGCTTGTACTGGTGGCGGCGATCGCAGCAGCCTGCAGGAAACGATGCGGCGGAAAACTCCTTGCCGCGGTGCGGAACCTGCTAGGCCGGAGTTCTGCCGGCCGCATTGCCCTGCTCACCGCGCTTGTGGTTTTCATTGCGACCGGCATCGTCGCTACCCTTGGAACACGCTACCACCTGTTCGGCACCGACAAGGTCGGGCAGGACATTCTTTATCTGACCCTCAAGAACTTCCGCACTGGGATCGCCATCGGACTGCTGACCACAATTGCGCTGCTACCACTCGCCGTATTTCTCGGCATATCCGCCGGATATTTCCGCGGCAAGGTTGACGATGTGATCCAGTACATCTACATCACGCTGAACTCGATACCCGGCGTGCTCCTGATTGCAGCCGCGATTCTCACGCTGACGGTGTTCTTCGACGCGCATCCGGACATCTTCGCCTCAAACGAGCGGCGCTCGGACCTGCGGCTGGTGTGCCTGTGCCTGATCCTGGGTCTGACCAGCTGGACCGGACTGTGTCGCCTATTACGCGCAGAGACGCTCAAGATTTCCGAACTGGAGTATGTCCAGGCGGCACATGCCCTCGGCGTGGCGCCGTTCAGGGTGATCGGCCGCCACATACTTCCCAATGTTGCGCACCTCGTGCTGATTGCCACTGTGATGGACTTCAGTGGACTCGTGCTCGCGGAAGCGGTGCTGTCCTACATCGGGATCGGAGTCGATCCAAACTCGAACAGTTTCGGCCTGATGATCAATGCCGCCCGGCAGGAACTCTCGCGCAGCCCTGCGGTGTGGTGGCCACTGACGTCGGCATTTGTTTTCATGTCGCTGCTGGTGCTCGCAGTCAACTTCATCGCGGACGCCGTGCGCGATGTCCTTGATCCGCACCTCGCACGGCAGGCCTGAACGGGATCTCCTAGATGTAGCCCTTGCCCACCGCCCGGGCGGGAAGCCTGAAGTTAAGTTCGGGTACGCTCTGGATGATCCACTGGGTGAACGTGTTGCTGTTCGGGCCCGGGTACGCCAGATAGCGGTTGGGATAAGGATAGTTCATCGCGGCCTCATGGATCTTGCCTGCAGCCTGCTGTGCCGCCTCGCCCCTGAGTTCGTAAAGAATCTTCGGCTCCGCTCCGTACCAGCGCCGGTCGGGAACGTCCGTGGCGATGCGCCTGACAGGCTTGCCCTGGTACCTCTGCCAGCCGACCACCTCGTAAACGGTGTAGGAGTCGGCATTCTCGCGCTTGACCGAAACCCAGGTGTGATCGGCAAATATGCCGCGCCAGCCCCAAACCCTTGCGGCATAAACCTGAACGACTGCCGCACTCTCCTCCTTGGGCAAAGGCGCCAAGCCAGCCGAATCACGGCTTGCAGTCCTCCATGAGCCTTTCGTGCAGGATGACACTGATATGGCCGCAACCGCTATGGCCGCAACCACAAGCATCCTAGAACTTTTTCTTGTCCGGAAAGACATCGCAGGTGTTAGTGAAATTGACTGTTTACACCGAAATTATAGACTCAAAAAGCCGGATGGATGGGTGGCAACTTGCCGGATTCCACCTTGGGGGCATTACAATAATCCTCTACCTCGGGATCAGAAACCAAAACATATGAACTACGAAAACATTCTCGTCGAGCGGGATGGGCGTGTAACACTGATCCGGCTAAACCGGCCGAAAAAACTCAATGCGCTGTCGACTGCGCTGTTCAAGAACCTGAACCATGCTCTCGAAGAGGCTGAAGCCGATGCCGGAGTCGGCGCGATCGTCATCACCGGAAGTGACAAGGCGTTCGCCGCCGGAGCCGACATCGCCGAAATGGAGGAGATCGGAAACCTGGCGCAGGTCGCCGATGCGGACTTCATCACCGGCACCTGGGAACGCGTGTCTACATGCCGCAAGCCGGTGATTGCCGCAGTTGCCGGCTACGCATTAGGCGGGGGCTGCGAACTGGCGCTGATGTGCGACTTCATCATCGCCGCCGACAACGCCAAGTTCGGCCAGCCCGAGATCAAGCTCGGCACCATCGCCGGCGCCGGCGGCTCGCAACGTCTGACCCAAATCATCGGCAAGTCGAAGTCGATGGACATGCACCTCACCGGGCGGATGATGGATGTCGAGGAAGCGGAACGCACCGGCCTAGTGTCGCGCATCGTCCCTGTCGGCAATCTGGTCAGCGAGGCGATGAAAGTTGCCGCGGAAATCGCCGGAATGTCGCTACCCGTCCTGCGGCTCGCAAAGGAAGCCGTCAATGCCGCCTATGAAACGACCCTTCAGCAGGGCGTACGGCTTGAGCGGCGGCTGTTCCACTCCACCTTCGGGCTTGAGGACCGTAGAGAGGGGATGAAAGCCTTTATCGAAAAACGTCAGCCTGATTTCAGGCACAAATAGGAACACACATGAAGATACTGGCTTGTATCAAGAGGGTCATTGACCCTTACGTCAAGGTTCGCGTCAAGGCTGACGGGACCGCAGTCGAGACGGAAAACATCAAGATGGCAATGAACCCGTTCTGCCAGAATTGTGTCGAACAGGCGCTCCAGTGGAAGGATGCCGGCAAGGCTGAGGAGGTCGTGGTCCTGTCGATCGGCAGCGCGGCGGTGGTCGAAACGCTGCGCAACGCGCTCGCCATGGGAGCCGACCGGGCGGTACATGTGGAAACCGCAGAGGGGATCGAGCCGCTGGCCGCAGCCAAGGTGATCGCCGCCGTGGCGAAGCGGGAGCAGCCAGGTGCCATCTGGATGGGCAAACAGGGTATTGACGGCGACTACAACCAGACCGGTCAGATGACTGCGGCACTGCTCAACTGGAGCCAAGGCCTGTTCCTGTCGAAGGCGGACATCGAGGGAGATGAAGTCGTTGCGGAAAGCGAGACCGACGACGGCATACAGATGCTCCGGATCAAGCTTCCGTGCATCCTGACTGCCGACCTGCGGCTGAACGAGGCGCGCTTCCCGACATTGCCCAACATAATGAAAGCCAAGAAGAAGCCATTTGAAACGCTCAAGCCTGAGGATGTCGGCGTCGACGTGTCGAACCGACTGCAGACGCTCAAGGTGGAGGAACCGCCCAAACGCAAGGCCGGACGCAAGGTGGCCGATGTGGCCGAACTGGTCGAGGCGCTCAGAAACGAAGCAAAGGTGATCCCATGAAGACATTACTGGTGATTGAGCACGACGGAACGGAACTTATCCCCGGCACGCGCAGTGCGCTTTCCGCATGCATGCGTATAGGCGCGGAGATTGACGCACTTGTTCTCGGTGAAGATGTTGCCGGCGTGGCGCAGAAGGCGGCAGAACTGCCCGTGGTGGGGAAGGTTCTCGTCTGTGACCAGGCGCTCCTTGGCGGCAAGCTCGGCGAAGGTTGCGGCGCAACCATCGCGACAGCGGCGAACGGGTACGCCCATGTGGTGATGGCTTCCGGGACATTCTCCAAGTCGGTTCTGCCGCGAGCGGCGGCAATGTGTGATTCGCAGATGCTGACCGATGTCACCGAGGTGGTGGACACCGAAACGTTTGTGCGGCCAATCTATGCCGGCAACGCGCTGGCAACAGTGAAGATGTCCGACCAGATCAAGTTCATTAGCGTGCGTCCGGTCTCATTCGAGCCGGCCGAGGGCGACCGGGATGGTGAGGCCGCACCGCGGGAAACGCTCGAGGTGTCCGTTGAGGCGCCGCCCGTCACGCTCAGCGGAGTGCGCAAGGCCGAACAAGACCGCCCCGATCTCACTGTTGCCAAGACAGTCGTGTCGGGCGGCCGTGGAGTCGGAAGCGCCGAGAACTTCGGTCTGATCGAGCGGATTGCCGAGAAACTGAATGCAGCCGTCGGCGCGTCACGAGCGGCCGTTGACGCTGGCTATGCGCCCAATGAACTGCAGGTCGGCCAAACCGGCAAGATCGTCGCTCCTGACTTGTACATTGCCGCCGGCATATCAGGAGCCATACAGCATCTCGCCGGCATGAAAGACTCCAAGGTGATCGTCGCCATCAACAAGGATCCGGATGCGCCCATCTTCGATGTTGCTGACTACGGACTGGTCGGTGACCTTATGGAAAGCCTCGGCGAGTTCGAAAAGGCCCTTGGCTAGCAGCCATGTGGAGGGAATGCACTGTATGTGGCGTGTCACCGTCTGGATGCCGGCATGCCTGAGCGGGAACGGATGGAGTTCGACGTGGTTGTCGTCGGTGGCGGCCCCGCGGGCCTTTCGGCAGCCATCCGCCTAAAGCAGATCGCCGCCGAAAAGGGTGATGACATTGAGGTTTGCGTTCTCGAAAAGGCAGAAGAGGCTGGAGGACACACCCTTTCCGGCGCAGTGCTGGAGCCACGCGCACTCGACGAACTGATTCCCGACTGGCGCAAGGACGACAGTGCTCCACTCAAAACCGAAGCGAAGGAGGATCACTTCTGGTTCCTGACGGAGAAAAGGAAGTTCAAGCTGCCAACGCCACCACACATGCACAACAAGGGCAACTATATCGTGAGCCTCGGACGCGTTGTCGCATGGCTTGCGAAGAAAGCGGAAAGCCTAGGTGTGGAGTTCTTTCCGGGATTCGCAGCAGTCGACTTCCTGACGAACGAGGACGGATCGGTCGGGGGAGTGATCACTGGTGACATGGGCGTCAACAAGGACGGAAGCCAAGGGGCCTCCTACACGCCGGGAGTCGAGATTGCGGCAAAGCAGACGCTACTCGCGGAAGGATGTCGTGGCTCGCTAAGCCAGGAAGCCATAAGGCGCTTCAAGCTTGCCGAGGGCAGAAACCCACAGACCTACGCAATCGGCCTCAAGGAGGTGTGGGAAGTTCCCGAGAACAAGTGTCACTCCGGCCGGATCATCCATACCGTAGGCTGGCCGGTAGACAGCAAAACCTATGCCGGCTCGTTCATATACCACTGGGGGGCAAACCGCATATCGGTCGGCTACGTAGTCGGCCTGGACTACCAGAATCCGCACCTGTCACCCTACCGGGAATTCCAGCGCTTCAAGCATCATCCTGCAGTGGCTGCAATGCTTGAGGACGGCAAGCGCATCTGCTACGGCGCCCGCGCACTGAACGAGGGTGGCTGGCAATCGATCCCGCGCCTCGACTTCAACGGAGGATTGCTCATCGGATGTGCTGCAGGCTTCATGAACGTGCCCAAGATCAAGGGAACCCACACGGCCATGAAGAGCGGCATTCTCGCTGCCGAGGAAACTGCCGGCATGCTGACCTCGGACACTCCCGCCGGACGGATCGAAAACTATGAGAAGCGGCTACGTGAGTCCTGGATCGGGCAGGAACTCAAAAAGGTCCGCAACATCAGGCCGTCGTTCCATTGGGGACTGTGGGGAGGCATGGCCTACTCGGCAGCCGACACCTATCTGTTCAGAGGCAGGGCCCCTTGGACGTTTGCGAACCATGCGGATCACGAGCGCCTCAAGCCAGCCAAGGACATGCCGAAGATCGAGTATCCCAAGCCGGACAAGAAGCTAAGCTTCGAACTGCTCGACAATCTCGGCCACTCAGGCGTCAACCACGAGGCGAACCAGCCAATCCATCTCAGGATCAGGGATACGCAGAAGCCACTCCAAGTCAATCTGGCAAAGTACGACGGTCCCGAGGCCAGGTATTGTCCAGCCGGAGTGTACGAATACGTAGACCAGGACGGTGAGCAAACCCTGCAAATCAATGCGCAGAACTGTCTGCACTGCAAGACCTGCGACGTCAAGGATCCTACCCAGAACATCCATTGGACTCCTCCTGAAGGCGGAGGCGGACCTCGCTACACCGAGATGTAGCCTCATCCCCCCATAAGCAACAATGTCCGGGAAAAGATCCATGCCGTACATGTCCCGTTTTCTCCGGACCGCCCTTCATGTTGCCGACGAGATGCGCAAGGTCACACTGGCGGCATTCCGCAACCGCCCGAAGATCATCGTCAAGGGCGACCAGTCCCCTGTCACACCGGCCGACCGCGGTGCCGAAAAGGTCGCGCGAAAAATCATCTCCGAACGTCATCCGGATCACGGGTTCTTTGGCGAGGAGTTCGGCAGGGACGAGGGCTTCAAACTGCAATGGGTGATCGACCCGATCGACGGAACCAGATCCTTTGCAACCGGATGTCCAACCTACGGAACGCTTATCTCGCTAGCAGTCAAGGGGGTCTCCAAGGTGGGCGTGATCGACATTCCCGCAATGAATGAGCGCTGGTTCTCAGCAGAGGGTGGGACGGCACTCTACCGGTCCGGTCGCACCGCCACAGTGCAAGCATCATGTTCCACGGTCAAAAGACTCAAGGACGCCACCGTTGCCGGAACCAGCGTGCTGAGCGCGCCGCGTACGGTTCATCCAGGCATCGCCCGGATCCTGTACGGCTCTAAAACCCACCGCCTTGGCGGAGATGCGATCAATTACGGCCTGCTTGCGAGCGGACACCTTGATATCGTCTTTGATCTTGAGATGAAGCCTTACGATTTCATGGCCATGGTTCCGATCATCACCGCAGCCGGTGGCTGCCTCACCAACTGGAAGGGAGAGCAACTCACGGTGCGCAGCGGAGAAAAAGTCATCGCAAGCGCCACACCTGCACTGCATAGAGAGGTGCTTTCCATTCTCAACGGAAACTGACTTTTGAGTGAGCAGAAGCAATCAGTACACATTGCAACCAAATGCATTTTCAATCCTGAGATCTAGGAAAACGTTTAGTCATAAAAGGCACTGGCTCCGGATTCCAGCTCACTAACCGGATTAAGGGCAATGGGAACACCCAACCTGCATGCCCACCTTGTCCGGAACATAAGGAATTCACAAAAGAAGAAACGCTGCCAGACTAACGAAGAGTTTCTGGAGCATGTCAGAAAAGTTCATATGAATTTATCGTGCTTCACCCCGTTAGGCACGTTACAACTAAGCGAAGGCGAGTTGCAAAGGATGTAGAAGGGCCGCTTTCCCGTCAGGTCCTCTCGGGGGATGAGTTTGACAGTCGGGAGGGGCGCGCAACTGAAAATGTATTTCGGATCGCGCTTCAGTTCGGCGAACTCCGACACTATCGAGACCCTATCCCTGATCTGTGATGAACGGGAATGTCAGGCTCTTTCGACTCCATGTACTCCTCCAATCCAATGTCCCCTGCGTATCAGTCAGCAGCAGTGCACCGTTGGCAAGCCTGACAATGAGGATTTTATTCTTGTCCTGATTGATCTTTTCAGCCAGTTTCCTAGCATCGTCGAGTATCTGACGATACAGTTCCTTATCCTCTTCATCGTCGTCATTGGACTACAGACTATTTTCAAGATAGTGCACCGAATAGATCTTTATTTCCTGTCCCATAGGTTTAGTATGTCAAAACTGGCTGTGGTTTATCAACAATGATCAGGAAAGGAGGGGGTTTCCTGTCAGACAGGAATTCGGAGGTCACCACAAAGGCTCGAAGTTCCTTGTCAACGCCATTAGGAAAAGACCATCCAAAGAATTAAACCCGTAGTAACTATCTTCTGTTTTCCCGCCTAGAGATTTTGATTAGGTTACTTTATAGTAGTTTCTGTTCCCATTATCACCTGGATGGAGGCTGGGTAGTCAAATGCAGCACCTGTACCTGCATCCACCGCTGCACCGACTATTCCACCGAAGATAATATTTCCGAAAGCCATTGGCTTAGTGGTGGATTCAACAGTAGCAATCCCCGATTCATAGCCATCCTTTTCGCAAACCACGGTGAGAGTTTCTCCGCTTCGAGATACTGTTGTAGAGCCAGGAGATTCCACAAACCAAGTGCCTTCATCGTTTTTTATGGTGCAACTTGCTCCAGAAACAGACTCGCCTTCGTGAATAGTCACAATTGATATTGGCTGGTTATCTCCGCTGACGATCGAAGCGCAACCAGTCAGAAAACATCCACTTAATGCGCAAAACAAGATTTTATACTTTTTCATTCTTTCTATCCCAAACTGTAATTTGAAAATATAACACAACAACTGCCCCGATAATTTCAAACTTCCCCACCTTGGCCAATAAAGTGTCTTCCCGTCACCTTGCACATCTGTCATATTAGTAATGATTTCTTCGGGCTGTTCCGTCGCCTAGTTCACCCCGAAGCAGACCTTTGCCGACACCCCCTTCCAAGAAAACATGACAGCCATACTGGAGTTGCCTGGCGAACATCTCCCTAAGGGGTTCCTTGAACATCCCTGTGGAGGCGGATTTTCAGCAAGAGAACCAAAAGGCGCCTAAGCGCCGGAATGACGGATAGGAGAGGATTCATCCGGCGCGACCACCCTTTCTTCGCCTGACGTTCCTGGCGCGAACCGTCTCCGACAGGCAGATGCCGGCGACCACCGATACGTTCAGTGATTCCACGGCATTGTCGATCGGTATCTGCAGTGTCTCGTCGGCTCTTTCCACAAGCAGGCGCCTTGCACCCTTCCCCTCTCCGCCAATGATCCAGACGATGTCGCCGGAGAGATCGGCTTCATAAATCGTTCTCTCAGATTTCACATCCGCAGCGTAGATGAAAAAGCCCATCCGCTTGAGTTCAAGCACGATGTGGGCAAGATTCGTCTCCTGGAACAGCGGCAACGTCTCGGCAGCGCCGGCAGACGCCTTGACAGCCACTGGACTGAGCGGTGCACTCCCATGCCTTGGGGCGAGAACACAGGAAGCGCCAAACGCCTGTGCCGTCCGAAGGCAGGCGCCGAAATTGCGCGGATCTTCGATACGGTCAAGAATCAGAACGGTTCTTGGGCTATCCGTGCACTCCAGGAGCAACTTCCAGCCACCTTTCCTGGATGCCTCCCGGCAGTGTGCAACAATCCCCTGATGTGCATCGGATCCGCACTCCTGCACCAACTTGGAGACCGAAACGGTCTCGATTGGAACTCCCTTGCGCCGTGCGAGGATCACTGTCTGTGCCGCCTTGCCTTTCGTTGCGCCTTCCGCCACCAGAACCTTCTGCGCACGTCCACTGCGTAATGTTGCAGCGACTGCGTGCGGACCGTGGACGATCGTGCTCATACGGGAATCTACTTTATGGCTACCAGTTCGAAGTCGGTCTTCTTTTCTTCAGGCTGGGTACGAACAAGACGAACTCTAAGCTCATCACCCACCGCGAATACTCGACCATTGCGCCGACCAACCAGCCGGTTTCGGTTCCTGTCGTAGATGAAATAGTCCTTGCCAAGTTCCGATATGCGGATCATCCCGTCAAGCCAATAGGGTTCGACAGAGACGAACAGTCCGAACTCTACAACGCTGGAGACAACGGCGTCGAACACGTCGCCTATGCGCGACGAAAGGAACACGCAACCCAGCATGTCCTTGAGGCCCCACGAGGCTCGGTCGGCCTGCATCTCCGTACGGGTACAGTGCTCGCCAATCCCCTTGGAATCCCTTTTTGCCGGGCTTTTGCCATGCAGGTTTTCCTTGATGTCCCGATGGACTAGCAGATCCGGATAGCGCCGGATCGGGGACGTAAAGTGCGTGTAGTTGTCGTAGGCGAGACCGAAATGGCCGGAGGGTTCCGGCGTATAGACCGCTTTCGACAGCGACTGGAGCACCGTCAGCTTCAAGGCGCGGCTGGTGGACGGCCCCACCCTTTCCGCCTGGACAACTGCGCGCAGCAGATCCTGTGCAGTGGGATTGGCCGTCAGATTGATGCCGCGGTTCGCAAGCGTCGCACGTAACTGTGCGAGCTTGTCGAACTCCGGGTTGGGATGTACCCGGTAGAGAGACCTGATCTTCCTGGTCTTGACGAAATCGGCCGCACAGATGTTTGCGATCAACATGCACTCCTCAATCACACGGTGTGCCTTCAGGCGATGCACTAGCTTGAAATCGACAGGCGTTCCGTCCTTGATGACGGGAACGGTTTCCGGCAAGTCAATGTCGAGACCGCCACGGGAAAGCCGGTCCTTGAGCAGCGTGTCGCATAGCTCGTTCAGGCAGCCAAGCATGGGGGCCAGCCTGTGCTCCGCCTTTCCGAAAATCACGTCGTCAGCCAGGTCATAGGTGAACCGTTCGGCCGATCGGATGACTCCTTCGAAAAACCTATAGCCGTTAAGCGTGCCAGAGGGGTTGACGCACGCTTCGCAGCACAAGGCAAGCCGTTCCTCGCGCGGCACCAAGGAGCAGACCCCGTTCGATAGCCGCTCCGGAAGCATGGGATACACGCAGTTGGGAAAATAGACCGAGTTGCCGCGAAGTGCCGCCTCCTTGTCAAGTGCGCCGTCAACCTCGACATAACCGCTGACATCAGCGATCGCAACCGTCAGAACGAACCTATCACCGTCCTTGCGGCAATGCACCGCATCATCGAAGTCCCTTGCGTCTGCTCCATCGATCGTCACAAGATCAAGGCCGGTAAGATCGGTGCGGCCATTGCGGTTCTCAGACGTTATTGACGCGGACACCTTTTCGGCCTCCTCAAGCACAGCTAGCGGGAATTCTGTTCTCAGGTCGTAGTCCTCGACAACCCGCTCGATGCAGCTACCTAGGATGTCGCCGCTGTTCAGCGGCTCGCGCTTGGGGCGGAGGAGACGGTCGCCACCTTTCCTTCCGCCAACACCGCCGGGCCGCTTCCTCCTCGCTCCGTCAGTCCGCCCTTTGCGGATCACGGCCGCCTTCTTAGGAGTTCACCCAGTGCACGAAAAGGAAGCACCACGCATTCGTGCCGACTCCGGCGCTCGCGAACCGGAACAAACTCCTCCATCTCTCGGGGATCCGTTCCATTCTTGAACATTGATTCGATGGTATTCACCAAGCCTTTCAGTTTAACCGAATCCCCATCCGTTGAGACGATTTCCGCCATGCGAGCACAGGATGCCATGCAGATGAGACATCCTTGGACTCGGTAACCCACTTGCACATGCCCGTCACTGATGTTGATTCTTACTGTCACTTCATCGCCGCACATCGGGTTTCGCAGGCGTAACTCGGCATCCGCGGCATCAAGCGGCTGGCCGGCTTTCGCCTTGCAGGCAAGCGCTTTAATCGTCTCTCCGTACAGCTTTCCCATCTAGGCAAGTGTTTTCACGGCCTTTTGCACACCCTCAAGAAGCCTCCCTGGATCCCTATTCCTCACATGCGGTCCTAGGCTGTAACGTACACAGGCGTTTATCTTCATGCGGCGCATCAGCGGCTGCGCACAGTGATGTCCTCCGCGGACACAGACACCCATGTCCCCCAGTACCTGGCATACGTCATGAGGATGACAGCCATGGACATTGAATGACGTAAGCGGGATCCGATCTGTCCCGCTCCCAGGCCCTAACAGCTCAACGCCATCCATGGCGGCAAGTCCGGCACGCAAGTCCATGTCGTGCCCTGCCAGACGGTCCATCTCAGCTTTCCAGGATCCGTCCTGCTCCAGCGTCTTGCGCAGCGCAAATGCGGCTCCAAGACCGACTGCGGGAACAATCGGCGGGGTACCAGCCTCGAACCGTCCCGGCGGATCGACATAGGTTGCGAAATCCTCCCCAACCGCCACCACCATGCCGCCACCGCCTGTCACAGGCTGGAATTCCGACAAGAGTTCGGAACGGCCCCACAGCACGCCGATGCCAAACGGTCCGTTGCACTTGTGTCCGGAGAACGCATAGAGATCGGCGCCAACCTTCCTGGGCGATATCCCCGCATGTGGCATGTACTGTGCTCCGTCAACCACCAGAAGCGCGCCGCTCCCGGCGATTGCGGATCGTATCCCTTTGATGTCGTTCACAGCTCCAGTGACATTCGACGCATGCGACACCGCTACAACACCTGCACCTTCTGCCGCCTTCACGCTGAGATCGTCCAAATCAAGCTCTCCTGAGTCGCTACAGCGGATCCAGCCCAGTTTGAACCGGCCAGCGGCAACCATCTGCCAAGGCACGATGTTGCTGTGGTGCTCAAGTTCGGAAACAAGCAGTGTGGATCCGCCACCGAGTTTCTGGACGGCAAGCTGTGCCGCAAGATTAAGTGCTGCAGTCGCACCTGAGGTGAAAACCACCTCTTCCGCATCGGAGCCAAGCGCCTGGGCGATGATGCCTCTAGCCGTCTCAAACGCTTCTGTTGACTGTTCCGCCCATGGATAGATACCTCTTGCCACGTTTGAGCGCAGACTCCGCTCAAACCGGTTCATAGCCGCAATCACCTCCTCAGGCATAAGCGAGGTGGCCGCATTGTCGAGATAGGCGATATCCTGTCCGTCTAGTGTGGGGAACCTAAGGCCTGTCATCCGTCGTCACTCCCGGCCGAACGCTTCCGGATCATCCAAGTCGGCCAGCGAGCCACGGTTGGCTTGAACTTCGACGGTTGCCTCCTCATTCCTGGCGAGAAGCCACTTCGCGCCAGTGTCACCATCCAGTGCCATCAAGTCGGGAAAGTGGCGCGCGCCAAACAGCACTGGATGTCCACGTTTGCCGCCACATACGGGAACAACGATGTCCTTCCCTTCGGTGGGGGAGAATGCTGCAGCCATTGCGGAAAGCAGATCCGGCTCGACAAGCGGCATGTCCCCCAGAAGGACGAATGCCCCTTCGTATCCTTGGGGGACCACACCGATTCCGCACGCAAGTGACGAGGCCATTCCCGACTCGAAACTGTCGTTGTGCACCACCTTAAATCTCCATCCGTCAACGGTCCGGACAATTTCATCGTGATCCTTGCCGGTGACAAGAACCGCGCTTGCGACGGTTCCGTTGTCGCGTGCTGTGGCTACTGTCTCGGCGGCATGCTGCAACAACGGCTTGTCGCGCCACTTCTCAAGCAGCTTGTTGCGGACACCCATTCGGCTAGACAGGCCGGCAGCCAGCAACACTGCGGCAAATGGCCCCTGCCCGGATCCGGCAGCCAGGACACGCGGCTGCGGCCGCTCATGTATCTCCTCGAGCAAGCCGCCAACGCCCATGTGCAGGATATCGTCTGAAGTGACGCATTCGCCGACACAAAGGCGCCGCAGCACCCAGTCAAGCCCGTTCATCTTGGGAGAGCGGGCACAGCCAGGAAGACCGAGCACGGCCGTCTTGCCGATGCGGGCAAGCACAAGCAGGTTGCCGGGATCAACCGGCATGCCGACCCTGCGCACCTCGCCATCACAGGCGGTGATGGCGGCTGGCACTATGTCGTTCTCATCACAGACCGCGCTTGCGCCACAGATCAGCAGCAGGTTGGGACCCCCTTCCAGCATCTTGCCGATTGCGGCCGCGAGATCCTTGGTACGGTGTTCGCAACGCAGCTCCATCCCAAGTGAAGCGCCACACTGCAACAAGCGCGCCTCTGTGATCCTGCGGGTTTTGTCAAGAACACTCTCCTTGACAGAAGAAAGCCGCGTCTGTACAAGCGCCGCCGTCGATGGAACATAAGGGTTGACCTTGACAGCCTCCCCGATCCGCTCACAACGCGCCACCACGGATTCCCCGGTGGAGAACGGTATCACCTTGACTGTGGCGACCAAACGGCCAACTGTCACATGCTCCCGGTCAGAAAGGGTTGCAAGCGTTATGTCGGGCGACACTCCGTTCAGTCCGTCCACCCTGTCCACATCCGCACGGAACAGCCCGTTAGCCTCCGCAAACAGGTTGGCTCGGCCTGAGGAGACAGAGCCAATGCGAAGCCCTTCGCCACGGATCGTCTCCGCGATCCGCCCAGCCGCCTCGTTCTCCGCTATGTCGCCTTCATCTGGGACAGCGACAAATATGCTTTCAAGGCCAGTCTCGACAAGCGAGCGCAAATGTCCCTTGTCAAGTCTAGTCCCCTTGGCGATACGTCCGTCATCCGTCTTCACGGAATGTGCAAGCACCGCTCCCAAGGCGTCGTCGACTGCCATTTCGCCGAACCTCATCCCTGTCTCCTCGCGCCGCCACGGAACTTCGACACCACCTGTGCCATGACCGACAGCGCAATCTCGACTGGCGTAGCCGCGCCGATGTCAAGGCCAATCGGCGCCACAATCCGGGCACACTGCTCCTCGGAGACCCCTTCGTCACGGAGGCGCTCAAGACGTGAGGCGTGCGTCCTAGGGCTACCGAGCGCACCGACATAGCATGCCGGACTAGCGAGCGCCAACTGCAACGCAGGATCGTCTATCTTCGGATCGTGCGTGAGCGCCGCAACCGCGGTGCGAGCATCCAGACCGATCTCCGCAAACGCCTCCTCTGGCCAGTCACGAAACATCGTCACACCTGGAAAACGCTCGTCCTGGGTCCATGAATCACGAGGGTCAACAATCAGCGGCTCGTAGCCGCACTGTGCAGCGATTGCAGCCAATGCCTGGGCGATATGCACTGCGCCAACGATAACCAGCCGCGGTTGCGGATTAAACGGCTCGATGAAGTAGCGCCGTCCCTTAATTTCAATGATGCCGGCGCGGTCGTTCGCAAGCGATTCACGCAACGCCTGTGCAAGCTCTTCCTCAGGTTCCGGACAATCCCCGCCAGTCATGATGCCGTATCCGCTGTCAAGATCAGTCGCACAGGCGAACGCCTGTCGCGTGCGCATCCGTTCGCGCATGCGGCCGAAGGTCCAGGTCCGGTCCTCTCCGACCGGTTGAACGAGTACGCGTATCTCCCCGCCACATGCGAGTCCAACCTCCCAAGCGTCCTCGTCGGCGACACCAAAGTGAAGCACCCGGTGCTGGCGCTTCCTCCTGATTGCCTCGACAGCATCCAGCATCACTGCGTTCTCAATGCAACCGCCTGAAACCGAACCGGCAAACCCGCCGTCCGAACTGACCAGCAGACGGCTTCCGGGACGGCACGGCGCAGATCCCCAAGTCTCGATCACCGTCGCCACCGCCACGCTACGCCCCTCGCCGATCCAAGCGAGCGCAAGGCCAAACACCTCGTCCGAGCCGAGTCCCTTAATGAATGATTCGCCCACGACGGCCACCCTTGGCTAGCGCCTCTGCAAACTCCGCCAGCGAGTTGACATTGTGTATCGAGTACATTTGATCCGCGTGGCGCGCGATGATCTGTGCACCTCCAGCCAAGGCCTTGTAGCTGCTGTAGCGCATCAGAGGGTTAAGCCAGACAAGCCGTCTACACGACTTGGAGAGTCGCTCTGTCTCGAATGCCAGTGTCTTCAACGCCCCGTCCCCGCCACGCTCAAGACCGTCGGTTGCGAACAGGACGACTGCGCCCTGGGTGAGAGTGCGTCTTGCCCACCTGACATTGAACTCCCGCAAAGTCTCGCCAATGCGGGTCCCTCCGGACCAGTCACGCACCATGCGACTCGTTTGCTCTACCCCGATGTCGGGATCACCGTGACGCAGACAACGGTCGATGTTGGTAAGACGGGTGCCAAACACAAACCGGTGGACATGTGTACCGGAAAGGCCAAGCGCATGCATGAAGTGAAGAAACATCCGGGAGTACGACGACATTGATCCGGACACATCGCATAGCACCACCAGCGGCGGCAGACGGGCATCCTGCGCATGGCGCAACAACTCAAGCGGTTCACCGCCAGTGCGCATTGAGCGCCTGACTGTAGCCCGCACGTCAACCTGGCCGCGCGAAGACCGGATCCAACGCCTGGTTCGCCTCGGCTTGACCGCTACAGCGATATTGCGCACCAGCCGACGTGCCTGCATCCACTCTTCGTGCGACATCTGCTCAAAGTCCCTGGACGTCTCAACATCTGTTCCGCTTGCGGTCCCTGTGTGATCCATCTCAAGCTCCGTGGGCTTCGACTTGCATCTGGACTCCTGTCCCTGCCACGCCTCGTCAACTCTGCGCGACACCTGCCTCTTGGAATCTGGCATGCGCCTCGACCCGTCAGTCGACAGTAGCGGAAGATCTGCCACAGCAGGGTCAATATTGCGCCAGAAAAGCCGGAACGCCTGTCTGAACAGGGGACGCTGATCCTCACGTTCGACCAGAAGCGCGTGAAGAGTCCAGTAGACGTCGGTGCGGCTACCAACACCGACCAAGCCAAGTGCATCAGCAGCCTCGACCGTAGCCGCAGGACCTGCCTGGAAGCCGACACTGCGCAACAGGCGGACAAAGTGCATGACGTTGTCCGCTATACGTCCGCCATCGACATCACCGATGACCAGGTTTGGCGGAAACTCACGCGCCGTGTCAGTCATCGCCGGCTATCATGTCAAGCAGGCGCACAACCTCTTTCCCCTTGACCTTCTCGACATCGTCCTGGTACTTGAGAAGCGCTCCCAGTGTATCGTCGACGGTCTGTGCGTCAAGCGAACCGCGGTTGAGGCTGACAAGGGCGTTGGCCCAGTCAATCGTCTCCGCAACGCCAGGAATCTTGTACAGGTCCAGATTGCGCAGCTCATGCACGAAGCCGACCAGCTGGTTACGCAAGCCTTCGACAGCCGCAGGCGCACGGCGGCAGAGGATTTCCCGCTCCTGGTCGACGGACGGATAGTCCACCCAGTGGTAGAGACAGCGGCGCTTGAGTGCATCGTGGATCTCGCGTGTCCGGTTCGACGTGATGATCGCCACAGGCGGGGCCTTCGCTCTGACTGTGCCGAGTTCGGGAATCGACAGCTGAAAGTCCGACAGGAACTCAAGCAGGAACGCCTCGAACGGCTCGTCGGCACGATCAATCTCGTCGATGAGAAGAACGCCTGATCCGCCACAATCGAGCGCTTCGAGCAACGGCCGCCTAAGCAGATAGTCACGGCTGTAGAGCTTGGCGGCAATCCCGTCAGTGCGCCCCTCCACTTCCGCGATGCGAATCTCCATCATCTGCCTTGAATAGTCCCATTCGTATGCCGCAGAGGAGACGTCAAGCCCCTCGTAACACTGCAGGCGAATCAGTTCACGGCCTCGTATTGCCGCAAGCGTACGGGCAACCTCGGTCTTGCCGACGCCTGCTTCGCCCTCGAGAAGCAGAGGCTTGCCCATCCGAAGTGCAAGAAATACCGAGGTCGCGAGCGCCCGAGAGGAAATGTAGTCATGGCCGGACAAGAGTTCCATAACCTCGCCGATGTCCCGGGGAGTGCTAGACACAGAGGGCCGATCCGAAACGGTCATGTCGCTTCAAGGTCTGTGACGCTGGAGGCGCTAGGCAGCCAGCAGCCAAGCTGTAACAAGCGCCGCAAAGGCGGCCGCCCACCAGACCAAGACTGGCACGCTGCCTATGCCGGAGCCCTTTGGCTTCGCTACCCCCTCTCCAGACACGGAAGCCGAATCTCCACCTTCGACAAGCTCGCTGAACCTGGTGAAGAACTGGTCCGCAAGCTTGCGTGCAGCGCTGTCGAGCAGACGGTTGCCAAGCTGTGCGATCTTGCCGCCCACCTTGGCATCGACGTCGTAGGTGAGAGCTGTAATCCCCCCATTCTCCGCCAACGCGATCCTTGCCGAACCGCTGGCGAACCCCGCGGCGCCCCCCTTGCCTGAGCCAGTGATCGTGTAGGAACCCGGAGGATGCAGGTCGCTTAGTGTAACTTCGCCGGCAAACTTTGCCTTGACCGGGCCAATCTTCAGCGCAACCGTAGCGGCCATTTCGGTGTCTGAGCGCCTGTCAAGCGCTTCACAACCAGGTATTGCCTGCCTGAGGATTTCCGGATCATTCAACGCCTCGTACACCTTGTCGCGCGACGCGTTGATTCTCCGCTCACCTGACAGATTCATGAGACGTACAGGCTAGCGCAGGCCAAGCCGGGACATTTCTACGCATTCTCCGGCCTCACCACGTACCAGGTGAGGGAACGGGCTAGCAGGAGGCAACTGCCCTGCCTGCAAGCACCCGGATAAGATTTGCACGATAGCCGCCATTGCCGTGGAGATCGGACAAGAGTCCTTCCGGACCAACCTCCACTGTGGCCGCCACGTCCGCTGAGAAACTCTTGTCCAGTGCCGCACCCAGTGCCTTCTGGAGGAAGACGCCGTCATCGCCCGCGCCGGTAACCGCAACCCGCACGCCATCCGCGGTCTTAGCGACAAACACGCCAACCAGCGCATAGAGCGATGCGGGCTGGTGGAACTTGACGTAGGCAGCCTTCTCAGGAACCGGAAAGCTCACCTTGGTGATGAGTTCGCCGTCACCAAGCGCCGTTGAGAACAGGCCAGTGAAGAAGTCGTCCGCCTTGATCTCCCGACTGTCGGTATACACGGTGGCGCCTAGCGCAAGCAATGCGGCGGGATAGTCCGCTGCCGGGTCGTTGTTGGCAACAGAGCCGCCGATGGTTCCGCGGTGCCGCACTTGTGCATCGCCAATGCAGGAAGCCAACTGTGCGAGAGCGGGAATCTTGCCGCTCACCTCGCCTGAAGAGGCAACTTCGGCATGCTTGGTCATCGCCCCGATGACCAGCTGGCCTCCGGAAGACGATATGCCGCCAAGTTCACCAATGGCGGAGAGATCCACCAGAGCCGAAGGGCTGGCTAGGCGCTGCTTGACTGTCGGCAGAATGGTCATCCCGCCTGCAAGCGGGCGGGTATCGGGATCAAGCATGGAAACAGCCTCCTTCAGCGAGGAAGGCCTGTGATACGTGAACATGTTCATAACCGGACCCTTTTCCTAACTACGTGCCGCATTGATCGCTTCCCACACCCGGTAAGGCGTCGCTGGCATCGCGATATCCTTAACGCCGAGACCGGACAGCGCGTCGAGCACAGCGTTGATCACCGCCGGCGGAGAGCCGATCGCGCCGACCTCGCCGCAACCCTTGACCCCAAGCGAGTTATGCGCGCACAGCGTCTCGGTCGTCGCCACCTTCAGGTTGCCTGGAAGTGTCCGGGCACGAGGCAGGGCGTAGTCCATGAAACTGCCTGAACTGAGCTGTCCGTTGTCGTCGTAGACGGCGTGCTCAAGCAGGGCCTGTCCAATCCCCTGGGCGATGCCGCCCTGGATCTGGCCCTCGACAATCATCGGGTTGACCACTCTGCCGACATCGTCAACCGCAGTCATGGCCACCACATCAACCAAGCCGGTATCGGGATCAACCTCCACCTCGCACACGTGGCACCCGGCCGGGTAGGTGAAGTTCATCGGATCGTAGAACGCTTGCTCCTCAAGTCCGGGCTCGAGAGTCTCGTGCGGGAAATTGTGCGGCACGTACGCCTGCAACGCAACATCGCCGATGCCGAGCGTCTTGTCAGTGCCCTTAACCGTGAACGTTCCGTCCTTGAACTCGACATCGGCCACATCGGCCTCCATCATGTGTGCGGCAATCTTCGTCGCCTTGTCAACCACTTTGCCCAGAGCCTTGACGATCGCCTCGCCACCTACCGCAAGCGAGCGTGAACCGTAGGTGCCCATGCCAAACGGTATCCTGTCGGTGTCACCGTGCACAATCTCCACGTTCTCAAACGGCACACCCAGCTTCTCCGCAACCAACTGCGCGAACGTTGTCTCGTGCCCCTGGCCGTGGCTGTGGCTTCCGGTGAAAACCGAGACCGAGCCGGTTGGATTGACGCGAACGTTAGCCGCTTCGAACAATCCGGCGCGGGCTCCGAGCGAGCCGACAACCGCCGACGGCGCGATGCCGCAGGCTTCAATATACGTCGAGATGCCGATGCCCCGGCACAGGCCTCGTTTCTCCGATTCAGCGCGGCGCGCGGCAAAACCATCCCAGCCAGCCAGCTCAAGCGCCTTGTCAAGCGATGCCTGGTAGTTGCCGGAATCGTACTGGAGCGCAACCGGCGTCTGGTACGGAAACGCATCGGCAGCAATGAAGTTGCGCCGGCGCAACTCCACCGGATCCATGCCAAGTTCGCGTGCCGCCTTGTCAACCAACCTCTCGAGCAGATAGGTCGCCTCCGGCCGTCCCGCTCCTCGGTAGGCGTCAACCGGCACCGTGTTGGTGAACACGGCCTTGACGTTGCAGAAGATCTTCGGCGTCGTGTAGACCCCGGCGAGCAACGTGGCGTAAAGATAGGTCGGTATTACCGGCGCGAACGTCGAAAGATAGGCGCCCATGTTCGCCTTGGTCTCGACCTTGAGCGCAGTGAACCTGCCATCGCCGTCAATCCCCAATTCGGCATGCGAGATGTGATCGCGGCCATGTGCATCGGTCACGAACGCCTCCGAGCGGTCGGAAACCCACTTGATTGGACGACCCACCTTGACCGAGGCCCATGTGACGATCGCCTCCTCGGCATAGTGGTAGATCTTCGATCCAAAGCCACCGCCAACATCCGGCGCCACTACGCGTAGCTTGTGTTCCGGAATGTGCAGCACAAACGCGCCCATGAGCAACCTGATCACATGCGGGTTCTGGCTGGTGGTGTGGAGCGTGTAGCGTCCGCTGGCGATATCGTGCTCGCCAATCGCAGCACGCGGCTCCATCGGGTTGGGAACCAGCCGGTTGTTGACCAAGTCGATCTTGACCACGTGTTTCGAGCCCTTGAGCTCCGCATCAATCTCGGACTCCTCGCCGATGATCCAGTCGTAGCACAGGTTGCCAGGCGCCTCGTCGTGCACCTGGTCCCCGTCGGCCAAGGCCTTCTCCATATCCACAACCGGCGTCAGTTCCTCGTAGTCAACCTCGACCATCTCTGCCGCATCATAGGCCTGCTCCAGCGAATCGGCAATCACCACGGCAACCTGGTCGCCTACATGGGAGACCTTGTCAACAACCAGCGGCGGGTGGGGCGGCTCGTTCATTGGCGAGCCATCACGGCTGTGGATCTGCCACCCGCATGGCAACCCGCCAACCCCGTCGGCAACCATATCCTTGCCGGTGAACACCGCAACAACACCCGGAGCCGCCAACGCCTTCGAGGCGTCAATCCCCCTAATCCTAGCCCGGGCGTGCGGTGAGCGCACCATCACCGCGTAGGTCTGGTTCGGCCGGTTGATATCGGCCGTGTAAGTGCCGCGCCCGGTCAGGAACCGGAAATCCTCGACCCGCTTGACTGCACAGCCGATGCCGTGTCCATTGCCTGTGTTGTCACTCATTGCCTTTCCCACTATCCGGACACCGCCCGGACCGCCTTGACGATGTTGTTGTAGCCTGTACAGCGGCACATGTTGCCGTCAAGCCATTCGCGGATCTCCACTTCGCTCGGCTTCGGGTTCTTGACGAGCAGATCCACAACGCTCATAACCATCCCGGGGGTGCAGAATCCGCACTGGAGTCCGTGGCACTCGCGGAAAGCGTTCTGCACCTCCGACAGCTTTCCGTCTTTCTCGAGTCCCTCGATGGTCGTGACTTCGCACCCCGCGGCCTGCGCCGCCAGCATCGTGCAACTCTTGACCGAATCCCCGTTCACATGGACAACGCAAACGCCGCACTGGCTTGTGTCGCATCCGACATGCGTTCCCGTCAAGCTCAGGTGATTGCGTAGAAAATCCGACAACAGGGTATTGTCAGGCATATCGGCCTCAACCGCCTTGCCGTTCACGCTCATAGCTATCTTCATGGCTCCTTCCGTTACTCACCCTTCCTTTCCAATTTCACTATAAACCATATTCAGGAGCGATTGCAATAGCGAAATGAAGCCCGAAAAACCCGGATCAAACACGGTTTTCCACGTTCCGGCGCCGTCACAAACAGACTTGCCTTGAGAGGCTGGATACCATCACCCTTGGGCAGAAGCGAGGTCTCCCGGACGCTTCTGCCGAGTGTGACAATGACGGAATCATTCTCCAACCGGAGGATAGACAACTCAGCGGCACAGGATGGCTTCGAGGAACGGAAACGCAGACCCATAGGTTTTTCGTCGGGAAAATCCAGGTCTTGCCGTTGAACCTGAAGCCTGAGGACTTGCGCTTCGCGATACCTGTCACGCACACGCACTTTTCAGATGCAGTCCCAGAAAAGTTGTGCGAGATTGTCCCTAGTGAGTTCGACCGGATTGCCGCCAACGCTTGGATCCTTGATCGCCATGTCGGCGAGTTCGTCGATGCGGTCACTGCCGACACCCATGTCCCCTAACCGTTCAGGGATGCCAAGTTCGGAACGCAACACCAGAACATGGCTGAGGAATCCGTCGAACCCGCCGGCAATTCCCAGATAGGCGGCAAGCGCATCAATCCGGCTCTCGATGGCAGGACGGTTGAACCTGAGGACTGCAGGCATGACAACTGCATTGGTCGTGCCGTGGTGGGTCCCGTAAAGAGCGCCAACCGGATGCGACAGAGCATGGATCGCCCCAAGACCTTTCTGGAAAGCGGTGGCGCCCATGGATGCCGCGCTCATCATGTGCGACCGCGCCTCGATTTCGCTCCCGTCGTTGTACGCCTGCAGGAGATACTTCTTGACTAGGCGCAGACCTTCAAGGGCGATCCCCTGGGACATCGGATGGTAGTGCGGCGAACAGTACGCCTCCAAGCAGTGGGCAAACGCATCCATGCCGGTTCCGGCAGTGATCGCCTTCGGCATTCCCACCGTCAGTTCGGGATCGCATATCGCCGAAACAGGCATCAGCTTCGGATGGAAGATGATCTTCTTGATGTGATTCCCGGAGTTCGTCAGCACACCGGCGCGACCCACTTCCGAACCGGTTCCGGCCGTGGTTGGCACCGCCACGATCGGCGATATCGCATCAGCATCGGCGAGCGTCCAGTTGTCACCTATGTCCTCGAAATCCCATACAGGCCGTTTTTGGCTATGCATCAAGGCGATCATCTTGCCCAAATCAAGCCCTGATCCGCCCCCGAATGCGACGATCCCATCATGGCCGGCATCAAGGAAAACCTTGATGCCGGCCTCCATGTTCCTGTCCGTCGGATTGGGATCGACTTCGGAGAACACTGCCCCTTCGAAGCCGGCATCCTTGAGAATGCCGACGGTGGAGCGGGTGATCGGCAAATCGGCAAGCCCCCGGTCCGTCACCAGAAGCGGACGCTTCATGCCCGTCGCCCTGCAGATCTCGCCAAGTTCACCGATCCGACCCACCCCGAAACAAACGGATGTCGGATAGGACCAGTTTGCCGTAATTCCTGCCATGATCAACTGCTCATTATATTGCCTCTCATTGGCACATCAGACAAAGTGTGAGAGCGCCTTTAAGCCAAACATGGACGGTTTTAATCGAAGAGACCTTGTCGACGAACTTTGGACCAAGGCACCCAGCATATCGCTAAGGGTTGGGCATCAGCGTCTTGTCCAGCTTTTCCGACTTTTCCTTGCGAACCACGTAGATGACGGCTGCAATCATAATGATCGCTCCACCCATGAGAGTCCTCACTCCCGCCTCCTCCTGCAAAAGCAACCAAGCAAACAGGGTTCCCAGAGGCCCTTCCAACTGTCCTATAAGCGCCGCTGTAAGCGCGGTCACGCGCTTCACGCCCAGCAGATAAAGCCCGAAGCCCAATCCAATGCTTGTAAAGCCGTAGAGGAACAGCCACAAGTAGTCGATCAGCAACGTATCACCGAAAGAGCTGAGTGGGAGCGTCACTAGGGAGGTGAGAAAGGCGGAAAGGTAGGTCGCCTTGCCTGCGGAGGCGTTCGGATAGTACTTGGTGGCGACGGTCAGGGCCGCCATGAACAGACTCATGCCCAGTGCCAGCAAAATGCCCAGCAAATCGTCGAGCCCACTGGAATCCCACATGATGACGGCAGTCCCGCCAGCGCCAAGCAGACATGCCGTAACCGACACCAAGTCTACCTTCGCCTTCAGTAAGGTCATGGCGAGAACGAATGTCATCAGGGGCATAAGACCGTAGAGAAAACTGACGGCGGCGATGCTCGTGTGAAAGAATGCCGCAATGAAGCAACACTGTCCGGCCATGCCCAGAAGACCGATAAAAAACTCGCCTCTGGTAAACCGAAATGCCTGCCAAGGACTGCTCCTGGTGAGCGCCAGGTGAAAGACAAGCACACACAACGCTCCTGTCAGCGATCTCCAAAACAACGTCGTGGGAAGATCCGTGCTGACCACTCGGGTGAACAGCCCGGCGGTACTCCACATGACTGTGGCCACCAGAACCAGCGCAATGCCCGACCTCAGGTTGTGCCCTGTCTCCACATCAGAAGCCACGGAACAGGACCACCTCAGCACACCGGCCTTGCGATGCACCACCTCCACCGCAAGTGCGGGAGATCCGGTGTACATCGGCAAGCACGGATTATTCCGGCCACAGTCGCTAAAGCGGTTCCTATCATATTTTCTTCCTGCCAATCCTTCCAATTGGCTCGCCGAACCAAATGTCCTACCTAGGCAACCCAATCACGCCGGGACTGTAATTGTATGAGATAAGCAGTGACAGGCTTCCGACTTCAGCCAGCCCTCCGTGGTGGAACGACTACAGGGAACGCTTCCTCCGGCTCTCCATGCCGAACATATAATCACCTCTATCGCGATCCATTACGAAGAAGTTCCATGCTTGGAAAAATCGACGAGATTCTTGCCGTTGCTCGGGAACACTGCGACAAGGTCGTCAAGCCAAGCGTCGACAGCTGGAGCGAGAAATGGGAATGGCCGCGGGCGGCTTCATCCGAAGCCGCCAAGCCGGGACTGACCAACCTCTACTGTCCCGAGAATCTTGGTGGACAAGGTCTTCCTCTAGGAGAGGGCATCCAGGTCTACGAGGAACCGGGCAAGGGATCTGATTGCCGCCCGTCGCGCACACCAGAGGAACGTAGTGGCGTTTCCCGGTTTGCGCCTGCGACAAGTTGCGCGGCGTAACCATGCGGATCAGCCGAAAGGCGGACGGTCCGGAAACCTCCACCTGTCGCTGGCAACCGACATTTCATATCTGGACATGAGAGAGCAGGTGAGGGTAATCCGCTTCCAGACTCCGGAAAAAGGCCGGCAGCAGCATGTGGTTGTAGACGGTGAACGCGGACGCGCCTGCCTCCCTGACGCGTGGCGTGAACGGCGTGGAGCGGATGCGCCTGGAAACTGAAATGGCTGGCACGCTCACAGTCATACGGCATTGTAGCGGAGACGATACTGCAGCAACAGGACATGCCGAAACACAAGCGGGGCGGACAGCTGTGGAGATTGTCTGCTAGCCGTCCTGTCCAGTCTCCAGTTCGGCGGTCGCCAGCACCGCGTTGAACAGAACGTTGGCACCAGCCTCGGCCCATTCCGGGCTGATCTCTTCCGCCTCGTTGTGGGAAAGTCCGCCAACGCAGGGACACATCACCATTGCGGCGGGCGCCACGCGGCTGATCCAGCAGGCGTCATGACCGGCACCTGACACTAGGTCGCGGTGCGAATAGCCCAACTGTTCGGCGGCAGCGCGCACGGTGGAGACGCAGTCCATATCAAAAGCGACCGGATCATACTGGCCTACTTGGCTGATGTCCATTTGCAAGCCCATGTCGGCGGCGATCCGTTCCGCGCGGACGCGCAGTTCACGCTCCATCACCTCAATGACCGACTTTTCAGGGTGGCGGAAATCAACCGTGAACACCGCCTTGCCGGGAATGATGTTTCGCGAGTTGGGATACACATCGCAGTGGCCGACCGCACCGACCGCCAACGGGGCATGCTGCAGGGCGATCTCGTCCACCGCCTGGGTGATGCGCGCCATACCCAAGCCGGCGTTGACCCGCATAGGCATCGGCGTCGAACCGGTATGGCTTTCCCTGCCGATGAGCGTGACTTGAAGCCAGCTGAGGCCTTGTCCATGGGTGACCACGCCGATGCTCGCGTTTTCCGCCTCCAGTATCGGTCCCTGCTCAATGTGCAGCTCAAAGTACGCCCGCATGGCGCGGACGCCGGTCTCCTCGTTGCCTATCCAGCCGATGCGGGCAAGCTCATCGCCGAAGGTCTGGCCGTCGGCGTCCTCGCGCGCATATGCCCACTCCAGCGTGTGCACACCGGCAAAAACGCCTGAGGCGAGCATCGGCGGCGCAAAGCGCGTTCCCTCCTCGTTGGTCCAGTTGACCGCCACAACAGGATGCCTTGTGCATGCGTCCATGTCGTTGAGCGAACGCATGATCTCAAGTGCCGCGAGCACACCCAGAACCCCGTCGTACTTTCCGCCAGTCGGCTGTGTGTCGAGATGGCTGCCGACATAAACGCCTGGCGCGTCCGGATCCACGCCTTCACGAAGCGCAAACATATTGCCCATCGTGTCAACGCCTATTTTCAGCCTTGCCTCTTCACACCACTTTCCAAACAGGGCACGCCCCTCGGCATCGGCATCGGTAAGCGCCTGGCGGTTGCACCCTCCTGCCACCCCCGGCCCGATCCCTGCCATTTCCATCAGTGAACCCCAGAGCCTTCTGCCATTAATGTTGATGGCCTTATGCACTCTTGGCATCAGCTACCCCTTGTTGCGTCTGAAGCGTCCCTGAACTATGCGATCGATGATCATTGCGCAAAACAGGATCGCAAAGCCGGCCAACAGACCCTGTCCCTTTGCAGCGTACTGCAGCGCTGTCAGGACATCCTCCCCCAACCCCTTGGCGCCGATCAGGGAGGCAATCACCACCATGGACAGACACATCAGAATCGTCTGGTTGATGCCGGTCATGATGCTCGGGAGAGCGAGAGGCAGTTCGACGTCAAGCAGCAGCTTTCTCTTCGTGCAGCCGAACGCCAAGGCACCCTCCTTGATGGACTCCGGCACCTGGCGGATGCCCAGCGCGGTCAGCCGTACCACCGGTGGCAGACCAAACACAATTGTCGCGATGATGCCGGGCGGCTTGCCTGTGCCAAAAAACGCAATAACCGGTATCAGGTACACGAACGCCGGCATGGTCTGCATGAAATCGAGCACCGGTCTGGCGAAATCGTGCACTCTTTCGCTCTTGCCACACCAGATGCCGAGCGGCACCCCGATGGCTACACACAACAATGCCGCCGTGCCGAGTAGCGCCACCGTTGTCATGCTCTTCTCCCAGAAACCGAACAGACCGAGATAGGCTAGTCCAACCCCGGTGAATATGGCAACACGCCAACCTGCAAGGCGCCATGACAGCACCACGATCACCAGGAAAACAACCGCCCACGGCGTCTGCACCAGAACAGCCTCCATGGCGTCCAGGATGCCGCGGATGCCGGCCGCCAGACCGTTGAAAAACCCCGCGCCTCCGGTCGCCAGCGCATCCATCCACTTGTCCAGCCACTTGGAGACACTAGCGAAAAAGTCGCGGCTTCTAGGAAACTCCAGAATTATTGGCAACGGTTCGGAAGCCACAAACCGGTATACGGTCAACGGAAAAACGGAAAGGAATATGGCGCTCCCCAGGAACACGTTGCGCACGCGCAGACCGTTGCCAACGCTCGGGTCGACTCTCCAGCGCGCAAACATGCGCTCGTAGAAGACGTTGGCAGACAGGCCCTGCCCGGCGCGGGAGAGAATGAAAAAGAACACGCCAAGGGTGGCGAGCCAGGTTCCGCCTGCCGTGGCGGCCTCCGCAATGGCCTGCGCCTTCTCAGCGGCAAGCTGCAGATTCTCGGCGTTCTTCCTCAAGGCGCCGGCGGTGGAAGCGCCTTCCGATGCGGCAATCTGCGACTTTTCAAGCATCTCCTGCGACTTCTCCATGAGCCGGAGCGCCCGGGCGCTCTGTTTGACTCCGAGATCCCCCCACAGTCCGCGGCAGATCTGTGTGAGCGAATAAACCTCCAGAAACAGGAACACTGAGAAGCAGCCCCACAGTCCCCGCGCGCTAGCCCACAGCGGACCGAACAGCATCGCCGCAAGATTGAATGACCAGACCGGTCCAGTCCCCGTTACGCTCTGGATGCGATGGAATTGCCTCGCGTAGTAGTCGCCGTTCCTGCCGACAAACTCGTGCGTCCTGTCACCCGCCTCATTCATTCGGTCTCACCGCGCAGTTTCCGCAGCAGCATGTCCTTGCTGACGACGCCAACCTCCTGTCCGGAACTGGTGATCACCACCGGGGTCTGGACGGCAACGGCAATGTCAATGAGCCGGTCAAGCCGCGTGTCCTCGGGAGTGTGAGGCGCATCCCGCAGGTCATCCCTGCTCCAGCCGGAAATGCTCTCCATTACGGCGCGGGCAGACAGCAGCTTGACCTTGGAGATGTTTTGCACAAAATCTGACACATAGTCGTCGATCGGGAAGGTCACGATCTCCTCAGGAGTTCCGATCTGCACCACCTCGCCATCCTTCATCACGGCGATGCGCCCGCCAAGGCGGATGGCCTCGTCAAGATCGTGGGTGATGAAGACCGTAGTCTTTTTCAACTTTCTGGAGATCTCCAGAAACTGGTCCTGCAACTGCCGACGGATAAGGGGATCCAAGGCGGAAAAGGGCTCATCCATCAGCAACACCTCGGGGTCGGCCGCTAGGGCGCGGGCGAGACCGACGCGCTGCTGCATTCCTCCGGACAACTCACTCGGCAGACGATCCTCAAACCCATCCAGATTGACAATCGAGAGAACCTCCTGCGATATCTCCCAGCGCCGCGACTTCGATTCTCCACGCACTTCCAGCGGAAAAGCGACGTTGTCGCGAACCGAGCGGTGCGGCAACAGCGCCATGTGCTGGAACACCATGCCAATATGTCGTGCACGCATGTCCCGCAACTCTTCGTCGCTTAGTGCCAGCATATCCCGCCCCAGCACCTCGACCGATCCGGAGGTGGGCTCTATCAGGCGGTTAAGGTGACGCACCAAAGTCGACTTGCCGCTACCCGACAGCCCCATGATGCAAAATATCTCACCGGCAGGGATATCCAGCGAAACGTTGTTTATTCCGACAACACAGCCGTACTCCTGCAAAACGCCAGTCTTGTCCAGCCCGCGCTCCCGCACCGCTGACATCGCCTCGCTGGCACGGTCGCCAAATATTTTCCAGGTACCGCGTAGGCGAACCACGCCATCACCCGATGACGCTTCTCCCACTTTGTGTCTCTATTCCGACCGGAGCGCCTCAAAACGCTCCGGGAAGTTTCGTTTCTACTGACCCAGCCAAGATTCAATAACACTAGAGTTGCTACTGACCCACTCGCTGGCCACATCCTGAATGGTTCGGCCGTCAACTTCGACCTTGTACATTAGATCCGTCAGCATGCCGGCCTCGAACTTGGCGTTCGAAAGCAGGGCAACCGCTTCAGGCTGCGACTGCTTAAGGGATTTCGCCCAGTGGATGTGCAGCTTGGTTGGGCTCCAGGCAACACCAGCTTCGGAATTCTCCAGCCAGTTAGGGTCGTCAGTGGGTTGCGAGACGTTCCATTTGGAGGCGTCATATGGCGGCTCTTCCAAAGGCACGAGGTCGTAGCGCGAAAACATGGTGTGTGGCGTGTAGCAGTACATGGCATGAGGCCTGTCCGCCTTGACCGCTGCATCCAGCGCAGCGACGGCCAGCGTCTCATCCATTTCAATCAACTCCATCGTCTCGGCATAGCCGTAACTCTTGGCGCGGATCTTCTCCACGTTGGTGGAGGCCCAGCCGGAAGCGCCGATCCACATCTCGCCCTTGCCGTCACCGTTGGTGTCGAACAATGCAACATTGTCGGGATCCGTCAGGTCGTAAATGGAGGTTAGGCCGTGCTTGTCGACAGTTCCCTTGGTCACGCATATGAACTGGTCAGCCAGCACCGCATGCGGGTTGAAGTCGACCACATTCCGCTCGCCGACATACTTGTCATGCAGATTCTGCTGGTTGGGAAGCCACACTTCCGGATGCACGTGCATGGAACCTCGCTCCATCCCCTCAAAGATGACCGGATTGGTGCTGGTTTGCACTTCGGCCTCTAGCCCCAGATTCTCTTCCAGAATTGTCCTGATGATCTCTCCGGTAAGTTGGATTGAAGTCCAATTCTGAACACCGATGACAACGTCAGCCGCTTGTGTCGGCGCCACCAGCGACGCTGCCGCCAGCAAGGATAAGATTTTCCGTCGGTATGTAGACATGGGATGCCCCCTTCAAATTTTATTGATATCGGTGGAATCGGCTGTGAAGTCCAGTGTGATATCTCCAATTTGTAGAGCCATTTCTAAACCTCGATCTTCCTTTTCCGCCCACATTGTATGTTCGGGCACGAACCGGGAGCAACCGAAAAGAGCGCTTTACATATCTTTTTTCTGAATATGAAACGATATCCTATTTCGCAAATTCTTCGTTTTCCGGTTCCATAGCACGTTCAGAACAGCTTGGCTTCCATGCCGGCAGCCATGTACATACCAGGCTCCTGACATTGACTGATGAATCCGTTTTGTATAGGGCAAATCCGAGAACTCGCGTCTTTTTGCAGGGGAATTATCAAGAATAGTTTGCAATTCCCGTGTTTTTCATGCGACCATTCGGTAGGCTTTCTGTCTCGCCTTCAAATACTCCATTGGCCGATCCCCCTTGATGCTATTGCAGTTATGGCACAGCAGTTGCAAGTTCTCCAGTTCATGGCTTCCCCCTTGGGTTTGGGGAACAATGTGATCAAATGTTAAATGTTGTTTCTCGAAGTGCGTCATACATCCGGCACAGTTTCCCCCTTGCTTTCCGTACAGGAAGTCCTTGTCAGCCTTGGTGGGCCTCATCTTGTGCTTGATGTCAGTCCGGGCTGGAATGTCCGTTCGCAGAATGGGTTGTTCGTACAGAGTCATCACTTCACTGTCCAAACGCTTTTTCACCAACTCGTAAGCTTTCTCTGATACATCTATGCCAACCCATTTCCTGTCCAGTCTTTCTGCCGCGATGCAGGTGGTGGCACATCCGCAGAATGGGTCGAGCACCAAGGCGTCTGCAGGACATGACGCTTTAACGATTCGTTCTACCAGTCGAAGAGGTTTCTGTGTAGGGTAACGGGTACGTTCTGCGGAAGGAGCATGCATCATGTCTGATATGTCGTCCCAGACACTACCGACAATCGCAGGCTCGATTACATAACGACCATCACATTCCAAGTAGTACTTGATTCTAAGGTTGCCTCGTCTGGTTTCATAGATACGCCCCTTCTTTCGCAACTCACTAATGCTCGCATCAGTGTAGTCTCCACGTGGTGCCGTCTTGAAGTAATGTCCGTCTGCATATCTGATGTGTGAAGGTAAGCGGTCTAATGGGTGCATACGATCCACGTAGACAGGATAGTGAAACGATTGCTTTCGATTCCGAACGTACACAAGGATGATGTCATGGTTTTTGGGGAAATGTTTGGCATGCACCTTCGCACCACGTCCCCCCGACCCATACTTCCATACTATTTCATTCCTGAAATTCTCATGTCCGAATATCGCATCCATAAGCAGTTTCAGGTAGTGGCTTGCAGTCGGATCGCAATGAAGATATATGCTGCCTGTCTGCTTCAAAATACGTCGCATCTCGATTAGTCGGACCGCCATGTAAATCAGATAGTATTTCATTGAGCGATTTCCCATTCGCTCCGTTGCATCCAAATATTGGTAGAGTTCGGGGAATCTGTCGTTTAGTTGGTTGTGCCACTCGTCCTTGACCTCATCTTCTGACCAAATGTCATGGAACGATGCGCCTTGCGCCGTCGTTCCGATCGGAGCATGAAACTGCTTTCCTTTGTTAAAGGGAGGATCCAGATAAATCAAGTCGATTGAATCGCTGTTGATGCCCCGCATAATAGCCAAATTGTCGTTGCAGAATATGGTTTTTGGTTTGAGGGTCTTCTGCCCCCCCTATTTTTCACGGTCCCTGCTTTCTGTTTGGCTTTTCCTTTCTTTCTTGTCATGGCTCTTCTCCCCCTTCAAATTCCTTTCTGTCGTGGTCTTGGCAGGTTTCAGCAGCATTCTGGAAACGAAAGATTTGAAACGCTTTTTCGGGAATTGCAAACTATTCTTGATAATTCCCTTTTTGCAGGCTTCTGGCAAATGGCAAATAAAGCCATTTCTTTGCTCCCCTTCCATCCCTACTTGCAGCAATTGCCTACGCTAGGTCGCGGCACAACGCCTGGCACAGGCAATGGACACCGCCGCCGCCAAGCGTGAACATCGACATGTCGGGAGCAAAAACCTCAAAGCCACGCTCGCGGAGTTCGTCGTTCAGTGCTGTGCTGGCCAGCATGGACAGTATGCGTTTCTCACCCAGCGACACCAGATTGACGCCCAGGTTCTTGGCAGCGCCGTAAGGTACGTCAATCAGTTCAAACCCGCGGTCTCGAAGCCAGTCGCGGGTCCAGTCTTCCAAGGCATCGACACAGGACACTGCCAGCTTGGGCGCAACAGGCACAAGCAGGCCGTCCAGATGGACGAAGTCCGCCGGTATGGGAACGGTTTCAGCCTCCCAGCCCTGCTCCCGGAACCAGCCGGCAATCTGCTGCGCACCCTCACGCACGCTGCGCTGACCACTGTATCCGACCAGTGCGGCTCCCGGCTCGATCATGATCAAATCGCCGCCTTCGAAGTATCCGGCAGTGGCGAAGCGCCATGGCGCAATTCCCATGCGCTGGTAAAAACTGACGACTGTTGCATAGTCGGCACGGCGGGACGCCAACTGCATGTGGCAGATGATCGGTCCCCAAGGGGTCATGACGCTGGAATCGCGTGCAAAGAAATTGCGGTGCAGGACCTCGTCCGCATCAAGAAAGTGGCAGGTGACGCCTGCCTTGCCATAGATTTCGACCATTTCTCGGTGTTGCGCCAAGGCGAGTCCGTGGTCAAATCTGACGCCGGTTCTTTCGGCGTTCTCAAGTGTACGACGGATGATCGGACCGGCATCGATCCAGCGGTAGTAGTCGGGCTTGCCCAGCAATACGTCACGCAAAGTGCCGTATTCGGAATCGGCACCAACCTGTATTGCAACTTTCCGGCTGTCGTCACCTGCCATGGCAGTCATTCCTGTGTTCGGCTTTAGCGATCAGGCAGGCATTGTAGCATGCAGGCGAACTGCCTATCAGAGCATTCCACCCAGTACACCAAGCATCCACTTTATTCGTGCGGATCCACAGGATCCACTCTCCGCTGCCGCCGGTCAGCACTCGATTCCCCGATCCGTGACAGCACACGTCCGACCTGCCCATCTGTCGAATAGGGTTCCGGAGCCGCGGCTTCCCCCTGTTCGCGGCGGATCCGGCGGGCAGTCTCGATTGCAAAGTCAACCTTGTCCGTCAGCGCCTTGCCGCCCTGCCGGTCTGAACCGCGATCAGCCTCGGCTTCGGGGGGCGCCGTTGCAGCCACAGATCCGTCCCTGACCTTTCCGGCAGACGTGGCGGCCATTTCACGCAGTTCCCCCGGAGAATGCATTTCGCCACCGATCTCGACATCAAACAGTCCACGCTCCTCAAGAGCGCTCCTGACAATCCCACTCGCCCCCTCGATACCTCCACCCTCGGCAAAATGCCGACGTACACGCTCGTCGAGTTCGCGGCTGAGATGAGGATGGCTACGCAGCAGATCCAAGGCAACCGAAAGCCGGCCCTCTTCAGACATGCGTGCCTGTTCGGACAAGTCCTCTGATTTTGTCAGGTACGCACTGGCCTCCTCGGCATACTGTCGTCCTTGGCGGAATTCCTCGGATAGGCTTTCCGCATCTGACAAGGACGACGTTGCCGCCTTGCGGAACGCCTCGCTGCGCGAGTACTCGGCGGCAAATGCACGCACGTCTTCCAGCCCTTCGGATTCGGAATCTCCGGTTCGTCTTCTGATGCTGTCCAAAGCCCTCTCCATGACCGTCTTTGAGACGCCTGCGGATCCGCCAAGTCCGGCCTTCTGGCCGAACACGTTGACGCCAAGTCCGAGATTGGCCGCTATGGTCCCGAGTACACGGGCCGATTCCTCTTCGCTAATCCCACTCTCCCTGGACAGTTCCCTATGTACATTGCGGATCACGCTCAGCCCCCTGCGCTCAGCCGCGAGATCACGCGCCTGATGGCTTTCGTCAAGCGAGGAACTCTTCAGTTCGCTGCGCAGGCTCAAGAATCCTCTGGCATAGGCGGATACCATGTTTTCAGCGGCAAACTCCCTTCTGCTCTCACCGACTGCAAGTGTGCTTGATGAAACCGATGACAGAACAGCGGTCTGCGCCCCTTGGGCAACCGCGGTCATGCGGCTGCCGAGTTCGAGAAACTCCCTTCCGCCCTGAGCCGTTGTCATGATGTTCCCGCCCGTGTCCATGTGGCGGAACACCCCTGCGCCCGCTCTGGTATCGGGCGCGATGCTGATCTGGTCCATCGACCAGTTCCCTAGGGCGGCCGAGCGGCTCTGTCCTGCAGCAAGCCCTTCCGACGGCTGCAGAAACCGGCCGGCTATCAGCGCTCCCGCAAAGTCGGTGCCTTTGGCCAGAAAGTACGCAAGCAGCGGAGTCAGCACCAACAGGTAGCTCGACACTGCCTGGTGAAGGACTATTTCGTCAAGAATGGAATCGAATGCAGAATAGCTGATCTCGCCGCCGGCGACAACGCTGTACTTGGCCATCGCATCGCGGGCGGAGCGGTGTGCCAGTTCGTTAACAACTGCCATCAGCGGCGGCCACAGTTGAAGCCAAAGGATGAACGTGAAGTGCATCCGCACGTACTGTGCCATGCGGTCAGGTATGGCCAGCGCGAGAACCGAGATGATCGGGAACAGCGCGAGCGACACCGCCTCAAGCGCACTGCGAATCACCGGCAGGGTCTCCCTTGCGATCTGGCCCATGATCACGTAGGTGGCGTTGCGGCTGCGGCCGGTTGCAGACTTGGCGGCTGCGATCTCGACCGGATCGACGTCGGGCACTGAATAGGCGTAGTCACGCATCAGCTCGATCGCCAGGTTTTCCCTTATCTGTTCGCCCGCCGTCTTGCCAGACAGGTTGAGGAAACGCAGTGCGCCATCCATTTGCGGAGCGCCACAGCCGGCCACGGCGCCAGTGTGCGGAACGCGCATTGTAGCGGCAAGCGAATCGAGCCGGGCCGGATTCATCCCCAGCAGGTATCCTGCAGTCTCCAAACAGCCAAGCACCCTTCGGTGCGCCGCCTCGTCCAAGATCCGCTGGCGCAGACCGACAGTCGAGCCGACCGATCCATGGACACCTTCTCCACCACCCCACGCCCCGGCACATGTGGTCGCCAGGGAGGAGCCATCCGTCTGCGTGACCGAAGTGACCCGGTCTCCCGTGTTGCCCAGATGGTCAAGCGGAACCCCGTCAAGAAGATCGGAGTAACCATAGCGCCGGTCAATTTCCACATCAAAATAGACGCAGTTCTGCATATAGCTGACGAAGTCGGTACGCAGATTCTTGTCTCTCAGAGGATAGCCCTCCATCATCGCACGTAGGGCGCGGTGCATGACAAACAGGCCTCCGGCACCCATGCTCCGCTCACCAGGAACGCCAAGCAGTGATTCGAAGGCGTCGGCAAGCGTGGAGCCGATCAGGCTGCTCGCGTGACCTACAAGAACAAGCATTGCCGGGACGTTGTCGACCACGCGGGGCGGCGACAAGCCCAGCCCGTAGAGTCCGGCCGCCTCCGGCGATTCCGTCATTCGGTCGACAACGACCACCTGCATGCGAGGCACAGTCATCAGCGAGTGGACTACGACGGCAGTAACCGCCCATCGAACGGCTGCGCTCATGTCCATCGAATGAAGAGCGCCGAGAGTGCCGAAAACGATGCCCACCAGCGCAGCAGAAGCTGCCATGTCGGAAAAGGATGCGGTGCGGGTGAACGCCGCCACGGCGTTGAACAGCGCGGCAAGCAGTTCTCCGCCGCCATAGGAGTAGTACTCCACGGACAACTAGTCGTCGTGCAGAGATCCGGCTCCGCCGGCTCCAGCCAGACGCTCCTTGAACTGTCCGCGCCATAGCGCGGCCCGCAGTCCAATGATGTCCCGGCGCAAGCTCAGCGCCGAGCCAAGCCTGCCCACCTCGGCGCTGAACTCCAGAAAAATGTCCCGCTGCATGTCGGTCGCTCCATCCACCAAACGCCGGAGAAGGTGCGCTTCGGCCGCACTGCGGGTTTGCCGCGCCGCAACGGCGGCCCGTACGACGCGCAACGCTTCGGAAAGAAAGGTGTGCGCAACGCCAAGCGCGATCGAATCGGTTGCCATGTCGAGAAGACCTGCCGAACCGGCCGCGTCGGTCTGGATGATACGTAGCACCGGAAAGCTGTTCGATTCAAGAAAGGCGCGCTCCTCGTCGCTTAGCGGTCCCGAACCGCTGCGCATCTTTGCCGCCACCAACTGCAGCCTCCGGCTGACCAGGCTGCGGAACGAAACGGTCGCCGGAAGCGGAGCCAGATCCACTTCGACGCATCCGGAAGCGGCACAGTTCAGGAGGGGCACCCCGCCGGCGAGAAGATCCTTGGCCGAGGATACCGTCGGCGGCACGTAGCGCAGACCCGTCCCCGCAGGCGCTCCCGCCACCGGGCCGATAAACGTCCCGGTGGCGGACATGAGCATCTCCTTCATGCCGTCCCCGATGCCGGATATGCCGCCTAGAACCTCCCACATGAGATTGCCTCCGGTGTACTCGAACGGCGCAACGCCGTTGAGATCCGGGTTAGCCGCCGCCGCTACGGCGACCGAACCGGCCTCTGTGTCGGAAGAGCACATCAGGCGGGCCTCCGCGCCGTCGGCGTAGGTGTTGAGAAAGGTGCCGAGATTTCTGCACGCAGTCTCGCCGCCAAGCATGGCGACCCCGACATCGCCCTTGACTAGGGCCTGTGCCGCTTCACAGGAATCGAGATTAAAACGGTTCAGCGCTTCCGTCGATTTCTGCAGATCCTCAAGCGTCTTCGAAAGCTCGGGCGACAGCGACGAGAGCGCCATCTTGAACGCAAGCCCCACCGAGTTGGCCGCAACGCTGCGGAGATACTGGATGAACTGATCCTTGTTGATGAACGAGAACGAACCGGCATAAAGGTCAATCCCGCCGCAACCGGCACGGAAGGAGGGCGGGGAGAACGCGGCAACGGAGTAGGTCCGCCGTGGCGCGCGGTAGTACAAACCGCCAAACGTTGCGATATTCCGGGTCGAGCCGCGAACCATCTGTGGCGCGGTGGCGTTGCCATATGATCCGAGACGGTCAAACATTCTAGCCATCTCGTCCTCTATGTCCGCCTCCACCGGCAATGCGGACAGGCAGATGGCTGTAAGAAGGGCTGTGCCGTACCTTCGCATGCGCAAGACTCTCGCCGCAACCGAACCCATGCACACAGGCAAATCCGAAAAACCCGTCCGCCCCTTTCAGCAAGAAGAGTCGGCCAGTTCCTGGTGCGCGACGAAAATTGGCGTATCCGCTCTCAGTTTTGGCTGCACGAAGAACGGCTGTTTGCGGCGGAGACGATCATCCTGTTCGCCAGGACTGACCTAGGCAGCGGCTTCCCGTCGGGAGCTCCCGACCCTGCCAGCAAAAGGCTGGGTTGCCATTGTCGCGATCGGATTCTTCGGGGTGTTCCCCTACAACTCGCTGTTTTTCCTCACGCTGGGGGGAAACATTGGCACCACGCACGGCACTGATGCGGCCATCCACCCCACACTGACGTGTCGGCTCCCGATGGATATATGTGTGAAGTCATATGAATCCACTTCATGTAAGAATCAATCAAAATGTATTTTTGTATTCAAATTCTTGTGCTAGAATGCCGAAAATTTGTCAGAACTGGATTCCATAGGAGGAAAAAATGAGCTTTACATTTTCGAACCTGAAGGCGACTGTTGTAGCCGCAGCAATTGGGATGGTGCCACTCTCAGCCGTCGCAGAAGAATGGAAATTTGCTATTGAGGAAATTCCCGGCTCGATTATGGATGCCTACGCGCAGGAATTCAAGTCACGGATCGAAGCTGCAACTGACGGCGATGTCACAGTTGAGGTCTATCCGATGGGTACACTAGGGACACCAACCGAAACGGCTGAACAAGCCGCCGATGGTGTGATCCAGTTCTCCAATGTGTCCATTGGCAACCTCGGCACCATTGTTCCTGAAAGCCAGGTGTTCCTGCTGCCTTATCTGTTGCCATCCGATCCGGATGCGATCTCGAAGATCCTCAGTGGCTCGAAAACCATCTATGGTCCCCTGAACGAGGATTTCCGGAAGCGTGGTCTTGAGGTCATGACCATGTATTCCGAAGGTCCACAGGTCTGGACCACCAACCGTGAGATCCGCACGCCCGAAGATTTCTCGAACTTCAAGATGCGCGTGATGGTGTCGCCGATTCTGATCGAAACCTACAAAAACATGGGGGCAAGCCCGACACCGCTGCCATTTGGCGAAGTGTTCGGCGCGTTGCAACTGGGTGCGGTTGACGGTCAGGTGAATCCGATTCCGACGATCGAAGAAATGAAGTTCTATGAAGTCACCAGCCACCTGATCTGGGCCGGTGAGCAAGAGCTTGTCACCGCCGTTGTTGCGGGTTCGGACTGGTTCGCCACTCTGAATCCCCAACGCCAGAAACTGGTGCGCGAGACCATGGCTGGCATGACAGGTTTCATTGACGGCGTGGTCGCTGACTTCAACCAAAAGCGTCTTGACATCATCAAGAAAGCCAAGCCTGACATTGGTCTTGTTGTTCTGACCGAGAAAGAGCGTGATGCTTTCCGCGCCTTGTCTGGTGACACTGCCGGCGCCTATGTTGAAGCCGCAGGGACACGGGGTCAAGAGTTGCTTGATGCGCTGACATCTGAACTGGCCGCGTCAAACTAACTAATCACAGTCAAAACTGCCCTCGTGCCGTTGGTGGTGCGAGGGCGTTTTTTTTGGAGGGAAAGGAATGCAAGCCAATTCAGGTTCGGCCAGTATTCTCGGAAGAATTGACACGCTGATCGGCCGGATTGAAGTCTTCATTCTGAGCTGGGGCATTATTCTGATGGCGGCAAACACCATAGCGAATGTGCTTGGTCGCTACGTGTTTCAGCAATCGATCTATTTCTCTGAAGAACTGAACGAATTCCTGATGGTGATCATCACCTTCATGGGCCTTGGATATGCGACCCGTAAAGGGATCCATATCAGAATGTCCGCGATCTATGACGCGTTGCCACCCAAGGTCCGCAAGGGGCTAATGATTGTCATCGCGGCCACAACTTCGGTGATGATGGCAATATTGGCGTGGTACGCGTTTGAATATGTACAAAAAGTTGCATCGCGCGGCCGAATCACGCCCGCGTTGCAGATCCCGCTTTATCTGACCTATGTCTGGGTGGTCATTGGGCTGACACTGACATCGCTGCAGTATCTGCTGACGGCCATTCGCAATCTGAATTTCGCCGAAGAGGAAATCTACGTCTCTTACCACGAGGTCGACAGCTACGAAGACCACGAAACCGCAGCAGCCATCAATCGTTACGGCACCGGCACTGAGGAGGAGTCCAAATGACAGAGCTTATGCTGTCCGTGATGATCATCCTGCTGCTTGCAGGGTTCCCAATGAAAATGCCGCTGATCTCTGCCGCGGTTCTTGGGTTTCTGGTCTATTTCTCCGAGATGAGCCTGCAGATCCTGATCCAGCAGATGATTGGCGGGGTGAAACCTGCGGCGTTGGTGGCGGTACCCATGTTCATTCTGTCCGCTGACATTATCACCCGCGGCCATTCCGCCAACCGGCTGGTCGACGTTGTAATGAGCTTCATGGGACATATCCGGGGCGGGCTGGCGATTTCGGTCACCAGCGCCTGCGCGCTTTTTGGAGCTGTCTGCGGTTCGACTCAGGCCACCGTTGTGGCCGTTGGCGGCGCCATGCGCCCGCGTATGCTGAAATCGGGCTACACTGACAGTTTCACAATCGGCCTGATCGTAAATGCCGCCGATCTTGCCTATCTGATCCCGCCGTCAATCGGCATGATCATCTACGGCGTTGTTTCCGGCACTTCGATTTCCCAGCTCTTCATCGCCGGCATCATGCCGGGCCTTCTGATCGTGGTTCTCTTTTCCATCTATTGCGTATGGTATGCCCATCGCCACAACATCCCGGTTCTGCCACGTGAAGGCTGGAGACAGAGGTTCGTGTCCATGCGGCGCGCAATCTGGCCCCTAGGCTTTCCGGCGATCATCGTTGGCGGCATCTATGGCGGGATATTTTCGCCTACCGAGGCCGCCGCTGTTTGTGTTCTTTATGCGGTGATCCTTGAGACATTGATTTTTCGCTCGATCCGTCTGCGTGACCTGCCCGATATCGCCCTGTCCACTGGCGCGATCACCTCGGTTGTTTTCATCCTGATCGCGGCGGGTGCGGCCTTTTCGTGGACCTTATCCTTCGCTCAGGTACCCCAAAACATCATTGAAACTTTGGGACTGAATGAGGCCGGCCCGCTGATGACGCTTCTGGCAATCAACCTGGCTTTCTTCATTGGCTGCATGTTCGTGGACTCGATTGTGGTCATCCTGATCCTGGTTCCGATTTTTGCACCGATGATCAAGGCAACCGGACTTGATACGGTTCTGGTGGGTGTTCTGATCACGCTTCAGGTGGCCATTGGCGCCGCCACCCCACCGTTCGGATGCAACCTGTTCACGGCGATCGCGGTCTTCAGGCGCCCCTTTATGGATGTCGTGCGCGGTGTGCCACCCTTCCTAGTAATCCTGCTGTTCGTCACTGTGCTGCTGGTCCTCTTCCCCCAGATCGCACTGTTCCTGCCGGAACTGGCCTACCGATAAACTACGTAAATCAGGAGAATAACACATGGCAAACCATGGCTATGAGACAGGCCGTCTGAACCTGCCTTTCGTCGGCATCTCAACCTTCGGCAAGAAAGAATACGTTCAGGACTGGGACAAGATCGACGCTGATGTTGCGATCCTTGGGGCGCCGTTTGATTTTGGCTGCCAGTTCCGGTCCGGAGCGCGTTTTGGTCCCCGCTCGGTACGCGAAGCATCAACCCTGTTCAGCTTCGGTCACGCCGGCGCCTACGACCATGAAGACGATGCAACCTATCTGAGCAACGATGTGCGTATTGTCGACATAGGCGATGCCGACATCATCCACACCAAGACCGAGGAGAGCCACGCCAATATCGAATACGGCGTGAAGAAAATCCTCGACGCAGGCGCCATCCCAGTGACCATCGGTGGCGACCACTCGGTCAACATCCCCTGCATTCGCGCGTTCAAACAAGACTGTGCTAAAAAAGGTCCGATCCATGTGGTGCAGATCGACGCACATCTGGATTTCGTTGATGAGCGTCACGGAGTGACCGAAGGCCACGGCAACCCGATGCGCCGCGCCATTGAAAAGGATTACGTTTCGGGAATGACCCAGCTAGGCATCCGCAATGTGTCGTCAACGGCGAAAGAGGGCTATGAGGACGCGCGCGCGCGTGGTTCGGACATCCTGTCGGTGCGTCAGGTGCGCAAGCTCGGCACCCAAGGGGTCCTTGACCGTATCCCCGAAGGATCGCGTTATTATGTGACCATCGACATCGATGCGTTCTGTCCGTCGATCGCACCGGGTACAGGCACGCCCAGCCATGGCGGATTCCAATACTATGATGTGCTGGAAATCGTTCAGGGTCTCAGCAAGCGCGGTGATGTGGTTGGCATTGATCTGGTCGAGGTCGCACCGGCATACGACCCCGGCGAAAGCACACAGATTCTTGCAGCGCAGCTATTGCTGAACTTCATCGGGTTCATTTTCCACAACAAGAAATAGATTTTCTCCCGCGGCTGATCAGACCCTGATAGAACGGCTGTCTGGCAGCGGAGACAGTCATCCTGTTCGACAGGAAACTCAGAGAAGAGGCCAGCCGCAGAGCGAAACGCGCCGGACAACTTCTATCCAAGATGCGGTTTGTCTCAGCACAGCTGACGGTTTATCTCGGGAACGGTCTCCGGCTTGACGACAGGGCGCGCCAACCGCATGGCCAAAAGGCTCCCGCGCGGTCCTGAAACTCCTGATTCAGTGTGGAAACAACCACACAGGCTGACTATCCGTCCCGGTTTCAACTAACGATAAGGTCCCCAGGACCTAGAATAAGCTTCTGATGGCAACGCCCTTTCTCTACGCCTCGCTCGTGTTGATGGCCGCGTTCTGGGCCTCCTCGTTCGTCATCGGACGTGCGCTTGGCGGAGACATCGGCCCCTTCTCGCTCGCATTCCTGCGTTTCCTTTTTTGCACCGCATTCCTGACCTGGGCAATGGCTTCCCATCGGGAGTTTTCGACCCTGCCAGCAAAAGGCTGGGGTACCATTGTCGCGGTCGGCTTCTTCGGGGTATTCGCCTACAACTCGCTGTTCTTCTTCGCACTGGGGGAAATATCGGCAACACGTACGGCACTGATCGTGGCCATTAACCCCATACTGACTGCCGCCATCGCAGCTCTTTGCATGGGTGAACAGCTTCGCACCTGGCAAGTCATAGGCTTGTTTCTTTCGTTGTCTGGAGCCATGATGGTCATTGCGAACGGTGACCTGTCCTCGCTCACCCAAGGAGGCATCGGTGCGGGCGAGATCGCCGCTCTGGGCTGCGTAGCCTCATGGGTCTGCTACACCCTTATCGGGAAGAGAATTCTGGTCCATGTCAATCCCCTGCCTCTCCTGTGGGGATCGACCGTAGCAGGAACCGTCATGCTGGCCGTGCCAGCGTTCGCTTTGGAAAATCTAGCCAACACAGCACTTGAGTTGAAACCTAGCATATGGATCGCGGCGGCCTACGTGGGAGTATGCGCTTCAGGATTGGGAACACTGTGGTTTTACAGAGGGATCCAGGAAATTGGAGCCGGTCAGGCAGCAAATTTCATCTACCTAGTGCCACTGTTCACTGCCATGCTGGGCTTCCTGTTCCTCAGCGAGACCATGAGCCTGCCGATTGCCATGGGCGGACTCGCCGTTTTGGCAGGTGTATGGCTTGTGAACTGGCGCGGAAACGATCCGCAAAAACACATCCCACACAGCAGTTGACCCCTTCCTGCTAATCAAACCTTCGTCCCAGCACAATATGCCAAGCAACTCATCTCATACCTGCAAATCGTTCAAAACAAGAATTACTGGCTGTCGAGCCGACTGTCCTTTTAGGCATCTTGCTGGCGAAAGCCAGCTTCCTGTTCCCGACCAAGCACTGCCAACGCCTTTAATAAAGGCTTAAACGATAAGGCGACCCGTAGGTCGCCTCCGAATGTTGCGAATTCTCGCTTGTTAATCCTAGCTAGAACCGCTAATTGCTGAATATATACTATGCTATTATCCTACCTCATTCGCAACATATTAGTCAACAGTTTTCTAGGCTTGACATGACTTCATACCGTTTTGGATTTGATGTTGGCACCAATTCCCTCGGCTGGTGCGTTTTGGAACTGGATTCCAAGGGAGTTCCCTGTGCCATTGAAAATGCGGGGGTTCGCATCTTCACCGACGGCAGGAATGACAAGACAAAAACGACCTTGAAAGCCAGTAGAAGGGAGGCAAGATCGGCAAGAAGACGTAGAGACCGATTCAAGCAACGTCAGCACTTTCTTCTAGCCGAAATGATCAAAAGCGGTCTTTTCCCGGAAAGCGAATCTGAGCGAAAAGCGCTTCAGAAACTGGATCCTTTACAACTGCGCCATGAGGCTCTGCATGAAAAACTTGAACCTCATCGCATCGGACGTGCGCTTTTTCACCTTAATCAAAGACGCGGCTTCAGGAGCAACAGAAAGAGCCAAAGCGATCAGTCGGAAAAGGGCAAAGTCGCTGACTCTGTGAGAAAACTCCTGGAACAAATGCACTTAGTAGATCAGGAATTGTCCAAGGAGGAATACAAAAACCTGAAAAAAGAGGAGCAAAAACTTGCTCGGGAGGAAAAGGTCAGACAGAAAAAACAGGCTTTCGAAAAACTTTCAGCCGATAGGACTATCTCTTTTGGCTCTTTCCTATGGCAAAGGCGCAAAAACAATGAGCCTACTCGCGCACGACCTAATGCAGACAGCAAACTCTACGACCTTTATCCTACTAGGGAGATGCTAGAGGATGAATTTGACAAGATATGGGAAAAACAATCAGGATATCACTCCAATCTACTAACGGAATCTCTCAAAGACCGTCTTCATTCTGTCATTTTCACCCAAAGAAAACTAAAGGCTCCAGCCATAGGAAGATGTGCCTATATCACGTCCGAGTATCGTGCATACAGAGCCCTCCCCACCATCCAGCGCTACAGGATCTATCAGGAAGTCAATAATCTTTCCTGGTTGGATTACCAAGGAACCCACCAACTAACCGATCATCGGGAGGCTCGGGATGAAATCATCAATCTGCTAGAAAAACCCACAGCGAAAAAGGTTCCTTTCAGCAAAATGAAGAACATCCTGAAGAAGCATGGATTGGCTGAGGGAAGTTTTAACTTCAATTTGGAAAGATCAAACCGCAACCATCTTGTAGGAAACTACACTTCTTTCAAAATGAGCAACGAGGATTGTGTAGGCAAGGAATGGTACAACTGGACACCTGAAAAGCAAGATGGCTTCGTCGATCTTATTCTCAATGACTCTCTTGAGGATGAAGAAGTACTGTCGCAACTAACACAAGATTATGGTTTATCAGAAACTGCCGCAGACTTCAGCATGAATGCTCAGCTAGATGAAGGCACTGCTTCAATATCGCTCAGGACAGCACGCTTGCTAATCGAAAAGATGAAGAACAAATCTTTGATTCAGCCGCATGCCATCAAGGAGGTGGCACAGGAAAACGATTGCTTCACCGATCCCTACACCAAGGCCAGAGAGTGTGAATTATTGCCAGAATTGCCCTACTACGGAAAAGCCTTCGAAAACAGTCACATTATTCCCGGAATGCGAAACCTCGAAGACAAGAAGGACAACCTGAAGTTCTTTGGCGGAGTAAGCAATCCCACCGTTCATATTGCCCTAAACCAGATCCGCCACGTGGTAAACGAATTGATTGGCCGCTACGGACACCCTCGATCAATTGCCATTGAGCTGGCTCGCAATCTCCCAGCAGGCAAAAAGAAAAGAGGTGAGATTGAAGAACAAAACAAGAAAAATCAGGAGAAAAACGAAGAACTAGACAAGATTCTGGAGCAACACGGCAAGAAGAGAAACCATGAGAACCGACTTCGATTTCGGCTTTGGGAAGAACTCGATAAAGACCCTAATGGCAGGCTTTGCCCCTTTACGGGAAGAAAAATCGGCATTGCTGATTTGTTTGACGGTTCAACTGAAATCGAGCATCTTCTCCCGATAAGCAAAACCCTAGATGACAGCCGAGCAAACAAAGTCATATGTAGTCGGAAAGCCAATCGCGACAAGGACAACCAAACTCCTTTCGAAGCCTTTGGCGGCAACCCTAATGGCTATAACTGGGGCGAAATACTGGAAAGGGCAAGACGACTTCCCGAATCAAAACAGTGGAGATTTCAAAAGAATGCATTTGACATATGGAAGCGAGATCATGATGACTTTCTTGCCAGGCATCTTAATGACACAAGATACATCGGGCGTATGGCCCGGGAGTACCTCGAAAACATTTGTCCCAATGGCAAGATAGATGTTCTAACAGGACGACTCACCGCAATGCTTAGAATAAATTGGGGGCTCGAGAGTGTTCTGCAATGTGCTGATAAACTTCCAAAGGAACAACGTGAGAAGAAAAACCGCGACGATCACCGGCATCATGCCATTGATGCGATCGTAGTCGGAATGACAACACGTTCAGTGCTACAAAAAGTGGCAACTGCTGCTGCACAGGCTGAAAAAATGGATCTGTGCACTATTTTTCCGAAAGATTCTACCGGAAGAAGCCCTATAGATCCATGGAGTGAGTTTCAGCGTCACGTTATTAATGTCATCCGGAAAATCGTTGTCTCACACAAGAGGAAAGTAAAAAGCAGGAACGGTGGTGCAACCACTGGCCAACTCCATAACGACGGCGCTTACGGCATAGCGTCTAATGCCGATAATACAGGTCTGCAGAAAGTTGTTGTCCGTCGGCCTATTAAAAAATTCAAGACAGAAAAACACATTCAGGCTATTCGTGATCCTGTACTGAGAGAGGATTTCGCCACGGCTTTCTCTGCTGGTGGCGTAGAGGGGATCATTAGCCTTGCCAAAGAGCGTGGCATCAGGTCGCTTAGATGCACTAAAAACCTAACAGTCATTCCAATCAAGGATCGTGTCGGGAACCCCTATAAGGCTGTAGCAGGCCATAGCAATTGGGGGGTCGAGATTTACGAATATCCCAAGGGACACAAACAGGAGGGGAAATGGATATCCGAGGTTATTTCTACATTTGAAGCAAATAGCAAAGGATTTCAGCCTGGTCAAACTAAAAAGCCACATCCAGCTGCTAGACTGGTTATGCGATTGCAAATCAATGACTGTGTCACTATAAAAAATAATGACATCACAGAAATTCTTCGACTTCAAAAAGCGTCGTCAAATGAGTTGACATGGGCTCCTCACCATGAAGCAAATGTTGATAAACGAAATAAAGATAGTGAAGATTCGTTTCATTATTTTCGTAAATCAATTAATTGGCTTAAAGAACTAAACGGCCAAAAGGTACATATCAGTCCCGCAGGACGGATATCCTATGAAAAGCGACGGAAGCCACGACGGCATTATTAACTATGAGCCATTACGGAAGTCAGGTAGTGGAAATTACAAAGTCTGGATATAGATTAGGCAAGGCCAGAGGTTTTTTAGAAATACATGATGGTGTCCAGAAAATAGGGCAGATTCCCTTTGATGACATAGCCACCCTTCTAGTCTCTGTTCCGGGAGCCACCATTTCAACCGTTCTAATTGATTATCTTAGCCAGCGGAACATTCCATTAGTAATATGCGGGCAGAATTTTTTGCCGTGTTCCATGGTTCTCCCCATTGAAAGCCACAATAGGCAATTTCAAATCATGCAGGCACAAGTCAACTTAACCAAGCCGCAACGCAAACAGGCTTGGAAAAGTGTTGTCAAATCCAAGATTAAAAACCAAGCTATGGCTCTGAAACAAGTAGACCAAAGCCATGAACAGCTTCTTGCTATAGCTGCAAAAGTCAGATCAGGAGATCCTGACAATTATGAAGCGCAAGCAGCTCGTGTTTATTGGTCACAACTTTTTGGAAGTGATTTCCGCCGAGACCAAGGAGCGGCGGGAATTAATGCTGCTCTCAACTACACATACGCCATTACTAGAGCATGTGTTGCCCGTGGAGTTTGTGGGGCCGGACTACATCCTTCGTTTAGCCTGCATCATAAAAATCCAAGAAACTCTTTTAACTTAGTAGACGATTTAATGGAGCCCTTCAGACCCATAGCAGATCTTATGGTCCGACAAAACCTACCTATAAATGGGGATCTAACATCCACCCACAAGACACAGTTAGCCAGAATTACGTCATTACAAGTGCCAATAGGAAATGAAGTCTCACCACTATCGCTGGCTAGCGTCAAAATGTCACGCTCTTTCGCGAAGCTTTGTCTAGGGGAAAAGAATTCTGTTTGCTTGCCTTCAGTACCTACGCCAATTGAAATCGCGGCACTATGAAAGAGCCTACACTCTGCGCGTACCGCATCATGTGGTTATTCATCATGTTCGATCTACCAGTCGGAACCAAGAAAGAGCGGAAGGAAGCCACTGAATTTCGTAATCGTCTTCTTGACATGGGCTTCGAGATGTCTCAGTTTTCAGTCTACCTTAAACACTGCGCATCCAGTGAAAAAGCTGAGGTCGTTGGCGGTAGAATACAATGTCATCTGCCGTATGGAGGAAAAGTGGATATCCTAACCATTACTGACAAACAATTTGCATCAATGAGAAGATTTCATGCCAAAAAGCCTTTTAAAAATGATGGTAAGCCCAAGCAGTTGCACTTGTTCTGACTGTTCCTCGCACATTCAAGCCAATAGAAGTTCCTTGCGAAACAATCAGTTGTCTGTGTCCTAGTATAGCATTCAGCAATTAGCGGTGCTAGGACAACGAATATATCTGTGTTTTGGATGAGGGTTTTAGTATAGCATTCAGCAATTAGCGGTGCTAGGACAACGGCGTCGACGATGTCGACAATTCCCGCCGCAGTATAGCATTCAGCAATTAGCGGTGCTAGGACAACAGGGGCGACAGTCTCGCTATCGTTCCCATAAGTATAGCATTCAGCAATTAGCGGTGCTAGGACAACCGCAGACTCGAAGATTCGAAGCTTCTCGCCAGTATAGCATTCAGCAATTAGCGGTGCTAGGACAACCGGGTGGGCCGCGTCAATGTAGGCCTTGTGAGTATAGCATTCAGCAATTAGCGGTGCTAGGACAACTTGGTAAACCTCGCTGTCTTCTGCAGACGCAGTATAGCATTCAGCAATTAGCGGTGCTAGGACAACCAAGGCTGTTTAACCTGTATTGCCAATCCGAGTATAGCATTCAGCAATTAGCGGTGCTAGGACAACCAAGGCTGTTTAACCTGTATTGCCAATCCGAGTATAGCATTCAGCAATTAGCGGTGCTAGGACAACGGACGATGACGATGACGATTACGAGGACGAAGTATAGCATTCAGCAATTAGCGGTGCTAGGACAACTGGGGTTGCGCTCAAGAGCCTTTGCGAGCAAGTATAGCATTCAGCAATTAGCGGTGCTAGGACAACGAAGTCATCATGCGGAAGATGATAACACAGAGTATAGCATTCAGCAATTAGCGGTGCTAGGACAACGTTGCCTCACAGTTTCAGACAGTTACGGCGAGTATAGCATTCAGCAATTAGCGGTGCTAGGACAACACAACAGCTGCAAGACGCATGAGAATTCCCAGTATAGCATTCAGCAATTAGCGGTGCTAGGACAACTGGGTCATCGAGGAGATCTCCGAGACCGGGAGTATAGCATTCAGCAATTAGCGGTGCTAGGACAACTTCCAGTTTCGCCCATTCTATTCTTTCGGCAGTATAGCATTCAGCAATTAGCGGTGCTAGAACAACTGGTGGGGGGGGGGGGGGCAAACTTGTTCTATTCCGAATCAGGGAAGCGTGTATTCAATCTCCTAAGAGAATGGTCGCATTCGGCCAATTTTCAGCCAAGCTTCAAAGAGATAGTGAAACACCAGGACGAGCATATTTGAGATTAAACTGGCTTTCACACAGAAGTCCGATTGCAAACAACAGTAACTCTAGAGGCATTCTCCCGATTCCTGTTACTTTTGGGGGGGCAAAATCAATGCCAGGCGCCACATAGTAGCAACCTTCCTTAAACCGGCCATGTTCCTCCCGAAAAGCCCGAAGCCCTTTAAGCGTATGTTTCGCGCCGCTGCCGATTTCGAAGGCAAGTGGACACTCCGGATCATCATAGACAAAATCAACCTCGGCCGTCCCTCGTCGCCAATGATATAGTCGAACACCCACTTCCTTCGACAGACTATGAAGATGTGACGCCGCCATGTTCTCCCAAAGTTTGCCTTGGTCGTCTCTGGACAGTGCAAACATCTTTCTCATTAGCACAGCATTGCGCACAGCTATGTCGACAAAATAAATTTTGCGCCCACGACGTTGAACCGCCTCTTCACTGCGTGCGTAGTTGTGAAGAACAAAGACGAGATAACATTTCACCAAGTGGCCCAGATAGCGTTCGAACGTTTGAACAGTGATCCCAACATCCGAACATATCCTCTGAGGTGAGAGTAGCCCGGCTATTTGATCGGCCAGTACGCAAAGAATGTGTTCCATTGCCATCGGATTGTCCAGCTTGTAGGAAGCCATATCCTTGTATATCGTGCGTTCTACCGCATCGTTACGCAATATTCTCTGTGCGAAGTCAAAGAATTTACTGTTAATCTCGGCTGGACTAAACATCGGCAGAATGCCTGACTGTCCGAGTTCAGAATCGTGAGCCAGAAGGAATTCCGGAAATCCTCCGGCATAGAGAAGCCGCTGGCGGCTCTCAACACACTGGTCAGCCAGACTAGGGTACATGGCGGAAAGTGCAGAAATCATTTCGTGTAGGCCATCGGCCTTGGGAATGTCAAGGGTCGTTCCTCCAAGCTGGACAGCTTCGCTCAGCATGTAGGTGCCTAGGCTGATCTCCTCCCATCGACCAACTCCGGATTCCACTCCCCCTTTCCGTAAGACTGCGGCGGCACTTGAACTGGCAGTTATCCTGACAGGCCAGTGTCCGTCGTGAAAAGTCTTAAGCCACAGATCCCATTTGTCCGAATGAATCAGTTCATCTAGGAAAAGATATGCAGGCTGGTCGGGCGTTGCCCCTGATGTGTTAACCAGAAGCTTAACAACCTCCCCAAGATCGGACCGAATAAGGGCAGGATGATCAAGTTGAACCCAGCAGATCCTGTTCCCGGGAATTCCTTTCTCCAGAAGATGCTTGGCTGTTTGATACATGACAGTTGTCTTGCCCACACGTCTCGGTCCCATGACGACAAGATGCCTGCGCATGACAGGATTTAGCAGACGTTTCCACAGATGCTTCGCCAAGGGACGTTCGGTTGCCGGAGCCAACTCCTCAGGTATTCGCAGCTCGCCATTCCACCAAGGGTTATTCGCCGTCAAGGCCTCAAACATGATTGCCCTTCTTTCCATCCCTAATAAGGATAGTATATCATATTTAATTTTAATATAAGTATGATGAAGAAAAAACATCATACTTATCTGGGATCCCAATGAACGGTTTGGGATGGGTGCTAACTAAGGAAAATCTTCCCTGGATTCATGATTCCCTTGGGATCGAACGTCGCCTTGATCCCTTTCATGAGGTTGATCACTTCCGGCGATATCTCTTTCACCACGCAGTCCCGCTTCGCTATTCCGACGCCATGCTCTCCTGAGATTGACCCTCCAAGTTTCACGACAAGATCGAACATCCTGTGTACAGCCCGTTCGGTGCGGTCTCTCGCACCCGCGACCTCAGGATCATAGAGAAAATTGACATGAAGGTTCCCATCTGCAATGTGGCCAAAGTTGATGTTACGAACCTGCTCGGCTTCAACTATTGCGCCAAGTTTCCTCATGAACTCCGCTAGTCTTGATGGTGGAACCGTTATGTCCTCGTTGATCTTGACAGGCAGAACGTCCCGCATCAGAGGCGACAGCGCCTTACGTGCCTCCCATAACTGATCTGTACTGTTGACAATTGTGCTTCTGACTGTCCCAAAACAGGCTTTCTGCATGGCCTGGGCAGCCTGTTGACAGGCATCGCCTTCGGCGAGCATCATCAGCAGGGCTTTCGTCTCTGGAAGAACCATGTTGTTGTGGCGCGAACGGATTAGGTCAAGAGCTCCCGTATCCAGAAACTCAACGGCACTAGGCGCATCCGGGAGATTGGAGATGGCATCCATTGCATCAAGACAGTCTTCCACGGACATAAACTCCGCGGTCACGCCAAGCGACTGTCTCGCAAGGGGCTTCAAGGCAAGCGTCGCCTCGACAATGACGCCAAGCGTCCCTTCGGAACCGACAACGAGACCGACAAGATCATAGCCAACTGCCGACTTGCCTACGCTTGAGCCAAGCGTGACAAGTTCACCTGTTCCGGTGACCAGCTTGATTTGGCGAACACTGGTACGGGCTCCTCCGTGCCTGAAATGCCTAGGCCCCGCCGCAGCCGTGGCGAGGTTGCCCCCAACACTGCAATAGGCGGAACTCGAAGGATCGGGAGGCCAGAACAGCCCCTCGCATGCGGCGGCAGCCTGAACCTCTCCGTTCAGTGTGCCGGGACCGGTCACTGCAGTTCGGTCCTCGGCATTGATTCTGATCCCGCCGGCAAGCCGTTCGGTTGACAGGACAAGACCACCCGTTTCAGCAAGTGCGGCGCCTGTGGTGCCGGTTCCTCGGCCCCGCGTAATGACGGGAATGCCTTCACGATAGGCAATGGCCACCGCCTGCTGAACTTGTTCCGCGGTCTCGGGAAACAGCACGCCGTCAGGGCAGTGCCGCCTCTTGCTGTTGTCAACGGAGTAGGCATGTGCAGTCGCCTTTCCGAAATCAACGGCAGATCCCAGCATCTCCGACAGTTCCCTGCGGATTGCGAGCGTTATCACACCAGTGTCAGTGGACAGCTTTGCGGAATTTTCAGTTTCGTCGGCCATGGTTGTGACATGTGTTCGTTACGGCAATTCTATTTGGCTTTGCATCAATCCGCCGTTTCCGATGCTCTCTGTTAGGATTGATCTCACTAAACCTAGATGTGGAGATCCTTGATGCAAAAACCTGCCGTAACCACCAAGCCTATACACGATCTGCTTGCCAATCGCTGGAGTCCGCTGGCTTTCAATGCCGAAAAGCCCGTAAGTGCCGACCAAATCGTTTCGATGCTGGAGGCGGCTCGATGGGCGCCTTCATGCTTTGGCGCCGAGCCTTGGCACTTCATTGTCTGTGACCGGAGCGCCAGTTCCGAGGCTTGGAAGAGACTCCACGGTTGCCTGGCGGACGGAAACAAGGGCTGGGCAGCGAGTGCACCGCTTCTCATCCTGTCGGTGGGCAGGCGGCACTTTGCGCTCAACGGCAAACCCAATCGCCACTACGCCTACGACACTGGAGCTGCGGCGATTTCGCTCGTTCTGCAGGCAGAAGCTCTGGGCCTGCGTGCCCATCAGATGGGTGGCTTCGATCCCGACAAGGCAATGAAGGTTTTCGGCATTCCCGAGGACGGCTATGAATGCCTGTCTGTTACAGCTGTCGGCCATCAGGCGGAAGCCGCCTCTCTTGAGGAACCCGCCCATGTTCAGAGGGAGGAGGCAAGGCGCATGCGCAATCCTATGGGAGAGCATTTCTTCAACGGATTCTGGGGGCAGGCATACACAGGCTAGCCCTGCTATTCGCTAGATCACAGATCTCCCAAAACCCTAGATAAGAAATGCCGGACGAACCGGGGTCAGCGCGCATTGGGGAAAAACAGCTGTTCGCCCTGAACGCGGTAGCTGGCGATCAGGTCTTGCGCCTCGTCTGAGACAAGCCAGTCGGAAAGCTCCTGTGCCAGTCCTATCTCCACATGCGGATGGATTTCCGGATTGACCAGGATCACCGAGTAGGGGTTGTGCAGTCGCGGCTCGTTCTCAATAATTATTTTCATGTCGGTCTTGTCACGGAAGAAAAGGAACGTTCCTCGGTCCGCAAGCGTATAGGCGCCCTTCTCGTCAGCAAGCAGTATGGCCTGACCCATGCTGATGCCGGCTGACAGGTACCATTCCGGCTCCGGTTTCACAGGTTCTCCTTTCCTCTTTTCCACCTGTTCCCAAAGCGACTGCTCCTTCCGGTGGGTTCCTGAATTGTCACCTCTGGACACAAACGGGGCGCGGACGGCTGCGATTCTGCCGAAGCCTTCAACAACTTTGCCGAGGCCGGCTATGCCGGCGGGGTCGTTGGGTGGTCCGAGCAGCACGAAGTCGTTGTACATCACCGGCCTGCGGCCGGTTCCGAAACCCGCCTCGACAAAAGCCTTCTCATCGGCTGGGCTGTGCACCATGAGGACATCAATGTCGCCGAATTCGCCCATCTTGAGTGCACGGCCCGAGCCAACCGGGATCACCAAGACCCTGCATTTGCAACGCTCTTCAAAGACCGGCAACAGGCGATCCAGCAAACCGGAATTTTCCGTGCTGGTCGTGGTTGCAAGACGCAGCGAACCTTCCTCCCCAAACGCAAACGTCGCCATTAACGTCACGGCAAGCACTGCACACAGTTTGCCAATGGTCATGTTTTCGTCCTTATGCTCCAACCCTGAATCCGGATGATCCGCTTCATTTTGGGATAAGGATTTGCCTTGGGCTTTTGCAAGAATTCGGACATGGATCAGGAATACGTACAGATCGGATCTGTGGAACTGTCATCCGAACATCAGCGACATCAGCTTGGCTCTCGACCAGGTTTAGGAGATTCCTTTCGGAGAGCCGGACGCAAACCGGTACATCCGGCCAGGGTTGAGGATGCCTGACGGATCGAACACATTCATCAGATTGGCGTGCATGCTGGCAACCGCTTCCGGGAGCGGAGGAAACCTGTCCCTGGAGCCTTTGAGGACATCGCCAGCGCGATAGAGCGTCGCAGCGCCGCCCATTTCGCCAACCCGCCGCCGCACCTCTTCCGGCGGAGCATCCGTTCTGATCCAGCGCAACGCACCGTGCCACTCGACAAGCGTGTCGCCGTCTAGCGCGGCCTGGTCCGCCATCGGCGGAGATGCGATCTTCCATGTCGAGCCCTCTCCCGAGAAGAACTCATGCGTCTGTTCCCGGACCGAGGTCCAGAACGCATCGCCGTCCCCGTCCTTCAGCCGCTCGCCCCCTATTTCGGCAGCACAGCGATTGACTCCCGAATGGCTTCCCGAGAGGCGCACGTACAGCTTGTTCCTGTGCCAACAGCTCGAGGAGACCGCCATGCCATTGCCCACCAGCTCGTTGACCCGGTAGAGCGCATGCGGCAGGTTCAGTTCCAACATGCAGGTGGTCTCGCTCTCCGGGCGACCCATTGCACGGAAAGTCACCTCAACGATGACGCCGAGCGCACCCATTGATCCCGCCATCAACCGGGTGACATCGAAGCCGGCAACGTTCTTCATGACTTTTCCGCCGAACTGCAGGATCTCGCCGGAACCGTCGACCAGCGTCACTCCGAGCATGAAGTCGCGGCAAGCTCCGACCAGCGGCCGGCGCGGGCCCGACAGGCCGCAGGCAACGGTACCGCCAAGCGTTGCGCCACCGCCGAACGTAGGCGGCTCGAACCCGAGCATCTGGTTCTCCGCGGCAAGCGCAGCCTCAAGTTCGGCAACCCGGGTTCCCGCATGTGCAGTAACCACCAGTTCGCTTGGATCATGGTCAATGATTCCCTTGATGTCGCCAACCTCAAGCCTCTCACCCTCGACCGGATTGCCGAGGAATCCCTTGGTGCCGCCTGCGACTATATCAAGCGGCCTTTTCGCCGCCGCCGCTTCGGCAATCCTCTCGGCAACCTGTCGGATATGCTCCTTCACTAGAACCTAGGCAGGTCCGGGAACTTGTCCTGGCCCTGACGGACATGCATGGCGCCGAACTCGGCGCAGCGGTTGAGAGTCGGAACTGCCTTGCCGGGATTGAGCAGCTCGAGCGGATCGAACGCACGCTTGATCTGCCGGAAGCACTCAAGTTCCGCCGGCGGGAACTGGATGCACATCTCGTTCACTTTCTCAATGCCAACACCGTGCTCGCCGGTGATGGTCCCTCCTTCGCGAATGCACAGCTGGAGGATCTCCGAACCGTAGGAGAGCGCCTTGTCAGTCTCTCCCGGAACCGACGAATCGAACATGATCAGCGGATGCAGGTTGCCGTCGCCGGCATGGAAAACGTTCGCACACTGCAGACCGAACTTCTTCGACAGTCGGCCGATCTCTTCAAGCACGGAACCTAGCCGCCGGCGTGGAATCGTGCCATCCATGCAATAGTAGTCGGGACGAAGACTCCCAACCGCCGGAAACGCCGACTTGCGTCCCTTCCAGAACCGGTCGCGCTCGGCTTCATCAGCCGCACGGCGCAGGTCACGGCCGTTGCTCCCAAGCAGCACCTCGCAGGCGCGTTCGCATTCAGCCTCCGCATCCTCGGCAAGGCCGTCAGTCTCACAGATCAGCATCGCGGCGGCTCCAAGCGGGTAGCCCGCCTTTGCAAACTGTTCTGTGGCATCAATCGCCAGCCGATCCATCATCTCAAGTCCTGCCGGAACAATCCCGCGGGATATGAGCTCGGCAACTGCCGCGCCGGCGTCTTCAAGCGAATCGAATGCGCAGAGCACCGTGCAGACACGCTCCGGCCTAGGCAACAGCCGCACCGTGATTTCAGTGAACGCCAGCAACAGGCCCTCCGATCCGGTGACGAGCGCCAGCAGGTCGAAGCCGCTCGGACTGCCCATGGGACCGCCCAGCTCCACGATCTCGCCATCAATGGTCACTCCGCGGATGCGCTCAACGTTGTTGACAGTCAGCCCGTACTTGAGACAACGCACACCTCCGGCGTTCTCGCTGACGTTGCCGCCGATCGAGCAGACCAGCTGGCTTGAAGGGTCCGGGGCGTAGTAGAGGCCGTGGCGTGCGGCAGCATCGCTGATCGCCAGGTTGCGCACTCCCGGCTGAACGGTCGCCGTACGAGCCAGCGGATCTATGCCGATGATCCGGTTCAGTTTCTGCATGACCAGAAGAATCCCGTCCTCTAGAGGTGTCGCACCGCCTGACAGTCCTGTTCCGGCGCCACGTGCGACCACCTTGACCCGATGACGGCGACACAACCTGAGCGTCGCAGCAACCTGTTCCTCGCTCTCCGGAAGCGCAACCGCCAACGGCAGCTTGCGGAACACGGCAAGTCCGTCAGATTCGTAGGGCCGGCGTTCCTCCTCTCTGAGAAGGACACAGTCCTTCGGAAGCAACGCGGACAGTTCGGACAGAAACTGCCCGGAAAGGCCGCCGGCTTCGCGGCTATTGGTATCGGCTGTCTTCATGAACCGCCCTAGTTGAGACAATCATGCCGGACTCTGTCTGCAGGACATGACCGGCTAGCGCAACGGCTCGAACCCCTCGCTGAACATCTCCGCATAGGCCGAGTGGTTGTGAATCGACTCAAAGTTCTCCGCCGAGACGCTGTACTCGAAATCCGGATAGTTCGAGCGCAGATCGTTGGCGATGTCGCGGACTATATCCTCGACGAACTTCGGATTGTCGTAGGCCCGCTCGGTGACGAACTTCTCGTCCTGGCGCTTGAGAAGACCAAAAAGCTCGCACGACGAGTTCGCCTCAATGATGGAGATGATGTCGTTGAGCGGCGGAATCCGATCGTCGACGGACTCAACGTTGACGATCACGTTCGAGCGCTGGTTGTGCGCTCCGTAGTCGGAGATCTCCCTGGAACACGGACACAGCGTGCTAACCGGAACCTCTACAGTAACCATGCCGCGCACATGGTCGCCCTCCGCAATCATGGCAAACCTGATCTGGTTGTCGATCCAGCTCTCAACGCCGGACACCGGCGCCTTCTTGAAACTGAAGTGGTCGAAGCCGACCTCAAGGTCGCAACGCCACGAACCGAGACGCTTCCTCACCTCGTTGGAAAGCGACATGAAGCGGCCAAAACTGAATTCGTCACGCACCTCTGACAGGATCTCGATGAAGCGGGACATGTGCGTGCCGCGGACATTGGGATCAAGATCAACATATGCCGAGACTGTTCCGACCACCTGTTGCAGTCCGGACTCCGAAGACAGGCTCAGCGGGATCCGCAGAGACTTGATGCCAACCTTGCGGATAGGCACGCCGCGCCGGTCGGCCTGGTTCTGCACATCCTTGAGGCGAACGGCGGTTGCGCTCTTGTTCATGGGATACGGATCTCCTGATGCTCTGTCCAAATGTCAATTATATTAGGTGGAAGGCGATTTACTACGCAGAGTCGGAGGAGGCGCCTTCCCCTGCGTTCGCCAGAGGAGGCGCCTCGCCCCGGCCTCCAGCGCGGCCTTGGATCGCCTGCCTGACAAAGCCACAGATCCAGTGCGCCACCGTCAGGCTGTCGGTATCCTGACCAACGCTGGCATGGAGTTCGTTCCTCTGCTCATCGCCCAGCTCGGCGCCGCGCTTGTCGATCAGGTAGTGCGTGAACTCCCTGTCGAACTCGGGATGGCCCTGGACGCAGATGACGCTGTCACCAACCGTGTAGCCGGAGTAGGGACAGAACTCGGTGCTTAGGAACGGCTCGGCGCCCGGCGGCAGCTCTGACACCTGGTCCTGGTGGCAGACAGAGAGGGCGATCTCATCCGCCGGCGCCCTTTCCATCCATGGACGCGAACCGACCACGCCGATCCGGTGAACGCCAAGCCCCCACCCCTTGGCGGACTTTCCGGCGCGGCCGCCAAGCGCCTGGGCGATCAGCTGATGGCCAAAGCAGATCCCGATGAGAGGCTTGCGGCCGGCATGCAGCTGGCGAACGTATTCACACAGCGCTCCAATCCACTCAATATTGTCGTAGACCCCGTGACGCGAGCCGGTCACCAGATAGGCATCGCACTCGTCGGGTGTGGCGGGATACTCTCCGGAGCACACGTCGTAGCTGCGCATCTCGACATCCTCCCCGCTCTCGCGCATGAAGTGGAGGAACATCTGCGGATATCCACCCGTTCGTGTCAAGTGGGGTTCGTCCACAGTGTCGCAAAGCAGAAGTCCTAGCAGCATTTGAGGAGGTTCCTGGGAGGCTGAATCCTTATTGTATTACCCTACTGGCTGCATGTGCTGTTTTGCGGCGTCCCGGCATCCGCCGGACACGCCTGGGCCAGATGCCATGACCTTCCATTCGGCTACAGCCTGTTCCTGATGCATGCCATGGCCCCTCCCAAGATCATCTTGCCGGACATCTACCGCTTCGTCGGCGTCATGCTGGGCGCCCCATGGCTACCGAACAGGTCTACAGCCGATAACGATCAGGAGCGTATTTCATGTTATAACTTGCGCACACCTTGCCCAAGCACAGATAGTAGGGAAACAGGCATGACATCAAGAAGGGATTTTCTCAAGAAGGCTGGACGTCCCTACCGTTACAGTTGATCTTCAGCCTTTCGGCTGGCGGGAGACAACAGGCAGTCCTCTATGTTGCATATGGAAAATGTCCGGCAATCTTGACCTTAAACAGCTAAAGGCTGAAGTTGAGGCCGGGTCGATTGACACGGTTCTGGTCTGTGCCGTCGACATGCAGGGGCGCCAGATGGGCAAGCGGTTCCATGCGCGCGACTTCATTGACAACGCCTGCGAGGAAACCCACTGTTGCAACTACATGCTGGCAACCGATCTCGAGATGTTCACGGTCCAAGGCTATGCGGCAACCGGCTGGCTGGCCGGCTACGGCGACTTCGTAATGAAACCCGATTTGGCTACGTTGCGGCGCGTGCCGTGGCTGGAGGGAACCGCCATGGTGCTGTGCGACCTCGTCGATCAGCACACACATGAGGAGATTGTGCACTCGCCGCGCGCCATTCTCAAGGTGCAGGCTGCCCGGCTCAAGATCCAGGGCATGAAGGCAATGATGGCTTCGGAACTGGAGTTCTTCCTGTTCGAGGATTCCTACGAGGCGATGCGTAACAAGAGCTATGCCGCCCTTAAGCCGATCAGCGCATACAACGAGGACTACCACATCTTCCAAACCACCAAGGAGGAGGGCCTGATGCGGGCGGTCCGCAACGGACTGTACGGAGCCGGCATACCGGTGGAGAACACCAAGGGCGAGGCGGAAGCCGGCCAAGGGGAAATCAATGTCCGCTACGCCGATGCCCTTGAAATGGCCGATAACCACGTCATCGTCAAGAACGGATGCAAGGAGATTGCCTGGCAGCACGGACGGGCGCTGACCTTCCTTGCCAAGTGGAGCCATGCAAGGGCAGGAAGTTCATGTCACATTCACCAGTCGCTGTGGTCGGCCGACAGAAGCAAGCCGCTGTTTTGCGATCCGAAAAGGGAATACGGCATGTCGGACCTGATGCGACACTATGTTGCCGGCCTGCTTGAGCATTCCGACGAGATCACCTATTTCCTGGCGCCCTACGTCAATTCCTACAAGCGCTTCGTCGCCGGCACCTTTGCGCCGACGCGCGTAATCTGGTCACGTGACAACCGCACTGCGGGCTATCGGCTCTGCGGCGAGGGCACTAGGGGAATCCGCATTGAGTGCCGGATCGGCGGTGCGGATCTGACCCCTCATCTGGCGATGGCGGCTCTTCTTGCCGCCGGACTTGACGGCATTGAGCGCAAGCTGGAACTGCCGCCACCCTATGTCGGAGACGCCTACAAGGGCAGGCGACTGAGGGAGATACCGCGTACGCTACGCGCGGCCGCGGAGATCCTGCGCAAGTCCCGGTTCCTCCGCTCGGCGTTCGGGGACGAGGTGATCAATCACTATCACCGCGCCGCCCTGTGGGAACAGGAGGAATGCGACCGGGTCGTAACGGACTGGGAGGTCGCCAGAGGGTTCGAACGCTGCTAGGACTTCCTGTACGGAAAGCGAGGGGGACGCTGCGCCGGCCAGAAGGAGCGCGTCATGGTCGAGGCGCAGACCTAGCTTTGGATTATAGGGGACTAGGCGAACCGGCGCCACTTTCCAGGCGGTCCGTCAGCGCCTGTATGTGTTCCGGTGACAGGCCGCAACAGCCGCCAAGTATCTGAACACCGCTTTCACGCCATTGCATGCAGTAGTCTGCAAACGTTTCCGGCTCCATTGCGTGATCAAGATCCAGTTCGTGGTCTTCGCTTTTTCGCGGAGGAAGCGAATCAGGATAGGCCATCAGAGGACCGTTCCAAAAGAGACGCAATTGTGCAAGCGCATCTTCAACCACATCCGCCGGGGTGTGCATGATTCCCATCACGTCGGCGTCCAGTGCGGCAGCGGTCTCCGCCACATCCGCAAACACAAGCGATTCGTCACAAAATGCAACGACGGCATTGTCCGCGCCGCGCGCCGCCGACAACCCCGACCAAACCGGCAGACCCGAAGATCGGGCCGCACGGATAACGCACGGCGTGTAGGCCATGTCACCCAGCATTTCCGCAATGACAAGATCGCAACCCGCTTCACGGTGCAACTGTGCCATCTCAGCACATTCATCTTCGAACCTCTCCGGAGTGGCGTGTTCCGGCATCCACTTTCCGATTCGGGCGGGACGCGTGGGAGAGACTGAGCCTGCCACAAGGATCCCCCGATCCGCTCCAGCGCGTTCGCGCGCCTCAAGAGCGATCTCAACGGATCTACGGTTCAGGTCGGCAAACTTGTCTCCCAAGCCAAGCGGAACAAGGATTTCAATGCTTGACGCGAATGTGTTGGCCGTAACCACCTGAGCTCCTGCCCTAATGTAATCCTCATGGATCTGCCGGAGAACCAGCGGATGGGTCTCTGTTGCCAAGGCACACCAGGCCCGACCCTGCATTGGAACCCCTCGCCTCTGAAGTTCGGTGCCGGTAGCGCCGTCAATGACAACCATGCCGCCACCGCGGATACGATCCATGACCGAGCGGTAGCCCGGCGATTCATGGCGAGGTGATTGATTTTGCATAGCAGTATGCGTCATTATGGATCATTAACAGAAATTTAGTGATGCAAACTTTTATCCTCATGGGACAAAGGTGCTTTTGCGTGGGATCTCCAACCTACTGCATTGACGCAAGCAAAACCGCCGCAACCAGAATGATGGCGAAGCAGCAAATATGATGGATCCTCCCCTTCGGCGCGACATCAGTTTGGGCATCGCTACAGCTTTGCGAAAGAGGATTCATCATACCCAATCTGTATCGCTTCATCTTCCAACTATACCCCAAACCTCCGGTTAACGCGGGAGGATTGATGCTGGAGAGGGAGAGGAAAGACGCACCAGTCAAGAATTTCCGATGGAATCGGAGATAAGAGCACTTCTATAAATTAGGGGATTATAGCGATTAGTTGACAAGAAGGAATTTGGAGGAAAGAAAATAGAAACAACTGCGGCGGGGAGTCCATCGCTCGACATAGGAACTCGAACAGACCATCCGCAACTACATCAACACCGTCAATCCAAGACTCTTCCGGTGAACCAAGTCCGCCAACGACATCCTCGCCACCATCAAACGCTTCTGCCTGCGGATCCTCGATACCGCACAACGCCAACAGAAACTCATCAAAACTTCAGAACAGGACACTAGCGGGAACAGGGGTCCATAATTCCCTTCCCGTTTATACTTCAATGGTTCTCGTTCCGTTCCACTCCAATCAGTGCTTGAAATCCGTCATTGCTCGCTTGTCTTTACGTTTGTTTTGCTCGTGCAAGCAACAGGCAACGCATTTGCGCACGATCAGTGCGCAAACTTGTACGATCTTGACTGGTGGGGATCTGCCTCCGAAAGCAACGTCAGGGAAGAACTGGCTCGATGCGTCAACAGCGCCGACAAAGACAGTTGGACCCCTTTGCACCACGCACTGGAAGCGCAGGCTAGCCCCGAAGCGGTATTCCTGCTAGTTGAAAGCGGCGCCGACATCAATGCTGTTACCGATCTGCGCAGGACAACTCCCTTGGCCCTCGCAGCTTTCAAGCATTCTTTAAGTGTTTCCCAATACTTGCTCGATCATGGGGCTGATCCTGCGGCAGTCGGCTCCAAGGGAGAAACCTTACTGCATTATGCTGCCGCAAACCCCGATCCACAAGTGGCAGCCTTATTGATCGGGCTCGGGTTGAAGGCGACATCACTGGATCAAAGCCGCCGCACCCCCCTACATGCTGTCGCGCACAGCAATTCCAATCCTGAAGTCGCACGCCTGCTTCTCGAGAACGGAGCCCCGCTCAAAGCGCAAGACAGGCTGGGGCGGACTGCTTGGGACACCGCCGTGCTCAATCGCAATCCTGACATGCTCGCCTTCCTGACCGAACAAGAGGCCAAAGCAAACACGGAAAAGGCTTTCGGAGGATATCACGACCTGAGAGCCGCCCATTCCTTGTCAATGACGGCCAAAGCAAACACGGAAAAGGTCTTCGGAGGGTATAGGGCACTGCATTTCGCCGTTATGCCATTGCGTTCCACGGGGGTAGCCGAGTTTCTCATCAAGCATGGCGCTAATGTCGACGTGACCGACGGAGAATGGGACGGAACCCCGCTGCACTGGTCCCAAGCCAATCCCGCAACGTCAAGGCTGTTGCTTGAGAACGGGGCTGACATTGAGAGCCGCGACAAGCGGGGGCGTACGCCACTGTTCTGGGCGGCCGTCAACGCCAATCGGGACAAAAGCGGAACTCTTTACGCCAAGTACCTGGAGGTCATGAAAATTTTGCTGGACGGCGGCGCCAACGTCAACGCCGAAGACGCCCAAGGGCGGACGCCACTTCTTGCGGCGCTGATGATCGAAGCTGATCCCGAAGCGATCGGTATTCTTTTGGAGCACGGCGCAGACCCCAACAAAAGCGACAATTGGGCCTGTTCGCCGTTAGCCATCGCAAAACGCTTCTATGCAGAACCAGGGGAAACAGAAGCATTGCTGATTCGTCATGGCGCTCAATGGGGATTTGCCTCGTATCTTGGGCAAATACGCTGCATATTAAACATGCTCGCTAGATCAAGCGTCAGGGAGACGTAATGGCGTGTTGTCTTGCATCAACTCCAAGCCGTCGCCAGGAGGCTAGGCAACTTGCCCATGATCTGTCGCAGACCATGCCATGTCTTAATATGCTTGACTGTGGCACACCGGATCTCGGCTTAATAGGCAGTATGAGTATGCCTGCTCCAGCATCATGATGCTCCGGCTTCTTCAGTTGGTAATCGTATGGGTGGTGTGCCTGTTGACTGCACTTGCGGCTACCGTTGCTGCAAGCGCTGCAACTGAGGATGAAGAGGATTTGCCGGCGGCTGGGAAGGCTTTTCTGAAAGAGGCGGGACAGCTGCTTAAAGCGGGCACCTTGACACATGCATGGAACAACGAGGACTGGAAGGCTCTGATCCGTTATATGATCAAACTGCTTCCGGTTGGCGTAAACGAAGACTTAAGAAATGCAGCCAAAGAGGGTTCCGCGGAGGAAGTGGAGCAGCTTCTGGCGGCAGGTGCCAACGTGGATGCCACAGACAAAGAGGGTGTGACGGCACTGGTATGGGCGGCTGCATATGGCCATTCAGGAGTGGTGGAGCAGCTTCTGGCGGCAGGTGCCAACGTGGATGATGTCGCAGACAAAAAGGGTACGACAGTGCTAATGGTCGTCGCCTGGAAAGGCTGTATGGAAATAGTGGAGCAGCTTCTGGCGGCAGGTGCCAACGTGGATGCCGCAAACAAAAAGGGTACGACGGCACTCGCATTTGCGGCGCGAGACGGCCATTCAGGAGTGGTTGAACAGCTTCTGGCGACAGGTGCCAAAGTGAATGCCGCAGACAAAGAGGGTGTGACGGCACTGGCATGGGCGGTGCTAAACGGCCATTCAAGAGTGGTTGGGCAACTTCTGGCGGCAGGTGCCAACGTGGATGCCACAGACAAAGAGGGCATTACGGCGCTCGCAGTTGCGGCTGCATCTGGCCATTCAGAAGTGGTTGAGCAACTTCTGGCGGCAGGTGCCAAAGTGGATGCCGCAGACAAAGAGGGTAGGACGGCGCTCGCATTTGCGGCGCACAAGGGCCATTCAAGAGTGGTTGAGCAACTTCTGGCGGCAGGTGCCAGCGTGAATGCTGCAGACAAAAAGGGTAGGACAGTGCTAATGGTCGTCGCCTGGAAAGGCTACATAGAAATAGTGGAGCAGCTTCTGGCGGCAGGTGCAGACATAACTTTGGTTGACAACGAGGGGCACACCGCATGGGATCGCGCTAAGGAATTGCCACCTGGCCTCTTGGAGCGCCTGCGGCCGGGAGAATAGAACGCAGGAACACGACATAACAAGCTACGAGTGCCGTAATAGACCCACGAAAGGACTCTCTCATGGATTGTCAAGTATAAGCCAATAAAAGCGGTATCTCCAAATAGAGGAAAGCCCCTTATAGCCCAGCTACCGCCAATAACAGAAGTCCCGGAATCGGATCAAACACGATCAGGTTTGTTGTCTATTCTGGAGTAACCCAGCTAGCGCAAGTTCCAGAAATAGCAGAAAGTCCCTATCTGCCTTCTTCGATTGATGTACAGAAACCGGCGCAGGTATCTTGATGACATCGTGGGGAAGCGCGCAAATCCAAGCCTTCGCAGAATTCTTTTGAATTGGTGCTAACATTGGCGGCAGCGAACAGGCTTTTTGCCTGCCATGACCAAGACAAAGGAGGTGTCGACATGTCGGTTCCCATGACAACAGCAGATTCCGCCGGTCGTTCGGATGCAGGACTGGATCTGGCGCGCGCGGATCTGGCGGCAGCGTTCCGCTGGACTGCACGCTTGGATCTTCACGAGGGCGTTGCAAACCACTACAGCCTGGCAGTGAACAGAAAGGGAACACAGTTCCTGCTCAATCCGAACGGGCGCCACTTTTCCCGGATCAGGGCAAGCGAGTTGCTTCTCGTCGACAGCGAAGACGGTTCAACGCCGGAACGCGACGATGCTCCTGACCCAACCGCCTGGCACATCCATGGCGCGATGCACCGCAACTGTCCGCAGGCCAGGTGCGTCCTGCACCTACACACCAAGTACGCAACCGTGCTGGCAAGCCTGGAAGACAGTTCAATGCCGCCGATCGACCAGAACACCATGAGGTTCTACCAGCGCATCGCCGTCGACGACGGCTTCGGCGGCATGGGTCTTGGCGATGAGGGCGAGAGGCTTTCGACCACCCTTGGCGACAAGAAGATCCTGGTGATGGGCAACCACGGAATCATGGTCACCGGCGACAGTGTCGCAGAGGCTTTCGACCTGCTCTACTACTTCGAACGTTCCTGCCAGACGCTGATTCTCGCCTACGCCACCGGCAAACCGCTTCGCGTCGCTTCGCACGAAGTGGCAAACCGAACCGCCGAACAGTGGGATAACTATTCCGACGCCAGCAGGCTTCATTTCGAAGAGATCAGGCGGATCCTCGACCAGGAGGAACCCGACTACAGGGACTAGGGCTTTCGAATTCCCGTAGTTGCCGGCATCCGCTCCAAGGCGGATGCGCTTGGCTATACTTTCACCCATCATGGCTGTCAACGCTCTAGAACCGGATCAGGTCACCGTTGATCGCAATGCCTCTGCCGCACTCCGGGAGGATATTGGAACCGGAGACCTTTGTGCACCGCTCCTTGCTGATGCGAAAAACTGTTCTGCCACGGCACTCCTGCGCGAGGATGCCGTTCTATGCGGAGGACCTTGGTTTGATTCATGCTTTCGGCAGGCTGACCCCCAACAAACCACGATGGTCGACTGGCGCTTTGGCGAGGGAGACCGGGTGAAGGCCGGCAACGTGGTTTGCGTAGTCTCCGGTCCGGCAGCTCCCATGCTGGCTGCCGAGCGGTCCGCAATCAACTTCCTTCAGATGCTGTCGGGAACGGCAACGCTGGCAAGAAGATTTGTCGAGGCAATCGCCGAAACCGACGTTCTTGTGGTCGACACGCGCAAGACGATTCCGGGACTGCGGCACGCACAGAAATACGCCGTCCGCACAGGAGGCCTTGCCAGCCACAGGTCCGGCCTCTATGACGGGGCGCTGGCCAAGGAAAACCACATTGCGGCGGCAGGGGGGCTTGAGCGCCTGCTTTGCCTTGCCGCCAACCGGAACGTTGCAGACCTGCAGGTCGAAGTGCGCTCGCTTGACGAACTGCGGAGGGCGCTGGACAGCGGAGCGCGGCGGATCCTGCTCGACAATTTCAATCCCGATGCTGTCGGCAAAGCCGTTGCGGCGGCACGTCGCACAGAGGGAATCGAACTTGAGGTCTCGGGCAACATCACTCTCTCCAACATTGCCGACTATGCGCGCACCGGTGTCAACCGAATATCGGTCGGCGCGCTGACCAAGAACGTACGCTCGATCGATTTCTCGTTCAGACTGGAGGAGATGTCCGGTGCATGACCTGAGCCGGGTGCTTGATCCGTCACGTAGCGCAGTCGTTGTCTCCTGTGCCGGCAGCGGCAAGACCTGGCTGCTCATTTCCCGCATTCTGCGCGCACTGCTCGACGGCGTGCGGCCTGAGGAGATTCTGGCGATCACGTTCACGCGCAAGGCCACCGGTGAGATTTTCGAACGCGTGCGCGAACGGCTTCGCGAGTTCGAGACCGTACCGGAAGACAGGCTCAGGAAACTGCTTGAGGAGATCCATGCGGATACGGGCAGGGGAACGGTGAAACTGGCACGGAACCTGGGACGCAAGTTTCTGCTCAGCGAGAAAGGCATGACGATCAGAACCTTTCATGGCTGGTTCCAGAGGCTGCTACGCAGCCGTCCATGGCTGCCGGACGCGCAACATGCAGGTGAAATCACTGCAAACGACCAACTCATTCTCGAGGATGCCTGGGATCTGCTGATGTCGCGCGCCGACCGGAACGATCCGGCCGGCAAGGCTCTGCTTGATCTTCTCGAACACAACAACTACCGGCTGGCTTCGGTAAAGACGGTGCTGAAGGATCTGATCAACCGCAGGGAATTGTGGATGCTTCACACTAGGGGATGTGAAGATCCGGTCGAAATCGCGGCCAGCGGATTCGAACGGCTTTGCGGCATCAATCCGAAGGCAACTCCGATCAGCGATCTGCATGCTGACAGCGGGTTCCGTTTGCTCCTCAACCGGTGCACAGAAGCGGCGGCAGAAAACTCCCTGAAAACGCTTGCTCCGCTAAGGGATCCCAGGCTGAAGCCGGATGGAAACGTATCGGCTGACGAGTTCTGGACCATGCTTCGAAAGATTTTCCTCACCCAGGAAGACAAGCCTCGCAGGGATATCGTCAAGCTTACCGCGCTCAAGAGCCTTCATGAGGACGGTACGCTCAACAGGATCCAGGCACGCATTGCAGAGACTCGGAAAACCGAAACGGATCTTTGGGCCGCACGGCTCAACCGGCTGGCGCTGCGCATCGCCGTAGGCTGGTTCACTGCCTACGAGGAGATCAAGGAAAGCCGGCGGATGATGGATCACAGTGATCTTGAGGTGCAGACTTGGAACCTTCTTACCGCAGACAACGAAAATGCTGTTGCCATGCAGCACAAGATGGGACAGGCCTACCGCCACATTCTTGTCGACGAGTTCCAGGACACCAGTCCGCTCCAATGGGACATCCTGCGATCCTGGCTTGATTCCTCGCTTGAGGCGGGGATCCCCCCCAAGGTGTTCATCGTCGGCGATCCCAAGCAGTCAATCTACCGGTTTCGTGGAGGCGATCCCATGCTGCTGCAGCGCGCACGCGACTATCTTGAGAGCAACTACGGCGCCGAGACCCTTTCCGTGAACGTCACCCGGCGCTGTTCGCCAAGCGTGGTCAGACTGGTCAACCATGTGTTCTCCTGCATTGGAGAACGCATTAGCGGCTTCGAGAGCCACAGCGCGTTCAGGGACGACCTTCCGGGCCGGATCGAGATCCTGCCCAAGGTGATCCGGCCGGAAAAAAAGGGCCGGCCGGAAACAGGCTCCCTCCGGAACCCGTTGCAAACCGCTCCTGAAGACAGGGAGGAATCAACCGGGGAGACCGAGACGGTTGCTAGGCGGATTGCGGAAATCAAGGCGGAATGGAAGCCTGTCGACAAGACAAGCGGCAAGCCTAGGCCATGCGGATGGGACGACATCATGGTGCTCTATGCGCAGAAGACACGTCTCGCTGTCCTCGAGCGGGCGCTCCGCAAACGGAACATACCGTGTGCCACGAGGCGCAGCAACCCTCTGCTCAGCCTGGAATGCCAGGACATGGCTGCGCTTATGGCATTCATCATCAATCCGTCGGACAGCTTGGCGCTCGCGCATACCCTGCGTTCGCCGGCGTTCGGAGTGGACACGCAGGAACTCGCCTCCATCGCAATCCTCGGGGACAAACGGCCGCTATGGCTCGGTCTGCGCGACAGCAAGGATCCGTCTCCGCGTCTTGAGCGTGCGCGGAAAAAGCTTGTCGAGTGGCGTGGCCACTATCTCAGGCATCCCATGCCGGCACACGATTTCCTCAGCCATGTCTACCACGATGGGGAGGTGCTTGAGCGCTACCGGATGGCAGTCGACCCGGACATCCAATTGCAGGTTCAAACCAATCTGGTGCATTTGCTGCACCTGCCCCTGGCGCTTGACCAGGGACGTCATCCGCAACTGCCGTTATTCCTCCGCGAGTTCCGGCGTCTGTGCAGCAGTGCGGCACCCGAAATGTACGACGCTCCGATGAAAGGCCAGGTTGCGCTACTGTCGATTCATTCGGCAAAAGGGCTTGAGCGGCCGTTCGTTCTTGTCTTTGATTCGCTCCGCGAACAGAGGCATTTTGGCGACAAAAGCCGGGCAGGACGCCTCTACTGGGAGTGGCCCAAGGATGCCAAAAAGCCGACAATGGTTGCGTTCGGCTTCGGAACGCCTGAAAAACTGCCGGAGCGCCTCAGGGGCCTTAGCGAGAGTTCCAAGGCCAGCGAGGAACGGGAATGGCTCAATATGCTGTACATCGCGCTCACCAGGGCCAGCCAGGCGGTTGTCTTCAGCGGAACTGAATCGGAGAGGGGCGTCTCCAAGCCGGAACTGAACTGGTACGAATTGGCGCTACGGTCGGCTGAGCAGATGGGCGCTCAAAAGGATGGGCGCAACGCACTGGTTCTGGGAGACAGCCTGGAGCATTCCGCCACTGCCGTGCCCAAAGAGGAAGAGGACATCGGCGCAGATGCGGAAAACTGGGAGATGCCGGTCAGCATCGGGACGCAGCGCGACAGGCAACCGCCCCAAGGGCGCCGTGGGGAACTGCTTCATGCGCTCATGTCAATCCGGATGTCGGGGATCAGGGATCGGGATGTTGCATGCAAGGCGCTCTCCATTGACGACAGCCAGTTCGGCGAACTGTGGGACGTAAGCGAAAAGATCCAGGAAGCCGAAAGCCTGCGCCGGTTTTTCGATCCGGAACGAAGCGGGCGGCATGCAAGCGAGGTGGCCATTGTCGGCAGCGACGGGAAAAGAAGGCGCATCGACCTGCTGGTGGAACTGGAGGACGAACTCTGGATACTGGACTTCAAGACTGGCAACATCAAGGCAAAACTCAACGAGTACCGCGAGCAGCTTGAATCCTACAGAGCCAGCCTGTGCAAATTGTGTCCTGGAAAGACCATTCGCTGCGGCCTGGTGTCCGAGGAGGGCGTCCTTACGGCCCTATAGCCGGAACCGCTGGCCGAGTGACAGCGTCATGACATGCAAGATGCAGAAACGGTTTTCCCCCCGCCCAGTTGAAACGTCTGCGCCTAGCGCACTTAGTCTTTCTTGATTGCCTTGGAAAGCGGTACGGCCTTGACGCCCCGAAACAGACTGCCATAGACGAGTCCGGCATATCGCTCGTCGACCTCGTGCGTCTTGTCGCTCTTGACCACAACGATCTCGGTTCCGGCGCCTCTGATGCTTTCCAGAAGGTTGCGGAGAATCGGCGGCTTGTCAGTCTGCGCGACTTCCCGACTTTCGCTTCTTAGTCCCGCATCAAGCGTTATGAACAGATAGGCCACTTTCTGCTCGGAAAGAAACTTGAGCGGGATCTTGTTGAGCTCGATATCCCTGATTCCGATTCGGCATCCGCGCTCCGTCAATCCCTTGATCCGCACAAGATCCTCCCGGGACAGTTCAAGATCGCCTTCAAGCATGAACACGCATTGCTTGAGGCTGTCAAGATTTTCCCGGTCAAGAGCGATCAACAGGTTGGGATCGCTCGCCAGCTTTGACGAGAGCGGTATGATGAATTCCTGACTGTCCGCAGAGGCCGCTTCGCTCCGGTTCTTCAATGTCCAGCTGACAAGCTGGAGCTCAAGATCCAGCAACATGTTGAGGCTGTGCGCAGACTGCCATAGACGGCGGGTCTGCGCCTCGTCCATGTTTTCGAAATGCGGCACGACCTCGAATCCGGCGATTCCGCCCTCTCCCCCCTGGCGCATGATCCTCCGGTAAAGCGGCCGCAGGGTCTTTCCCTTGATCATGTTCTGGATTTCGTTTCGGTTCCAGGCAACCGCCGTTGTCTTGGTGTCGAACAGGGTCACGCGGTTGCGCCCGGAGGCCTTTGATTCATAGAGCAGGACATCGGCATCGTTGACCATGTCCTTGAAGGTCTTGTACGCCGCGCCTTTGGACACCATGCCGAAACTGAGAGTCACCGGGATGGAATTGCCGTTATAGACCGGCGGGTTCTGCACAAGATTCTGACGCACACGGTTGAGGACGAACTCGGCCTCCTTCGCGGTGATGTCGTTCAGCAAGAGCATGAACTCCTCCCCGCCCCACCGGGCGCACCAGTCAGATCCGCGGACCTGCTGATCAAGCACGCCGGCGACATGCACGAGCACCTCGTCGCCCGCTTCGTGTCCGAGCGTGTCGTTGACGCGCTTGAAGTGGTCGATGTCAGCCAGACACAGCGAGAACAGCGTCCCTGCACGCGAAGAGCGGTTCCACTCATAGCGCAGGCGGATGGCCGCCTCCTGCCGATTCGGCAGCTTGGTCAGAAAGTCCGTGTAGATCGACGATTCGCCGCTGCTCTTGCCAATCACCACCAGCGCCTGCACTTGCCCTTTCTTGTTCTGGACCGGAGCCGCCGTCATCAGACGCCGTCCTCCGGCATCGGCGTCCTTGAAGCTTACGCCTGACATGACCTTGTCCTTCTGAGTCACCATCTGCCGGATCACTGTGCCGAACTCCTCGAGATTCTCCTCGTCGAACAGGTCCGCCAATGCAAACGGCGTTCCAGGCTTGATGCCGGCCGTTTCCATGAGAGCGGCATTGCTCTCGACTATGCCGCCTTCCTCGTCAATCACCATTGCCGGAGAAAGAACGCTTTCCAACTGGATCTTAAGTGACTGCTTGCGGATCATAAACCCGCCGAGGACAGCACAAGACGAAGATACGCGTCCAGAAGCAGGGCCGCGAATATCTGGAGCAAGTAGGTGATTGAGTAGCTGAAGAGCCGCTTTGCAGCCCGGTCGGAATCACTGGTCCAAACACTCCAAGCGAGACGCATGAACCATGTGTTTGCCGCCAGTGCGACAGCAAGATAGATCCACCCGCTCATCCCGCTCGCAAAGGGAAGAAGCGCCACTGCAAACAGAGCCGCCGAATAAAGCAGTATCTGCAGTTTGGTGAACCGTCGACCGTGTGTTACCGGAAGCATCGGCATGCCGGCCTTGCTGTATTCCTCATGGCGATACAGGGCAAGCGACCAGAAGTGCGGCGGAGTCCATACGAAAACGATCAGGAACAGCAGCAGCGGCTCGTAGGTGACCTCGCCGGCGACGGCGGCCCAGCCAAGAATCGGCGGCATGGCGCCGGAGGCGCCGCCAATCACGATGTTCTGCGGTGTTGCCCGCTTGAGGAACAGTGTGTACACGACCGCATAGCCGAAGAAAGTCAGCAGCGTCAGCCACATCGTCAGCGGATTGACCCAGTAGTGAAGCAGTGTCAGCCCGATGCATCCACATAGCGTTGAAAATGCAACCGCTTCGGGAAGAGAGAGGCGGCCGCAGGGCAGCGGCCGGCCACGTGTGCGACGCATTAGCGCATCCACATGGTGTTCGAAGATGCAGTTGAATGCGGCAGCCGAGGCGGAGGCCATCAGAATGCCGGCAACAGCGGCCAAAACGGCTAGCGGAGCCACGCTGAAGCGCACCGCTGCAAGCAACATGCCGATGACCGCGGTAAACGTGATCAGGGCAACAACCTTGGGCTTGCACAGCTGGAGGAAGTCGGCAAACTTGCGTTGCCATGCTTTTTCCAAATGCGCTGTCTGTACGTTCTCAAGCATGCTTTCGCCTGTAGAACAGTATTTTAGTGCCAAGGGCAGCCATATTGACAACTAGCAGGGCGGCGAGCGCATTGTGCAGCCAGGCCAGGAAGAGCGGAAGCTGCCAGACAACGTTGCCGATTCCAACGAGAATCTGCGTGCCGAGGATGACAAGCAGTCCCACGCCGGCGCCTGGCCGCGATGATTCGCGGATCACACACGCAGCATAGGCGCCTACAGCCAGCAATGCCAGAAGCGCGCCCAAACGATGCGCCCAGTGGATGGCGACCATGGCATTTTGGGGCAACGGTTCGCCGGACGCCGTGCGGCCAAGCTGGCGCGCCATCTCAAAGCCTTCGCCCGACATGCCGTCCGGCACCAGTGAGCCATGGCATGCCGGAAAATCCGGACAACTGAGACCCGCATAGTTCGTGCTCACCCAGCCGCCAAGCGCGACTTGGGCAAAAACGGCTGCCAGCGCGATGGCCGCCAGTGCCTTCAGCATCCGTGACGGCGGGACGACAAACTCTCCCCGGTCGCTTGCGACCAGCGAAACCGCCAGTGCCAGAAAGAGCATGCCGCCCAGCAGGTGCGCCGTCACCACGGCGGGCATCAGACGCTCCGTGACCGTGAGCATGCCGAGAAGGCCTTGGACGATGACAACGGCAACCATCACAAGCGAAACCGCCACGTGCCGGCGGCCGAACTCCCGGCGGCCTTTCACGGCAATGACGGCGAGCGCCAAGGAAAGCAATCCCAACATGGCCGCAGCGTAGCGATGAACGACCTCGATCCAGGCCTTGACACTGTCAAGCGGCGCTTCGGGGTGTGTGGCAGCCGCCTCGTCCTCAGTTGGAACTCCGACCAGCTTTCCGTAGCATCCGGGCCAGTCGGGACATCCAAGTCCGGCGTCCTTGAGCCGCACGTACGCACCCAGCGTGACAACGGCAAACGTCAGCAACATGACAACTGCAGCCAGTGTGCGAAAACGGATCATGTGGTTACTGTATGCTCCTTGAGAGCCTGAGCAGGCGTCGGAAATCTTTCGCCATTCTATAGGGGTCGGCGTCCGAGGCGTACTTCATCATCAGGTTGCCCTGTGGATCAATCAGAAAGACATGACCCTCAGGGGCGGCGCCTGTCACGTCACGCAGCCAGGCGCGAAGCTGCGCATCAAAGCGCACGACGTGCACGTCTTTGATCATGTCAACCGGCTCGCTGGAGGATGACAATTTCCCGAAGCCAAGGCCGCAGCCGGGACCGAGTGACAACTCGCCAGGAGGCAGGCCATCGCCGGCAGCCCAGAAAAGACGCTCGGTGCGGAATTCCGAATTGGGCCGCGACAGCGACAGGAACCTTGTCAGGCACATTGCGCGAAGACAGCTCTCTCCGGCACACGAGGCGTCGCCCACGTGTGCAACCACCCACTTGCCGTCAAGTTCGGACATGCGGAACTTACGGCCCGACGCCAGGGTCATAAACTCCGGCACAGGTGCCGGACCGACCAAGGTGCCGAAGTTGGTCTGCCCCGATGGCGGGTTTCGGTAGTACAGCCATGTCGAAAGCGCCGGCGTTCCAAAGCCGATCAGGAATATCAGCAACGGCGCCAACGCCTTTTTCATTTTCGCCGCCTCAGGTTAAGGCCAACATAGAGACAGAAGGCGAGCAGGGCGAACGAGAGCCACTGCCATGCATAGCTGACGCTGTTGAGCACCTTGAAGTCCGGCTGGATCCCGACCGGCTCCAGCCCGGGTGGAGCCTGCCCGGCCACCACGAGCATGGGCAGAAGATCAATGCCGAGCCGCCTGCCCATCTCGGCAATCTTTGCGTTCTGCCATACCGGTCCGGAAACCGATTCATCCGACAGTTCGACCGCATCCGATGAATCTGGCAGCAACATGCCTGTGATTTCGGCCGAACCCGGAGTTGGAGGCGGAATCTCCGGAATCACGGACCGGTCGGGATTCGCCCGGATCCAGCCCCGAACCACCAGGACAGCAGGCAGGTTCGCATCGTCCGGCCGGAACGGCGCCACTGCCCAGTAGCCTGGAATGCCTTTGAGCATGCGGTTGTCAATAAGAAAGCGCTGGCCATCCGTATACCGGCCGCGGACGGTCACCTGGCGGTAGCGGTGCGCTCCGGTTCCCGCTTCAAAGTCAATGTCGGCAAGGTCAGATGGCGCACGCTCCAGCGATCTCACGTACTGTTCCTCCAGCGCACGCTTCTGCTCTGCGCGACCGAACTGCCACCGGGACAGTGCCAGCGTCAGGCAAATAAACAGAATCGTCGCCATGGTGACAACAAGACGGGGCTGGAACGTGTATGGAAACGGCATGCTCTGAAGACCAGCCGGAATTATCCCATTACCGGACAGGCAGGCGACGGCCGCACAGTTTCACGCATGCCTGGGGCATGCGCAGCCCTGTCCGGGCGTGGGCACAGGCCAGGTTGGGTTATCATCCAGTAATCATGGACTTGTCCGGAACATCTTGCCAAGAGACGCCATGCCGCTGAGAATCATCGGCATCCTGCTCATCTGTTTCATCCTGGTGAACCTATTTGTCGGGCTGGTCAACATCGTACGGGACCGAAGCAAAACCAACCGCGTCGCACGCAATCTGACGATCAGGATCGTCCTGTCGGTGCTGCTCTTCATTGTCGCGATGGCTGCCATCTTCTTTGAAGGGAGCTCCGTTTGAGCGCAACGGCAGCAGTCCGTAGCTAGCGCGGCCAAGGTGTCCGCGCCCACCTTCCAGGACATGATCCTGTTGCTGCAGGCTTTCTGGGCACGCAGGGGGTGCGTGATGATGCAGCCGTATGACTGCGAGATCGGCGCCGGCACTTTCCATACGGCAACGTTCCTCAAAGCGATCGGGCCTGAACCGTGGAGCGCAGCCTACGTACAGCCCTCGCGCCGGCCTCAGGATGGACGCTACGGGGAAAACCCGAACCGGCTCCAGCACTACTACCAGTTTCAGGTGGTGATGAAGCCGTCGCCGGACGACTTCCAGGAGACTTTTCTCGAATCGCTCACGGAGATCGGAATTCCCGCCGGCGAGAACGACATCCGGTTCAAGGAGGATGACTGGGAATCCCCAACGCTAGGCGCATGGGGGCTCGGATGGGAGGTCTGGATCAACGGAATGGAGATTGCGCAGTTCACCTACTTCCAGGAGGCTGGCGGACTCGCCTGCAAGCCGGTGATGGGCGAGATCACCTATGGACTCGAGCGGCTTGCGATGCTGGTGCAGGACCGCAGCAGCGTGTACGACATCGCATGGACCGACAAGGTCAGCTACGGTGACGTGATGCTGCAGAGCGAGAGCGAGCAGAGCGCTTACAACTTCGAGCAGAGCGAGCCGGAAGTTCTCAGGAGGCACTTCGACGACTACGAGCGGCTTGGCGAAAGGCTGTGCGGATTGGAACTGCCAATCCCGGCGTACGAAGCGGTCATGAAGTGCTCACACCTGTTCAACCTGATCGATGCCCGCGGGGCGGTCTCAGTAACCGAGCGTGCCGTCTATATCGGCCGGGTGCGCAAACTTGCGCGGGGGGTTGCCAAGGCCTATCTTGAATCTCGGGAACGGCTAGGGTTCCCAGACCTGAAAAAGACGAATGCCGGCGACTAAAACACTGTTGGTCGAGATCCTTGTTGAGGAACTGCCTCCGCGCCTGGTTGCAGACATCGCCCGCCAGTTCGCCGACAACCTGTGTTCCGGTCTTGTGCAACGCGGATTTGCCGAGGAGGGTCCGCAGCCACGGATCCATTCGACGATCCGGCGGCTTGCAGCGCTGGTTGAAGACGTCTGCGAGAAAACCGATGACCGCAAGGTGTTCGTGCGCGGACCGGCGACTGCGGCGGCCCTTGATCTTCAGGGCAACCCGACAAAAGCCCTTGAGGGGTTTGCCGCCAAGCTGGGAGTCGGAGCCGGCGACCTGGAGCGCAGCGAGCACAAGGGCAAAGAGCATTTCTGCGGATACCAGACTGTCGGCGGAGAACGGCTTGACGATACGCTTTCCAAGATCGTCGAGACCGCTCTCGGCGAGATCAGGGCGCCACGGCTAATGCGCTGGGCCGGCCATGACCGCCGCTTCATCCGTCCGGTTCGCGGCGTGCTGTTCCTTCACGGCTCCCGCGAGGTGCCTGGCGAGGTCATGGGCGTTAGGGCGGATCGCCATGCTTGCGGCAACCGTATGAGCGACCCAAAGATGTTCGCAGTCGAATCAGCCGGAGACTATCCCGAAACCCTGAGGGAAAAGGGAGGCGTTCTGGTCTCTCCCGAGGCTCGCACTGGCCGCATTCGCGACGCGCTCATGGTGGCCGAAAGGGAGAACGGGGTTCACCTCACCGGCGAAGATGGCCCGGCCTGCCGTGAAGCCGAACTCAACGCGGATCTGCTGGACGAGAACGCCGCCATGGTCGAGATGCCGTACGTCATGACCGGATCGTTCGACAAGAGCCGGTTGACGCTGCCGAAGGAGCTGCTCAGCGCATGCATGCAGGGCCAGCAGAAATCGTTCATGGCTCTCGATGCAAACGGCGCCCCTTTGCCGATGTTCGCATTCGTGTCGGGCAACCGGCCCCACCCGAACATAGTGCGCGGCAATGAAAGAGTCCTGGCTGCACGGCTTGCCGACGGCGCATTCTTCTTTGGCCGCGATCTGAACATTTCACTGGAAACGTTCGACGAAGCGCTCGCAAGAACCGCATACCACCACCGCCTCGGCAGCCTGGGAGACCGGGCGGTCCGCGTCAGCCGCATTGCGGTCCTGACCGCGGTCCGGCTTGATGCGGACGTGGACACTGTCCGTGCTGCGGCAATGCATGCGCTTCGCGATCTTGCTTCGGAAACCGTTCAGGAGTTCCCCGAACTTCAAGGGAGAATCATTCCATACCTGATCCCTAAGAGCGAGCGCAACGGTCCAGTGGGACGCGCACTCAAACTTGCTCTTGAACGCATCTACACGCCGCCGCATCTTGATCCGCCGCATCTTGACGGCATGGGGCCCGAAGCCGGCAGCATCGTGCTCGCATTTCACGCCGAACAGCTCACCGGGCTGTTTGCTGCCGGCGAAGAGCCCACCGGCGACAAGGATCCGTTCGGGCTGCGCCGTTGCGCACTTGGAATAGCCAAAATGGCTGTTCGACACCAGATGGCATTTCCGCTTGCCGGACTAATCGCCGATGCGGCAAAAAACATCGGACTGGAAGGTGCGGCTGACGGCTTCAAGAGCCGTTGCCACAGCTTTGTGACCGACCGTCTACGCAACAATCCCGAACTGGCGACCAGGGAGGGATTCACTGTGAGACCGTCAACCGTGCGTGCCGCACTGCAGTCAGGTGACGACGTGCTCAGCCGCCTGCCGGACCGGTGCGAGGCTCTTGACCGGTTCAGCTCGGATCCCGCCGCCGCCCAACTGATCGAATCGGCAAAGCGGATCGCCAACATCTTCCGCAAGTCCGGAGTTGACAGGAACGAAGACAAAGCGGATCCGAGGCTGTTCGAGACCGAACAGGAGCGGATCTTGCATCGGCGAATCGAGGAGATCGAGCCAAGGTTCGCCAAACTAAAGGGCGACGGCCGCTATGGCGAGACTCTCGGCCTGCTCGGCTCGCTAGCCGAACCGCTTGCCCGGTTCTTCGACCACGTGCTCGTCAATGACGACAACCCTGCCATCCGGCGCAACCGCTTTTTGCTGCTCGGGCAAATCCAGGCGTTGCTCGCCGAAATCGCGGATTTCTCGCAGATCGACCTGTGACGATCCCGGCATCCACCGGCTCATCAGCCAGCCAGCGACGGCACCGCCTCAATGTGGCTCTTCTCGGCCTGTGGATGCCGGTGGCGCAGACGGCTCTCTTTGCATCCCGTTTCGGTCATGTCGCCCCCGATGATGTCAACCTAGTGCAGTTCCTGCTTTCGGTTGTGCTGTTCTACCTTGTTGGCTGCCTGTCGGCGATGACCTATCTCTCATCCTTGAAACGGCATGCCGGCAGAAAGGTCATGGTGACTGCGGTCTATATTCCGTTTATGGTGTTCGGCCTGGCAGGCGCGCTGTTAGGAGGCCTGCTGGGGCCTATTGGGGTCCTGATTGGAGGCTCTGGCGTGTTCGTGCTTCCTTGGAGCATATGCCGGCTTATCCCCAGCCCCCGACTGTAGCTAGACGATGGCGGCTGCTCCCGCTCCGGCTTTCCTGGGAGGCAACGCGACCATAAGGGCGACGTAGCCAAGCAAGCCAGCCACTGCCGAGCCGACCAGCACACCGAGCCTGACCAAGTTGAGCTGCTCCTCCATTCCTTCGCCAAAAGCGAGAGTGCCGATGAACAGGCTCACCGTGAACCCGATCCCGCACAGAAGCGACAGCGCAAGGATCATTGGCCAGCTGCAACCGCTCGGGATCTTCGCAAAGCCCAGCTTCACGAAGACGAATGTCGCACTGAATATCCCCACAACCTTTCCGAAGAGAAGCCCAAGGGCGATGGCGCAGGGAATCGCTTCAAGCAGCGAGGAGAATGAGAGCCCTTGAAAGTTGATTCCAGCGTTGGCAAAGGCGAACATCGGGAGAATGAGAAACGCAACAGGAACATGCAGGTGATGCTCCATTGTCTTGAGGGGCGAGGAATGGCCGGAACGGCCATCGACCGGAACGGCCATGGCAGTGGCAACACCTGCCAGTGTCGCATGTACGCCGGACTTGAGCACAAAAAACCACAGCACGGCGCCAACCAGCACGTAGATCGGTATGCTATCCACCCGGCACCGGTTGAGCAGGAACAGAACGGCAATCGTCACTCCGCTGTAGGCTAGGGCTGTGAAGTCAAGATCCGATGTGTAGAAAAGCGCAATGATCAGGATGGCCAGCAGATCGTCGATCACTGCGACCGCCGTCAGGAAAACCTTCAGTCCGATCGGCACCCTGCTTCCCAGCAGGGAGAGCACGCCCAGCGAGAATGCAATGTCGGTCGCCACCGGGATTGCCCAGCCGCGCATCGCCTGGCTGTCGCCCCAGTTAAACGATGCGTAGATCAGCGCGGGGGCAACCATGCCGCCTATGGCCGCGACCATAGGCAGCGTCGCCTGGGATAGCATTGAGAGTTCGCCCTGTACAAGCTCCCGCTTGATCTCGAGACCGACCAGCAGGAAGAATATTGCCATCAGTCCGTCGTTGATCCAGTGGCTGACCGACTTGACCATGCCGGCTTCGCCGGCCACGACTCCGATCTCCGTGTGGAGAAAATGCCCGTACCACTCCACAAGATGGGACGAGTTGGCAAACACGATCGCCAACACCGCCGAGAGCATCAGCACTATGCCGCTGGAACTTTCGAACTCCAGAAAAACCCGGATGCCGCTGCGGATCCGTGAATAAACCATCTCTCCCCCCTGATTCCTGACGATCCGCGCTAGACGGCAAGCAGGTCTGCGAACGCCGAAACAGGCATCGCCGCAAGCCGCTCAGGCTCAAGGCATATTCTCTCAAGAGCAACGACACGCCGTGCCGGATAGCGCGCTCTGAGGCTGTCTAGGAACTTCTCTTCAAGAAGGGGCACCCCCTCCTCGCGCCGGGTGCGGTGTCCAACCGGGTACTCGACCTCAACCTTGTCAGTGCTGCTGCCATCCTTGAAGAACACCTGGACCGCATTGGCAATCGATCGCTTGTCCGGATCAAGATAATCCTTCGAGTAGCGCTTCTCCTCGGTGACAACCATCCTGTCCCGCAGCGCATCAATGCGCGGATCCCGGGCAATGTCGTCGCCGTAGTCGTGTTCCGTGAGCCGGCCAAAGATAAGGGGGACGGCAACCATGTACTGGATGCAGTGGTCCCGGTCCGCATAGTTGCGCAGCGGCCCCTTCTTGCTGATGATGCGCACCGCCGATTCCTGCGTTGTGATCTCAATCCGGTCGACTTCGTCGAGACGGCCGGAAACCTCCCCGTGAAGCCGAAGCGCACATTCGACGGCCGTCTGCGCATGAAATTCCGCCGGAAAGGATATCTTGAACAAAATGTTCTCCATGACGTAGCAGCCAAACTCACGGCCGAACGAAAGACGCTTGCCCCCAAGGAAGCTGTCGTTGAACCCCCATTCCGGGGCGCTGAACGCAGCCGGCAGGCCGCGTTCGCCGGCGGCGACCATCATCGCGAGCCGCACGCCGCGGCTTGACGCGTCGCCGGCGGCCCACGACTTGCGCGAACCCGTGTTCGGCGCATGCCTGTAGGTGCGCAGGCTCTGCCCGTCGACCCAGGCATGGGAGAGGGCGTCCATAACCTGCATGTGGTCGCCGGTCATCATGTGCGACGCCACCGCCGCGCTCGCCACCTTGACGAGCACGACATGGTCCACCCCCATGCGGTTGAACGCATTCTCCAACGCAAGCACTCCTTGCATCTCGTACGCCTTGACCATGGAGACGAGCATGTCTCCGACGGTGACGGGCACATCTCCGCCGAACCGGCGACGACGGCTGATGTAGTCGGCCACCGAGAAGATGGCGCCGAGATTGTCCGAAGGATGCCCCCACTCGGCGGCCAGCCATGTGTCGTTGTAGTCCAGCCAGCGGATCAGGGCCCCGTTGTCAAAGGCGGCCTTGACCGGATCCAGCTGATAGCGGGTTCCGATCACGCGCGCACCCATCGGAACATCGGCCCCGTTGACGAGCGGGCCTATGAGCTTGTAGCACTCCGGCACGGCCAGTGCGCGCAGCGCGCAGCCGATGCTGTCGATCAGGCAGTAGTGCGCAATTTCCAGCGCCGTGTCACTGGCCCCATCGTAGTGGCAGACATAGTCCGCCATCCGTGCCAGCTCCTCGTCGTATTCGGCTGGCCGGTTGTCAACGCTCGCGTCCTTTGCGGCAGCCCCCTTGTTCTCGCTCATTGCAATGCTCCTTTTCCGTCCTGCCCGCCTCAGGAACGTCTGTCCAGCGGGATGTAGTCTCTCGGTTCCGGACCCGTGTAGCGGGCGTTCGGGCGGATCAGCTTGTTGTCCGCACGCTGCTCAAAGACGTGTGCGGCCCAGCCAGTGATGCGCGAACACACGAAGATCGGCGTGAACAGCTCGGCGGGGATCCCCATGAACCGGTACGCCGAAGCGCTGAAGAAGTCAAGATTCGGGAACAGCCCTTTCGTCTCGCGCATCAGGCTCTCAATGGCCTCCGAAACAGTGAAGACATGCCTGTTCTCCCGGCCTTCCGACAGTTCCCGCGATATCTCCTTGATCAGCGTGCTGCGCGGATCGCTGTTTTGGTAGACCGCATGGCCGAATCCCATGATCTTCTCCTTTCGCTCCAGCATCCCGCGAACCCCTTCCACGGCCTCTTCGGGCGTTGTGAAACGGTCAATCAACTCCATCGCCGCCTCGTTGGCCCCGCCATGAAGGGGGCCCTTGAGCGAGCCGATCGCGCCGGTGATGGCCGAAGAGAAGTCGCTTTGCGTCGCAGCGATTACGCGGGCCGTGAAGGTCGATGCATTGAACTCGTGCTCGGCGTAGAGCGTCAGAGAGGCGTTCATGGCGCGCACGTGCAGCCCGGAGGGCGGGCTGTCGTGAAGCATCTGCAGAAACGACCCGGCCATGCTGTCGTCCTCGACGGCGCCGGGGTCGATCCTTATGCCGGCATGGTGATAGCGGTGCCAATAGCAGATCATTGACGGAAACGAAGCCAGCAGCCGGTCGGCAACATCCCGCTGCCGCGACGGATCGCTTTCGGGCTCCAAGCCCCCCAGGATGGAGCAGCCGGTGCGCATAACGTCCATGGGATGTGCCTCTTTCGGAAACGATTCCAATGCCTGGCACAGCGTGGGCGGCAGACTTCTCATCGACACAAGCCGTTGACGGTAGCGCCCAAGCGCATCGCATCCGGGCAGTTCGCCATGGATCAGAAGATGGGCAACCTCCTCGAAAGCCGCATGACGGGCCAGGTCATCAATGTGATAGCCGCGGTAGGTGAGATCGTCACCCTCTCCACAGGTGCACACCGCAGTCGTGCCGGCTTCAATTCCCCGCAGCCCGGATGCAACATCGCCAGCCTTTTCGTTCATCGACTTCGTCTCCCTTGTCACTCGTGCCGGCCAGAGGAATTGCGTCCCCGGCGCAACACAACTGTCAGCCGGTTTTCCCTGCCGGAAAAGTCTTGATTATAATGGGAGCATGAAATGACGCAAGGAGACTGTGCCAACTTTCAGCGCCATGGGCAACCAGACATCAACGCTCATCAAGTCAAGCGAAAGTCGCTTGGTGCAGGCTGGCAAGAGAGTCAAGCCCCCCCATCTGTTCCATGTCGTCATGCTCAATGACGACTACACGCCGATGGACTTTGTCACCAGCCTCCTGCAGCGCGTGTTCGGCTACTCGGAGGAGGAGGCAGCCTCCATAATGAAACGCGTCCATACCGAGGGGCGCGGCGTCTGCGGAACCTACACCCGGGACATCGCCATGACCAAGGCGGCCCAGGTCGAGAGCCTTGCGCGCGGCCACGAGCATCCGTTACGCTGCACGATCGAGCCGGAGTAGCAGATGATCACCCAGGCTCTTGAGACATCGATCCAGAGAACGTTCGAGGATGCGCAGAAGCGCCAGCTTGAGTTCGTCACGGTCGAGCACCTGCTGCTGACGCTGCTTGTCGACGAGCATGTGGGACGCGTGTTCGAGTCGCTGGGCAACGACGTCAGCCCCCTTTGCGAAGATCTGCGGGGTTTTCTCGACCTGCATGTCCCGAAAGTGACGGCTGGCGCCGAGCCGGGACGGGCCACGCTCGGGTTCCAGCGCGTGATCCAGCGCGCATGCGTCCAGGCCAAGAACGCCGGCAAGAGGCCGGTCAACGCCCTCAACGTGATCGCCGCGGTCTTTCAGGAGCCCGATTCCTATGCCACCTACTTTCTGCAGAAACATGGGGTGCGCCGTCACCATGTAATGAGTTTCCTGGCGAGCGGCCGGCCGGCCGGCGAGACCGAAATCCCCAGAAAAAGAGCCACCTTGGAGACGGAGATTCCGGAGCGGATCGGCGACCCCAGGCATGCGGACCGAGCCCGGAAGACGCCACACCTGGACGAACTGGCCATCAACCTAACCGAAGCGGCACGCAAAAAGGAGATCGAGCCCCCGGTCGGCCGGAACACCGAAATCGACGGGCTGGTCCGGGCTCTGTGTCGGCGCTACAAGAGCAACCCGATCCTGGTCGGCGAGCCCGGGGTCGGCAAGACATCAATAGTCCACGGGCTGGCACACCGCATTGTCAAGGGAGATGTTCCCGCCAAGCTGAAGGACCTGAAGCTCTACTCAATTGACATCGGATCACTGGTCGCCGGCACCAAGTACCGGGGCGATTTCGAGATGCGGATCAAGAGCCTGGTCGCCGAACTGAAGGAACTGCCCTGTTCGGCGCTGTTCATTGACGAGATCCACACGGTGGTCGGGGCCGGTGCGGTCTCCGGCGGATCGCTTGACGCAGCCAACATCCTCAAGCCGGCGCTGTCGATGAGGCACATACGCTGTATTGGGGCGACCACGCACAACGAATACCAGCGCCACTTTGAAAAGGACGCCGCGCTGGCGAGGCGGTTCCTGCGGATTGATGTCGCGGAGCCGGACGACAAGGAGACGATAAAGATCCTGGAAACTGTCCGTCCCCGCCTGGAGAGTCACCATGGCCTGCATTACACCAGCGAGGCTGTGGCAACAGCCGTACGCCTGTCGCGCAAGCATATCCACGACCGCTACATGCCAGACAAGGCGCTTGATGTTCTTGACGAGGCCGCGGCCGGACGCGTTCTGGCCGGAACCGGCGACGAGGTTGACGAAAAGGACATCGCCGTCATCGTGGCACGCATGGCGCAGATTCCGGTCGATAAGATCACGCAGTCGGAACGGGATCTGCTGACCGACCTTGACGGGCGCCTGACCCGGAACCTGTTCGGCCAGGACGAGGCGGCAAAGGCGCTCGCCGCAGCCGTGCGACGCTCAAGGTTTGGCTTCGGAACGCGTACGCGACCGATCGGCTCCTACCTGTTCGTCGGACCGACCGGGGTCGGCAAGACCGAACTTGCCCGCCAGTTCGCCCTTGTTCAGGGCATACCTCTGATCCGGTTCGACATGTCCGAATACATGGAGCGGCACGCTGTGTCGCGACTGATCGGCGCTCCGCCGGGCTATGTCGGCTTCGAACAGCAGGGACAACTTGTCGACGCCATTGCACGCAAGCCGCACGCCGTCCTCCTGCTTGACGAGATCGAGAAGGCTCATGACGACATTTTCAGTCTTCTGCTCCAAGTGATGGACTACGGAGCGCTGACCGGAAGCAACGGCAAGCGTACGGACTTCAGCCACGTGACGCTGATAATGACGAGCAATGCGGGAGCGCAAGCCTGGGAGAAGCGCCCTCTCGGCTTCACCAAAGGTGATTCCAAGGGAGATGAGATGAACACGATCAGGCGCCTGTTCGCGCCCGAATTCAGGAACCGTCTTGATGCAGTCGTGCGCTTCAGGCCGCTGGACAGCGATGTGGCGAAAAGAATTGCCGGCAAGATGCTGGGGGAACTTTCCAGCCAGTTGGAAAGCGAGCGCAGGATAAAGGTTTCCTTCAGCGCAAGCGTCGTCAAAAACCTTGTCAACAGCGGATTCGATCCCGTCATGGGTGCGCGGCCCCTTGAACGGACAATTCGAAGCATGGTGATTGATCCGCTTGTCGCCGACGACATCAGGAAGGAATTTTCGGAGGGTGAGATCGTCAAGGTCTCCCTGGACAGAAAGGGAAGTCTGCAAATCCGGCGCAACGACGGCAAGCTTCCGGAGCAAACGAAGCGCACCCTACACTGACCGGCCGGCTGGCGTCCTAGGAGATCACTCCACCGCCAAGACAAACGTTTCCGTCGTAGACCACCAACGACTGGCCGGATGCCATCGCCCATTGCGGCTGGGCAAAGCTCATGTCGGCACAGCCATCTTCGATGGAAGTTAGCGTACATGGCTGCGGGCGCTGGCCATGGCGGATCCGCGCCGTGTAGACCAGGCCAGTCCGGGGCGCGGCTCCGGCAATCCAGCTGGTCCGCTCCAGCCTGGCACAGGACCGGTAAAGCAGAGGGTGCTCCCTGCCCTGAACAACGACAAGTTCGTTGTGCTCCGCATCCTTGGCGGCGACGTACCACGGCTCGCCACTGCCGCCGATGCCAAGGCCATGCCTCTGGCCAACCGTGTACATCCAGGTTCCCCCGTGCGATCCGACAACCTTTCCCTCAGGAGTGCGCGCCACGCCGTCCTTCCCTGTGAGATGTTCGCCGATGAAGTCGCTGAACCTTCGCTCACCGATGAAGCAGATGCCGGTGCTTTCCTTGCGGGCCCAGTTTGACAGTCCCGCCTTGCGGGCGGCTTCGCGAACATCGCTCTTCATCATTCCGCCCAGAGGGAACAGCGACAGCGACAGCTGTCGCTGGCTCAGCCGGTAAAGAAAGTAGCTCTGGTCCTTCACCGCATCCTCTCCCTTGAGCAGACCAAACAGCCCGTCAGGGCGACGCGACAAGCATGCATAGTGACCCGTCGCCAAAACCCGATCGCCGTCGCCCAGCACCTGTTCGAGCAGACACCCAAACTTGATCCGCTCATTGCACCATACGTCCGGATTCGGCGTGTACCCCGTCTCGTACTCCCGGAGAAAACCGCTGAACACCTGTTCGCGGTAGTCCTCTGTGAAATTGACGAGGTCAAGATCGATCCCGATCCGGTCTGCGGCTGCGGCTGCGGCAATGAAATCCTCGCGGGCAGGACAGGCATCGTCCTCCCAGTTCTTCATAAACACGCCGCGGACATCCCGTCCTTCCCTTCTAAGAAGCAGGGCGGCAACGGAGGAATCCACGCCGCCCGACATGGCAACTGCCACCCTGTCCATCAACACCCCGCCGATAAAGGCGCAATCTTACTGCAACTGCAACCATGGCATTCGGATGTTTGGCGGTTTTCCGGTCTGAAATCGGACCGATGAGCCGGACCTTGTCGCATTGCAGTGTGCCTTTTGCCTTCCAATACCGTTACAATCCCCACTCTTTTCAAGGAACACGAATGGAATCCGACATAGAGATCGCACGAAAGGCGAACATCAAGCGTATCGGCGAGATCGCAGAAAAGGCGGGCATTGGCCGCCTAGAGTGGTACGGGGACTACAAGGGCAAGATTCCTCTTGATCATCTGGAGACGAGTTCGAGCCGCAAGGAAGGCAAACTCGTCCTCGTGACGGCAATCACTCCGACCCCGGCCGGTGAAGGCAAGACAACCACCTCGATCGGCCTGTGCGACGCCCTGAACAGGATCGGAAAAAACGCTTCGGTCGCATTGCGCGAGCCGGCGCTAGGTCCCGTGTTCGGGATCAAGGGCGGGGCCGCCGGCGGCGGCTACGCGCAGGTGGTGCCGATGGAGGACATCAATCTCCACTTCACCGGGGACTTTGCCGCGATTGCCCTTGCACATAACCTTCTGTCCTCGGTGATCGACAACCACATGCACCACGGCAACAGGCTGGACATTGATGTCCGGCGCATCGGGTGGAGACGTGTCATGGACTTGAGCGACCGCGCACTGCGCAACATTGTCGTCGGCCTTGGAGGGACGGCAAACGGAGTTCCCCGCCAAGACGGCTTTGACATCATCGCAGCCTCTGAAATCATGGCGATACTCTGCCTGTCGAACTCGGCCGCCGACCTTAAGCGGCGCATCAGCAACATCACGGTTGGCTATGCCAGAAGCGGCAAGCGCATCAGCGTAAGCGACCTGGACGTCGCGGGCTCCATGGCCGTCCTTCTCAAGGACGCGATCAAGCCGAACCTGGCGCAGACACTGGAGAACAACCCGGCATTCATACATGGCGGTCCATTTGCCAACATTGCACATGGCTGCAACTCCGTGCTGGCAACCCGTTGCGCGCTCAAATCCTCTGACATCGTGGTCACCGAGGCCGGCTTCGGGGCGGATCTCGGCGCCGAGAAGTTCATGGACATCAAGTGCCGCAAGTCCGGCCTGCGCGCCAATGCGGCCGTGATTGTCGCCACCGTCCGCGCACTCAAGTACCATGGCGGCACGCCACGCAACAGTCTCAACGACGAGAACGTGGAGACCCTGAGCCGAGGGCTAGCCAACCTCGAGAAGCACATATACAACGTGCAGAACCATTACGGAGTTCCATGCGTGGTGGCACTCAACCGGTTCTCAAATGACACCGATGCGGAGATCGCAGCGGTCAAGGAGCGGGTTGCCAGCCTTGGCAGCCAAGCAGTGCTCTGCGAGCACTGGGCCAAGGGCGGCGAAGGTGCGGTTGAGTTGGCTGAACGCGTAGCGGAGATGGTCGAGGTTCCCGAGCCGGCACAGTCCAGTTTTGTCTACGAGACCGAGGGACCGCTGCGTGACAAGATCGACACCGTCGCACGCAAGATCTACGGCCTCAACGGCATCATCCATGGAGGCAAGGTCGGCCGCAGCCTCGACGAGATTGACGAAACGTTCCCCAACCTACCGGTGTGCATTGCCAAGACCCAGTACTCGTTCACTTCAAACCAGGAGAATCTTGGCCTGCCAAAAGACGATGAATCTCTTGAAATCAACGAGTTGCGCATCATGTCAGGGGCCGAATTTGTCACAGCCATCTGCGGAAGCATGATGGTGATGCCCGGTCTTCCTGCCGATCCTGCTGCATGCCATATCGACATCTCCGAGAGCGGCATCGTAAGTGGTCTCTTCTAGCCTGAAGAGCTCTGTTTCCCAAGCCAAGAGGGATTTGCGCCGTGAAATTCTTGACCAGAGAGCCGCTCTTGGCGCGGCGGGTCGTGCCAAGGCCTCCGAGACCATTTGTTCGAAACTGCTAGCGCTTCCGGCCTATCAAAGTTCCCAGGCAGTCATGGCGTTCTCGCCGATGGAGAAGGAAGTCGACATCAGGCCTTTCCTTGAGGCGGTCATTGACAGCGGACGGACACTGGCGCTTCCTTTCGTGCTTCCTGACCGGCGCAGCATAGGGATCCGGGCGGTGGGGAATCTGGACGGAGATCTTGCTGAAGGATACATGCGGATCTGGGAGCCGGTGGAAAGCTGTCCGGCGACCGATCCCGATGACATTGACCTGATGGTGCTTCCGGCAGTGGCGATAGGAAAGGATCTGACAAGGCTAGGATATGGAGGCGGTTTTTATGATAGATTCGTACAGACCGTCAGTCGGGCAACCAAGGTGGCAGCCGTTTTCTCGGTGCAATGTGTAGGAAGCGTTCCTTTCGAAGCCCACGATGCCCAGATTGATGGTTGCGTAACTGAACTGAATGAACCGGCTTGGAAGGCTTAGGCAAAGTGAGCTTCTGGAACAACTATCTTGACATCGTCCGTGACAGGTTCCCGGAGCAACAATTCAAGATCTTCATCGCCGGTACCGAATTCTCCATCAACGGGAACCTTATCACCCTGACGGCTCCAAGTTCCGGCGGCGCCAACTGGCTTCGCAAAAACACTGTTCTTAACGAAACCCTCCGCAAGGAAGCTGAAAATACGCTTGGCCTGAAAGCGGTTCGCATCAGGGTGGTCAAGGGCGCCAGCAAGCCGAATGTGCGGACTCCAAGCGAAACCTTGGACACTGACGCTCCGACAAAGAACGGAAAGCCGGGCGACGGAAGATCAAAGATCAGCGTAGCCCCAACAATGCATACGAATCTCAACTCGCGACACACATTCGACAATTTCGTTGAAGGGAAGGCCAACCAACTGGCGGTCGCTGCCGGAGCAAGAATAGCCATTGGCGAGGAGAAGCATATTGAGAATCACAACCCGCTTTTCATCTGGGGCAGCGTCGGACTCGGCAAGACCCACCTAGCCCAAGCGATTGGAAACCGGTTCCTCAAGGAGAAGCCAGGGCGCAAGGTGCGCTACATTACGGCAAACGACTTCGTCGGCAAAGTGGTGCAGGCATTCCGCAACAACAGTCAGACCGAGGAGTTTAGGCACTTTTTCCACTCGTTGGACATGCTGATTCTAGACGACATCCAGTTCATCGGGGGCGAGAAAGTGCGTTCCCAAGAGGAGTTTTTCCATCTCTTCAACTTCATGGTCGAACAGAGAAAGCCAGTGATCCTAACGTGCGACCGTCTTCCGGCACAGATCAAGGACATGCATCGCCGGCTCACTTCGCGTTTCCAGTGGGGCTTGATGGTGTCGATTGACCCGCCAGAACTGGAGCTTCGCATCGGGATCCTGATGCGCAAGGCTGAAGAGACGGGTATCGCCTTGAACCAGGAGGTTGCTCGCTACATAGCAGAGAAGATGAAGTCCAACGTGCGTGAACTTGAGGGGGCTCTCCGGCGCGTCACCGCCTATGCTGAATTCAGCGAGGCGCCCATCACGCTTGAACTGTGCCGGAAGGCGCTTGTGGACATACTGGGCACCCAGCTGGGATCAGTGACGGTGGAGGCGATACAGGAGAAAGTCGCCAGTTACTACAAGGTTCGGCTGGCCGACATGAAATCGGCTCGTCGCACACGAACTGTCACCCGGCCAAGACATATCGGAATCTATCTGACGCGGGAACTCACCGATCTTAGCTTGCCAGAGATAGGCAAGGCATTCGGAGGCCGCAATCACACCACGGTTATACATGCCTGCAAGACCATCAAGAACCTGTTGAGGCACTGTCCGGAAACCCAACAGGAAATAAAGATCCTGAGACATTTGGTTATCAGTTGAAAACCAGTGCAGTTGCCACCTAGTTCTGTTCACAGTCAAGGACTGGCTAGAACATTGTGAACCTTTGTCCCCTGTCCGTGATATTGTCAATCCACAGTTCCCAATCATGCAAATGAATACAATAGCAACGGCTTCCAAGTTTTCAACATATCCAACAGGGCATAATAGTACTTATAATAGAATACTCAGTTAACTTGCAGATCAAGCCTCTCGAAATGTTCAGCACCTCAGTGGAGACTCTCCTGAAGCACCTTAACCGGGTTCAAGGTCCGGTGGAGAAGAGCAATGTACGTCCGATACTCTCCAATTTCCTTCTATCCCTGAAAGGATCCCAATTGGAGGTGATTGCGTCCGGCAACGATATGCAGATTACCGAACGAGTGGAGGTTAAGCCAGGCAAGGGGATCAAGGAACAGAGCACCACTGTTAATGCGCAGAAACTGCTTTCCACGTTGCGCTATGCGGATCCGGAAGGGGAAGTTCATCTTATCCTGGAGAGCACCAATGCAAAGGTTTATGTCGGCGACACCAACTATGTATTACAAACCATGCCGGCTACGGACTACCCGCTCCCTGATGCCAGCGCGGAAAAGCGCGTTTGCAAGGCAGACGTCGATGGGAATGAACTCCGGCGAGTTCTTCATCACGTTCAATTCTCCATGGCTTCTGGAAACCACCGCTACTACCTGAATGGAATGCTCTGGTCGCTTAGGGAGGGAGAGTTGCATGTCGTTGCCACGAACGGTCACCGTCTTGCATTTGATGTCGCTCCGACCGTGAATGGCGAGGGAACTTGCGAGGCAATAATCCCGCGGCAGACGGTGATTGAGTTGCACAAGCTCATATCGGGCGTGTCGGATGACGTTCAGATAGAGCTGTATGGCAACTCTTCCAATGAAGAGGTTGGTCAACCCGGCAGTGTGCGCATCACGCTCGGCTCGACCGTTATCCACAGCCAGCTGATCAATGCCAAATTCCCGAACCATGAGCAGGTTATACCGAAGAAGAATGAGAACTTGGTGGTGATCAGCCGCGCGTTGCTGAAGAGCGCTCTGCGTCGCACCATGGCAATCGCCGAAAACAAGGACCAGAGCGTTGCGCTGGTTTTCGAGAGCGACACGATCAAGCTTAGCCACTCCTCCCTTGGAGGGGAAAAGGCGGACAACCAGATTTCGTTGGTTTCGCACGACGGATCTCAGGTGGACATGAACCTCGGCAGCGTCTACCTGGAAGAGGTGCTTGACACGCTTGAATGCGACGAAGTGGTGTTTGCGCTGAAGGATTCGCAAAGCAGCGTCATGATCGTTCCTTCGGGCGAAAACCCGACGTTCAAGTACGTCGTAATGCCAATCCGCAGCTGATGGCGTCTGCCAAAGCGTCCACCGAGACGGGGGGCGACGACTACGGGGCAACCCAGATCAAGGTTCTCAAGGGCCTTGATGCGGTGCGCAAGCGTCCCGGCATGTACATTGGCGACACCAGTGACGGTTCCGGCCTGCACCACATGGTGTTCGAGGTGCTTGACAACGCGGTTGACGAGGCACTGGCAGGCTACTGCACCAGGATCAAGATCACGGTGCATGCGGACGAGTCGGTCTCTGTGCTTGATAACGGCCGCGGCATACCCACCGAGATGCATTCAACCGAGAACCGCCCTTCGGCCGAAGTTGTGATGACCGAGTTGCATGCGGGCGGCAAGTTTGACAACAATGCCTACAAGGTCTCCGGCGGTCTGCACGGAGTGGGCGTCTCGGTGGTAAACGCTTTGTCCGACCGCCTGTCGCTGACCATTTGGCGAAATGGAATCAAGCACCGCCAGGAATTTCGCAAGGGCGTGCCACACACTGGGCTGGAAGATCAGGGCGCAACCGACAAGCGTGGCACCGAAGTCACGTTCATGCCCAGCCAGGATGTGTTCGGCGACATCACGATGAATGCAACGACGCTGAAACGTCGCATGCGCGAACTGGCGTTCCTCAACTCGGGCCTTCATATCGAGTTTGAGGATGAGCGTAGCGAGATGAAAGAGATCTTCGAGTACGAAGGCGGCATTCATTCGTACGTGACGTTTCTCAACGAGAGCAAGAACACGCTTAACAAGAAGATATTTCACTGCAAAGGCGAAAAGGAGGAGATTGGCGTCGAGGTGGCGATGCAGTGGAACGACAGCTATCACGAGAACGTGATCTGCTACACGAACAACATTCCGCAGGGGGACGGGGGCAGCCACCTTACGGGCCTGCGCTCGTCAATGACGCGCACCCTTAAGTCGTACATTGATGCAACGGACATTTCCAAGAAGGCCAAGGTCGAGGTGACAGGCGATGACATGCGCGAAGGCCTTGCCTGTGTGCTTTCCATCAAGGTTCCGGATCCGAAGTTCTCGTCACAGACCAAGGAGAAGCTGGTTTCCTCCGAAGTCCGGCCAGTGGTGGAGGACGTGGTGTCGGAGCATCTGAAAGCCTATCTTTTGGAACATCCGACTGAAGCGAGGCTGATATGCGTGCGCATAGTTGATGCGGCGCGTGCGCGGGAGGCCGCACGCAAGGCCCGTGAACTAACCCGGCGCAAGAACGCCCTGGACAGTGTGGGCCTTCCGGGCAAGCTTGCTGACTGCCAGGAGCGCGACCCGACGAAAAGCGAACTGTTCCTTGTCGAGGGCGATTCCGCCGGCGGCTCCGCCAAGCTCGGCCGCGATCCCAAGTTCCAGGCGGTGTTGCCGTTGCGCGGCAAGATCATAAACGTTGAGAAGGCCCGTATTGACCGCGTCCTGTCATCCCAGGAGATCGTTTCGTTGGTGACCGCCCTTGGCACGGGGATTGGCAAGGCGGACTTCGACATCGGAAAACTGCGTTACCACCGGATAATCATCATGACTGACGCAGATGTTGACGGAGCCCACATCTGCACGCTGCTTCTGACCTTTTTCTTCACACAGATGGAGGAGCTCATTCGTCACGGTCACATCTATCTTGCGCAGCCGCCACTCTACAGGTCGAAGGTCGACAGGAGCGAGCGGTACCTGCTTGATGACCACGAACTCGAGGGATTTCTGGTCGAGACGGCGTTGCGCGGTTCGTCGTACGAAATCATGGGAGGGCGCAAGCTTGCCGAAAAGGAGTTTGCCGAGCTGCTGCAGCTTCACCACCGTTGCAGGCAGGTCATTGAGCGTCACTCGCGGCACATTGACGAGGAGTTTGCATGGGCGCTCCTAAACGAAACCGAACCGGTCGATCTCGGAAGCGAAAAGAACGCATCCAAGGCTCTTGCACGCATAACGAAGCATCTTGAAAAGAGCGACTTGAAACTGGAAATCCGTTATGACGAGGAGACGGATAGCCACTACATCCACGGCGAACGCATGCACCACGGCAACATCCGATCGTTCAAGGCGACCCGGCATTTCCTTGAGAGTGACGACTACCGGTTTATCCTCGAAGCGGCAGGGAAACTAAGCGAAGTGGTCGACAAGCCGGGGATGGTTGTGAACGGGGAGATCAGCAAGGAGGTTGCAAGTTTCAGCCAAGGCATCGCCTGGCTACTCAACATGGTTCGGTCCAAGGTGCAGATGCAGCGCTACAAGGGACTCGGCGAGATGAATCCCAAACAGCTGTGGGAAACCACGATGGAGCCGGAGAGCCGCCGGCTGCTTAAGATCCGGGTGGAGGATGCCGATACGGCCCGCAGCGTTTTTTCCAAGCTCATGGGTGACCGGGTTGAGCCGCGGCGTGACTTCATCATTAAGAATGCGCTGTACGCGGCGAACATAGACACTTAAGGGACGGAGGCAGAGCCTGATTTGATGGGCAAGCAGCTGGTCATTACGGAGAAACCCTCGGTTGCGAGGGACATTGCCAAGGCTCTTGGCGGGTTCGCGAACGAAGGCGGGATTCTGGAGAACGACAGCTATGTACTCAGCTCAGCGCGCGGACACCTGCTGGAGTTGGCCGAACCGGAAGATGTGCCAAAGAGCAAGCCTGCGGCGAAACGCACCAAGAAGAAGGCCGAAACGCAGGCTTCGAGCGGGAAAGAAAAACAGGTCCGCAAGCCGGGCAAGTGGAACCTGGCATCCCTGCCTACTGTTCCTGAGAAATTCGAGTTGCGCCCGCTCAAGGATTCCGAGGACCGGCTTAAGGAAATCCGCAAGCTTCTAAAGAGGGACGACATCGACGGAATCGTCAATGCCTGTGATGCCGGACGAGAAGGCGAACTGATATTCCACAACATCGTGTGCCATCTGAAGGAATCGCGTCCAGTCAAGAGACTCTGGCTGCAGTCGATGACGCCGAAGGCGATCACGGAGGGATTCAGCCGCCTGCGCGACAACAAGGAGATGATCCCGTTGCAACGGGCCGCGGCGAGCAGGCACGAATCCGACTGGCTAGTTGGCGTCAACTCAACCCGCGCCCTGACGGCAATCAACTCGCTGGCAGGAACCTTCAATCTTACGACAGTTGGGCGTGTCCAGACCCCGACACTTGCCATGCTTGTCAGTCGCGAGCGCGAGATAAGCGTATTCAAGCCGACCACCTACTGGGAAGTGTCTGCGGAGTTTTCTGTCGAGTCCGGCCTTTACCGGGGCCGATGGATTGATCCGGACCACAAAGCCGGTGATGCCGTCAAAAAGGCCTCGTGGATCATGGACGAGACGCAAGCACATTCCATTGCGGACTTGTGTCGCGGCAAGACCGGGATTGCCATGGAGGAGAAGAAGGGACAGCGACAGTTGCCGCCGTTACTGTTTGATCTGACCTCGCTGCAGCGAATGGCGAATCTACGGTTTGGCTTTTCCGCCAAGAGCACCCTGTCGATAGCACAGTCGCTCTATGACAGCCAGGCGATCACCTATCCGCGAACCGATTCGCGCAGGCTCCCCGAAGACTATCCGGAAACCGTCCGGGAAACTCTTGTCCGGCTTGCCAAGGGGTCGCCCCAAAACATCGCTCGGTTTATCGACGAGGCGCTGCAGAAGAACTATGTCAAGCCGGACAACCGGCGCGTGTTTGACAACAGCAAAGTGTCGGATCACTTTGCCATCATTCCAACCGGCGAAGCGCTTTCAACGAGCCGGGAGCAGAACGTCAAGATTTACAACCTGATCGCCACGCATTTTGTTGCGACCTTCTTTCCCCCCGCCCAGCTTGAAGTCACCGTGCGACGCACCCTTGTGGCGGGACAGACGTTTGAGACTAGGGGCCGGGTTGTAGTCGATCCGGGTTGGATGGCTGTCACTGGGGGGGGCAGGGAAGCGGCTGCGGCCGAAAAGGAGGAAAAGGAGAGCGAATCCGGCAAGGAACTTGTTCCGGTTCGTCAAGATGAACAGGTCAGAAATGAATCGGTTGATGCGGAAAGACAGGAAACCAAGCCTCCCAGGCATTACACGGAGGCAACGCTTCTGTCTGCGATGGAGGGCGCCGGCAAGTTTGTCGAAGACGAGGAGTTGCGCGAATCGCTGAAGGAGCGGGGTCTCGGGACGCCCGCAACGCGAGCATCGGTCATAGAAGGGCTGCTTCGCGAGAAGTACGTCATGCGGGACCAGGGGGAGCTTACGCCCACTGAAAAAGCGTTCACGCTGATGAAACTGCTTGAGGCTCTCAAGATAGACGTGCTTACCAAGCCCGAGCTTACGGGGGAATGGGAGCGGAAGCTGAAGCTTATTGAGGATTCCGGCTACGAAGCCGAAAAATTCATGAGCGAAATCAAGAAATTGACAGAACAAATCGTTGCGGCCACAAAGAAATTCGATTCTGCAGAGGCCGAGAACACCGAAAGCGAACCAACAGGAGTTGTCTGCCCCATGTGCGGCAAAGGCAGGATGCATTCCGGCTTCATGGGATTCCGTTGCTCCGACTGTAGCCATACGATCAAGAAGTCCTGGAGTGGACACGAACTGTCTGTCAGCGAACTTGCCGAACTGGTTGACAAGGGACGCATTGGCCCTTTTGACGACTTTCGCAGTGCCCGCACCCGCCGCGGATTTTCCGCCGAGCTGGTGTTGAACGACCGCAAGTTTCCCGAATTCGATTTCGGGAGCGACGAGCTGAAGATTGAGGATATGGATGGCCGTTCCCGCATCGGAGCCTGTCCCTCCTGCCAGAAAGGTCAGGTTATAGATGCGCCGATGGCCTATGTTTGCGAACACGGAATCGGCGCGAGTCCAGTGTGCAAATTCAAGATAGGCAAGAAGATACTCCAGCACGAGCTTACCGTAGATGAGGTTCAGTCGTTGATGCGCGACCGCGTGACCGCCAAACTGACTGGCTTCGTCTCCAAGCGAACGCGTCGTCCGTTTTCGGCCAAGCTCAAGCTTGAGGACAAGGAGGGCACGCTGGCGCTTGGCTTTGAGTTTGAAAGTTCGGGCACCAAGAAAGGCAAGCCTGCTAATTCGAAAGCCCGAAAATCCTAGGCTGCACAGCCTTTCCGGTCCGTTTTGTCTCGCCGGGAATTTGGTGTATAGTGGAGGGCAAGATATTTTCCTATAGGAAGGAGGGAATGTGGATTCAATAGAAAAGCACCTGCAAGAACTCGGTGAAAAAGTGGCAAGCGGCAGAATGAACCGGCGACAGTTTCTGGCGGCGGCATCCGCGGCTGGCATGGCAGCAAGCGCACCGTTGTTCTATCGCGAGGCAATGGCGCAAACGCCGAAGTCTGGCGGCAAGTTGACGGCAGGTCTCGGACACGGCTCAACCACTGATTCGCTGGATCCGGGAACCTGGGAAAATGACTTCATGATCATGCACGGTTACGGGGTTCACGGCTACCTCACCGAGATTGATTCAGACAATCAGCTCGTGCCTGAACTGGCTCAAAGTTGGTCGGCATCTCCGGATGCAAAGGTTTGGACATTCGAGCTGCGCTCCGGGGTTACATTCCATAATGGAAAAACGTTTACCGCGCAGGATGCTGTCAATACGCTTAATTTCCACCGGGCCGAGGGATCCACCTCCGCCGTCAAGGCGCTTCTGAAAACCGTCACCGACATCAAGGCAGACGGCGACAAGACACTCAAGGTTACGTTGTCCGAGGGCAATGTGGACTTCCCATCCATTCTGTCCGAGTATCACTTCGCGATAATTCCTGCGGCGGGGGATTCGATCGACTGGCAGTCTGGAATTGGTTGCGGCGCTTATGTGCTGAAGTCCTTTGACCAAGGCGTCCGAGCCCAGTATCAGCGCAATCCGAACTACTGGAAAGAGGGTCGCGGCCACTTTGACGAGGTTGAGGCCGTTACGATAGCGGACGTTTCATCCCGCACCAATGCTTTGACAACGGGCGAGATTGACTATATGGACCGTTGTGACACCAAGACTGTGCATCTTCTGGAGCGCAACCCGGATGTCAACATCATTGAAACAAGCGGCAATGGTCACTATTCAATGCCGATGCGGACAAATCAGGCGCCATTCAACGACAACAACATCAGGTTGGCGCTGAAGTATGCCATTGACCGCGAGGCAATGTTGAAAAAGGTGCTTCGCGGCCATGGCTACCTGGGCAACGATAGTCCGATCGGAAGAGGCAATGCCTACTACAACGTGGATCTGCCACAGAAAAGTTACGATCCCGACAAGGCAAAGTACTACCTGAAGCAGGCTGGGGTTTCAAGCCTGAAGGTGGAACTCGCTGCTGCAGATGCCGCGTATTCCGGCGGGGTCGATTCCGCTATCCTTTTCCAGGAGAGCGCTGCCAAGATTGGCATTACGATTGACGTGGCAAGGGTTCCGAATGACGGCTACTGGTCGAATGTCTGGAACACGGACAACTACAAGTGGGCCCTGTGCTATTGGGTGGGAAGGCCGACCGAGGATCAGATGTTTTCCGTGGCCTACTCTGACGGAGCCGAATGGAACGACACCAACTGGTCGCATGCGAGATTCAACGTTTTGCTTAAACAGGCACGGGTGGAACTCGAAGACAACAAGCGTCGCGAGATTTACTACGAGATGCAGCAGATTGTGAGCGATGAGGGAGGCACGTTAATCCCTGTTTTCAACAATTTCGTTGCCGCCTCGACGAAGAAGGTTGCCACCCCTTCAAAACTGGCGTCCAACACGTCGAACGACGGCAATCGCTTTATGGAGCGCTGGTGGTTTGCATCATAATAGGCCTTCTTCCCTCCGTTCCCAGGAGGGAGGCTGGAACCGGGCGGGAGTAAAGACAGGGAACCATGTCAGGCATATGGTTCCCTATTGAGTAAGCCGCTCTCTTCCAGCTTTTCCGGTCAAGATGTTGCGGATTCCGGAATTATATGCTTGCATCGAATTATGCGGGGCAAGGGATAAAGCGGTTTTTGAGATGATGAGATCACCGCTGTGAAAGACATTGGCAGAATGCTTGTCCAGCGTTTTTCTCTGGGTTTCCTGACGCTGTTTGTAGTCTCGCTCATCATATTTCTTGGCGTGAGCCTTCTTCCCGGGGATGCCGCGCAGGCGCTCTTGGGACAGGCGGCCACTCCCGAGACAGTGGAGGCGCTTCGGCTTAGGATGGGTCTTGATAAGCCTGGCTACATACGCTACTTCACTTGGCTGGGAGGAATATTCCAGGGAGACTTCGGCGTTTCGATCGCCAATGGCCGCGAGATTTCCGACCTGATAGGCGGCCGTTTCAGGAACACTTTGTTCCTGGCGGCTTTTGCGGCGGTGATTTCGGTTCCAATAGCGTTATTGCTTGGCGTGTTGGCAGCGCTCTACCGCAACAGCCTCTACGATCGGTTTGTCAACGTAGTGACGCTGTCGTCCATCTCGACCCCGGAATTCTTTGTTGCCTATATCCTGATCGTTCTGCTTTCGGTCAAGGGCGGCTTTTTCCCCAGCATCTCGAACATATCGCCGGACACACCGCTTCTGGAGCAGCTTTACCGTTGCATACTTCCGGTGATGACGCTGACGCTGGTGGTGGTTGCACACATGATGCGCATGACCCGTGCCGCACTGATCAACCTGATGGCAAGCCCCTACATTGAAATGGCCGTACTCAAGGGCATACCCAAGTCCAAGGTGGTCACCCGGCATGCGCTTCCGAACGCCTGGGCGCCGATCATCAATGTCATCGTCCTCAATCTTGCCTACCTGATAGTCGGAGTGGTTGTTGTTGAGGTTGTATTTGTCTATCCGGGACTTGGCCAGTTGATGGTTGATTCGGTTCAACAACGCGACTTGCCCGTAGTGCAGGCGTGTAGCCTGATTTTTGCGTCAACCTACGTGCTTTTAAACCTGACGGCTGATATTCTCTCAATACTGACCAATCCAAGACTGTTGCACCCCAAGTGAACGAGAAAACAGGGACAGCCACGTTGCCGGACAGCGCTCCGCCTGATTCCGTTGAGCGGAGATGGACCGAAGAAGCTTGGCGTGAATTGTCAAAAGCTCCGATTAGCGCCAAGATCGGCGTTTTTGTGATCCTGCTCTACGTTTTCGTGGCGATTTTTGCTCCTGTTCTCGCACCCTATGGGCAGTCCGAGATAGTCGGCATTGAGTTTGACGAGTGGAGCTCCGAACACATTCTGGGAACCGACAACCTGGGTCGCGACACATTGACGCGCATCCTATATGGCGCACGCAACACGGTTGGCATCGCATTGGTGACAACGATACTTGCGTTCATGATGGGTGGCGTTGGGGGGCTTTTGGCCGCCACCCTTAGTGGCTGGGCCGACCAGCTGCTAAGCAGGTTGGTTGATGTGCTGATGGCCATCCCGGCCCTGATCTTCGCAATGCTTCTGTTAACCATTTTCGGGACATCGATCATCACGCTGGTGCTGGTGATCAGCGTTCTGGACGCCACACGCGTATTCCGTCTTGCCCGCGCCCTGAGCGTTAACGTCGTTGTAATGGACTTTGTCGAGGCCGCACGCCTGCGTGGAGAGGGAATCTTCTGGATTGCGCTACGCGAGGTGCTGCCGAACATTGTGCCGCCGTTGGTGGCGGAGTTTGGACTGCGGTTCTGCTTCGTGTTCCTGACGATTAGCGCTCTCAGCTTCTTGGGCCTGGGCATTCAGCCTCCAACCGCCGACTGGGGATCGATGGTGCGTGACAATGCGACGCTGATCACCTACGGAGATGTGACACCGCTGCTTCCTGCCGCGGCGATCGCGATTCTCACGATAGGAGTCAACTTTGTTGTTGACTGGTTCCTTCACAAGGCCAGCGGACTGAAGGAATGAGCGACAAGACTGCTCCGGCTGAAAACGGCGTTGATCCGTCTCCATTGCTGGAGATGCGCGGACTGCGTATCGAGGGGTTTAGCGAGGAGAAGTGGCACCAGATTGTCAAGGGTGTTGACGTCACACTGGAGCGGGGCAAGATACTTGGGCTGATCGGCGAGTCCGGCGCCGGCAAGTCAACGATTGGAATAGCCGCCATGGGCTACACCAGTCCAGGCTGCAGGATCAACGGGGGCACCATAGTTTTTGACGGGATTGACTTGACCAAGGCGTCAGAGGAGCAGAAACGCGAACTGCGGGGATCACGCATAGCGTACGTGGCACAGAGCGCAGCAGCATCGTTCAATCCTGCACACAAGTTGATCGACCAGTTCTCCGAGACTGTGGTTGAACATGACAAGGGGACTCGCCAAGATGCGGAAAGTGATGCGATGGACCTGTACCGCCGTCTCCAGATGCCGACGCCTGACGAGATCGGATTCCGCTATCCCCATCAGGTTTCCGGCGGTCAACTTCAGAGGGCGATGACCGCAATGGCAATGTGTTGCCGCCCGGATCTCATCATCTTCGATGAGCCGACAACTGCACTTGACGTGACCACCCAGATCGAGGTGCTGGTCACTATACGGGACATTGTCCGTCAGTTCAATACGGCTGCGATCTACATTACCCACGATTTGGCCGTAGTGGCTCAGATGGCTGACAAGATCATGGTGCTTCGCTACGGCGAAACTGTAGAGGAAGCCGAAACCAAGAGAATGCTTTCTGATCCGAAGGAGGACTACACGAAGTCGCTGTGGGCCGTCCGTTCATTCCGCAAGCAGTTCGTGCCCCCTGCACCTGAGCCAAAGCCGCTGATCAAGCTTGAGGGTGTAAATGCCTCCTACGGTTCCGCTCCGGTCCTGCACGACGTTGGCTTTGAGGTGCACCGCGGACACACTGTGGCCGTGGTGGGAGAATCAGGAAGCGGCAAAAGCACTACTGCCCGAGTCATCACGGGCCTGCTCCCGCCCTCCTCCGGAGCGGTTAGTTACAATGGACTGGAACTTCCGGGATCCTTCCGCGCACGCCCGAAGGAACAGTTGAGGCAGGTCCAGATGATCTACCAGATGGCTGATACAGCCATCAATCCAAAACACAAGATCCGGGAGATCATTGGCCGTCCACTTTCGTTCTATCTCGGGATGGAAGGAGGCAACAAGGAAAAGCGGCTTCACGAACTTATGGAGATGATTGAGCTTGTCCCCGAACAGTTCCTGGACCGGTTTCCGGCAGAGCTGTCGGGAGGTCAGAAGCAGAGGATCTGCATTGCCCGCGCACTTGCGGCCGAACCGGACTTCATTATCTGCGACGAGGTGACTTCGGCTCTTGATCAGCTTGTTGCAGAGGGGATCCTGCGCCTACTTGACCGGTTGCAGAACGAACTCAATCTCGGATATATGTTCATCACCCATGATCTGGCAACTGTGCGTGCCATTGCAGACGAGGTGGTTGTCATGCTACAGGGACGGGTTGTCGAGCAGGGTCTCGTCAAGGAGATATTCAGCCCGCCGCATCACGAATACACCGAGCTGCTTCTGTCATCGGTTCCGGAGATGGATCCCGACTGGATGGACTCCATCATGATGAAACGGAAAGCAGGAGATGGCATGAAATCGGCCGGCAACTAGCCTTACGTGAGACGTCTTGTCAGAGCGACCGGACACTCTCTACGCGGACTGTCCGGTGCATGGAGAACCTCTCCCGCCTTCCGTCTTGAGTGCATGTTGGCGATGCCGCTTGTGGCGTGGGCTCTTGCCATGGATCTTGGCGGAATAAGGAAGACGTTGCTCATCTGTCCCCTGTTGCTGGTGCTGGTGGTAGAACTCGTGAACTCGGCCATTGAATCCACAGTCGACCGAATCGGCACAGAACGGCATCCTCTTTCCGGCCAGGCGAAGGACATGTCATCGGCGGCAGTCCTCGTCAGCTTGGTGCTTGCCGCTGTTGCGTGGATCTTCATCCTTTCCCGATGACCTGTCAGCAGGAATGCTTCCGCCACAGGCCGTCAATGGCGTTTCGCTCTTTACGGTCCATCCGCAAGGTCCATTTTTTCTTAACGGCAACCCATTTTTTCAAGTAGCTGCATTGTCCGACATCCGGCATCCATTGCGCCGGATTCTTGTGTCCCTTGCGTTGGTTGACGTCGGTGGCAACCGCCAACAGGTTGTCCGCATCGTTAGCGAATTTCGTCCGTCTCGCAAGGTTCCAGTCATAAGCCCCGCTAACATGAGCTTCCTTCAAGGCGACGACATGGTCAATGCTAAGATCCCTTGGATTCTTGTAGATTCTGTTTGTGTAAGGATCAAGCCACTCGCCGTAGACAACTCGGCATCCGTCCAAAGAGAGTCTTACCGGACTTCTGCTTTGCCGGCGCAACATCTCGTGTCTCGTGTTCATGCAGTTGCCATCTTCGTCGATCCAGTGAGGGTACAGTTTCCTGTTGTAGTTTTCCTGTCCTGTCGCCAAGAAGGCCGTGGCGAGAAATATCAGTACAAATAGGAAAGGCCTGCTAGAGCGCTTCGGTTGCAAAATTTTCACTTAAGAAACATACTCGGCTGATATCATCAGTATAGTGAAAAAGCGTCCTCTTTTCCGTTTCGCTCTTCTTCCTAGCAAGCTCCCTACCAGAACGATTGACAATTCATTCAAAATGTTTGTAATTTTTCGAAATGATGGTGTAGGATTCGACGAAATCGTTTGAAAGTCGGAGGGATTATGGATACAGACTTGATTACAACATACGCTGAACGCTATCGGAAGGACGGATATGTTTCTCCTGTGCCGTTGCTTGACGCTCGAACGGTGGCACAGCATCGTCTCAGCCTTGAGGATGCCGAGGCCAAGATTGGCAACCTTCACTACAAATCCAAAGTGCATACGATTCTGCGATCTCCTTATGAATTGGCGACACATCCGGATGTGCTTGACTTGGTCGAGGCCATGATAGGACCAAACATATTGTTACACAACATGAACTACATCATCAAGGAGCCACACACCGCGTCATATATCAGTTGGCACCAGGATTTAACTTACTGGGGGTTCGATAGCGACGACCAGGTTTCAATATGGCTGGCGCTCTCGCCCGCAACAGAGACAAGCGGCTGTATGCGGATGATTCCCGGAAGCCACAAAATGGGCCGTTTCCAGCATGATAATAACCCAAAAGAGAACAATGTCCTGTTGCAGAGTCAAACGGTGTCCACCGACGACTTTAACGAGGCAGATGCGGTTCTTTGCTGTCTCAACCCTGGTGAAGCTTCGTTTCATCACGGATGGACTCTGCACGCTTCCATGCCGAACCAAAGCGATGATCGACGCATAGGTCTCAATGCTCAGTATTTGGCGACACATGTCCGTCAGACAAAGCATGACCGGGATACTGCCATGCTTGTGCGCGGCGTTGACGAGCATCATCATTTTGGTGAAGATGTCCTCGCTGAGACCGATCTTGATCCGGTGGCTCTGCAACGGTTCAGGGAACTGGATCGGCTTTACCAGGAAACGGCAGGAAGTTCCTGAAAACATTTGGTTTTACTCTGGTGAAGCCACTGAAAATGATGGCTTCACCCTTTTTTGACTGGAGGGCGGTCTCCTATTCGACATGTGAAGAGCGGAATCTTTCCAAGTTTTGGGAATCCTAAAAAGATCGGCACCATGGAAAAGTAGTATAATAGTATAATATGCGGAAACAGATATCTCTCAAGGAGGCAAACCAAGGCTTTTCGTCACTGGTTCGGGAGATAGAGCAAAGCGGAACGAAATTCGAGATTCGCCGGCGGGGCACTGCAATTGCCCTCCTAGGCCCCCTGCCCAAAGATCTAAAGACGTCTGATCCCCAATGGAAGGAAAGCCACTGCCGTTTTGCAGAGATGCTTGCAGCCGGCTTCAACCTCAAGGGAGCACGAATCAAGGCTGAAGATGACAATAATAGCCTCTGAGCGCATCATGTTGGATAGCAATGTCCTGATAACCGCCCTTGATTCATCAGGAGGAGAGTGGCGTGAGGAAACATCCCGCAAACTGCTTGCGTTCACACAGCGTGACTGCTGGATATCGGCAATTGCCTTGGCAGAGATCGGAAGGCTGTTCGAGACGGTGGGGCTAATGGACTCCTGTCCGGAGGTTCTGGAATTGCTGGAACGGATGTTTTCAGTTGCGCCGGCAGACTGTGCAACGGTTCGTCAAGCGTTGCTGGTGGGAAGACCTGCCGGCTGCTGGAGAAACGCTCTCCAGTTGGCATGCGCAATGCACACCGGTTGCGGTCTCCTGGTGAGTTCCGATATTCGACCGGGAATTTATGGAGCGGTTCGGGTGGAGGACATGTTCCACGTGGAACATGCCTTGGAAGGCTAGGTCAACCTTGCTCCCGGCTTGAGTTGCTGGAATGCGCCGTTTACGCGGCGAAACAATTCGGTCTCCTCAGTTCCAAACGACTTTCCGTCAAGAGTTGTTGTGTACTCGATATCCCGTGTTGACGAGGTGATCCATATCTCTTCAGCTTCCCGGAGATCCGCTTCGGGAATGTCACGCTCAACCACGGTGATTCCTAGAATCATCGCCGTTTCAAGCGTAGCCTGGCGGGTGATGCCTCCCAGTATCCGGTTGTCGGGAACAGGGGAGTGTATCTCTCCATCCTGAACTATCAGGACATTGCTTGCCGAGCATTCAGTGACGATTCCGTTCCGTAGCATGATGGTCTCCGAACAGTTGGCCTTTTTCGCATGTTGGGCGCTAAGCACTGATCCCAGCAGCGAAACCGACTTGATGTGGGCATTAAGCCAGCGTCTGTCCTCCATTGTCACGACAGCTATGCCCTTTTTTGCCGGAGACTCCATTTTGCTGGACATCATGAACACGGTGGGAGTTGCGCCGTCCGGAAATGCGTGTTTGCGGGGAGCAACGCCTCTGGTGACTTGGAGATAAACAGCTTGCTGGTCGGGCTTGTTGGCTGAGATCAGGTGTTCGATGGCCGCGCTCCACTCGTGTGTGTTCATCGGATTGGCCAGTCCGATTTCATTCAGGCTTGCGTTAAGTCTGGTCAAGTGCCGATCAATCATAAACGGCTCCCGGCCATAGACAGGTATCACCTCGTAGACTCCGTCGCCGAACAGGAATCCCCGGTCAAGCGGGGAAATCCTGATGTCTTCCAGCGGCATCCAGTTGCCGTTGATGTATGCTGTGCCCATTCAGGAGCCTCCAAGATAGTTAAGCTTGATGTAGTCGCTTACACGTTTGAGCCAGCCACCCTGCTGTATGCTGCCAAGCGTAACCAGTTTGCGCCTGAACAGTTCCTCGTCGCCAAGGTAGACTGTCACTTCGCCGATCTCCTCGTTTTCCTCCAGCGGAGCTTCCAGCGGCTGTCCCGTGCTTACTTCGGCAGAGAGTTTCTTGTTGTTGCGTGGCAAAAGCAGCACGATCGGCGCTTCGTTGATGCCGGCGGCGACGAGATCCTCGTTTCCGCCCCAAACGCGGACTTTCTTGAGTTCAGGCGTGTCCTCGAACAGCTGAACCGAACGATAGTTCACAAACCCGAAGTTCAGAAGCGCAGAGGTGTCGCGCTCACGTACACGTACTGAAGGGGTTTTCATCACTACACTGATTAGCCGCATACCGTCGCGCACAGCAGAGGCGACAAGGCAATAGCGAGCTTCGCGCGTATAGCCGGTCTTTAGCCCATCGGCCCCCGCATAACTGTCAAGAAGTCCATTGCGGTTACGCTGTGTGATGTTGTTGAATGTGTGCTGGCGTACCGAATAGAGCTTGTAGTATTCTGGAAAGTCCTGTACGGTTCGCCGTGTCAATATGGCCATGTCGCGTGCGGTTGACACATGGTTTTCGCTGGGAAGTCCGGTTGCGTTGACGAAATGGGTGTTTTTCATGCCGAGCAGTTTCGCCTGCTGGTTCATAAGGTCGGCAAACCGCTCTTCGGTTCCGGCGATCGCTTCTGCGAGGGCAACGGATGCGTCATTTCCGGATTGCACGATCATGCCGAGAATCAGTTCACGGACCAAAATTTGGTCTCCGACTTCAATGAAGGTGCGGGATCCGGCCATGCGCCACGCCTTTTCCGAAATGAGCACTGGCTGGCGCTCGGTCAGTCTTCCCTCCTTTAGGGCGCTGAATGCCAGATAGGCAGTCATGATCTTGGTTAGCGACGCTGGCGGCAACGGCAAGTCGGCATCCTTTCCAGCGATGACCTCTCCGGACAGGAAATCCATAAGAATGTAGCTTTCTGCCGACACGGCCGGAGGTTGCATTTTCAGTTCGCTCAGCTGTGCGGAGGCTGGCCAAGCCAAGGCAAGAAAGGCGAAAGCCATTGCTAATGTTACGTGGCGCATCAGGCTCCAGACAGGCATTCGGCTAGTCAAAAGGCTAGCTGGTGATTTGGTGTTCGTATGTGACTTTGGCGGTTCGTTCAAGCATTTTGAGAGCCGAGCAGTATTTTTCAACGCTAAGCGATACTGCACGCGCCACTTTCGACTCAGTCAATCCATTGCCGCTTAGCGTAAACCTCAGATGAATCGATGTGAACACCCGTGGCTCGCTCTCGGCACGTTCGCTGACGACCTCGACGCGGCAAGAAGTTGGCGGAGTTCGGCTTTTTTCCAGTATGTGTACGACATCATAAGCGCTGCAACATGCGCTTCCTGCGAGCACAGCCTCCATGGGTCGCATGCCCTGGTTCATTCCGCCTTTGTCTGGCGGTCCGTCAATGACAAGGGTGTGGCCCGTCTCCGACTTCGCCTTGAACGCGACGCCTCCGATCCACTCGACTTCGGCCTTCATTCCTCTTCTTTAGGCACATATCCCGAGGCGATATCGGCATCCTCCTCCGAAAAGAAATAGCGCTCAGTCTGTTCCATAAGGTACTTGCGCGCCCGGCTGTCTGCAAGATTGAGCCGGTATTCGTTCACGAGCATCTTCTGGTGTTCCAGCCAGCCCTGCCAAGCCTCGGCGGACACTGATTCGTAGATTCGCCGACCAAGTTCGCCTGGGAACGGTGCACGTTCCATTCCTTTGGCTTCCTTGCCCAGCTTGGCACATTTAACGGTGCGGGTCATGCATATGTCGTCGGATATGTTTCACGTGGAACATTCGGAGACTGTCTTTGTTCCTCGCATCCTTTGATTCTAAACCATCATCCTTTCATATGGGGCGGCAATGCACAGATAGTTGCGAGTTGACGGCGGATTCGCATCCAAGGAAACAAGGTGCGGCCAGGCGCCGACGAGTTTTCCAGCCATTGCGGTGGTCGGTCAAATGCATCCTGGATGGCATCTTCAGCATGGGCGATTTAGGTGGGATCAACCTGTCAGCACACCTGGAAAATATGCTAACTCCGTCCATCAAACTTCTAAAAGACGGCAAAATCACCTAAATAATCTTAAAATACGCTAACTTTCCGTTCTGCTTGAAGGGTGGAGGCTTTTCTTGCCCGTTTTCGGCCTGAATCCAGAAACCGCATGGCAACATGCTCCATCAACAGTTTGGCCGCCTTGGTCTTGCTCATGCGCCTGATGGGCGTGGTCTTAGATGTCTCAACAATGAGCAGTTCGCACATGTCCTGTCCAACCGTGGTGGAAGGATCGTTCGCAACCACCATTGAGACTCCTTTCCGTTTCATCTTCTTTCTGGCGTTCTTCTCCATGTCTTCGGTCTCTGCAGCGAATCCAACGCACAAAGGAGCGTGCTTGAGGCCGGCAATTGCGTGCAGTATGTCGGTGTTGCGCTCCAGTTCGAGAGCAAGCCCCCTGCTTGACGAGACCTTCGATTTCATCGGGGTTTTCGCGCGGAAATCCCCAACGGCAGCCGCCGAGACGAATATGTCGGTCTTGGATGCCAGTTTTCTCAGTGCGGCCTCCATTTGCGCACCGGTTTCAACGCCGACTGTCTTCATCCCCGCCGGCGGAGCCTGCATGATTCTTCCGGCGACCAGGGTCACGTCGGCTCCAAGAAGCTTAGCCGCATTGGCGACGGCAATTCCCATCTTGCCCGAACTTGCGTTCGAAATGATTCGCATCGGGTCAATGTACTCACAGGTTGCGCCGGCCGACACCACAACGTGCACGCCGGCCAAGAGCGTTGAATTGCCGATCTGTTCCTGCACGGCCTTGACAATATCGGCAATATCAGCCAGCCGGCCTGCTCCCTCCTCGCCACACGCTTGGCTTCCCTCTGCCGGAGGTATGACGTTTACGCCAGCCTCGGCAAGAATCTGCAGGTTCGATTGCGTGGCCGGGTTTTTCCACATCGCCTGGTTCATTGCCGGAGCGATCAGTGCAGGACACTCTCTTGCTAGCATCATTGCCGGCAGCAACCCGCCGGCAAATCCGTGTGCCGCCTTTGCAATGAAGTCAGCGCTTGCTGGCGCAACCAGAAAGAGTGCCGCACCGCGCGACCCCGCTATGTGATCCATGCCGTCAGGATGTGCGGGGTTCTGCCATTCGTCAAGCATCACCGGATGGCCTGAGAGTGCGCGCAGGGTCGGCGGACCGATGAGCTTGGCTGCGGACGGCGTCATGGCAACATGCACCGACAGTCCGCTGTCGCGGAGCCGTCGGATGAGATCAGCGGACTTGTAGGCTGCAACGCTTCCAGTGACGCCTAGTATGATGGTTGGCTTGCTCATATGCTTTGCCACGATCAGTGCAGATGACGATAGGCAAGTATATGGTATCGTAGCGCACAAAGCGAAAACGGTCCTATGGCAACCTGAACAGTCTCTTCAAAAACCTCCTGGTCAGTTCGCCGGGAGCCAGTCTGCGCATCTGCCAGGCAACAATGATGCTGGCCGCCGCAACTGCCAGGAAAATGTCCGCTATCTCGGCGCCAAGCGTTAACATAATGGCGGCAAGAGCCGAACCTGCGACAATGAAAAGCCCGTCAAGCACCGCACCGGCAGCTATCACCTGGGAGCGCCAGTTCTCCGGCGTATGCCTCTGCACAACCGCCTTCAGGGGAACCACGTACAGGCCGGCGAAAAACGCCATCATGAAAAGGTTGGCGCTGATGCGCCATGCTTCCTTATGGGTCATGAATGAGCTGAATGAATGCAGGGATTCCGATACGGCAAGCGCTCGGATGTCCATCACCGACAGGTCCAGCGCAAAAATCGACAGGCCAAACGCGGCCAACGGCGTGTACACAGGATCCACCTTGTCCCTGAGCAACCGGCTGTTTGCAATCCCGCCTGCTGCCACGCCGAAGGAAAAGAGCACCATAAAGAATGCAAGAGTAGTTTCATTGACGTTGAGGCTCTCCTGGGCGAAAGCCGGAAACTGAGTTACGAACGTCGAACTCACCAAATAGAACCAGGCAATCCCAAGCAGCGAAAGAAACACCCCCTTGGGTTGTTGTCTTGCATAGTTCATGCTGCGCAAAGCCTCGCTCACGGCGTTTAGGTTGACGATCATGCCCGGCGCCGGCGCCGGCGCCGGCGGAACGAACATGCTGGTTACATAACCTGCCGCCGAACAGGCAAGCATGACTGCGCAAACCGGAACTATACCGCCTTTCGTTACGGTGAGGCCGCCGAGGATGGTTCCTGTCAGTGTCGCAAGAAACGTCCCGGCGCTTGCCAGCCCATTGCCTGCAATCAGCTCGGTTTCCTTCAGGTGCTGAGGCAGCACTGCAAGCTTGCATGGGCCGAAGATCGCCGACTGCGCGCCAAACAGGAACAGCGTGAAAAACAGCACAGGCATTGACAGGGCAAACAGCCCCAGTATGCCAATTGCGGCGATGCCAATCTCTGCGATCTTGGTGGCCCTGATGATTTTATCCTTCGCATGCTTCGCAGCCAGTTGCCCGCCTAGCGGCGATAACAGAAGGAATGGCAGTATGAACAGTCCTCCGGCAAGAGTTATCACGATCTTCGGATCTGACCGTGTAATGTCAAGCGTTCCGTAGACGATGCCGAACACAAGAGCGTTCTTGAAGAAGTTGTCGTTGAAAGCCCCTAGGAAAAGTGTTGCAAACAGGGGAGCGAATCTTCTTGATCCTAAAAGCCTGAATTGGGTGCCGGCCACTGGAGATTCCCGACGTTGGCGGTGGCGCCCAAAGCGTCCCTGCAACATCAGTGTGGCTTACGGCAAGAGGAACCGGACTGGATCCCGTCCGGACTTGAGGCTTTCTGTGCGGATGAGGACACAGGTCATTCTAAACGAGCCAAACGAGCCGATTGCCGGAGAAGCTGTTGTTCAGCAGGCTGGGGGAGAAGCGATTAACAGAGGGATCCCAAGGCTTTGCCTGGTCGTTGGCGTCAAAAGGGATGGTGGCGCTGGATTCATTGCTGGCGTGTGTCTTGGATGGCGATTCCGCCCTCTCCCTCTGTCAGTATAGGTGCAACTGGGTGGATAATGGGGGGCATCGGCAGAGGCGACAGACAGGCATGACCAGAAGAGTTTTCAATTTCGGGCCAGGTCCATGCGGGCTGCCAACCGAGATACTGGAGCGGGCCAGGGAGGAATTGCTGGACTACCGCGGTCAGGGGGCGTCCGTAATGGAGATACCGCACCGCGGACGGCTCTTCATGGAACTGCACAGCGAACTGGTCGCGCGTGTCAGGCGCCTGATGGATGTCAGTGAAGATTATCATGTTCTGTTCCTGACCGGCGGGGCGCGAGGCCAGACCGCCGCAATTCCGTTGAACCTGATGGGAGACCGTAAGCAGGCGGGATATCTGGTAACCGGTCACTGGTCTGCGCTTGCACATGCAGAGGGCGAGCGGTTCGGCAATGTCGTGGTGCCGCTTGACACGGGTCCGGATCACCTCACGCTTCCAGATGTTGATCTTTGCGGACTTGATCCCGGAACGGTTGCCTATCTCCATTATGCGGACAACGAAACTATCAGGGGAGTGGAATTCCCGTCCCCGCCGGTTTCGCCGGTTCCTCTTGTTGCAGACATGACATCGAACATTCTCTCGCGAAAGACCGAGGTCTCGCGCTTCGGACTGATCTACGCTTCGGCGCAGAAGAACCTGGGTCCTGCCGGTGTTACACTGGTTATTGTCCGCAAGGATCTTGCGGAGATGCCACGTCGGGAGACGCCGCTTATCTGGCGCTACGCCAAGCAGGCTGCACAGCAGTCAATGCTCAACACTCCGCCGACATTCGAGTTTTACATGACCAACCTGATGCTCGACTGGTTCGAGAGAAACGGTGGCGTGCCGGCATTCAGCGAGATAAACGGCCGCAAGGCTGCGATGCTCTACGAGGCAGTTGACGCAAGCGGGTTCTACAGCAACAGGGTCGATCCCGCCTGTCGCTCCAGGATGAACGTGTCGTTCGACCTGGCGGATCCCGGTCTTGTGGAGCAGTTTGTCGAGGAGGCGGAGACCGCAGACCTGTACGCCCTCAAGGGACATGCATCTGTGGGAGGCCTACGGGCATCGATCTACAATTCGATGCCGGTCGAGGGCGTCGAGAGCCTCATCACATTCATGCGGGAGTTTGAGCGCGTTAATGGCTGAATCTGCGCGAACGTTGCTGATCGACACGACCGGGTTCCTGTTCAGGGCGTTTCATGCCCTTCGCGAGACCGTGTCGATGACGCGTGACGACGGCTATCCGACGGGCGCGATCTACGTAACGGTTAACATGCTGATGCGCCTGCTGCAACGGCATCCGGCGGACCGGATAGCATGCGTCATGGATGCCAAGGGCAAGACGTTTCGTCACAGCATGTATCCCGAGTACAAGGCTAACCGCCCCGATATCGATCCCGATCTTGCCAGACAGATCGAGCCGCTCAAGAGATTCATTTCAGCGATGGGGCTTAAGCTGGCCTGCATTTCGGGGGTGGAGGCGGATGACGTGATTGCAACTCTGCGCCGCCAGGCAGTAGCTGCCGGCATGAAGGTCACGATATCGACCGGAGACAAGGATCTGATGCAGTTAGTCGATGACTCCACCAGCATTGTGGACACCCTCAAGAGCGAGGAGCGTCGATATGGCCCAGAGGAGGTGTTTGAGAAGTACGGAGTTCGCCCCGATCAGATTGTTGACTATCTTGCGCTCGCTGGCGACGCTTCCGACAATGTCAAGGGGGTTGAGAAGGTTGGTCCCAAGACTGCTGCCAAGTGGCTTGCCCAGTATGGAACGCTTGATGCGATCGTTGAGCATTCGGGCGAAATCAAGGGCGTGGTCGGTCAGAATCTCCGCAATGCGATAGACCGTGTCCTTTTCAACCGGAATCTGATCGGAGTTCGGCATGACGTGGACCTTGACTTTTCGTTGGAAGATCTTGCTCCGAGGGCTCCGGAGGAAGAGGAGCTGCGCAAGCTTTGCAGCGAGTACCAGCTTCGCTTTGCCGACCGGCTGCTTGCTTCGCTTGGGACTGCGGATTCCGCTGAGGAGGAGCCTGTGGCGGCACTGCCCGCCGCCTTGGTGGCGGATAGCGCCGCCGTTTTGCATGAGTGGCTTGGGAAGAATGTCAGCGATGGCCGTGCCGGCCTGTGTCTGCGCTGGCGCAGGACCGGGGAATCGCCGATCGACGATGAGCTGGAAGGCATTTCCGTGGCGAACAGAGAGGGAGACTCCTGCTTTACAGGAATCAACAGCCCGGACGAACTGTCTGTTGTGATGGCAAGCCTGTTCAACGGGGCTAGCGGTTCTCTTGTGGTTCCCGATGCAAAGCGGCTCCTTGGCCTGCTCGCCAGAAAGGGCATCCCCATTGAAGGCCACATTGATGATGTCGGTCTCCTCTCGTTTGTCGCACACTCACAGCAGGAGATGTCAATTGCGGCACTTGGCCGGCGGCTGCTTGACATGTCGCCGCCAGGTCCGTCATCGCTTGAACCGGCCGTTGCCGGCTGGGAGGCCTGTGTTGCCCTCCGCTCCCACGATGCGCTCAGGAAGGGCATGTCGGATGAGGAATGGAATGTCTACGAGCGGATTGACCTTCCGCTGGCTCCGGTGCTTGCGCGAATGGAAAGCGCTGGAGTACTGGTGGACGAGGATCAGCTTGAAGAGATGACGCAGGATCTTGCCGGTCGCATGACGCTGCTGGAGGAGGAGATATATGGGCCGGCCGGCCGCGAATTCAATCTTGGTTCGCCGGCGCAGGTTGCCGAAGTGCTGTTTGACGAACTTGAATTTCCGCCATTGAGAAAAACCCGCAAGGGAGCCCGCTCGACCGATGAATCCGTTCTGAGCGAACTCGCTCAGAACGAGGCCATTCCGGATGAGATGCGAAGAGTTCCGGAGCGGATTCTGGAACACCGTGCCCTGAGCAAGCTACGGTCGACATACACTCAGCGTCTGCCTGAGTGGATTCATCCGCATACCGGCCGCGTGCACACCCACTTCATCCAGACGGAGGCTGCAACTGGCCGTCTCGCCAGTTTGCGTCCCAATCTGCAGAACATCCCGATCCGCACCGAGGATGGGCGCCGGATCCGCAGGTCGTTCGTTACGCCCAAGGGATGTGCGCTGGTGTCGGCCGACTATTCGCAGATCGAACTTCGGCTGATGGCCCACATGAGCGGTGACGAAAACCTTGTTACAGCCTTTCGTGAAGGTGAGGACATCCACAGTGCGACTGCGGCGGAGATTTTCAGAACCAGTCCGGACGAGGTGGACGTGGACCGTCGCCGCTATGCAAAGTCGATCAACTTCGGTCTGATCTACGGGATGTCGGAATTCGGCCTCGCCAAGTCCTTGGGAATATCGAAGGACGAGGCGCGCACGTACATGGATCGGTACTTCAGCCGTTATTCCGGTGTGCTCGGTTTTATGAACCGTCTGCGTGAGGAGAGCGACAGCAACCGCTACGTCAAGACACTGTTCGGGCGGCGCATTCACACTCCCGGCGCTCAAGGCCATGCCGCACGCCAGGCTGTTCAGAGGGCGGCAATCAACGCGCCGCTTCAAGGAACCGCTGCCGATCTCATCAAGAAGGCAATGGTTGCAGTCGATGCATGGCTTGCCAAAGAGGGGCTTCAGTCAAGAATGGTGCTTCAGGTGCATGACGAGCTCCTGCTTGAAGTTCCGTTTGGAGAGATTGACCAGGTCAAGAGCAATGTGTCGCGCCTGATGTGCTCCGTTGCCGAACTGGATGTTCCGCTGGTGGTTGATGTCAGCCAGGGAGCCAACTGGGACGAGGCTCACTAGAAAGAAGGCCTCAACTATTTCCGGTCTCGCTTTCCTCAGGATCGTTTTGCGCGAAGATTCCGCCCTCCATCTTAATCAGGCTGGTCATGTCGTTGATCAGGCCCCGGTAGGAGGAATAGTCGCTAGGGCTGAGGCGGTACTTGCCTGCGATAACCATCTGCGGAGTTGAAGTGATGCCGTACTGCTCGTTCTCGCGTTGCGCCCGCTTCACCTTGGCATTGACGCTGAACGAATTGAAAACGCCTTTCATTTTTTCCCGGTCGATGCCTGCCTCTTCAAGCCAGTCAATGATGCGGCTTTCCGAATTGAGAAGCCTGCGGTCCTTGTGGATCGCGTTGAAGGTTTTCTGGAACATCTCTTCCTGCATGCCTACGGCTTCCAAGGCGAAATAGAGTTTGGCATAGAGGCCGTTGGCACGCTCGAAAACGACCGGTTTGCGTATCAGCCTGATGTTTTCCGGCTTGAGGCGACGCTTCCACTCGTTAAACGGGCCTTGGAACCGGAAGCATGCCGGACACGAAAAATTGAAGAACTCAATAACCTCCACTTCGTTCTTGTCGACAATGGTCGGATGCGGGGTTCCGTAGGTCTCGTAGGCTTCCTGAGCCCGTGTGCTCAAGCTGAATCCTGCAACTGCAAGCGTGAGCAGAAACGCCGAAAACAGGGTAATCACAGATGTCTTCATTGTGTCCTCGCAGAGATGAGATTCGTATTATATCCATTGAAAGCCAGTTGCGCCTGCACTCTTTCAGCGCTCGCAGCGGTTTCATACGGTCCGGCAAGCACGCGGTAGAGCGTCTGTCCGTTGGAGGCCGCACGTCGGACCTCCGCAGCGATGTTGAGCAGCGCAAGTTCGCCCTTGAGCCTGTCGGCTGCGCCGTTGTCGTTGAATGCGCCGATCTGTATGAAGAATGCGGTGGCTGTGGAATTCAGTCTCTCCTCATTGCCTTCTCCGGTGTTGGCCGGTTCCGGATCGGTGTCGATGGACTTCGGGGGTGTGCGGTTGCGCAGTATCTCCTGGAACTGCAGATTTTCGCTTTTCGGCTCTTCCGGCTCAAGGAAGTTGCGCTCACCGGCATCGCGGGTCGGTGGCGCAATGAAAGGAAGAGGCACTTCATTGATCTTGAGTGCAAGCAGTGCCGCGGTGCCAAGTCCAGCAGTCATGCCGGACAGGAACAGCATGAAAGAGGAAAACAGTCCGCCACGCCGTTTATGCGTCGCCCTCTTCTTTTCCGTTCCTGGCTTGTGATCCTTCATTGCAGATCTACATTCTATCTGGTGCGGAGACGCCGAGAAGGCCGAGAGCGCTTGCCAGAACCGAGCGGACTGCCGCAATCAGCACAAGCCGGGCAAGCCGCACAGGTTCCGGCGCGTCAAGGAACGGCACCTGGTTGTAGTAGCCGTGAAGAGACGCGGCAAGTTCCTGCAGATAGAACGCTATGATGTGTGGTTCGCGGTCACGCGCAGCCAGTTCCACGGCATCCCCGAAGTCGAGCAGATGGCGGGCAATATCGTGTTCCAACTCATGGTCCAGGTGGATGCAGTCGGCTTCGGCGAGCTCCTTTTCGTCCCCGTCCCACTGTCTCATTACGCTGCAGATGCGTGCATGTGCATACTGCACATAATAGACTGGGTTCTCCGCAGTTTTTCTTGTGGCAAGCTCAATGTCGAAATCAAGCATCTGGTTGCTGCGCCGCGTCAGGTAGGTAAACCGGGCGGCGTCCCTTCCGACACGCTCCACCAGTTCACGCAGCGAAACAAACTTGCCACCCCGTGTTGTCAGCTTGGCGGCCTTTCCGTTCCTGAATAGCCGGACCATGGCGAACATCTTTATCTCAAGTGATTCCGGATCGTGTCCAAGTCCGGCCACCATTGCCTTCATGCGCGGCTGATAGCCATGGTGATCCTGTCCCACTTCCAGGATCAGGGTGTCGTAGCCGCGTTTGTACTTGTCGAGATGGTAGCCGAAATCGGCGGCGAAGTAGGTTGGCTCGCCATTGCCGCGACGCACTACGCGATCCTTCTCGTCCCCGCTTTTCGTTGACCGGAACCATTGTGCACCATCCTTTTCGTAGAGCAGGCCCTTTCTCTCAATCATGCCGAGCGCCTCCTCGACGCGGCCGCTTTTCCATATGGTCTGTTCGGAAGTCCACGTGTCGAACCGTGTTCCGAACTCATCAAGATCAGACCTGATGCCTTCGAGCTGTGCGTCTCTGGCGTAATCCGAAAGGACGTCGAACTCGTCTCCAAGCTGTTCCCTGGCACATCGGATCCAATCGTCCGTCCCGTCTGTTTCCGGTGCGGCCTCGCCCATGTTGCGGTCGAATCGATCGCCGTGTTCCTTGCGCAAACTGCAGGCAAGTGCGGTCATGTAGTCTCCGGCATAGCAGTCGGCGGGAAGATTGCCGCTGTAAAGCTTTCCGTTCTGGAGATAGCGTAACCACAGGGTAAGGCCGAGGGTCTGGATTTGGCGGCCGGAATCGTTGATGTAGTATTCACATGCGACAGTCTCGTGTCCGCTGAAGCGCAGTATGCGGGCAAGGCTTGAACCGTGGGCAGCCTGGCGGCCATGGCCTATGTGGACGGGACCCGTCGGATTGGCGGACACGAATTCGATCAGGGTCCGTCCCGGCTTGACCGCGCCACGGCCGTAGTCGGCGCCCCGCTCCATGATTTCGTTGACTACCGCGAGGCGGGCGCGATTGCTGAGTGTCACGTTGATAAAGCCAGGCCCGGCCGGTTCGGTACGCTCGACGAAACTTGGCGGCTCGAATGCCTCGATGATCTGGTCGGCAATCTCCTTTGGCTTGCGTTTCATCGGCTTCGCGAGTTGCATTGCGATGTTGCAGGAAAAATCGCCGTGGCTCCTGTTCTTGGGGCGATCGATTCGAATAGGGAGGTTGATGCCGATCGGGGCCACTTTGGCCATCGACTTCTCAAACGCCTGCGCAAGCGTAGCACTGTAGCTGGAAGGTCGGGTCACGCAGCAGTGAGGACTTCGGAGAGATTGGCCTTGTCTGTTAGCCTGGAGAACAGCCGGTATACAGGCTTTGGTGTGTGACAGTCGACATTTGGAGCGCCCTTGCCCGAGCGGACATCGGATTCACGGACTGTACGCCATTCAAGGGAAAACCGCGTGAACGACGTTGTGTTGGAAACCGAGCCGTGCAGATGGGCTGAAGAGAAGCATAAAAGATCACCCGGCGGAAGCATGACAGGATGCGGCTCGCACATCGGCATCTCCTGTGCCAGAGGCGCTGACGGATAGGAAGGCGCCGTGCCGGCCGGTGCGTTTTTGCGCGCTTCCAGATAGGCCTGGACAGACCAGTTGTCGGTGTTATTGGAAATTGGCCTTGTCCAGTGATCCGGATAGAACGCCATCGTGCGTTTTCTGGCGACGGGCCAGACCGGCATCCACCAGTTCGCCTGTTGCTGTACAGCAACTCCCCAGGTGTCACGGTGAATGCCCACGTGAGAACGGGTGCCTCCACCATGCGTCTCGACCGGCGGCGCTATGCGAAACATGACAATGTCCATGTAGAGACCGTTCACGTCAAGTCCCAGATCGCCTAACGCGTCCGCCGCAAGCCTTTTGATCGCCGGATCGGCACTGAACTCCTCCTGCGCCTGGTCGCAAAGCCTGAACATCTCCTGCCGCTTATGAAGGAGGTGCGCCTTTCTCGGGTTGTCTGTTCCGAACGTTTTTCTTGCAAGCTTGCGGGCATGCCGTACAAGTCTCATGACCGGATTTCCCTCGAAGCGCACAATCTCGCCTCCGTAGATGCGCTCCCAGAACGAATCTTCGCCGGGAACAGAGGACATGGTTGCCGATATCGGGGATGGTGTCATGGCGAATGGTTCCTGATCGAATGGTTCCTGATTCTACGATAAAGCCCGCTGTGGTTCGGGGTTGGGAGCAGTCCGGCCCGAATATGCAAATGTGCCCTGAAGGATTCCCTTTTTTCACGTTCCACCCTGCCTGACTTGGCCACATATTGCGCTCCATGAACGTTTCCGCCTCTCCTGCAACTCCAAACCGGATATTGGGGCTGGCCGTTGCATGTGCTGCCCTGTCGGGTTGCTCCTCCGGCTTTTTCGGAATCGGAACGGACGAGTACCAGTGCGCCGCACCGGAAAATGCGCTATGCCGCCGGATTAGCGAAATCCACGAAATGCCTGCTGAAGCGGCCCCTCGGCCTGATGTGCGGCTGCTGGAAACGGTACGCAGCCGACCCCTACCGGCCGACATGCGGATTCACAGGACGGTGCCGCGCGTGTTGCGGATATGGCTCACTCCCTACATTGATGCCGATGGCGACTACATTGGGCGGCAGAGCGTACATATGGTGGTGGACGTTGGCAGGTGGACGGTTCCGCCTGCTGAAGAGGCAGGTTCCAGTGGCGGCGACGGCGAATGAGCTTTTCCGCTCGACTGGACCGATGGTTCGGCTTTGAGCCGGCGGTTCCCGAGAAGCCGGTTTTGCCACACCTGTCGTCACTGCTTCCGCATGGGAATTTCGACTTCGATTCAGGCCTGTTTTCGCTGTCGACGAAGGAAAGGCGCGAATGTGTCGGCTTCTGCCTGGAAGTCCGTCCGCAGACCGGGGCGGATGACGGCATCGCGGCGCTGATTGACGACTTGATTTCCTCGCTGCCGGAACAGGCCTGTATGCAAGTGAGTCTCTATGCCGATCCGGACATCGAGAGGATCCTGTCAGACTATGCAGAATTGCGGGGCCGCGGACCTTCCGCCATTCATGCCGAACTTGCCCGCCGCCGCTGTGCCGAGTTCCGCCATGCCCCCGTCTTTCGGGAGATTCCCGGCTATCTGCTGCGCGACTTTCGCCTGTTCATCTCCGTGACGCTCGACGGCCCATTAACGGACCGTGGCGCCAAGGAGCGCATTTCCCGTGTTCGTGACGCTGTCAAGGGGTCGCTGCGGTCCGCCTATTTTCCGTTTGCCGATCTGGGGGCGTGCGACCTGGCAGCGCTTCTCGGCGCCCTGCTCTCGCCGTTGCGCCCACCCTGTCCGGATTCCGCAAAGGTTGACGTAGGGGTTGTAAGGGACATGGTTGCCATCGGTGATGTGGTTTACCACGTGGAGGAGGACTGCATCACAGCACATCACGCGGCGGCCGACATGTCGATTGCAGTGATGTCGGTTGGAGCCTATCCGCCCGAGGTTCAGCTTCACGAAATGGGCGGCGTGATCGGCGACTTCTCTCACGAATCACTTTCCTACGAGAGTCCGTTTCTGGTCACAATGTCGCTTCGCATGTGCGACTACGAACAGTCACGCCAGGTTGCCGATCTGCGCACAGCCAGGGCTGTGCAGAATTCGTCCTCTCCAATGGCCCGGCTCATGCCTGGACACTACGAGCGACAGAGGGATGACTGGGCACTTGTTGGCAATGTGCTGAAGCGTGGCGGCATGATGGTTCATCTGGCACACCACGTTGTCCTTTTCGCGCAGCCCGGGCGTGTCACTGCAGCGTGCGAGTCAGCAAAGGCAGTGTGGCGCGCCCGAGGATTTGGGCTGGCCGGTTGCCGCTTCATGCAGGTTCAAGGGCTTCTCGCCTCGCTTCCGCTTGGTCTCACTCCGGGTCTGGCTGCCGACTTGCGCACAGCGGGCTGGATGCGGCGCCTAACCCATCACAATGCGGCCCGTACCGCACCACTGATTGCAGAATGGAAAGGCACGCGTACGCCGGTCATGCTCCTGTTCGGACGTCGCGGGCAGGTGATGCCAATTGACTTTTTCGACAACGACGCCGGCAACTACAATGTGGTCGTTGCCGGCGCATCGGGCACAGGCAAGTCGATGCTGCTTAACGAGGTCGCGGCCTCGTACCTGGCGACCGGAGCCCAGATATGGATCATCGATGTGGGACGCTCCTACGAAAAGACCTGCCGTCTGCTGGGTGGCGAATTCGTTGAGTTCGGCGACGGCTGTCCGACGCCCAGCCTCAATCCGTTCGCATCGGTCGAGCGCCTTGACGCCGATATGGAGCTGCTTGAGCCCCTGTTTGCGCTGATGATGTCGCCGACGCATCCGCTATCCGAGTTTCAGCGCTCCAAACTGCAGGCGGCAGTGAAACGCGCCTATGGCGCCCGGGGCCGGAGCGCAACTCCCGGAGATCTGCGTGATGCTCTGCTGGACGACGAGGATCGCGCCGATTCGCGGGTGCGTGACATGGCGGTCATGCTTCAGCCTTACACGCCTGATGGCGTTTACGGCCCGATGTTCGGCGGACAGGGATCGTCGCACTTCAGCGGGCGGCTGACGGTCATCGAGCTTGAGGATCTCAAGTCGAAACGTGACCTTCAGGCGATTGTGCTGTTCATGCTCATGTACCGGATCAGCCAGGAGATGTATCACGACCGTCAGCGCCGCAAGCTGGTCATTATCGACGAGGCGTGGGATCTCATGCGTTCACCCGCTTCGGCAGACTTCATCGAGCACGGCTATCGCCGTGCGCGCAAGTACAACGGCGCATTCCTGTCGGCCGCGCAGTCGATCGGCGACTTCCATGCGAACCCGTCTGCGCTCGCGGCGCTGGAGAATTCGGACTGGAGCATGCTGTTGCGGCAGAAAGCCGAACGAATCGCGCAGCTTGCCGAAGAGAACCGCCTGGTGCTCGGCGACGGCGAGCGTGACATGCTGCTTTCGCTTCACACCCGTCAAGGCCTGTTCAGCGAGATTCTCATACGTTCCGAGATGGGTTCCGGAGTCGGACGTCTCATTGTCGATCCTTTTGCAAGGCTGCTCTACTCGTCCCGTCCGCAGGACTACCAGGCGGTGCAGAGCCTGGTCAGCGAAGGCGTTCCTCTCGCCCAGGCGATTGAGCGGATTGTCGGAAGCCGCAGGTGATTGGCTGCTGTTTTCTTGCCGCTGTTGCCGGCGCCACATTGACCGCTGCAGTTTTGCCGGTTCAGGCGCCCGCTGTCGGAACGTTGGCGTCCGTTACAGGCGACGCAACTTTCATCGGTCCGACATATCCGGTCACCGAGCCGGATCTGCTCAAGGTGATCGAACAGGCCGTCGCAAAACTGGAGGGGTCTGGCGAAGCCGGCCGCATCATGATCCGTGCGCAGGAGCGCGCACTGAAGCGCATGCGCAGCCCGGCTCCGGTCCAAGGACTGGCCAAGGCTTCCAGAGACGGCACAGTGATGTTCGATCCGTCCGTCGCTCTCGCAGAGGACATTGTTGCAGCAGACGGATCCGTGTTGTTCAGGCGCGGCATGCGCGTCAACCCTCTTGACCATGTTCGCATGCCTAGGGCGTTGCTGCTCTTTGACGGTTCCGATCCGGAACAGGTCGGACTTGCCGAAATCCTGACAACCCGGCATGCAGGCGGGATCATGCCGGTTCTCGTGGGGGGTTCGTGGCTGGATCTGACTAGAGACTGGAAAAGAAAAGTCTACTACGATCAGGGTGGGGCTCTTGTTCGCAGGCTTGGCATCAGGGAGATCCCTGCGCTTGTCGAGCAGAGCGGTCGCTTTCTGCGCATTAGCGTGTTCGGCCCGTTGGAGCCTGATGAGCGCTAGGGCGTTCCTGGCCGGCATCGGAATGGCGGCCGCCATGCTGTGGGTGCCGGCCAGGGCGGGTGCCTGTTCCGGCGAATTTTTCAATCCCGTATCCGACATCTGCTGGTCGTGCATGTTTCCGCTCACATTTGGCGATCACGAGCTGTTCACGCATTCCCAGGAGGATTTCGGCGGCAATCCTGACAGTGTGCTTTGTGCTTGTGGGAATCCGCCTCGGTTTGGCGTCAACATCGGGTTCTGGGAGCCGGTGCGCATGGTCGAACTGGTGCGCGAGCCGTTCTGCCTGATCGCCCTCGGCGGGCTCAGGGTTGATGCCGGCATCAATGTGCGCACGCCAAGCGTCAACCGTGGAGGAGCCGCGTCCGGCGACAGCTCCTCGTTCAGCTTCTACCATGCGCACTGGTACGTCAACCCTGTTCTCCACTGGCTTCAGGTGCTGCTTGACGCCGACTGCATTGAGCGTCAGGAGCTGGATCTTGCCTACCTAACCGAGATTGATCCCCTATGGGAGGATGACCGGCTTGCAGCTGTCATTGCCCCTGAGGCGTATCTGGCGGCCAATCTTCCCGCAGCCGCAGCCTGTGCGGCTGACTGCGTCTCTGCAACCAGGGGATTTCCGCGTTCCGAACTGTTCTGGTGCGCCGGCTGCCAAGGCCGGCTGTACCCGCTGAACGGCAATGTGCGTGCGCATGTTTCCGGGCGCCAGGCATCGTCACTGCTTATGCAGCGCATGGCCGCCAAGATGCACCGCCAGTCCGCCACCTGGTCGGCCCACGGCCCGCGCGGATCTTGCGGCTACTGGTTCGAGGACGCCATCGACAGAAGGGCTTACAAGTACTCGATGCTGTATCCGAAGCCGCAGACGGATAAGATTTCGGGTCGTTGCTGCCAGCCGTTCGGGCGTTCGACAGCGGTATGGGCCACATCCTCGGAATGGCCGGTCAGCGGCGAAGACTTCGTCTACATGCTGTTCCGAAAGCGCAACTGCTGTAGCGGCGTTTTTGAGGGTGGCGGGTGATGATGCGGCTTGCCGGTCTGGTTTTTCTCGCCTGCATTGGGTCGATTCATGCTCAGGAATTGCCTGCCCCTGAAGATGTTGCCGCCATGCGGCGGTGGCTGGATTCACTGCCATTGCCGGTGCCGGGCCGCATGTCGGAAAGCGACCGCAGCGGCTCTGCGGAAGCCCTTCCGTCTGAGACCATCCCACATCACGTCCCATTTCCTCCCAGTCCTCCCGCATCAGTTGGAATTGGCGCTGATCTCGACCGGCTCGCCAGTGAATTGCGTGATGCCGGGAAAGCGGTGCGGAACGGGAAGTCAGGCGTTTTTGTACTGGTGTCGCTTTCGTTGCCTGTCGGCACATTGGAGGCGCTCGCAGGCCAGTCGGCTGGCGCCGGTGCGGCGCTTGTCCTGCGCGGCCTTGCAGACGGGGGTTTGCGCGGGACTGCCGAAGCGATTGGGCGAATCAGCCGCGCCGTCGACGGCAAACCAGCCTGGATGATTGACCCTCTCCTGTTCAGAGCCCATGACGTTAATGCTGTGCCGGCGTTTGTGGTTGTCGCCGGCGGGGAATCCGCCGTTGCATTGGGGGACGTTTCGCTTGGCTATGCGCTTGACTTTCTGCAGCGCAGCCATGATGGCGCACTGCATGCCGTTGCCGTAAAAGCGCTGCGGAAACTGGCTGATGAATAGAAGCTCTTTTATTGCCGCTCTCCTTCTATTCTGCTGTCCATCGTTGGCGGAAACCGTCTCTGTACAAACTCCTGCCGATGCGTTCCGCGAAGGAAGCGCTGAAGCCAGAAGCCGTGGATGGGGCGACTGGATCCCGGATCAGGTCGATACCCAGACGGTTCCGGGGCTGGATGAATCGCTTTCGATTGACCCCGGCACAGCACGCAGGCAGGGTGAACTGTTGCGGAGCCGCTGTCTCGCTGACGATGAATCTCCGGGATGTGCAGGCATTAGGATGTTCGAGGAGCAGGAGCCGACGCGGCAACGCTATCCATTGGCGCACGATGATGCCGTTTTCCGTGGCGCCGCCGGCACCGGCTATCCGGTCGGTCTTGGCCTAGACGGCATCTCCGGCTGCAGAAGAATCACGCTGTCTCTGGCGGAAAGCAAGCCTGACGAGTTTGCCTGCCTGATGGCCGACAAGGATGACGGCAAGGATCCGGTCCGCCTGCTTGCGCCGACCGGCGGGACGCTTGCCGCAAAGGTCAAGGACAGTGGCGGTTCGGTGCGAACGATCGACATTTCCTCCGACGGCTGGATCAGGCACCTTCTGTATGGCGTACATGATTTGGCCGTGACACTGTCGCTTGCCGATCCGTCGCTGGTGTCCGAAGCCCGTTTGCTGCGCATCCGCTATGACGACTGGGTCATGGTTGCCGTCAACGGCAAGGCCTTGTTTGTAGGGCCTCACGGCGGAGATCGTCTTGAACTTAGCGGACTGAACATCTGCCATGCGGAGAACAGATGCAGCACGACATGGGATTTTCGCGGCCGTTACGGTGGCTGGCATGGCCTAGGCATCGACATATTGCCTATGCTGGTTCCGGGCGAGAACGTGATCGCAGTGCGCCTGCTCCACGGCGGCCATGGCCGCGTTGATCTGCAAGGCCGCTTGGTGCTATCCGCCGAGTACGAAAGCCACAGAAGACGCCAGGCCTATCTGGCGTCTCGTTTGGACGTGCGCACATGTTCCGAGCTTGAAGGCAGAGACTGCTTCCAGCGCCGTCGTGCCCGGTGTGCAGTTCCCGCCTCCGGGGGAGGCTGTTCCCTATGGGAGTTCAACTACAAGTGTCCGGCCAGTGAGCCGTCAGTGACGCTTGCCTGCCCACAGCAGGAAGCAATGTTCTGTGCTGACGGATCGTGCTTCGACCGGGAGTCGAAGCCGGTTTCGGCAGACGAGTTTGCCCGGTCGGTGTCGATGCTTGAACTTGCACGGCAGGCAGGTTCGTATCTCGATCCGGACTCGCTGCGGATGTTCACGGGCCATCCGGCACACTGCCGCAGCCGTGCGTTCGGCCTCACCGACTGCTGCAAGGCGGATTCCGGAGGAGGAGGCATGTCCAACTCCGATGTTCACGCTGCGCTTGCGTCAAACGCGGTGAGTGAAGGGATCCGGTTTGCAGGTTCGACCCATGTCTATGATGCCCTGTTCATGGCCGACGCGCCGGACATGTTGCTGAACCTTTTTCCGGGCAGCGGACTAAGCTACGCCCCGGGGGTTAGCTTTTACGGAATACAGGCTTCGTACACGGGAGCTTCCGGTCTGGTCGTGAGTTTTGATCCGGCATCCTTTGCCATTGCAGTGGGGCTGGTGATTGCACAGAACCTGCTGGCCTGCGACCAGGCCGAGCAAACCCTCGCGTTGCGCAAGGGGCGCGGCTTGTGCGTTGCTGTCGGCTCCTACTGCTCGCGTGACACCCTGTTTGGATGCGCAACGGAAAAGACAGGGCACTGCTGCTACAACTCAAGGCTTGCGCGCATCGTTTCGGCCGAAGGGCGGCGCCAGACTGGCCGCCTTTGGGGATCGCCGCCAAGGCCCGAGTGTGAAGGGTTCACTGAGGACGAAATCAGGCGGATTGACTTCGACCAAATCGATTTCAGCGAGGCATTCAGCGATGTCGCCCCCGCCAATGCTGACGAACTTGCCGAACGGTTTAGGGTCCGGGCCAGGAAATTCGTTGACGAATCAACGAAAGAGACAGGGAAAGATGAATAGCCCAGCGGCTTGTCGGCTTGCCATCGTGCTGTACGCCACTGTGGCGCAACTATCCTTTGTGTCTGCAGAGACAGTCGATCCTGCAGGGATACGAAGCCTTCTCGCTGCCGCCTGGAACAGCGGGGAATCGTCTGCACGCATTGTTACGGGTCCCTTGCCGGCGATGTTCCGGGACTTTCTCAGGGCGAACGGCCCGCTTATCGCAAATGTGCGGAGGGAATCCCGCTTTGCCGAAAAGGGCTGTGCCCGCTACGCCATTGAATTCGTTCAGCACGGGGTTCCGGCGGAAACAGGATCTCCTGCAGCGGTCAATGTGATGTCAGTGTCACTCAATCACTGCCTTGACGGATCCGCTCCCGGATCCGGCATTGACATGGACGTGTTCGGCGAACTTATGACGAAGCGAAACCGATGAACGTGCGCGGCTCCATGTCCTGTTTCGCAGCATGCGGAGCAATGTCTGTCGCGTCTCTGGTGGCCGCCGAGGAGAACAGCTACTGGGACAGGGAGGCCGAAGGCTGGTTTTGGTACCGGGATCCTCCTCCAATGATGTTGCATAAGCGCGAGGCCGAGGACTTCGAGGCATTGTTGGATTCGCCAGCGCGTCCTCCGGAGATCGACATGCACGAAACGCTAAGGAAACGCCTTGTTGAACTTCGTACTGTTGCGATCATGAATCCGACCAGGGAGAACGTTGAGAGCTATCTGTTCGAGCAGAAACGGGCCCTGGACGTTGCAGCGAAGTTCGCCGACCAGTGGCAGCGTGTGGTGTGGACCACTGCCGCGCTTGACTATGCCCTGCAGTTTCGTCCGACGAACTCGATGGCCGGCATGCTCCACGACGGCAGGGTTAAGCGGGCTAGGGCGGCGCGGCTGAGAGATCTTGCGGAAACACATGGGCTTGCGCTTTTCTTCAGAGGAGACTGTCCATTGTGCAAGGAGATGGCGAAGACGGTGACGCAACTGAGGGCGCGGCACGGCATTCATGTTTTCGGCGTGTCGCTGGACGGTTCGGCCATGGACATCATGGATGACGTGCGCCTGGACAACGGCATCGCCTCCGGTCTCGGAGTTGAGACAGCCCCGTCGGTCTACCTGTTCAGGCCGGATACGTTCGAAGCCAAAGCGGTTGGAAACGGACTTATGTCTCTGGCTGAACTTGAGGAACGCACCGATGTGATCGCCAATGCGCCACTCGGAACACGGTTCTAGACGCATTTGCGCCGCTATGGTTCAAGCGGGTGAGGAAAGATGCACGCTGACTGGGAATATGAAGACAATCGGCCTGAAGGAAATGTTTTGCGCAGTCATGGGACGACTGTCCAAGGCCTTTGGATTCATGCCCTTGGCCAGACGAGATGGCTACAGGTCATGTTGCTGCCTGTGGCGTTTTTGCTCTTTTCCAGGCGCCGAAGCCGCTGTTTCTTGCGAGTTGCAGCTGGGTCTTGACGGTGCTTTGATAGGCTTGCCTCAGCTTGGCAGGTATTAGCAGGTCGTCGGGACCGAGGTTTAGGCCAACGGTGTAGTCCTCCACTTTCCTTTTCCAGGAATCCGGATGAAGATTCCGGACTATATTGAGCGCCCGGTTCTGCGTTTCGAATAGCTTTTGAACATAGGCCGGTTGCGGGAGCTGCTGGCCTTTGGACGAGTTTACAGATGCAAAAGTCGGAACGAGGTTCCACATCTGATCGTGTCCTATCCATGAGTACGGCAGAAAATGGTCAAGAGCGTATGGAACAGTGATGCGTCTATGGCTGTATATGCATGTGAACCGCCGCTCCTTCAGAATCCCGTCCCAAAAATTGCGTTGACGGGTAAGCGCTGACCGTTCCCTTCCAGGTTTCCACAGCTTGTTTGCGAGCGAAGGGCTGTTGGGATTGCGGCTCTGCAGGTAATTCAGCCAGCAGTGATCCGCCCATCCCTCAATGATGCCGATGTTGTCGAACAGATAGCGTTGCCATTCCGGATGGAGAACGATTTCCTTCTCGTCATGTCCGATCCCGGGTTGTGGCGTTCTGTATAGGAACTTCTCACTGTGAAAAAGATCACTTGAAGTGATCCTGTGAAGCTCGCGCTGGTGGTTGTCGCCCGAGCCAAGGCTGATTTTGCCTCTTATCCACGGGCTGAGAACTTTGTAAGGCACGTAGCGGAGAAGATTTGCCTTTCTGATTGCCTCTTGGTTGTTACGCAAAGCCCGTTCAATCTCTTCGACGCTTGTGCTCGCTGCTGCATTCGGCAAACCTTCAAGCTTGGTGTTGATCAGGCCTGCCACCCGGTCGGATTTTCCAAGGTTGAGACGGTAATACCTCACCGTGTGAAACGCGCTTGTTAGCATTTCCATCTCAAGTTCCCCAAAGCTGATGTTGCCCTTTCCATTTCCGCCCCGCTTTTTAAGCAATGAGAGCAGGCTGTGAAAAAAGAGATGCTTGTAGGAGGTTGTTGTGCTTCTGAACAGGCTCGCCAGCTTGTCAACCGGAAGCGAGCCGGATCCTGGAAGCGTATGGTCTGTAGTCAAGCCGCCTCCGGTTTCACAACCTTCCGGCTCCAGTCAGCATAGGCTCCGGGGTTGCGAGCCTTGACATCTGAAATCGGGATTTCCGGAGGAAAAGGAGCGAAAGAATATTCACTGTGATGATGCACGCCATCAAACCAGCCTAAGGCATTGCCTTGACTCTTGCGGTCACCTCCACTTCAAGCTTCATCCTCTTGTCGAACAACTCTGCAACAAACATAGTGGCGGCCGGCTGTGCAACGCTGAAATGTTTTCTGAAAACAGGCCAGCAAGCCTGGAAATCCTCCCTTTCAGGAAAAATGTAGCGAACACGGACCACCTGATCCAAGTCACTGCCGGCCTCATCCAGCGCCGTTTCTATATTCCTCATGCATTGTTCGGCCTGTTCAACAGGATCACTGGCGATGGCCATTGTTTGGTAATCATGACCGGTTGTTCCGGAGACAAAGACATAATCCCCATCCATAACCGCCCGGGAATAGCCTATTTTTGCTTCGAACTCCGATCCGCTTGAGATCAGTTTTCGGGAATTGCGCACAAGCCTGTCCATAGTCAGCCCAAAATTGGTTTGTCACTAATATACATGACTGGTTCCGTGATATTGTGTTTTCGCACATTAAATACGCGGACAGGCTCTACCAGTGCCGGAATACCCTGATGAACTCGTTTTTGATGCTGTCAGGCCTTGCCAGGAAGATCCTTGATGCGGGATTTCCTGTCGGAACCGGCTTGCCGTTGACGAGGCGGCCTACGTGGAACGCAAATGGCCGTAGCTTTCCGCTCCCAAAACGCAGGTCGACCAGAACGATCAACTCTTCCTCCTCAACGATCTGGTAAAGCCCTTTTGAGAAGTGGGCAAGCTGTCGAAGCTCCATGAATTGCGGCATCCAGGATTCAACGCTTTTGCGGTGCACATTCGGCGGCTGCACCTCGAACTCGATATCCTCCGCATGGCATGGAAACCTGCAGAACCCTGTCGCTATGCCCTCCTCGCCGACAGCAATCGACTGCCACAGCAGTATGTTGAATGCCGTGTTTTGCACGGTAAAGGCCGTATAACTGAAATTCCGACTCGCCAAGGCCTCCAGCATCGATTCTCTAGCCTGAATCTTGAACAATCCGCCGATCCCAAGATAGGCGGTTGACACCGCCAGTGCGATGACAACCGCCCTGCGGCGGACGGCTGTATCCGAGGCGCGCAGCGAAAGCCATAGGCCTGTCACAAGCGTTAGCGAATAGAAGGGATCGATGATGAACACCGTTGAGAAAGCATGGGGATGCCTGCTAAGAGGCCAAAAGATCTGTGTGCCGTAGCTTGTGCAAAGGTCAAGAAGAATGTGAGTGACAAAGCCTAGCAGAAGAATACGAAACCATTCGTTGCTGGTCAGGCCGATTCCCCGACCTAGCCTGCGCAATGCAGGGGCGAGAAGAAGAGCTGCAATCGGAGTCAACAGCAGCGAATGGGTTGCGCTTCGGTGTTTCACGAATGCTTCGACCTCGCTCACGAACGGACTTGCGATGATGTCAAGATCGGGTGCAATGCCGGCGGCTACGCCAATGAGCATGGCTTGCCTGGGCAGTCGCGGAACTGCTGCGGCACCGACTGCGGCACCTAGAAAGGCCTGGGTTAACGTGTCCATCCGTGTCTGCATTATAGAAGCGGCGCTTTTCTGAGTTCCTTGGTTTGATTGCCTTCGAGTGGTGGGCACTAACAATCAAGGCTGATTTCAGTTCACTTGCCGAAGACAGTCTGGATTCTTGCGGCCTTGAACAGGATCGCCTTGGCTTGTTTGGTTTTAGGGGGTGGCACAGGCTAGTACGTTCCAACGAGAGGAAAGGATAAGTGAGATGTTCTTTCCGATTAATGTGGGAATATTGGCTTTGAGGACAGTCGTCATCCGCAAGTGTTCTGCCTGTTTTCCGCTTTGGCGATTACATTGTGATTCAAGGGAAAAGAAGTTTTCTGAATCCAACGCACCCTAAAAGCGAATATTCCGCAACCTAAGCCTCGTGGGCTTGCAAGCCTGCTGTTGTTGATATACTTGCCGCATGGGCGATGTCGGCGAGATCAGTGCTTGGATAGGAGTTGCCCCATGGACTGGCCATAACGATTGCATGCAAACCTAGGCGTAACACATAAATGGAGATTTTCTGGACATGTTCCGCCATATGAGCAGACCGTTAGCCTATCTGGCTGTGGCGCTCATACTGTTTCTCGCAAATGCTGGCGTGAGTTGGGGTGCCGACCTTGAGAAGGGCTTGGCTGCCTACGCCAATGGGGATTACGAAACCGCCTTGCGTGAATGGCAACCGCTAGCGGAGCAGGGACATGCCGGCGCCCAGTTTAATCTGGGGGTCATGCACGATGAAGGTCTCGGCGTTTTGCAGGACTACGGCGAGGCGGTGAAATGGTATCGTCTGTCCGCGGAGCAGGGAGATGCCGACGCCCAGTTTAATCTGGGGCTCATGCACGCTGAAGGCAAAGGCGTTTTGCAGGACTACGGCGAGGCGGTGAAATGGTATCGTCTGTCCGCGGAGCAGGGAGATGCCGGCGCCCAGAATAATCTGGGGCTCATGCACGCTGAAGGCCAAGGCGTTGCACAGGACTACGGCGAGGCGCTGAAATGGTATCGTCTGTCCGCGGAGCAGGGACATGCCGGCGCCCAGTTTAATCTGGGGGTCATGCACGATGAAGGTCTCGGCGTTTTGCAGGACTACGGCGAGGCGGTGAAATGGTATCGTCTGTCCGCGGAGCAGGGAGATGCCGACGCCCAGTTTAATCTGGGTCTTATGTACCGTAGAGGCTTAGGCGTTGCACAGGACTACGGCGAGGCGGTGAAATGGTATCGTCTGTCCGCGGAGCAGGGAGATGCCGGCGCCCAGAATAATCTGGGGCTCATGCACGCTGAAGGCCAAGGCGTTGCACAGGACTACGGCGAGGCGCTGAAATGGTATCGTCTGGCCGCGGAGCAGGGAGATGCCGGCGCCCAGTTTAGTCTGGGGTTCATGCGCGCTGAAGGCCAAGGCGTTGCACAGGACTACGGCGAGGCGGTGAGGTGGTATCGCCTGGCCGCGGAGCAGGGAAATGCCCGCGCCCAGTTTAATCTGGGGTTCATGCACGCTGAAGGCAAAGGCGTTTTGCAGGACTACGGCGAGGCGGTGAAATGGTTTCAGCTGTCCGCGGAGCAGGGAAATGCCCGCGCCCAGTTTAATCTGGGGTTCATGCACGCTGAAGGCAAAGGCGTTTTGCAGGACTACGGCGAGGCGGTGAAATGGTATCGTCTGTCCGCGGAGCAGGGAAATGCCCGCGCCCAGTTTAATCTGGGGTTCATGCACGCTGAAGGCAAAGGCGTTTTGCAGGACTACGGCGAGGCGCTGAAATGGTTTCAGCTGTCCGCGGAGCAGGGAAATGCCCGCGCCCAGTTTAGTCTGGGGTTCATGCACCATACAGGCAAAGACGTTGCGCAGGACTACGGCGAGGCGCTAAGATGGTTTCAGCTGTCCGCGGAGCAGGGAAATGCCCGCGCCCAGTTTAGTCTGGGGTTCATGCACCATACAGGCAAAGGCGTTGCGCAGGACTACGGCGAGGCGCTAAGATGGTTTCAGCTGTCCGCGGAGCAGGGATTTGCCGAAGCTCAGTTTAATCTGGGGATCATGCACTTTGAAGGCCAAGGCGTTTTGCAGGACTACGGCGAGGCGCTGAAATGGTATCGTCTGTCCGCGGAGCAGGGATATGCCCGCGCCCAGTTTAATCTGGGGTTCATGCACGCTGAAGGCCTCGGCGTTTTGCAGGACTACGGCGAGGCGCTGAAATGGTATCGTCTGTCCGCGGAGCAGGGAGTTGCCGACGCCCAGTTTAATCTGGGGATCATGCACGATGAAGGCCTCGGCGTTTTGCAGGACTACGGCGAGGCGCTGAAATGGTATCGTCTGTCCGCGGAGCAGGGATATGCCGATGCCCAGAATAATCTGGGGCTTATGCACTCTGAAGGTCAAGGCGTTTTGCAGGACTACGGCGAGGCGCTGAAATGGTATCGTCTGTCCGCGGAGCAGGGATATGCCGACGCCCAGAATAATCTGGGGGTCATGCACGCTAACGGTCTCGGCGTTGCGCAGGATTACCTTACTGCCCATATGTGGGCTAACCTTGCGGCAGCACAGGGAAGTTCGGGGGCAATAGAATTAAGAAATGCTCTTGCGGAACGTATGGCACCCGGCGATATCGCTGCTGCCCAGAAACTTGCTCAGGAGTGCCTTGACCGGAACTACAAGGACTGTTAGCTGTTCCTGCGATTGCCCGTTATTCTGGTAGATAGTGGTTGTCCCGGCGTGTTTCCCTCTTTACTCTTAGCCAAGACATAAGGCATGGGGTTGCCTGCATCATTTCGGACATGTCGTTTGTGGTGCTGTGTCCTATGGTTCGGAAAAGTTTTCTGAAAGCCTTGTTAGACGGAAAAGGTTGACAAGGATAGGCTTGCTAATGCGTCCCGACGGAAAAAGGTAAGTGAGATATTCCTCCTGGTTGATTAGGAATGTTGACCTTGAGGGCAATCGTCATCCACAAGCGTTCTGCCTGTTTTCCGCTTTGGCGATTACATTGTGATTCAAGGGGAAGGAAGCCATCAGAATCTAACGTACCATAAAAGCGAAGGGAATATTCCGCAGCCTATAGTCTCGTGGGCTTGCAGGACTGCTGTTCTTGAAGTAGCATATGTTGTCCTAGATAGGCGATGGGTGAGAGCAGTGTTTCGATAGGGATTGTCGTGTCCTATGGACTGGTCATGGCGATTGCATGCAACCTTGCGCCAACCGGACAAATGGAGGTTTTATGGACTTGTTCCGTCATATGAGCAGACCGTTAGCGTATCTGGCAGTGGGATTCGCACTGCTTCTCACAAGTGCCGACGTGAGTTGGGGCGCCGACCTTGAGAGAGGCTTGGCTGCCTACGCCAATGGAGATTACGAAACTGCCTTGCGCGAATTACAACCGCTAGCGGAGCAGGGAGATACCGACGCCCAGTTTGTTCTGGGGATCATGCACCATACAGGCAAAGGCGTTGCGCAGGACTACGGCGAGGCGCTAAGATGGTTTCAGCTGTCCGCAGAGCAGGGAGATGCCAAAGCTCAGTTTCGTCTGGGGCTCATGCACCATACAGGCGAAGGCGTTGCGCAGGACTACGGCGAGGCGCTAAGATGGTTTCAGCCGTCCGCAGAGCAGGGAGATGCCGAAGCTCAGTTTGTTCTGGGGCTCATGCACCATACAGGCGAAGGCGTTGCGCAAGACTACGGCGAGGCATTGAGGTGGTATCGGCTGTCCGCGGAGCAGGGAAATGCCAACGCTCAGTGGACCTTGGGGAACATGCACTACTATGGAGATCAAGGTGTTGCGCAGGACTACGGCGAGGCGCTGAGGTTGTATCGGCTGTCCGCGGAGCAGGGATTTTCCTACGCTCAGTTGGCTTTGGGGGTAATGCACCATAAAGGCGAAGGCGTTCCAAAGAATTACCTTATTGCCCATATGTGGGCTAACCTTTCGGAAGCCCAGGGAAACCAGTATGCGACAGGCCTCAGAATTGCTCTTGTGGAAAGTATGGCGCCTGACGATATCACTGCTGCCCGGAAGCTCGCTCAGGAGTGCCTTGACCGGAGCTACAAGGACTGTTAGTTGTTCCTGCGATTGCCTGAGGATATTCTTGGGTTTCACTCTGTCTAACCATCTCCCATCAGTTTCACTTCAAAGGGCTGGCAGTCATTAGGGGACTATGCCGTCATTAAAAAAGGCAGTTCTGGTTCTGCTATAATCAGTTCGACCATTTCGTTTATGGGGGCGCACTGGCTTCGACACAGGTTACGAATCAGTTGCTGCATGCCAAGCTGAGTGACTTGCTAAACCACTTGAAAAAATACTCGCAAACGACGAGCAATTCGCCTTGGCCGCTTAAACCCGGCTGGCTCTCTTTCCCGGCTTTCCCATGGGCTGGAAAAAGGGATCATCTACATGGGATCGCGAATGGCAGGCGGTCTGACCGTTCGTTAAACAGAAGCCGCAAGTTCTGCAATAGTCTGTCCGGCGGACGCTTGTAGAACGAGATCAAATCACCGGACTATGCATGTAGACGCAGTTGCCTAGGACATGTGGACAGGGGTTCGACTCCCCTCGCCTCCACCAAATGCGCGTCAGGGAACCGCTTTCCCCACTCGTTCGTGCTGGCAGAAGGGTGATGACTCGCGTCAGCGACGCTTGAAACTTGGCCACGAAATGGCTTTTCTCCTCTTTCTTGATTGGTTCTAGCACTTATCTGCCCCGACGCTTGCGTAGCAGGGCTAACCCCCTAAACGCTTGGCAAGCAGGTTCACAAAGCCCTGAGACGAGGCGGAAAGGCTTTCCACTGACGGATTACCACGATAATTTGTCTGTCGACCCTGAGACCATGAAGCGGTGAAGCATTTGTCTTCTTTCTTCGATCTTCCGGGTCCAATAATTGCTGAATCACATTGAAAGCGAGATCTAATCAGGTGCCTATGATAGAATTATTTTTTGATATTAATATGGTAGTCACGACTTTTCACTAGTGCGCGAGGAATTTTGTACAGCAGACATCGAATCTGCTAGTGCTAGTTGTGTGCCTACTCGCCCTCCTTTTGGGTATTACGGCGCAAAACAAAGAATTTCCTCCAAAATCATTTCCATGCTGCCTCCACATAATGCATGGGTGGAGGCGTTTTGTGGATCTGCAGCAATTTCTTTAGCCAAGCCACAAGCTCCAATCGAAGTCATTAATGATTTGGACGGTCGTATCGTTAATGTCTTTAATCAATTAAGAAACAACTCAGAAGAACTTTGCCGCAGGATTGCATTAACGCCCTATTCTTGGGAAGAGTATACTCTTGCGAAGCAGAAGCATCAGACGAAGGATTTAGTTGAAGATGCCAGATGCTTTCTTGTCCAGGCAATGATGGCAATTAATGGAACCATAGATCCTAATACTAATAGCGTTGGATTTTCTCAGACCCAATCGTACTCGAGAGCTGGTCGAGAAGCTCGCGTCAACCGGTGGTACAATCTTCCCACTCGTTTGGAGAGGGTAGCAGAAAGGATTCGAAATATGCGAATTGAGCGCTGCGATGCTCGTGAGTTGATGCTGAAGTTTCACGATCGCCCCGCTACTCTAGCATACCTTGATCCGCCGTATTTCACGAAGCGTTCCCATGGATATGTAATTGACGCAAAAGACAATGCATTTCATCAACAATTACTAGAAATCATCGTTACCTCAAAAGCCATGATTTTATTGAGCGGATATGATAATAAATTGTATGAAGAGAAGCTAATGCGACAGGCTAACTGGACCAAGCATATTATACAAACTACCACGCGCAACACAAAAGGTGTTGAATTTAAACGAGAGGAAGTACTTTGGTCTAATTCGAGATTTGAACACGCCGCGAAACTAAATCGAATCCCCATACGACTTTCAAAACAGGAACGGCTTCAGAAGAAGCTTAATCCATCTCGCAAGTGGCAGGTACCCGTGGTGCCGCGATACTGACTGGAATAACAGGAGGACTTGCGCAGTAGAATGACCGCTTGAGAATTTCCCTCGCTCTTCTCCTGTGAATCCTGAAAACGTCCGTGTCTTGGCTATTAACGAGATAAATATTGTCTTTCACAGCAGGCAATATCAATATCAACCTGCCATTGATCTTCTGGATTGAAAATCTGATAGTATGGATCGGCAATAATTTCCAGATTTTGAATACCCAGGCTACCAGAAGAAGAAAAGGGGACTAAATATAGATAATAATAAGAACGATACTTTTTGGCCACCGACATCTCATTGTTCGTCCAATAAAATCTTGTAGAACCATGCGGAACTGCCTTTACTTCAATTAATCTAGGCAAACAATCCTTCTTGCGCAGTCCAATGGTTATACTCTTAATGTCATAGCCAAGAGAAGTGTTTGTTAGAGATACGTGTGAAACGCAATCTTCCTGAGATTTCCCCAACCTTGATTTTTCGTAGGATAAAACTTCTTGCTCAGCAAGTAGGCCAATAGTTTCATTGGCTGCTAGTTGCTTTCGAAGGCTATCTATTGTGCGTATTGGCGCATTTAATTGCAAAAAATCTATACATTTATGCACATGAGAAAGCGGAACAAAATAGAGTGTATCATTTTGCTTTGTATCTAATAAGCCAATATCAATTGCAAGATTGCGAATTCCGCTGTAATTCCCCTTGAAGTGAAGTTTCGGCTTGTATGCAAGCGTGTTACTGCGACTGTCAATTGTGAATTTTTGAAGATAATCGTAGAGTTGTCTCGAATACACAGACCAGCCCCCAAGTAATCTAGAGATAATACAGTCTTTCAAACCATCATCCGGCATAAGCGAATCTTTTAGCTCAAAAGTATTACCTTGTATTGCAATAAAATTCAAGGCCACTGCAAAGTCGCATACACAATCGAAATTAATATAAAAATTATTATATATTTGCTTGATATGCTCACTTTTCCTAGAGTGAGCTCCCTTTAGTGTTTTTACAAGAAAAGATACTTGATTCAAATTTGGAACTGCAATCATGAGCTTTACTCAAGCAAAGGATCATCATCATCAGGACTATGCATATCAAGTGAACAAATGGGTATGTGATCGTTCAATGCATCAGTCATTCGTTGCGTTTTTTTTGATAAATTTGTAAGTATGGTTTGATCAATAGTGTCTTTGCAAAGCAAATAATAATAATATGATTCGCGGTTTTCAGATCCTCCGACCCGATGGATTCTCTCTCGCGATTGGAGAAATTGTGCACAATTATACGATAAATCGTAATAGATAGCATTGTTGCACTGTTTATGGAGCGATACTGATTCAGCACATGCGGCCGGATTAGCTACTAAAACTTGCAAATTATGATTGTTAAAGTTGTCAATTATCTCGGCTCTAGTTTGTTGGTCTTTTGCGTCAGAGAGATTGACTGATCTGGATTGCTTATATACTGGAGTTGAACCGTAGATACAATCCACCCGCACTGAATTTTTTTTCAAAGCAGCAGTAATTTTTTTAATTGTGAGAATAAAATTTGACCAAACAACAATTTTTTTGCCGTTATTGCACAAATCGGTGACTTTTTCGACCAAGTGCTCAAACTTTGCTGGCGTTTCGAGTGTATCATAATTTTTGATTTTATCTTCTAAAGTGCTATCTTTAATTCCTTCGATTAGATTTTCTTTATATTCAGGCATCCCGGATATTTTCTTTAGAAGCATTTTGGGGTAGGAGACGCATTGCCTTAAACGTATGAGTCTGCCTTTTCGAAGCAGGACGCTCAATTCAAAATCTTCTTCGTCCAGTTGCTCGTTTAATTCAGAAATTCTCCTCCTCAGGCAATCATAGATGTACCTTTCGACATCTTTCATGTCTACATAAATTTCTGGGTGCGGAATTTGACGTTTTAGGCCCAAATCTTTTTTGCGGACCCTGTAGTATAGTGGATCGATCGCTTGAACTAGGTAAGCGCAAGCTTTTTCCTGAGAATCGCTTTGGCAGAGACGGCGGATGTTCTCTTGTACTTTTCTATTATGCGCTTTAACTTCAGGCCAAAGTACATCAAAATAGTTTACTGCGTCTTCATACGAGCGAGGAAAAGGTGTCCCCGTTAGCAAGCATCTGCGTGTTGCAAATTTTGCTAGTTCAAGTACGGCTTCAGAAAATTTCCCCCCGATTCTCTTAATGTAATGTGCCTCATCAACTACCAGCATAAACTTAGTATTGTTTAAGAGGTGAATCAATTTATTTCTGTCGTTGCTGAGTATATGGTAATTTACTAGATATATTTCAGACGAATTTGACAAATTTTCCATGTACGCATCTTCTCTCTTCTCTCTATTTTCTCCAGTTAGTATGAATGCCTGCGGCTTTGTGCCTACTGTAGAATAGTATTCATTCAGCCACGGATTAATACTAGATTTGGGGCCAATGACAACAAGGTTATCGAGAATATTTTTGAATTTCAAATATTTATATACCGCTACTATTACTGTTGTTTTTCCAGCGCCGGGCACTGAGAAATTCGCACCATTCTCTACTTGTAGTAGATGCAATGCCGCTTTAACTTGGTGCTGTTTTAACTCTCGTTTTATATCACTTTTTAGAAAGTCACTGAAAGCTTCTTTTAGTTCATGCTCTACTCTATCTTGTTTTGCGTTTTTCCCTAGTTTTTTTGCGTCTTCGAAACTTTTTTCGTATTGTTTATTTTTTGTAAATAATATTTGAAACTCCTGCGGTAAGTCAATATTTATATTATTTTCAGGAGTGTTGATGTAATCGACAAGATTTACTATATATTGGATTTTACCGTCTTCATTTATAGAGTTATCAATTTTTTCAAGATAATGCCGTATTTGATACTCATGCTTTGGTTTCATATTTTCGCATGGATCAAGAGTATGATAGCCTTGATCGCTTCGAACTATTTTATTTAAAATTTTTGGCATAGGAACCTACTAACAAATTGATGTTTGAAACATATTATTTCTTTTTTGATTTTTTCTTTTTCTTAGAAATTTCATATAACCCTTTACGGATATCTTCTATCGATTCGATTATCTTGTCCAGATTCTCTCTTACGGTACTATGTTGCTCTAGAGGTACTAGATCTAATTCTGGACTTTCCAGTTTTTTCACAATGGACGCAAGCGTTTCAAGGAGGCCCTGCTGGTTGTTTTGTTCGTCGCTAAGCAATTTAGCATTTTTTAGATTCTTTGTAATCATTGGTTTATTTAATTCTACCCATGCTTTTTCATAATTTTCATGATCAGACGCTGGAGTCTTTACTTCATCTCCAATTTTTAATATCTGCTCTGTAGCTGCAGAATTTTTCAAATAATCAGGTAGTGAACGCATGATTTCGTGCGCTTTCTTTTTAGTACAAGGAACTTCTCTCAACCGAATTATTTCATAAGCTGAAGCCTCTAAAGCGCCAAGTTGCGTCTCCTCGATTTTTAGCTTCGCCCTACTCTCATCATTTTTCACCTTATTGTATACTGTACTGAAGTCTATGAAGGCCTGCCATCTACCTTCGGGGTCATTAATTCCTTTAGACACTCTATCGTATTCTTCGGGATGTCCAATATGTTCTAAATATCTTTTCGCTCGAGTTAGCGGGTCTAAAAAATTTTTAGTAAAATCTTTTACTGCTTTAGCAATAGTTTTTGGGTCTGCATCCCCATATTTTGGATCTTCTTTGAGCAAATCTTCCAAAAGCAATCCAGCTTGTATCTTAGATTCATACGTTAGTGCTATGTCCAATCCATAATAGTCGGATTTGCCTTCACTTTGTAGCTGATAGCTATTTTCGATCATCTCAATTTCTGCTATTGTTGGCGATCCGCCGTCATCGTCTTCGCTAGGCAAAATTACACACATCATATCGGAAAACTTGGTCGAATCTTTTTTGGCTAGCTCCTCGAGCACCACTTTTCTCCTATTGCCATTAATTAGAAAGCCATCACAAGTTATAATTGCCGGATGACGTTGACCGTTTTTATTTATTTCATTTTTCAAAATTTTTGTTTTTTCTGGATCCTTATTTCGAAGGAATTCCGCAATCTTATCTTGCGATTCCTTTAAATTTGGATCTAGCGGTTTATTGATCTTTTCATAAGCCAAAACATCCGATCTAATGCGGCCGTTTTCTATTCTATATCTCAACAAGCCGAGTGGTACCGACCACACCGATCTTGATTCACGATTTTCAAATTCGTTTCTAAATTTTATAGATTCTTTTTTTTGCTTTCCATCTAGCTTGTATGGCTTTTTTCTCTTTGAGATTTCATCTGCAAAATCCTTGATAATGCATCGTTCTGGGCTTTTGTCAATCTTTGCTTGCATTTTTCGCTCCATTGTGTGACTGCTAGAGGCAAGTGTCATTTTAGTTTATCACAGAGTATATCTTTGAAATACGGGATTGGAGGCGGCGCGGCCGCAGGGCCATCGGAGATTATTGGGTCTGGCTGTCGGACGCGTCGCGCAGGGATAGAGAACGGATTGCACATTCGATTTATGCCGCGTTTTACACGGAAGCACCCCTAGAGGCATTTTTCCCTTGATCATCCAAAGCGTTTATACCTGCTTATTTTCGTTGTCGTTGTGGCAGTTGTTTTCAGTATGCGGCTTTACAACTGTTTTGAGAACACCCAAGGACTCAATCTACTGTCGCACGGTCAGCTCCAATTTCATGGGAAAAGTCTAATCGAAAAATTCGATTGACAGGGCAAAAACATATCGTTGCTAGGACGCGTCCTGCGTCACTATAATCTGTTTGGTCGGGAACTGGAGGGAAAAATGAACAGTGCGCCAAACATTTTGCTGATCATGGTTGACCAGCTCACGCCTTTTGCCCTTCCGGGCTATGGCAATCCCATTGTCAAGAGCCCGGCCATTGACATGCTCTGTTCCAAAGGGGTCCAGTTCAATGCGGCCTACTGCAACAGTCCTCTATGTGTTCCGGCGCGCATGGCGTTCATGACGGGAAACTACATATCGCAGAACGGCGGCTATGACAACGGCTCCTACCTTCCGAGTACCACCCCCACATTCGCCCACTACCTGAGGGCGATGGGGTATCGCACGGGGCTGAGCGGCAAGATGCACTTCGTGGGTCCCGACCAGTTGCATGGATTCGAGGAGCGCTACACAACGGACATCCATCCGGCGGATTTTGGCTGGGTTCCGGACTGGAACAAGCCGGATGAGCGCGTAGACGAATGGTTCCACAACATGTCCGGTGTGGTGCAGTCCGGTGTGGGAGCGATAACGAATCAGCTGACCTTTGATGACGAGGTCGGCGCAACTTCCGTTCAGGCGCTCTACGACCATGCCCGTTCGCAGAGTGACAAGCGGCCGTTTTGTCTTGTCGCCAGCTTTGTCCATCCTCACGATCCCTACGTTGCTCGCTCTCCCTACTGGGATCTCTATGATGATGTGGAGATCAACCTGCCGAAGGTGAAACGTCCCAGCGCCAATGAGAACGATCCGTTCAGCCTGCGGCTGGAGAGGGCGATTGCGCTTGATGCCGTTGACATAACCGACGAGGACATCCTCCGCGCCCGCAGGGCCTACTATGCCAACATCTCGTATGTTGACGCCTGGGTGCAGCGTCTGTACAGCGTGCTTGAGGAGACGGGACTGGCTGAAAACACGGTCGTCATTCTCACCTCCGACCACGGCGAAATGCTTGGCGAGCGCGGCTTGTGGTACAAGATGAGCATGTTCGAGTGGTCCGCGCGTGTCCCGCTTGTCATCCACTGTCCCAAGCTGTTCAAGGGTGCACAGGTGAGCAACGCAGTCTCACATGTTGACATTTTGCCAACCCTGTGTGGTATCGCGGCCTTGGGAGGTGAAAAACCTCCTGAGTTCATGCAGACCGTCAACGGCAGGAATCTCCTTCCGCTATGTCTGAACCCCGATGACTCATCCGATCCGAATTTCACTGCCAGCGAGTACTTGGCGGAGGCGACGAGCGCACCGATTCTCATGCTCCGAGAAGGAGCGTACAAGTTCATTCAGTGCTCAACCGATCCCGAGCAGCTGTTCGACTTGGCGGAGGATCCTGACGAACTGAACAATCTCGCCGGAAAGCCCGACCATGAGAAGATTCTGGAGGGATTTCGCGAACGGGCCAGGGAGCATTGGAACGAACAGGAGTTGACGGAGCGCGTCATCAAGGATCAGCAGCGCAGGAGGTTCATCTACCAGACCTTGCGTCAGGGGCAGTATGCCCCTTGGGACTATCAGGTGCGTCGCGACGCCTCTCAGGAATATGTGCGCACTCACAAGGGACTGACCGAAATAGACATCGAGTCCCGGTTCCCCCCTCCTCCTCCCTTCAATCCGCGGTGGACATGAATGTAGGTGTCTCGCAGTTGCCCGAACATGTGGGTAGCGGCTCCGAGGCGGGAATACATGACATGACTGGGTCTGCTAGCCCATTTGGGAAAGTTTGCTTCCTGTTCCTGCCCTCAGTGGGAAAAGAATGTGGATGCGGATAGGCGGCTATAATTCCCGTATGAACACATCGTTTTTCCCTTTCGCAAGACGACTGGCTGCGCTAGTCGTCTTTAGCTTAGCCTCCTCGACTCTTCTTGTCACTAGGGCGGAAAACCGGACAGTCAACATGGACACCAGCTTTGGAACCATCGTTATTGAACTCTATTCCGACAAGGCTCCGGTGACGGTACAGAACTTTGTCGACTATGTGGAGGCGGGGTTTTACGATGGGCTGATATTCCACAGGGTAATCCCCGGCTTCGTCATTCAGGGGGGCGGCTTTGAAGCCGGAATGAAGAAACGGGCGACCAAGCCGCCAATCGAGAACGAGGCGCATAATGGCCTGCGCAACGGGAAGTACTCCCTGTCGATGGCGCGTACATCGGATCCGCATTCCGCCACCAGCCAGTTCTTCATCAACTTGGCTGACAATAGGTTTCTGGACAAGGAGGGTTCAGCTGACGGATGGGGTTATGCCGTGTTTGGCGAGGTCGTCGAGGGTCAGGAGATCATTGACCGGATTGCCGAGGTTGAGACGACCACGGCGGGAAATTTCCAGGATGTTCCAGCCGACAACGTAATTATTGAGAGTGCCCGGCTAAACTGACGGCACTCCTCATTGCTTGATAGCAAGCGATCCCCTTTTTTCAAGGGGGCTTATATACGAATCAGGATCGATCCAGTTCTGTCAGGTGTTTTCAGATAACGAAAGCCACGCGCTTTTCCTCAAACTCCTGTCTTGTACCGCCATATCCCGATCCAATCCAGTTTGATCGCGCACATGGGGATATTGGCTACCGGCTTATGCGGCAACTTGGGCTGACTTGATCTGCTCAATCGCCTTTCTGACGCCTTCGCCGTAGGCAGGATCCGCTTTCGTGAAGTGGTCAAGTTGACGTTCGACAATGTCATCAGGCACGTTTTGCATCGCCTCTGCGATATTCATGAACAATCTGCCTTTCTGGGCATCGTCGAAAAGGCGGAACAGGTTCCCGGGTTGTTCGTAGTCGTCGTTGCCGTCCCGATGGCTGTAGCGGTCGGCATCGCCTGATATCTTCAGCGGCGGCTCGGCAAACGCCTCATCCTGTGCAGGGCCGTTGAAGCTGTTTGGCTCATAGTAGGCATCGGGGTTGCCATTGTCATTCCTGAAGAATCTCATCATGCCGTCCTTATGGTAATGATGCATAGGGCATTTCGGCGCATTGACCGGAAGCGCCTCATAGTGGGTTCCGAGACGGTAGCGGTGCGCATCGGCGTAGGAGAAGATGCGCGACTGCAACACCTTGTCAGGCGAGAAGCCGATACCAGGAACAATGTTTGATGGTGAAAAGGCTGCTTGCTCGACCTCCGCGAAATAGTTCTCCGGATTGCGGTTGAGTTCCAAAACGCCGACATCAATGAGCGGATAGTCCTTGTGAGGCCACACCTTGGTCAGGTCAAACGGATTGAAAGACGTCTTCTCGGCCTCGCTCTCGGACATTACCTGGATCTTCATGTCCCACTTGGGATAGTTGCCGTTCTCGATCGAGTGGAAAAGGGCCTCCTGGTAGCCTTCACGTGTCTTGCCGATGATTTCGGTGGCTTCCGCGTTGGTGTAGTGGGAGTGTCCCTGTTGCGTCTTGAAATGGAACTTGACCCAGAACCGCTCGTTTCCACTGCTGATCAGGCTGAACGTGTGCGAGCCGTAGCCGTTCATGTTCATCGGAGTCTTGGGACAGCCACGGTCGGAAAACAGGATGGTGACCTGATGCAGGCTCTCCGGACTGAGCGACCAGAAGTCCCACATGGCGGTTGGACTGCGCAGGTTGGTTTTCGGATGGCGCTTCTGCGTACGGATGAAATCCGGAAATTTGTAGGGGTCGCGGATGAAGAAGACCGGCGTGTTATTGCCGACCAGATCCCAGTTTCCCTCCTCAGTGTAGAACTTGAGGGCGAAACCGCGTACATCGCGCTCATTGTCAGCAGCGCCGAGTTCGCCGGCAACCGTAGAGAAGCGTACGATCATTTCGGTCTCGGCTCCCGGAGCGAACACTTTCGCTTTCGAGTAGTTTCTGGAGATTTCCGGATTCGTGACCTTCAGCGTTCCGAACGCTCCCCATCCCTTGGCGTGGACGACACGCTCGGGGATGCGTTCGCGGTTCTGGTGTGCCAGTTTCTCGATCAGCTGGTAGTCCTGCAGAAGTACCGGACCACGCCGGCCGGCAGTGATTGCATTCTGATTGTCGGCGACGGGTGCGCCTGCACTCGTCGTCAGGGTTTTAGTCTTCTCTTTGGTCATTGTTTTTTCTCGTTGCCTTGCTGGGTTTTGCGTATCACGATCCCTGGGCGGTTCGTTACGGAACAAGCTCCTTCCATCCGCAGGATATCGTGAATGGGATTATGATAATGGTATTTAGTGCGGATTTTCACGTTCAAGGAAGGTTTTTTTAAAGGGGGGTTATGTAATTAGCTGCCGATGGCTAGTCTGGGAATCTCTTCACGAATCCATAGGTGCTGATGGATTGCTTGCACATTGATTTTCCTTAATCTGTCTTTTAGGACAGTATACAATTCCCTTAAGAAAGATTGGCAGGGGCCATTGCCCGGCATTTTCAGAAAAAGGTACAGACATAAAATTGAAGAAAAGTACGCTTGTAGCACTGTCTTTCGCCTCTCTAGCCGTGATCTTGGGGTGGAAGCTAGGGGAAATCATACGCCTTGACACCTCGTTTTTCGCTAGAAAATCGAGATATCTCGTGTTTATGGGATGGCTTTTCCTTTTGATTTTCTTTGTACGGCAGAAAAGATGGTCCGTTTCAGCTTTTCTTGCCCTGATCAACGTGTTTAGCTTTCTGTACTATCGCCCGCTGACCGAGTGGATGATGAATGTTGGATCTGACGCGTTGGCAGAGATGAAGAGCTATTCATTCTCGGAAGCCCTTTTTATTTTGGAATCGGTCGCGTTCCTAACACCAGAATGGTCCCTGGAAAAGCTTGTTAAGCATGCCCTAATCGCTCTTGTTTTTTATTTGACAATTGAGTTTGGCATCCGTAAATGCCAAAGTTGGCGGATTGAACTCGAAAAGTTTGCATTGGCAGCCGTAGCTGTTCTGTTTCTGGCCATCCCTATCTCAATGGTGTTTGGTCGCACTTCTAGTTTGTTTGATGACGCAACCGAGCACTATAGGAATCTAAGCGCCAATTTTTCGGAATCGGCTTTTGTACAGGACTTCACTCGAAAGGGACTTAAGTTGTTGGTGTATATCGGGGAATCAACCACCTCAATGCATATGGGCATTTATCAATACCCGATCAATACGTCCCCTCATCTTTCGAAGCTTCATAAGATGAACGAATTGCTCGTGTTTAGGAAAGTGTTTTCAACCCATACTCACACCAGCCCCTCGCTTCTGGAAGCCCTCAGCTTGAAGGTTGGCAGTGACAATGAATTTTCAGTCATAGAAAAACGTATGCGCGTAATTCTGCCCAGGTTGTTGCAGGAGAACGGTGTGAAGACTTATTACGTAAGCAACCAAGGTCAGAGTGGATCTTGGAACTCCGCGTCGTCAGTGATCTTTGGGAATACCGAAAGCAGGCATAGTGTCGTCTCCAAGCACATGGGAAATTTGGAATATATGCTGGAACGTCCATACGATCATGACCTTTTCGCATCAAACATCCCTGACATCTTAAATCTTACTGAAGAAGATTCAGCAGTTGTGTTTTTTCACTCATATGCAGGCCATGGCAACTATGAGCAATGGATTCCAAAGAAATTCCATCTTGGACTTGATGGCTATCTGTCGTCCGAGGATCCGGAGGCGGTGGTCGGGTCAAAAGGAAGTTCACTGGAGCACGTTAATGAGTATGATAATGCGATCCGCTACATTGACTTCTCGCTTCATTCGGCAATTCAGCTTGTTAGCGACCATTCCGAGCCGGTCGTATTCATCTATTTCTCAGATCATGGGGAGTCACCCTTCTCGGGACTGGGACACGACTCTTCGCGTTTCGTACATGAGATGGTTCGTGTGCCTTTCCTGATCTACTTTAACCGGGCCGCCAGAACCGCCTATCCGGAGCTGTTTCAGAGGTATTTAGGGCTTTCAGAGACTGATGCGGTTTCAACGCTCGCGCAACTTCCGTACACGATCATTGATCTGCTGGGAGGCGGCTCGATGGAGGAATCACGGCAACTGAACTTAATAGGTGAATTCCGCGAGCCACATGAAATGTCGCCAATTCTCGTGCGGCAGATTTCCAATGGCATTTCATATGTTGCTTTGGGGCCAATTGGTTCACCTGTGCCGGATGAGAATCTAGTGGATGCCACTGATAGAGCAACACAGGTCTTTGTGGCCAGCGAGGAATATGATGGAATTTGCTATCATGGTGCAAACACTTTAGGCACAGCTATCCGTGGCGCAATGGTTGCCGACTGTCTGGAGTTTGATCTTGTGGTTGAAGATGGGTTTTTTAGTGTATACCATCCCCCTCAGGAATCAGTGAACTTGGAAATGACCAAAATCATTGATATTGCAAGATCAGGCGGTTTGGGAGTATGGATTGACGGTAAGAATCTTGATGTTGCCGCCAACTGCGACTTGTTCTTGGAAAGAATGGATTCCTTGCCGCCGCTGAGGGAACAGATACTGGTTGAATTTCCTTCTGCGACCGAAGTCGATGCCAGCGTGCTTAGGTGTACAAACGGATTGCATGACCTCGGCATTAAAACTTCGTATTACGTACCCACCCATCTCGCTGTTTCATGTTCTGAAGCCCTATCTGGAAATGTGGATTGTGAGGAACTGAGAGACAGGCTCTACACGGCTTATCAAAGCGGGGCTTTTACCGACTACTCCTTTGACATTAGAGGATATGCCGCAATGAAGAGCATTCCTTTTGCTGGTGAACTTAGCTGGAATGCTTGGGGCGTCGATTTGGATATGTTGCGCTCAATGGGCAGTGCAAACCAGTTTGAAATGATTATCATGAACACTTCTGATCCAAACGGAAGGTAATTCTCATCTTCAAGAATGAAATCATTCCCAATGGTTGAAACCGGAACCTTCCCATCCGGAACGTCCATTGAATCAAGGATGGTCGTCCGCCCCAGGCTTTCTAGTTGCCGGTCCGCCGTCGAATGGCACAAATAGTTGGGCGATGTTTTCTTTTCCCATGCCTTCGGTCAGGGCCATCGCAAGCAGAATCCTTGCCTTGAGCGGAGATAGCCAGCCTCCGGAGACCAGGCCGCACCGGCCTAGCAGATCCATTTCCCCGCCGGAATAGCCGTAGGTGTGGAAGCACACCTGTCCTCCCGCATTGCGTGCGCACAGAACCACTGGAATGTGCCTTGTTGCCTGTTCCAGCCTGTCCGCAACTGCAGGAGGCACATGTCCTACGCCCATGCCCGCCACGATCAGTCCTGAATAGCCGGCATCCAGCACTGCGTCAACCATGCTGCTGTCGCCGTCAAGCAGCGAGGTGAGAACGGCAACGCGGGCGAAGGTGGCATCAGGCCGTATGGCCGGTCTCCAGTCCGGTCGCTTGACCATGCTGGCGAACAAGACAACCCTGGCCTCCACTACCCGTCCTATTGGTCCGCATAGTGGCGATGCGAAGGCTCCCCTTCTGACCGTGTCGCACTTGATGACATGAGATGCGCTGTGGAGTTCCTGGTCCATTGCCACGAGAACGCCTGCAGCTGCAAGTTGTGCCGCTGTGGCGGCGCGAAGCGCCACTTGAAGATTGCCTTCGCCGTCGTTTCCCGGATGCGAAGGGCTGAACATGGCTCCGGTCATGACAACCGGTCCGGTTCCGCCGGCCAGAAGGTCAAGGGCAAACGACGTTTCTTCCATGGTGTCGGTTCCTTGCGTGACAACGGATCCGTCATAGCCGCTCCGGTTTGCCTGTGTCACCGCTTCCGCCAGCACGGCAATATCGTTAAGAGTGAGCGCGCAGCTTGGCTTGAGGGCCATCTGCTTCGCTTCAATATCGGCGATTCCGCGAAGCGAGGGCATCGTTGCAAGCAGATCCTGTGCGCGGAGGGTCGGCTTGACCCCGCTCTGCCCTTCGGAGTCCATTGCAATGGTGCCTCCCATTGAGAATAGCGCTATTCGGGGTTTGATGGGCAAACTCTAAGTCTCCGTTCAGATCTGTTTGAAAGACCGGTACAGCCAAGCCCAAAGGGAATGCTGCCCGCTAGGCATATGGAAAAGTGGCGGATCCTCAGCTGATATCCTGCTCAGGCCCAGCCGTCTTTCACTTGACGTGGTTTGCATGATTCTATTGAACACGTCTTGATATGGCTGGCGGAATGCCTGCACCCTGGGGCTTGATGTTCCGGAAGTTGGCTCAGGACGGCTTACGGTCGGCCATCAGTTCTCCGCCCTTGGACCGGTTTTCGCGTTCCACCTCGCCGATGACGACATGAATGCCTTCCTTTTCTGCGCCGCACGTTCTGGCAAAGCTGTCCGCCAGTTCGCGGACCAACGCCCCTTTCTGATCGGTTGTCCGTCCGCTGAGCATTTCGACCTTGATGATTGGCATGGTGTTTTCCTTGTTCCTTGTGGCCACCCACGATGACGTGATGTTTTCAACGGTATTCTATCGCCCAAGCAGCTAGGTGCCGTTTACCGTCTAGGCAGATTGTGCCTGTCGGATAAAATCCACATATGGAATCATGTGACAGGGAAATAGACGTGGTGGGGCTTGCATGCCCACTGCCCGTTCTGCGGACCAAGAAGGCGTTGTCCGAGATCAAGAACGGCCAGACCCTATGTGTCCGGGCGTCAGATCCCGGCAGCATGGATGACATTCCTGGATTTGTCCGCCAAGCTGGGCATGAACTGCTTGAAGCTGGCGAAATTGAGAAGGGACTTTTCGTCTTCAGGCTCAGAAAGCGATAGCCTCCGGTGGATCCAGAGCCGTTTGCAGTTGGGCTGGTCTCCGTGAGTGACCGTGCGTCCGAAGGGATTTACATTGACGAGGGAATACCGGCGCTCAAGGAGTGGCTGGGTCGAACCCTTTCCACTACATGGCGGGGAGTCGAAAGGCTGGTGCCCGATGATCGTGATGCCATATCCGCCGCACTGACCGAACTTGCCGACCGCGAGGGATGTGGGCTGATCCTGACCACTGGCGGCACCGGTCCGGCTCCGCGTGACGTCACTCCCGAGGCGACCTTGGATGTTGCCGGCCGTGAAATGCCCGGCTTTGGGGAGCAGATGCGTGCCGTCAGCCTGAAATATGTGCCTACCGCCGTTCTCTCGCGGCAGGTTGCCGCAGTGCGTGGAAACACGCTGATCATCAACCTGCCGGGACAGCCGAAGGCGGTTCGGGAAACCTTGGACGGCATATTTGCGGCTGTTCCCTACTGTCTTGACCTGATCGGTGCCGGGTGGATGGACACCCACCCGGATCAGATCAGGTCGTTCAGGCCCAAGCCAAAAGGCTAAGGGTGGATTTCACCCGATGGCTCAGGGGCTTGGGGAGAGTCGCCCAAAGAAGGGTCGGCTACAAGTCATGGCTTCACGCTTTCTTTTCCAGCAACATGATGCGATGGGACCGGTCCATTGCCGCCCGGGGTGTGGCGATCGGCATGTTCTGGACTTGGATACCGATGCCGCTCCAGATGTTTCCTGCAGCGGTGTTCTGCTGGCTGTTCAGCGGGAACCTGCCGCTCGCCCTTGCTTGCGTGTGGCTGAGCAATCCGCTCACCTACCTGCCGATCTTCGCTCTTGAGTACAGCATTGGCCGACAGGTTCTGGATATTCCACCTCAGAAAGGCATTGACTTTGGCGAACTTGCCGGAAGCCCGGATATTTGGGGCGAGATATTCTCCAGGCTTCAGGATGTTGGCGTCCCCTTGCTGGCTGGCGCCTTGGTGATGTCGCTGGCGACTTCGGTTGCCAGCTATCTTCTGGTCTCTGTTTTCTGGAAGGATCGTCTCAAGGCCGGAGAGCGTCTGAAGTCCATTCCTTCCGTTGACACAGACGCGGCTGCGTAGCTTCCCGGTCAAGCGGCGTATCCTGACAGGATGTACTTGATCTCAGTGTATTCGTCAAGGCCATGGCACGAGCCTTCCCTGCCGAGCCCCGATTCCTTGTAGCCGCCGAACGGAGCCATCTCGGTCGAGAGGATACCCTCGTTTATGGCGACCATTCCCGTCTCAAGCGCTGACGATACGCGTGATGCACGGCCCAGATCCCGGGTGAAGAGATAGGCTGCAAGACCGGCGCTTGTTGCATTGGCTCTCCGCACAGCCTCCTTCTCCGTTTCGAACCGGAACAGCGGAGCAACTGGTCCGAACGTTTCCTCGGACGAGCAGAGCGCCTCCTCCGGCAGATTGGTGAGCAGCGTTGGCTCGAAGAACGTTCCGCCGAGCTTGTGACGTTTGCCGCCAATGGCAATCGTGGCTCCCTTGTCTACGGCGTCGGCAATGTGCCGCTCGACCTTTTCAACAGCCATCTCGCTGATCAGTGGTCCCTGTGTCACGCCTTCCTTGAGTCCGTTGCCGACCTTGAGACCGGCGATTCGGTTTCCGAGCGCCTCTGCAAAGCGTTCATAGACGCCATCCTGCACAAAGATGCGGTTGGCGCACACACAGGTTTGTCCTGAGTTCCGGAACTTCGAGAGCATGGTCTGGTCGGCAGCGGTTTCGATGTCGGCGTCGTCGAACACGATCAGCGGAGCGTTGCCCCCCAGTTCGAGCGACAGCCGCTTGACGGTGTCGGCACACTGGCGCATCAGCATCTTGCCGACCCGTGTCGAACCGGTGAACGAGAGCTTGCGGACCATCGCATTGCCGCTCAGTTCGCCTCCGATTGCCCCGGCATTTCCTGTGACAATGTTGAACACGCCTTTGGGAACGCCGGCCTTTTCGGACAGCACGCCAAGCGCAATGCAACTGTATGGGGTCAGTTCCGACGGCTTGACAACGGCAGTGCAGCCGGCAGCGAGCGCTGCGCCCGCCTTCCGCGTTATCATGGCGAGCGGGAAGTTCCAGGGAGTGATCATTGCGCACACGCCGACCGGCTCACGCACCGTTGCGATGGTTGTGTTTGGCTTGTGGCTCGGAATCGTCTCGCCATAGGCGCGTTTGGCCTCCTCGCCGAACCACTCGATGAAGCTGGTTCCGTAGCGCACTTCGCCAGTCGATTCGGCCAAGGGCTTGCCCTGTTCCATGGTCATGATTACGGCGAGATCCTGAATGTTCTCAAGGATTAGCCGGTTCCATTCCGCAAGCACGGCGGCCCGCTGCTTGCTTGTCGTCGTGCGCCACCCGCCAAGCGCATGATCGGCGGCCTCGATCGCCTGGCGTGTCTCGTTGGAGGACATGTCCGGGATGGTTCCAATGGATTCGCCAGTTGCCGGATTGATCACATCAATGGTTGCGCCCGATTCGGCATTGACCCACCTCCCATTGATCAGCCCCCGGGTTCTGAACAGGTCTGGATTCCTCAGGCTTTTCATGTTTTGTTCTCCTTGTTTCCGGCGACGCCACCGCCACCATTAAGACAGGCATCAACAGTATACAGGGACTGTCATGCCGCGTTTCGAACCGCCCGGAGTCCGCAGGCGGAATTGCTTTGCTGAATGCTACAATCCAATCCTGTCTGCAATGTGGATGGACAATGCCAGCGCAAGGAGAAATTGGCCATGAAACTGCCTAATTTGGGACTGTTCATAGACAACAAGTGGGTCGAATCGTCGTGTGAACACATCGTGTCACTTGACCCGTCGGACGGCACGCCGGTCGCCGAGGTTTTCGCTGGGGGTGAGGTCGAGATTGACGAGGCGGTCCAGGCCGCCAGGCGCGCGTTCGAGGGCGAATGGAGGCGAACCGCCCCGGTGGAGCGCGGTCGCATGCTGAGCCGTGCTGCAGAGGGCATAAAGGCGCGCTTCAACGAATTCGTTGAGATTGAGGTGCATGATGTCGGCAAGCCGCTCACTCACGCCAAGAGCACCGTTGCCGGCTGCATTGCCTATCTCAAGTACTATGCCGGGCTTGCCGACAAGATCGAGGGAAGACATATTCCCACCGGCGCCACACATCTTGACTATGCTGTCCGTGAGCCGCTAGGCGTCACCGCACACATCATTCCATGGAATGTTCCGACAAGCATGATGTTGCGTGGCATTGGACCGGCGCTGGCCGCCGGCTGCACCGCGGTGGTCAAGCCGGCAGAGCAGACCCCGCTGGGGGCCCTGCAGATTGCCGAAGTGTTTCTCGAGGCGGGATTCCCGCCCGGGGTTCTGAACGTGGTCAACGGCCTTGGCGAGATTGCCGGCGTTGCATTGGCGCGCCATCCGGAGGTCGATGGGATCACCTTCACCGGATCCGTTGAGACCGGGCGCGAGGTCATGAAGGCTGCGGCCGAGCATATCAAGCCGGTAGTCCTTGAGCTTGGCGGCAAGTCGCCGGTGATCGTGTTTGCCGACAGCGATCTGGACATGGTTGCGGAAGAGGCCTGCAAGGTCTACAAGAACGCCGGACAGTTCTGCGATGCCGGTTCGCGTCTCGTGGTCTCGCACAAGTGCAGAGACGCTCTTCTCGAGAGAATCCTTGCAAAAACCAGGGACATCAGCGTTGGCGTTGCAAAGGACGATCCCGACATGGGACCACTCATCACCAAGGATCAGCAGGAGCGTGTGCTTGGCTACATCACCGTCGGTCAAGAGGAGGGCTGCGAGATTCTCGCCGGCGGCAAGGCGCCGGGAGGATCGCTTGAAAGCGGATACTTCGTCGAGCCGACTGTCTTTGACGGAGTGCGGCCGAGAATGCGCATCGCGCAGGAGGAAATCTTTGGTCCGGTGCTTTCCGTTCTCTCGTTCGACGACGAGGAGGAGGGGATATCGATTGCCAACGACACCTCGTTCGGCCTTGCCGCCGGCGTGTTCACCAACGACATCAGTCGTGCTTTACGTCTTGCGTCGCGCATACGCGCCGGCAGCGTGTGGATCAACGAATACTGGGGTTCCGGCGCGCTAGGCGTGCCGTTCGGCGGTTTCAAGCACAGCGGCATCGGGCGCGAACGCGGTCAGGAGACCATCAACAACTACACGCAGACCAAGAGCGTTTCGATTCGCATCCGGGACTAGGGAGAGGCGTGCCGACGGAAAGGATAACGTTTGAAGGCTCGACCGGCGAGCGCCTTGCCGCTGTCCTTGAGCTTCCTGAGCAGGGTGAGCCGCTTGGCTATGCCCTGTTCGCCCACTGTTTCACCTGCACAAAGGACATTCTTTCGGCCCGCTATGTGACTGGCGGACTGGCACGGCGCGGCTATGCGGTGCTGCGCTTCGACTTCACCGGCCTTGGCGCTTCCGAGGGAGACTTTAGCAACACCAACTTCACGTCGAATGTCCAGGACCTGGCACTTGCGGCCCGGTTCATGGAATCTGAATCGAAGGCTCCCCGTCTGCTGATTGGCCACAGCCTGGGCGGCGCGGCTGCGCTTGTCGCCGCGGGCGAAATGCCGTCGGTGCGTCTTGTAGCAACCATCGGCGCGCCGGCCGAGCCGGCGCATGTGAGCAAGCTGTTTACCGGATCCCAGGAGGAGATTGAACGCACTGGCGAGGCCGAGGTGCTGCTGTCGGGCCGACCGTTCAGAATCCGCCGGCAGTTCCTTGAGGACATCGCTGGCGTCAGGATGAGGGAACACGTGGAAGCCCTTGGCAAGGAACTCGTCATCTTCCATTCTGTGGTTGACACGACCGTCGGCATCGACAATGCCCGCAGGATCTACGAGATGGCCCGCCATCCGAAGAGCTTTGTCAGTCTTGACCGGGCTGATCATCTGCTTGGTGACAGAAGGGATGCCGAGTTTGTTTCCGATATGCTTTCCGTATGGGCTGCCCGGCACCTGGAAGAATAGGCTTTATGGCCATTAGGCTAGGCGCCTTGATCTTGCAATGCGGAATTCAGTTCCCAACTAGGGGTTCATGGCGATGAACATGGACAAGCTCACGGATCCGCTTAAGCGCGCCATTAACGAGGGTGCCGCCCAGGCGTTGCAGGCGGGTCATTCGAAGCTTGAGCCGGTTCATATCGTGCACGAGTTGGTGCGCGACCAGGATGGGACTGTTCGCATGCTGGTGCGCCAGCTGGGCGCTGATCCGGACAAGGTGTGCGAGGCGCTCAGGAGCGAAATGAACAGCTTTCCGGTTGTCTCGGAAATCTCCGGCAACATTGGGGGTTCAGCCTCCACGAACAAGACGCTGGTCAAGAGCGTCAAGGAGAGCGAAGCCTGCGGCGACGAGTATGTTTCGACGGAAATGTTCCTGTTGGCCGCGATTGAGATGGACAAGGCGGTGGGCAAGGTTTTCTCCGGGCATGGAATCCAGGGGCCGGCTCTGCTTGGCAAGATCCAGGAGACTCGTCGCGGGGAGAAGGTCACCTCTCCAAACGCCGAGGCCGGAAGGGGGGCGCTGGAGAAGTACACGGTGGACCTGACGGCTCGGGCCGAACGGGGCGAACTTGATCCGGTGATCGGACGTGATGACGAGATCCGCCGGGTTATCCAGGTGTTGCAGAGACGCACCAAGAACAACCCGGTGCTGATAGGCGAACCTGGCGTTGGCAAGACCGCCATTGTCGAGGGGATCGCTCAACGGATCGTTAAGGACGAAGTTCCGGAACGGCTCTCTGGGCGTCGTGTTCTGGCTCTGGACATTGCTCTGCTGCTTGCCGGCGCGAAGTACCGGGGGGATTTCGAGGAGCGCCTGAAAGCGGTGCTCAAGGAGATCGGCAAGTCCGGCGGCGCCTATGTCGTGTTCATCGACGAACTGCACACGCTGATGGGCGCCGGAGCGTCCGAGGGGGCCGTTGATGCCGCCAACATGCTGAAGCCTGCCTTGGCGCGCGGCGAGTTGCGCTGTGTTGGCGCAACCACGCTTGACGAGTACCGCAAGCACATTGAAAAGGATGCCGCACTTGAGCGCAGGTTCCAGAAGATTCTTGTCGAGGAGCCGGATGTCGCTTCGACAATTGCGATTCTTCGCGGCCTCAAGGAGAAGTACGAGGTGCACCATGGCGTAACCATTACCGATTCGGCGCTGGTGGCGGCGACCAGCCTGTCGCACCGTTACATTGGCGACCGGTTTCTTCCCGACAAGGCGATCGACCTGATGGATGAGGCGGCCGCGCGGATTCGCACCGAAATCGATTCGAAGCCGGAACGCATTGACAAGGTCGACCGGCGGCTGATACAGCTCAAAATTGAGCTCAGTGCTGTCGACGCCGGTGACGACGACAGTTCAAAGCATCGTGCAAAGGAAATACGGGAAGAGATCACCGAGATTGAACGTGAACTTGCGGATCTTGAGGAGATCTGGAACGCTGAGAAGGCCTCCGTCAAGTCGATGCACAGCATGCGCGAGGAGCGCGAGCGCCTGGTTGCCGAGTTCGAAATCGCGCAGCGTGAAGGCGATTTTCAGAAAGCGTCGGAGATAAGGCATGGACTGCTGCCGGAAGTTGAGCGGAAAATGGCTCAGATCGAGGGAGAGGGACGTTCCGGCCGGATGAACCTGTTGCGCGACCGGGTCGACGTTGAGGAGATCGCCGAAGTGGTTTCGCGGTCGACAGGGATACCGGTGTCAAAGATGATGGGTGCCGAGCGCGAGAAGCTTGCACAAATCCAGGAACATCTCGGCCGCCGCGTGATTGGGCAGGATGAAGCCATCGAGGCGGTCGCCGATGCCATACGGCGTTCGCGTTCGGGGTTTGCCGAGGAGGGACGCCCGTACGGATCGTTCCTGTTTCTTGGGCCAACCGGGGTCGGCAAGACCGAGTTGTCGAAGGCTGTTGCCGAGTTCCTGTTCGATTCGGATCGCCAGATGGTGCGCATCGACATGTCCGAGTTCGGCGAGAAGCACAACGTGTCGCGTCTGCTCGGTGCGCCGCCCGGCTATGTCGGCTATGACGAAGGGGGAGTGCTCACCGAAGCCGTGCGCCGCAGGCCCTATTCGGTGGTTCTGTTCGACGAGGTTGAAAAGGCGCACCCGGATGCCCTCAACATCCTGCTTCAGATGCTTGATGACGGACGGCTTACCGACGGCCAGGGCCGTACCGTCGACTTCAGCAACTGCGTCATCGTCATGACCTCCAATCTCGGGGCGCCCCACATACAGGATCTTGTCTTTTCGGACGAGTACAACCGGTCCGGCATCCGGAAGGCGGTCATGTCTGAAGTGAGGCAGTTTTTCCGTCCGGAACTGCTAAACCGCATCGACGAGATCGTTATATTCAACCCGCTAGGTCGGGAACAGGTTCGCACAATTGCGGACATCCAGATTGCGCGGCTTGAGGAGCGGCTGCAGCAGGCGGGCCTTCACGTTGAGATTCGTCCTGGCGTGGTCGATCTGCTGGTTGACAAGGGATATGACCCGCAATTGGGCGCACGGCCCCTGCGCCGTGCGATACAGCATTTCATTGAGAACCGGATCGCACGTCATGAGTTCGAGGATCGTCCTAGCGGATTCATGGAGATCAAGGTGGTTGACGACGACATCGTGATCGAATCAGTCAGGTCGCACTGACCCGCCTAGGCCAGGCCGTCCTCCAACGGCGGTTTGCGCACATTCTTCACGGAAGTGCGTTCGGTTCGTCTCCGCAGTCATTTCCCTTTACAGGGCGAATGCCGCTTTCTCCTTGTCAAAGATGGTGTGTTTGGATGTGGCTGATATAATTCGATGTCCTATGACATTGCTGTTCACTTGGGCTGCTGATGGGCGCTAGGCTTTTGTTCACTGGCAGAACCCCGGCAGATTGGCGAGTCGTATCCCGTTGGCTTAGAGGCGAGTTCGGTGACTTCGAGATCCGGTCGCACGACATCTTCTTTGTCGACGCCAAGGACATTTCCGGCTCGGCCGAACAGTCCAGGATTGCCTTTCTGCTTGAGGCCAAGCCTGCAAGGAAGTTGTCCGTATCGCCGAGTGCGTTGCTGGTCATGCCCCGGTTGGGCACAATTTCCCCCTGGTCGAGCAAGGCCACTTCGATTTTCCACCGCTGTGGCCTCGGATCCGTGCTGAGGGTCGAAAAGGGAAGCCTTTTCCAGGTGGAGAGCGAAATGTCCCGGGAAGAGATGGAAAGGCTTGGGAAGCTTGTCCACGATCGGATGACACAGGAAATTCTGATCGGAACCGACATGCACAAGTGGCCAGCCATGTTCGATGTGCCGGATGTTCGGACTGATCCTGCGGTTTCGGTTGACGATCTTGAGCGGACGAATGTCGAGCTTGGTCTTGCGCTTTCCCCGGACGAGATTGCCTATCTTCGCGGTCGCTACTGCAGGATGGGTCGTGACCCAAAGGCGGCGGAACTTCTCATGTTCGCCCAAGCGAATTCGGAGCACTGCCGCCACAAGATATTCAACTCCTCGTGGGAGGTTGACGGCGATCAGCTTGGAGGGTCGCTGTTTGGCCGCATCCGCTCGACGCACGAAGAAACGCCCGATCACACGCTTGTCGCCTACAGCGACAATGCGGCGGTCATGCAGGGCGGCAGGCGTGCCATGTGGTTCGCGCGGGAAGGTGGAATCTATTCGTCAGTGCCGGGGACAGGACATCGGGTGGCGAAGGCGGAGACCCACAACCATCCGACGGCGATCTTTCCGTACGCGGGCGCTGCCACCGGCAGCGGCGGAGAAATCCGCGACGAGGCTGCCACCGGACGCGGAGCGGAGAGTGTTGCAGGCTTGGCGGGGTTCATTGTCTCCGATCTTCGCATACCGGGCATGACCCGCAGATGGGAGGCGTCGAGAGAGAGTTTTCCTGGCCACATTGCGACTCCGCTCCAGATCATGATTGACGGTCCGCTCGGTTCGGCCGGATTCAACAACGAGTTTGGGAGGCCTTCGCTATGCGGCTTTTTCAGGACGCTTGAAAGGGTTTGCGATGACAGGCGGTTCGGCTACCACAAGCCGGTAATGCTTGCCGGCGGCATGGGCGAAATACCAGACGGTCAGATTTACAAGCTTCCGCCACGTCCGGGTGATGTGCTGATTCAAATCGGCGGACCGGGCATGCGAATCGGCATTGGCGGCGGCGCCACATCGAGTCTGGGAGGAGGCAGCGTGTCAAGCGAACTCGACTTCAATTCCGTGCAGAGGGACAATCCTGAGATGCAAAGGCGCCTGCAGGAGGCGGTCAACCGCTGCTGGGAGCTTGGCGACGACAATCCCATACGCTCGATCCACGACGTTGGCGCTGGCGGCATCGCCAATGCCACTGTTGAGCTGGCCGCGTCAGGTGGCTGCGGAATCAGGATTGATCTTGCGGACATACCGGTTGCGGACAACTCGATGTCACCTTCGGAGATATGGTGCAACGAGGCGCAGGAGCGCATGGTTCTTGCAGTGGCTCCCGGGGATCTTGAGCGTTTCCGGCGCATCTGTGTACGCGAACGCTGTCCCCATGCCGTACTGGGCCAGTTTACCGAAGACAGCAGGATAACGGTTGGCGGAGAGGATGCCAACCCTGTCGATGTCGAGGTTGGCATGGTAATTGGCGATCCTCCGCCGATGCGGCGTGTTGCTTCCATCCATGAACCGGAGTGTGGTCACACCGGCTTCGGCGGGGTTGATCTGCCGTCGGCGGCATATGATGTGCTGCGCCATCCTGCGGTTGCCTCGAAGCACTTTCTGGTGACGATTGGCGACCGCAGCGTTGGCGGACGTGTTGTACGTGACCAGATGGTGGGTCCCTGGCAGGTTCCGGTTGCTGACTGTGGGATCGTCCTGGTCGACTACGAAGGTCCGCGTGGCCAGGCAATGTCATGCGGCGAACGCCCTGCGGTTGCGTTGCTTGATCCGGCCGCCAGCGCACGCATGGCGATCGGCGAGGCGCTAACCAACCTTGCCGGAGTCGGCATTGCCGACCTGTCGCGCATCAAGTTTTCGATGAACTGGATGAACGACTGCGGCGATCCCCGCCGTGACGGCGATCTCGTGGCGGCGGTCTCCGGCATTGCGGATGGTTTTTGCCAAAGGCTGCGGCTGTCCGTTCCGGTTGGCAAGGATTCGCTCGGCATGTCCATGTCGTGGACCGATGGTGGGCAAAGACATCGGGTCGGTTCTCCGCTGACTGCAGTTGCCACAGCGTTTGCTCCGGTTGATGATGTAAACGCCGTGTTGACGCCCCAACTGGATTCATCTCTTGGGATTGATTCAACGATTTTGTTGCTGGTTGAGCCTTCGTTACATCGCCGCATGGGAGGGTCCGTTCTGGCACATGTGTCCGGCCTGCATGGGGATCCGCCGCCGGATGCGGAGGACTCGTCTCTCGCGTCGTTCATGAAGGGGATTGCGGCGCTTGTCTCTTCCGGCGTTGCCCTTGCATGTCATGACAGGTCGGACGGCGGGCTGTTCGCTACTGCTTGTGAAATGGCCTTTGCCAGCGGAACCGGTGTCACGCTTGTCATGGATGCCCTGTGTCAGGGGGCGCAGGGACTGGACGTATTCGGCTATGAGATGTCGAAGGACACCCTTGCGGGTGCCGGCCGGGAGCATGTGGTGCGCGCGCTTTTCAACGAGGAGCTTGGAACCGTTGTCCAGATTGCGCGCAGCGATGCCGGCCGAGCTCTTGACATGCTGAGGGACTGCGGGTTGACAATGGGTGTTCAGACCGTCGGCTGGCTGAACAGCGACAGATGCGTCAGGGTAGTGCGCAACGGGGAGGCTGTCATTGAGGAGGGTTTGGGCGCCCTGAGGCGTGCGTGGAGCGCAGTCTCGCTTGGAATACAGCGGCTTCGCGATGATCCGGAGTGTGCCGAGGAGGAGTTTTCCGCCGAGGCTATGGAATGCGAGGGCATGTTCGTCAAGGCGGGCTGGGTTGGCGACAACGCCCCGCCGGCTTTCAGCGGTACGCGGCCGAAGATTGCCGTGTTGCGTGAACAGGGTACAAACGGGCACCGAGAGATGGCGGCCGCATTCGACCGGGCAGGGTTTGCTGCACATGATATTCACATGAGCGATTTCGAGCGCACCCCGGATCTGCTGAAGGGGTTCCACGGACTGGCTGCCTGTGGCGGCTTTTCGTTCGGTGATGCGCTTGGAGCCGGCCGTGGCCAGGCGCTGGCGATCCTTGAAAATCCCGCATTGCGCGATGCGTTTGCGTCGTTTTTTGGTCGCGGCGACACTTTTTCCCTTGGTGTCTGCAATGGCTGCCAGACGCTTTCCCATCTGGCTTCGCTTATGGGTTTTGGCGACGGGTTTGCCCTGCCTCGTTTCGAACCCAACCGGTCGTTGCGTTTCGAGGCGCGCTTCGTTCTCGTCGAGATTGTCGAATCGCCCTCCATTCTTCTTGCCGACATGCAGGGGGCGGTGCTTCCCGTGGTTTCGTCGCACGGCGAAGGCCGTGCCTGCATTGGTGAAAATGCGTCTTGTTTCGAGACATCGCTTCGCTTTGTCGACTGCGAAGGCAGGCCAACAGAGCGTTATCCGCATAACCCCAATGGATCTCCCGAAGGGGCTACCGGATTTACCACCCTGGATGGCCGCATCACAGTCATGATGCCGCACCCTGAAAGGGTTTTTCTTGCATCCCAGAATTCCTGGCTTCCGCCGGAGTGGAAAGTTCACGGACCCTGGTTCAAGATGTTCACCAATGCAAGGAAATGGCTCGGATGAGCATACTCAAGCTTGACCGCATTGTTAAGAGTTTTGGCGGCACTCCAGTGGTTGATTCGCTTTCGCTCGAAGTCGGAAAAGGCACCTGCACGGGACTTCTGGGCCCGAACGGAGCGGGCAAGACCACGACGATTCGCATCGCGCTCGGGCTGACCCTGCCGGAGTCAGGCGATGTGTCCGCCCTTGGATTCGACATGAGAACGCGGGCTCTCGATGCGCGCATGCGCATCGGGGTGGTGCCGCAGAAGGACTGTCTTGACCCTGACTTCACTGTTCACGAAAACCTGCGCGTGTTCGCCGGCTACTTCGGCATTTCGCGGGCTGAGATTAACGAACGCCTTGCCGGCTTGGTTGGTTTTGCCGGTCTTGAGCAGCGTGCCGACGATCCGGTTGCGGATCTTTCGGGTGGCATGCAGAGGCGACTGACGCTGGCCCGGGCTTTGGTCAACGATCCCGAACTGGTGTTTCTCGACGAGCCGACAACAGGGCTTGATCCGCAGGCGCGACATCTGATCTGGGAGCGGTTGCGCGACCTGAAGTCGAGAGGGAAGACCCTGCTTCTCACGACACACTTTATGGAGGAGGCGGAGCGACTGTGCGACATGGTCCATGTCATGGATTGCGGCTCGATCATCGCTTCAGGATCGCCCCAGGCGCTCATCGACGTGCACATTGAGCCGGTTGTGTTCGAAATGTACGGGCCGGACGTCGCCGCATGGATCGACGGCCATCCGTCGCTGTTCGGACGTGTGGAGCGCACCGGCAACCTCGCCTACTGCTACTGCACCGACCAGGAGCCTGCGCTTGACCTGCTTAAGGGGAAGCGCAGTACCGGCCTGCGCTATGCCTGCCGGGCGGCCAACCTGGAGGACGTGTTCCTGAAACTCACCGGAAGGGATCTGCGCGAATGAGGTTTTCCGCATATTCGCGTTTCAGAAGCCTGCGTGTCTGGCAGCGCAACTTTTTTGTCTGGCGCAAGCTGATGATCCCGTCGCTGATCGGAAACATGATTGATCCGCTGTTCTACCTGTTTGCGCTTGGTCTCGGCATCGGTGCGTTGATCGGCGAGATAGAGGGCGAGAGCTATCTGTTCTTCATTGCTCCGGGGATTGTTGCCATCAACGTGCTCAACGTGTGCAGCTTTGAAGGCATGTACTCGGCATTCACGCGCATGCACATGCAGCGCACATGGGACGCCATTCGTAATGCGCCGGTGACCGTTGACGATATCGTCATCGGGGAATGGATATGGGCCGCCACCAAGGGGATGCTTAGTTCCACCTGCATTCTGGCTGTTCTCCTGGTCTTCGGCGTGATCTCTCCGTTGTCGGCGCTGATCTCTGTCCCGTTGCTGCTGCTGTTTGGACTCATGTGTTCGGCAGTGGCCTTGGCCTACAATGCCGTATCGCCCGGCTACGAGTTCTTTATGTACTTCTTCACACTCTATATGACTCCCCTTCTCATGCTGTCGGGGGCTTTTTTCCCGATCGAGACCCTTCCGGACTGGCTTGAGACCGTCATGTACTTGTTGCCGATGGCAGCGCTAGTCGATTCCCTGCGGGACGTTTTCGCTGGCGAGTGGCCGGAACGCATCTGGTTGGCCGTTCCTCTGGTGTCCGCCTATCTTTTATGCGCCCTTTTCGCCGCAGTGCGTCTGACGCGCCGCCGCCTCGCCTAGAGTACGCAATGCTCTGGATCAAGATGTTCCACCTGTTCTCAGTCATTGCGTGGTTTGCCGGACTGTTCTATCTTCCGCGGCTGTTTGTCTATCATGTGCGGTGCGGAGAGGACGAGCCGGGCCGCCGCAGGCTCGAGACCATGGAGCGTAGGTTGTTCTGGGGGATCATGGTTCCCGCGATGACGGCATCGCTTGTTTTTGGCTTCTGGCTTCTGACGTACGGTCATCAGGGAGGCTGGATCGTTGCGAAACTTGCTCTTGCACTGGCGCTTGTCGCCTACCAGGGAGTCTGCTGGCTACACATGCGAAGACTGCGCGAAAACAGGGAGCCGCGTGGACACGTCTACTTCCGTTGGTTCAATGAGATACCGACGGTTCTGTTGCTGGCGATACTTTGGCTGGCCGTGCTGAAGCCCTTCTAGCCATGATCATGCTTGAAGTCGATCGTCTTGAACTTTGCACACGCCTGGGAACCGTTGTCAAGGGTGCGAGCTTCTCGGTCGAAAAAGGTCGAACTCTGGTGTTGCTTGGCGAATCCGGCAGTGGCAAGACGTTATCTGCCTTGTCTGTCGTGCGTTTGTTGCCGAAAGGGGTGCGCATTGTTTCCGGCCGGGTGACGCTTGCCGGCCACGACATGTTCTCAATGTCCGAGGGCGCTATCCGCACAATGCGCGGCCAGGTTGCCGGCATGGTCTTCCAAGAGCCCTCTCTCGCGCTCAACCCGACCCTGACTATCGGGCATCAGATCGGCGAGGCGCTTGGCCGCGCCGGTGTGGACTCTTACGATCGCCGCGGGAGAAGCGCCGAGCTTCTAGAACAGGTGGAGATTCCCAACGCCGCCGGACGTCTTGACGACTATCCATTCCAGTTTTCCGGCGGCATGCGTCAGCGTGCGATGATTGCAATGGCGCTTGCAGGTGATCCTGGCCTGCTGATTGCCGATGAACCCACTTCGGCTCTTGATGTGACCATACAGGCTCAGATCCTCCGGCTGTTGCGCCGCCTTCAGGAGCAGCGTGGCATGGCCATGCTCCTGATCACCCATGACATGGGTGTCGCTGCCGAGAATGCCGACCGCATTGCAGTCATGCGGAGCGGGGAAGTGGTTGAGAACGCCTCAAGGGACGAGTTTTTCTCCGGCCCTAGGCATGAGTACTCGTGCCGGTTGCTTGCAATGCTTCCACGCCCGCGTACACAGGCGTCGTTGTTGCCGGCTACTGGCAAGTGCGCCGCCCTTGATGTCAACAACCTGAGTATCCACTATCCAGTGCGTCGCGGGCTGTTCCGTCGAAAAGTTGATTCGGTCCGCGCAGTCGATGACGTTTCGCTTCAGATCGGCGAGGGAAACACGCTTGCGCTCGTAGGAGAATCAGGAAGCGGCAAGACCACCTTGGCGCGCGGGATTCTGCGGCTCATTCCGGTAACTTCAGGGTCTGTCCGCCTGGCCGGCAATGAAATCACGCACCTGCCGGAAAGGCGGATGCGGCCACTGCGCAAGACGGTGCAGATAGTGTTTCAGGATCCCTATGCGTCGCTCAATCCCCGCCTGCGAGTTGGCGATCTGGTTGCCGAGGGCATGGCTGCGCTTGGCATCGGACGTGATTCCCATGATCGCGCCATGCGTGCCGGCACGTTGCTTGAACGTGTCGGTCTCGGATCCGACATGACCGAACGGTTTCCGCACGAGTTTTCCGGTGGGCAGAGGCAACGCATTGCGATTGCCCGGGCTCTGGCGGTTGAGCCCTCGTTGCTGGTCTGTGACGAGCCGACTTCCGCACTCGACCTGAGCGTGCAGGCCCAGGTGCTTGAACTGCTTGCCGACATACAGCGGACGACGGGGGTGGCCTACCTGTTCATTACGCACAACCTTTCGGTGGTTTCCGCGGTTGCGGACTACGTGGCGGTTCTGCTGAGAGGCAGGGTTGTCGAATCCGGTCCCACTGCCGATGTGCTCGGCGCACCTGGCAACCCCTACACCCGTGATCTGCTGTCTGCAGTCCCGAAGATTCCCTCTCTCCGTACCGTGTCATGATTTTCGTCATCACATCGATTTTTCATGAAATGGCCTCCATGCTCCGGTACGGCACCCCTATCCTGCTGAAGCAGGGAGGGGTCTGTGCGCTGATTCTCGGAGGACTGGTGTACTGGCAGACAGAGCACTTTACGAAGACATGGCACCTGCTGGTCGGATATTTCGTATTTCTTGTGCCGCACACGCTTTTCCTGGTGGCACTGATTAGAGGCATGCTTTTAGAGCTGATGCGGGAACGATTCAAGTTCACTCTGCGCTGGCGCATGCTTCACACCAATTTCCTCTATGACTCCGTGTTTTTTCTGATCATCGGCCTTCTGATCTTGTTTTCGTACGACGGACTGGTTACGCTCCGCGAAGAATACCAGCGTCTGCATGAGGACTACCAGAGGATCAGGGCCACAATGTCGTTTGATGTCGGCTATGTGGCAGGCATACAGGAATCGGTGGCCCTGCTGAAAGAGACCGGAGTTCTTATCGGCTTTTTGACGACAGGGATCTTTTTCACGATCCTGATGGCGATCTGGTCTCGCAACATCATAGCGCTCCCCGCAACGGCGCTGGGCTTCCGTTTGCATCCGGAAGATCTGCGCAAGATCATGAGCGGAAATGTCTTGGTGGTGACACTTATAACGTTTGCGACCAATCTGACTCTCTCTGCGCTTGTATGGTACGCCGGAAAGCACATTCACCAGCAGGTTCCGAACAGCCTTACACTCCCTCTCATTGTGGCCGTGACCTACTGCCTTGCCGTGCACATAAACGCCGCGCTGTCGTGCGCGCTGTTCCGGATGTTTACGTCGGAACAGGACCTGCGCAGGGATTTCACCTAGTCATGAGCATTGTCCAGTTTCTGTCGGCCCGGCGAATCATGCCCTTCGGGTCCTGAAGCCACCGGTTCCGTAGCGAGGGGGTGAAGAAGAAGAAGAGGCGTCCATCCTTGATGCTCCACACTTCCGGATCCCCCGCCGCCGCATAGCCTTCAGCTATGCCGGTGGCGGAGAAGCCCGCGTAGGCGGGAAGGTGCCTTTCCGGATCCTCTTGGAAAACCTTCATGTTGAATTCGCTCTCGAATTGCCAGATGTGACCGCCGTACTCCACCGTGAAGATCGGAATGCCCAGCCGGGCATCGCCGCTCCTGAAATAGCTCACCACGTCATATCCGAAAATGGCTATTCCGTTCTGGCTGATCATTTGCACTGGCGGGGTTTCGGCATCCTGCGGCAGTACGGACGGAGCCGCAAGTGCGATGCACAGTGCCATGGCGATTGCCAGCCGTCTCACGGCGCTGCTAGGATGTTAGCTGGAACCAAAACAGGCGCACGATCATCAGCGCGAGCAGAACGCCCATGATTCGGCGCAACGCTTTCCCGGAAAAGCGTCGTGTAGCCCGTGCTCCGGCGATTGAGGCGGCCAGCGAGAACAGGCCGACCACTAGGAAAGCCGGAAGATAGACCAGTCCGTAGCTCGCTTCCGGAAGATTGGCAGAAGTTGTTCCTAGCGGCTTCAGGTAGCCAATGGTTCCGAACAGCGAGATCAGAAGCGTGTTCATTGCCGATGTTCCGATTGCCCGTCTGATGGGCATGCCCATTCCGGTAAGTAGCGGCGCCACCAGCACGCCGCCGCCAATGCCCGCAATTGACGAGACCATGCCGATGGCCAGCCCGGCCGGGACGAGCCTGGCTGGCAAAATCCTGTAGTTTCCGCTTTTGCGGCTGGTTTCGGAACGGGTTGTGTCGCCCCAAATCAGCAGGTAGGACTGGACAGCAAGCAGGCATGACAGGATGATGAGGATCAGGCTTCCCGGGATGTGGATCGCCGACTGGGCTCCCAGCCATGCTCCGGTCGCCACCGCCGGAAGCAGCAGCTTGGCGACAGGCAGGTCGATGGTGCGTGCATGTGCATGCGTGAACGAACTTCCCGCCGCTGCCAGCGACATTGCCGCCATGGTGGTGCCGACGGCAAGCTGAATCACGATATCCTGATCGATCTCCATTGATGCGAGCGCCAAGATCAGCACAGGCGTGATCAGCACACCCCCGCCGATGCCCAGCAGTCCGGCGAAGAAGCCGCCAAACACTCCGGTCAGGGCGTATATGGCGTATTCGGGCCACATTCAGAGCCTGGCGAGTATGAACTTCCATTCCTTCGCCGTCACCGGGGTGATGGAAAGCCGGTTCCCCTTTCGCAGCACGGCCATGCCGGCCAGCTGAGGATGGCTGCGCAGTTCGGAAAGCGGCATCGTGCGTGTCTTGCGGATGAAACTCACGTTGACGCAGTGCCATCTTGGCCGTTCCCTGCTCGACTTGGGATCGTAGTACTTGTCTCCGCGGCTGAACTGTGTCGGATCGGGGTGCGCCGGAGTGCAGACTTCTGCGATGCCGACAATGCCCGGATCAGCACAGCTTGAGTGGTAGAACAGCACTCCATCCCCGATTCTCATGTCGTTCATCATGAAGTTTCGTGCCTGATAGTTCCGGATGCCAGTCCATGGCTCAGTGCCGTCCCGCTCAAGATCATCTATCGAGTAGTCCCCCGGCTCCGACTTCATTAGCCAGTGTCTCATGCCGGGAAAGCTGTCCGAGGCGACCCCCCGGCTGCGATACCTTGAACCCGGAGGGTACAGGGTGGGAGCCTTCCGGGGACCGCAGGTGCTTCCGCGTAGGACGCTCTCAATAGTCCCCTGTCGTTAGCTCCCTTTCGCAACAAGTGGTTCAAGTATCTTCGTGTTGCCGGCGGATCGCCAGTTGATATTCTAATGGCTTTTGCCGGTACACGCGCTAAAGGACTTGGTCGATCCTTTTGCACAGCGCGGCCAGTTGTTCGCTGTCCGGCTGTTCGGTATCCGCCTTGAGGGAATCGAATGCGATCTGAAGTGCGGTCATCACGACTGCCCGCTCGCTATCGGCTACCTGGTTCTTCTTGCGGATCTCCTCGTTCCGCTCCTCGACCATGCGTGCCGCCTGCTGCATGAGTCCCTTGTCCTCCTCTGGGCAGGCGATTCGGAACCGGTGTCCGATCAGCGTCATCTGGATCTGTGACGGCGAATCAGTCATCCTATGCCTTTGGCAACTGGCTGACGACGCGTTCCAGCATGGATTTCGCCTTGCGGTTGCGCTCACACACCTGCTTATGCTCCTCCTTGAGCTTGACGTGCTCCTTCTCCATCCTCTCAATCTTCAGTCTCAGATGGCTGACATCCTTGTCGAGATGGACGACCTTTGCGATCAGCGCTGTAATGCGCTCCTCAAGCCTGGACAGCACGTGCTTGGTTTAACTTCGTATGGAATTTAAGGATTGAACTCCAATTATATGATAAGTTGGGAAAGCGGCTGCAGGGTTCCGGATAAAACACCGAATGGGATGGCCGATGTTCGCCGGTGTGCCGCTAGACGGCAGCGCCGTCGTCGTCCCGCTTCGGCTTGGTGCGTTCGATCAGGTCGTTCCTGCACAGTCCGAGGGCGAGGGCCACGGGGCTTGCGATCAGTATTGACGAGTAGATGCTGGAGAAGATGCCAATCGTCAATGCCAACGAGAACAGGAACAAGGCATCTCCGCCGAATAGCAGCATCGCCAGTATCGCAAGCTGTGTTGATCCGTGGGTGATGATGGTTCTCGACCATGTCTGGGTGATCGCAGTGTCGATGGTGTCGATGACCGACATTCCAACCCGGCTTGCACGGAAGTTCTCGCGGATGCGGTCGAAGATAACCACTGATTCATTGACCGAATAGCCGAGGATTGCCAATACCGCCGCCAACACGGGCAGATCGAATTCCAGGCCGAGGATGGAGAACAGACCGAGGATGAAGATGACATCGTGAAGGTTGGCGACGATTGCGCCGATGGCCAGACGCCACTTGAACCGCAGTGACAAGTAGATCATGATCCCAAGGCAGACGAAGAACAAGGCCACCGTGCCGGCCAGAAAAAGCTCACCGCTCACCTGTGGCCCGACGAACTCAACACGTCGCAGTTCGACCGCACGTCCGCCCTCCCGCAGGGCGGAGAGCACCAGTTCACTGCCGCCTTCCTCGATTTCCCTTGAAGGGCGTAGCTTGATGATTGCCTCACTCTCGCCCGTCGGCTGAATGACCGCATCCTCGCCAAAGCTGCCAAGTCCGGTCAGGCTTGCGCGCATCTCGGCGACCGCCGGCCGGTCCTCGAACGCCACTTCGACCAGGGTGCCGCCGGAGAAGTCTATGCCAAAGTTGAGACCCCTGACCGCAAGCGACACGATGCAGGCCAGAAGAAACACGGTCGACGCTGCCGCCGTGTAGCGGCGGCACTTCATGACCGGAACGGTTCTTTTCAGGTTGAGAAAACGCATGGCCGACTATCCGATCGAGAGCCGGCCGGCCTGGGTGCGGCGTGAGTAGACGAGATCGACCATGCAGCGCGAGACCATTACGGCGGTAAACATCGATGTCAGAATTCCCAGGCTGAGCACGACGGCAAACCCGCGCACCGGTCCGGAGCCGAATGCAAACAGTGCCACGCCGGCGATCAGCGTCGTCACGTTGGCATCGAGGATGGTCGTGAATGCCCGGTCGTAGCCTTCGCGGATCGCGAGCAGCGGCATTGAGCCTTTCGCAAGCTCCTCGCGGATCCGCTCGTTGATCAGCACGTTTGCATCAATCGCCATGCCGAGCGTGAGCGCAAATCCCGCGAGTCCCGGCAGGGTGAGCGTTGCCTGCAGCGCGCCGAGAAGGGCGGTCAGGCATAGAAGATTGGCGGTTAGCGCACCGACGGAGATCATCCCGAAGGCCATGTAGTAGAGCGCGATGAACGTTGCAATGGCGATGAACCCGCCCTTGATCGAGTTAAGCCCGCTGCGGATGTTGTCGGCTCCGAGCGATGGTCCGACCGTGCGCTCCTCGACGATCGACAGCGGTGCCGATAGCGATCCGGCGCGCAGCAGCAGGGCGAGTTCGGTCGCCTCCTCGGTGGTCATGGAGCCGTGGATGATGAACCGCGTACTCAGTTCTTCACGGATCACCGGCGCACTGATCACCTCTGAGCGCTGGCGCTCGATCATCATGATCGCGAGCTGCTCGCCTATGTGGTCACGGGTGTAGCTTCGCATGCGCGTTCCGCCGCTGTTGTCGAGATCGATTGCCACGGCCGGCCGCCCCCCTTGGTCAAAGGTCGGATGCGCGTTGGTGATGTTCTCACCCGTGACGACGACCAGGTCCTCAAGCAGCCAGGAGCGTTCTCCGTCGCTGTCGTCAACCAGTATCGTGCCGCGTGGCGCGCGGCCGGTGTTGCGCGCAGAGGCGATGGCGGCGCGTGATGCGCTCTTCACCTCGTCAACTCCACGCAACTCCAGCGCCGCCGTGCGCCCGAGTATGGCCTTGGCCCGGGCAGTGTCCTGGACGCCGGGCAGCTGGACTGCGATCCGGCTCTCGCCTTGGCGCGTGATCACAGGTTCGGCGACCCCGAGTTCGTCGACTCGGTTGCGCAGGGTCTCCAGGTTCTGCTCGATGGTCAGGTCGCGAATCTCGGTGACTGCCGCTTCGGGCAGCCGTAGCCTGATGACGGCTGAATCCGGCTCATGTTCCGGAACCACGTCGAAGCCGCCTTCCTCGCTCTGCGTTATGGCTTCGACCGCTCTGGCCGCCTCGTCAGCTCCGGAGAATTCGGCGACGATTTCCTGGCTTATCACCTCCGCCCTGCGGTAGCGCAGACGCTGTTCGCGCATCAGCCTCTTGAACGCCTCAAGCTCGCCCTCAAGAAACTTGCCCACGGCGAACGGCACGTCGACCTCGAGAAGAAAATGGACGCCACCGCGCAGATCCAATCCCAGAGCGATTGGCTCGGCGCCGAGCGACCTGAACAGCGAGGGGGCGGTGGTGTCGGAGTTGAGGGCGACCACCATGTGTCCGCCCAGCGCATTGTCAAGGACACGCTGCGCCTTCGCCTGGGCGGCAGTGTCGCCGATCGGGAACCGCAGCTCTATGGTCTGTTCGCCTACGGAAATTGACACGTTTTCGATGCCGGCGTCCCTGAGCGCCCGTTCGGTCGCTTCGGCGGTCTTCTGGAGATCGGCGTCCTGCCCCGACTGGCTACGTAGCTGGATGGTGGGCGCAGTCTGGTACGCGCTTGGTGCGGCGTAGAACAGCGCCAGAGCCAAGGTGGCTAGAACCGTCAGGCTCTTCCAGAGCGGATAGGGCTTCATTCTGCCCCGAAGGGGCGCAACTCGTGTAGGATCCGCTCCATTTGCGCCAAGGAATGGCCGCTAGATGCTGGCGACCGTTCCCTTGGGCAACACTGTCTGAACGGCGTGCTTCTGGAACGGAACATCAACGCCGTCGGTCAGCCTTACAACCACATGGTCCTCCGAGATCTTGATCACCTCGCCGATAGCGCCGCCGATGGTTACTATTTCGTCGCCTTTCTTAAGTGCCGTGAGCATTTCACGGTGCTGCTTGTTACGCTTCTGCTGTGGTCGGATCAGGATGAAGTAGATTGCCGCAATCAACAGAACAAACGGAAACAAGGTTGCCAGCAGCCCGGGTTGCGTCACCTGCTCGCCTGCCGCATGCGCGGTCTCAGTCATCAGTGGTGTGGGAATGGTTGCCATACACTGGGAATCTTATCACTGCACCCCGTGCATTCAGAAACCACGCAGCGAATCAATGTACTTGGCCAGAAGATCCGTCTCCATGTTGAGTTTGTCACCGGGCGAGGCGTTGCCGAGCACTGTGTGGGACAGTGTGTGCGGAACCAACTGGACGTCGAACCCGTTACTGAACTGTTCGCAAACGGTGAGCGATACGCCTGCCAAGGTGACGCATCCTTTTGGCGTGATGTGCTTCATGAGTGCAGGCGGACACGTCAGTCGCATGCGGCATGCCTCTCCCTCGCAGTCGATCTCCACAACGGTTGCGGTTCCATCGACGTGACCGGTCACGAAGTGCCCTCCCAGCCTGTCGCCGATCTGCATGGCGCGTTCGAGATTGACCTTGGCGTTCTGCCGGAACGCGGCTGCACGCTTGACGGTCTCTCTTGAAAGATCGAACGAGACGCGTTCCCCGTCTGTGGTGGTCACTGTCAGGCAGGTTCCGTTGACTGCGATGCTGTCGCCGATGGCAACGCCTTTGAGCAGCGTCCCGTTACAGTGGATTTCGAGTCTGCCCGGCTTCCGTCCGGGTGTGACGGCTACGTGGCCGGTCGATTCGACCAATCCGGTGAACATGCCGCCGCCTAGGCGTCTGCCAGCCGGACGGCGACTGGCCAGCGGGGGCGTATGTCGAACGGACCTGCGGCTGGATTGACCGGCTCGGCGAGTCCTGCCTTCATCAGCCGGTAGGCGGTGAAGGCGATCATCGCCGCATTGTCTATGCACAGGCTTGCGGAGCAGGTGAACAGTTTCGATCCACGGGCGTCACATGCCTGCTGAAGCCGGTCACGGATCCGCCTGTTGCGTGAAACACCGCCGACCACGGCTAGGCGTGTTGCACCGAACTGGTCCATGGCACGTTCGGTCTTGATCGCTAGCCCTTCAGCCGCCACCCGCTGGAAACTTGCGGCGACATCCTGGCGGTGTCCAGTTCCTTCGCCCTCGTGAAGCCGGATTGCCGCGGTCTTGAGGCCGCTGAAACTGAAGTCGAGGGTTTGGTTGCCAGCCATCGGAACCGGCAGCGAATAGGCGTTTTCGTCCCCCTTGTCTGCCAGCGTTTCCAGTTTTGCTCCTGCCGGATAGCTGATCCCGAGCTGGAACCCCACCTTGTCAAAGCATTCGCCGACTGCATCGTCGAGCGTCGATCCCACCAGACGGTAGTTGTGCAGGCTGTCGACCTGCACCAGCTGGGTATGGCCTCCGGTGGCGAGCAGGCACAGGTAGGGAAACTCAAGATCCCCGTTTTCAATCAGCGGCGAGAGGAGATGTCCCTCCAGATGGTTGACTGGCAACACTGGTTGGCCGAGCGAGTATGCGGTTGCATTCGCAACAGATGCGCCGACAACCAGGCAGCCGGCGAGGCCTGGTCCGGCTGTGTAGGCGATCGCGTCAATCCTGCTGTCAGTCTCGGCAAGAGCTTGGTCGACCATGGGCATCAGCCAGTTGATGTGTTCGCGTGACGCGACTTCGGGAACCACGCCGCCATAGGGGCGGTGCGCTTCGTCCTGGGAGCGGATGTTGTTCAGCGCGAGCCCCTTGTCGCCGTAGAGCGCAACTGCGGTCTCGTCGCAGGAGGTCTCAATGCCGAGAACCGTCATGTCCGCCAACCTGTCGGTGTCGGCCTCGCCGCGTCTGATTTCAAGGTTCCAGTGTCCATGTCTGTACCGATTGTAATCCGACGAAGTTCCGGTGTGCGGGGTTCAGGACAGACTGTTATGAAAAACGTGATCGGAACCGGATTATTGTTGTACAATACCCATCCCGATCTTTAACAGACAGTGCGATACATGTGCGTGCAATCCGGACAAACCGAAAAAGACATGTCTGAACGTCTCCGCTTGGCGGGGCCGGGAAGGCATATCACTTTAACTTCTTAACTGAAGAGTTTGATCCTGGCTCAGATTGAACGCTGGCGGCATGCTTTACACATGCAAGTCGAACGGCAGCGCGGAGAGCTTGCTCTCTGGCGGCGAGTGGCGGACGGGTGAGTAATACATAGGAACGTGCCCGATAGTGGGGGATAACTCCAAGAAATTGGAGCTAATACCGCATAATCTCTACGGAGGAAAGCGGGGGATCTTCGGACCTCGCGCTAACGGAGCGGCCTATGTCCGATTAGCTTGTTGGTGGGGTAAAGGCCTACCAAGGCGACGATCGGTAGCTGGTCTGAGAGGATGATCAGCCACACCGGGACTGAGATACGGCCCGGACTCCTACGGGAGGCAGCAGTGGGGAATATTGGACAATGGGGGCAACCCTGATCCAGCAATGCCGCGTGAGTGAAGAAGGCCTTCGGGTTGTAAAGCTCTTTCATGGGGGAAGAAACAGCGGACGCTAACATCGTCCGTCACTGACGGTACTCCAAGAAGAAGCACCGGCTAACTACGTGCCAGCAGCCGCGGTAATACGTAGGGTGCGAGCGTTAATCGGAATTACTGGGCGTAAAGCGTGCGTAGGCGGCTGCCTAAGTCAGATGTGAAAGCCCCGGGCTCAACCCGGGAACTGCGTTTGAAACTGGGTGGCTTGAGTTCGTTAGAGGAAGGTGGAATTCCGTGTGTAGTGGTGAAATGCGTAGATATACGGAGGAACACTAATGGCGAAGGCATCCTTCTGGGACGACACTGACGCTGAGGTACGAAAGCGTGGGTAGCAAACAGGATTAGATACCCTGGTAGTCCACGCCCTAAACGATGTCTGCTAGCCGTCGGGGTTCTGCTCCGGTGGCGAAGTTAACGCGTGAAGCAGACCGCCTGGGAAGTACGGTCGCAAGATTAAAACTCAAAGGAATTGACGGGGACCCGCACAAGCGGTGGATGATGTGGATTAATTCGATGCAACGCGAAAAACCTTACCTACCCTTGACATGCCAGGAATCCTCTGGAGACAGAGGAGTGCCTTCGGGAGCCTGGACACAGGTGTTGCATGGCTGTCGTCAGCTCGTGTCGTGAGATGTTGGGTTGAGTCCCGCAACGAGCGCAACCCCTGTCACTAGTTGCCACCGGGTAATGCCGAGCACTCTAGTGAGACCGCCAGTGATGAACTGGAGGAAGGTGGGGATGACGTCAAGTCATCATGGCCTTTACGGGTAGGGCTTCACACGTCATACAATGGTCGGTACAAAGGGCAGCCAACCCGCGAGGGGGAGCCAATCTCAAAAAGCCGATCTCAGTCCGGATTGCAGTCTGCAACTCGACTGCATGAAGTCGGAATCGCTAGTAATCGCGGATCAGCATGCCGCGGTGAATACGTTCCCGGGTTTTGTACACACCGCCCGTCACACCATGGGAGTGATGGATACCAGAAGCAGGTAGTCTAACCGCAAGGGGGACGCTTGCCAAGGTATGTTTCATGACTGGGGTGAAGTCGTAACAAGGTAGCCGTAGGAGAACCTGTGGCTGGATCACCTCCTTTCTCGGAGAAAGCCGTTTTGTGCGCACATGTATCGCACTGTTTGTGTCTTACTGAATGAAGGCGGAATCCGCATGGATTTTCCGCCTTTTTTTGTGCGTTTCAGTGCGTGTTCTGGTCGTGGATCGCGAACTGTTCGAGCAGTTCGCCCAGCCCCGCGTCACGGTTGCATTCCGGGCCACAGGCCCGGATCAGGTCGGGGGTATGCATATAGGCGGTGTCGCCGCTTCCGTGAACCTTTACCCCGAGGCTTCTGATCAGGTCGTGGGGGTCGGTCACACTGATCTTCAGACATGCCTTGCGGAAATCGTCGACCGTGACTGTGCGGGGCAGAACCAGGTCGTCACTTGCAAGGTCGCGAACGAAACCGCTTTGGACGCCTCCGCCGCAGCCTGCGGCGGTGAGCGCGGCCGCAACAAGCAGTTTCGGCAGGAAACTCATGATTTGCATTATAGGCCAATCATTAGCATAATTCCCTGTATGGACAGATCGTGACCGGAAAGGTATTCATCAAGACTTTCGGGTGCCAGATGAACGAGTACGATTCGCAGAGAATGCATGACGTTCTCTGTAGCGGTTCGGAGTGGACACGTACGGATTCTGCGGAAGAGGCGGATCTTGTCCTGTACAACTCCTGCTCGGTGCGTGAGAAAGCCTCGGAGAAGGTGTTCACCGATCTCGGGCGCATGCGCAAGCTCAAGCGTAACAAACCCGGCCTGCTGATCGGGGTGGGCGGTTGCGTTGCGAGCCAGGAAGGAACCGATCTTGTGGAGCGTGCTCCGTTCGTCGATCTGGTGTTTGGTCCGCAGACCATACATCGCATACCGTCACTCATCAGTGAGCGCCGGAAAACCGGCCGATGCCAGATCGACGTTAGCTTTCCGGCCATTGAGAAGTTCGATAGCCTGCCTACGCCTTCAGTCTGGGGGCCCACTGCGTTCGTTTCGGTCATGGAGGGTTGCAGCAAGTACTGCTCGTTCTGTGTTGTTCCCTACACGCGGGGCGAGGAGATGTCGCGTCCGGTTACGGGAGTGCTTGAGGAGGTCGCATCGCTTGCGGCGAGAGGTGTGCGGGAGGTGACGCTGCTTGGCCAGAACGTCAATGCCTACCGTGCCGCCGCTGCTGGAGAGCAGGTTGACTTTGCGCTGCTTTTAAGGTGCGTCTCGGAAATCCCGGGGATTGAGCGTGTGCGGTTCACGACATCGCATCCGGTCGAGTTCAGCCAGCGCCTAATTGACGAGTTTGTGCGCAATCCAAGGCTGGCCGACTGTGTTCATCTTCCAGTTCAGTCGGGATCCGATCGGGTGCTGGCCGCAATGAAGCGGGGGTACACGGTTCTCGAGTACAAGAGCATTGTTAGACGCCTGCGCCAGGCGCGACCAGACTTGTTGCTGACGTCGGATTTCATTGTCGGGTTCCCGGGTGAGACGGATGACGACTTCCGCAGAACCATGGATCTTGTGTCCGATGTCGGCTTCGACTTCAGCTATTCGTTCCTGTACAGCAAGCGACCCGGCACCCCGGCGGCGCGGCTTCCCGACGACACCCCGGACGAAGTCCGCAAGGAGCGCCTCGCCTCGCTACAGGCCCTGCTTGAGGAGCAGGGCCGCGCATGCAGCAGCCGGCTGGTCGGCACCATCCAGTCGGTGCTTGTCGAAAGGCCTTCGCGGCGCAGTTCGAACGAGATGCAGGGCCGGACCTGCAACAACAGAGTGGTTAATTTCGAAGGCGTTCCGAACCTTGCCGGGTCGTTTGTCGACCTGCTGATCACCGAGGCCCGCAGCCACACGTTGCGTGGAGAAACTTTCCAGAGAAAAGAGGAGGAAATCGCATCCCAACGCTAGAAATCAAGCTGGATCCGCCAGACAGCAACAAGCTGGCCAATCTCTGTGGAGCCATGGACACCAACATAGAGGCGCTTCAGGACACCACGGGCGTCACCATAAAGCGTCGCGGTGACTGCTTCCGGCTTTCCGGAAAGAACGGTGATGCCGGACGTGTGGCCCGCGCCCTCAAGAACCTCTATGTACGTGCGGACCGGGAGATCAGTGTGGAGGACATCCACATGGAAGTGAACGACCCCAACGGAGCGTCCGACGTTCCGAAGCCGTCGCTTGCGCACCGTGGCCCGTTGCACAGTTGCGTGGCATGCCGGACAGAAACGCAGAGGCGCTATCTTCAGACTGTCGAGCAAAGCGACATTACGATATCGGTTGGTCCTGCCGGGACAGGCAAAACCTATCTGGCGGTTGCATGCGCTCTGCATGCGCTCCAGGAAAGGAGAATCAGCCGGGTGGTTCTGTCGCGGCCGGTGGTGGAGGCGGGTGAGCGGCTGGGATTCTTGCCGGGGGATCTTGAGCAGAAAATTGATCCCTACCTTCGGCCGTTGCAGGATGCGATGCACGAATTGGTCGGCAAGCGCCGCGCCGACCGCTATGCGGCGAACGGTCAGATAGAGATCGCCCCGCTTGCGTTTATGCGGGGACGGACGCTTCACGATTCTTTTGTGATTCTCGACGAGGCGCAGAACACCACTGTTGAGCAGATGAAGATGTTTCTGACCCGGTTCGGGCAGGGGTCGAAGATGGTAGTCACTGGCGATGTCACACAGGTGGATCTTCCGTCGAGACAGAAGTCAGGACTCCTTGATGCCGAGAGCCGTCTTGTCGGCATCAGGGGAGTGTCGGTCGTTCGCTTTGGAAACGCGGATGTTGTACGTCATCCGGTGGTGAGGAGCATTGATGCCGCCTATGGCGCAAACGAAAGACAGAACTGACTTGGATCTCTCCGTTCAGTACGCTTCCGGCGAGGAGGAGCCTCCGTCGCCACAAGAGGTGCGCCGATTGCTTGAGGTTGCGTTTGTGCGTTCCGCCCAGGTGACAGTGCGGTTTGTCGGCAAAGAGGAGGGCTCCGATCTGAACAGGCGCTACCGCGGCGGCAACGGACCGACCAACGTGTTGACGTTCGACTACGGCGATAGTGACGGGGTGATCAGCGGCGATATCGTGCTGTGCGGTCCGGTTGTGCGCGCCGAGGCGTCCGAGCACGGGCTCAGTTGCGGCGGACACTATGCCCATCTTCTGGTTCATGGCGCGCTCCATCTGCAAGGCTATCGTCACGATGCGACGGAGGATGCCGCCGCCATGGAGCGGCGTGAGACGGAGATACTTGACTTGCTCGGAATCGAATCGCCTTGGGAGGCGGGCCGGTGATCGCTCCGTCCTCGAAAGGCGGCTGGGTTCGCCTGCGCAAGCTGTTTTCCCGCCGGCCGGCGGAGCGGGCCGAGTTTGTCGAGCTGATCGCCCAATGGCTGGAGACCAAGGATCAGTTTCTGCCGCACAGCCGCGACGAACTGATCGAGCTGCTCGGCAGGGTGCGCACCTGCAGGGAGCTGTTCGATGGCAACGCTCTGGGAATGCTTGAAGGTGTGTTGCAGTTGTCGGACTTGACGGTCAAGGACATACTCATTCCCAACACCGAAGTGACCAAGCTTACGGTGACGGATTCGCTCGACGACATCATACGGGTTGTCGTCGAGCAGGGACACTCGCGCTATCCGGTGTTCGACGGCAAGGAGGAGAAGGTGGTTGGCGTTCTTCTCGCCAAGGATCTGCTGCGCCATGTTTCCAAGCGTGATTCGTTCAGCCTGGAACGCGTGATGCGTCAGCCAGTGTTCGAGCCGATGTCAAAGCGGCTTGACGTGCTGCTCAAGGAGTTCAAGAACAGCAAGAACCACATGGTGATCGCTGTTGACGAGTACGACACTCATGCAGGGCTGGTCACCATTGAGGATGTGCTCGAACGGATAGTTGGCCGCATTTCGGACGAGTACGACGACGAGGAGGATGAGAACATCTATGAGCTCAAGAAAGGTCAGCGCTGGCGCGTCAAGGGACTGATCGCCCTTGAGGAATTCAACAGCCACTTCGGAACCTCGTTCGGATTTGAGGATGTCGATACGCTGGGCGGATGGCTGGCGTCTCAGTTTGGAACGGTGCCGAACAAGGGCGAGAGCGTCAGTAAGGACGGCTTGAAGCTGTACGTCCATTCCTCGAACAGTCGGCGAATACTTGAGGTTGAGGTGGTTCGGTTATCAGGCGGCGGCGAGACCGAACCGCCTGAAGAACGGCGCTGAGCAAGTCCGGAACAGCCCTATGGCAGGGTGGACACCTGTCGGCTTGGGCTGCCGCGGTCTCATGTCTTGTCGCCGGGTCGCTTGCCGTCATGGCGTTTGCGCCGGAGCGGGTCGACATCCTTGTGTTCCCGTGCGTGGCTGTGTTGCTCTACGGAATCGAGCGCCCCGTTCTGCACCGCCAGGCGTTTCTGAACGCATTTGCGTTTGGCGTAGGACTCTACCTGTTCGGCACCGGGTGGATGCACATCAGTCTCAACCAGTACGGCGGTTTGGCCTTGCCGCTTGCCTGGAGTGCAACAGTTGCGGCCTGCCTTGCCTTGGCCGCATTTCTTGCGCTGGCCGCCATTGCCGGCCGTCTGGCTGCAGCAAGGATTCAGGATCGGTTCACAAGGTTGCTGGCAATTGCAGCAGTCTGGTCCATTCTAGAGACATACCTACGGACTCCCCCTGCAGGGACAAGCATATCCGACATATGGTTTCCGTGGATGCCGCTTGGCCATACGCAGGTTCCGGACGGTCTTCTTTCGGGATTCATACCTCTCGTTGGAGTTCAAGGGGTTTCGGTGATGACGGCACTGGCCGGCGCCGCCTTGGCGGCAATTGCCTCATCCATAATGGCTGCGTTGCGTCCTGCTGCAACCGGCAGCAAAGAAAGATCCGCCTGGGCGGCCCCGGCGCTCGTCGTCGCGCTCTATGCCGGCACCGGCATTGCCGGCCAGCATGTCGACTACGTGGAGCCCGGGGATGGCCGCGTGTCCGTGTCGCTGTTGCAGGGCAACATTCCCCAGGAACACAAATGGGTTGCTGCCAACCGTTCCGCAATATTGGCGCAGTACACCGAGATGATCGCCCAGTCCGAAGGCAGGCTGGTCGTTCTTCCCGAAACAGCGATTCCCGTCATATGGGAGAATCTTGACGGAGATATGGTTGAAAGCTATCGTGCCCTTGGCGAAGAGAGGGACGGCACGGTGTTGCTCGGAGCGTTCGAGCTGAACGTTGAGCGGAACGGGTTGCACAATTCGGCGTTTGCATTGGGAGAGGCAGGCGTGGCAAGCCACCGCAAGATCCGGTTGGCTCCGTTTGGGGAGTTCATCCCGTTCGGCTTTTTGTTCGCATGGGCTGCTGAACTGTTCGACATACCCTATTCGGAGCTTAGTCGCGGCTCTCCGCCACACAGGCTTGTCAGTCTTCCGTTCGGCGATGTTCTGGTCGCCATCTGCTACGAGGACGCATTCCCTGAAACGTTTAGGAACCTGTCAGGTGGTGCGGCGTTCTTGGTGAACATGACGAACGGGGCTTGGTTTGGCAAGTCGCGTATGCTGGACCAGCATCTGCAGATATCACAGGCTCGTGCTCTGGAAACCGGCCGCCAGATGGTCCGCTCCACCAACACCGGCTCCACTGCGCACATTGACCACCGCGGCAGGGTGATTGCCGAACTGCCACGCCACGAGGTCGGCTTGCTTGAAGTTGAGGTGACACCATATGCCGGGACTACCCCGTTTGTTGAGCGTGGAAAACTCCTGCTTGTTGTAATCATGGCTTTAACCTTTGTGTCTGCTTGGGGGCTGAAAGGTCGGTGACGGCATCATGCTTGCAGACGATAAGGATTTGATGCGTGTAGCCTGCGGTCCCGGCCAAGATTCACGGAATGGCATTTCAAGGAGATGTCCGGAGAACCTTCCAGGGCCATTGGAGGCGGGACGGAGATTGGCTAGGGCGGAGGCCTAGGCAAGGGAGGTGGCCAGCCACTTGGGCCAATTCAATGCTTCGGATGAATTTCCGATTTGACGGCGGATATGACTTTTTGCCAACGTTCCAGTTTTTGTTCAAGGCTTAAGGATGCGTGCGCCGGACTCGTCGACGGCAATCCTGCAAACCTGAGGCTTTTCGCCCTTTCGGGGGTCAGCAGCCTCAAGACATGGCGCCTGAACGCCTGTTCGCTTTTCCGCCCGTTGAACGCCACCAGCCGTATGCTGGGATTGTTGTGCAGGATGCCGTGCACCGGATTTGGTTTTTCGGATGATGGAATGATCCGTGAGTCAAGGCTTCCCTTGCGCCGGCAACTGCCGATCACGTCCCAAAGAGCGACCCTGCCGGCTTTGAGCCGCTCCACCCTTTCACCATAGGACAGCGACGGTTCGAATCCGCAGATTGTCCCCATGATCGTCCAGAATGCGTTCCGCGGATGGGCATAATACTCCTGCCGCCTGATTGAGACGGCTCCCGGCATGGACCCGAGCACCAGCACGGCTGGCCGGTATGGCAGAATCGGCGGCAGTCCCACGCTTATGTCAACACCTTTCAAGTTCACGCAGGAATTCTACGACCGCGAATTGGAGCGTACGCTCCTCCTAGTCAAGGGTCGGGAAGTTCATGTTTTCGGCTATGGCTCGCTGATGTGGTCGCCGGAGCCGCGTTTCACCAATCCACGCTTGGCGCGGCTTTACGGCTACAGAAGGGCTCTCAGTGTCCGTTCAACCTGCTACAGGGGAACTCACCGCAGGCCAGGCCTGGTCTTCGGCTTGGTGCCTGGCGGTTCCTGCTGGGGCAAGATTTACTCGGTCCCGAAGCGTGACCAACACGACATGGTGGCCGAACTGTTCGATCGGGAGATGTTCGCCGGCGTCTACGAGCCGCGGCTGCTCTGGGTACGTCCTCAAGGTGGCGGGCGTGTCGAATCGCTTGCTTTTGTGACGCGGCGCACGCATTCCAGCTATGCGCATGGGCTGGATCTTGGGGAGCAGGCGAGTATGGTCGCATCCGCAAGAGGTGAGAGGGGAACTTGCTTGGAATATGTCGTACGGACACAGAAATGCCTGGAGGGCGAGGGTGTTCCGTGTCCGGGGATCATGCGTTTGCTTGACCGGATCTCCCGCTAGCGCCAAACCGTAGCCCGTAGGAGCCGCTTACATGGCTATCAGGCTTTTGCAGGTAAAATCGGCATTCTTGTTGTCTTATGGAAAAGAGAATCTTCAAATGCTCTTCGTTTGGCCGGGCGGGCGTTCCGTCAGTTCAGGATGCCAGCACAAGCTGACGGCACATGAAGAGACTTGAGCTGTTCATCAACGGCAAGCGGGTGCAGAGCCGTTCCCGCCAGGTGCAGCCTGTTGTTGATCCTTCCACACAGAAGATCCTGGCCGATGTTCCGTTCGCAACCAACGCGGAGGTTGACCGTGCGGTCAACGGAGCGCGCGAGGCGCAGGCCGAATGGAGCCGGGTTCCGCCACTCGACCGTGCGCGCCTGATGATGCGCTATCAGGACATCCTCAAGAGGAACCATACGGCAATTGCCAAGGTTCTTTCGCGTGACAACGGCAAGACGCTGGAGGATGCCAAAGGTTCCGTCTGGCGGGGCATAGAGGTGGTTGAGCACGCCTGTTCGATTGCGACACTGCTGCAGGGAGAGGCTCTTGAGAACTTGGTGCCTGGCGTCGACAGCTACATGCTTCCCCAGCCGCTAGGCGTTTGCGCCGGTATCACGCCGTTCAATTTTCCCGCGATGATTCCGTTGTGGATGTTTCCGATGGCGCTTGCCTGCGGCAACACCTTCGTTCTCAAGCCGTCCGAACAGGTGCCCATGACGCCGATGGTGCTGGCTGAACTTCTCATGGAGGCTGGCGCACCCAAGGGAGCGCTCCAGATCGTGCACGGCGGCAAGGAGCAGGTTGATATGCTCCTCACACATCCAGACATCAAGGCGGTTTCCTTTGTCGGATCCGCTCCAGTGGGCCGGCACGTCTATTCGCTCGGCACGAGGCATCTCAAGCGGGTGCAGGCGCTTGCTGGCGCAAAGAACCACATGGTGATCATGCCGGATGCGGATGCCGACAAGGCGGTCAACGCGCTGGTTGGGGCGTCCTGCGGAGCGGCGGGCCAGCGCTGCATGGCGATCAGCGTTGCCGTTCTCGTCAAGGGTGCCAAACGGATACTGTCCCAGCTTGCGGCAGCCATGGGAAAGCTGCGCCCGGGGCTGTGGTCCGATCCCAAGGCCGATTTCGGCCCTCTTGTCAGCAAGACGGCGCGCGAACGGGTTCTCGGCCTGATCAGGCAGGGGCGCAGCGAGGGGGCGAAGTGCCTTCTGGACGGATCCAGCTTCAAGGCCAAGGGATATCCGGACGGCAACTGGGTCGGTCCCACCCTGTTTGCCAAGGTCAAGCCTGGCATGTCAATCTATGAGGAGGAGATATTCGGTCCGGTTCTGGCATGTGTCGAGGTTGACACGCTTGACGGGGCGCTTCAGCTGATCGCAGACAACCAGTATGGAAACGGAACCTCGATATTCACGAGTTCGGGAGCGGTGGCGCGAAGGTTCGCGCACAGCGTGGATGCCGGCCAGGTCGGCATCAACATTCCGGTTCCGGTTCCTCCGCCGTACCACTCGTTCAGCGGATGGGGCATGTCCTTTTACGGCGACATGGGCGCCTACGGCAAGGAGGCGGTTCGCTTCTACACCCGCAACAAGAAGATTCTGAGCCGCTGGTTCGATTCCGACATCAAATCATCACTCAACATGACCATAGCATTGAAATGAAGTCACAGAGAAAGACATTTTCGGCATTTTCCATCCTTGCATTGTTGGCGCTGACGCCGTCCGTTTCGGCCGAGGGTGATTCGGCGGCAGGCAAGATCAAGTCCGCCCAGTGCGCCGGATGCCATGAGATACCCGGGCTGAAGTCGGTGTTTCCCGAGGTCTATCCGATCCCAAGGATCATGAACCAGAGTTCTCTCTACATCGAGTATGCACTTAGGGAGTACCGCTCAGGCACACGTTCGCATCCCTCGATGACTGGCATGGCCGGCACTCTGTCTGACGAGGACATAGCCGATCTTGCCGCCTACTACGGAAGCCATTCGGAGCAGCAGTGAAGGCGCTAATCCACCGATTCGTACTCGCCGTTACGGGCATGGCGCTTTCCGTTTCCGTTGCAGCAGGGGATGCCGCACGCGGCTCCGCGAAGGCGGGCGCGTGTATGGCTTGCCACGGTGGGAACGGTTCGCCGCCCCAGGGGAACTTTCCGGTTCTGGCCGGTCAGCACGAAAGGTATCTTGAGGTGACCCTGAAGGCCTATGTTTCCGGTAGGCGCACGAATGCCGTCATGGCCGGCATCGCTGAAAATCTTGAGCCTGACGACATAGCCGATCTGGCGGCCTATTTCACGTCACAGGCAAGTTCGTTGCGGTAGGATGAAAGGGCGAATCGGCTTTTGGGGGATTCTGGTACTGTGTATCGGGTTCCTGATCGGACACCAGGCGGAGCGCCACCAAGCCGGGTTGGAGTCGTTTCGGTGGCTTGAGAGTCCCGCCGCCCATGCCCAGGAAGACGAGGTTCGCGCGCTCATGTTGCGCGAGTTCAGCCGCATCTACGCCACAATCAGGGAACATTACGTTGACGAGGTCGAACCCGACCAGCTTGTCGAGGCGGCTATACGCGGCATGGTTAGCAGCTTGGATCCGCATTCAGCATATTTTAACGAGAATGACCTCAAGAAGTTCGAGGAGTCGATTTCCGGCAAGTTCGGCGGCATTGGCATCTATGTTGACATACAGTCGGACCTGGTCTATGTGGTGGCTCCGATCGACGGCACTCCGGCGGCCCGTGCCGGCATCAAGGCGGGAGACTTCATCATTGAGTTGAACGGCGAATCCGCCCGCGGGATCAGCCTTCGGCAGGCGGTCGAGATCATGCGGGGCGAACCGGGAACGGTGCTGGAGATGAAGGTGGTGCGGCAGACGGGGAATGACACCAGAATGCTGGATTTCGCCCTGAAGAGGGCAGTCATCCAGACGCCAAGCGTGCTGGCGGCCTTGGTTGAGGATGACATCGGCTATGTGCGCATCACGCAATTCCAGCCCAACACGACTGCGGAGGACCTGGTCCGGCTTCTGAACGAGGTCCATGCCGAGAACGGCCGCCCGCTTAAGGGCCTGTTGCTCGACTTGCGCAACAATCCCGGAGGTGACTTGGGAGCTTCGATCGGGGTTGCCTCTGTGTTCCTGCCCCCTGCCCTTGAAGTTGTTTCCGACCGCAGCAGGAGCGGCACGCTTGAGCGCCGCAGTGCAGGCGACGAGTTCTACAGCCCAGGGAACCTCAAATACAATGAGCGGGTCAAGAAGCTGCAGATGGTGGTGCTGGTTAACGGCGGCTCCGCCTCGGCGTCCGAAATTGTTGCCGGTGCGCTTCAGGATCACAAGCGTGCCGTCATCGTGGGAACCAGGACCTACGGCAAGGCTTCGGTCCAGAGAATCATACCGATGAGTTTCCGGGAAAAGCGTTCGGCGGTCAAACTGACTACGGCACGCTATTTCACCCCTTCAGGCCGGTCGATTCAGGCGACTGGAATTGAGCCGGATGTCGAGGTTGAGCAGGCAACGCTTGAGGAGCAGAAGGAACAGGTCATGCGCGAGGAGAATCTTCCGAACCATCTGCTGGATGATGGAAACGGCGTGGAGCGGAAAGAGAAAGACGACAACGTCTCGGAGGATCCAGCGGACCAGGCTGGTGAACTGAAAGTCCTCAATGTCATCCCCACGGACGACCATCAGTTCAACCAGGCCCTGAACATTCTCAAGGCCATGAGTCTTGTCGCCGTCAACTAGTCGGCGTTTGGGGCCGCTAGACGACAGCCTCCGGTTTCTGCGGATTTTGTCGGCCGTTTGTCCGGGCGAGTGCCGCCTTGTTCAAGGCGTTCAGGTAGGCCTTGACCGAAGCAAGCACGATGTCCGTATCGGCGCCATGTCCGTTCGCAACATGTCCGTCCTGATCTAGTCGAATCGTGACTTCACCCTGGGCGTCGCTGCCGTCGGTGATGTTCTGAACCGAATAGGAAAGGAGTTTCGATCCGCTCATGGCTATCTTCTCGACGGCCTTGAACGCGGCGTCCACCAGCCCGTCCCCCTTTGCCGTATGTTCGGCCATCTTGCCGTTGAAGGCGATTCTGAGATTGGCGGAGGGCTTTCTTCCCCTGCCTGAAATGAAATTCCAGCTTTTGAGCCGGTAAGCCTCGTCTTCCGGCACCATCTCGGCATCCAGATTGCTCACTAAGGCAACCAGATCCTCGTCGTAGATATCGCGCTTCTTGTCGGCAAGAACCTTGAAGCGGGTGAACGCTTCGTCAAGGGTCTTGGGTTCGATCTTGATGCCAAGGCTGGCCAGATGCGCCCGGAAGCCGTTACGTCCCGACAGTTTGCCTATCACCAGCTTGGTGGACTTCCAGCCCACATCCTCTGGACGCATGATCTCGTAGGTGCCTTGATCCTTGAGCATGCCGTCCTGGTGGATTCCAGATTCGTGTGCAAAGGCGTTGATGCCAACGATCGCCTTGTTCGGTTGCACAGGGAAACCCGTCGCCTTGGAGACCAGCTGACTGGTCTTGAGTATTTCCGGCATGTTGACGCGGGTTTCGCAGTTGAAGGAATCCTTTCGTGTCCGCACCGCCATGACGATCTCCTCAAGTGCGGCGTTGCCCGCACGTTCGCCAATCCCGTTGATGGTGCATTCGACTTGGCGCGCACCGGCGCCGACGGCCGCAAGCGAATTTGCCACGGCCATACCCAAGTCGTTGTGGCAGTGAACCGAGAACACCGCCCTGTCGGAGTTGGGAACGCGCCTGATCAGTGTCTTGACCAGATGGGCGAACTGGTCGGGAAGCGTATAGCCCACCGTGTCGGGAATGTTGATTGTCCGTGCGCCAGCCTTGATGGCGGTCTCAATGATCTGGCAGAGGAAGTCAGGGTTGCTGCGTCCCGCATCCTCCGTGGAGAACTCGACGTTGGCACAGAGCGAACGGGCCAGCTTGACGGCGTCGACTGCCGCTTCCAGCACCGCCTTCGGCGTCATGCCCAGCTTCTTCTCCATGTGGATTGGCGAAGTGGCGATGAAAGTATGGATACGCCCTTGCTTGGCGGGCTTGACTGCCTTGCCGGCTGCCCGGATGTCGCGTTCCGTGGCCCGCGCCAGTCCGCACACAATGCTGTCCTTCACCGTCCTGGCGATCGTCCTGACCGCCTTGGCGTCGCCTTCGCTTGCTGCCGGAAACCCGGCCTCGATGATGTCAACCTTGAGGCGTTCCAGCTGCTTGGCGATGGCAAGCTTCGCTTCGGCAGTCATGGCTGCTCCGGGACTCTGCTCACCGTCGCGCAACGTAGTGTCGAAGATCAGCAGCCTTTCCTTTTGGACCCTTGTCCTTGGTTTTCCTTTCTCTTTCATGTTGATTTCGTTTTTTAACGCAGTGCGACACTTCCTTGAGGAAGCGTCAGGGAATTGGTGTTGGTTTCGGTTGTGAGTAAGAAGAGTCGCGCCTACAGGCGCAGGAGCAGAAGACCGCCAAGACCCAAGGTCAGGCCGCAAGCGCAGTAGGCATGGTCGGTTGTTCTCACATTGCAATGATAACATGCCATTCCGAATTTCCGGTCCCGGCCGGGCTGGTTCCTGACGCATGGATTGGCGGCTTCAGCAGGCATGGCCTGTCCGCTGTGCGGCAAACCTGGCGGGGATTGATCCTCCAGAAGGCCGGAAGTGTAAAATCGGCTTCCACTTATTTTCGATCGTTTCATGCTTCTAGGTGTCAACATCGACCATGTCGCCACTCTTCGGCAGGTGCGGCTTGCGTCCTATCCCGACATGCTTGCCGCCGCCATCGAGGCGGAGAGGGGAGGGGCGGACTTCATTACGGTCCACCTCCGTGAAGATCGCAGGCACATACAGGATGCCGATGTCGGGATCCTCATGAAAGGCATTGCCACCCATCTCAACCTTGAGATTGCGGCGGCAGAGGAGATGGTGGCCATTGCGGCGGCTCATTGCCCGGCCAAGGTGTGCATTGTTCCCGAGAGACGGGAGGAACTCACCACTGAGGGTGGACTTGACGTGGCCGGCGCAGGCGTCCCGCTCGGTTCGGCTATCGCGCGGCTCAAGGAAAGAGGTATCGAGGTGTCGCTGTTTATTGATCCCGATCCGCTCCAAGTGGAGGCCTCTTCAAAGGCTGGTGCCGACGCGATCGAACTGCATACCGGTGAATACGCCAACAGGCCCGGCGATGGCGCGCAACTCGGCCGGCTTGCCGATTCAATCGAGATGGGGCTGGCTGCCGGCCTTAAGGTCAACGCCGGCCATGGACTGACCGTCGACAATGTTGCGCCGGTTGCGGCTCTCAGGGGAATAGCGGAACTCAACATAGGGCATTCGATTGTTGCCAGAGCCGTTTTTGTCGGACTGGCCGCAGCCGTCGGAGAGATGCTTCGGGCGATGCGCCAAGCCCGTTGAAGATGGTGTTGGGAGTGGGCACCGACATCATCCGCGTTTCGCGGGTGCGGCGGCTCATTGAGCGCTATCCGACACGTTTTTTGCGCCGGATACTGACTCCCGCCGAAAGGGAGGCAGGGGAACACCGCCATTCCTTGGCGAACTACGCCGCCAAGCGCTTTGCAGCGAAAGAGGCGTTCGTCAAGGCGTTGGGTACCGGATTCCGTTATCCGGCAGGACTGAGCAGGATTTCAGTCCTGAACGATACGGCAGGCAAGCCGTATTTTGTTTTGGACGGGGAATTGCGGGCATATTTCAGCGCGAAGGGCTTTTCGGATGCGCATGTCTCGTTAAGCGACGATGGCGACTGGTCGTTTGCAACCGTGATACTCACCAGTTGAAAGGCGTATGAAAGACTGCAGCGGCCGCATCATGGTAGGCGTTGACGGCATGGAGATTTCTCCTGAGGAGGCGGAGAGGCTGCGCAGTCCGCTGGTCGGAGGTTGCATCCTTTTCGGAAAGGGCTACTCCGACTCGGCACATATAGCGCCTCTGGTCCGGGAGGTGCGCAAGGCCGCCGGAAAGGAGATCCTGGTGGCTGTCGATCAGGAGGGCGGCAGGGTGCAGCGTTTCAGGGGCGGGGGTATGACGGAGCTTCCGCCGATGGCTTGGCTTGGCGATACTTATGCCCGGGATCCCGGGCTGGGATCCCGGCTGGCCTATGCCTGTGGACATCTCATGGCGGCAGAACTGCTGGCTGTCGGTATCGACCTGAGTTTCGCTCCGGTGCTTGATCTGGACTATGGTCGTAGCGCCGTTATCAGTGGCCGGTCTATCGCCCGGGACATGGATGTGCTGCTCTCCGTGGCGAAGGAATATGTGGCGGGCATGCATGCCGCTGGAATGAAAGCGGTTGGCAAACATTGGCCGTCGCACGGCTTTGCGACGGCGGATTCCCATGTAGAATACCCGAAGGATCCTCGCCCTGCCGATGACATTATCCACACCGATTTGCAACCGTATCGCCCGTCAAGCGGAGTTGGCGTTGATGCGGTCATGACGGCGCATATTCTGTATTCCGCAGCCGATTCCTCGATTGCCACCTATTCCGACTTCTGGCTTTGCGAGGTTTTGCGTAAGGAGGTCGGGTTTGAAGGGCTGGTGGTTAGCGATGACCTCTGCATGGCCGGAGCCGCTGGCGCTGGAGACATGCAGGCTAGGATCCGCTCCGCCGTTGGCGCCGGATGCGATCTGGTTCTCGTCTGTCACGGCTGGAACCGCGATGAATCGGAACGTGAGCTTCCCGCATCGGGCTTGGCCAATCCCTGGCTTGGGCTTCGCGGAGAGGCTGGGGAAGTTGAATTTTCTGCGCTACGTGAACAGATAGAGGATTTATGGCATGACTGATCCAAGGGTGAGCGAGAATGTTGGCGTAACGCGCGGCGGTGCAGTTCCGCCGCGTTCCTTGGAGGCGGAGCGTTCAGTGCTGGGCGAACTGCTGATGAACAATTCCGCTTGGGAGACGATTGACGGGGTGATCCAGGCTGATGACTTCTACGATGCCGCCCACCGGAAGGTGTTTCGGTGCATTTCAGACCTGATGGACACTGGGTCTCCCGCCGACATGATTACAGTCGGATCACGGATGCGCGACAACAAGACCCTCGACGAAGTGGGGGGGAGCGACTTCCTTGCCGACTTGACAGACGTTCCTTCCGGTGGCAGGAATCTGAAGGGACATGCGCAGATTATCCGGGACTGTGCGGTTCTGCGTGAACTGATCAGTGTCAATGAAGAGATCCGGGACAGTGCCTTCCATCCAGGCGCCAAAAGTCCGCGTGAGGTGATTGACGAGGCGGAAAGCAGACTGCTTGCGGTGAGTGCGCGACAGGATCATCTGCACAAGAGCTACCAGCCGATTGCGGACTTCAGCGGTGACGTTATGGACACGATCAGCAAGCTGGCTGAACGCAGGCCAGGTGACGTCATTGGTGTGCCGACCGGATTTGCCGACCTCGACACGCTAACTTCGGGGCTACAGCCCAACGAGTTGGTGATTATCGCCGGTCGTCCCGGCATGGGCAAGACCTCCTTGGCAATGGACATTGCCAAGCATGTTTCCGATCCCACTAGATCGAGCGAGCATGGGCACGGGGTGATGATGTTCAGCCTGGAGATGTCGGGTGAGCAGCTTATGACACGCCTTCTTGGCAACATGGGCAGGATCGATTATCACAAGCTCCGAACCGGTAAGCTCAGTAGCCAGGAGATTGACGGGATCAACGACACCATAGGCAGGATAGAAGGCCTTGACCTCTACATCGACGACACAGGTGACATCGACGTGATGCAGATAAAGGCCAAGGCTAGGCGGCTACAGCGGGAAATGAAGAAGCGCGGCAGGCGGCTCACGATGGTTGTGGTCGACTATCTTCAACTGGTGCGTGGCGGATCCGGCTCCGACAGCATTGACAACCGCGCCCAAGTTGTCTCCGCGATCACGCGCGGTCTCAAGATGCTGGCTAGGGAACTGAACATCGTGGTGGTGGCGATGTCGCAGCTCAACAGGGCCTTGGAGACCCGCCACAGCAAGCGTCCGATGCTGGCGGATCTTCGGGAATCGGGTGCGATCGAGCAGGATGCCGACCTGATCATGTTCCTGTACCGCGAGAGCGAATACAACCGGGACCTGCCGGAGGAGGAGGCGACGAAGGCCGAGATTATCGTGGGCAAGCACCGTAACGGACCGACGGGAATGGTCGAGGTGACGTTCCTGAAGCAGTTTGCATCGTTCCGCAACCGTGCCCGGCCTTCGAACCTGCCGGAATACTAGTCCTACCAACCTAGCTGGCATGAATACCAGCCTGTCTAGGTCGATCACTGTCCCGTACGGGTCGGCGGAGATGTTTGATCTTGTTGATGCGGTTGAACTCTATCCCGAGTTTCTCCCTTGGTGCGCTGGATCCTCTGTCGAACGGGACGGAGAGGTGGTTCGCGCCTCCGTGGATGTCCAGTTTGGTCCGTTCCGCAAGACATTCTCCACACTCAATCGCCATGTCCGCCCCGAACGGATTGACGTCAAATTGGAGAAGGGGCCGCTTGACGACTTGGAAGGTGTCTGGCGCTTTAGCGACAGTGACGACGGCAAATGCACGGTGAGCATGGAGATAGAGTTCCGTTTCTCTGGCTCATTGCACCAGAGGGTGGCCAACACGGTCTTGATGGCAATCTACGGCAGAATGCTCAATGCGTTCCATCAGCGTGCCAGGAAGGTATATGGAAAGCGCACGGCTAAAGGTGACGGTTGCATACGCTAGGCCTGAACATCAGTGGCTGGTCGAGGTCATGTTGCCTCCTGGATCCACGGTTAGGGATGCCGTAGTGGCTAGCGGCCTGCATGAGCGCATTGACACCTTGGAGCGGGAGATTGCCGGTATTGGCATAGGGGGCAAAAAGCTTGAGTGGAGTTCACCAGTCCGGGAGGGCGACCGGGTGGAGATCTATCGCCGGCTGAAGGAGGAGCCACGTGACCAACGGCGCAGAATTGCTCGGGAGGAAAGAGGTCCGTGCCGATGATCGCGCAGAACCGACATGCGCTCCACAAGTACTTCGTGGAGGACCGGTTTGAGGCTGGTCTTGTGCTTGAGGGGTGGGAGGTCAAATCGGTCAAGGCTGGCCGGGTTCAGTTGCGTGATAGCTATGTGGTGGTGCGCAACGGCGAACTGTACATGATCAACTGCCATATAAGTCCGTTGCCTGCGAGAAATACGCACTCAGATGCCGAACTGACTCGCTCACGCAAGGTTCTTCTGCATGGGATGGAAATCAGAAGGCTAATCGGAAAACTTCAGGAGACAGGCTATACGCTTATCCCGCTAGCGCTTTATTTGAAGCGGGGAAAGATCAAGGCTGAAATGGGTTTGGCCAAGGGAAAGAAACTCCACGACAAGCGGCGTTCCATCAGGGACAAGGAATGGCGGCGCGAACAGGCGCGGTTCATGAAAAGACTGCGGAACTAGGCTGGACACCAAACCGCGAACCATCCAACAACAATAGGATACAATATATAGGGATTGTACCCAAGCAATTCCTCAATCCCCCCCCCCCCCCCCTTTTAACGGTTATAATTTGCAATCCAGCATGATTATTTTTTCGAAATTGGGTTTAACACTCCTAAGGTTGTTGGGATTGCTGTTTTTTTGCATACCCTTGGTTTGGGCAGAGCAAAGTTTGGCACAAGGACCGCCTGCCGTTTACGACTACGATCCGGATCCGGATGGACTGGAAACGACGACACAGGGTGGCAGGGCTTCCTTCGGAATAAGAATAGCCAATGTGTCGTTTGTTCCTGCAGGAGGTCTTACGGTTGCCATCTCATCGTCAGATGCCAATGAAGTGGTATTCGCTGACCTCAACAATTCGAATCTGGGGGGTACGGTCACGCTAACGTTTACGACTGCCGATTTCGACACGTACCAGAGGGTGACACTTCGCGGAAGGTCTGGTTCCGCGAGCACCTCTGACAGGACTCTGTCCATAAATGTTGGGGCGACCGGACTACCACCGGAAACACACGAAATTGTGAACAAGTATGTTTCGGACGCGGTTTTCCAGATGCCGCCCTACATATACAGCACTAATCCCGGGGGAACAACTACGCAGACGGGAGGGGAGCATGTTTTCGGTATTGCGCTTTCCCGTTTTCCAGGTAGCGATCCTGCCACAGTGACCCTTGTTTCAAGCGATCCTGCCGAGATTGTTTTTGCGAGCGGAGGGACCACACTTTCAGTTATCCAGCTGGTGTTCGACCGCAGCAACTACGGGATGCATCAGTCGGTGACGCTTCGCGGGGTGCTCACCGGGGCAACCGGCTCCCAAACCGTGCCCATAAGTGTTAGCGGCGGTGGCTGGCCTGGAAGGTCCTTTTTCCGGGCTGTAAACCAGCCGAGTGCACTCTATGTCTTTGATCGGTTGTTATCCGGTTTCAGGACGTTTGGTCAGGGAAGCAAGTCAACGCTTGGAATCAGGCTGGGTTCGGATCCAAGCGGCACCGCCGAGGTGACCATCACCATTGACACCACCGACCCAGACACAACTGGTCCGCTGGTTGCTGACAATCAAGTGGTGGCGCTTGGGGCTTCAAACATGGCCTCGGTGACCTTGACATTCAACAGCGGCAACTATATGTCGTTTCAGTCTGTTACGGTTACGGAACAGGCTACTTCCGAAGATGCGGCGGCGAGGAATGTGGACTTGACACTCACAAGTACCGGCATCAGGCAAGTAGTTGTGAGCGTGAGAAAGGAGCGTGCGGTTTCCCCCATGGAGTTCCTAGGACAACCCTTGTATATTCATCGCGATGGCGGCGAGGATACGATTAGCGTAAGGTTGACCCGTTTTCCCGTCGCCGGTGGAGACGTCACGGTAACCTTCACGCCGACAGCCTCGGAGGATGAATACATTTTTCCTAGCGGACCTGGGTTTACGCATCAGAACGGTTTGGGCACCCAGGAGTTGACTTTCGACATGGCGAACCATGCCACGTATCAGTCGGTTCGGATACAGGCAGTGACACTTGCCACACTTGCCCTGTCGAACACAGGCGGTATGCAGGCCAGTGTAGGAGGCTTTAACATGCCAGAGGCCGTCACTCTCATTAATGCCAGGTACCGACCCCCCCCTTACGAGTTTGTTGGATTGCCCTTGTTGCTGGAAGCCGCTTCAAGCGGCACAATCGGGATCAGGCCTATATCCGATCCCGGTAGCATGGTCATGGTCACCGTGGAATCTCAGCATCCGAATGTGGCGGAGGTGTCGTCGGCAACGGTGCTGACGTTCAGTTCCTCCAACTACATGGACTTTCAGATGATCACTGTTAGAACTCGGAAAGCTGGAGAGGCATTCTTGTTATTTACAGAAAATGCAAATGCAGTGGCCGTTCAGGTGCTGGTTGGGGTCAATCTGCAAATAGGAGCCAGGATGGCTCTTGGAGCTTTTGACAGAAACAGTGCACAGCTTGCACTTGATCTGGTGGGCTCGCGGCGTGCCGCCGTTCCTGCCGAGAGGTTTTCCATCAATGTTGGCGGAGTCAATATTTTGGAGAAAGTGTCCCAACCTCCGGTGTCGGCAGTGCAGGATGACCCTTGGAGCATAAAGGGTGACCTCGCTTCTGGACGAGAAAATGCCGCGGATCTGTTGTCAGACGGCGCCTTTGTGTTGCCGCTTTCGGACAAGGGACCGGCCCAAATCGAGATGTGGGGTGCCGCTGGTCTCCACAAGTTCAAAGGTGATCCGACGCTGGACGGCCACAAGCTCAATTATGAAGGTGAAACCAGGGCATTTCATCTTGGAGTTGATGCCAGTTACGATCGTGGCCTACGGTTGGGGCTTGGCATAGGCGCTTCCGATTCGGAAGCCGACATAACGGGCAATTTGAAGCTCGAACGCGACTTGTTGTCGGTACACCCCTACATTAGCTGGGATCAAGGGGATTTGAGCGCTCTTATGGTCGCTGGATTCGGCAAGGGTGACTACACGATGACATCATCATCAACACTCGCCGATGATGTCGTCGCTCATGGCGATGCCTCCATGCTCATGCTGGGTGGCACCCTTGAGCGCACGTGGGATATCAACGACTACGACCTGAAGAGCAGTATTGGTGGTCAGCTGACACAAAGCGAGCTTGAGCGGACTCATTTCTCGAGCGGTAATGTCCTGAAAGAGGTTAAGGCTGAAACATGGCGCATGCGTGCCAGCCTTGAGGCTGGCCGCGACTATGCCATGGATGGCGGATTTTCACTGCGTCCCCGCATTAGCGCATCAGGGCGTCTGGACGGCGGAAACGCAGGCAGGGGCGGAGCCGTTGAGGCTGGTGCGGGTCTGTCGGCTTACTGGACTTCGGGGCTTGATGCCGAGCTGGAAGGGCGCGTTCAGGTCACTAAATCAAGCCTTCGGGAACACAGTTTCCGCGGAAGAATCAGTTACGACAGGGATCATGACAGACGCGGCCTGCAGTTCTCGCTGAAAGAATCTCTCTCCATGAGTAAGGACGAGGATGGAAGTTCAGAGTTGAACAGTGTTCTTCACGCCCGCACCGGATATGTCAGAGGCCACCTGTTCATGCTAACCCCCGGAGTGTTTGAGACCTATCTTGATCTTGAAGCCGGTAACGGCGATGTACACTCTAGACCCACACTCGGCTTCGAGTTTGCCGCACAGGAGTTCAAGCTTGGTTTCGAGGCACAAAGCAGAAAGACCGAAGCCAAGATCGACTTCAGGTTCTAGCAAGCCTTCCGGCGGTCAACTGCCCCTTTCAGGCAGGACGCAGAGCATCTCGAACAGCAGATTGGCGGCAGTAAGCGCCGTAGTGCCCGTGGTGTCGTAGGGCGGGGACACCTCGACCAGGTCGCATCCGACCAAGTTGATGCCGGCACACCCTTGGATGATTTGCAGGGCTTGCCACGAGGTCAGGCCGGCGATCTCCGGAGTTCCTGTTCCGGGCGCATATGCCGGATCCAGGCTGTCGATGTCGAACGTTAGGTAGGTCTTCGATGCCCCTAGACGTTCGCATATCCCGTTCATCATGGAAGTCATGTCGCTTTGCCAGCATTCCGTTGCCGGGATTACGGTAAAGCCTTTGCCGCTTCCCCAATCCCAGTCGCTTGCCGTATAGCCGCCGCCGCGCAGACCGATCTGCCACACCTTGTCGCATAGCAGAAGGTTTTCCTCGACAGCCCGGCGGAAAATTGTTCCATGGGCGACGCTTTCGCCGAACATGTTGTCGTTGATATCGGCATGGGCGTCAACGTGGATCAGCGCAACCGGTCCGTGTTTCTTTGCAATCGCCCGGAGTATCGGAAGGGTCATGGTGTGGTCGCCGCCTAGCGCTAGCGGTATGGCGTTATGCGGCATGATGCGTTCGCGGTAAAAACCAGTGATGCAGTCCACGGCCACTCCCAGATTGTAGGGGTTGACAGGCACATCTCCGATGTCGGCAACCTGCATCCGCTCAAAAGGGGCTGCACCCGTTGCGGCGTTACAGGGACGCAGATAGCTTGATTCGGCACGGATCTGGCGGGGACCGTAGCGAGTTCCGGACCGATTGGATGTTCCGATGTCCATTGGGATGCCGACAAAGCAGGCATCCAAGCCTTCCGCATTTTTAGCTGTTGGCAGGCGCATCATTGTGGCAGAACCTCCAAATCTCGGCATTTCGTTGCCGCTGATCGGCTGGTTGAACTGTTTGGGCTTCATGTCCGTTCCTTGCTGGGGAAAATCTGGTGCCGATTGTCGCATATCCCGCCAAGTCAGAGCTTTTTTGATGGACGTGTTGATGTTGGTGTTCGCGGGAGGCCGTTTACTTGGAGTGTTTCTGGTAGTTTACGCCCCTCTCCAGGAGTTCGCGTGTGCCCACGATTCTCTGAATCCCCTCGAATTCGTGCATCCGGTCCATGATGGGCGAGTTGGTTCCATGTTTCAGAAGGCTTGTCATGTAGTCTTGTGTTTGTCTTGCCACGGTGCGGGCAAGACCGCTGGGGAAGATCACAAGCGAATAGCCGATTTCCTGAAGTTCCGTTGCCGTGAGTGTTGGCGATTTGCCTCCTTCGACCATGTTGGCGAGAAGCGGAGTGTTCTCGCCCAATGTGGACACCAGGCGATCCATGTCCTCCCTGCTTGGCGGCGCCTCGGGAAACAGGATGTCCGCACCTGTCTCGGCGTAGCGTGCCCCTCTTTCCATTGCAGCATCCAGTCCCTCGACGGCGATTGCATCAGTCCGGGCAATGATTAGGGTGTCGCTGGACTTGCGGACATCGAGTGCGGCCTTGATTTTGCCGACCATCTCTCCAGCCGGAATCAGGGTTTTGCCGTCCAAATGTCCGCAACGCTTGGGAAAGTCCTGGTCCTCCAGCTGGATGGCTCCGGCTCCGGCCCGTTCGAAAAGTCGGACGGTGCGCTCAACGTTCAGGGCGTTTCCAAATCCGGTGTCACCGTCAGCGATGACCGGAAGAGATGTCCGTTCCGTAATGATGCCGAGCGTGTCCACGACTTCGGCGAGAGAGATCAGGCCGATGTCCGGTGATCCGAACCTCGTGTAGGCGATACTTGCTCCGGACATGTAGAGTGCCCTGGCGCCCGCCTGTTCGGCAAGACGGGCGCCAAGACCGTCATAGATGCCTGGTGCGATCAGGATTTCGGGAGCGCTGACGAGCTGGGAAAGGGTTGCAGGCATGGTTTTCGAAAGATTTGCGTACAATGATTCCCGATTCTACCTGACCGGGTTGAAGCCTGCCCTGTGGTGCGCAGTCAGCCTCATCGCTGTGCAGGGTCTTGCTCTGCGCCATTTCCATTATCATTCATCATGCACGCATCTTTTTTACCCTTGAGATCCGAGGATGAGCAGTCTGGTCAGCGTAGGTGGGATTGTTTCCGTGACAGGCTTCTGGCCTTCAGGGAGGCGGGGCGTAGAACCAGGGTGTTTGAGAGGAATGGGATCAGCCACTATGTCAACAGCTTTTGGACCTCGCGGCAGCGGCAGTCGAAGAGGATCCACGAAATCAGTTACCGCGCCTGCTTCAAGGCGGAGCTTCCTGAGTTTTTCATTGGTGGGCTGACCAGTCCCGGCGATGGGGTGTTCGATCCGTTCATGGGACGCGGAACAACAGTGATACAAGCTGCGCTGATGGGCCGCAAGGCCTACGGCAACGACGTCAATCCGTTGTGCCGTATGCTTGTCGCTCCGAGGCTAGATATCCCCAGTCTCTCCGAATTGGCGGTGCGGCTGGAAAGGATTCCTGCAGGCTCTTGCGTTCCCGAAGACAGCGACCTGTTGGCCTTCTACCATCCGGAGACGTTGCGGCGCATTTGTTCACTCAGGGACTGGTTCATCGGCAAGGTGGCGCAGGGAGGGTTGGACCGTGTGGATGAATGGATCCGCATGGTTGCGCTGAACAGGCTTACCGGCCATTCAAGCGGATTCTTTTCAATCTACACAATGCCGCCGAACCAGGCGGTATCGGCAGAGCGCCAGAGAATCCTCAACCGGAAACGCGGTTTGGTTCCGCCGCAGAGAGACGTGGACGCCTTGGTGATGAAGAAGTCCAGGTCTTTGCTGAGCCAGAACCCAGGACTCGGAAGTTGGCAGGCAGAGGTGGGAACCCATCCTTCGGATGACGCCCGGAACATTCCCGCCAGGAAGATTGACCTTATTGTTACATCACCGCCCTTTCTCGACGTGGTCGATTACGTTGGCGACAACTGGCTAAGGCTCTGGTTTGCCGGTATCGACCCTGATGAGGTTTCAATATCAAGCCACAATTCACCGGAAGACTGGATCGCATTTGTGCGTCGCTCGTTTGGGGAGTTTGCCCGTGTTCTGCGGAGCGGAGCGTTTGTGGCCTTCGAGGTGGGAGAGGTTCGCAGCGGAAAGGTGCTTCTGGAAACTCTGGTTGCAAGGGCTGTCGAAGGATTGCCGTTCCGGATCAGGGGAGTGGTGGTCAACGACCAGAAGTTCACCAAGACTGCCCACTGCTGGGGTGTTTCAAACAATTCGAAGGGAACGAACTCGAACCGGATCGTGGTGGCTCAGAGGCTCTAGGCCGTCCCCCGCCCTCCGCAGAAAGGCTGGGAAAGGCGGCAGCGGTATCACAAGGCGGGGTTTTCAGCTTGTCAGGGGTGTTACACTTTGCAGCGGTCAGGTTCAATGTAAATCGAGTTGTAGAGGGAGTTCAATGCCGGAGAAGTTCAAAAATTTCATTGCAGGCCAGTGGGCGGAAAGTGCGCAGTCCGTGGCCAACATCAATCCGTCGGATGTTGGCGATGTGATTGGCGAGTATGCGCTTGCCGATCCTGGGCAGTTGGAGGAGGCGGTTGTGGCGGGCAGAGCCGCACAGCCGGAGTGGCGGCACACCGGACTGGAGGTTCGTCAAGGCGTGCTCAACCGGATTGGGACCGAACTGATGGAGCGGGCCGAGGAACTCGGGACGCTTCTTAGCCGCGAAGAGGGCAAGCCGCTTGCCGAGGGCAGGGGTGAGGTCTACAGGGCCGGCCAATTCTTCACCTACTACGCCGCAGAGACTCTCAGGCAGATCGGAGAGAACGCCGATTCGGTGCGGCCAGGCATTGAGATTGATGTGCGCCGTGAACCAATGGGTCTTGTTGGCGTTATTTCGCCATGGAACTTTCCCGCTGCCACGGCAGCCTGGAAGATAGCTCCTGCACTGGCTTTCGGCAATGCGGTGATTTGGAAGCCGGCCGAACTCACACCAGCTTCGGCTTGGGCCATGGCTGAGATCATTTCCCGTTCGGGCCTGCCTAGGGGGGTGTTTCAGCTTCTGGTTGGCGACGGTTCGCACATCGGCTCCGCTCTTGCGGGTCACTCCGGCGTTGATGCGGTTACTTTTACGGGCTCCTACGAGGTGGGACTCAAGGTTGCTGCGGCCACGTCCGCGCGTCTGACCAAGTTCCAGCTTGAACTTGGATCGAAGAATGCCTTGCTTGTCATGGATGACGCTGATATCGGCCTAGCCGTTGAAGCCGCGGTTGTTGGCGGCTACTCGGGCACTGGCCAGAAGTGCACTGCATCCTCGCGGCTGCTGGTTCACAGCAAGGTTCATGACGAGTTTGTCGCCAAGCTTGCCGCCAAGCTTGCCGCACTCAAGGTGGGGCCGGCACTCGCGGAAGGCACGCAGGTTGGTCCGGTGGTCAGCGCACAGCAGTTGGAGTCGAACCTGTCCTGGATGAAAAGCGCACGCCATGCGGGGGCTGAGGTGGTTTTCGGTGGCGAGAGGCTGGATCTGAGCCCCGAAGGCTACTACATGTCGCCGGCGCTGCTTGTCGGGACCCGCAATGACATGGATTTCAATCGTGCGGAGATGTTCGCACCGATTGCGGCGGTACAGCGGATCAGTTCCTACGAGGAGGGGCTTGCCATTGCGAACGACACCGACTATGGACTGGTTGCCGGAATATTCACCCGTTCGCTGTCGCGGGCAACACATTTCCGGCGCAATGTGGAGACCGGCTGTGTGGCTGTAAACCTGCCGACCGGCGGCATGGACTACCACATGCCCTTTGGCGGCCGCAAGAACACGAGTTTCGGCTCGCGCGAGCAGGGCCGGATCGCCGTTGAGTTCTTTACGCAGATGAAGACCGCGTACATACGGGCAGGAGATCCTGACTGATATGATGCCTCCTCCGGTCATCGACGGTCTTCAGTACTGCAACTGGTCAGAGGAGATATTTCGACAGATGCGTGAGGGCGGGATCGATGCTGTTCATGTGACCATTGCATATCACGGTTCGTTCCGCGAGATGGTGCTGGCCATCGAGGCTTGGAACCGCCGGTTCCAATCGCATCCGGATCTGGTCTTTCACGGCCGCACCGGAGATGACGTGCGTCGTGCGCAGAGGGAGGGGCGTACTGCGGTGTTCTTTGGGTTGCAGACGGCCTCGCCGATTGAGGATGACATCTGGCTGGTTGAGATTTGCCATACGCTTGGCGTGCGGTTCATGCAACTGACCTACAACAACCAATCGCTCTTGGCTTCAGGCTGCCATGAGGACGGGAATGGGGGGCTTACCCGGTTTGGCCGCCAGGTGGTTGCCGAGATGAACCGCGTCGGACTTGTTATTGACATGAGCCATTCGGGGGAGCGGTCGACGCTGGAGGCGATTGATGCCTCGTCGCGCCCTGTTGCAGTTACGCATGCCAATCCTTCGTGGTGGCACGACTGTCCGCGCAACAAGTCGGATGCCGTGATCGGCGGACTGGCGAAGTCGGGTGGAATGTTCGGCTTTTCGATCTATCCGCATCACCTGAAGGGAGGAACCGGCTGCACGCTTGATGGGTTTTGTCGCATGGTGGCCGAGACGGCCCAGCGCCATGGCTGTGGACATCTCGGCATCGGATCCGACCTGTGCCAGAACCAGCCGGACAGCGTTGTCGAGTGGATGCGCAACGGACGTTGGTCCAGGGAGACCGGTTTCGGCGGTGAATCCTCCGCTGCCTCCGGATTTCCGAAGCAGCCGGACTGGTTCCGTGACAACCGGGATTTCCCCCGGCTCATCGAGGGTCTGAATGGCGTCGGCTTTTCCTCCACGGAAGTGGCCGGGATCATGGGTGGCAATTGGATGAGGTTTTATGACAGTGCCTTTGGTCCGGCAGACTGACCCCGGACCCGCCCTGCGGCTTTCTGCGGACGGCTTGCGGTCCCCTGAAACGGTGATGCGTCTCGCCCGCATGGGTTCGTCCTTTCCGACACGGCTCAGTTTCATGCGCACGTTGCTGCGCCACTTGTCGGCTATGCGCTGTGCAGTCACCCGTCCAGTGTGGGAAATCGATCGTAGCGGCCACGGCCGGGCCGTCTATTCCATTTCGATCGGTGGCCGCGTATGCAGTCTGGTGGTGTTTTCCCGCCGTCTCGACCCGGATCAGAGGACGGACCGGGTCATAGCCACTGTCTGGGACACCACCTATGCGCTTTACGACGGCTTTCCTGACGAGGGCGAACTAAAGCGCTTGGAGGCCAATGTGCCTCTGCAGGAGGCGGGCCGCTATCTTCCGTCGGAACTTGTGATCAGCCGTGCGAACAAGTCTATTCGGCTTTTTGAACATGTTGTCTCCTGCCTGGCGGCCGGTCGGCAGCCGGATGCGGACATGACCGGCTCCGTTGGCTATTTGATGCGCACCACGGCGGTCTATGGCAACGGCAAGTTCGGCATAGCCGACCGTGAGCGCTTATGTCGCCATGCGGAGTTTTCAGATCCCTTTCAGGCGGAGCTTTTGGCTGTCTGGCTGATCAGGGGGTTCACACACGATCTTGCTGAGCATGTAGCCCGGCACAGATCGCCGGACACGTGGGTTCCGCTTGAAAGGAGGATTAGGCGTCATCTCGGCATCGGCAACTCGACCGGTCTTGGGATGGCTCCGTTCTTGGTGAACCATCCCACCCTGCTTCACCAGTGGATCCGGATGCGCGAGACCGCTCTTGCCCGGGTTCGGAGTGTCAAACGGATCAATCCGGACGTCGCACAGCGTTTGCGGAGACTGGCGGAGCGTGCCTGCCGGCACTTGCTTGAGTGGAATGTCGAGGATCACCTCCAGATGGAGCGCATCCTGCAGCTTAGGGACGAGTGGGACGGGATATTGAGGCTTCTTGAAGGCGATCTGCTGATGTTGCCTTACCCGGTTGACTGCCTGTTGCAGGCTGCCTCTAAGCGGTCCCTTGAGTGTCAGGAACTTGCCGTCGCACTTGCGCTTGAGCCGTTCGGCGACTTGGTTGACGTTTGTGCAGGCCAAATGTCGTGCGAAGCCAATCCGGAGATTGACCCGTCAATGAGTGTCGGAAGACTGCGGAAGATTATCTTCCGGCACTACGGCTGGGCGTTGAAGATCGACTTCTCCAGCAGAGGCGAGACCGACCGGTTTTGGTACGTTTCGGAGGACAAGTTCGAACCTCGTCTTGGCAAGCGTTATGATGAGCCAGGTGCTGAACAGGAGTTGCCACTTGATATAGCGCGCAGGGTTCAGGCGCTGGAGTGCGATCTTGAAGACGCCAGAGAGGACATGATGGTTGCCGAATTTCTGCTCGTTGCACCGCAGCACCGGTACGTGGTGCGGCGGATTCAGACGGTGGAGCGACATCCCTACGGGGAGATTCGCGACAATCTGATCGGTTCGGCCTGTCTGCCGGTCGACATGCTTCGTTGCAAGCTCTCGTTCTTCGGAGCATCCAAGTTCGATCCCAAGTCGGACCGGTGGACGAGAATCACCCTGTTCCAAGGGGCACCCCTGTTTGACGAGATTGCCAGCGGCAATGCTGACGACTGGTGGCTTCCTGCACAGGAAAGTGCCGATGAAGTGTTCACTTAGTGAGATAAGGGCCCGTACTCTGAAGGCTGCGACAGGTGCGGGTCTTCCCGCAGGCTTGGCTGAGGATGTCGCCCATGCCGCAAAATGGCTCCATAGCCATGGTTTCGACGGATGCTCTGCCGTGCTGACGGGATTGCATATCGATATGCGCTGGCCGCAGATTCCAGCAAGAGAAGGGGACATGCTTGTCTTTGAAGATGCCTGTGTTGCAGTATGCGGTCCCAGTGTGCTTGACCTGCTTGTTGCTGATTCGTCGCTGTCGCAGGTGACGCTTCGCCGACCGGACTCGCCGTTGCTGCTTGCCGGCCTCATGGCGGTTGTCGCTGGGGAGCAAAGTGTTGGTTTTGCGTTGGATTTCACCGAGGGAGGGAATGTTGCCGTGTCGTCTCACGGACTCTCCTCTGCAAATGCGGTTCCGGTTTTCGCCAGGGAGGTTCGTATTCGCCTTCAGGAACCGGCAAGTCCAGTCCTTTTGGCTGTTTGTGAACCAGTCAATGGTATCGATGTGGATCTGGAGACATGGGACCGGCTTGCCGCGCTTGAGGCAAGGACACATGTGCCTGCAAGCGAGTCCTCGGGCTCCACAGGAGCTGGGGCGGGTGCGATCGATAACGACTAGGACTGGGGCAGGCCTGTCAGGGCGTGCGGGGAGACTAGAAAGGATGGGTTGCTGCGCTAGTTCCGGAATCTGGCGTGTTTGACATTGATGCCCGACATTGCCTATACTAGCCCCCAATACGAACAGGAACGGATGGATCTTCATGGAAAAAACCAACATTAGGCACTGGGCGCTGGTTGCGGCGGTTGCGGCCGGTCTGGCGGGTTTACCGCTGAAGCAGGCGGAGGCGGCGGACTGTGGTTCGAGCGAGACGGTGTCGATCGCCGAGATGTCGTGGCTGTCGGCGGGTGCGCTGGCGCACATGGCGGACAAGATACTGACGAACGGCTATGGTTGCAAGACGGAGATGATTCCGCTGGACACGGTGCCGACGGCGACGTCGATGCTCAACAAGAGTTCGCCGGACATAGCGCCGGAGCTTTGGATTTCAACGGCGGCGTCGATCTGGGAGCAGATCCAGGAGAAGGGCAACGTCTACAAGGCGGGGAACGTGTTTTCGGGTGGCGGCGAGGAAGGCTGGTGGATTCCGGACTACGTAGCGCGTGAGCATCCGGAGATCAAGTCGATCACGGATCTGAAGGCGAATGCGAAACTGTTCGCCGATGTGTCGGATCCGGACAAGGGCCGTCTGTATGGCTGTCCTCCGGGCTGGGGTTGCGAGATCATCACGGGCAACCTGTTCAAGGCGCTGGGTCTTGGCGAGACGTTCGAGCTGTTTTCGCCGGGTTCGGGCGAGAACCTGAAGGCGTCGATTGCGCGTCAGGTGACGCGCAAGAAGCCGGTGGTGGCGTACTACTGGGGTCCGACGGATGTGATCGGCAAGTACAACTTGGTTCGTTTGGAGATGCCGTCGCATGACCCGGAGAAGTTCAAGTGTCTGACGGACAAGAACTGTGTGGATCCCCAAGTGACCGGCTGGGCGGTTGGCGAGGTTGCGGTTGCGGTGACGACCGAGTTGCGTGACAAGTCGCCTGCGGTGGCGGAGTTTCTGGGCAAGTTTCAGGTCCCAAATGCGGAGTTGAGTGCTGCGCTGGCGTGGGGTTCGGACAATAGCGCCTCGCCAGAGGAGGTTGCGGTTCATTTCATGAAGAGCAACGAGGATGTGTGGACCAAGTGGGTTCCGTCCGACGTGGTCTCGAAAGTCAAGGCCGCGCTGTAGCAGCCTGCGTGTGGCATTAGGTGGAACCGGGGGCCTTGTGCCCCCGTTCCACATCAGACGGCAGGCGCCTGCCTGCCTGCGGCATGGTTGCCGCTTCCGGAAAGATGCCGGTCCGAGACTGTCAACCAAGACCAGTACATGCATGTTTGTGTTGTGCATGACAAGGAGAAGGAGGAGAGATGGCCAGTAATTTTCCCGAGATAATTGATGTCCGGAAGTTGCGCATTGCCATAGATGACGGGTTCAACTGGGTGATCATCAACTACAGCGAGCCGCTTGAGCTTCTGTTTCTGCCGGTGTTGCGGCTGTTGTCTTCCATTGAGGACTTTCTGCAGTGGCTGCCTTGGTGGATTGTGGTCATTGCGCTCGCGGCGACCGCGTTCTCTGCGCACAATTGGAAATCCGCGCTTGCCGTGGTGGTGATGATGTTCCTGATGGGCCTGGTCGGAATGTGGGATCCCGGCATGGCCACCATAGCGCTGATGCTGACTTCAACCCTGCTGGCCGTTCTGGTCGGCATACCCATCGGGGTGTTCATGTCACGGTCGGACCGCTTTGAATCGTATGCGCTTCCAGTCCTTGACATCATGCAGACCATGCCGATCTTCGTGTATCTTATTCCGTTCGTGATGTTGTTCGGACCCGGCAAGATACCGGCGTTGCTTGCAACCATCGTGTTCGCGATACCTCCTGTGATCCGTCTGACCAATCTGGGCATCCGCCACGTGGACAGAGAGGTCATGGAGGCGGTGCAGGCGTTTGGTGCGACACCGAGGCAGCGTCTGTTCACTGCGCAAATACCCTTGGCGATGCCGACCATCATGGCTGGAATCAACCAGACTACGATGCTTGCGCTCTCAATGGTGGTAATCGCCTCCATGATCGGATCAGGAGGACTTGGGCTTCAGGTTCTCCAAGGGATTCAGCGTCTTGAGATCAGTCGCGGCCTGCTTGCAGGACTTTCGATTGTGTTTCTGGCAATCATATTCGACCGCATTGCACAGTCCTATGGCAAGAAGATGCAGCAGCATTTGAACATAGAGAGCTGAGCCAGTGGCGGAGACGGCATCCGTCGACGGCCTGAAGATCAGGGTTGAGAACATCTACAAGATCTTCGGTCCTGATCTGTCCATGGCGATGGAGGAGGTCGGCAAGGGAATCAGCAAGAGCGATCTGCTTGACAAGACCGGGCATGTGATTGGCCTTCGTAATGTCAGCCTTGACATCAAGTCCGGTGAGACGTTTGTCGTCATGGGCCTGTCCGGCTCAGGAAAGTCAACGCTGATCCGCCATTTCAACCGGCTGATCGAGCCGACTTCCGGCCGGATTTTGGTGGATGGCAGAAACGTTCTCGAACTGAGTCCAAAGGATCTGCGGGAATTCAGGCGGAGCAAGATATCAATGGTTTTCCAACGGTTCGGACTGTTGCCCCACAAGACGGTTCTTGAGAACGTTATGTACGGTCTTGACATCAGTGGCATTGAGCGGAGCAAGGCGAGGGAACGCGGAATGGAACAGATTGAACTGGTTGGCCTTAAGGGTCATGAAGACCAGTATCCCAGGCAGCTTTCCGGCGGCATGCAGCAACGGGTGGGGCTCGCCAGGGCTCTTGCGACCAATGCCGAGATCATGCTCATGGACGAGGCTTTCAGCGCCCTTGATCCCTTGATCCGCAACGACATGCAGAGCCAGCTCAAGGATCTGCAGAGCAGGCTGCACAAGACCATCGTTTTCATTACGCACGATCTCGACGAGGCGCTAAGGCTGGGTGACCACATTGCAATTCTCAATGACGGCGAACTGCGCCAGGTTGGCACAGGCGACGAGGTGCTGTTGAAACCGGCCGATGACTATGTCGAGCGATTCGTGCGCGACGTCAATCGGGCCCGGGTGGTGATGATTGGCTCGCTTGTCCAGCCCAGCGTGACTCTTGCAGTTTCGGAATGCACTGATGACAGATGCAGGAATCTGCTCAGGGAGAAACAGGCGATTGTGCTGACGGGGAGCGACGGCAAGCCCGGGTGGATTGTCAGCAGGGAGTTTGCACAGCAGTGCGGATCGGAAATTGCGGCAAAGGCGAAGGAAAGGGCCACGGCGCTTTGTTTGCCGGAAGACACCTCCTTGGAGGAGGGCTTTGCCATGCTTTCCAAGAGCGCTCACCCCATAGTGGTTACTGGAAAAAGCGCCGCGCCGGTCGGCATTGTCAGCCACCAGTCGGTGCTCAAGGCGCTGGCGAGGAATTAGACTAGAACATAATGCCTCACAGAGGCATTGCGCATGCGTGGGCTGTTTGACACGAATGGCGGCATTGCCTATACTAACCTCCAATACGAACAGGAACGGATGGATATTCATGGAAAGGGGCTTATACACTCAACTTGACAGAGACAGAATCACTTTAATTCCTTAATTTCTCTCATTTCAGGCTCTCCACTTTTTTCACTCTCATGACGAACCGATGGGATTAGGTGGAACAGGGGTCTTTGCGTCCCCGTTCCACCTCAGACGGTAGGCGCATGCCTGCGGCATGACAAGGGGAAGGAGACATGAATAGCTTGGCGACCGTATCACTGACGCTTGACGAGATCCACGAACTCGCCTGCCGAAGCCTGTTGGCCGCTGGCGCCGATGATGCCAATGCTGTTGCGGTCTCAAATACCGTCATGAAGGCCGAAAGGGACGGATCAGTTTCACACGGCCTGTTTCGTATACCAGGATATGTTGCCGGACTGAAGAGTGGCAGGGTTAATGGCGCTGCGAACCCGAAGCCTGACGTTTCTGGCGGTACGATTGTTCGTTGCAACGGCTTGGGCGGCTATGCGCCGCTGGCTCTTGAACGGTGCATTGCTCCGTTAGCCGAAGCGGCAAAGAGGCATGGCGTTGCCGTTCTTGCACTGACACGTTCGCATCATTTTGCCGCCTTGTGGCCGGAGACTGAGGCGTTAGCAGAGCGTGGGGTGGCTGGCATTGCCTGCGTGTGCTACATGTCTTCGGTTGCTCCCTCGGGCGCAGTCAAGCCACTGTTCGGCACCAATCCACTATCGTTTGCTTGGCCTCGTCCGGGAAAGTTGCCCTTGGTTTTCGATATGGCAACCAGTGCCATGGCCAAGGGCGAAGTCGCTGTTGCCGCCCGCGATGGACACGAACTGCCACAGGGAACCGGACTTGATGCCGATGGGAACCCCACCACCGATCCCGCCAGGATTCTAGAGGGTGTGCTGTTGCCGTTCGGCGGCTACAAGGGTTCGGCCATCTCGATGATGATCGAGCTTCTGTCTGGCGGCTTGGTCGGAGAGGATTTCAGTTTTGAGGCGTCGGAAAAGGAAACTCTCAAGGATGGCGCTCCGCCGGCCGGTGGGGAGTTCGTTCTTGCTCTGTCCCCCGAGGTAATTGCCGGTCCCGGCTGGAATGAACATGCGGAACGTTTCATCTCGAGGATGTCCGGCATGTCTGGCGTGCGGATGCCTGGTGCAAGACGTCATAGAAACCGTCAGAACCAGGAACCTCGGGAGGTCAGTTCGGAGCTTGTCGAGAAAATCAAGAATGAGGTGTCGTAGCTTGATACCACTTTCACCGCAAGACTTCCTTCTTGTGGCATGTCGAAGAGTTTAGCGGCTGGCAAGCAATTTTCAACAAACCGGTGCTTCCGAAAGGTTTTCGGGATACGGAACTGTTTTCCCCTCTGTATGATAAAGGTATAAATCCCCTCAGCATGGCAGGATGAGACCCGACAATCCTGCCATGCCGCTCTTTACCGAGTAGCATATGGCTATTATCTGTAAAGATTAATGGAAAGTTTCTCCTCAATGGGGTTACCGGAAGCTTTAACGCATACCTTGGCACATATGCAGTTCAACACTCCGACCCCGATTCAAGCCCAAGCCATTCCGCCAGCGTTGTCCGGAAGGGACATACTTGGCTCTGCACAGACAGGGACCGGTAAAACTGCGGCGTTTGGAATTCCGCTTGTGACAAAGCTCATGTCAGGTCCGCGTGGTGCCGGTCTGGTTCTAACGCCGACGCGGGAACTGGCCGTCCAGGTGATGGATCAGCTCAAGAATCTTCTCGGCAAACGTTCGGGGATAAAGACGGCGCTGCTCATTGGAGGTGAGTCAATGCCCGCACAACTCCGACAGCTTCGTGACCGTCCCCGTCTTGTTGTGGGAACGCCCGGGCGCATCAACGACCATTTGGAACGCGGCAACATAATGCTTTTCCAGACGGACTTCCTGGTTCTGGATGAGACTGACCGTATGTTGGATATGGGGTTCGTTTCCCAGATAGAGAAGATCATGAAGTTTCTTCCATCCCGCCGGCAAACCCTGCTCTTCTCCGCAACAGTTCCTGACAACATCATGAAGATCGCCCAGAAGTACCTGAACGATCCGGAGCGCATCGGGATCGAGATGAACTCCTCGGTTGTTGAACAAATCAGTCAGGAAACCATAGAAACGGATGAAAAGAGCAAGTATGGCCACTTGCTGGCACAACTGAACGAACGCGAAGGCAGCATTCTTGTCTTCATGAAGACCAAGCACAGTGTCGAGAGAATGGCTCTGAAACTTGACAGACAAGGGTTCAAGACAGAGGGTATTCACGGTGACCTGCGCCAGAACAAGCGTGACAGGGTTATTGCCGGGTTTCGGCAGAGGAAATACCGGATTCTGGTCGCGACGGACATAGCTGCACGCGGGCTGGACATTCCGCATATTGAACATGTGATCAACTATGATCTTCCGCAATGCCCAGAGGACTACATTCACCGCATAGGACGGACGGCACGTGCCGGCGCCAAGGGGTCGTCCCTGTGTCTTGTGACGCCGCGTGACAGGGACAAGTGGAATGCCATCAGCAGGGTGCTGAAGGTGGATCAATTGCCTGTGCCAGTGTCTTGCAATGCCGAAGGCGGTGGCGGGGGAAAGAGGTTCCGGAAGCCGTTTCGAAGAAGAAACGGCGCTTCACGAAGTGGCGGCAGGTTTGCCTCGCGCCGCAACGGTAAGGTTCCGAACACCGAAACCGGCTCCCGAGGCTAGTAGTCTCAAGCGCAGGACCGACATCCTGCATTCCTTTCAATTCACTATCCGCCAGTTTTGTCCCTAGGACCGATCCACAGGAACGGATTGTGCGCAATTTCCCAGAGATGACCGTCGGGATCCTTGAAGTAGCCGCTGTATCCACCCCAGAAAACCTTTTGCGGCCTTTTGACCAATGTTGCTCCGGCAACCAAGGCATTTTCCATGGTTCCGTCCACTTCGGCTTCGGAATTGACGTTGTGGGCTAGTGCCACCCCCCTAAAGCCATCCCCTTCCGGGGAGACTTCTGCATCCTTTGCTAGCGCTACTTGCCCATACAGACCCAGCCATGTGCCGTTCAGGGCAAAAAAAGCGATCTCCGGCGGAGAATCGATCTGGGGGAAGCCGAGACCACCTCCATAGAACCTAACGGATCTGGTCAGATCGCTGACGCCTAGGGTAACCATGCTGATGCGCGGCTGCATGTGCATCAGTCTACTGGCAAAAGGCTGATTTCCTTGGATCTATTCGCTGGAGGGGGAAAAGATGTGTGACATTATAGGACGAAATTGACTATAAATGCGTTACCCATGCCATCCGGTTCCACGGACATCCAGAGCGGAGTTCCCTAACACCATGCTTGATCCTGTTGCTGTTCTGGCGAAAAATAGCCACAGTTTCTGTCATATTCATATAACAGGCGTAAGACTTGAAAACTACTACTGGGGCATTCTGGATCGGATTGCCTAACGTGAGGGGTTCAACAGCGCAACACGCCTGCTTGCGAGGTTGCACGAAGAGATTATTGAACTGCATGGAGAGGTAGCAGGGTGTTTCGCTTCGTTGCTGCGTGTGGGTTGCCTGAAGTACATGACAACAAAAGATGTGTCAGCGTTTTCCCCTAGCCGAAGAAACCTCTCTTAAAGCCGCTTTTCTCAATCAGTAGGACATCCCTTAAAGCCCTCTTAAACGGGCGTCAATCCGTTCATTTTCCACTCATCGGCGCCACGCGCTTTCCTCGCCATATCCCCGTATATCTCGGATTGCGCACAGTGGATCGTTGCAAGCCGTCAATGGCAGGCAGTCCAGTTTATCTGATTGGTGTGCTACAATGCGATCAATTAATTGATGGAGGGGATCATGAAAACTAGGGTATTGTTTCTGGCCATTATGCTTGCCAGTTTAGGTGCTGGGGTGGCAACGGCGGCAGCGGACGAGCTTGAAACCATCAAGGCGCAAGGTAAGATGAAAATCGCCATGAGCGGTGCTTATCCCCCTTTCAATTTCGTTGATGAGCAGAACAATGTGGTCGGCTTCGATCCAGCCATTGGTAAGGAGATCGCACGTCGTATGGGCATTGACGTTGAGATCGTTACGACTGCATGGGATGGCATTATTGCTGGTCTGCTTGCCTCCAAGTACGATGCGATCGTTGGTTCAATGTCGATTACCGATGAACGCAAGAAGGTTGTCGATTTCGTCGGGCCCTACTATCGCATGAGCCGTGGAATCTTCGTCAAGAGAGGTTCCTCGATAAAGTCCATGGACGATCTGGAAGGAGCAACCGTTGGTGCTACTCTAGGGGAAACCCATGAAAAATTCGCTCGCAGCCAGGAAGGCTGGAATCTTCGGACTTACAAGGGCTTGCCAGAGCTGCTGATCGAAGTGGACAATGGCCGCCTTGATGCCATTGTCGCCGATGACATTCCGGTTCTAGTTGCCATCCGGAAAAATGGCATGAAGCTGGTTCCGCTCGACCTTTCAAACCTTGAGGGCATTGCCGATCAGGCCGGAATTGCCGTCCGTAAGGGCAACCCGGATCTTGTCACTGCCATGCAAGCCGCCTTGGCTTCCATGATGGAAGATGGCACCTACACCAAGATCGCCGAAGAGTGGATCGGCGCAGATATCCGCTGACACACCTGCCCGGCACTGACTTCTTGCCTAAAGCCAACGAACAAGTCTTCTTCAGGGGTTAACGCCGGACACACTTGCGGCGGAAGTAAGCCAAGCCCATGATCTCTTGTAGGGCGGAAAAATGGCAGTTAATTTGAGTTGTCCATCTGTACGATGGAGTACATTCATTGTGTGCCGGATATGTTGCGTCATGCGGATTTGTCGTCTATCTGTGCCGAGTGATGTTCCTTTGAGATTTCCAAGCTACGCCTCAGTCGTGGTTTTGTGGCAGGTTGATTCCATGTACTCCCCCCCACCCTAATATGGATTTCGAACTGATGCAACGGGCCTTTCCGTTCTTTGTGAAAGCCGCAGTGGTGACTGTCCAGATTTCGGTGTTGTCGATTGCATTAGGATTGGTCATGGGGGCACTGGGAGCTACGGCGAAACTGTACGGGAATGCGGCCCTTCGGATGGCTGGCTCCGTCTACGTCAGCATCATACGTGGAACACCCTGCCTGATACAGTTGTTCCTACTGTATTTTGGCGGACCGCAGATAGGTATCCAGCTTGATCCGTTTACGGCAGGCGTGATTGGCCTTGGGGTCAACATTGGCGCCTACATGACGGAGACCATTCGTGGTGCAATCATAGCGGTCGACCGTGGCCAGGCGGAGGCGGCCCGCACATTGGGACTGAGCCGTTTCCATGCCGTTCGCAAGGTTGTCCTGCCTCAGGCTGCACGCCTCATGATTCGGCCACTGGGCGTTAACATCAATGCGCAAATCAAGGCGACGGCATTGGTCTCCACAATCTCGGTCGTTGAACTTACCTATACGGCACAAAGATATATCGGCTCGACGTATCGTCCGTTCGAAATGTTCTTGCTTGCTGGCCTGCTGTACATGATCCTCATTTACTTGGCGGATCACATCACCAGCTGGCTGGACAGGCGTGCGGCGATCCGATAAGGGACTCCACAAGGGAAAGAGACACAACTATGGGACTTGATTTTTCCGTTGTTCCGGAATTTTCCAGATTCATTCTGATGGGCACCTTCGCAACGATTGCCATCACTTTGTCAGCTGGGATTCTGAGTTTTTTCGGCGGCATCATCTTTGCAGTCGGCGGGCTGTATGGTCACTGGTTGATACGTCCCCCGCTCAACCTGTTTGCCTGGCTGTTCATGGGAACACCGCTTCTGTTGCAACTGTTTCTGATCTATTTTGGCCTTGTCCAGATCGGAATCGACCTGCCGGCGTTTGCTGCCGGTGTTATCGCACTGGGACTCCATTTCGCAGTCTACAATTCCGACATCATTCAGGCGGGCATTCGGGCTGTGGACCAGGGGCAGCACGAGGGTGCACGCACGCTTGGCCTAGGCAAGGGGCAGGCATTGCGCAAGATTATCGTGCCGCAGGCCGTGCGGGATGTCGTTCCTCCGATCGGCAACAATATGGTTGCCTTGCTGAAAGACTCTGCCTTGGTGTCGGTGATCGGCGTTACCGAGCTGGTACACGCATCGCAATTGGCCATTAGCGAAACATTTCGTCCGTTCGAGTTCTATCTTACCGCCGCTGCCTGCTACTATCTAATCAATCTCGCTTTAGAGTTCGGGATTCGCCGGATCGAACACCGTATTCTGGTTGCACGATAGGAGAACAAGATGACACCAACAAAGTCCGTTGTCGAAATCAGAAACGCCAGTAAGAGTTATGGTAGCCTCGAGGTTCTCAAGAGCATCGACCTGAAAGTGGACAGAGGGCAGATCGTTGCGATTATCGGTCCCAGCGGCTCAGGCAAGAGCACTTTGCTCAGAGCGATCAACGACTTGGATCCGTTGACAGGCGGCGAAGTTTGGCTGGAAGACACGCAAGTCAACCAGCGTCTTCCGGCACGCCAATACGAGCGGCACATCAACAAGGTGCGTCAGGACATTGGCATGGTGTTCCAGCATTTCAATTTGTTTCCACATCTGTCCGTCCGCGAGAATATCACGCTTGCACCGAAACTGCTGAAGGGGATTTCGAATGCCGAGGCCAATGCGCTTGCCGAAGAGCAGCTTACGCGTGTTGGTCTTCTTGACCGGATCAACTACTACCCCTCACGGCTTTCCGGTGGGCAGAAGCAACGTGTTGCCATCGCCCGGGCGTTGGCCATGAAGCCCAAGGTGATGCTGTTCGACGAGGCGACTTCAGCGCTTGATCCCGAGCTGGTCGAGGAAGTCAACCAAGTCATGAAGAAACTCTCCCAAGGGGATATGACGATGATTATCGTCACCCACGAGATGGCTTTTGCGGAGAGCGTTGCCGATCGGATTTTGTTCATGGATGGTGGTGTCGTGGTGGAGGAAGGTCCTCCCAAAGAGATTTTCCGTAACCCGAAGCAAGATCGTACACGCAATTTCCTGCGCAAGCATCTCACGGCCAACATCGTATGAGCCGGAGTGGGCATATTCCGCAATCGAACCTCTTTTATCAGTCGGCCTCAAGCCGTCCCATGTTGGACTATGCCGAGGGCATCTACCTCTATGATGTCGACGGCAAACGGTATCTGGATGGAAGCAGCGGTGCGATGGTATCCAACATTGGGCATAGCAACCCACATGTTCTGGCCGTGATGAGAAAGCAGATGAGCAGGGCGACTTTTGGCTATCGTCTACATTTCTTGAATGAGCCAGCCGAAAGACTCGCCGTAATGACGGCTTCCTTGATGCCCGAAGGGCTGGATCGTGTCTTTTTCGTTTCCAGCGGCTCGGAGGCGGTTGAAAGTGCAATCAAGCTTGCACGTCAGTATGCGGTTGTGTGTGGCCAAGGCAGCCGCTGGAAGGTAATTTCCCGTTTTCCTTCCTATCACGGTTGCACACTCGGCGCATTGGCGCTGACTGGATATGATCCGCTGGTCACACCGTTTGCGCCAATGATGCGCGAGATGCCTAAGATTCCCGCGCCAACCTGTTATCTTGACCGGGATGATCTGAGCGACGAGGAACGGGGCTTACGCTATGCCGAAATGTTGCGCGATGAAATCCTTAGACAGGATCCGGAAACGGTTCTTGCCTTTATCATGGAACCTGTCGGCGGCGCGGCGACCGGGGCTCTTGTGGCGCCGGACAGTTATTACCAACGAATTCGGGACATTTGCGACGAGTTCGACATTCTGTTGATTTATGACGAAGTCATGACTGGCGCCGGCCGTACTGGACGTTTCCTGGCTACGGAGCACTGGGGCATCCGGCCTGACATCATTGCAATGTCTAAAGGCTTTGCCTCGGGTTACGCACCACTTGGAGCTACGGTCGCAGACCGCAAGATTGTGGACAAGGTTCTTGAGAACGGAGGGTTCCCGCATGGGTTTACCTATGCAGGGAACCCGCTTTCCTGTGCGGCCTGTGTCGGCGTTCTTGAGGAGTTGCACCGGCTGGGTCTCGTGTCCAATGCTGCTGCCATGGGGAATCTGCTTCAGTCTCGGCTTACGGAGCTGATGGACCGCTATCCCTTCATTGGAGATGTGCGCGGCAAGGGGTTGCTAACCGCATTTGAGCTTGTGTCCGACCGCGAGTTGATGACCCCCTTGCCCAGACATGCGCGCGCGTTCGAACGGCTTGTTGAACTGGCCTATGAACGTGGGTTGATCATCTATTCCCGCCGCACCAGAGGAGGGGTGGAAGGGGATCACTTTCTTGTCTGTCCGCCGTTGATCATTAATGCCGAACAGATATCGGAGATCATGAACATTCTGACTGACAGTCTTGATTGTCTGGCTGTTGAACTAGACTTGCCGGTAAACGCTGCAAAATGACAAATGACAAGACATCAACCATTGAGAGTGCCATGGGTCGGATCAGCGATGGGGATAGCGTTATGCTTGGCGGCTTCGGCGTGCCGGGGACGCCGTTCTGCCTGATTCAGGAGCTCGTGCGGCAGGGACAGAAAGATCTGACGGTCATCAAGAACGATGCGAATGAGACGGCTATGGGTGTTGACTGGCTGTTGGAGCATGGCCAGGTCCGAAAGCTAATTGTCAGCCACATTGGACTCAACCCAAGAGCTATGCAAATGATGAACGACAAGGTGATCGAAGTTGAGTTTGTTGCCCAAGGCATCCTTGCCGAGCGAATCCGCGCTGCGGGATCGGGCTTGATTGGATTTGTCACTGATATCGGTCTCGGCACCAACTTTGCCGACGGACATCATCGAATCGAGATTAACGGAACCGAAGCCCTGTTCGAACCGGCGATCAAGGCGGATTTTGCGCTGGTGCACAGCGCTGAGGCTGACTGTTACGGTAACCTTCGCTACCTTGCCACAGCACGGAACTTCAATCCGCTGATGGCCATGGCCGCGGATCATGTCATCGTTGAAACCGAGGAGCTTAAGCCTGTTGGCAGCTTGCGTCCGGACGACATCCATACGCCGTCACCGTTTGTCGACCAGATTGTTACGCTTTCTCACCTGCCGGACATTTATGGCATCGTTGAACGCTAGGGATAGAATGATCCGCCGCGCCGTGATGGATATTGCCGCCGGCATGACAGTGAATCTGGGTATTGGTCTGCCAAGCGAGATCGTCAACCATGTTCCCAAGGGCTTGCCGGTCTGCTTCCATTCTGAAAACGGGATTGCCGGCGTTGGACCGGTTCTAGGCGCCGCCGAAGCTGACAGAAACCTGATTGACGCAGGAGGCGCCTATGTTTCGCCCATGTCTGGCGCAGCCTATTTCGATAGCGCTGTTTCCTTTGCCATTGTGCGTCGTGGAAGGCTGGATCTGACCTTGCTTGGAGCCTTTCAGATCGGGATGAACGGTGATTTGGCGAACTGGAAGATCCCGGGACTGTTCTCTCCCGGAGCGGGAGGTGCAATTGAACTGGCGCAGAAAGCCCGGAAAGTTGCAGTCATGACCGCACACTGCGACAAGAAGGGACGGCCCAAGATTGTCGAGCGTTGTACGCTACCATTAACTGCCGAACGGTGCGTGAAGCGGGTTTATACGGATATGGCGGTTATTGACGTCACTGAACAGGGCTTGATGTTATGCGAGATTGCAGAGGAGGTCAGTGTGGAAGATGTGGTGAACGCAACCGGTGCGCCACTACAGGTTCCTCAGCAGGACATCCCGGCATTCTGAAAGTGTAGGCCTTATGGATGCTTCATTGAAAAAGGCAATCCTATCGACGGTTGACAGTCGGTTTGACGAGCAGGTCTCCTTCCTGTCCGAACTGTCGTCACACCCCTCGACTAGAGGGAACGAGCAGAGCGCCCAAGACCTTGTCGCAAAAAGTTTAGAAGAGTGCAATTATGACGTTGATCGCTGGCAAATCGATGTGAACGACATCGCACATCTTCCGGGGTTTTCTCCTGTAACGGGGAACTACGATGATGCTGTGAATGTTGTCGGAACGTATCATAGCCGAGAGCGAAATGGCAAGTCACTCATTCTGAATGGCCATATTGATGTTGTTCCAGCTGGACCTCTGGAAATGTGGGACAGGCCTCCGTTCGAGCCCTATTGCAAGAATGGCTGGATGTATGGACGGGGTGCCGGCGACATGAAGGCTGGAATAGCCGCTAATCTTTATGCGCTTGATGCTTTGCGGACACTGGGTTATGCACCAGGGGCTGATGTACATTTTCAGTCGGTGGTCGAGGAGGAATGTACGGGCAATGGTGCCTTGTCCTGTCTGCAGCGCGGCTACCGTGCGGACGCGGCAATCATTCCGGAGCCCTCTGCGGAAACACTTATCACCGCCCAAGTCGGGGTGGTCTGGTTCCAGGTTCGTCTGCGCGGCATTCCGGTACATGTACTAGAGGCCGGTAGCGGTTACAATGCCATTGAGGCGGCTATTCCACTGATTGCGGCGCTTCACAAAATGGAGGCGCGCTGGAACCGAGATGAATGCAAGCATAGTTGCTATAAGAATGTCGATCATCCTCTAAACCTGAACATCGGGAAAATCCAGGGTGGCGACTGGGCTTCAAGCGTTCCAGCCTGGTGCTGTATGGATGTTCGGATTGCGATCTACCCAGGGCAGGATCTTGAGATTGTCAAGGCGGAGATTGAGGATTGCCTGCAAGATGCCGCCAATAGTCACCCGTTTCTGAGAGAAAACCAGCCTGAGATTGCCTATCATGGATTCTTGGCGGAAGGATATATACTTGAAAAAGATATCAGTGAACAGGCGTTGCGGGCGATTTCCACCCTTGAAATGGCTCACGAAACGGTTACAGGCAACTTGCTGGACAGGATGCCAATCACGGCAACAACGGATGCCCGCTTCTTTGGTCTCTATGCCGGCATGCCAGCGCTTGTTTATGGGCCTAAAGCCGAGTCGATTCATGGGTTTAACGAATGCGTCGATCTTGATTCTATACGCCGTAACACACAGGCTATTGCCTTGTTCATTGCGGACTGGTGCGGTCTGGAGAAGGTCTGAGCGTGCGTGAAGCTGTTATTGTCTCCACTGCCCGTACACCAATTGGCAAGGCTTATCGCGGTGCATTCAACAATTTGGAGGCACCGACGCTAGCAGGACACGCGATACGGGAGGTTGTGGAACGTGCGGAGCTTGATCCACAGGAAGTGGAAGATGTGACCTTGGGATCAGCACTGACACAAGGGTCAGCTGGCGTGAATGTGGCTCGCCATGCTGTCATGTCGGCGGGACTTCCTACCAGTGTTGCTGGATCAACCATTGACCGTCAATGTGCATCCGGTCTTTCGGCAATTTCAATTGCCGCACATCAGATTGTCCATGAAGGCGTCAATGTTGCCATCGGGGGCGGAATGGAAAACATTTCGCTCGTTCAAAACGAAAAGTGGAATGGATATCGTTACAAGGATCCAACAACCTTGGCGAAATGTCCAACCTATTACAACAGCATGATTGAGACAGCTGAAACAGTTGCAAACCGCTATGGCATTTCACGTGAGGAGCAAGACCGGTTCGCTCTTTCCAGTCAGCAAAGGACGGCTACTGCCCAGCAGGTCGGTTCTTTTGACGATGAGATCATCCCCATTAAGACCGTGAAACTTGTTTCTGACAAGGAAACCGGAGAAACGCGCGAAGAAGCCGTTTGTCTAACGCGTGATGAATGCAACCGGCCCTCAACTACGCTGGACCAATTGTCTGCTCTGAAACCTGTCATGGGTAGTGATCGGTGCGTGACCGCCGGCAATGCAAGCCAACTATCTGATGGCGCAAGTGCGTCTATGCTGATGGAATTCTCCCTAGCTAGCAGGCGTGGCCTGGTACCCTTGGGCGTTTATCGTGGCATGGCCGTTGTCGGATGCGCACCAGAGGAAATGGGCATCGGACCCGTTTTGGCCGTTCCACGGCTATTGACGCGCCATGGGCTGACGTTGAGCGACATCGGCCTTTGGGAAATCAACGAAGCCTTCGCATCGCAGGTCGTTTATTGCCGCAACACGTTGGGCATATCGGATGAACAGCTGAATGTCAATGGGGGAGCCATTTCAATCGGACATCCCTACGGAATGAGCGGCGCCCGAATGGCCGGGCATGCCTTACTTGAAGGCCGCCGCCGCAAGGTCAGGTATGTTGTTGTCGGCATGTGTGTTGGAGGTGGCCAAGGAGCCGCGGCTCTATTCGAGGTCTGCTAGTCGGTTCGCTTCATGCAGAATTTCGTTGGCTTCAAAAGCGACTTCAGAAATGGTGGTTTCATGGACTTCAAAGAAAATGTCCCGGTGTAGGTCGTCCATTTCCCTTAGCATCTGCAGCCTGATCTCGTCGATCTTCTCGTCCGAGGCGGAACTCTCCAGAAGGGCTTTCAGTTTTCTCCATCCGGATCCGGCCGGCGAGCGTCTCCATCGATCCTTTCCGGCTCAGATGCGGCACAGATGCCGAATAGGACTGTAAAATCCCTTGCCGGAGCAACCTGAGATTAGCAATCAGAGAGTACGACATTAAGAGGTATACCAAAAGCTACTATAGGACAAGGGTTGCCTACCCCTCTATCAATTCTGGCAAGGAATTTTCCCCAGTGGGTTGTAGATGCGCTAAATTTGTCGTTGCTGAATTGTTTTGCCCATTCTGCTGGGAAATCCTTAGCGTTGCTACTCTTAATTCTACTTTGTCTTTCTGTAGGCCTAAGTCCTTCATTTCGGAGATCGCCAATGCTGCTCCATCCTTTTCTCTGTGCGTAATCAGCCAACAAAGATTCAATGCCACTCTGAAATGAACGCCCTCGAGTAATAATGACTCCTAGACTGATGGCACCAACCCCATGCAGTCTTTTGAAGTTTTCCATATCACGATCAAAGAATGGATCCTTGTTGTTCCATTCGATTTCCATGGCTATGGTTCCCTTTTCTGATATTTTTACATGATCTACTATATGGCTCGTGGATGAAACTGTCTCCCCGTCTACGTTTTGGGTTATTTTGAATGTATGCTTGCGCCATCCCATCTGTTCAAATTGGTTTCGCAGTCTTTTGGTGAGCTTTGCCTCTCCCCCGCCCCCTGCCACAAGTTCCGCTATGGGAATTGAAAGCCCTTGTAGCACCTCTTGCAGTTCTTTTGATTCGGTTCTGAAATCGACTTCCAGCAGGGATTGCACATGGTGGGTTTTGCAAATGTCAAAACCTTTCTCCTTCAATAGCTTGAAAGCCATGAAAAGCGGCACTATTTCTTGTTGCTGCGATAGCAGGGATAGTTGGGAGCTATATAGGTGTCCACTTCGTCTCCCACTGCATCCCATCCTTTGCGGCGTTGTCTAGCAAATATCTCAAGATAATCCCCTGGGCTACAGGCTTCAATGATCTCATAGGTCATGTCCGGTTTGCGTGAATGTTCGCGCTTACGCTCCGCGATTACATTTACTTGGCGCCGGCCGGGATCTAACGTCCGCATTTTCCCCTTTATGCCGAACAGCAGAAGCTCTGTGACATTGCGGAAATAGAAGCCAACACCTCGTCCGTCAGGACCGCCGTCTTTTCTGGTTTTGTACCAAACGATATTTGTCTTGTATTCAAACCCCCAAGTTTTCATAACTTCCAGTCCCCATGGAAGCAATGCGTTTGGACACCAAAGGTACAGATGACTTTGTTCGGCTGTATATTGCCCGAGTCCCAGCGCTTTGATTTCTTCAATCTCCAGTGTTCTATAGCGGGACAGGCGCTTATGTTCAGGAGCGACCTTGCCTGTACGATTTTGGAACTGCCATGGGGGATCAATCAGAACAGTTCCGTAGTCATTTCTAGCAATCTGAAGCATGCCTTGCTCATCTGCCGTTCGGCTTGGAATTTTTGCCAAGTGTGCCATTGCTAGTTGAGATGGAAGATATTGTTTTTGGGAATTATATACCTTAATATATTATGTCAGTATGTTGGATTTTATGTTTGCTGTTGCGGAAAGGACAAAAAGAAGCCCGCAAATGCGGGCTTTGATTGAGGAATCGCTGAGGGGGCGTTTCAGGTGGCCAAGGAGGGAGTTGAACCCCCGACACAAGGATTTTCAGTCCTCTGCTCTACCAACTGAGCTACTTGGCCGAAACTGCCGAATTCTACTCTGTTCATCGTGAATGTGGTGTGTTGCTATGAAAGTCTTTGGAAAACTTTCGAAGTGATCATGACTGTTGGGGGGATGCTGGAACAGTGCCCAGGATGGAAAAGATGACGATTCGAATGCGTACTGCCTGTCACTTCTCGAAGGCGGGGATGGACTGGGCATGGAGATGTCTCATCGTAGTGGCGGCAACATGTGAATTGCCGCATTCTTCCGAAAGAGCGATGGCAGGGATGATGCATCTGCATATGCGGGACTGTAGCGTCCCGAAGTAGGTAGATGGTCTGCTGAAACATATTTGACATTTCCCATGGCGTGCCGTTCGCAAGGTTGGGTTGTCTGGAGGCGACATGGATTTTCAGCAGACATTCCAGCCTCCCGCATACGGAAACGGTCTGGCGCCATCCTCTTCGGTGTCCAGGTGGATTTCCAAGAGAATTCTCAACACTAGCGTTTCTTGGCACTTGAGATGGTGTTGGAGTACCATTGCACAGTGTCTCGCAATGTTCCGTGTATATTGGTGTCAGCTAGCCGTCCATCGGTTGGCAGGACTCTTGTAGCCTCGCTTTTGGCCACCCGGCTCAGTCAGCGTCACAATGTCCTGCTTGCCGACTGGGATTTTGACCAGTCTCCGTTGCTTCGCTATTTCGATGTCGAGCATCTGGCTGTCGTTCATTCCGCCAAGGCAGGAATGGGATTGCGCGTCAGTTCCCGCCTGATCTTGTGCTCTTCGTCCCACAGCCTTGACAAGGAGACTGCAACCGTGGAGCTCGACCGACGCATTGAAGACGCTGATATTGCGGTTATTGTGCTTGCCGGAGATGGTGTGCCCGGACTTTCGAACGCCAAGGTGGCTGTGTGCTTGGTTGTGTTCGACTATCAGGTTGATTCCCCGTCCAAGGCCGGACTGCAAATCAAGAGGTTCTCGACGAAGTATCCTGCTGTCTACGGCGTTCCTTCATGGGTTGACCGTTCGTTTCCTCAGATCCAAGCGCAGCGCCAGCACTCGCGGAAAATGTTCAGGGAAGTATCCGTTGACGCCACGGTTGCTGAAATGACCGAACGCCTTGAACTTCCCCTGATCTCCGGACGGGCTCGGCTTTTTGATCTCGCTTCGGGAACCGTCGAGGATCCCCGTGTTGATGCGTTTGCGATGAGGATCGCAAACCAGGTGGAGAAGAACTGTAGCCTCGTCTCTTCCTCCGCATTCGCGGAAGAGGATGTCTTTCCCACGCTTGTTGACGGAAGCGTGAAGCCACGGAAGATCGAGCCTCTTCCGCCCTTGGCGGAATTCCCCGATGAGGAGCTGGTCTCGGACTTGCCGCCGAAGAAGCCGTTTCATTCGGAGGATGAGTTGCCAGAGGAGCCGGAAAACCTGGCGTTGGAGGGTGAACCTGAAACCGAAAATCCGCATGCTGACTTGATGCCTGAATCGGATCATGATGCCGCTTGCGACGAGGCTGAGGATGTCGACATGTCCGGTCCGGAAAGCGAGTTGTCGGATCAGGAGGATGACAAGGCGGAAAGTGCAGAGACTGACGGAACCGTTGATGAAGAGGGGCATGGGGAGGGGCGGCAGGTACCAGTGGAGTGCAAGGCGGATAAGCCTGAAGATGGAGTGGACGTTAAGCAGCGTAGTGCGTTTCCTGTTGACAGGCTTGAGGAATGGGCTGGCATTGACCTTGGATCGCTCGTGGAATCTTTGACCGAGGCAATTGTAGCGACGGGCTTGTCAGTGCCCGACGATAAAGGCAACCCGATCCAGATGTTCATCGACTTCAACCGGAAATATGAGGGGTGGTCGGACTTGAAAAGATGTACGCACTGGTCCGAAGCCGTGCTGAGTTGCCTGAGCCTTTGCGACATAGCCTACAGGCAGGGAAGCGGAAGCGAAATGGTGTTTCGCGAGCGGACCGAACAGTTGTTTTCCGGTCTTGAGGCTCGGTATCTAAATGACGAGAGGGTTCGGGTGATGAGGATGATCAATCTTGTTGCACTGCTACGTACCTATCTTTCCGTAGTCGGGCCTGACGAGGAGGTTCAGGAGAACATGACTCAGGTTGTACTGAAAGTCATGGGGATGGAATCATCTGGGGACGGAAAGGTTGCCATGTTGCGCAAGGTTGCGCTTGGCCTGGCGGCACGCATGCCTTCGTTGCAGACGGAGGAGGAGAGAGAGACAAGGGAGCGGTTTGAGGCGGAGCGCGACGATCTGCCGCAGGAGTTGCGGAAACTGTTTCAGGAGTGCGATGTTGCGGACAAGGTTGTCAAGTTCCGTAAGGCTGTCGACGAACTAATCATCTAGCCGCCGTCCGTCTTGCACCTTTCTCTTGAACTCGGGCGTTTCCGTACTGTGGGATGGAAGATGCCGGTCAAGGGATATCCCGGAAACAGCGCTTTGCATCCATATGTTCGCCTCGGGTTGGACGGCCGCAGGATCGTCCAGGCTGGCGAGCGTAACTCCGAAGTCGTTGATCCCGCCGGGTGTTCCGTGATAGAAGATTTGTGTTCCGCACTGTCCGCAGAAGCCTCTTGTTCCGTGGGATGAAGATTGAAACGTCTTCAGGTCGCCTTTCGTGATGCGAAAGGCGGCTTGCTTGACATCCACCCAGGACATGGCCACCGCTCCAGCCGAACGCTGGCAGATCCGGCAGTGGCAGTGCAGTGCCTTGCGACCGGCGGCAGGCACTTCGTAACGTATCGAACCGCACAGGCAGCCGCCTTCAAGTTTTCCGTCGTTGCCGAACACACCCTGTTTCCTAGCAAAAGTGTCCATAATGGTATCATTAACGGCTAGCGAGGAGGGAAATTGAGCGGCTTACAGAGAACATCGCGCGACATTCACGACATTGATCCTGTTGAATCATCGGAGTGGCTGGACGCCCTTGAGGCGGTCATAGAGCGCGAGGGACACGAGCGGGCACATTCGCTGATTGGCATGCTGCTTGACCATGCGCGGCTTCACGGAGCCAACATCCCGTACAAGGCGAATACCGCCTACATCAACTCAATCCCTCCGGACGAGCAGGTGCGTTCCCCAGGGGATCAAAACCTGGAGGCGCGTATCCGGAGTTATGTGCGCTGGAACGCATTGGCCGCGGTAGTCAAGGCCAACCGCAAGCCGGGGGATCTGGGCGGGCACATTGCCTCGTTTGCCTCGGCTGCGACGCTTTATGATGTCGGCTTCAACCATTTCTTCCGAGCCACGATTCCAGGCCTGAAACAAGGCGAGGACTATGGGGACCTGATCTTCTTCCAAGGACATTCATCTCCTGGCGTCTATGCAAGAGCCTATCTGGAGGGGCGGATCAGCGAGGAGCAGATGCTTAACTTCCGCTCCGAGGTGGGTGGCAAAGGTCTTCCCTCCTATCCGCATCCGTGGCTGATGCCGGACTTCTGGCAGTTTCCGACGGTTTCAATGGGACTCGGACCGATTCAGGCGATCTATCAGGCGCGTTTCATGCGTTATCTGGAAAACCGCGGCCTAATCGAGAAATCCGACCGGAAGATATGGGCTTTCATGGGTGACGGGGAGATGGACGAACCGGAATCGCTTGGCGCCATCTCGATGGCATCGCGCGAGGAACTCGACAACCTGATCTTTGTGGTCAACTGCAATCTGCAACGCTTGGACGGACCCGTCCGTGGCAACGGCAAGATCATCCAGGAGCTTGAATCCGACTTTTTGGGTGCAGGCTGGAATGTCCTCAAGGTCATCTGGGGCTCCTACTGGGATCCGCTGCTGGCCCGCGACAAAAGCGGCATCCTCATGCGTAGGATGGAGGAGGCGGTTGATGGAGACTACCAGGCCTACAAGGCGAACAGCGGCGACTACGTGCGCAAGAATTTCTTCGGCAAGTACCCTGAATTGGAAAGGCTGGTTTCGCACATGACCGACGCCGATATCTGGCGCCTCAACCGGGGCGGACACGATCCGCACAAGGTGTATGCGGGGTATCATGCTGCATTCCATCACAAGGGACAGCCCACTGTCATACTGGTCAAGACGATCAAGGGCTACGGCATGGGTGACGCTGGCGAGGCGCGCAACATCAACCACCAGAAGAAGAAGATCAGCGACGAGGCGCTAAAGCGCATCCGTGACCGCTTCGGCATCCCGATTTCGGACGAGGAGATTGGCAATGTTCCGTTCTATCGTCCACCGGAGGATACGCCGGAGATGGCGTATCTCAGGGAGCGTGTCAAGGCTATGGGCGGGTCGGTTCCATCCCGTAAGTCTGCAGCGCCGAAGATCAAGGCGCCGCCGCTCAAGAACTTCGCAGCACTGCTTGAGGATTCCGGTGAGCGCGATTATTCGACCACGATGGCCTTCGTTCGCATCCTTAACGTGTTGCTCCGCAACAAGGAAATCGCCCCCCACATTGTTCCGATCGTGGCCGACGAATCACGCACATTCGGCATGGAGGGCATGTTCCGGCAGCTCGGGATCTATTCGGTGCGTGGCCAGCGCTATGTTCCTGAGGATGCCGACAAGCTGATGTTCTACAGGGAGGCTAGCAACGGTCAGATCCTTCAGGAGGGAATCACCGAGGCCGGTGCGACAAGTTCATGGATGGCTGCGGGGACCTCCTACAGCAACTACGGCATGCCAATGATCCCGTTCTACATCTTCTACTCGATGTTCGGATTCCAGCGGGTAGGGGATCTAGCTTGGGCTGCCGGCGATATCCGTGCGCGCGGGTTCCTGATTGGCGGAACATCTGGCCGCACCACCCTGAACGGTGAAGGGCTGCAGCACGAGGACGGCAACAGCCATATCCATGCCGGCCTGGTTCCGAACTGCATCTCCTACGACCCCGCATACGGCTACGAACTTGCCGTGATCATCCAGGAAGGCCTGCGCCGCATGTACCAGGAGCAGGAGGACATTTACTACTACATCACGGCTACGAACGAGAACTATGCCCATCCTGCAATGCCCAAAGGCTGCGAAAAGAGCATCATCAAGGGCATGCACCAAGTCGCCGCTGTGCGGCCGAAAGGCAGGAAAAAACCCGTCGCCGAGATTCATCTTCTTGGCAGTGGCGCCATACTGGGTGAAGTGCTCAAGGCTGCCCGCCTGCTTGCCGACGGGTGGAATATCGAAAGCAGGGTGTGGAGTGCAACAAGTTTTAACGAGCTTGCGCGCGATGGTGCAGATGCCGCCAGATGGAACATGCTCAACCCCGCAAGCCGCAAGCCGCGCGCCAGCCATGTCGGTGAATGCCTTGCGGACGGTGCTCCGGTGATTGCTGCAACAGACTATGTCCGCAACTATGCGGACCAGATCCGACAGTATGTTCCTGGAACCTACGTGGTCTTGGGAACCGACGGATTCGGCCGTTCCGACACCCGTGCGAATCTTAGGGACCATTTCGAGGTGGACGACCGCCACATAGCGGCAGCTGCACTTTCCGCGCTGTTGCACGACAAGGCTGTTTCAAAGGACACAGTGGCCAAGGCGATCTCGAAGTTTGGCATCGAGCCGTCGAAGCCACCGCCCAGAACTCTGTAGCGGTCATGGCGAAAGTTTTGCTCATACCGGACATTGGAGACTTCGAGGATGTTCCGGTGATTGAGATCATGGTCAAGGCGGGGGACGAGGTCAAGGCCGAAGATCCTCTGCTCACGCTCGAATCCGACAAGGCAACCATGGACGTGCCGGCTGAGGCAAGAGGGCGCATCGTGTCGTTCAAGGTTGCGGTCGGTGACCGGGTGAGCAAGGGCATGGCGTTTGCTGAACTTGAGGAGACCGCTTCCGCCGAAAGCGTTCCAGCTAACCCCGTCGGCGGTGCGGCGGTGACGCCGCTTCCGGCTTCATTGCCTTCGCCGACAGACGCCTCCGCTTCTGCGGGCGGGACGGCGGTTGATATCGAAGTGCCTGACATCGGTGACTTTGAGGATATTCCAGTGATCGAGGTTGTGGTCAAGGCGGGGGACGAGGTCAAGGCGGAGGATCCGCTACTCACGCTTGAATCGGACAAGGCGACCATGGATGTGCCGAGTCCGCACGCCGGGGTTGTTACGGAGGTTTCCGTTAGGGTCGGAGACAAGGTGTCAAAAGGAACCGTCATCGGCCGGTTGGTTGCCGCTGGAACCGCACCTTCGACACCGGAAGAGTCTGTTCCGATCCAGTCTCCGAAGGAGGCAGCTGTCGCTCCTGTTGACGTGATTCCGGCGTCGGCACCGTCTGTTTCCGTATCTGATTCCACTGCGCCAAAGGGTGCATTGACCGTTTACGCCAGCCCCTCCGTATGGAAGATCGCACGCGAGTTCGGGGTCGATTTGTCCAAGGTCGAGGGAACCGGACGGAAGGGCCGTGTACTCAAAGAGGACATACAGAATCATGTCAAGAGCCGGCTTGCCGCGCCTGCCGCGGCCGCCGGATTTGCGATCCCGGAACTGCCGGAGGTGGATTTCTCGAAATACGGTGAGATTGATGTCCAGCCGTTACCGCGCATCACCCAGATTTCGGGATCCAACCTGCGCCGCAACTGGGTGATGGCTCCGCACGTGACCCAATTCGAAGAGGCGGACATCACCGATCTCGAACAATTTCGCAAGTCGGTCAACCAGGATTCCGCCGACAATGTCAAGGTCACGCTGATTCCGTTTCTGGTCAAGGCGTTGGTTGTCGCACTTAAGCGCTATCCGGTGTTCAACACTTCACTGACTCCGGATGGCGAGAGCCTCGTACACAAAAGCTACTTCCACATCGGCGTGGCAGTGGACACGCCGTCTGGCCTGATGGTTCCTGTCATCAGGGATGCCGACCAGAAAGGGGTCCGTGACATAGCCCGCGAGATCAAGGGACTTGCGGACAAGGGGAAGGCGCGCAAGCTGCGGCCTGAGGAGATGCAGGGCGGAACTTTCACCATATCGTCGCTGGGCGGGATCGGCGGCACGATGTTCACGCCAATCATCAACCTTCCCGAGGTGGCGATTCTCGGGGTTTCGCGCTCCCGGACAGTTCCCCAGTGGGACGGGAATTCGTTTGTTCCGCGGCTCATGCTTCCCTTGTCGCTATCGTACGACCATCGCGTCATTGACGGAGTGGCTGCTGCCAGGTTCGCCGGATGTCTTGCCGAAGTTCTGGGCGACATACGGCAGATGGCGCTCTAGCGCAATGGCGTTCACCCTTCAAATAGGGGAGGTCGCGCCGGACTTCTCGTTGATCGGCACCGACGGTGGAACGCACTCGCTGGAGAGCTTCAAGTCCGATGTGCTGGTTGTGTTCTTCACCTGCAACCACTGTCCGTACGTAACCAGTTCGGACGAGAACACCCGGAACATCGCCACTTGCTTTAGGTCTCCTCGGAACGTTGAGTTCGTCGCCATCAACTCGAACAGCGCCGCCACCAAGCCGGAAGACAGCTTCGACGGCATGGTTGAGCGCATGAGGGAGCGAAACTTTCCATGGAAGTATCTGCACGATCCGTCGCAGGAAATTGCCTTGGCCTACGGCGCGTTGCGGACGCCTCATTTCTTTGCCTTCGGAAAAGACAGATGTCTCTTCTATTCTGGCCGGGCGCTTGACAATCCCATGAACCCTGCCGAAGCCACCGAGCATGACCTAGAAAAGGCTCTCGGCGAGCATCTTGCTGGCAAGCCTGTTTCAACGTCACTGACCAATCCTATAGGTTGCAATGTCAAATGGGAAGGAAAGGACGCCTACTGGATGCCTCCCGATGCCTGCGATCTTGTGTGAGCGTTGGGCTAGGAAGCTTCGTTTCCATACCGAGGGGAAGGTGGCCGCGTTCTCCACATGGCGCGGTAGCCATCGTTGCCAATGATGGATCCCGACAGCGTCCTGTCGCAGCTGTTGGCCCTGTTCGCCGGCAGTCTTGCGGTCGTTCTGGCATGCAAGTTTGCACGAATGCCAAGCATACTGGGCTATGCCCTGTTTGGCGCCCTGATCGGCCCGTTTGGCATCGGCATACTGTCGGATATGGAGCGTATTCCGCAGATTGCCGAGATTGGCATGATGGCGCTCCTGTTCAGTATCGGCCTCAAGTTCAATCTCTACATGTTCAAGACCTTGCAGCGTCATGTGCTCCTGTTTGGAGGCCTGCAATTCACGGTGTGCACTGCGATCGGCATCTGGATATTGGTTTCCATGGGCATCGGGTTGCACAATTCCCTCATCTACGCTTCGGCATTCAGCCTGTCGTCGACGGCGGTGGTCTCGAAGCTGTTGCTGGAGAGCGGCGAGTTCGCCACAAACTATGGCACACGCGCCATATCGGCGCTGCTTTTGCAGGATATGGCCGTCGTGCTGCTGCTCGTCCTGATTCCTTCGCTAGGGATTCTGGGTGCCGATTCATCAAGCGATCGCATTGTCTTCTACGAAATCATGATCCTGCTTGCCGAAGTGTTGCTGCTGTTCATTGTCATCATCATCTTTGGTCCGCGCCTGATGCCACGGTGGATGCGGTTCATATCGCGCTGGAGTTCCAGCGAAATGTTCGTCATCAACCTGCTCACCATCATACTGGGCTTCTCGTGGGTCACCGAGCATTTCGGCTTCTCGCTAGCCCTTGGCGCGTTTCTGGCAGGCATGCTTCTGGCCGAAACTCCGCAGAAATACCAGGTTGAGGAGATCATTGCACCTTTCCGGGAGATATTTCTCGGCTTTTTCTTCATCGCACTTGGCACGCTTACCGACTTTCGCGAGATTCTGGATGACATTATTCCGGTGACGCTATCGGTGCTGGCGATATTGTCGGTCAAGAGCATTGTCATCTATCTGGTCTCATGGATCGAGAGTTTCGGCGACTGCGCTCACAACCTTAGGGTTGCGATCGCGCTCGGCGGCACAGGCGAGTTCAGTTTTGTACTACTCGTCTCTTCCGTTTCCTACCTTGATCCCGAGTGGTTCAACATATTTCTTCTCTCTTCACTGGTCGCGATGGCGTTCACACCGATGGTGTGGCCGTATCTTGGCAAGGTAATCGCGAGATTCGGTCTTGCCACGAAACACAATACAACGTCTCTCAGTGAAATTGAGAGCAGAGACAGCGGCGATAGCGAGTATCACATGATCATCTTCGGGTTTGGCCGCACTGGCCGGAAGATTGCCGAGATGCTCAAGCGCGAAAATATCAGCTACGTTGGCATTGAGGCTAGCGCTGATCTGGCCGGGAAGGCGGTTGACGACCGCGAGCCGGTGTACAAGAAGACCGACATGGCCGATCCCGAGACTGTCTCCACGGTTGGATTGCGTCGCGCCAACGTGGTTATCATCACCTTTGTTGAGGTCGACGAGGTGGTTGACACGATCAGGTTTGTGCGCAATGTCAATGAGACCGCACAGGTCATTGCCAAGACGGCGCATCGTGACAATATCAAGCTGCTCAAGGAGAGCGGGGCCAACGAGGTTATTGTTGAGGCTGCCGAAGGCGGTGTGCTCATTGCCGCGCTGGCCATGAACATGGTTGGCGTCCATCCGATGCGCATCCAGAAGCATACAAGCGAAACGGGCGATGCGACTGGCCGGTTGGCGGGAAAGTTTCGCCGTCAGCCTTTTGATGCCACCGACTCAGGAAGATCGGCACCTCGCATTCTGATGGTGAACATTGTCCAGGGAGCCGCCTGCATCGGCTACAGCGTGGACAGCGCACTGCCGCGGGAGATGCAGGTTGAGATGGTCTCGCTGCGTCGAGGAGATGTCATGATTCCGTTGGACAATCTTCCCCGAATAAGCGCAAACGACGTACTGACTTTGCTTGGCCAGGCAGACGACCTGTTCAAGGCCGAACAGTTCCTGCTGAGCGGCCAGCGCTGACGCGAGAGCTGGGGAAAGAGGCTAGACTTTCCGTTCGAACTGGCCGTCGTTGGTTTCGGCGGCCACAGGGGAGGCAAGTTCCTCTTCCATCATGAATTTCTCGTCGGGCGGCAGATCGAAATCCTCAGCCTCGCGTTTCCTTTCCCTTTCGTAGTGGACAAATCCGGTTCCGGCTGGAATCAGGCGGCCAATGATGACGTTCTCCTTGAGTCCGCGCAGGTGGTCCACTCTGGTCGCCACGGCGGCCTCGGTAAGCACGCGGGTTGTCTCTTGGAAGGAGGCGGCTGATATGAAGGATTCGGTGGAGAGTGAGGCCTTGCTGATGCCGAGCACGATCGGCTTGTACTCGATCGGCTTCTGCTTCTCCTTGACAAGCTCCTCGTTGATTTCGAGCACCGTGGTGTGATCGATCTGGTCCTGCTTGACATAGGTCGAATCGCCTGCATGCGTGACTTCGACACGTCGTAGCATCTGGTGCACGATCACCTCAATGTGCTTGTCGTTGATGGTCACACCTTGCAGGCGATAGACATCCTGGACGTTGTCGACAATGTGGCGAACCAGCTCCTCGATTCCAAGCAGATCAAGGATGTCCTTCGGATCAGTCTCTCCGTCGGTAAGCCGACTGCCTTTCCGGATCGTCTGGCCGTCCTGGACAAGCAGAGGGATGTCCTTGGGTATCTGGTGCTCGTGCTCGACGCCCTTGTCGTCGATCACCATGATGCGCTCCTTGGCGCGAATCTGCCCCTTGAACGCAACCCGGCCATCGGCAAGCGAGAGGATGCCTGGATTCTTGGCCGACCGCGCCTCGAACAGTTCAGCAACCCGCGGCAGGCCGCCGGTGATGTCGCTACTCTTGGCCATTGACTGCGGAGTCTTTGCGACGATGTCGCCGGCCGTAATCTTCTGGCCGTTCTTCACGTGAAGAACGGTTCCCGGTTGCAGCTGGAACGACACCGGGTTCTTTGTGCCCGGGATCATGATGTACTTGCCTGAAGCGTCAGTCAGCACGATGCGGACCGGCTTGGCCTTCTTGCCCGTGCCGGAGCGCTTGGCGTCGGTCAGGAACATGGTGGTCATGCCTGTGAGCTCGTCGGTTTGCGTCTGCAGGTTCACGCCCGGCTCGATGTTCTCGTAGTGGACGATTCCGTCGTATTCACTGACGATCGGAGACGCCAGAGGATCTTGGCTGACCATGACGGTGCCGCCATCGACCTTTTCCCGGTCCTTGACCAGAAGCGAAGCTCCGTACTGCACCATGTAGCGTTCGCGTTCGTTGCCAATCGCCTCGTCACGGATGGATATCTCACCTCCGCGGCTCACGACGATTTGACCGCCATCCCGGTTCTCGACGGTGCGGATGCCGATGAAATGGACAATTCCGCCGATTTTGGACCGGATCTCCCGTTCGCCAGCCGAGCGCGATGCCGCACCGCCGATGTGGAACGTCCGCATCGTCAACTGTGTTCCCGGTTCGCCGATGGACTGGGCTGCGATCACGCCGACTGCCTCGCCCAGGTTGACTATGCCGCCACGGCCGAGATCTCGGCCATAGCACTTGGCACACAACCCGTGGCGTGTCTTGCAGGTGATGGCGCTGCGCACCTTGAGTTCGTTGATCCCCAGCTTGCTTATCTCTTCGGCGAGATCCTCGTCAATGTAGCTGCCTGCGTCCTTGAACTTCTGTCCCGACCGCGGATGCGCGATGTCGCCGGCGACCAAACGCCCAAGAATACGCTCCTTGAGCGGAACCACGATCTCTCCGCCCTTGACCACCGGACGGAGAGTGATCCCCTCTTGGGTGCCGCAGTCTTCCTCGGTGATGACGAGATCCTGGGAGACGTCGACAAGGCGCCGGGTAAGATATCCGGAGTTCGAAGTCTTGAGTGCTGTGTCGGCGAGACCCTTTCTGGCGCCGTGAGTCGAGATGAAGTACTGGTGTACATTCAACCCCTCGCGGAAGTTCGCGGTGACCGGGGTCTCGATGATCCGTCCGTCAGGCTTGGCCATGAGCCCGCGCATGCCGGCGAGTTGCTTGATCTGGGTCTGTGAACCGCGCGCGCCGGAATCAGCCATCATAAAGATGGAATTGAACGAATCCTGCTGGACGTTCTTGCCCTTGGTGTCCTGAATGGTGTCCTTTGAAAGATTCTCCATCATTGCCGAGGTGATCTGGTTGCCGGCGCGGTCCCAAAGGTCGATTGCCTTGTTGTAGCGCTCGTCCTCGGAGAGAATGCCGGACTCGAACTCGCGCTGAATGCGTTTGGTCTCGTTTTCGGCATCCGTGATGATCTTCGTCTTGCTTTCCGGTATGACCATGTCGTCGAGGCAGATTGAGATCCCCGCGGTCGTGGAGTGTTTGAATCCGGTCTTGACCAGGTGATCCACGAAAATGACCGTCTCTCTCAGTCCACAGCGGCGGAAACTGGCGTTGACCAAGTCGGTGATGTCGCGCTTCTTGAGCGGACGGTTGATCAGGCTGAATGGCAGGCCATCCGGCAAAAGGCGCGACAGCAGTGCGCGACCGGCGGTGGTTTCGGTGCACGTGCGCCGCTCGGTGCCGCGTGCGCCATTCTCCCCGAGAGAGCATTCGGTGATGACCGTCTTGATCGGCGCATGCAGTGACAGGCATCCTTCAGCGATGGCGCGCTCAACTTCGTCAGGGTCGGTGTAGACGCTTCCGGCCCCGGTTGCGGAGGCGTCCTCGCGCGTCATGAAGTAGAGGCCAAGGACGATGTCCTGGGTGGGAACGATGATCGGATCGCCGTTGGCGGACGAGAGCACGTTGTTGCTCGACAGCATGAGAACGCGTGCCTCGGTCTGCGCCTCGATGGACAGCGGCACATGCACCGCCATCTGGTCTCCGTCGAAGTCGGCGTTGAACGCGACGCAGACGAGCGGATGAAGCTGGATCGCCTTGCCGTCGATCAGCACTGGCTCGAATGCCTGGATGCCTAGGCGGTGAAGCGTCGGCGCACGGTTCAGCAACACGGGGTGTTGGCGGATGACTTCCTCGAGGATGTCCCACACGGCGGGATCCTCGTCGTCAACCAGGCGCTTGGCGTTCTTGATGTTGGTTGCGAGACCAAGTGTCGCCAGACGATTGAACACGAATGGCTTGAACAGTTCCAACGCCATTTTCTTGGGTAGGCCGCACTGATGCAGCTTGAGATTCGGACCGACGACGATGACGGAGCGTCCGGAAAAATCGACGCGCTTGCCAAGCAGGTTCTGGCGGAAGCGCCCGCTCTTGCCCTTGACGATGTCGGCAAGCGACTTGAGTGGTCGCTTGTTGATTCCGGTGGCGGCTTTGCCGCGGCGTCCGTTGTCAAGCAGCGAATCGACCGCCTCCTGCAGCATTCGCTTCTCGTTGTCAACGATGACGTCAGGCGCTTTGAGTTCAATCAGGCGCCGCAGGCGGTTGTTCCGATTGATCACGCGGCGGTAGAGGTCGTTGAGATCCGATGTCGTGTAGCGGCCTCGTTCGGGGATCGGCACTAGCGGCCGCAGGTCCGGGGGAAGCACGGGAAGCACTTCGAGGATCATCCATTCGGGACGCTCGCCTGACTTGCGGAACCCGTCAATCAGCTTGAGGCGCTTGTGCAGGCGCTTCTTCTTGGTGACCGAGGTGGTTGAACTGAATTCCTCGTGTATGGTCTCCGATTCGTAGTCGAGATCAATGGTGCGCAGCAGTTCGCGCAGCCCTTCGGCGCCAATGCCGGCACTGAATTCCTTGCCGTATTCGCGTCGGTACTTGTCATAGTCCTCCCGCACAAGAAGCTGTCCACGCTTGAGAGGGGTCGAGCCCGGCTCGACCACGGTGTGGCACTCGTAGTAGAGGATGCGTTCGATGTCGCGCAGCGTCATGTCCAGTATGAGACCGACACGGGACGGCAGCGACTTGATGAACCAGATGTGCGCAATCGGACACGCCAGGTCGATGTGCCCCATGCGCTCGCGTCGCACACGGGCCTTGGTGACCTCGACGCCGCACTTGGTGCACATTACGCCGCGGTGCTTGATTCCCTTGTACTTGCCGCACAGGCACTCGAAGTCCTCGATTGGACCGAAGATCTTGGCGCAGAAAAGTCCGTCGCGCTCCGGCTTGGTGGATCGGTAGTTGATGGTTTCCGGCTTGCGCACCTCGCCATGCGACCAGGAACGGATGGTTTCCGGCGATGCGATGCCGATTCTGAATCCGCTGAAATTCTCGGAACGGTCACCGTCGATTCCGGTGCGGAACATCCGCGCAGCGCGCGACTGATCGCTGAGGTAGTCAAAGTTGAGGCCGAGTGCGCGGATTTCCCGCATGAGAACCGAGAAGGATTCCGGCATGCTCGTCTCAAGGTCGTGTTTGCCTTCAACGATGTTGTTGAACATCTTGGCGCGTCCCTGTATGTCGTCGGACTTGACCGTGAGCATTTCGCACAGGGTGTAGGCCGCTCCATAGGCCTCCAGAGCCCAGACCTCCATTTCGCCGAGCCGCTGGCCGCCCTGCTGGGCCTTGCCTCCGAGCGGCTGCTGGGTCACCATGCTGTAGGGTCCGGTCGAACGTGCGTGCATCTTCTCGTCAGCGAGATGGTGCAGCTTGAGCATGTAGACGTAGCCGACCGTCACAGGGCGGGCGAAGGGTTCACCGGTTCGGCCGTCATGCAGGATCATCTGTCCGGATGTCGGCTGCCCGGCAAGCTTGAGCATGTACCGGATCTCATCCTCGGTGGCGCCGTCGAAGATCGGCGTCGCGAACGGAACGCCGCTCTTCAGCGACCGGGCGATCTCGATCACCGTTTCGTCGGCGTAGGCGTTCCAGTCAATGCTGTCCTTCTTGTTGCTGCTGCGGTAGATGTTCGCAAGCAGCGTTCGGATCTCCTTGAGCTGGCGTGTACGTTCCTTGGCAAGCGCTTCACCCAGCCGTTTACCGAGTCCCTTGGCCGCAAGCCCCAGATGGGCTTCAAGAATCTGGCCGACGTTCATCCGTGAGGGAACGCCAAGTGGATTGAGAACGATGTCCACCGTGGTTCCATCCTTCTGGTAGGGCATGTCCTCCACTGGCACAATCCGTGAGACCACGCCCTTGTTGCCGTGCCGTCCGGACATCTTGTCCCCGGGCTGGATGTTGCGCTTGATTGCGACATAGACCTTCACCGTCTTAAGGACGTTCTGGGGAAGCTCGTCGCCTCTGGTAAGTTTTTTCCTCTTTGAATCGAACATTTTCTCCGAATCGCTGCGCTTGCGTTCCAGGCTCTTGCGGATTTCGGCAATCTGATCGTTGACCTCCAGGTTTGCCGTTGACACCTTGATCCAGTCTTCGCGCTTCATGCTGTCGAGGTGTTGCGCCGTGATCTTGGAACCCTTGGCGATGCCGGAAGACTTCGGTGCCGAGGCGGCCTTGGTTCCCATAAGCAGGCGTCGCAAACGGTCGAATGCGTCGTTCTCAACGATGCGCAGGATGTCGTCAAGATCCTTGCGGTAGTTCTCCAGATCCTTGTCGATAATGCTTTGGGCACGCGTGTCGCGTTTGACCCCTTCGGCTGTGAATACCTTGACGTCCGTCACCACGCCTGACGCGCCGCTCGGCAACCGCATGCTGGTGTCCTTGACATTGGCCGCCTTCTCGCCAAAGATGGCGCGCAACAGCTTTTCCTCTGATGAGGGAAGCGTCTGCGATTTGGGCGTCACCTTGCCGACCAGGATGTCTCCGGGCGATACCTGTGTACCAACCGAAATGATTCCTGACGCGTCAAGATGTGCCAGCGCCGCTTCGCCCTTGTTCGGTATGTCCCGCGTGATCTGCTCGGTGCCCAGCTGGCTGTCCTCGCGCGCATGGATCACGAACTCCTTGATGTGCACCGAACTGAAGCGGCCTTCTTCGACCACGCGCTCGGACAGCATTATCGAGTCCTCGAAGTTGTAGCCGTTCCACGGCAGGAATGCCACCAGAAGGTTCTGCCCAAGCGCAAGTTCGCCTAAGTCCGTCGAGGCGCCGTCGGCTATGATGTCTCCACGTTTAACCCGCTCGCCAATCTTGACGATCGGACGCTGGGTGATGCTGGTATCCTGGTTGGAGCGTTCATAGTGCGTCAGGTTGTAGATGTTGACGCCGAATTCCTCGCCGCCGCGCTCCTCCTCATCGGCCTTGATCACGATCCGCGAGCTGTCGACGAAATCGACTGTGCCCGACCTTCCAGCCTCGACCACCGTCATGGAATCCTTCGCGACCTTTGTCTCGATGCCGGTTCCCACCAAGGGTTTTTCGGGACGAAGGCAGGGCACTGCCTGCCTCTGCATGTTGGAGCCCATCAGCGCACGGTTTGCATCGTCGTGCTCAAGGAACGGAATCAGTGCGGCCGCCACCGATGCGATCTGCGCCGGACTGACGTCCATGTGGGTGACATCCTCGGCCGGAAGCAGCTTGAACTCGCCGCGTTCGCGGCAGGAGACAAGCTCGTTGACGAAGCGGCCGTGCTGGTCGATCAGGCTGTCTGCCTGCGCTATCACGCAGCCTGCCTCGTCGATCGCGGACAGGTTCTCAATCTCGCTGGTCACCCGTCTGTTCCTGACCTTGCGGTAAGAGGTTTCAAGAAACCCGTGTCGGTTGGTCCTTGCATAGAGGGCCATTGAATTGATCAGGCCGATGTTCGGACCTTCCGGCGTCTCGATTGGACATACCCGTCCGTAGTGGGTCGGGTGGACGTCACGCACCTCGAAGCCGGCCCGCTCACGCACTAGGCCGCCCGGGCCGAGCGCCGAAACGCGCCGTTTATGCGTGATCTCGGACAAGGGATTGGTCTGGTCCATGAACTGCGACAGCTGGCTGGATCCGATGAAGTCGCGAACCATCGTTGTGACCGCCTTGGCGTTGATCAGGTCGTGGGGCATCAGCCCTTCGCTCTCGGCGATCCCCATGCGGTCCTTGATGGCCTTTTCAATCCGTTGCAGTCCGGCTATGTACTGGATCTGTACCAGCTCGCCGACCGAGCGTACGCGGCGATTCCCTAGGTTGTCAATGTCGTCGACTTCCTCCTGGCCGTTGCGTAGCGCCACCAAAGTCTTAACCACGTCAAGAATATCCTTTTCCGACAGGACCGTTTCGCCGTCAAGCCGCTCCCTCTTGAGGCGTTGGTTGAACTTTAGGCGTCCAACCTCGGACAGGCTGTAGCGCTCAGGATTGAAAAACGTGTTGTCGAACGCGGCCTTGACCACGGTCTCATTGGGAGGGTCGCCTGGACGCAGCATCCGGTAGATCTCGGTAAGGGCGCGATCCCTGTCGGCACACGGCTCAAGCATCAGGGTCTGCGATATAAACGGGCCGCAGTGCAGGTCGTGGAAGTGCAGCGTTCTGATCTCTTCAATCCCGGCACGGCGCAGGCGGCTGATCATGTCTTCGGTCAACTCCTGGTTGATTTCAGCGAAAAGCTCGCCGGTTTCCTGGTCAACGACGTTGTGGGCCAGCCGGCGCTCCAACAGAAAACTTTCTGGAACCTCGTGCCATTCGATATTGGCGCTGTTGAGTTTCTTGATGTCGACCGCCTTGATGCGTTGGTCGCGCCGGATAATGACGTTTCCCTTCTTGTCCAGCAGGTCGAACGGAATCGACAGGTCACGCAGCTGGCTGCCGACGATTTTCATTTCGACCTTGTTCTCGTTGCCACCAAGACGAAACGTCTCATGCTCGTAGAACGCATCGAGGATCTGCTCGACCGAGTAGCCGAGCGCCTTGAGCAGGATGGTCACCGGGAGTTTCCGCCGCTTGTCAATGCGGAAGAACACGCTGTCCTTGGCGTCAAACTCGAAGTCGAGCCAGGAGCCGAAATAGGGTATCACCCGCGCGCTGTAGATCAGGCCGCGGCTTGCTGTTGTGCGTCCGCCGTCGTGTTCGAAGTAGACGCCTGGAGAGCGGTGCAGCTGGGACACGATGACACGCTCGGTGCCGTTGATGATGAACGAGCCGGTTTCCGTCATCAGCGGGATCTCGCCCATGAAGACCTCTTCCCCCTTGATCTCGCGGGTGGCGCGCACACGGTCGCCGCGGGGCTTCTCCTTCTCCAGGAAGGCAATGTCCAAGGATGCCCGCACCTGTGCCCGGTAGGTGAGACCTCGCTCCTTGCATTCGCGCACATCGAATGGCGGATCCATAAGCTTGTAGCCTTTGTAGCGGATCTCGACCTGTCCATTTGTGCTGACGATAGGGAACACTTTCCGGAACGCCCGTTCCAGCCCTTGGATGGCGCGTTCCTCGTGGGGCACATCCTTCTGTAGGAATTCGCGGTAGGAGTTGACCTGCGTTTCCGACAGGTAGGGAAGTTCCATTACGGACTTGTTCTTGGCAAACGACCTGCGAGGGCGCTTGTTTTGTGTCGATGATGTGGTCATGGCGTATCTGCTGGGCTGGAGGAAATTCGGAATCAGGCAGGATGCCCCGCACCGTGTGGTGCGGGGCGTTCAGGTCCCTTGCGGGGAACTACTTGATTTCGCAGGTGGCGCCTGCTTCCTTGAGCGTGGCGGCGAGTGCGTCAGCGTCGCTCTTGGCTATTCCTTCCTTGATCGGCTTTGGCGGGTTGTCGACCAGGTCCTTGGCCTCCTTGAGACCAAGACCGGTGGCGGCGCGCACTGCCTTGATGACCGCAATCTTGTTGCCGCCGACCTCGGTCAGGACAAGATCAAACTGCGTCTGTTCCTCGGCGGTCGGGGCGTCTGCTCCGACGGCCAAAGGCGCAACGGCAACCGCTGCAGGTGCAGCGGCGCTCACGCCAAACTTTTCCTCGACGGACTTGATGAGTTCGGAAAGCTCGAGAACACTCATGCTTGAGATCGAATCGATGATTTCTTCCTTGTTGAGAGCCATTGCTATTTCTCCTTTTTGTAGTTGATCGGGTTAGCTGTCCCTGCTGTCGCGCACTGTAGCAATCGAGCGGACGAATTTCGCGGGGATTTCAGCAAGTGTTCGGGCAAAGGCGGTGATCGGGGCCAGCAGCGTTCCAGCCAACTGGGCCAGAAGCACCTCGCGCGCCGGAAGCCTAGCCAGATCCTTGATCTGCGTAGGCTGCATGAGTTTCTCTGGCAGGGCGCCGAAGGCAAGCTCAAGGGGTTCGTGCTCCTTGCTGAAGTCGTGAAGAACCTTGGCCAGCGTAGCGGGATCCTCGGGGGTGTAGCCCAGGATAAGCTGGCCGCTCATGTGCTGCGTAAGGCCTGCAAAGGGGGTTCCCTCAAGAGCCCGGCGAACCAGCGTGTTCTTGTAAACCTTCAGCCTCACATTCGCCTCGGTGGCATTGGTGCGTAGGGCCTGCATTTCGGAAACCGACAGGCCGGAATAGTTGGCCGTTATGACGCACTGCGCCTGGGCGAGCTCGTTATGCAACGAGTCGACGGTTTCCTTCTTGTGTTCAAATGCGGCGCTCATGCAATTTCCCTATCGGTGTGCGGCAATGTCGAAGGTGATGCCGGCACCCATGGAACCGGACAGCGAGGCCTTTCTGAAATAGATGCCCTTGCTTGATGCCGGCTTGATCCGCTTGAGGGCGTCAATGACGCCCATGATGTTCCGAAGCAGGGCGTCCTCGCCGAACGACGCCTTTCCTACGGGGAGATGGATGATGCCGGCCTTGTCATTTCGGAACTGGACTTGACCCTTCTTGAACTGGGCGACCGTCTCGGCCACGTTCTTGGTGACTGTTCCGCTCTTCGGATTGGGCATGAGCCCCTTGGGTCCGAGCATCTTGGCAACCTGGCTGAGCGAGCGCATCACGCCGGGAGTGGCTATAAGAACGTCGAATCCGAGATCCCCGCCCTTGATCGCCTCGATCAGGTCGTCAAGTCCGGCCTTGTCGGCTCCGGCTTCAATGGCCGCCTGATGGTGCTCCTGTTCGGCCACGACTGCGATGCGGATCTTGCGGCCAGTGCCTTCGGGAAGCTGTACTGTTCCGCGGACCATCTGATCCGACTTGCGCGGATCGATGCCAAGCTGTATCGCGACATCGACGGTCTCGTCGAACTTGGCGTTCGATGTCCGCTTAACCGCCTTGACTGCGTCTTCAAGCGAACGGATTTCGCTTTCGGCAGCTATGCGCTGGTTTTCCTTGGTTCGTTTGCTTTTTCCGGCCATTGCTCTCTTCCTGTTATGGCGCCTGCTTTTCAACCTCGATGCCCATGCTCCGGGCCGAGCCTGCGACAATTCGCGTTGCCATTTCAAGGTTGCTGGTGTTCAGGTCAGGCAATTTGGCACGTGCGATTTCTTCAACTTGCGCCGCCGTCAGCTTGCCAACCTTCTTGGTGTGCGGAGTTGGGCTGCCCTTGGGGATGCCCAAAGCCTTGAGGATCAGCGATGCGGTTGGCGGCGTTTTGACGATGAACGAGAAGGTTCGGTCCTCATAGGCGGTGATGATCACGGGGAGAGGAGTGCCTTTCTCGGTATCCGAGGTCGCCTCGTTGAACGCCTTGCAGAAGTCCTGAATGTTCAGGCCGCGTTGACCCAGTGCCGGTCCCACAGGGGGGGCAGGATTAGCCGAGCCGGCCGGGATCTGCAGCTTGATGTAGCCTGCGATTTTCTTCGCCATGATCTATGCTTTCTCTATGTGTCCGAAGTCGAGTTCAACCGATGTGGCGCGTCCCAGCACGACCACGGAGATCTTGAGCTTGTTGCGTTCGTAGTTGATGTCCTCTATGTCGCCGTAGAAATCCTTGAACGGCCCCTCCTTTATGCGGATGCGTTCGCCGATGCCGAACATGATCTTCGGTCTCGGCTTTTCCGCGCCTTCGGCGACCCGCTTGCGTATGTCCTCGACCTCAAGATCCGACATCGGACGCGGATCCCGGCTGTCACCGCCGATGAACCCGTGGATTTTGGGGGTGTTGCGCACCAAGTGCCAAGTGTCAGGCGTCATCTCCATGTTGACAAACAGGTAGCTGGGGTAGAGTTTGTGCTGTGAATCAACGCGCTTGCCGCCTCTGAATTCCTGAACGATCTCAATCGGAAGCAACACCTCGCCAAACTGGCCGCGCAGTTCGCTTGCCTCTATGTGGCTCTGCAACTGCTCCATGGCCTTCTTCTCGCTTCCTGCGGTGACGTGGACGGCATACCATTTGCGCTGCCCCATGCTGTCAGACACCTGTTCCGCCTTCCAGGCGCCACTGTTTTCGTTCATCAACACTCCCTCTAAAAGGTGATGGCTTGGTAGGCCCATACAAGCAGTGCGTCAATCAGCCAGAGGAACACTGCAACTAGCGCAGTGAATGCAAGCACGATCCCAGTCATCTGAAACGTTTCCTTGCGTCCCGGCCATACCATCTTGCGCATCTCTTCGGATGCGCCCTTTGAAAAGGCTACGAACTGGCGCCCCGGCTCGGAAAAGTATCCGACCAGCAGGGCGACAGCAAATCCACCCGCAAGGACGGCCGCACGAACCGCAAAACTCTCCCGCTCGAAATGGTAGAAACCTGCGTAAAAAGTGGCTACGGACAGGCCGCCGGCCAGCCAAAGCTTCAACTTGTCGACTGCACTGAATTCCATTCTATCCGTTCATCCATAGGGCAGGCCAAGAGGGACTCGAACCCCCAACCTTCGGTTTTGGAGACCGCTGCTCTACCGGTTGAGCTACTGGCCTAGAAACTGCTTTGGTCATTGACTTGGCCCGTCTGCTACTTGACGATGTCGGTGACGACGCCGGCGCCGACGGTTCGGCCGCCTTCGCGGATGGCGAAGCGCAGGTTCTTCTCCATGGCGATGGGAGAGATCAGTTCGACCTGCATGGCGACGTTGTCGCCGGGCATGACCATTTCGGTGCCTTGCGGGACGGTGATCGAGCCGGTGACGTCGGTGGTGCGGAAGTAGAACTGCGGCCGGTAGCCGGTGAAGAACGGCTTGTGGCGTCCGCCCTCCTCCTTGGCCAGGATGTACACCTCCGCCTTGAAGGCGGTGTGCGGGGTGATCGAGCCCGGCTTGGCCAGCACCTGTCCGCGCTCGACCTCCTCGCGCTTGAGGCCGCGCAGCAGCACGCCGACGTTGTCGCCGGCCTGGCCCTGGTCGAGCAGCTTGCGGAACATCTCCACTCCGGTGCAGGTGGTCTTCTGCGTCTGGCGGATCCCCACGATCTCGATCTCCTCGCCGACCTTGACCACGCCGCGCTCAATGCGACCGGTCACCACCGTGCCGCGGCCCGAAATCGAGAACACGTCCTCCACCGGCATCAGAAACGTCCCGTCGACCGCACGCTCCGGCTCCTCCAGGTAGCTGTCCAGCGCCTGCGCCAGCTCCTCCACCTTGCCGCGATGCTCCGCATCGCCCTCCAGCGCCTTCAGCGCCGAACCGGTCACCACCGGCGTGTCGTCTGCCGGAAACTCATACTGCGTCAGCAACTCGCGAACCTCCACCTCGACCAGCTCCAGCAACTCCGCATCGTCCACCTGGTCCGACTTGTTCAGAAACACCACCACCTTCGGAACCCCCACCTGGCGCGCCAGAAGCAGATGCTCGCGCGTCTGCGGCATCGGACCGTCCGCCGCGCTCACCACCAGGATCGCCGCGTCCATCTGCGCCGCTCCCGTGATCATGTTCTTCACGTAGTCCGCGTGGCCCGGACAGTCCACGTGCGCATAGTGCCGCGCCGACGTCTCATACTCCACGTGCGACGTGTTGATCGTGATCCCGCGCGCCTTCTCCTCCGGCGCGTTGTCGATCTGATCATATCCCTTGCCTTCTCCGCCGTGCGACGACAACACCTGCGTCAGCGCCGCCGTCAGCGTCGTCTTGCCGTGATCCACGTGGCCGATCGTACCCACGTTCAAGTGCGGCTTGGTACGCTCAAACTTCTCCTTGGCCATTGTTGCTATCCTCTAATTGGTTAGATGTGTAAGGGCTATGTTTCCGGCAGTTCCCTTCCTGGAAAAGTTGATGGTGCCCAAGACCAGGATTGAACTGGTGGCCTCTCCCTTACCAAGGGAGTGCTCTACCACTGAGCTACTTGGGCGGGAGTCCGCCCGTCCCCCGAGCAAGGCGGGAGCGGGTGAAGGGAATCGAACCCTCGTCTCAAGCTTGGAAGGCTTATGCTCTACCGTTGAGCTACACCCGCCCAGGCAAAACGTCCTTGCCGACTGGGCATATTCCATTTTCTGCTCTGTCTTTCCGGAAATCATCGACAATCCTGTAAAATGGGGCCATGCGGTGGAGGGGGAAGGATTCGAACCTTCGAAGGCTTAGCCGTCAGATTTACAGTCTGATCCCTTTGACCGCTCGGGAACCCCTCCCGAACCTGATATTATCGCATACAGGAAAACCAATAATCAACAGGAATCGAGGAAAATTGAATGCCGTGCCAGATCGGAGTGACATCAGATCCTGACGCCAAGAGGGAGTACTGTTCAAAAATCTATAAGACATTCAGCGAATGGAAGATTCTTGAAACATTCGAGGATCTCGCCGAAGCCCGTGAAGCCCAGAACAAGCACATCAAGGAGACCGGATGCGCCAAGTCCTCCTTCGAGGAGAGCGACGACGGATCGTTCAAGAGGAAGTGGCATGTCTACTTCTTCTTTCACGGCAAGAAGCCACGCCTCGAATCCTACAGCGGACTGAAGAGGGTCAAGAAATAGCCTGCTCTCTCCGACAGGTTGCCACAAAAGGAGTGGAACCGTGATTGATCTGCACTATTGGAAAACCCCCAACGGACACAAGATCACCATATTCCTTGAAGAGGCCGGTCTGGAATACCGGATCGTTCCCGTAAACATAAGCAAGGGCGACCAGTTCGATCCGGATTTTCTCCGGATCGCCCCGAACAACCGAATCCCTGCCATTGTGGACAGCGATCCTGGAATCGAAGGCGAACCGGTTTCCGTTTTCGAATCGGGAGCCATTCTTATCTATCTGGCCGACAAGACAGGCAAATTCCTGCCGCAGGAGCCACGCCGGCGCAGCGAAGTCATGGAATGGCTGATGTGGCAGATGGGCGGTCTCGGTCCGATGCTGGGTCAGAACCACCATTTCCTTGCCTACGCGCCCGAGCAGATCCCCTATGCCGTTGAACGCTATCACAAGGAGACCCAGCGCCTGTACAAGGTTCTTGACAAGCGGCTGGACGGGCGTGAGCATATTGCCACCGAGTATTCCATCGCCGACATGGCCTGCTATCCGTGGACTGTGTCCCACGAGCGGCAGCGAATCGACCTCGGCGACTATCCGAATGTCCGACGCTGGTTTGAGACGATGCGCTCGCGTCCGGCCGTCGAGCGGGCCTACGAACGTGCCAAGGAAGTGGGCGAGGGGGAGACCATGACCGAGGAGGCCAAGAAGATCCTGTTTGGACAGACGGACACATCTCCGCCTGTCCGGTGAGGAATGCGCTGCGCCGCGTAGTCGTTCTGACCGGTGCGGGAATATCGGCAGAATCCGGCCTCCGGACATTTCGTGCAGCGGACGGCCTTTGGGAGGATCATCATATAGAGGATGTGGCGAGTCCGGAAGGGTTTATGCGCAATCCGGCACTGGTTCACCGGTTCTACAACGAGCGCCGCACACGCCTGCTGGAGACGGAACCCAACGCCGCACACAAGGCGCTCGGGGAATTTGAGCGGAGTTTCCAAGGGGAGTTTCTGCTGGTCACCCAGAACATTGACGACCTGCACGAGCGTGGCGGAAGCCAGACACCGCTTCACATGCATGGAGAACTCCTGAAGAGACGGTGTTGCTCCTGTGGAACAGTGGCCGAATGCCGCGGTTCCCTTGATGTTGACTCGGAATGTCCGGACTGCGGTTCGAAAGGGGCGTTGCGTCCCCATATCGTGTGGTTTGGCGAGATGCCGTTTCAAATGGACCGGATCCAGGTGGCGCTTTCGCTTTGCGAACTGTTCGTCTCGATCGGAACTTCCGGCAATGTCTATCCGGCTGCCGGTTTCGTCGCCGAGGCGAAAGCCTCGGGTGCGTGCTGCGTGGAACTCAATCTTGAGGAAAGCGCCGGGACGCCCCTGTTCGACGAATGCCGCACTGGTCCCGCAACCCGTACAGTTCCTGAGTTTTTTAGGGAGCTCTCCGTCTCCACAGGCTGAGATTCGGCCTAGGCTGTCGGAACCGTGAACATCCTCCGATCCTCCAGCCGGAGGCAGCTGAGGCCGCCGTCCCAGGCGCAGCCGGAATCGAGACTGATCACATGGCCATGGTCGCCGGCTCCTAGGCTGGCCCAGTGACCGAATACCACCGTCCTGTCCTGAAAACTGGTGTGGAACTCGAACCAGGGCTTGAACCGACCCTCGGGATCCTCCCGGCCTTCCTTGTGACTGAAGTCCATGGCGCCGCTTTCCGTCTCGCACATCCTTATGCGCGTCAGCGCATTGACAATAAAGCGTAGGCGGTCATGCCGCGCCTCTGCATTCTTCCAGAGAGCTGGCTGGTTGCCGAGCAGGGCGGGGAAGAAGCTGTGGCGTTCCTTGCCCCGAAACACCTGCTCCACCTCCCGCGCTAGCGGCATGATCTGTCCGATGGTCCAGTCGGGTGCTATTCCCGCATGGACAATCAGATAGGGATCGACATCGAGAGCGAACGGCCGGTTCCTGAGCCAGTCGCAAAGCGAGGGCGCATCGGGATGGTTGAGAATGCTGCGGGTGGTATCGGTGCCGTGAGGATCGGCAAGTCCTTCGTGGACCATGAGCATGAAGATGTCGTGGTTGCCCAGAACCGCTTCCGCATGGCTGTTGTCGCGCACCCACTGTAGCATTTCAAGGGACTGCGGCCCTCGGTTAACCAGGTCGCCGACAAACAGCACACGGTCGCCGGAACCGATGCCGGCATGGGAAAGCAGCCTGAGGAATGTCTGGAAGTGACCGTGAGGATCACCCACCACGTAGGTGGCCATGGATGGCGTTATTCCCGGTAGATCACCCTGTCGACGGGAGCGGTGTTCCGCTGGATGTCCTCTTCCGGGACGACCATGGATTCGCGTGAGTAGCTTTGAACCAGAACGGCCAACAGGATGATTGCCACAATGAGCAGGAAAAAGCCCACCGCCGCCTGCACCGCCAAGTCGAGACTCTTGTTTTTTGGAAGCATGCCAATATTATAAGGTGTGTGGCGGCAAATGGCGGATGCGGGGTTCGTCGCCTTGTCAGCAGGCCATCAGTCCGTGCCGCCTTCAAGCGGAAGCAGTCCGTTCTCTTCCAGAACCTTGCGCGCGATCCGGAAGCACTCCAGGCTCGCCGGGACTCCGGCATAGATTGCGACCACGTGCACTGAAGCCCGTATCTGCTTTGCAGTAACGCCATTCCTGATTGCACCGCGGCAATGGATCTCCCATTCATGCATCTTGCCAAGGGCTCCGAGCATGGCCAGGTTCATCAGGCTTCGTGTTTTCGGGTCAATCGCATCGTCGTCCCACCCGAAACCCCAGCACCATTCGGTCATCATCTCCTGGAATGGGCGGGTCAAGCCGTCTGCCTTGTCCAGTGACTGTCTTACGTACTCCTCACCCAGAGTTGACATGCGCCGTTTCCGTCCCTTGTTGAATCTCTCATTGTCCATGGCTGTATCCCTCATGTTCTAACTTGAATGTCCTCACCGCTACCGGCATGCTGTGCGAACTGATGTCCCGTCAAGCCTTGGCGCGTTCGTTCCCGGGATCAAAGGGCACGCCTTCAACCACCTTGGCCTGGCGGACTTCGCCCAGCACCGCAATCTCCAGCCTTGTTTCCGGAACCGATGATTCCGGCCGTACATAGGCCCAGCCTAGCCACGCTCCCAGACTGTATCCGTATCCGCCGGAGGTGACGAAGCCGACATGCTCAGTTCCTTTCCAGACGGATTCGTTGCCAATCGGGTCGGCAACGGTCTCTTCCGAGGGCTCTTCGAGCCTAAGCAGCGCGATTTTCCATCTGGATGGCGGCCTAAGCGATTTCTCTGCGCCCTGAAAGCCTTTCTTGCGCGAAAACCGCGCCAGATCCGCCTCGGCCAATGTGACTTCGCTTGTGATCTCATGTCCTGACTTGTAGCCTTTCTCCATCCGCATGGCGTTCAGGCAGGCGGAGCCAACATGAACCAGGTCCATGTGCTCTCCAGCCGACACCAGTTGCGTGTAGACCTGTAGCATGGCCTCCATGGGGACATGGAGTTCCCAGCCCAGTTCGCCGGTGTAGGTCACACGCATGGCCCGGACGTTTTCCACGCCTGCAACCGAGATGCGCTGTCCCGACAGCCATCGGAACCCGCTGTTGTCCAACGTGGCGTCGGTAGTCTGCGACAGAAGATTCCGTGCTTCAGGGCCCGCGACCATCAGCACCCCGCACTTATCGGAAACATTGTCAAACCCGACCTGTTCACCATTCCGTGTTTGCCCTTTCATCCAGTCAAGAAGAGCCAGTTCCTTGGTTGCGGCATAGACCAGATAGTATCTGTCCCCGGAAAGCCTCATCACCGTCATCTCCCCCTCGATGCGGCCGCTCGGGTTGACCAGGTAGGTCAGTGAAATCGAACCGGTTCGCTGCGGCAGCCGGTTCGAGGCAATGCGGTCCAGATACTCCTCCGCGCCACTGCCGTGGACTTCCACCTTGGCAAAGGCGGACAGGTCGGCAATCCCGACTGACCGTCGCATCCCCTCCACCTCGCTGCGGACTGCATCATGCATGACAGCCGAGCGCCGGAAGGTATGGACATGTTCGCGAGGAACGTCGCCGGTTGCGTACCAGAACGGGCGCTCCCAGCCGAACGCCTCCTGATAGACGGCACCCTTTTCGGCCAGCATTCCGTAAAGCGGAGTGGTCTTTGAGTGGCTTGGCCGACAGGCCGGCTTGTCAAGATGGGGGAAGGGGATTTCATGACGCAGGAGATAGTCCTCCTTGCCCTTGCCGATGGCATACTCGTCGTCAATCCTGGCGCCAAACCTCCGCGGATCGAAACTGGCCATCGAGATGTCCGCAGAGCCGTGCACCATCCATTGTGCAAGATACTTGCCGGCGCCCGCTCCCCAGGCAATCCCGACGGAGGCTCCACCACATATCCAGACGTTGCGGACCCCGGCTGGGCCAAGAAGCATGTTCCCGTCCGCCGGATGGGTGATCGCCCCGTGCACCACCCTCTTGATCCCAATTTCGGAGAAAATGGGCATTCGCTGCATTGCGTTCTTGAGCCACGGCATGATGCGGTCGTAGTCGGCATCAAACAGGTGGTTTTCCACGTCCCACGGCGTTCCGCCGTCCCATACGGACTTGGCGCCCGCCTTCTCGTAGATCCCAACCAGTCCACATTTCTGCTCCATGCGTATGTATCCCGACACGTTCCGGTCATCCCTGATGACCGGCAATTCCGTCTCCAGATCCTGGAATTCCGGAACCGGGTTCGTGATGAGGTAGTGATGCAGCATGTTCGCAACAGGCAGGTCCAGTCCAAACCATTTCCCGATCTGTCTCGCATAGGTTCCACCGGCATTGACGACAATCTCGCAGTCGATGTCGCCCTGTTCGGTGTGTATCCGCCACTCCCCGCCATCTCTCTGCTCGACCCCGGTGACGCGGTTTTTGCGGACAATTTCGGCGCCCATCTGCCTTGCTCCGTGCGCAAGCGCAAAGGCGGTTCCGGCAGGATCCATGTGGCCGTCATGCGGAGTGTGCAATGCGGCCTTGATCCCGTCAAGACAGTAGAACGGATGCAGTTCGGCGATACGCGATTTTCCGACAATCTCCATTTCGAGTCCAATGCCCCGCCCCATCGATACCGTGTAGTGGAGGGCATCGATCTCGTCATCTTCGTAGGCAAGGCGCAATGACCCGCATCCATGCCAGGTGGCGCTTTTGCCGGTTGTCTCCTCAAGGCCGGAGTAGAGTTCGGTTCCGTAGGCGACCATCTTGGCCAGGCCATAGTGGCTTACCGAATGTGTGATCTGGCCGGCAGCATGCCATGTCGAACCCGAGGTCAGTTCGCCCTTCTCAACGAGCACAAGATCGGTAAGCCCCTCCTTGCATAGGTGATAGGCGAGCGAACAGCCCATAATGCCGCCGCCGATGATTACGACCTTGGCATGACCTCTCACGACGCACCTCCTTGACGGTCAACTTTCTTGACAGTACAATTATACCAATTCATGTGGATGTATGATACATATGAACAAATCCCGGGAACGTGCGGAGGAAGTCATCGAGGTCTTGGCCAAGTCGCTTCCCGAAATGCCGCCAGCGCTGAACAAGGCGGCACGCTACGTGATCAACCACCCGCGCGAGGTTGGTGTCGACTCGATGCGGACCCTTGCGGCCAACTCGTCCCTTCATCCCAACACGTTCGTAAGACTGGCAAGACATATCGGCTTTCCCAGCTACTACAGCATGAGAGAGACTTTCCGAAACTTCATGGTTGCGGACGACATGGGCAGTTTCCAGAACAGGGCGAAATGGCTGCAGACACTGGCCCGTAAGGGAGGAAGCGCGTCCGTACTCGGAAAGATGGCCGAAGCCGTCATTGACAACATGGAGCAGGGGTTCCGGCAACAACATGTCAAAAGGCTCGAAAGTGTCTGCAAGAGTTTTCTGAAGGCGGACCATGTCCATGTGCTAGGACTTGGCGCCGCTCACAGCCTTTCCCACCAGTTCTGGTATGTCGCAAGAATGGCATTCAGGCACGTGAGCTTGGTTCCTCAGCCCGGCTCAAACCCAATTGACGATCTGAGCTCCATCAGCAGCAGAGATTTTCTCATGGCATTGACTTTCCAGCCCTACCGCACGGAAACCCTTGATGCGGTACGGTTCGCGCAGCGGCGCAAGGCCGACATTGTCGGCATAACCGACAGCAACACCTCTCCACTTGTATCCTCGGCAGACCAGTGCCTGATCTGTCCCACCAGCACGCCGCAGTTCTTCCAAAGCCAAGCTGCAGCCAGCGGACTGCTTGATGCTCTGCTTGCCCTGCTGATTGCCCAGGCGCCCGAGGATGCGAGGCTGCGGCTACACCAGTTCCACTTGGAACGCCAGGCTGCCGGCATGTACGAGGAAACTCTGGAGCACATCTCTTCCCAGCCTAAGTCCAGGAGAAAGTCCGGATGACCGAAAGAGTCGTTCAGCAACCTAAGTGCGCATTGGATCCCGGATACTACACGGATGCGGAAATGTTCGACCGCGCACGTGACCAGCTGTTCCACCGGTCTTGGCAGTTCGCCTGTCATGCCAGCGTAGTGCCAGAGCCGGGTGACAGGCATCCCTTTTCGATCATCGATCAGGACCTGATCGTAGTTCGCCAGAAGGACGGATCGCTGCGGTGCTTCTACAATGTGTGCCAGCACAGGGGGCACACGCTGGTCAAGGAAGCCTGCCGGAAACGCTTTATTGTGTGCCCCTATCACTCATGGTCGTACAACCTTGACGGATCGTTGCGCAACGCGCCCGGCACCGAGAAAATGCCGCAGTTCGACCGGTCGGCCATCCGCCTGACCGAAGTGCGGCTCGAGATTTTCTGTGGATTTGTCTTTGTCAACCTTGATCCGGCCACACCATCGATGTCTGAAACCTATCCAGGTGTCAAGGATGCTGTGCACTCATGTTGTCCTGGCATAGACGTCCAGTCGTTTGCACACGAACACAGCGCTCCCGAACACTGCAACTGGCTTATCGCGCTCGAGAACTACAACGAGTGCTATCACTGCAGGAACGTGCACCCGACCTTCTCCTCCGGCATCATTGACCCGAACAGCTACAACATAAGCGCCGCGTTTCCCGGTGCGCAGTGCCTGCGGCACACGGCACGAGCCCAGTGCAGTGAGACCGCATGGTACGACACGTCAGGGTCAGACTATGCGTCGTTTTTTCTTTGGCCGGCCTTCAGCCTTCAGATCTATCCCGGCGGCATGGTGAACACCTACCACTGGAGGCCTGTCCGTCTTGACGAGACCAGGGTGTACAGGGGCTGGTACTCGGAGGACGGGAAAGTCTCCAATGACATGCAGAAAGTGATCGATCTTGACCGGGAGACAACGTTCGCGGAGGATCTGGAGCTGGTCAGGAATGTACAGCGTGGGGTCAGTTCCAAGGGCTACAGGCCAAGCTTTCTGGTGGTGAATGCCGAAGAAGGGGTTAACTCCGAGCATTCGGTTGTCAAGCTGCATGAATGGGCGAAGTCCGCGCTACTAGGAGACCGAAACGGACTGTGAGGAGGAACATGCAATGAGACAGGCTGTAGCCATGCCTACCGCCGACGCAAAAGCGGCGGAGCCGACCACGGAAAGCGAACGGCTTTACCGGACGGCGGATCAAGTTCTTCCAGGCGCCGGGCTTGGAGGCTACTCGCTTGACGAGGAAATCCGCTTCATTTTCGCCGAAGGGACGGGACCGCGCCTGAAAGATGTTGAGGGGAACGAATACATAGACTATGTTGGCGGCGCCGGAGCGCTCATCCTGGGACACTCCCATCCCGCTGTCATCAAGGCGATGCAGGAGCAAACGGTCTTGGGCGCACACATGTTCGGAACCCTGAACCGGTTCGCCGTGGATCTGGCGTCCAGACTGGTTGATGACATTCCGTGTGCGGAGAAGGTCGTCTATGCCACTACCGGATCGGAGGCCACTGCCTACGCAATGCGGCTTGCCCGCGCACATACGGGAAAGGAGCTGATCCTCAAGTTCGAAGGCGCCTATCACGGCAATCACGACTATGCGCTCACCTCAACCTTTCCTAGCCAGACGGGACTGAATCCGCATGGTCAGGACGACACGGCCGGAAGGCCTGCAGGCACCAGAAGCACCATGTGCGTTGCACCCTACAACGACATCAAGGTCTTGCAGCGCATCGTCAAGGAAAGGCAGGCCGAACTGGCTGGCATCATCGTCGAGCCGGTTCAGCGGGTCATCGCCGCGCAGCCTGAATTCCTGCAGGCCATCCGCCGGATATGCGACGAGAACGGAATCGTCTTCATCATGGACGAGGTGGTGACCGGGTTTCGTCTTGCCTACGGTGGTGCACAGGTGCACTACGGAGTGACGCCTGACCTGGCCAGTTTTGGAAAGGTGATCGGCGCCGGAGGTCCTTTGGCGGTCGTGGCCGGCCTTGCAGGCATCCTTGACCTGTGCGATCCTCGCAACAAGGGGAAGGACGACTATGTCTACCTTAACGGCACGCTGCATGGAAATCCGGTTTCGGCGCGTGCCACTCTTGCCATGCTGGACGAACTGGCAAGACCAGGCACCTATGATGCGCTCAACAAGCACTCGGAAATCGCCTGTGCCGAATTCCAGAAAGTCCTGAACCGGCATGGACTGCCTGCAATCGCCATCTCGGAAGGATCGTTGTGGCAGATTCTTTTCATGAAGAAGCCGCCTCGCACCTATGCAGACATGTTGGCCGGCGATGCGGCCTCCGCTCGACAACTGGACCGGGAATGCATGAAACGTGGAATATACGTGCTTCCTGGCGTGAGACGGTTCTTTTCTGTGGTCCATGGAGAAGCGGAGCTTGAGGATTCACTGCGCATTCTTGATGAAGCCTGTCGCGCTCTTTCCCGATTGGCCCTCTAGCGCTGGCCAACAGGACGGCGCAACATCTACAAGCGCGGGTTTATCAACACGAAGCCGGCGAACAGGTCTACAATACTTCTCATTCCCAATTGCGCCCGTAGCTCAGTGGATAGAGTGTCGGCCTCCGGAGCCGAAGGTCATAGGTTCGAATCCTATCGGGCGCGCCATAAGTCATTATAAATGCAGACAAAAACTGGAACGGTAAATTCGGTGTTCCGAGAGTGGGGACAAATTGGGGACGGCAACTAGCCGTTCCAGATCAAATAGTGCCATTATGGATTGACCGCAGAGCTGCCTAACAGGCAACCTGCATGTCGCCGCGATGGGTGAGAACCTACTTTTTGCGCAGTTTCGGATCGATGTCATCAATGAAGATGACCACATCTCCGATCTCGCCCTCGAAGTATCTGCAAAGTTTTCCAGAATATCCACAGTCGCGTTGGTTGTGGATTTTCGACAGCGTTGTCCGATGTATACCAGTCACCTTGGATACTTCCTCAAGCGTAATTCTTCGTTATTCCCGAAAGCGCTTGTCTTTTTCTCACACACCGTCCAAGTCAACCAGTTCGCTACTGAGCCATTCCGTTGGATCTCTTGTCGTCAAACCGCCTGGAGTTTATAGATTTCCCACGAATGCTACGAAGAATAGACGTCTTTCGGATGTTCTCTATTCTCTTGCCGCACAAGGCCCATCATATCCCCAATCCCTTACAACGCCATTTTTTATTACGAATGTTGTCCGACATTGAACAGTGCGAGTCGGAATAGGAATAGTCACATTAGGAACATGTCCAAAGCCAGGCAAAGTAGTGTAGGAATACCTCTGGATTGAATAAATATAAAGCAACTCTTTTTCGCCTTCAGACGACTCATAAATGGTGACTGGTTTACCCCACTCATCAATGAGTTTGTCTTCACTAGAGCCAACCCAAGAGATTAATTTTTTCTCGTATCCTTCTCTAGTTGCGCACGACATCAAAAACATTGCAAGCGTAAACAACACAATGCTTGATTTCAATATTTGAATGTTTTTCATAGAAACTTCCATGATATTTGTAGTAATAACGAATTCAGTAACACAAATACATCACTTTGAAGAATCTATTTTCTGCTGATTATATGCAGTCCACAATATTATTCTGAAGATTGAGTAGCGATCTGGATGGTTTTATGGCTACTATCAATTGTAATCGGAAGTATCGGTTTATTGAAAATCGCTTGACATTCTGGTTTTCATGTAGTGGAATATTACTGCATGTCGAAGGCACTCAACAACCGAAATGCTCTTCCGGGTGTATTCGCGGTATGTGCCGAATCTGACCCGAAGGGATGGCACCGCTTTCGACAAGCTTCTGGAAAGCGATCCGGACTGGGCGCAGGAAGGGTAGCGGACCTGCGCCCAAGCTGTCGCTAGCCTTTGCCTTTGCTCTTGTTCCGCCGCCGCGAGGTTTTCATCAGTTTCTGAGCCTGTCGAAAATCCTCAATCGCTCCCTCTTGATCCCCATTGTCCAGCCTGACGATCGCACGCATTGACCAAGGATCGCTCTCCTTGGGGTTCAAGTCAATCGCCCTCCCCAAGTCTGTTATGGCTTTTTCCCAGTTCTCAAGTTCGATCCATGCAGCCGCGCGCATCTCATAGTTTGCGCTCTCGTTTGGCTCGACAGTAGAACGCCTCGGGATCGTTCTGCTTGAGCGCAATCCCCTTGTCGAGATCTCTGAGTGCCTCCCTGTACATGAAAAGACTTTCTTTCGCCAGTTCTCGGCCGATGAGCGCCTCTGCGTAGTCCGGCTTCAACTTTATCGCCTTGTCGAAGCAGGCAAGAGCCTCATTCGGCCAGCCCATCTCGAAGTCTTCCTCGGCTGTCATCTTGGGTGGGTGTTGATTGGGTATTCTATTCAACATTGCCCCAGACCCCACTTGCTCGCCCAATGAACTCTTTCAGGATACATTTGGGTATGGCTCAGATACCGTATGAACACGAAGGAAGCCTTTATAATCGCCTGAAGGATCGAAACAGCGCGAATGGCACAACAGAAACGGCTTAAACCGTGGTCAATCTCCACGACTGTACGCAATCCTGACCGTATTGCCGACTTTCTCGGGATTCTCAAGGATCAGTTCGAGGGTGCTGAGTGGAATATTGATGCCCAAGTGGGCTATCAGACGCATTTGATCGCCAACAGGCTGTACGGTGCCTTCAATTTTCAGTTCTACAATGGGCTCAGCCAGGAGCAGGTTGCCTTGATAGAAGGGGATGGTGACATCAATTTCGAGGACGCGAAGGCCATAATGGACGCCAAGCAGTATACGGATCCGGGCATGCGCGGAAGAACGTCGTTCAAGCCTCTGCAAAAAATCGGGTTCGCGGATTTGTACGAGGGCAAGGTGCGGGTCACCCAGGCAGGTCTAGCCCTGCTTTCCGGTGAAGTCGACGATGGCGACCTCTTCCTCAGGTCCCTGCTGAAGTGGCAGCTGCCCAATATCCTCGACAAGCAGGGGTTCCCCGCCAAGGGCGGGTACTGCCTGAAGCCGTTTGTCTCAGTACTGCACCTAATCGGCGCAGTCAATGATTTGTGCCGAAAGCGCAGCATCAAGCCACTGGGAATATCCCAGACCGAACTAGGGGTGTTTGGGCTCACCATGATCAGATGGGATGAAGTGGGGGAGACTGCGCGTGAAATCGTAGATTTCAGGATCAAGCATGCAACCTTGGCCCATTGGGAGCGGGATCAGGCTTTGCTGGAAGACCGCGCATCACTAAGGTCCGGGTTCGAGATGAAGTATACGCCCGACTATGCCGACAATGTAGTGCGCTATTTCAGGATAACTGGGTTGTTGCGTCTACGTGGGCAGGGACGCTTCATCGACCATGAACCCGTACGTAAGGTGGAGATTGATGCCTTGCTTAAGGGCGACACGGGGAAGCCGATTGACTACGCTCCGCCAAGAAGATATTGCGAGGTCTTGGGCGATCCCAATCAGCCCCTGTTGCCGTGGGAAACACACAGGGAACTGGAAAAAAAAACGGCTGTGTTGCTTCTGAACGAGATCGAGGAATACGAGGGTGAGGAGCACTTGGACAGGGGTGTTTTCGCGAACAAGAACATTGCCGAGATGAAAAGCTTGGTGGTGGACTTACGGCTGAAAAGAGATGAGATCTTGTCTGTCAAGGCCAAGTTCGACATGGAGGAACCGAAGAATATCCGGGAGAAGATCGCTGCGTTGCGTGGGCTGACCAAACAATCCAAGGGCGGGATGCAGAAATCCTTGGCGCTGGAATGGATCGTCGCATCAGGGCTGGTGGCATTGAACGACGCCGAGGAGATCAGGCCGAACTATCCGAGGGGTGACGATGGCCTTCCACGGGCGCATGCGCCGGGTGGCAAGCCCGACATAGAGTGCTACTACTTGGGGTTCTCCTGTGTCTGCGAAGTGACCATGACCAGGAACAGGTCCCAATGGATGATGGAGAGCCAGCCGGTAATGCGACATCTGAGGGACTTCGAGGACGGACGGAAAGAAAGTGAAGCCGTATTTGCCCTATTCATAGCTCCATCTATCCACAGAGACACGATCAACACGTTCTGGATCGCCGTCAAGCACGAGTTTGAGGGTAGGTCCCAGCGGATCGTACCCTTAACCATAGAGCAGTTCTGCACAGTGCTGGAAGTGTGCGTGGAGTGTAAGGAGCGGGGCCGGAGCTTGACGAAGGATGACATACTGGGGTTGCTCTGGCGGGTGGTGGAATTGACGGAGAAAGTGGGTTCCTCGACGGAATGGAACGAAAGGATCCCGGCCGCCCTGGGCGAGTGGAAGAGGGAGGTGTCAACCCGCCAATGAAACTGAATCACATCTATACGGGGGATTGCTTGGAGGTACTTGCAAAGGAGATCCCCGATGGGGCGGTTGACATGGTGTATGCCGACCCCCCCTACAACGCCTCGAAGACGAAGTTGACATTGCTGAACAACGGGACAGGAGGTCCGTTCCACAAGATCAACGAAGGGTGGGATCAATACTCCAATGGGGACTACTGGGAGCTGACGCGACATTGGATCGGGGAAGTGTACAGGGTGCTGAAGCCTGGAGGAAGCCTGTATGTGTCCTGCAGCATGCACAACTTGGGGGAGGTTCTTGTTGCTGGAAAGGCACACGAATTCAAGATGAACAACGTGATTGTCTGGCACAAGGCCAATGCCATGCCGAGCATCACGAAGCGCACGTTCACGCATACCACGGAGTACGTCTGCTGGTTTGTCAAGGGCAAGAAATGGACCTACAACTACGGACAGATGAAATCGTTCAATCCCGAGCATTCCAAGACGGGTGACCCGAAGCAAATGCCGGACTACATCCGGCTCCCCCTGGTACAGGGCGCGGAGCGCCTGAGGAACGGGAACGGGAGGGCGCTACACCCGACCCAGAAGCCGGAAAAATTGCTGGAAATGGTGATCACGGCATCGTCGAACCCCCGCGACATTGTGCTTGACCCGTTCATGGGCAGCGGAACCACCGCCGTTGCGGCAGCCAAGCTTGGCAGGGAATGGATCGGGATAGAGAAGGAGATGAAATATGTGAAAGCCGCGCGGGCGCGGGTCAGGAGGGTGGCAAATGGGTGCCAGTAAGGCCATACTTGCCAATGATGATTTCCTGACAGGGATAAAGTCCGCTAGGAGAGGGACCTATCGGCTGATATTCGCGGATCCACCGTACAATTTGTCTGGGGCAAAGCATGTCACGGTACAATCGGGGAAGAGGGTGAAATGCGACAAGGGGGCTTGGGATGTCATCTCCGATTTGGATTCATTCAACCGTGCTTGGATCGCCGAATGCGTCCGAGTTTTGGCGGATGACGGCACGATCTGGATCTCGGGTACGCTTCACAACCATCCTTCAATCGGATGTGTCCTAAAGGATCTTGGGTTGTGGATCATTAACGACATCATCTGGTTCAAGCGTAATGCGCCGCCGTTGTTGTCGGCCAACCGGTTTGCGCCTTCAACCGAGTTGATCTGGGTGGCTAGCAAGACGAAGAAGTATTATTTCGACTACGCATGCGCGAAGGAGATGAATGGGGGCAAGCAAATGCGTAACCTGTGGGAGGTCAACGCCCAGCGTCATGTGACAAGTCATCCGGCCGAGAAGCCAGAGACTTTGCTCGAACGAGTCGTCAGAATCGGATCTCAGAAAGGAGATTGGGTTCTAGATCCATTTATGGGGTCGGGGACAACAGGTGTGATCTCCAAAAAACTTGCCCGAAATTTCCACGGATTTGAGGTAGATGCAAAATTCTTCCAAGAAGCAAAAAAAAGAATTCTTCAGTCTAAGAGCTCTATTGGCTCAAAAACATTGAAAACTGCATAGACAGTAGTAAAAAGGGGGGACTATATACAATGTTGCCCAAAGGAACACACGAACTATGCAGACAGGAGCTGACATGAGCAAAGACGACAACATGATTCCCTTCTACAAGCATCACGGCTTACTTGGTGACTGGTCGAACGTTATTGAAAGCACAAATGATTTGTTACGCATCCTGGAACACTGCGTTTCGGATGAGATGAACTACACTTCCGAGACTAAGGAAAAGATCCGAGAACTCATCGATTGGATAAATTTCGCGGTGAAGAATGAAGGAAGACTAACCAATGCCAGCAACTTTCCCTGATTGAAGAGGGCAAACGAACAAGGCCAACAGTAGCTGGTTCAGGAAGTTTAAGGCATGTGTTTGACATGCGCCAATTGCAGAAATTCGCCAATGATGGTCGCTTGTAGTGGGATCAACAGGTATATCATTGCCTAAAAGTTTTCGTGTTGCCCGAGACTAAAACCGAAACTCCCGTAAGGAAATCAAGCGAAATCTCCGTGTTACCCAATCTGAATTCCTTCTCAAACCACCCATTGTCAATTACCTCAAATTCCTCCCCTTTACCGAGATTAGTTCATTCTAAAAGCCTTATAATCGCCTTGGGAATCGGAAAGAAGGAACTGGCATCATGCAAAAATCTAAACCGTGGTCAGTTTCCACGACCGTGAGGAATCCCACACGCCTTGTTGACTTTCTGCGTATTCTGAAAGAGACTGAGAACACACAGATCGACTATCTGGGAGATCTGTTTCATGATGGTTTCTGATAGTTGAGTCGGAGGATTTTGCCCATGATTGACCCTGCAACTCAAGCCCAACTCAAGGACACCATAGCCGACTGCATTGATATCGATCAAGAGACCCTCGACAAGCTCCGCGAGGAGATTCGCTCTCTACACGCATCGACGAGACAGATACAGCCTCGCACAACCACATCGACTTCTATCGTCGGGACGGATGGAGGCAATAATCAGTTCCGGTTCGATCCCTTCTTGATTCAACTCATAAGAGTTGTCGACAGTAGCAAAAACGAGTACTGTCTTGAGGCAGTCTCCCCGACCACGCCAATCGAAAAGCTGAATAGCCGTCAGATATCCAGCAACGGATCACCACAAACCGCACTTGGCGAGATGATGCAATTTCTTGGCGTAAAGACCCTGCAGGATCTTTCCCACATGATCCGCCCCATTGGTAGAGGGAACCCCGTCTCTCCCAGTTGGGTACAAGCTTATCGTGAACTTGTCGAGTGGGCCATCTTATTTTCCATTCTGAAGAAAGACTTTGGAACGAACACGCTAATCGTCTGCGACGGCTTGTTGCGTAGCAAAGTCTTTGCGGAGGATCTCTTTCCGCGTCTTCTTCGAGGTATGCGTACTCGAATAGAAGAGCAACGGCATAAAAATCGACGTCAAATCTATCTGGTGGGCATCGCGAAGCATAGCAAAGTTCTATCTCGATACCGACTTGCGATGGTGCTAGAGGGAGTTCTGCAAACCGATTATCCTGCCTATGTGTGCGTGCCACGCGAAGTTGAAGAACGGGCATACGTCTGGTCGGAATTTGCTCGTGGCGACGACTGGGTTGGCGAAAGTGGGGAAATCAATAAATTCGTAGGCGGAAAGATGTTTCTCGTGAAATTTGGCGCGCACAGGCGCGACCCCATTTGGCCTGTTGACATTTTTGAACCACAGGTGGACGATGCTCAGGTAATACTGGGATCATTGCTCGCAGATACTGTCAACGGATTTCCAATCCCCCACTATCCGCGCTGTCTTCAAATGGCTCACGAGAATGCGGCACTTGTAGATTTCGACTTCGATATCCTGCAGAACTTTATCTTCGAAGGCATCCGAGCGAGTCTCAAAGGTGACGCGTCAACGCTGGATGTGTTCCAGCTTCAGGATACTGATCCTTCCCAACGACGTTACAGCAGATAAGGAACCTCATGACGGCAGAAATCCAGCTGTTTCCCTCCGACAAAGTAGTCGGGATATTTCGCGGCTTCCAGCAGGGGGGGATGGAGTTCAAGGCCGATCTTGTACTGCCATATAAAAACGAGTTTCAAAACGCCCCTATGCATGGGCAGTTTGTCCTAGTGCAGCTCGATACCCCGAATGAAGCAGTACTCGGACGCATTGCATCATTCTCGTCGGAAGGCAAGCTGTCATCTGGTTCTGGCGAAGAATTTAACGTTCGTGCCATGCGTGAGGGTCGGTCCATCCCTGAAGATCTCAAAGAGCAGTATCTCAAGTATCGCGTGAGTACCCGCGTACTTGGTGTAATACGCAAGAACGATACGGGTCTTACTTTCGTGCCATCACATCGGCGTTTACCTCACGTCGGAAGCCCGATAGCTTTCCCGTCGAGCAGCGTGCTGCGTGAGATTGCCGGCCACAACATTGACGGGACACCCATCGGACACTTTGCTTTTGGCGAGTACATCTATGCCTCGGATAATGCTGATTTTAAACATCAGGAATGGATGCAGATCTTACAGCCGGAGATTCTTGTGAAGTTTCCATTGGAATCACTGGTCTCGCGACGGAGCTTTGTGTTCGCACGCGCTGGTTTCGGCAAATCCAACCTGAACAAAATTCTGTTCAGTAAACTGTACAAGGTGACGCCACATGTTGAGAAGCGCGGGGGCCGCAAAGTTCCGGTCGGTAGCGTGATCTTCGATCCTGATGGCGAGTATTTCTGGCCTGACGATAAAGGACGTCCCGGACTGTGCGACGTGCCAGAGCTCGAGGACAAACTGGTTGTTTTCACCGAGCGCCGCAATCCAAGCCCGTTCTACCAGTCTTTTGTGGCTGGCGGGATTTGCCTTGATATCCGACGCCTCCGCCCCAGCGACGTAATCGCAATCGCATTAGGCCCTGAGCGTCAAGAGCAGCAAAACGTAAGAAAGCTAAGAGGACTGTCAACAGACCGCTGGGAGTCTCTTGTTAATTTAATCGACCATAGCGGCAACGACGCGCCACTTGAAGATGTGTGCAAAATTTTGAATCTTGATGAGCAACGCTCGGAGATGGAAGCACTTGCTGCCCGCTCCAACATGACTGCCATCGTCCGCATGTTGCACAACAAGAGCAGTCAGCTGATGGACATGCTCATTGATGCTCTTTCCGCAGGCAAACTCTGCGTTATCGATGTTTCTCAGATGCGCGGTGGGCAATCGTTAGTCTTGTCTGGCCTAATCCTTCGCCGAATCTTCGATCGAAACCAGCAGGAGTTTACGGAAGCGGAACCAAAAACCATTCCGACTCTCGCGGTGGTCGAGGAAGCACAGTCGGTACTCAATGAGAGTGCCATGGCTGCTGAACCCTATATTACATGGGTCAAAGAAGGTCGCAAGTACGATCTTGGAGCCCTCCTCATAACGCAACAGCCAGGGAGCATTCCAAGTGAGATTCTGAGCCAAGGCGACAATTGGTTTGTCTTCCACTTGCTCTCTGCAACCGACTTGGCGTCACTGAAGCGCGCAAATGCTCATTTCAGCGATGACCTGCTCAGTTCGTTGCTCAATGAGCCTATTCCTGGACAAGGTGTCTTTTGGAGTTCAGTGGGAGGAAAGCCCTATCCGGTAAGCATTCGTGCTCTTTCTTTCGAGCATCTCTTCCCGATGCGTGATCCCAGCTACAGTTCGCCGGCAGGCAGTACCTATGCCAAGATCCTTCACGGAACGTTTGAGGGAGATGCCCAATCGGATCTTGTAGGCGCTGCCAATGCCCCGGCAACTTCTAGCCAATCCGAATCGGAAGAAGAACCAGATTCCATTGACATCATGGCTAAAATCGAAGAACGTGCGATCACTAAGCTTCGCTCTAAAACTCAATTGATTAAAAAGCTTGAATCGAAGGAAGGTGCCGCGTGGGGCTCTGTGAAGGCAGGGCTCAAGCAACAGCTTCCCGAACGTCTCGATAACAGTGACGATTTGGCGTATCGGCTGGTCCGGAAAGCAATGAATAAGATCTTTGGCGAACAGCGGTGGGAAACATGCAAGAAGAAATCATTTAAAGACCCATCTCGGACTACTACATATATCCGAAAAAAGCATGAGCCAGAATGACCATTCCGTTGGCACGCACATTTTTGAACGGAATATGTCCGTATTTCACCATGTTCCCGCTCGAATTTCCCTTTAGGATTCTGCGAAAACGGGCGCGACAACACCAATCTGTACTTGATCCGTTTTGCGGACGTGGAACAACAAACTTTGCTGCTCGCTTAGTCGGACTTTGTTCGCTAGGCGTGGATTCGAGCCCAGTTGCCACCGCAATTACTGCCTCGAAGCTTGTCCAAGTTACCGCCTCGGAGATTCTATCTGAAGCACGTAACATCTTGACGAACACCGACCCAAGCGAAGTTCCCTCGGGAGCCTTCTGGGATTGGGCATATCATGCCGACATTCTCGTCGAGCTTTGCCGATTCAGGGCTGCTTTGCGGGAGGACTGTTCCACACCAGCCCGAATTGCCCTTCGGGGGATCATGCTCGGAGCGCTACATGGTCCAAGACAGAAGACATTCCAGAGTTACTTCTCGAATCAGTGTCCTAGAACCTATGCCCCGAAACCTGGCTACGCAACACGGTACTGGCAGAGTCGCAACCTACAGCCTCTGCGTGTTGATGTCCTCGACATCATTGAGCGCAGAGCAAACCGTTACTACGGTTCCCTTCCAGCCGGTAAAGGCGCGGTCCGACTTCGTGATAGTCGCGAACTTGATTCGCTAGTGCCAGAAACGGACGATGGGCGGTTCTCGTGGGTGATTACGTCGCCGCCATATTACGGCATGTGCACATATATTCCAGATCAATGGTTGCGTTGCTGGTTCCTCGGTGGAATGGATCATGTTGACTATACGAACGAGCACCAGGTGGTACACTCGAACCCTGATGACTTTGCTGCAGATCTCCGCAAAGTTTGGAACAACGCAGCTGAGGCCTGTGCACCGGATGCGACAATGGTAGTCCGCTTTGGCGGGATAGCCAATCGGCATGCAGAGCCCTTGAAACTCGCCAAAGCTTCATTTAGAGGAAGCCTATGGCGCCTGTTGACCATCCACACAGCGGGGTCTGCACTTGAAGGAAAGAGGCAGGCCAACACTTTCCTACGTAATCGAAGCAAGCCAGTCGTTGAGTATGATCTCTGGGCCCGACTGGCGTAACCGAGCAGTTCACCTTTGATTCGCACAGAGAATGCCGCCTCAAAGCACTGGAAAATGTGCCCTAAAAGTGAACATTCCACAACCAAATTTGGTTATCTCAATTTCAATTAGCGGTATGCGGATCTTGTACACTAAAAGTGAACATTCCACAACCAAATTTGGTTATCTTCCTTCCCGTCCCAATAAGCTCGTCGGGTCTTTCCCAGGGCATTGTGTTGACCAAATAGAATATTCAAATAGGATCGCAACTGGCTCCTGATATCACTATCCGTCTAGATTCGCGGGGACATTGATTGTTGTAAGTGACGCCTAATACCAGTGGTGTTCCGGCTTAGCTTGAACTGGGAGAGATGTGATGGATGAAATCCTCGAACATCGGAACCGTCAGTTCGTACTTGCCGTGGGAGCAGGGATAGAGCAGGTCCTTGCCTTCCAGCCTGGAAAGTATCTGGTGCGCATTGCTGCTGGTCAGTTTGACGTCTTTTTTTCTTGCTTCGGCAACCAGCTGCTGAAGCGTGAACATGCCTTTGCTGTCCTTTACTTTCGATGCGAACATTAGGATGTCCCGTTCCCGCTCGGTGGTTATCAGCCAGTTCCTTTCGAAGAAGCCGAACCTGATCTTGCTCTCAATGGCGGGGATAAGCTCGTTCCAGCTCCGGTCAGGATGGGTGACGAGTGCAGAATGGAGTTCCCTGCACCACAGGCTAAGCAGAAAAGGGTTCCCATCTGTGATCCGGTGGATCTCGCGGCTGTGGGGCTTGAGAACGCTTTTCAGCACTTCGGTGTCGGGCCAGGAGCGGATCACCTGCTGTACATCCTTTTTGGACAAATTGCCCAGCTTGACCGGATGGAATGCATTTTCATCGTAATTGCCACAGCGCTTCAGGCTTCTCTTCAGTTTGGGTAGGCCTGCAAGCACCAGGTTGAAGGGCAAGCCGCTGTCCTGCAGGTGGCAGGCGAGACTAAGCAATTCCTGTAGCCGGTTTACGGTGTTGCTGTGGAGATTTCCCAGAAGATGGGCGTCGTCAACGGCAAGAATGACCCCTTTTTTCCGTTTCTTTGCAAACAAGGGTTCGGCAAGCAAGGCTTCAAGCAGACTGCCCATCTGTGACAGGGGAAATGTCATGCTTGAATGGCGCGCTTCATTGGTGTTGCGCATCTCTTTGGCAAATCCGGCCTGTCGATCCTTCGTCGGTTTCTTGCAGTCCCCGTGTTCCCTGGTCCGCAGACCGGCTGTGGCTGCGTGTACAGCCCTGGCAAGGCGTCCTGCCAACAGCGTGTCGCCTTCGGCATCGCCGGGCTGTACCGCGATATGAAGCCAGAGCCATTTTCGGGACAGCTTGCTGTTGTCAATAATGCGTCTAATCAGCCGCGTCTTTCCGATGCCGGATGGACCGGTCAGAATGATGTTGCGTGGTGAATCAGCCTCGGTCTCCCCCAAGTGAAAGACGATCTCACGGGTCTCCTTCAGTCGGCCGCCAAACGCGGTGGGCTGGCAGCATGTCTCGATGGAGGACAGAACCTTAGGAAACTTGGGCCGCTTCTTTTCCCTGCTGTCTGAATGAACTGCCATTTGGGTGCCTCTGCTCCTCGATTTGCCAGCGGCAGACAGTCAGTCTATCATGTCAAATCTGACAGGAGAGCGGACCGGTGTGCCTGTCAGCGAAAGAGATGCCGATGGTTTGGAGCGGGGTGGTGGCAAGCACAGTCAGGAGTTGGCCAAGAGCCTATCCGCAAACGCTAGGCTGGTGCCTTTCTGCCCTCTTTCTCAAAGTAGTTCTGGGTCACCTTGAACACCATTGGGGCAAGCAGCAGCAAGCCGATCAGGTTTGGTATCGCCATCAGCCCGTTGAGTGTGTCCGAGAGGTTCCAGACGAAATCCACCTTGAAGTTGGCGAAAGCCAAGGCGGCAATGACCCAGAGTCCCCGGTAGATGATCAGGGTGTTTTCCTTGAAAAGGTACTGCCAGCAACGCTCGCCGTAGTACGACCATCCGAGGATGGTCGTGAAGGCGAAGACCGCGAGAGCGATGGTTACAATGTACTGGCCTCCGCCGATCGTCGAGGCGAACGCCTCCGAGGTCAGCACCGCTCCGGTAAAGCCTTCGCCTGCATCGTTGGTTGCGGTCCACGCTCCGGAAGTGAGTATGACCAGGGCGGTCATTGAGCACACGATGATGGTGTCAATGAACGTGCCTAGCATGGCGATGATGCCTTGGCGGACCGGGTTGTCCGTCTTGGCGGCGGCGTGCGCAATGGCGGCCGATCCCAGTCCCGCCTCGTTGGAGAAAACGCCGCGGGCGACACCGAAGCGGATCGCCGCTGCAACCGCAGCGCCGGCGAATCCGCCGGCCGCAGCCGCCGGTTCAAACGCATGCTTGAAGATCAGTGCGAACGCCTCCGGCACCTTGGCAATGTTGATTAGGATGATCAGCAGGGATGCGCCAATGTAGAGGACGATCATGGCCGGAACGAGCTTGCCGGCCACTTCTCCAATGCGCTGTATGCCGCCAAGAATGACAAATGCGACGAGTGCGGCCACAACCACTCCGGTTAGCCAGGTCGGTATGCTGAGGTTCTCGTTGAGCACCGAGGCCATGGAGTTGACCTGAACCGCGTTGCCGATGCCAAATGCTGCGACAGCGCCGAAAATCGCAAACAGAAGCCCCAGCCACTTTCCAAGACCGCTGGCGAATTCTCCGACTCCGTTACGCAGGTAGTACATGGGTCCCCCCACGTATTTGCCGTTCTTGTCGCGCTCGCGGTAGGTGACTGCGCATACGGCTTCGGCATACTTGGTTGCCATGCCGAAGAGTGCGATCACCCACATGTAGAAGATTGCGCCTGGACCGCCCAATGCGATCGCTGTGGCGACGCCGGCTATGTTTCCGGTGCCGACCGTTGCGGACAGTGCGGTCATCAGCGCATTGAACGGCTTGACTTCCCCGTCTCCGCCTGACTCGCTCTTGTCAAACAGCAGCTTGAAGCCGTAGCCGACCTTGCGCCAAGGCATGAAGACCAAGCCGAGAGTGAGCAGAACGCCGGTGAAGCCAAGGGCTGTGAGCATGGGGGGTCCCCACGCAAATGAGTTGATCTGGTTGATCAGGTCGTTTAGCGCTTCCATTGTGAACCCTATCGTATATGTACTCCTATTCAATCACAAGAGGGGCTTAAAAGTCCATATTTCATCCCTACATGGCGAAACTGTCAGGGGACTGGTTTTGTCCTTGTTATTCCACGCCTGCAAAAGAACCTCTGCTTTTCTTCCGGCGCTGGTGCGGCTTCATCTGCTTGGTATGGCGACGTCCCTTGACACCCTTGTGGACTGGCATCGCAGTGATGACTGTTTCGCCATCCTCTGCGACGACCACGCACTTGCTCTTGATGCGTTCTGCGTCACACGGCTTCACATGACCTTCCCTGACCAGATCCGTGAGACGCTGCTGACTGACCAAATACGATTTGGCGCCGTCGCCGATGTAGGTGCAGTTGTCAGCATGCTTCTTGATCAGTTGGATCAGCGCCTTGCTTAATCCCCGCTGCCGTATTCTTTTTCCGCCGTGTTTGGTGATTGACATGTTATTTTCCGCCATCTCAATTTGCCTTCCCACAACGGCATATACTATCATCATGCACGCTCCAGCCTGCGGGACTGTCCCGCATTTTCGAGCCTGCCAAAACAATTTGAGGGGAGCGGCCATGAGCGGTTCGAAATACGATCTTGTAGTCATAGGCGGCGGCTCCGGCGGCGTACGTGCCGCACGGCTTGCTGCCGAGACCGGAGCAAGGGTGGCGCTTGTCGAGGAGAAGAGACTTGGCGGAACGTGCGTCAATGTTGGCTGCGTGCCTAAGAAGCTGTTTGCTTTCTCAGCACACTATGCGGAGGATTTTCGTGATTCACGCGGCTTTGGCTGGTCGGCAGCTGACCCGTCGTTCGATTTCGGCCTGTTGCGGGACAACAAGGATCGGGAGATAGCCAGGCTCAATTTGATCTACGGCGATCTTCTCGGCAAGGCAGGCGTGGAGGTTGTCGAAGGCAGAGCACATATTGGCGGTCCCGGTCTTGTTGCCGTTGAGGGCAGGGAGCTGGCATGTGAGCGGATATTGGTCGCAACCGGCTCGTATCCTTCGCCCGCACCGTTTTCCGGCTCCGAGCATGCAATCAGTTCGGACGACATCTTCCACATTAGTGCGTTGCCCAAGGCTGCACTTGTTGTCGGCGGAGGCTACATCGCCGTTGAGTTCGCCAGCATTCTTGCCGGTTGGGGCGTTGCTACGACGCTGGTTCACCGTGGAGCGCGGATACTGACGCGGTTTGACAGCGCAGTGGCGCAGTTCGTCCAGGACGAACTGGCCAAGAAAGGGGTTATGCTCCAAATGAACGACCAGATCGACAAGGTTGAGCGCAGTGGCGGGGACGTTTCCGAGATCACGTTCAAAAGCGGCGACCGGCTTGAGGTTGGCCTTGTGCTTTGTGCGCTTGGCCGCCGGCCAGGCATTGACGGTCTTGGCCTTAAGGAGGTGGGTGTCGCTGTGAACGCCAAGGGGGCTGTCGAGGTTGACGGACACTTCAGAACATCGTGTAAGGGCGTCTTTGCGCTGGGCGATGTCATCGGACGCGTTGCACTCACTCCCGTGGCGATCGCGGAAGCCAAAGTGTTTGTCGCCCAGGAGTTCCGCGGCGAAGACGTCTCCATGGACTATGGGAACATCGCGACTGCGGTTTTCTGCAATCCCAACATCGGCACTGTAGGAATGACCGAGGAGCAGGCGAAGGAGAAGGGGATCGACTGTGAGATCCTGCAGTCCGAATTCCGCCACATGCGTCACAACCTGTCGGGCAGCGAGGAAAGAACGCTTATGAAGGTCATCGTATCGAAGCAGGATGACCGGGTGATCGGAATGCATATGGCGGGTGCCGATGCGGGTGAGATCATCCAAGGGTTCGCAGCGGCGCTCAAGTGCGGCATGACCTCGCGCCAGCTGCATTCCACAGTCGGAATACATCCAACCGCGGCCGAGGAGTTCGTCACCATATAAGCGTGTGTCCAGCGTCCTGCCGGCATCCGTTTTGCAGGGCGTTTAAAACCGCCAAGACCTGGTTCACGGAAAGCTCTGGTTGTTGTATAGTTACTGTCTTGTGCAGTGCAATATGAAGGACTGGTTTGCAGAGATGAAGAAGCGGGGCGAGAGAATCGCTGCGCTGACCTGCTATGACGCCTCCTTCGCGCATGCAATGGAACAGGCCGGGATTGATCTGCTTCTGGTCGGTGATTCGCTCGGCATGGTGGTGCAGGGTGAAAAAGACACCACAGGCGTCAGCCTTCTTGACATCGAATACCACACGCGATGCGTGTCCAAAGCTGCGCTAAGCTCGTTCGTGGCTGCGGATATGCCGCTCGGCAGCTTTCATGAATCGGATGGCAGGACGCTTGAGAATGCACGCCGGCTGCTGTATGCCGGCGCCGGGATGGTCAAGATCGAGGGCGGAAAAGACATCGCGGCCCGTATCGCGTTTGTTGCTGACGGCGGCATACCTGTGTGTGGACACATAGGCCTGCTTCCGCAGTCCCACGCGGCCGGTGCCGGCGGCATGCGCAAGGGGGTTGACGATGTCGGCATCAGCCGACTCGTTGAGGATGCCCGTGCGATCGAGGATGCCGGGGCATCCTTGCTTGTTCTCGAGATGGTCTCCGTCGAAGGGGCTGAAGCCGTCGCCAAGGAGACGGGGATCCCCACCATCGGAATTGGCTCGGGAAACCGCTGCGATGGTCAGGTGCTTGTCATGCACGACATGCTGGGGATGGTCTTGGCCGGCAGGGAAAGGCCGCTCCGGTTCGTCAACGACTTCCTTTGTGACAGCCGTGGCGTCGTTGACGCATTCCGTGCCTACCGCGATGCGGTGAAGTCTGGCGCATTCCCGTCCGAAAGCCACTCATTCTCACGGAAGACGTGAAGGTTGAGCGCCACAGCATGGGACTGTGCTCTCTGCTGGAACGGGCTGCACGTCCGTTGGTTCTGGTGCCGACGATGGGCGGGCTTCATGAGGGGCATATGTCTCTTGTCCGGCTTGCGCGGCGGTTTGAAGGGACTGTCATTGTTTCGCTGTTCGTCAATCCCACCCAGTTCTCCCTTGGGGAGGATTTCGAAAGCTACCCGCGCACATTTGCCGACGATCTTGACATGTTGCGGGACAAGTGCGACATACTGTTTGCACCTTCGACCAGCGAGATGTATCCGGAAGAGCAGGTGTTCGACGTGTCACTTCCGCCGCTGGCATCCGAGCTTTGCGGCGCAACGCGCCCCAACTTCTTCTCCGGCATTGCGCTGGTTGTGGCCAAGCTGTTCAACATGACCCGGCCGGACATCGCGGTTTTCGGCAAGAAGGACTACCAGCAGGCAACACTGATATCGCAGATGGTGTCGCAGATGGGCTATCCGGTACGCATCGAACTTGGTCCCATCGTGCGCGAACCGGACGGGCTGGCGATGAGTTCACGCAATGCCTATCTTGGTCCGGATGAGCGAAGCCGTGCACCCGAGATATGGAGGACGGTCAGTTCCGTAGCCGAAGCGGCGGGCAGGGCCGTCAATCCCGACGCGCTCGCTGTGCTGTGCCAGGAAGAGAAGGATCGGCTTGCCGCGCTGGGGTTCGAATCCGACTATCTTGAGATCCGCAGCGCCGCCGGCCTGGCCAGGCCGCGCTATTCGCCAGGCGAGCGGCTGGTCGTGCTGTGTGCAGCTGTGCTAGGCAAGTGCAGGCTCATCGACAACTGCGAGGTGAGATATGCCGGAATCTCCGAGGGTTCCGGTTAGGACTCCCTGCCGCCTTTCAGCGTTTCAGCCTGCACAGCGTCGGCGTTTAGCCTTTTGCCCAGCTGCTTGCGCACGTCGAGCCATGCGAATCGCACGGAGTTGGCCACGTACTCGCTGTCGAACTTCTTCAGTTCGTCAACGATCGGAGCCCACTTGAGCAATGCCTCCTGTCCATGCGTGAACACGTCTTGTGTGGCGGCCACATTCCAGTTGACAAGTCGCGCCCGCGACGCGAATTCCTCCCGCGCCTTCTGTCTTGAGAATCCATCCCCTCCTGCCGCGGCGTTCTCCTCGAGACCCTTTTCATAGCAGTGCGTTGCCACCCGGAGCCGGAGCTCATCCGCTTGTCCGCAGTTCCGGAGACTCAGTGCCGCCGCATATACCGAAAGATCCGACAGGCAGGCGGCAAAGACGTGCATCTTCGCGATGTTGACCGAAGCGATGTAGCCGTCATCCGCGAACAGCGAAGGGTAGCGTGTTCCCATGCGTGCTTTCAGATAGCCGTAGAGCGTCTTTTGCGAAACGAAGGCGGATCGTGAAGAGACATACTGGCCAAGACGGTCCAGCGAGTCGATGGGTTCGCCATCGTACCTGCCTAGAAACCGGAGAAGTGATCTGAGGAGGACGCTTGTCATTGAAAGGATAAGTATGCCCCGTTTGGCGGTTAAAACTTGCACTTGAAGTCCAAGTATGTATAATGAGACATGAGGGGAAGCGAATCATGTGGGTGGTTTGAATCGGCTTTGGAATGTGGAAGTGTTCGTGGCATTGCCGGGCTTTTCGTTCCGGTGCGTATCGCCGGCATATGTAGCTGTTTGAAGGGGTCGGGTCGGAAAGTTGCCGGACTGTATTCACGCAGATGACCGACCTGATCACAAGCGTCTGTCTTTAGTGTAAAACGGAAGAGTTGCTTACTGGGGAGGAAGAAATGGATTCTAGCGAGACGAGAAAGCGGCATTGGGAGAAGTCGCGCAATCTGACAGTCGCGATACTGATTGCCTGGTTCATCTTCGGATATGTCATACCATGGAATGCAAAGGGGCTGAACGAGCTAAGCTTTCTGGGGTTTCCTCTTGGCTACTACTTCATTGTCCAAGGATCGCTTATCGTGTTCGTGGCGCTCATTTTCATTCACAATTTCCTGCAAGACAAAATCGATGGCGAAGCAGGTCTTCACGATGAGGAGCTGGACAGCGTGGAGAAATCATGATTAAAGGACCATTTATTGCAAACCTTGGCCGGGTGTACGGCATGTACACCGGCGGCTTTCTGGCTTTCGTTCTGCTCATGGCGGCATTTGAGTCGTTTGGCGTAAGTGCAGAGGCGATCGGCATCATGTTTGTTGCGTTCACGATCCTGATTTATGCGATGATCGGATGGCTGTCGAGGACCATGAAGGTTGACGCCTACTATGTGGCCGGCCGTCAGGTTCCTGCCGTTTACAACGGGATGGCGACTGCAGCCGACTGGATGTCAGGCGCCTCGTTCGTTGCGCTGGCTGGCGGCATCTATTTCGGCGGGTACAGCTATCTCGGCTTCATCATTGGCTGGACCGGAGGCTATGTGCTGGTCAATTCGCTGATGGCGCCGTATCTGAGGAAGTTCGGCTGCTACACGGTTCCCGACTTCATCGGCACACGCTATGGCGGCAACAGCCCTAGGCTGGTTGCGGTCATCATTCTGGTGGTGACCTCGTTCACCTACGTGACTGCGCAGATCAATGCCACCGGCACGATCGCCGCGAGGGCGCTTCAGATACCGTTCGAGGTCGGCGTCTGGTTTGGTCTGCTCGGGATCCTGCTGTGTTCAATGCTGGGCGGGATGCGGGCTGTGACCTGGACCCAGGTGGCCCAGTATATCGTGCTGATCATTGCCTATCTCATTCCGGTGATCTGGATGTCGAACAAGCAAGGGTTCGGAATTATCCCGCACTTTTCCTACGGTGAGGCGGTCGCACGGATCAAGGAGCTTGAACCCTTGGTGTCGCTCGGCACCGCCGCCACGGAAAAGCCGCCTTACGGCGGGGTCAGGATCCTGTCGGTGGCGCACAACGATCCGCAGGGCGGCATGCAGAGCTGGAAGTTCGTCACGCTGGCTCTGTGCATGATGGCTGGAACCGCGTCACTTCCGCACATCCTGATGAGGTACTTCACAACCCCTTCGGTCCGGGCGGCAAGAAAGTCGGTTGCCTGGTCGTTGCTGTTCATCTTTCTTCTGTACTTCACGGCCCCTGCACTTGCCACGCTGACGAAGCTGCAGTTGCTTGACCCCGAACTTCCGACAAGCATCATTGGAAAGCCATTTGCAGATGTGGCCCAGATTGATTGGGTGCAGAAGTGGACTGCCGTCAAGATGCTTTGGCTGAGCGACAGCAACGGCGACGGGATACTCCAGCTGAACGAGTTCTTCATGCGATCCGGGATCGTTGTTCTGGCGACTCCAGAGATAGCGGGACTTCCGTATGTCATCTCCGGTCTTGTTGCGGCAGGCGGCATGGCGGCGGCGATGTCAACCGCCGACGGACTGCTGCTGGCGATCGCAAATGCGCTAAGTCATGATCTCTACTACAAGATCATCGATCCGAAGGCTGACACCAAGCACCGCCTGATTGTGGCTCGCGTTTTGCTAGTGGGCATTGGCGCACTCGGTGCGCTGGTCGCCTCGCTGAAGATAACGTCGATTCTCGGCGCGGTCGCATGGGCATTCTGCTTTGCCTGCTCAGGCCTGTTCTTCCCGCTGGTTCTGGGTGTCTGGTGGAAACGCGCCAACAAGGCAGGTGCGCTTGCCGGCATGATCGGCGGCTTTGCAGCCGGGACGGCCTACCTGATTTATGTCAGGACAGGCGGGACGCCATGGCTTGGCATTGATCACCTGCGCTTCGGCATCATCGGCATGCCGATGAGCCTGATTGCCATGATTGCGGTCAGTCTGGCCACCAAGGAACCCGATGAGGAGACACAGAAGATGGTTGACGAGGTGCGCTACCCCTCAGGCAAGGCCGTACTTTCCGCAGATCACTGACGATCCGGACTTTTGCAGGGAACGTTCGTCCCCTGCATTTCACCGGCGGCGGCAGGCATGACCGCTGACATTTCCCTCCTTCCGCCATGGGTGATTGCCCTTGACTATGCGCTTGGGCTTGTCATGTGGACGCTAATCGGACGTTGCGCAATGAACATCTTTCTGCCTGTCGATTCGGAGTTCTTCTTCATGAAGTTCTTTGTGCGGGCAACCAATCCTCTGCTGCGCCTGTTCCGCCCGGTTACACCGAGATTTCTGGCGGATCCGGTGGTGCCGCTGTTCGTGGCGTGGTTTTTCTTCATGATACGGTTCTACCTGATGCCCTGGGTGCTCGGCTACTCGGTACTCGGCATGCTTTCGTTTCCGCTTGAGGGTGACATGGCGGGTGCGCTACTGGAGATGTTCGGTTCCGGAAAGCAGTAGCCTTCCGGACACAATGGCCAGTTTTCGGATGGATCGGGATTTTAGGCTCCCCGAGTAGGGCTCGAACCTACGACCTAGCGGTTAACAGCCGCGCGCTCTACCAACTGAGCTATCGGGGAACTGAACCCGTTGGAAATGGCGATTATAGACGCTTAAAGGGGCTGGACGCTCCGTACCCGGTCAACCCACCCTCTTCAACACGGGAATCCGGAGCCACTATGCCTGTCTTTGTGGGATTGCCCGCTAAGGGATACAATTGACGGACGAAATGGAACGTTACCGTCCAGTTAGAAAGGCCGTTGTCATGGCGGTCTGTGTGCTTGTGGCGTTTGCTTCGGAGTCGGTCCGTTCACAGGAACGGGAAGAGGTTTTCTATGGTGCCCTTTCCGCCTACATTGCCGGTGAGAGTGGCGACTTCGAGGCGGCTGCGCGCGGACTTGTCAGGATCGGCTCGATAACCCGCGATCCGGAAATGATGCGGGATGCGGCGGAGTTCGCGTTGCGCGCGAACTCGCTTGACCTTGCGCTTACGGCGGGCAGGGTGTGGGTGGATATCCAGAACACGGTTGAGGCGAATACGCTGGTAGCAAACGTGCTGATCAGCCGCGGCGACTACCGGGATGCCGCCGGCCAACTGTGGAAGATGGTCGACCGTCTCGGCATTCCGCCCGAACATTACCAGCAGATGATTTCCCGGATCACGGATCCAGGGGAGTTCAGCGATGCGGTGGATCAGATGAACGAACTGTATGCCCACCTCGGCTCGGACGGGAGGTACAACCTGCTGGTGGCCAGACTCTATGACGGGGTGGGCAGGCAGGCCGAGGCCGCTGCAGCGGCCCGGACCGCGGCGCAGCAGTTGCCTGAAGACAGGGATGCCGGGTTGCTATATGCCAGGCTGAGCCTGGCTACGGACCATTCCGAGGTTGGCGCCCATCTGACCAGGCTGGCTCAGGCTGGCCGGCTCAGTGCGGGTGACTTCTATAGGGCGCTTGCGCATGTGGATGCGTCGGATCTCGCCTTGGAAAGCCTTGAACTGATGCGCACGGTCTATAGCGACTCCCGTGCCTCCGCCAACGAACTGTACCATCTTGCCCGCATGGCGCTGTTCGCCAACAGGCGCGAAGCGGCGCGCGACTATGCGCAACGCGCCGCTGCAGAAGACCCATCGGATCTACAGGCCAACTTCCTGCTCGCATTTATGCAGATGCGGAACGGCAAGCCCGACGGGCTAGTTGATGGCTTCAGGCGGATTGCGGAGATGAGAGGCAGCACGATCGAAGAGATTGCGATGGACTTCAGTTTCTATGTCTCCAGCCTGACCGAGGAGGCTTCGTCACCGAACACGACGATTCCTCTCGAGGTGTTGACCAGCTACCGTGCCGGCATCGTGTTCAGGGATCTCGGCGAGACCGGCTTGGCGTTGCGCACCCTGTCGGAGGTGCAGGATGAAGACGGATATCTGCATTTCTATGCACAGTCGGAAATGGCGCAGATGTTCATGAAGGACGGGGAGGCTGGCAAGGCCCGCGCCATTTTGGTGAATCTTCACAATGTCTACGGGTCGAAAGACCGGCGCCATCAGAACGGCCGCGACATGCTGGTCGAACTGGCTTTAACCGAGACCGAGCTTGTGCAGATCGAAAAGGGCGAGCAGGCGGCGTTTGACCATCTCAAGAGACAGTCCAAGATGTTTGGCGAGACGAGGTCCCTGCTTTATAAGCTTGCGATTCTGGCGGAGAATCTGGGGAACATCGATTTTGCCGAGAATGCGCTTCGGCGCTACATAGCGGTTGGCACCGCAAGCCAAGAAGGACGCTCCGATCCCGATGGCTACAATGCCCTCGGCTACATGCTGGCTGACAGAAACCGCAAGCTCGACGAGGCTCAGAGACTGATCGAACAGGCGGCAAGAGAGCGTCCAACCGATCCGAACATCATAGACAGTCTCGGCTGGGTTCAGTTCCGAAGAGGTGACTACGAGCTGGCGCGCAGCAATCTGGTTCGTGCCGCCAGCTGGTCGATGGCGGCTGAGATCCATGCGCATCTCGGTGAAGTTTTCTGGGTGCTTGGCGAACGGAGCAAGGCCCAGGTCATATGGGAGCGTGCACGCTATCTGCATCCGGAGAACGAAGTGTTGCTTGAGACCATTGAGCGTTTGGAAACCCTTTAAGGCCTGTGCCGCGGCCTGTGCCGCGGCTCTTCTGGCTGGCTGCGCAACCCTGCTGGAGGAGGCCGCTTCGCCGGGATCAGAACTGGTGTTTTCAGCCAAGGGCAACGTGATCACCCAGGTCGGATCCGAGCCACCACAACGTGTACGGTTCAGATGGCACCGTACAGAGAAGGCCAGCGAGGCAAAGGATTCCCTTCTCGTCATGTCGCCGGAAGGCGTGGCCCTGTTCAGAATTGAACGTAGCGCATCCACGTTGACATTCAAGGATGCAACCGGGCGCACCGTCGAGGGCGACGAAGCCAAGGCCGTTCTTAAGCACAGGACCGGCTGGGATCTTCCAGTGGAGGAGGCTGCCTACTGGATCCAGTGCAAGCCCCATCCTCTCCGTTCTGCGGTGGAGCGCGTCACCCTTAACAAGAACCGGATCATTGAGCAGGAGGGCTGGGAGATACTGTGCTCCCGGTACGACGAAAACGGAATGCCCGTTGCGATCCGCCTTGAGAACAGGAATTCGGTGCTGCAAATAGCCATTAGCGAATGGACAATATAGCGGAGCCGCCCCTTGTCATCGAGGCTCCGGCGAAACTGAACCTGCGACTCGAGATTGTTGGCCAGCGCGGCGACGGCTATCATCTGCTGGACACGGACATGGTTCCCGTGTCGGTTTTCGACCGGATTCGCATTTTGCCGCGTGCCGACGGAGTGGTCACCTGCCGGTGCAGCGACCCAGCCATAAAGGGTGAATCGGATCTGTGCGCCCGTGCCGCACAGTTGCTGAAAAGCTGCACTCGATCTTCGGCCGGCGCCGACATCAGCACGGAAAAGGGCATACCTGTGGGAACCGGCATGGGAGGCGGAAGTTCGGATGCGGCGGCTGTTCTGCTCGGGCTCAACCGATTGTGGGATCTCGGACTTGACGTTTCGGAACTCGAAGCGTTCGCACTGAAACTTGGCTCTGATGTTCCATTCTTTCTGCACTGCCGCCCGATGCGGGTACGTGGTATGGGCGAGAGGCTTGAGCCGCTTGAATGTGAGCCCCAAAAGTTCCTGATTGTCGTTCCGGAATGGCGCATGAGCACCGAAATGGTCTACCGCAGGCTTGATGATTTGTTAGAATCCGCCACAATTAACGGGACTGACAGTCTGCCGGACCGGATGGGACGCAATGACCTGCTTCCTGCCGTGCTGAATCTGAGTCCTCCGGCTTTCAGGCTCATGGCGGAAAAGATGCTTGACCTGTTCGGGAACGCCTGCCTAACAGGAAGCGGTTCGGCGGTGTACTCTGTTCTCGAGGAAGGTTCCGGCGAAATAGCGGCCGAGGCGGCGTTTCGCCGGAACTTCGCCGGCTTCAGATGGCTGGCGGCGGAGACCGTTGTCCCTGAACGCAGGATTCATGTTGGGGAGTAGCCAAGTGGTAAGGCAGCGGATTTTGGCTCCGCCACGCGCAGGTTCGAATCCTGCCTCCCCAGCCATTTTGATCATGTTATCATTAGGGCGAATTGAAAACGAGACGAGCTTGACTTTTGCAGGAAAGTCCACAGCGTAGGAACCGTCCTTTCGTGGTTATATGAGTAATTCCCCCTACAGCTTCGTCTGTAGGTCGCGGAGCCTCGAAAGAGGCTCTTGCTATTTCTGGTAGGTTGTTTTGAGAACAATTGGAGTGACTGATAGTAATTTCTTGGCCTGAGGCAGCAATATTTCCGAGCAACTCGTATTGGTAGAGCGAAGACTTGCTTTGTTGGGTAGGCGGGTTCCGTTCGAGGTGGCACAAAATAGCATTGATCCCAACCACTTGGATGTTTCTAAAAAGCTGGGGTAGCAAGGCATGAATGACCTGCAACCAACACCATATGCAAGCCTGTGTGTATTAGAATGGAGCTTGCCCCGGATAGAAGTGGAAAATGAGGATATCAATGCTTGTGTATGTGACGGTCGTAGCCGTCCTGTTGCCGGCGATGGCGAGCGAGTACAGGCATGGCGACCTCGTGATCGGCGATCCGGTCATTCACGCCCCGGTTTCCAACGCGCCGGTGGCCGGAGGCTATCTGACGATCAGGAATGCCGGTCCGGAGAATGACATGCTGATCGGGGTGTCTGCCGGGTTTGCCGGAAAGTCGGAGATCCACAGTATGGAAATGTCAGGCGAAGTCATGAGAATGCGCAGGCTGAAGGAAGGGCTGGAGATACCAGCGGCCAGCGAGGTGGTTCTGCAGCCAGGCGGCAATCATCTTATGTTCATGCAACTGGGCGAAAGGATCAAGACTGGCGAGGAACACATTGTCAGGTTGGTTTTCGAGCGTTCCGGTGAAGTCGAGATCAAGTTTGAGATCAAGGACAGGAGGGATCACATGCATGATCATGGCCATGGTGATCACGCTGATGACAGCGAGGGAGAACATGACTCCGCACACGACAACTGATGAATAGGAAGGAAAGGCTGCTGGTTATCGGCGTGACACTTGCCGGTCTTGCGCTCGCCGCTTTCGGCGCCTACAGGCAGGTGGAAGTGACGCCACATCTTGCCCGGCACATATCGGACAATCCCACCATCGGAAGCCCGTTTCAACTGGTCGACCACAATGGCGATCCCATAACGGAGAGTGCGTTCGCCAATGCACCAACAGCGGTATTCTTCGGCTACACGAACTGTCCTGAAGTGTGTCCCACCACCATGTACGACATGACTGAGATGTTGAAACGACTTGGCAACAAAGGGAAGGACATCAAGGTGTTCTTTGTCACCCTTGATCCGGAGTTCGACCGTCCCGAGGTTCTCAAGGACTACATCGGCAGCTTTGGCGACCGCATCGTCGGCATCACCGGAAGCCAGGAGGGGATTAGCCGTCTGGCAAGATCCTGGCATGTCTACCGCCTGAGAACCGACTACGAGGACGGCAACTATTCGCTTGACCATACGGCCAGCGTGTTTCTGGTTGACCGGAATGGAATCTTTCGCGGAACCATTCCCTATGGCGAGTCTGGCCGGACGGCGATCGAGAAGCTGCGCGAACTGGTGAACACATAAAAGGATAAAATGTATGACGATCTATGCTGAAACGGGCTGGGATTCGACATTTGAGGAATTCAAGGAAACTGAATCATCAGGAATAGTTTCCGCGCTGAAACAGTTTTGCTCATGTCCAAATATCCGAAGTCTGTCCAACGAAGCCTTATGAACTTCGAGGAATTTATTGGGCAGGTATCGAACATCACGTAATACGCAATTCAAGACATGGTGGAACATTATGGATGAAAACGAAAAAGAGTTCTCGTACCGCAAAGCCGAGAAAGCTCGAATCTCATTTTCCACTCAGCTTGCCGCAGCATCTGGGATGACATTGATATTTTTTGCTGGGGTAGCGGATGAAGAAGAAATAATAAGTAGAATCATAATGGTGTGTTTTTTTACTGTAGTATTCTTCAGTATAATTGCCTTGATAATCATGAGCGCTAATGTTGGATTTCACAGAAATTCAATAATACGTTACCGGAAAATGGAAAAGCCCATTCTTATTTTCTGCTTTTTTGCCTCTCTAGTTTTTTTTCTTGGAGGTTGCCTATTGATGCTTGTCAAGCTTATCTTTTTATAATAATGTCTGTAATAAAAAAACATGACTTTTCGCTTCGGCACCCATTGCGGGTTTATCGAGGATATGTCAGGAGTAAGAAACTAATTGAATCAAGAAAAATAGGAAGCGAATTTTCCTATAGGACATATTGGTCAAACGATGATTTCATGGGATATAGCGGAAGAGAAGTTATTTTGCCGATATCGGAAAAAAATTTGCGGAGATTGGAGCCATATATATTAAAGCTTGAAGATAAAAATTTCTATAAGCATAGTGGACAAGATTGGCGTGCCTTCATTCGCGCGGCAATTCATAATTTTCGAGAAGGCAAAATAGTGGAGGGCGGAAGTACAATTACAATGCAACTTGTTCGAAACACGCTAATTGAAGCCGACTCCTCTTTTGCCAGAAAATTAGTGGAAATACTTCTGTCACGACACATTGAGAGGTCTTTTACAAAAAATGACATACTCCAGATGTACTGTGAACAAGTTTATATGGGGCGACGTCTGCGCGGTTTTGAAAGTGCTTCGATTTTTATTTACAGAAAGAAATTACATAAATTAAGTGATTTGGAACTATGTGGGTTAATTGGACTGCTCAGATCACCAAGAGCATTTAACCCATACTCCATCAATTATAGCAAACGGCAACGGTTTATCTCAAATCTTTTCTTGAATTCAGATTCGTCATCAAAAGCTCCAAATCCAGTTAATTCTAAATCAATTTGCTCGCAGCGCTTTACGGAACATATAAAAGTCGATCGCACACGAATATTTGGTGTTAGCAACGCATGGCCGCAAAGTGTAGGAATCACAATAGACAAAAAATATCAAAAGCATGTCGATAATATTCTACGAGGTCAGTCAAGTCTCTACTCGTGTCCGCTCTCTGCGATTATACTTTGCAATAAATCTTCTAGAATTCTAGTAGACTCAACATGGGACAATGGACAGCAAATCGACTTTTCTCCTTCATTGCAAGGTCGTATTCAGCCCGCATCTACTTTTAAGATATTTGCCTTGATTTCTGCGCTTGAGCAGGGTTTTCCCTTACAGCTACCTCTCATGTCTGCTCCTTTTACATCGATGCACTTTTGCAACTCAACCGGAAAGCCTTGGCATGTAAGAAATTATAATGACGTATATAGAGGAATTATCCCTTTGATTTATGCGTTTGCCACAAGCGACAATTGTGCTTTCGCAAATCTTGCAGAGATACTCGATATTCAGAAGTTATATTCTACGTATAGAAAATTCGGTTTATTAGATGAAACAACGCCATATCCCTCAATTGTAATTGGTACTATACAAAAAGGTATCTCTCCTCTTAAGCTGGCTCTTGCGTACCAGTCTATAGCGAATTTTGGTCAAATTTTCGATCATGCATCCATTGTTCGCTATATGAAATTTCAAGATACCACAATTGCTTGGTCAAGAAGTCAAAAATGTTGCCCCATACCTGATATTTCTTACCAAGTGTTTTCTGATTCGAGAAAAGCATTGCGTTTCGCGGCCACCTCATACGGTTTGCCAGGATTGCTTGCAAAAACAGGAACCTCCGCTCATGCCCAGATTCTTGCGTCATGTTCAGATAAGCTTACTGTCTTGTTGATGAAGTGGCGATCACATTTTCAGAATCCGAATCCTCATATTTCCAAATCTACTCCCACTTTGATTGGACTGATAAAAAAATTCTTATTATAATGAGGCGAGAGTGTAACATGACGTATAAATATCTTATTCGGAGTCAAGATCTCTGGGAGATTATCCTGTCGATAACTTCGAGAGTTATCGACAGGATCTATGCAAAAGCGCGCTCGGGTCTCTCGCTGGAGTTGCAGGCGAAAAGGATACTGATCGAGGAGAAACTGGATGAGGGCGTGCAGTTTTCATCCCAGCCCGAGTCAGAAAAGGGGAAAAAGCCTGATTTCCTCTTTCCCAGCGAGGATGCGTACAAAGATAGAGATTTCCCTTCGTCAAAACTTCGAATGCTGGCCGTCAAAACCACCTGCAGAGACAGATGGAGACAAGTCCTTACGGAAGCTGACAGGATACCCACCAAGCATTTACTTACCTTGCAAGAGGGTGTGTCAGAGAATCAGTTCAATGAAATGAAGCGGTCAAACGTACAACTCGTTGTACCACGCTCGCTCGTACCCAAATATCCGAAGTCTGTTCAACAAAGCCTTATGAGCTTGGAGGGAATTCATTGGGCAGGTATCAAACATCACGTAATACACAATTTAAGGCATGTCTGGGAAATTATGGAAAAAGAAATCGGAGGACACATACTCCCGTTCGTTTTGGATAACACTTGCCGGATGAGCTCCTCCAAAAAAAACGATCCGAAAATGTGACATCGAATAAGATATCAATACAATTCACCAATGGCACCAGCCATTGAGATTGAGCTATTGATTTGAAATCTCATATTGCTTTTGAGATTAATACCTCTTCTCCTAGCATATCCGTGATTTTCACTGCTACGTTTGTTTTTGCTTTTTTAGTGCTACGGATTTCATAGTGACCGTTCACGTATTCTCCCTTCTTTTCCGGCATGTCCACAATGACGGCGTTGAATAACTTCTTGTTATAAGCAGAGTCAATCATTACGGAGTCAATGAAAGCGCGGAAATTCTCAATTTTTGGTGAGAATAGAGGAGCTTGCTCTTTCAGCCTTTCAATGATGGAAGGCGAGATGAAGTCGATGATGTCCACGATGATGGCATCTCCACTGCGTTTAATTTCGACTTTTGCCTTTGATGCTTGGTGAATGAAGAATTTGCCGTATTTGGGATCGGATCGGAGATCAATGATTTCGATTCGATTTAGCTGTTCGCTGGGGCGACGCAGCTTATTGTATTCGGAGAGCCAATTTTCAGCCCCAATCTGCTTTCCAAGGCATATCGCCACAATGTCACGTTTCTCCTCCGGACGGATCTTGAGTTCCTTTTCGATCTCCTCAAGGTCAAGAGGGGTAATGGAATGCTCGAAAGGCACAATTTTTGCCAAACGATTTCCCAGCGTCCCATCAAAGAAGCTGTCGGTTCTTATCCGTTCAATTCCAATGTGCTCACACACGAGGGTGATGGCTTCATTGTGTTGCAAGTGCAAGTCGTAGTCGTTTACCCGATAGACGGAAAATGAAAGCTGTGCGGGTATGGACGGGTCGCCATCAGGCGTGATTAGCCTGTTTCCATTTTTTCTCTCTTCAGAAGCTTGGCTTTCAATGATTCCATTGAGGCGTTTGGAGGCTGTTTGAATCGCACCCTTATTGATGTCACAGCCGATCCACCGTCGCCCGTGTTTCTGAGCTACTGCTGCGGTGGTTCCCGAGCCGAGAAAGCAGTCCAGTACAATGTTGCCGGGATTAGACGTCATTCCTAACAGCAGTTCAAGCAGTTGCTCCTTTTTTTCGGTAGGATATCCTGTGGTGAATGAAGAGGCGGTGACATCATCCCAGAGAGTGTCCCTAACTGTGTAGTCAGATGCTTCGATCCTGTACTCCGGTATTCCAGTGTTGGTATTGGGCCTTAGTTTCCCGTCTTTGATCATTTCCTCGGCTTTGTCCTTGGTTTTTAGCCAGTGTCTTCCTGGAGGAGGAAACTTGTCGAAAAGTTCGTAGTGCAGATTAGCACGAAACCCTGGTGCATCGAAGCCATGGTAGCGTTCCTCGCGTTTGTCTTCCTTGACCGGGGCTTGCATTCTTGAGTTGGGCGACTTTGAATATAACAGGATGTAGTCACATCCTTCGTTGAGTGAATTTACTCCATTGGCTTCAACGTAGCTTTTTCTGATGCGTTTTATTATGATCTCATTGCGGAAATTGTCCGCCCCGTAGATCTCATCCATCATGACTTTCAGGTAATGGTGCCGGACTGTATTCATGTGGACTGCAATGAAGCCGTCTTCCCTGAGCAGTTCCCTGAGTATACAAAGACGCTCGTAAACGAACTGCAGGTAGTTGTCGTTAACCCAGATGTCGGTATACTGAATCTGTTCCCCTAGGGAGTAGCTTTTCCCCTCTATTCTGGCGCTTCCTCCCGAACCCCGCAATACTATTTTTCGGACATAATCGGCACCGGAATCAAAAGGCGGATCTATGTAAACGCACTTTATTGAGTGGCGGAAGCCGTTGGTCAGGAGGTGGGAAAGAACTTCCCTATTTTCCCCGTAAAATAGCAGTCCTGATTTCGGATACTTTTTCGGCCAGTCTTTCCAAATGTCCACACTGTGTACGGGAAGGCTCCCTCCTTCCCCGTGATCAAACCTCTCCACAGCCTGCACAGGAAAGGCTTGGAGCCTAGACAGGGCGTGTTTGCCCACCCAAGTCAGCATTGGCCGTCCCTTGACCGGTGAAATGGCGACTGGCTTCTTTCTCGCCTTCGCGGATTTTTCTCCTTTTTGTGCGTTCACTTCTTTGATCCTAAAGCGAATTTGAGCGACGGCTCCAGCTTGTTGTCAGGCACAATCGAACCAGACAGGAAAATCATCTCATATTTTAGCTTGCTTGAGTTCAGGTTTGCCCACTTTTTCAACGCTACTGCCTTCATTCCCTCCTTGTGAACAGGCGTTCCGCCTTTCCGCAAACGCTTCATGTCCTCGTCAACTGCAGTCTTAAAGCGCCCATCCTTGATTTCCACGATCATGTGCTTTCCATCCTTGCGGCGTATGACAAAATCCGGCGAATAGCGATGCCATTTGTCGTCTGTTCCCTTATATTCCACGAAGAAATCGGTCCTGCTGGGATCGGTCAGACCGCCTGTAAAAAAAATGTCGTTCACCTGACTAGGTTTAAGATTCAGCCTACGCAATATCTGTTTGAAGTAGTCCGCCTCTGAGGTCGAGTCGAAGTTGTACGGGCTGTAATGAAATCCGAGAGATTTTCGGTTCCATTCATCAGTGTCCTCCCGTGAAAGCAGAAGACTTTCCTTGTCAATTGGATAGCTGATTTCGGCGGTCAGGACGGTGGTGCCGTCCTCCTTTTGGATTTCCTCGAATCCCTCTTCCTTGACAAGAGCTAGTGCAACCTCGACCTTTTCCTCTATGACATCATAGTGACAGGTCTGTTCCTCGATCTGGGAGGCAAGTGGCAGAAGATGCACTGATGGCACTGTCCGGTTGGGATAAAGATGTATGAGCTTCTCATACATCTTCCATAGATCAATCCGGTAGATTGAGGCAAGCTCCTCGGCAGCGAAAAGGACATCCATTTCTTCAGCCTCCGATTTGATCTGCAGAATATCGCCTACGGGGGAGAGAGCCTTGTTGAAATTTCTCCAGCCTGCGATCTCGTAGGTTGTTTGCCTGATTTGTGCACTGTCGGCAATCTTTGGTGGCTTGAGGGAGAAGTCGAAACATCCCTTTTTCCGGATATATGACCGCTTCATGCGCTTGACAGCTAGGGGTGGGATGTTGCGCTTAAGCAGTTGTATCTTCCTGCTCCGGTTGTGGGAAGTCGTTTCTTGAAGATCCGATACAGACTCCCCGTAGGTTGACTGCAGTTCCCGGTCAAGAATGCTGTGGTTGTGCATGGAAAGGAAGATGCTTGCGGGAATGCTGTTTCCTGGAACTTGCCTGAGGCAACGTGATGCCGCCTGCAGTACAAAGTTGTTGCTGGACCGTATTTCCCTGGCGAGGGCGCAGGCAAAAAGGCTCGGACAGTTCCAACCCTCCGTCCCGATGTTCACCAGCAGTATGACGCGATGTGGGCTTTGAGGGTCGTTGAGCCTATTGAAGGCTTCCCTGTCCTGCTCGCTGGAATGGGAAGTGACACTGAGGCATAGCGCAGGGGGAAGCCCGAGTTGCGCGAGTTTTGCCTCGATAACCGGTCGCAATCTGTCCAGATCCTCTGTCTGGGGAAAGTAAATCGCGATCTTGGCCAGCGAACCATCAGGAAGCGAGGCTTCCCAGTAATCCCGGAAGAACATTCCCAGAACTTCGTCGAAGAATTTTTTTTCTTGCCTTTCGTCAAAATCGTAAGCATGAATGTTTCCCGATGCCTGCTTCAATATGCCGTCCCTTATGCCTTCCGATAGGCTGTACCAGATGACCACCTCACGTAGCTGTTGGCGGCGGTAGAAAGGGGTTCCAGTTGTGTTGATCACACACACCACATCAGTGTTGTCGTTCAGGTAATTCACCGTCTTTCGGACTTTTTTCAATTCGGTTCCTAAGACTTGGCCATAAGTATGATGCGCCTCGTCGGAAAAAACCCCCAGCCCTGGAAGCGATGCGATCTTCTGCAGTCTCAGGTTGGCAACTTCTTGCCTAGCCTCGTCAAGATTACCGGAATGGAACATATTGCCAATGTCTAGTTTTCTTATGGCCTCTCGCTGGATCCTGATTTTTTCAGTGTTGGTCACAACCACATTAAAGGAGCTTCCAGAAATCACCGGTATGTCCTTGGAGCCGTCGGCAAGAAACACAAGCTTCATGTTGGCCGTCAACTGCTTGCAAAGACGGGGCGGTAGGATCTTTTCGTAAGGGATTCTCGCCAGTTCGCGCAGGGATTCGATTATGGTTTTACCTGGGGCGAAAACGAGAGCGTTCTGGATGAAGCCCTTTCCGGGATATTCTTGGGCCATGGCGAACTCACTGGCGATTATGGAGCCGACCAGCACGGTTTTTCCGGCACCCATGGCAAGAGCCAGTATATAGCTGGGATATCTGAGTTCTAAAGCTTCGCGCAATGCTTCCAGGTGAAACTTCTTGGCAAACGAGTCGCTGGTTCTGATGGCTTCCAGAAGGCGATCCAGATCATAGTCGACCTCGGTAAATGCGGCAGAATTGACTCCAAGCGCCTTGATCAGGCATGCTGTTGATTCCCCGTAGATATTCTTGTACAGATCCAGAATGTGTGGAGTGCCCTGCACGGAGCGAAGGTACCAGTAGGTTTCTAGAGCTCGAAACTGTGCTCTGCGCAGAAATTTTGGAACTTCGGAATCCATCCCGCCCGCATATTCCAAGATCTCGGACAAGGCGGGGTGGGGGGAGTGATACTGCTCTTCCCGCCATCTGGTTACGAGCGTTTCAATTTCTTTGTACAGCTGGATCACCGAGCGGGTTGAATATGACGAGATGGGCAATTGGGGGCGATTCTATTCCATAAAAGACGCGACGAAGTAACCCGAACAAGCCAAAACCTGAGATTTGGCGCGGCGGTGGCGAGCCTTCCGCAGGTAGGGGTTTCTGATCCACCTGTGGTCGGGGCGGATACGCGACCGAATATCTTCTTTCCTGTGCGAACACCGTCCATCCAGTTCGGGCCAAATCAAGTCGGACGGGTCATCTCATCTTGGATTGCCCATATCCGGTGCATTGTCAATGATGGTGGCTCAGGTTGCCTCGCTTCTGTCCGGTTGGGAACGGCGGCCACGTTGTTTAAGCAGGGTATTGAATGCGGAGCCATCCCTGCGTGTGAGGCTGGGTTGTATCGCGAATAGACACGGAACAGCATTTCGGTGGTTGCATGGCCCATTTGGCGGGTGATCCATCTAGGATTTTCCCGGACCAGAGTCTGGTTGTGGTATGGCGGGTCTGGTAGGTTCTGATAGTCCCGAAGCAAGGTCGCCCAGGCAAGCGCCCAGCGCGGAAGAAGAAGAGTTGAACGCAACTGTGTCCCTATTGTTCAGGGAGCCAAGTTAACGTTTCAGAACGTTGTCACGATTCTGTCACGATTTTGTCACGCAGGTAAAATTGAGGAACTCTGGACGTTTGCCAAGGGTTTGTAAACTGCTGTAAACAAGCATTTTTTATTGGTCGGGGTAGCGAGATTTGAACTCACGACCTCCTGCTCCCGAAGCAGGCGCGCTACCAGACTGCGCTATACCCCGATTTTCTGGCAAAGGGCGAATCATAATGTAAACACTGCAATGCGTGTGAATCGGGACGCAAAAAACTGTGTCAGCAACCTCCGGCAGCGGTTCTAGGGGTTGTCAGCAAGTCTGATGCTGTCAATGTAGACGACTGATTTCGTACCGGTGCCATCCGCATCACCTAGTATTCCGATGCCATCGATCTTTTCCGGCGCCTTGTCGTTCCATGCGGCTTGCCATGCGTCGCGCAGGTCAAGCACAGTTTCGTTCCAGCCGCCAGGCTTGAGTTCGTCGCGTCCGGCTATTGCGTAGGCCATGATGCCCCACTGAAGGGAACTGTAGGGGCTTTCCCAGATGTCGCCCGTCTTGTGTACGGGGGACAGTACCAGTTGCAGGGAATCGGCTGTCTGGGGTATGAAGCCGGCCTTGTGGAAATAGATGCGGAACGGATAGTCGTCCCCCTGTTTTGTATCAGGACTGCCTTTGCGGGCGCCGATCTCCCCTATGCGCCAACGGATCTTGAGATAGGGGGTCTTGGCAAGATTGAGCGTGCGCTTGAGATTCCACATCGATGAGGATCCGTCTGCCTCAACCAGGAGGACGCTGCGCCCAAGTTCCTGGTCGTGTACGCTTTGGAAACGGGTCGGCTTTACGCCTTCGAACACCGTCTCCTCCCATCCGCTGAGGGAGTTTCCGTCAAGCAGCAGGGTTTCTTCCGCCTGTGCGAGGGAAAGAGAGAGGCACAGAACAGCCAGTGCCGACAAGACGTTGTACGCCGAACGGGACAGCACGCCTTGAAACGGTCTAGACCTTGTGGTAGATGTCTGAACCTGATTCAACGAACTCGATTGCCTTCTCCCCCATGCCTTGGACGATCGCCTCGTCCTCATTGAGTCCGTGCTTGCGTGCGTAGTCACGCACTTCCTGGGTGATTTTCATTGAGCAGAAGTGCGGACCGCACATTGAGCAGAAGTGCGCCACCTTGGCTGAATCCTGCGGCAGGGTCTCATCATGGTAGGTGCGCGCAGTGTCGGGATCCAAGCCAAGATTGAACTGGTCCTCCCAGCGGAACTCGAAACGCGCTTTCGATATCGCATTGTCCCGGATCTGGGCGCCTGGATGGCCCTTGGCAAGGTCGGCTGCATGCGCCGCAATCTTGTAGGTGATGATCCCCTCCTTGACATCATCCCGGTTAGGCAGCCCCAGATGCTCCTTGGGTGTCACGTAGCATAGCATGGCGGTTCCGTACCATCCGATCATTGCCGCCCCTATCGCGGATGTGATGTGGTCGTAGCCAGGCGCTATGTCTGTCGTAAGTGGGCCTAGCGTGTAGAACGGCGCCTCGCTGCACAAATCAAGCTGCTTGTCCATGTTCTCACGGATCATGTGCATTGGAACATGTCCCGGTCCCTCGACCATTGTCTGCACATCGTGTTCCCAGGCAATCCGGGTCAGTTCGCCGATTGTCTTCAGTTCGGCAAACTGGGCTTCGTCGTTGGCATCGTCAATCGAGCCTGGGCGCAGCCCGTCGCCAAGCGAGAACGACACGTCATAGGAGCGCATGATCTCGCATATGTCCTCAAAATGCTCGTAAAGGAAGCTTTCCTTATGGTGTGCAAGACACCACTTGGCCATTATGGATCCGCCGCGCGAAACTATTCCTGTCGTACGTTTCGCAGTTAGGGGGATGAAAGACAGCCTCACTCCTGCGTGGATCGTGAAATAGTCGACTCCCTGTTCCGCCTGTTCGACAAGGGTGTCGCGGAAAATCTCCCATGTCATTTCCTCGGCCTTGCCGTCCACCTTTTCCAGTGCCTGGTAGATCGGAACCGTGCCGATAGGCACCGGCGAATTCCGGATAATCCACTCGCGGGTCTCGTGGATGTTCTTTCCGGTCGAGAGGTCCATCACGGTGTCGCCGCCCCAGCGGACGGCCCAGGTCATCTTCTCAATCTCTTCGGCGATGCCGGACGTAACCGGCGAGTTGCCGATGTTTGCATTGATCTTCACCAGGAAATTGCGGCCAATGATCATCGGTTCCGCTTCGGGATGGTTGATGTTCGCGGGTATGATCGCCCGGCCCTTGGCCACCTCGTCCCGGACAAACTCAGGGGTGATCTGCCTAGGCAGGTTTGCGCCAAGGGAATTGCCCGAGTGTTGTCGACGCACATCCTCCTCGGCCTGGTCAGCCTTGAGATTCTCGCGCAGTGCGATGAACTCCATTTCGGGAGTGACGATTCCCCGCTTTGCATAGTGCATTTGAGTGACTCTTGCGCCGGACTTGGCCTTCCGTGCCGGCCGCTGCGACTCAAACCTCAATTCGGTGGTTTGGGGATCGGACAGGCGTTCACGTCCGTACTTCGAGGAAAGCCCTTCAAGTGTCTGGGTGTCGTCACGCTCCTCGATCCACTTGAGCCGCAACGGTTCCAGACCCGTTCGAATGTCGATTGTGGCATCGGGATCGGTGTAGGGACCGGATGTGTCGTAGACGTAAACGGGCCGGTTCAGCCTGTCGCCCGTCTCCGATCTGGTGGGAGACAGGGCAATCATGCGCATCGGAACGCGAATGTCGTTGCGTGAACCTTGAACGTAATGCTTTGAAGAGTTGGGGAGCGGCGCAACAGCCAGTTCATCAACCTTGGCCGTGGCGTTTTTGAACTTTGTTCCTGCTTTCATCGACTTGTCTCCGGATACGGCTAGTATAGACGATACCCTGCAGCTGTAGCCTGATGGCCGGCAACACATCCGGAGCCGTATTTCCGGATCTTCAGTTCCGTTGTGCGAGCCATGGAGTGCTCCCGAAGGGATGGTAAAAGGCCTGTCTCTATGGCTTCACTTGCCAAAAGCCGGCAACGCGCGCTTGATGCCTGCCATGGCATGAAAGGGTGACGAGACAAATCCGGCAGCCGCACCGGACATCATCACTTGATCTTGGTTTCCTTGTAGGAGACGTGCTTGCGTACGACGGGATCAAACTTCATGATCTCCATCTTATCCTGCTTCTTGTGCCTGTTCTTGGTGGTCACGTAAAAATGGCCGGTGTCGGCCGAGGAGACGAGCTTGATGCGCTCCCTTTTTCTCTTGGTTCCCATGGCCTAGGCCTTCTTCGCTTCAGATTCACGCCGGGCGAAAACGGCGTCCAGTCCATGCTTGTCGATTTCCCTGAGAGCCGCATTCGAAATGCGCAGGCTGATCCAGCGCTTCTTCTGCTCGCTCCACAGGCGGCGCTTCGCCAGATTCGGACGGAACACCCGCTTGGTCTTGATGTTCGAGTGCGAAACATTATGTCCGCTCATCGGGCGCTTGCCGGTTATCTGGCAGATTCTTGACATGGGTTTTTGCAGGTGAGTTAGCCCGATATTGTACAACAAAGTCCGTGATGCACCACGCAATGTCCCTTGCCATTCTCTGCCGCCACGGCATGCCAAGGCCAAAACGCGGCATTGTCCCATAGAATCCGCTCATGGCGACTGACGACGAGATCGTACGCATTCTTGGCCCCGGCGGCGTGCTTGAGCAGAGAATTTCCGGCTTTACAAGCCGTGAAGGGCAGCTGTTGATGGCGAGAGGCATACTGGAGGCGATCGAGGGTCGGGGCCAAGCGGTTTTCGAGGGCGGAACCGGTCTTGGCAAGACCTATGCCTACCTGGTTCCCATCCTGCTTTCCAATGCGAAAGCGGTGATCTCGACCGGAACCAGGAATCTACAGGATCAGTTGTTCGTCCGCGATCTGCCTGTCCTGTGCAGGGCTCTTGACTGTCATCCGGATGTGAAGATGCTCAAGGGACGGTCCAACTATCTGTGCCGACTGCGTCTTCAGCGGGCGCAGGAGGCCGAACTGGCCCTTCCGGTTGAGTGGAAGCAGGTCATGGCATTTGTCGATTCAACACACGATGGCAATCTTGATGATCTCCCCGCCGTTGACGACAAGGCGGAACTGCTTCGCCAGCTGGCCTCGACGCGGGAGAATTGTCCGGTTCGGGAATGCGAACATTATGACCGGTGCTTTTTCTACCATGCGCGCCGGGAGGCCAGGGGCGCCACGATCACCATCGTCAACCACCACCTCTATCTCTCCGATTTCATGCTGCGTGAGAGTGATCGGGGTGAAATACTTCCGGAGCCGGATGTGCTGGTGTTTGACGAGGCACACCATGTCCCCGAGGTTGCCGTGAAATGCTTCGGACAGACCGTGTCGTCGCAGGCCATTGTCCGCCAGTTGGATGGTGTGCTCAAGGAGGTTGGGATTGTGGCTCCCGGGAGCGGAGGCTCCCAGGACGAACTGAAGCATCTGAAGGGGATGCACCGCCGGATGGTGAGTCAGGCTTCCAGCCTTATGCCAAAGACGGATCGGACGTTGTCGATCAAGGAGCTTGATCCGGTCAAGCAGGATGTTGGGGAGTTTTGCAGTTCGGTTGGCTTCGTGACAAAACGCCTGCAGCAGGCTGGCGATCTTCCGGCCGACATTAAGGGGATGGTTCGGGGGCTTGCCGAGACTACGGAACATCTGCAGAACTGGATTGGCGGATTGGAGGACGGCGATTCTGACGTGCCGATGGCGCGCTGGGCGTCGCTGAGCGATAGCGGGATGCAGTTCGTGAGCGCTCCGGTTGACGTCAGCGGCCTGCTGGGTCCCCATCTCGGAAGCGGCGCGCGCGCCACCGTGTTTACATCGGCGACGTTGTCGGTGGACGGTTCCTTCGGTTCCTTCAGTTCCTCGCTCGGGCTTGACGATCCGATGGCGAGAATCTGGAACAGTCCGTTTAACTTTGACGACTGCGCGCGCCTGTTCGTTCCGCACATGCCAGTGCCGCAGCGCGGCAGCGATGCCGAACACTCGAAAAGCGTGGTCAGTCTCGTATGCGAACTGGCGGTGGAGAACAGGGGGCGCACCTTTGCGCTGTTCACCAGCCTGCGCGCAATGCGTGATGCGGCGCGGCAGCTCGAAAGCCTGCTGGAGCCGCACTCCATATCCCTTCTGGTGCAAGGGAAGGAAGAGAGCAATGCCAGGCTGCTTGAGCGTTTCCGGGACAACGACCGCAGCGTTCTGCTCGGCAGCCAGTCGTTTGCGACGGGCGTTGATGTCAAGGGCCCGTCGCTGTCGCTGGTGGTGTTCGACAAGCTGCCGTTCATCCCGCCGAGCGATCCGCTCCACAAGGCCCGCGAGGACTTGTGCCGTTCCAAGGGAATGGACTCGTTCAGCAACCTGCAGATTCCCCATGCCGCCCTGTGCCTCAAGCAGGCGGCCGGCCGACTCATCAGGGACACGACCGACCGCGGGGTGTTTGTTGTGTGTGATCCCCGCCTGATCAACAAGTCCTATGGCAGGGCCATACTCAATTCGCTTCCGCCAATGAAGCTGACCCGCGACATTGAGGAAGCCAAGCGGATGCTGAGGTCGGTTCCGTGAGCGGAATCGAATTGAGGCCGCCGATTGTGATGGCGAACTGGAAGTCCAATGGCACGCTGGCAGAGACACGCGAGTGGACCCGGGGGTTTGGCGACAGGCCTGCCGGCATCTCGGTTGGGGTTTGTCCTCCGAATCCGTTCGTCATGGCGCTGCTCGGCCTGCTGCCGGATGGAATCCTGGTTGGGTCGCAGGATGTGTCAGCCCATGGAGCGGGTGCCTACACCGGCGAAGTGTCTGCCGCGGCTCTTGCCGACTGCGGCTGTTCCTTTGCGCTTGTCGGCCATTCCGAACGGCGGATCCATATGGACGAGACGGATGCGGTTGTCTGCGCAAAGCTTCATGCGGCTTGGGATGCAGGACTGTCTGCGCTGATGTGCGTCGGCGAGACGCTGGAGCAGCGTGAACAGGGCCTTGCCGAGGCAACCGTCGAAAAGCAGCTGCGGCAGGCGCTTGGTCCTGTCCGTGAGAGGATGCCGCACGGCGGAACTCCGCTCATGGTGGGCTATGAGCCTGTGTGGGCCATTGGCTCGGGGCGGACACCATCTGAAGACGAAATATCGGCGATTCACCGGCATGTGGCCTCGTGCGTTGCTGATATTCTGGGCGATCGGGTTAAAATCCCGGTTCTTTACGGCGGAAGCGTAAAAGTCTCCAATGCCCGGGCGGTCATGTCGCTGTCAGGCGTTGACGGCGTTCTGGTTGGCGGCGAATCGCTTTTTCCGGACCGGTTCAGGGAGATATGTGCGCAGGCCGCTGAAGCCAGACCATGAAAATTGTCCTTTATTCGATCAACATCGTTTCGGCTCTGCTGATGGTGGGAGTGATACTCCTGCAGCAGGGCAAGGGAGCCGAATTGGGCTCCGGGTTCGGCCGCGGATCTTCCGGGAGCCTGTTCGGCGCCCGCGGTTCGGCGAACTTTCTGACCCGGATGACCTCGGTTCTGGCCACCGTTTTCTTTCTGAGCGCGTTCATGTTGACGTTCATCGCCAACAAGCGTTCCGACAGTGAGATAATCGACGAGATTGAACAAGGTTCGCGGCCCGCAGTGATCAGCGGGGAGCAGGTTCCCGGGAGCACAAACAGCGAAAGGATACCGGAGTAGGTCTTGACTGCTCCCAAGTGCCGATGTGGTGGAACAGGTAGACACGCCGTCTTGAGGGGGCGGTGGCGAAAGCCGTGTCAGTTCGAGTCTGACCATCGGCACCCTGACAAGGGGATATAATCGGTGCAAGCAGGAGTCTGTTGTGCTTGACAACTATCTTCCCATACTGGTTTTTCTGGTGATTGCCATCGGTCTTGGCACGGTCATGATGGCTGCAGGCTGGATTCTGGCGCGCCGGAAGCCGGATGCCCAGAAGAACGCGCCCTACGAGTGCGGGTTCGAGGCGTTCGAGGATGCGCGGATGAAGTTCGATGTCCGCTACTATCTGGTTGCGATCCTGTTCATCCTGTTCGATCTGGAGATCGCGTTCCTGTTCCCATGGGCCGTCGTTCTCGACGAGATCGGCATGTTCGGCCTGATGTCAATGATGTTGTTCCTTGGCGTGCTCGTGGTCGGCTTCGCCTACGAGTGGATGAAGGGAGGCATGGACTGGGAATGAACGGCGACGAGCTTTCAACGACCGGCCGCCTGTCACAGGTTAAGCCGGACGATCCGCTGTTCTCCTCGATGGACCGCGGCTTCGTGACGGCCAAGATGGACGACCTGGTCAACTATGTCCGGACCGGCTCGCTATGGCCGATGACGTTCGGTCTTGCCTGCTGTGCGGTCGAGATGATGCATGCAGGTGCGGCGCGCTACGACCTGGACCGTTTCGGCGTGGTGTTCCGTCCGAGCCCGCGGCAGTCGGACGTGATGATTATCGCCGGTACGCTCTGCAACAAGATGGCTCCTGCGCTCAGGAAGGTCTACGACCAGATGAGCGAGCCGAGATGGGTTATCTCCATGGGATCGTGTGCCAACGGCGGCGGGTACTACCACTATTCCTATTCTGTGGTCAGGGGGTGTGACCGGATCGTTCCGGTCGACATCTATGTGCCTGGTTGTCCACCCACGGCCGAGGCGCTTCTTTACGGGATTATCCAGCTGCAGCGAAAGATCAAGCGTACGCAGACAATTGTCCGCACCTAGGATTCCAGTGCGAAGTCCGTTTCCATTGCGGCGGAAACGCTGATGGCCCGCAAGCGCAAACGGAGCGTTCCGGCAGACAAGCGCGGCAGGAACGGAAAAGACGGCTCCGGAAACAAACGTCCGCCGTCCGAACATGCCGTTCCGTCGGAAGAGAAACCTTCCGACGCGTCGGCCGCCGGCTATCTGCTGGATGCTCCGTGCTATCGCCTGACGCACAAGGACCTGCAGAAGGTGTCGGCGCCTCTTGTCATCTGTCGGCGCAGATGGATCTCCGAGATTCCGCACATAGCCGTGGTGTTCCTGCTGGTGGCGGGTCTGTACGCCTACACCACCCCGCGTTTCGTGACGTTCGAGGACGACGGACTGTTCCTAATGAACATGCACTACTTCGGCGTGGCGCATCCGCCGGGATATCCGCTTCACACCATTCTGGGCGGACTGTTCTACCATGTGTTTCCGTTCGGCTCCCCTGCGTTCAAGGGACACTTCTTCAGTGGCGTTGCGGGCGCGTTGTCCTGCTGCGGAGTTTATGCGGCGACGGCGCTGCTGACGCGCGGGCGGCTGCCGGCGTACGGTGCAGGACTGGCCTATGGATCCTCGCTGACCTTCTGGTCGCAGGCGATCATCGCGGAGGTGTACACCTTGAACACAATGATGTTCTTCCTTGTGCTTGCGCTGGTTATTGCGTACTCGTCCTACAGTGGGCGTTTGGACAGCAACAGGCACAGGGCGTTGATGTGGACCGTGGCGTTTTCGTTCGGCCTGGGCCTTACGAACCATTGGCCACTTCTCGGCCTCGGCTCGGTCGGCTTCGGCCTTCTGGTTTTGAGTCAGCTGCGCCACATCCTGTTCGGTCTGCCTTTGGCGAGCGTGTTTCTTGGAATTGGCCTGCTGCCATACCTGTGGATGGTGCTTCGTTCCAGGGCGGACGTCCCCGTCAGCTTCTATGGCGCGATCGGCTCGCTCCAGGACTTTTTCTTCTATGTCCGGCGCTCCGGCTATTCGGGTGTTGACAACCAGCATGGGGTTGGCATCGAGGAGAAGTTCAAGTTCGCAGAGTTTCTGGGCGACCAGATGCTGTGGCAGTTCACGCCGATTGGCGCGGCGCTGGTGCTGATCGGCATGTACGCCATGTTCCGCTCATGTCACCTGTGGGTGTTCGTCAGCCTATTCATCTCCTGGTTCATGAGCAGCTTTTTCCTGGTCATGGTGGTCAATTTCCAGGCGGAGTACATCTGGTTGGCTGCGTTTCGCGTCTATCCGCTGGTTGCCTACGGCATCATGGCGATCTGGCTAGGCTACGGCATTGCCTGGCTGTCCAGCAAGCTGCCGTTGTTGCGCACCCATCTGCACCGGGCTTTTCTGGCCATGGTCGCGGCGGCATCGACAGTTGGCGCGTCCGTCTACGCCCACTGGGACTTCAACCACCGCGGCGAATACCGCTGGGCGCACGACTTTTCCATGTTCAAGCTGAAAAGCCTGGAGCCGAACACCGAGTATTTCACATTTGACGACCTGGATGTCCCGGTTGGCTATCTCCACTACGTCGAGAATGTGCGTCCCGACGTCAACATCTACAATGACCAGGGACTGGTGTTCGGCAACCGTCTTTATTCGCCGCTCATGCCCGATTCCGAGAAGAAGAAGGCGATTATGCATTACATCAGGTACATTAACGGCGAAAAACCCATCTACTACCATCCCCTGCGTACCCAATTGTTCAAGAGTCCGGAGCATGGCTCGGACCTGCTTGGCTTCTTCAGGAGGGTCAATGTCGACGGTGCCGAGGACAGAATAGTGCTGGACGAGGATCTCAGGCTGTGGCTGCTCAACGCCTCGGAGCCCGACGATTCGATCACCGATCTTTGGACTAGGCACCAGCGCTATACTATTACGGCGACCTTGGCGCATACGCTTCTTCTGGCCGGGGCTGCAGGCTACCAGTACGACGAGTTGTGGCAGGAATCGATCAACACCGCCATCAACAGGAACCTGCTTGCCAGGGTGTCGTCGGGCATGACCAAGCTGCAACACAACCAGATGTCCATTGAGACGGTGGAAAGCGAGTACAAATGGACCCGCACCTCCAAGGATATGATCTACGCTGATCCTCACCTGGACGGCAAAGGCCGGGCGCATTTCCACATCTACCGGGGGATTCTCGCCTCGTTCCTGAAGAACACGGAGGATTTCGAGGTCCAGATGCTGGTCGCTCTGGAGGAGAATCCGGAACAGAACAACCCCGCGTTTTCATTCCTCCTCGACTACTATGCCGCCAACAACCGCAAGGCCGAGTACGTCACACTGGTTGACAGGCACGTCAAGGACTGGGGCCTGTTACCTGCCAAGATCAAGCGGTCCACGGAGCAGTACCGCAAGGACATTGCGGCACCGACTCACTAGCGCCGGTCCGGCCTACAGGTGCATGATAGAATTTTCGCACGATGGACACACCTGGGCTTGACATGGGAGCAGTTGCCGAAAGGCTGCTGGGAAAGGCGGTATCCAGTGTCTCCACGGACCGTTTCGGATGCGCAACGGTTGATCTTGAAGCGCAGGAGCTGGTTCGCCATATGACTCTGCTGCGCGACGATCCCGGTTTGCGTTTCGACCAGATGATGGACCTGTGCGGCGTCGACTATTCGACGTTTGGCGATGGAGTGTGGAAAGGCCGGCGCTACGCGGTTGTCTACCATCTTCTGAGTGTTGCAAGGAACCACCGGATGCGCGTGCGTGTCTTCGCCTCCGACGATGAGTTGCCGCAGATCCCCTCGGTGACCGGCGTCTGGGCATGTGCGGACTGGTACGAACGCGAGGCGTTCGACCTGTTTGGGATTGTGTTTCCCGGACATGCGGACCTGCGCCGCATACTCACCGACTACGGTTTCATCGGTCATCCGTTCCGCAAGGACTTTCCGATCTCCGGGCATGTCGAAATGCGCTACGATCCAGCCCGCCAGCGCGTGGTCTACCAGCCGGTCTCCATAGAACCGCGCGAGGTGACACCGCGCATAGTTCGTGACGACGGCTATGGCCTTGAACCGGATGGCGGCGGGGACTGAAGTGGCCGAGATCCGCAACTACACGATGAATTTCGGTCCGCAGCATCCGGCGGCGCACGGGGTGTTGCGTTTGGTGCTTGAGCTCGACGGCGAGGTCATACAGCGTGCCGATCCGCATATCGGCCTGTTGCACCGGGCCACCGAGAAGCTGGCGGAGCAGAAGACCTACATCCAGTCGGTGCCGTACATGGACCGGCTCGACTACGTTTCGATGATGTGCAACGAACATGCCTACGTGATGGCAATCGAAAATCTCCTGGGGATCAGTCCGCCGATCCGCGCCCGCTACATCCGGGTCATGTTCGATGAAATCACGCGCATACTCAACCACCTGCTCTGGATCGGCTCGCACGCCCTCGACGTCGGCGCGATGTCCATGTTCCTCTATGCGTTCAGGGAACGGGAAGACCTGTTCGACTGCTACGAAGCGGTTTCCGGCGCACGCATGCATGCGGCCTACTACCGTCCCGGCGGCGTCTACCGCGATCTTCCGGAATCGATGCCTCAGTACAGGGCTGACAAAGGCAAAAGCGCAAAGGAGCTCGAGGAGATCAACCGCAACCGTCAGGGCTCGCTGCTCGACTTCATCGAGGACTTCACCGACCGCTTTCCCGAACGGGTTGACGAGTACGAGACCCTGCTCACCGACAACAGGATATGGAAGCAACGGACGGTCGGCATCGGCGTCGTCAGTCCCGAGCGTGCCAAGGCGCTCGGCTTCACCGGACCGATGTTGCGCGGGTCCGGTGTTGCATGGGATCTCAGGAAGATGCAGCCGTACGAGGTGTACGAACAGATGGACTTCGACGTCCCAGTGGGCCGGCAGGGCGACTGCTATGACCGCTATCTGGTGCGCATGGAGGAAATGCGGCAGTCAAACAGGATCGTCCGGCAGTGCATCGGCTGGCTTCGCGAACATCCCGGACCTGTCATCATTGACAACCACAAGATCGCGCCTCCGCGCCGGGTTGAGATGAAGGGGAGCATGGAGGAACTGATCCACCACTTCAAGCTGTTCACCGAGGGCGTGCATGTGCCGAAAGGCGAGGTCTACCGGGCCGTTGAGCACCCGAAGGGCGAGTTTGGCGTCTACCTGGTCTCTGACGGTGCCAACAAGCCGTACCGGCTTAAGATCCGCGCACCCGGGTTTCCGCATTTGGCGGCAATGGACGAGATGGCGCGCGGGCACATGCTGTCGGACGCAGTGGCCATCATAGGCAGCATGGACATCGTCTTTGGGGAAATCGACCGATGAATCCCGGTTCCGATTCCGGATGTGAGGCTCCGCTTTCGAAGACTGCCCGCGAAGCGATCGAGAGCGAGGTCCGCAAGTATCCTGAAGGACATAGGCAGTCTGCCGTGATGTCCGCACTGCGCATCGCGCAGAAGGAGAAAGGATGGCTGTCGTCGGCGACCATCGAGAAGGTTGCCGACCACCTGGGCATCCCGGCGATTCGTGCGTACGAGGTTGCGACCTTCTACAACATGTACGACCTGAAGCCGGTTGGCCGACACAAGGTGTGCATCTGCACCAACCTGCCTTGTGCGCTTATGGGTTCGGTAAAGACAGCGGATCGGCTCAAGGAGGCGCTCGGCATAGGGTTTGGCGAGACGACGCCGGACGGCCAGTTCACGCTCAAGGAGGGCGAGTGCTTCGGCGCATGCGGTGATGCACCGGTGGTAATTGTGGACAACGAGCGCATGCATTGCAAGGTCACCGCCGGCAAGGTCGAGGACTTCCTCAAGGGATTCAGCGAAAGCTGACCTGTGCCGTTGCGCTGAGATCTCCGGCATGTCCGCACTGATCACGCGCCGGTGAGCCGAAACTGGCAGGAGGCTGTTCTGGCGGCGGTGGCGGACGTCGGTGAGCCGTTCATTCCGCAGTCTGCAGCAAGGGTGGGAAGCTCCCATGCCGGCGAAACGTGGGAACTGCGTGGCCGCGACGGGTTCCTCTTCGTCAAGAAGGGTCCGCTTTCCGTTGTCGCCGACCTGGAGGCCGAGCATGCCGGCCTGGCAAGGCTTGCTGCGGCGCATGCAGTGCGCATGCCAAGGCCGGTGGCCCTGGTTCGGTGCGCGGACACGGCCTGTCTTGTCATTGAAGGGATCCGCCTGGAGGAGCCTGCCGACACCGATGCCTGGAGTCGTCTCGGCTTCAGCCTGGCCGCACTCCATGCCTGTCCGGTGTCCGTGATCAACCGGCGTCTGCCCGAGACGCTGCGGATGCCGGAAGACAGTTTCGGAGCGGACCTGTCAGGTTCCGTCCTATCCTGTCAGCCTGGCTGGTTTGGCACGGAATCATCCTGGGGCGAGGCTTTCGTCGTCGGACGGCTGGTTCCCCAGTTGGAGCGCGCAGAGCGTACAGGTCTTACGCTCCCCCGCCGAGGGCCTCTGCTGGAGAGATGCCTTGCGCTGCTGTCGCACACACCGAAGCCGTCGCTGGTACACGGGGATCTGTGGCGCGGCAACGTCGGATTCTCCTCCAAAGGAGAGGCGGTCGTTTTCGATCCGGCCCCCTACCTGGCTGATGCGGAGACCGATCTCGCAATGACAAGGCTCTTCGGCGGCTTTCCTCCGGAGTTTTACGAGGCCTACGGCCGGACACTGCCTCCATGCGAGGGCTGGGAGCTGCGCAGCCAGGCCTATGATCTCTATCATGTGCTGAACCACCACAACCTGTTTGGCGGCGGCTACGGCATCCAGGCGGCTGCGCTTGCTCATGACATTGCCGCCGGCCGCAAGGCTTCAAAGTTATAATCGCCGGACTATGTTGACACTGGCGGTATCCAAGGGCAAGATCTTCGATGCGGCGCTTCCGGTTCTGCAGAGGATTGGGATCGACATTTCGCGCGAGGATCTGGATTCGCGCCGGCTGATCATGGAGTCGGGAGGCCTGCGCATCGTGTCGGTCCGCGGTCCGGACGTGGTGACCTATGTCGGCTACGGCGCCATTGATGCCGGAATCGTCGGCAACGACCTGATCGAGGAGCTGGATCCCGATGACATCTCGGTTCTTGCCGATCTTGGGATATCCCGATGTCGCCTGATCGTGGCTGCGCCCGGCGACATGGACTACGCCGAAGCGCTCCGGTCCAACATGCGTCTCGGCGTGGCGACGAAATATCCCCGCCTAGCGCGCCGTCACTTTGCCGGAAAAGACGTTCAGGTGGGGATCGTCAAGTTGTACGGCTCAATGGAGATCGCACCGGCAACCGGCCTGGCCGACGTCATAGTCGACCTAACCGACACCGGCAGAACCCTACGCGAGAACGGTCTTGTCGAACAGGAGACGGTTATGGACGTTTCCTCCAGGCTGGTGTGCAACACCGGATCGCTTAAGAAGCACCGTACGGAGATTCTGCGGCTGAGAGAGAGGCTGATGGAGGCGGCCGGTGCCTAACCTGCTGCGTACGCTTACGTGCGGCATGCCATCGTTCGAGACAGGGTTCGGCAAGATTCTGGAACAGGGCGCAGCGGGCTGTTCCGCCGAAGTGTCGGGCACGGTCGCATCCATCATACGCGCACTGTCGTCCGGGAAAGGCAGGGAGGCCGCACTGCTTCGGCTGGTGCGCCGCCACGACGGCTTCGACTGCGGATCGCTTGCGGATCTCGAGGTTCCACCTCAGGATACGAACGATGCGGAAGCTCTCGTTCCGAAGCCCGTGCGAAACTCGCTGCGTGAGGCGGCAGACCGTATCCGCACGTACCACGAGCGTGAGGCGGCGGGTCTGGGAAGCTGGCGCTTCCGGGATCGTCAAGCCAACGAGATGGGCATGTGGCTTCGGCCCGTTGACCGTGCTGCGGTCTATGCTCCGGGGGGCACCGCCCTCTACCCGTCATCCGTTCTGATGAACGCCGTTCCGGCCCGCGTGGCCGGCGTCGGCGAGATCGTCCTGCTGACGCCACCCGGAAAGGGCGGCAGGGTTGCTCCTGTTCTCCTGCATGCGGCCGCACTGGCCGGTGTTGACAGGATCTTCCGGATCGGCGGAGCACAGGCGATTGCGTCGGCGGCGTTTGGAAACAGCCTGATTCCGAGAGTCGACGTGGTGGCAGGTCCAGGTAACGCCTATGTTGCGGAGGCGAAGCGGCAGGTGTTTGGACGGGTTGGGATCGATTCGCTGGCGGGACCTTCCGAAGTCATGATCATTGCCGACGACGAAGCGTCGCCCGACTGGATTGCCGCCGACCTGCTGGCCCAGGCGGAACATGATGCGCAGGCGCGGGTTTTTCTTGCAACGTCAAGCAGCGGTCTTCTCAAACAGGTCCAGAGCCGCCTCGCCGCACGCATCCGCCGGGAGCCGCGCAGGGCGACCATCAGAAAGGCGCTTGCGAGCCGGGGCTGCGCCCTGCTGGCTCACAGCATGGCCGAATGCTGCGAACTTGCCGACCGGATCGCCCCGGAACACCTTCAGGTCATGACGCGCAATGCGGCCGCACTGGCCAGGCGGGTTCGCAATGCCGGAGCCGTCTTCATTGGCGTCAACTCGCCAACGGTGTTTGGTGACTACTGCGCGGGCACCAATCACGTGCTGCCGACTTCAGGAAGTGCGCGGTTCGCATCCCCGCTGGGAGTACACACCTTCATGAAGCGGACCGGTTTCCTCAAGGCTTCGGCGGGCGGCGCAGCCAAGCTTGCTGTACCGGCACGGCGGCTTGCCTTGGAGGAGGGGCTGCCTGCCCATGCCCGCTCGGCAGGGATGAGAGTGCGCGGCCGCGGCTAGACCGGCGGCCAAAGACCAGCCGGTCCCGGCGCCTACTGAACCTCGATCTCGATTTCCCTTTTCGCCGATTCCGACGACTTCGGCAACGTGAGCACAAGCACTCCGTTCACGAGCTTTGCGCTGATGCCGGCGCCGTCGATGTTCTTGGGAAGGCGGAAACTTCTGGCCAGGCTTTGAGCGGTGCGCTCGCGGCGGACATGTTTCTCTTCACCGCCGCTCCTGCCGTCGGATTGGCGGCGGGCCGTGATCGTGAGCACACTGTCCTCAAGATCGGCTTCGATTTCGTCCTTGCTGAATCCGGGCAGATCCGCCAGGATTCGGTAGCTGTCGCCATGTTCCTTGATGTCAACCGGAAAATCCGCACTCTTTCTGAGTTTCCTGTCCGGAAAGTCCATGAGCGGCGACAGGAATCCTGATTCGGCAAGGATGCGCGAAACCGGATCGTGTAGCGTGGCCGGAACTGAAAAGCTATCCATATTCATTTCTGTTTCTCCTTGAATGTGATATGTCTGCAGTTACAGATGTGGGATCGCTTCCCTGCATTTTCAAGTGCAGGCGCAGCACAGACGTCCGATCCGCTCCGGCAGTTATAATGAAAGGCAAACAGGAGGCACTGGCATGGAGCGTCGGCCGCTAGGGGATACGGGCATGTCAGTGAGCGTGATATGCCTGGGCACAATGACATGGGGCGAGCAGAACACTTCGCAGGAGGCGTTCGAGCAAATGGACTATGCGCTTGAGCAGGACGTGAACTTCATTGACGTCGCGGAGATCTATCCGAGCCCAGTCATGGAGGAAACCTGCGGAAAAACCGAGGAGATCATCGGCGCCTGGCTGGCGGCCAGGAAGTGCCGCGACCGTGTGGTTCTGGCGACCAAGGTTTCCGGCCCCAGCAACATGAAGTGGCTCCGCGGCGGAACCGGAACACGGATCTCAGCCGGGAGCAGGTGATGCATGCGGTTGAAGGATCGCTCCGGCGGCTGCAGACAGACTACATAGACCTGTACCAGGTGCACTGGCCCATGCGCAAGACGAACTACTTCGGCAACGTCAGGTACTCGGTTGCCGAGGAGGAATCGCCAATCCTGATTGAGGAGACGCTGGGAGCCCTGGCCGATCTGGTCAAGGATGGAAGGTGCGCGCTATCGGAGTGAGCAACGAGACGCCGTGGGGCATGATGGAGTACCTGCGGCTTGCCCAAGAGCATGGCTGGCCCCGCGTCGCTTCGGTCCAGAACCCCTACAACCTGCTGAACCGGAACTATGAGGTCGGCATGGCGGAGATCTCGCACCGCGAGAATTGCGGCCTGCTGGCATATTCGCCTCTGGGCTTTGGCGTCCTTAGTGGCAAGTACCTGAACGGGATGAGGCCGGAAGGGGCGAGACTCACCCGCTGGGGCAACTACTACAAGCGCTATCTTGAGGAACACAAGGTGTCGCTAACCGAGCGCTATGTCGAGACGGCCCATAGCCACGGCCTTGATCCGGCGCA